>NZ_BSCT01000083.1 GCF_030159255.1 Bradyrhizobium sp. SSBR45G | reverse complement strand
CACCCTAAGCTTCGGCTCGTGGCTTGAGCCCCGTTACATCTTCGGCGCAGAAACCCTTATTTAGACCAGTGAGCTGTTACGCTTTCTTTAAAGGATGGCTGCTTCTAAGCCAACCTCCTGGTTGTTTTGGGATTTCCACATCCTTTCCCACTTAGCCACGAATTGGGGGCCTTAGCTGTAGGTCAGGGTTGTTTCCCTCTCCACGACGGACGTTAGCACCCGCCGTGTGACTCCCGGATAGTACTCTCAGGTATTCGGAGTTTGGTTGGGTTTGGTAAGACGGTAAGTCCCCCTAGCCCATCCAGTGCTCTACCCCCTGAGGTATTCGTCCGAGGCGATACCTAAATATCTTTCGCGGAGAACCAGCTATTTCCCAGTTTGATTGGCCTTTCACCCCTAACCACAAGTCATCGGAGCCTTTTTCAACAGGCACCCGTTCGGTCCTCCAGTGAGTGTTACCTCACCTTCAACCTGCTCATGGCTAGATCACTAGGTTTCGGGTCTAATACAACGAACTTGACGCCCT
>NZ_BSCT01000082.1 GCF_030159255.1 Bradyrhizobium sp. SSBR45G | reverse complement strand
TCTTCCCAGGCCCACCATGCTTCGCCCTTTGGGCTACGCATGGCGCAGCCATGCAGAGCCTGATGGGCGAAGCATGGTGCCCGGCGAAGCCACTTGGCGAAGACGGGCGCTCCGATCGCTTTCATCGACGATTCTGCTGCTTGGCATTCGTCTTCCGGTTATGGGGCCTTAGCTCAGCTGGGAGAGCGCGTGCTTTGCAAGCATGAGGTCGTCGGTTCGATCCCGACAGGCTCCACCACGCTTCGCCCTTCGGGCTACGCGTGGCGCGGCCAAAGGGAACGACAGCTAGAACATCTACGCAGGAGCCGAAGGGCGGAAGCGTGGTGCCCGGCGAAGCCACTTGACGAAGACGGGCTGCTGCCCATAGCGTGATCAACATTCGTCCGCGAGACAACATTTCGCACCTTCTGGTCCTCACCAGGATCGGGAAGGCTGCGTGTTATCTGACATCGTGAAGAGGAGATCGATCCGAGTAGGGTCGTGCAATGAAGTGCCACCGCGCAAGCGGTCCGCATTTCGACTTTGCACCGACGCCTTCACTATCTCCGGGTCATTTCGGCGCAGGCTGGAAGCTGTGAAGCATCCTGTCTGTTGTAAATGACTCTGTTCGCTGCGCTTGACCGCACGGCGATCGGTTCGATCTTAAGAAGCAAGCTGGTCTTTCTAATCAGTGTCCGCGCTGCTCTACGCCTTGTCCTTACGGACGGGTGAGGGCGGTGAACATTCTGCCGAGTGTGTGGACATTGATAATGAGAGCAATCAAGTGCCTT
>NZ_BSCT01000081.1 GCF_030159255.1 Bradyrhizobium sp. SSBR45G | reverse complement strand
CATGTTGGAATCACAACTGATTCTTCGCCGCAAGTCTATTTTAGCGCCTATGGGGCTTGACCCGGGACCCATAACCACCGGCCGAATTTTGTCACTCAAGTGTCAGCCATATCGCCCGCGCCACCCCCGCCGCGGCGTATGGGTCCCGGCGTTCGCCGGGACGACATTGTGTGTTGCCGCGCGATCTCGCACATAACTATCCGTTCTCGCAGCCTACGGGGCCCGAGTGATGCTTGATCCTTGTCCCTCCTGAAGTGGAGGGCGCAGGGAAGGCCGGGTGCCGACCGACACCCATGGTCCGCGTGCAGCAAGTAAGCACGCGGCAGAACCACAGGATCAGCCGGATCATCCCGGCCTTCCCTGCGCGATGGTGTTAACGCTTATACGTGCTCTCCCCGGGGACCGGCTGTCTTGCCCCCGTCGCCGGCGGATCATCATCACCACCGGCTTGGCCTCAGCGTCGGGAGGCCAGGACCACACGCTTTCGCCGTCCGCGCCATGCCGTTCGTCCGCAGATCAAGGATCCGCTGCAACACGTCGCGTCCATCGCATCACCGGCCCCACGTTCGTGACGATCGCGAAGCGCCCCTCCTGGTGGGCCGGGATGCGCAAGAAGGTGCCAGTGATTTGCCCGACGGTGCAAGGCCTGTCGGGTTGCGACAAAGTAACCCGACGGGCAACGAAGCAAAGCTATCGTCCATGGCGCTCTACCTATCGCGCGTATCGGGTTCCTTCGTCATGGCTGGGACAAGCCCACGGCTGTCCGGTTGAGGCTTTTAACATATACTGAGGCTCAACT
>NZ_BSCT01000080.1 GCF_030159255.1 Bradyrhizobium sp. SSBR45G | reverse complement strand
CAACCCGAACAGTTGCAAGGGCTTCGAGCCCATACAAGGCAAGGAAGGGAGTGGATGATGACACAAAACGACAGCGTTGTCGTCGGCATCGATGTGGCCAAGGACAAGGTGGACGCCTGCATTCGCAGGCTCGGATTGCGGCAAACGTTCCCGAGCAGCCTGCAGGGTTACCGCCAGCTAGTGACTTGGCTTCGCAAGCACCAGGTGAACAAGGCCGTCATGGAGGCCAGCGGCGGCTATGAGCGAGAGTGGGCCAAGGTGTTGCGCGAGGCCGGCGTGGAGGTGCGGATCGTCGATCCCAAGCGGGTTCGCAACTTTGCCCTGTCGGCTGGTCGACTCGCGAAGAACGACACGATCGATGCGGAGATGATCGCTTGGTTCGCCGAGACGTTCAACGACGCACCGAGCCAGACCTACGATGCTGCCCGCGAGGAGTTGGCGGGACTGGTGAAGACACGCAAGAACCTGATGGAGCTGAAGACGCGTTTGCAGAGCCAGAAGGAACATGTTGTATCCGGCCTGGCGCAGAAGGCCCATGCCAACGTGTTGAAGACCCTCGCTACCCAAATTGCCAAGCTCGAGGCTGCGATCTCGGCCAAGGTCAAGGCCACACCGGAGTTTGCAGAGCGAGCCGAGATCATCGAGAGTGTGCCGGGCCTCGCCGGCACGACCTCCGCGATCCTCATTGCAGGAGCGCCTGAGCTCGGCAAGGTGAGTGACGAGATCGCCGCGGCTCTGATCGGCGTCGCCCCTTATGACGATGATAGTGGCAAGCGGCGCGGCGAGCGCCACATCAAAGGGGGCCGACGCTGGGTGAGAAACGCCCTGTTCACTCCCTGCCTTGGCGCAGCGACGCAGCACAATCCAGTGCTCAAGACCTACTATGAACGCCTGATTGCCAAGGGCAAAGAGCCTAAGGTCGCGCTCATTGCCTGCATGCGCAAGCTGATCATCATCCTCAACACGATGATCGCCCGCGGTGAGAAGTGGAATCCCAAGCCGCCCCGCGCCGCGGTGAGTTGATCGAGCGCCATGCCGCGCTCGGTCCACGACCGAGCGCATGCCAAGCCAACAGGACGGCGAGCGGACGGGGTCAAGGCCTTCAGCCGCCGA
>NZ_BSCT01000079.1 GCF_030159255.1 Bradyrhizobium sp. SSBR45G | reverse complement strand
CCCACGGCTGTCCGGTTGAGGCTTTTAACATATACTGAGGCTCAACTGGCGGTCATCTCGGGCGACCGGTGGAGGAGGATCGAGCAGCGCGTCGATGCGCCTGCGGTGCATGAGGTTCTGCGCGATCAGACCGGTAAAGGCCTGTAGGCTCTCGACGCTGCTCTGCAGCTTGTGGGCGGCGCGCAGCAGCAAATGAGCGATCAGTGCCACGGCAATCTGGATGCGGATGGCATTCTCGGATGTTCCGAGGAAGTGACGGATCTTCAGCATGTGCTTGACCCAGCGGAAGAACAGCTCGATCTGCCAGCGTCGCTTGTAGAGATCCGCAATTTCTTCAGCTGATGCATCGAGATCGTTGGTGATGATACGCAGGATTTTCCCGGTTTCCGTGGCGACCCGGATCTCCCGGACGGGATCCTGGAAAGGGTTCTTTCGGGACGCAGCCTGTCTGGCAGGTAGCTTGCCGATGCGATCGGACAGAACGTAACCGTCCTTCTTGATCGTCTGCTCAACCACGTCTCTCAGCTTGGTATTCGACTTGAGCCGGGTAACGAGGCGGCATCCCTGTTCATTGAGATCGGCCCACCAGCCATAGTCGTAGTAGCCAAGATCGAACACGTAAGTGGCTCCCGGACAGATCGGAAGAGACTTCGCCATGGTGATGTCGTTGACGTTGCCCGCGGTGACCTCGGCGGTGACTGGATTGGCGGTGTCCGGATTATAGACGATGTGCAGCTTGAAGCAGTTGACGCCGTTACTGAACTTGGCCCAGTGGGCGCTGAGCGAATTCAGAGGAAATCTGGTCGAATCGACCAGATAGACCGCATCTGCGACTTCGCCCGCCAGCTTCCGGTCGCAGCGTTGCATCATCTTGGCCAGAAGCCCGCTGAAGACTTCGTGGGGGCGCTTTGCGTTGGCATCGGCCAGGGTCGAACGCGAGATCTCCTTCGCGCCCACGTGGTAGAGCCGCGCCGCGTGGCTCTCGAACAAGGCCTCAATGCTGCGCAGACTCTCCGCCCGCGCCAGCTGCGCATAAAGGAGAGCCAAAAACTGGTTCCGAGTACTGAGCCGGCGCATGCGCCGGTCCGCTTGATGTGTTTCCACAAGCCGGTCGAAAACCCTCCAAGGAACCAGCTTCTGAAGCGCGTGAAACACAGTATTATGGTGGCGCATGGCGGGATCCTCCTCGCGTGTCTCGAACATTTGGCGATGCTCAAGACCGCAGAAGAATCCACGCCATGCGCCTTGTCCACTCATTCTAAACCGGACAGCCGTGGG
>NZ_BSCT01000078.1 GCF_030159255.1 Bradyrhizobium sp. SSBR45G | reverse complement strand
CCCATAGGCGCTAAAATAGACTTGCGGCGAAGAATCAGTTGTGATTCCAACATGGAATGAGAAGTGAAGCGCTTGTGAACCAAGATTGGACGAGCGTGGTGGCCCGGCTTGGCGGGCCACAGGCTCTCGACCATACGGCGCGCGAGACGAAAGCTTTCGTGCGGCCGCGCGAGATCCGCAATGCAGTCGATCTGCTGCGCTTGATCCTGGCCTATTGCCTTGGCGAGCAAGGACTGCGGTTGACCGCGGCCTGGGCGACGTCGGTCGGCTTGGTCGATATCTCCAACGTGGCTCTGCTGTATCGCTTGCGCCAGTGCGGGGATTGGTTGGCGCTGCTGGTGGGGCAGGCCCTTGCCTCCGCTGCCCCAAAGAGGAGCCGAGGTCGTTTGATCCGCATCATTGATGCGACCACGGTGCCGAAGAAGGGCCGGCAGGGAAAGACCAAGAACGAGGTCTTTCGCATTCACAGCGCCTTCGATCTTCCGCGTGAGCGTTTTGGCCACTTCGAACTGACCGATCAGCACGAAGGCGAGACGCTGGATCGGGTGCCGGCGGTT
Organism: Bradyrhizobium sp. SSBR45G; assembly: GCF_030159255.1. GTDB lineage: Bacteria > Pseudomonadota > Alphaproteobacteria > Rhizobiales > Xanthobacteraceae > Bradyrhizobium. The sequence continues at coordinate 783 of NZ_BSCT01000078.1, read as the reverse complement.
CCAGGCGAGATCCGAATTGCCGATCGGGCCTATCTCCAGCCGGAGCGCATGGCCAACCTGATCCGGCTTGGTGCTGACTTCGTCATCCGGGCTGGTTGGAAGGGCGCACGCTGGCGGGATTGTGCAGGCCGCGCGCTCGACCTCGTCGCCGAACTGCGCAAAGCGGCAAAACGCGGTCTGATCGATCGTCCGATTTGGATCAAGCCCAGGCGGGGCGCACCTCTTGCGGTGCGCCTGGTTGCAATCAAGAAGCCCCAGGACGCTGCCGCCGCAGCGCGACGCAAGGCAAAGCTGGCCGCGAGGAAGGGAGGTCATACGCTCTCCAAGCAGACACTCGAAGCCGCCGACTGGGTCATCCTGATGACCTCACTTGCTCCAGATGACTTCCCAACGGAAGATGTACTCGCTCTCTACCGCCTGCGCTGGCGGATCGAACTGGGCTTCAAGCGGCTGAAGAGCGTGATCGGCCTGAAGGGGCCGCCTGGAGCCGACGAGCGGTCCGCCAGACCGCACATCCTCGCACATCTTCTCATCATTCTCCTGCTCGAGCCGCTCGTCGACGAACTCGAGGACTCTCCCCGCTCGGCCCAAGCCGCTTAACGCGTCCGGGCGGCTGGCGATTGCTGCGACAACTCATGTCCTCGTTGTTACAGGCCATCATCCCGCAGCCCACCATCACCCGCCTTCGCCGCTCAAAATCCCCCCTTCGCCGTCACCTCCGAGAGCCACCGAGAAGAAAACGTCGCTATCAAATGATGCTAAAACTATCTTAGCGCCTATGGG
>NZ_BSCT01000077.1 GCF_030159255.1 Bradyrhizobium sp. SSBR45G | reverse complement strand
CTGGACTGCCCCCCTCAAGTGAGACACGATAATCTCAGTGACAGGCATTCCGAGGATGACCTGTGGCAGCAAGAAGGAAGAACCGTCAGTTTCCGACGGCTTACAAACTGAAGGCGATCAAGCGCGTCGAGCGAGGCGAAGGCGTTCTGCCTGTTGCGCGCGAGCTTGGGATATCGCGCAAGATCCTGCACGACTGGATCAAGGCCTGGAAGGCGCAGGGGCCCGATGGATTGAACCGCAAGCCGGGACCGAAGCCAGGCCCCCGGAAGCTCAAAGCTACCGCAACCTATGACGATAAGAGGTCTGCGCTGACGCGTGCAAATGCTCGTATCGCCGAGCTCGAACGGCTTGTCGGCCGTCAGCAGATGGATCTCGATTTTTTTCGGCAAGCCTTGCGCGCATTGGAGCGGCCGGTAGCGCAAGGCAAACCCGCACCCGCATCATCGAAGTCATCCAAGCCATGACGTCGGAGGCACCGGCGTCCCACGCCGACGTGCAACGGCTCTGCACTCTGGCCGGCCTGCCACGCGCGACCTATTACCGGCATCTCAACAGACGCAGTCGTGAGACGGCCGACTGCGAGCTGCGCGATCAGATCCAACGCATTTGCCTCAAGCATCCATTCTACGGCTATCGGCGCGTGACGGCTACCATCCGACGGAAGGGAATGGTGGTCAATGCCAAGAAGGTGCTCAGACTCATGCGCGAGGATAATCTTCTCGCACAGCGCAAGACGCCATTCCTGAAGCCGCCGGCGGAGCGGCCAAGGGACATTGTCGTCGTGCCCAATCTCGTGCGTGGCCTGGTGCCGTCCGCTCCTGACCAGATCTGGGTCGCGGACATCACCTACGTCCATCTCGCCACGACCTTCGCCTACCTCGCCGTCATTCTCGACGCTTTCTCGCGCAAGGCCGTCGGCTGGGCCTTCGACAACACGCTCGATGCATCACTGGCGATAGCGGCATTGGACAGGGCAATCGAGACCCGCAAGCCGCAGCGCGGCAGCCTGATCCACCACTCCGATCGCGGCGTGCAATACGCCTCGATTGCCTATCGCCAGATCTTGGCAGATCGTGACATCACGATCAGCATGAGCAGGCCGGGCAATCCTTTCGACAACGCCAAGGCCGAAAGCTTCATGAAGACGCTCAAGGCCGAAGAGGTCAACGGCAAGGCATTCTCCGACATCAGAGACGCGCGTCGCCGGATCGAAAGCTTCATCGCGGACGTCTACAACAAAGAACGCCTGCACTCGGCGCTCGGCTACCGATCGCCTCTTGAGTTCGAAGCCGCGTTCGCGCAAAACAAGGTACGATAGCACATCGTGGCAACCGCACTGTCACTGAGATTATCGTGTCTCACTTGAGGGGTGCAGTCCAG
>NZ_BSCT01000076.1 GCF_030159255.1 Bradyrhizobium sp. SSBR45G | reverse complement strand
GGGCTACCGGATTCACACTTCGCCTCGGGCTAAGAGGTTTGCGCCGCGTTTCATGGCTTGGAACTCGAGCCAGCCCTCCAGCATGACGAGAGGGCCGGGCTTTCCGTAGTAGCCGGTCCATCCGCCGAGGCGGGCGCAGACCCAGGCCGCGCGAGCGAGAGACCCCTTCGGATGAGGGTTCTTTTGCCGCTCTGTCTTGCCCTCGAGTTGAGCACAGCAGGCTTCGAGCAGGGGAACGTCCTCGGGTTCGAATGCGTCTGTGAGAGGGCGCAGAGGCTCCGGGCCTCCATCACGCGCGTGGACCAATTGTTGGATGCACACGGCCGCGATCAACGTCGCAGTGATAAGCCGGTTGCGAGGCGGGCTGTCCTCGATCTCCAGCCCCTCGATGTCGAAGCCGCCCGACTTGAGAGTTCGGAACAGCTGTTCAATCGCCCAACGCTGTCGATACAGGCCGACCACCTGCCAGGCTTGCGCCTCGGTCCCGATCTCATGCGTGGTGAGAAGCCGCCAATGGATCGGCGCCTCGCCGCTCGGCGGGTCGACCTCGCGGACATCGATGATGTGCACGGCCACGCTTTTCGGCAAGTTGGCGCGCAATCCAGCCGTCGGTTGAGCCAGATTGGCCCGCATGAAGCGAAGTTCGAGCTGAGCGGTTCGCCGCTTGCGCCCAGGCTTGGCGGGAAGCTCCAACTCCGCGCGCCCCATCGCACCCAGCGCATCGACTCGGGCAAATAGCGTCTGGCCGTCCGCCAGTGCACGGTCATGGGCCGCGCGGATCAGCAGTTCGACACCTTCCGAACGCAAGGCAAACGCCTCGAAGATGTCGCTCTCGCGATCGGCTACCACGGTGATCGAAGCCGCCCCCGCGCATACCGAGGCCGCCTGCTCGGCACCTTGCAGCCAGCGGAAGCTCTCCTTCTCCTCAATCGGCGTGGATCGCCGGGCTGCACGCCGGCCGCCCTTGCGCTCCAAAAAGCAGCCGTCGATCAACCCCAGGATTGCACCATCCTGCGCATTCAGAGCCAACACGGCGTGCAGATACTCGCCTCCGCCGCCCTCCGAGCGCACCACGGTGGTGTCCTGGATCGCCAGCACATGCTGTCCCATGCAGCGTTCCGACGTCCGTCGGGCCGCCTCCGCCAGCATCTCCTCACAGCTGAAAGCCTCGTTGCGCAACAACCGCGTCAGACGAATCTCTCCCGCCCGATTGCCACCCAATCGGCGCACCCGCAGCCCTCGGCCGCCCGACGCAACCAGCCGGTCCAGAAGAAAGGCCCCCCTTTTTCAAGGCGACGGTCGCCAAACCGTCCCAGCCCAAGCTCCATGCCATCCTCCTCCGCAAGAGGCTGACAGGGAATCAGACGTTCTTCCCGTATTCAATATCGATGTGTGAATACGGTAGC
>NZ_BSCT01000075.1 GCF_030159255.1 Bradyrhizobium sp. SSBR45G | reverse complement strand
CTTTGCCCACCCTACGAGGCTGTGAATCTTTCGATGGCGATTCTCGATGAAAGTGATTCTCTGAGCGGAGCGATTTGCTGGAGGTCATGATGGCTGAGGACGAGCTTTTCGATGGACTGCCGGAGCAGTCGGCTCCCGAAGCGCGGGAGCTTCCGAAGGGTGCGCCTCGTCTGCGGGTGCCGGTGCGCAATCAGGTCGAACTGCGCGCGGTCGATATCGACAGCCTGATTGGGCAAGATCATCCGGCGCGCATGATCTGGACCTATGTCGAGACGCTCGATTTGAGCGAGTTGGAAGACCGAGTGAGGGCGCGGGAGAACAGGCCTGGCCATCCTGCACCATCACCACGCCTTTTGCTGGCACTCTGGCTCTATGCCACCAGCGACGGCGTCGGCAGTGCTCGGGCGCTGGATCGCCTGTGCGAGAGCCATGATGCCTATCGCTGGCTGTGTGGCGGGGTGTCGCTGAACTATCACACTCTGTCGGACTTCCGCGTCGGCTGTGCCGATGTGCTCGACCGCCTGATGAGCGAACATCTGGCGGCGCTGAGTGAGGCCGGGCTGGTCGATCTCGATACGCTGGCACAGGACGGGGTGCGGATCCGTGCCAATGCCGGAGCCAGTTCGTTCCGGCGCGAAGCGACGCTGCAGCAGAAGCTTGCAGAGGCAACAGCGGTGGTGGAGCAGCTCAAGCACGAGGTCGACGCAGATCCAGAAGCCAGCAATCGGCGCATCCGGGCGGCGCGTGAGCGTGCCGCCCGCGAGCATAAGCAGAAGGTGGAAGCGGCGCAGGCGGCACTGGAGGAGATTAAGCGCAAGCGCAAGAAGCTTGAGGAAAAAGGTGGCAACGGCAAAAAGCCGAAGGAGCCTCGGGCCTCGACCACCGATCCGCAGGCGCGGCGGATGAAGATGGCCGACGCCGGTTTCCGTCCCGCCTACAACGTGCAGGTCGTCAGTGCTGCGGCCGCGATGATCGTGGTCGCAATCGACGTCGACAACAACGGATCAGACGGCGGCCTGATGCGACCGATGCTGGAGCGGCTGCGCGACAAGCTGCCGCGCTTACCCAGGCGCTACCTGGTCGATGGCGGATACTGCCGTGGCGACGACATCGAATGGGCGCATGGCCAGAACACCGAGGTCTACTGTCCGCCGCGCTCGCAAAAAAGCGGTGTTGATCCTTATCTGCCCCGCGACACCGACGGCCCTGGTGTGGCCGCCTGGCGAGCGCGCATGGCGAGCGAAGCCGGCAAGGCCCAGTATCAGCTCCGCTCGCTGTGCGAATGCATCCACGCCCGCTGGCGCAACTGGGACCTCAGGCAAGTGACGGTCCGCGGCATCGACAAGGTTCGCGCCGTCGTGAACTGGTACGCGTTCACCAACAACCTTCTGCAAGGATGGCACCTCACCGCCTGCCAAAAAGCAGCATCATAGCCGTCAGGAGCGGCCTCCGAGGGACCTCACCGGGCCGATCCGCCGCAAAGAGCCCGTCCACGACGGGTCATCCCCGCGGCAGCAGCCCCCGCGGCGTAAGCTCAGCTGCGAACTCAAATTGGCTCACAAGCTCTACG
>NZ_BSCT01000072.1 GCF_030159255.1 Bradyrhizobium sp. SSBR45G | reverse complement strand
CTGATTCTTCGCCGCAAGTCTATTTTAGCGCCTATGGGCGTTCGCCGGGACGACAGCTGAGATTGCTGAGGCAGCTGGCCTCACACCGGCAGCGCGATCGAATACTTCACCTGGCTCAGTGCGAAGCTGCTCTCGATCGAGGCGATGCCGTCGAGGCGGGTCAGCTTGCTCTTCAAAAACGCTTCATAGGAGGAGAGATCGGCGGCGACGACGCGCAGCAAATAGTCGCGATTGCCCGTCATCAGATAGCACTCGAGCACCTCGGGCCAGGCGGAGATCGCCTTTTCGAAGCGCTTGAGGTCCTCCTCCTTCTGCCGCGCCAGCTTGATGGAGATGAAGACGGAGACGTGCAGCCCGAGCGCCTTCTGGTCGACGGTCGCGAGATAGCGGGTGATGACGCCGCGCTCTTCCAGCAGCTTGACGCGGCGGTGGCACGGCGAGACCGAAAGCCCGACCTTGTCGGCGAGCTCCTGCATGGTGATGCGGCCGTCGGCCTGGAGATGGCCGAGGATCTTGCGGTCGATGCTGTCGAGGTCGGGCATTGGGATCAAATCGCTGGAATTGAGTTCAGGTTGGGAAAATATCCCAACAATCGGCGTCTGTGCGCGAAAAATTGAGAATTATGGCCGGCCGGGCGGGACTAAAATCGGCGAATCCAACCAAACCCTTTACAAAACCCCCCTCGGGAGCGCGCGCCATGGCTATGCCATCAGCACCGTCAGACCGTCTCGACATCCTGAACGCGCTGGCCCGCAAGGCGCTGTGGCTGTCATCCTGGACCATCCATCACGCCAACCACATCCGGCCGAACATCGATGGTCTGAAGGTCGGCGGCCACCAGGCCTCCTCGGCCTCGCTCGCGACCATCATGTCGGCGTTGTACTTCTCGGTGCTGCGTCCTGAGGACCGCGTCGCGGTGAAGCCGCATGCCAGCCCCGTGTTCCACGCCATCCAGTATCTGTTCGGGCGGCAGACCCGTGAGAAGCTGGAGAATTTCCGCGGCTTCAAGGGTGCGCAGTCCTATCCGTCGCGCACCAAGGACGTCGACGACGTCGACTTCTCGACCGGCTCGGTCGGCCTCGGCGTGGCGCAGACGCTGTTCTCCTCGCTGGTGCAGGACTACGTCAAGGCGCATGGCTGGATGAAGGACCGCCGCGAGGGCCGCATGATCGCCCTCGTCGGCGACGCCGAGATGGACGAGGGCAACATCTTCGAGGCGCTGGCCGAGGGCTGGAAGCACGGCCTGCGCAACACCTGGTGGATCGTCGACTACAACCGCCAGAGCCTGGATGCCGTGGTGCGCGAGGGCTTGTGGGAGAAGTTCGAGACCATGTTCCGCAATTTCGGCTGGGACGTGGTGATCGTGAAATACGGCCGGCTGATGCGCGAGGCCTTCGCCGAGCCCGGCGGCGAGTCGCTCAGGCGCTGGATCGACAATTGCCCGAACGCGCTCTATGCGGCGCTGTGCTTCCAGGGCGGCGCGGCCTTCCGCAAGCACATCCAGGACGACATCGGCGATCAGGGCGATTTGACGCGGCTGCTCGACAGACGCAGCGACGACGAGTTGCTGGCGCTGATGAGCAATCTCGGCGGCCACGACATGGCGAGCATGCTGGAGGCGTTCGAATCCATCGATCACGACCGTCCGGTGTGCTTCATCGCCTACACGATCAAGGGCGTCGGCCTGCCGTTCCAGGGCCACAAGGACAACCACGCCGGCCTGATGACGGTCGCGCAGATGGAAAAGTACCGCGCCCAGCAGAACATCCGCCCCGGCCATGAGTGGGACAAGTTCGAAGGCCTGACGCAGGACCCGGCCAGGCTGGAGGCGTTTCTCGCCGCCGTGCCGTTCAATCGCGATGGCCGCAGGCTCGACGATGCTGTGCTCGACGTGCCGGAGCGGCTGACCTTCACCGCCGCGGCGCAGATGTCGACCCAGCAGGGCTTTGGCCTTGTTCTCAACGATCTCGCGCGCAGCGACACCGCGATGGCCTCGCGCATCGTGACGTCGTCGCCGGACGTGACCGTCTCGACCAATCTCGGCGCCTGGGTCAACCGCCGCGGCCTGTTCGCGCGCGCCGAGAAGGCCGACCTGTTCCGCAGCGAAAAGATTCCGTCGACCTTCAACTGGGCGGCCTCGCCGAAGGGCCAGCACATCGAGCTCGGCATCGCCGAGATGAACCTGTTCATCATGGCCTCCGCGCTCGGCCTGTCGCATTCGATCAATGGCGCGCGGCTGCTGCCGATCGTCACGCTCTATGATCCCTTCATCGAGCGCGGCCTCGATGCGCTGAACTACGCCTGCTATCAGGATGCGCGGTTCATGGTGGCGGCAACGCCGTCGGGCGTGACGTTGGCGCCGGAGGGCGGCGCGCATCAGTCGATTGCGACACCGCTGATCGGCATGGCGCAGGACGGGCTGTCGTCGTTCGAGCCGGCCTTCGTCGACGAACTCGCCGCGATCATGAAATGGGGTTTTGCGCACATGCAAGCCGCGAGCGGCGAGGGCGGTTCGCTGTATCTGCGGCTGTCGACGCGCACGATCGACCAGCCGCAGCGGATCATGACATCAGAGCTGGAGTCCGACATCGCCGCCGGCGCCTATTGGCTGCGCAAGCCGGGGCCGAATGCGGAGGTCATCGTCGCTTATACCGGCGCGGTCGCGCCGGAGGCGATCGAGGCGACCGGGCTGATCGGCGAGTCCCGGCGTGACGTCGGCCTGCTCGCCATCACCTCTGCCGACCGGCTGCATGCGGGATGGACGGCGGCGCGCAGCCTGCGGCGGCATCGCCGCGGCGTGCAGAACCTCAGCCACATCGAGCAGCTGCTGGCGCCACTGCCGCGCGACTGCGGCATCGTCACCGTGATCGACGGCCATCCGGCGACGCTCGGCTGGCTCGGCTCGGTGCGCGGCCATCGCGTCGAGGCGCTGGGGGTGGAGAAGTTCGGCCAGACTGGCACGATCGACGATCTCTACCGCCACAACGGCATGGACGCGAACGCGATCATCGACGCCGCCGAGAGCCTCACCGGCGCCCCGGTGCGGCATCGGAAGATGGCGGTGTGAGGGAAGGGGCCCAAAAACAGCTGCGCCGTCTCCCCCACCTGGATGAAGGAGACGGCGTCGCAACTTGGAGCAAAAGGGTGAGGTGCTTAAAAAACTACGCGGAAAAAACTGACCAAAGTCATTCGTTCTGAAATGTTGTCCAGCGTCCTTTCGAGATGCCGGGCTGTCTATGAAGGAGAGACTAGCCGGCTTGGCCGGGCCGCGCTGTGAAGCAGTTCACACACGCCAAATAAATCTGCGGGACTGGGAATTCTGCCATTCGGAATGATCCACTTCATCATATTGCTGCGATGCAACAGCAGCGGCGGCCGTATGCAGCGGCGGCCTGGCTTGCGCCTATCGAACGCATTGTTCTGTCCCGGTGCGGCTCTTGCTGAATCATGGCGGGATGGTGGCGGCGCCGGCAGCGCTCGGTGTGGCGCGAAAGCGACGTCCAGCCGGCTTTGCGTCGACATGGGCTGGACGTGTAGTTCCATCGTCCCTAGTTTCGCGGCATGAGCTGGTCGTCGTCGAGTTGTTGCGTCCGATGCTGAATCTGAAGACGGTGAGACGCAATGTCGAGACGAAGATCGCGCATGTAGCGCGGCGCCGAAGTGCGGCGACCAGCCCCATCGCTCCCGTGGAGGCGCAGTCTCGGCCCGCAACGGCCCTGCCGCAGTTGCGCAGCGACATGTATCGCGAGGTCATCAGCGCGCCGCCGCCGCTGCTGGTTCGATCCGGCGCCGTCGTCACCGCGATCGCTCTCGCCACGCTGCTGGCCGTCGCGAGCGTCGTGCCCTATCCCTCCGTCGTCGGTGGACGCGCGCATGTGGTCTCCGCCGATCTGCCGGTGACGCTGCTGAGCCGCGGCAACGGCAAGCTTGCCTTGCTCAAGGTGAGAGAGGGCGACCAGGTCGCGCGCGACGACATACTGGCGGTGCTCGACGACGGCAGCGACATACGCCAGCTGCTCCAGCTCGAGCAGTGGCTCGTGAATCTCCCGGCGGATCTGTCCGGGGATGTCGCGCTGCCAGCACCGCCGGCGGTGACCCCGGCACGGCTCGGCAGCGCCGCCGCGCCGCTGCTGTCCGTGGTGCAGGCGCTCGGCAATCTCAGGACCTTTCGCGCCTCCACCGAGACGTCCGATCAGGTTGCACAGCTGCGCCAGGTCGTGGCGGCCTACCGGCAGCTGGTCGGACAGTTCGCAGACAAGGAGAACGCCGCCGAGGCTTCGCTGAAGGCTGATCAGCGCATGCAGGCGGGACGCGAGACGCTGATCGCCAAGGGGCTTGCCGCGCCGGCCTATCTCGACCGGTTCGAGTCAGGAAAGCAGTCGCAGCGCGACCGCGTGGCGGAGGCGCGCATCGCCACTGCCCGCCATCTCGCGACCATCGCCTCGACCGAGCGCGAGATCAGCGCGCTGCTCGCCGCTCATCGCGACCGCGATGCCGAGATGGTGGCGCGGCTGTCGAGTGCGTTGCGCGATCTACGCGGAGTGATGCAGGACTGGGATCATGTCAACGTCATCCGCGCGCCGCTGACTGGGCGCGTACGCCTGTTCGGTCTGTGGTCCGAGGCGCAGAACATCCGCTCCGGTGATACGTTCGCGATCGTGGAGCCTCTACATTCGACACCCTCGGCGTTTGCGTTCGTTCCTGAAGCGGGGTTCGGCAAAGTCAGGCTCGGCCAGAAGGTGGTGATCCGCCTCGATGCCTATCCGCGGCTCGAATTCGGTCAGCTCGAGGCCCGCGTGAGCGCGATCAGCGCGGTCGCGATCGACGGCAAGTACAGAGTGCTGCTCGATCTCCCGAACGGGCTGACGCTGTCGAGCGGCAAGACGGTGCAGTTCGCGCAGAACATGGATGGGGACGCGCGCATCGAGGTGAACAATCTGCGGCTGATCCAGCAGGTCTTCGCGCACCTCGCCGCGTGGACCGAATAGAACATTCGTTCGCTACGTAGTTGATTGCGTCGTTTGTAACGTGATCGCGCGACAACAGATGAACATGAAAATGCGACGGCTGTGGAGATTGCGCGTTGCCGGGATGGACATGCATGCCATCATTCATAGGGCCGGCATTTGGGGATAGGGGGCCGGTCGACCAAGCAACCGCGGCACCAGCGTCGCATAGCAGGAAAGGCATCACATTCATGCAGACCGATCTCGCGCAGGGACAGGCTCGCAAGCTCTCGGATGACGAGCTTCGGCAGATCACCGGCGGCAATGTCGCGCTCGCGACCGGCCTCAGCGCCATCTTCTCCGGCTTCAATGCCGTGCTCAGGGCCGTGGAAGGCCTGGTTGTCAAGGCCTCGCACAACAATCCAAAGGTCGTCTCCGGCATCAATACGTTCAACCAGATCACGACGGGCGTCGAGAACGTCGCCGTCGGCGTCGCCCAGATCATCTGATCGCGTTCGCCGGGCCGTCGTCGTTCTGACGGCCCGGCGTTCGGCGTGCGTCGCATGGCCGCGTTTCCGCACTATCAGCAACCTGATGCCACGAGCTGCGGGCCGACCTGCCTGCGCATCATCGCGCGACATTACGGCAAGCTGATCCCGCAGGCGGAAGCCGAGGAGATCGTGCACAAGGGTCGGCAGGGCGCCGATCTGTTGTCGATCTGCAAGGCGGCCGAGGAGATCGGTTTCCGCACGCTGCCGGTGAGCTGCGATCTCGTCGCGCTGATCGAGCAGAACCGCTTTCCGTTCCTGGTGCATTGGAATCAAAACCACTTCGTCGTCGTCCACCGCATCAGCGGGGACCGCGTCTACGTCTCGGACCCTGCGGCGCCGGGGCTGATCGATCATTCCTTCACCGACTTCCACCAGGCGTGGGCGACCCACATCGAGAACGATCGGCCAGTCGGCGTCGCTGTCTTCTTCGAGCCGACGCCCGCCCTGCGCGACTGGCATTCGTCGAGCAGCCAACCCTCCACACCGTGGCGGCACCTCCTGAACTATGCGCTCGCGCACCGCGAGCTCGTGGTTCAGCTCATGATCGGCACCGGCGTCGGATGCGCGCTCGCCTTCATCGCGCCGTTCCTCACCCAGTCGCTTGTCGACCAGGGCATCGAGCGCGGGGATATGTCGCTGGTCACGGTGCTGGTCGTGGCCCAGGTGTGCCTGATGCTCGGGCAGAACGCGATCGCGCTCATTCGCGGCTGGCTGATGCTGTATCTGTCGTCGCGGATCAGCATCGCCATGATCGCTGACTTCCTGCAGACGATCCTCAATCTGCCGATGAGCTTCTTCGATTTGCGCACGACAGGCGACGTGATGCAGCGGCTCAACGACAACCATCGCATCGAGGGCTTCCTCACCTCGGGTGTGCTGGAGGCGGCGTTCTCGCTGCTGACGCTGATCGTCTATGCCATCGTTATCACAACCTACAGCTGGGCCATTCTGCTGATCTTTCTGGGCGGTGCCGTGCTGAACTTGGCCTACGTCACCCGCTTTCTCGCAAGCCGCCGCCGTATCGATCATCAACGCTTCAGCGAGGCGGCGCAGGCGCTGGCGAGCGAGATGGAACTGGTGCAGGCGGTGGCCGAGATCAAGGCGACTGGCGCGCAGACCCAGAAGCGCTGGGCGTGGGAGCAAGTTCAGGTCCGGCTGTTCAAGGTCCAGCTCGCGGCGATGAAGCTGCAGCAGTTCCAGCAGGCCGGGTCAGCGCTGATCTCGTCGAGCACCTCGATCGGTGCCAATGCATTCGCCGCCTATGCCGTCATTCGCGGCGATCTCACGCTCGGCGCCATGATGGCCCTGACCGCCATGCTCGGACAGATGAGCGCTTCGCTGGACCATCTGGTGCTCCTGGTGCAGCGCGCTCAGGATGCCGTATTGAGCCTCAGGCGGATCACCGAGGTTCAGGCAGCCGAGCCCGAGGATCGCGCCGACCGGGTTTACGCGCCGGTGCCGAGCGGCGACATCGTGCTCGAGGATGTGTCGTTTCGCTACGGCAATCCCAACATGCCGCCCGTGCTGGACCGGATCTCGCTCGTCATTCCGGACGGCGGAACGACGGCGATCGTCGGAGCCAGCGGCAGCGGCAAGACGACGCTGCTGAAGCTGCTGCTCAAGTTCTACGAGCCGGAAGCCGGTGAGATCAGGGTCGGCGATACGCCGCTCAGCCAAGTCCGGGCGCGTGACTGGCGCGACATCTGTGGTACGGTCATGCAGGACGGCGCCGTCTTCGCGGACACGATTGCGCGCAATATCGCGCTGACGGAGGAGCGCATCGATCGCGGCAGGCTGCTATGGGCGGCCGACGTCGCCAACGCGCGGAGCTTCATCGAGCGACTGCCGACCGGCTACAACACCAGGATCGGTGAAAACGGGCTTGGTCTGTCGGGCGGCCAGGTGCAGCGGCTGCTGATCGCGCGCGCGATCTACCGGCGCCCGCAGCTGTTGCTGCTCGACGAGGCGACATCGGCGTTGGACGCCAGTGCGGAAGCGACGGTGTCAGCGAATTTCGCGCGGCTGACGGAAGGATTGACCAAGGTGATCATTGCCCACCGTCTGAGCACGGTCCGCAATGCGGATCAGATCGTGGTGCTGGATCGCGGTCGGATCGTGGAAATGGGCACGCACCGACAGCTCGCCGCGGGCCGCGGTCTCTACTTCAACCTGGTGCGCAACCAACTCGAGATCGGCGCCTGATCTGCCCTGATTGTGCAGTGCAAACGGTCGATCCGGTCGCACGCGGGCTGACTTGCGCGCGAGGCGTCGATGATCCTATATCCGCCCGAATGCAACCCCGGTCCCCGCATGTGGCGGGTTCATCCCGCGGATCGTTCGTGCCAGGATGCCGGCCCGCGCGCTGCCGCCCCTCCATATGCTTCCACGTGAAGAGGTTTTCCGATGGTCAATCGCCTGCAATTTTACATCGACGGCGCCTGGGTCGATCCGGTCGTCAAGAAGTCCACCCCGGTCGTCAATCCGGCGACTGAAGAGGCGATGTATGAGGTTGCGCTGGGCTCCAAGGCCGATGTCGACAAGGCCGTCGCGGCCGCCAAGCGCGCCTTCGAGACCTTCTCGCAGACCTCACGCGAGGAGCGTGTCGCGCTGCTCGAGAAGATCATCGCCATCTACAAGGGCCGCATGAAGGAGATCGGCGCCGCCGTCTCCGACGAGATGGGCGCGCCGTTGCCGATGGCGGAAAAGCTGCAGGCCGGCGCCGGCCTCGGCCATCTGATGTCGACGCTCGACGTGCTGAAGAAGTACGAGTTCGAGGAGACGCTGCCGGCGTCCGTCGTGGTGCGCGAGCCGGTCGGGGTGGTCGGCATGATCACGCCCTGGAACTGGCCGCTCAACCAGATCGCCTGCAAGGTCGCGCCCGCGCTCGCAGCCGGCTGCACCATGATCCTGAAGCCGTCGGAATTCACCCCGACCTCGGCGCTAATCTTCGCCGAGATCCTGCATGAAGCCGGCGTGCCGAAGGGCGTGTTCAACCTGATCAACGGCCTCGGGCCGGAGGTCGGCGCCGCCATGAGCGAGCATCCGGACATCGACATGATCTCGTTCACCGGCTCGACCCGCGCTGGCATCGACGTCGCCAAGCGCGCTGCCCCCACTGTGAAGCGCGTCAGCCAGGAGCTCGGCGGCAAGTCGCCGAACGTGATCCTGGAAGGGGCCGACCTCACCAAGGCGGTGACCGGCGGCGTCATGCACATGTTCAACAACTCCGGCCAGTCCTGCAACGCGCCGTCGCGCATGATCGTGCCGGCCGCGCGGATGAAGGAAGTGGCTGCGATCGCCAAGGGCGTTGCCGACAAGACCAAGGCCGGCGATCCGCGCGGCGAGGGCACCACGATCGGCCCGGTCGTCAATCGCGGCCAGTGGGACAAGATCCAGGCGCTGATCAACAAGGGCATCGAGGAGGGCGCGACCCTCGTCGCCGGCGGTCCTGGCCTGCCCGAGGGCGTCAACAAGGGCTTCTACGTGCGCCCGACCATCTTTGCCGACGTCAAGCCAGACATGACGATCTCGCGCGAGGAGATTTTTGGTCCGGTGCTGGTGATCATCGGCGCGAGCGACGAATCCGAGGCGGTGAGAATCGCCAACGACACGCCCTATGGTCTGGCCGGCTACGTCTCGGCCCCGACGATCGAGAAGGCCCGCGAGGTCGGCCGCAAGATCCGCGCCGGCAACGTCAATCTCCAGGGCGTGCCGAACGACCGCACTGCGCCGTTCGGCGGCTACAAGCAGTCCGGCAACGGCCGCGAATGGGGCAAGTTCGGTCTAGAGGAGTATCTCGAGGTCAAGGCGGTCGCGGGCTACAACGCGGCCTGAGTTGGCTGCTGCAGATACGATGTTGTCCCGGCGAACGCCCATAGGCGCTAAAATAGACTTGCGGCGAAGAATCAGTTGT
>NZ_BSCT01000071.1 GCF_030159255.1 Bradyrhizobium sp. SSBR45G | reverse complement strand
CCCTCTTCACATCCCAAAACAACAACGCCGCGCTGAAACCTCAGCGCGGCGTTGTTGTTTGTACTCCTGCGTTCGTTCGCCCGACGACACCAGCTGCACAACCGTGTGATCGGACCCGCAAACGGGGTTCAGACACGGTTCATTCCCAACAACGTACGCAATGCTGCGCTGTCTGTCGTCGACACCGTCCCACAGGAGATTCTCATGCGCATGCTTGTCCGGACCACTCTCGCCGCGCTGGCCATTGCGGGCTCAGGCGTCGCGATGACGTCCATTGCAACGCTTCCGGCGCTCGCGCAGGCCGCCAAGGATTCGCCGGCGCAGCCGCCGGGCCCCAGCGTCAGCCAGCCGCCGCAGCTCAAGCAGATCGCGCTCACCGACAAGCAGATCGAGAACGTGCTGGCCTCGCAGAAGGACATGGACGCGATCACCGACAAGCTGCCGGAGAATTCGCCTCCGGACCAGAAGGTGGTCACGCAGCTCGACGGCGTCGCCAAGAAATACGGCTTTGCCAGCTATGACGATTTCAACGTCGTTGTCGACAACATCAGCCTGGTGATGGGCGGCATCGATCCGAAGACGAAAAAATATGTCGGACCCGAAGCTGTGATCAAGGACCAGATCGAGCAGGTCCAGGCCGACAAGAAGATGAAGCCCGACGACAAGAAGCAGGTCCTCAACGATCTCAACGCCGCGCTGAAGGCCAAGCCGCCGGAGGTCGAGAACAAGGGCAACATCGATCTCGTCGTCAAATATTACGACAAGCTCGCCGCCGCGTTCGGCGAGGATGACAACTAGGATCCGTCCCCACTCCCAAGACGCAAAAGCCCTGACCTCCGGTCGGGGCTTTTTTGTTTCTGCAGGTCTTCGCCGCCATGGTCAGCGTGAGAACGCGGCCTCCATCGTCTTGCGGACCTTGACTGTTTCGTCCGTTACGTCGAATGCGACATCGCTCCAGCGCACGACGGCGCCGCGGGCCACGTCATTGACGAGCTTCACGCGATGCGCCAATCCGATCGGCAGCGCGCCGACCTGCAGACTCGTCGCCGCCGGCAGCACCTTGCCCCACACCGTGTAGCCGCCTTCGCCGTCGAGCATCTCGCCGGTGCGCAGATGCTTTTTGGCGATGGCGACGACATCCCCGCGAAATCCGAGCGGCTGTCCTGTGGGCTCGCGCCGCAGCGCCGCCGACAGCACCGAGATGTTCAGTTCGAGTCCGATCAAATGATACGGCTTGTACATCGCGGCATAACGCCCGCTCGCATCGGTCTTCAGGCCATATTGCCGGAAACAATCCGCGGCGTAGTCGTTCGGCGCCTCCAGCACGACATAGACGCCCCAGCGCAGATCGCGAAACACCGGCCGGCCGTCGCGCTCCAGCGACGACACCACCTCGACCATGCCCGATCGCTCCAGCATGCCGCCGCGGTCGCGCGGGCGCAGCACATGCGGCAGATCGTCGACGCCACAGGGCGGAAACAGCAGGCCGTCGCCGGGCACATCGAGACCGGTGGCATTCGCAATCGCGGCCATCTCGATCGCCGACTTGGTGCCGTCCAGGAAGGAATTGAACATCTGCGGGTTCATGCCGGCGGACTGCGCCTCGGCCGCCGTCAATCCGTAGTGCTGCCAGACGCCGTCAGGCGTCACGTCGTGATAGGCCGGCAAAAATTTCGTGCCCTTGCCGGCAGCGACGACGTGGAAGCCGGTCGTGCGCGCCCAGTCGACGAGCTCCGCCGTCAGCGCCGGCTGATCGCCATAGGCGAGCGAGTAGACCACGCCGGCCTTGCGCGCCTCCTCGGCGAGCAGCGGACCAGCCAGCACGTCGGCTTCGACGTTCACCATCACGATGTGCTTGCCGGCCTTGATCGCCGCGCGGGCGTGGCGAATGCCGGCGGCCGGGCTGCCGGTGGCTTCGACGACGACGTCGATGTTGTCAGCAAACGCCTTCGCACCATCGGCACTGAACGCCGTGCGTTCAATCAGCTCGGCGCTCCAGCCGACCGTGCGGCACGCGTCGCGCGCGCGCTCAGGATCGAGATCGATGATGACGGGCACCTCGAGGCCCGGCACATGCGGCACCTGCGCCAGGAACATCGAGCCGAACTTGCCGGCGCCGATCAGCGCGACGCGGACAGGCTTGCCGGACGCAGTGCGCGCTTGGAGGAGGGAATGGAGGTTCATTGGCAGCCCTGTCAGTTGCCGTCATTCCGGGGCGTGCGGAGCACGAGCCCGGAATCCATACTCACGATGGTGGTTATGGACTCCGGGGTCATCGCTCCGCGATGCCCCGGAATGACGGAGAAAGTGTCATTCCGCCGCCTCGCGATGCGCCCGCGCGAGCCGGAGCAATGCGTCATCAGGCAATGTCGCAATCGGCGTGAAGTCGCGATGCGCGATGTAGTCCGGCCGCGTCGGCGTGCGGATGTAGTTCGAGACGGCGTTGAGCGTGAGGTACACGATCTTGCGCGGGTAGGGCGTGATGTTGCCGGCCGAGCCATGCACGAGATTGCCGTGGAACATCAGCATGCCGCCGGGCTTGCCGGTCGGCGCGACGATGCCGCCTTCGGCGACCAGCCGTGTCACCGTCGCCTCATCCAGCGTCCACAGCGGATAGGATGTCGTCGCGAGGTCGTGCGACGCTTCGAGGTCGCCGGCGTGCTGGCTGCGCGGCACCAGCATCAGGGGACCGTTGATCGGCATCACCTCGTCGAGAAAGATCGCGATGTTCATCGCGCGCGGCTCCGGCATGCCGTCGTCGCGCTTCCAGGTGCCGTAATCCTGGTGCCATTGCCAGACATCGCCGGTGAAGGCCGATTTGGCGTTGATCTTGAACTGATGCATGTAGAGCTTCTCGCCGAAGATCTGCTCGATCGGATCGATCATGCGTGGATGCGCTGACAGCACGCGGAATGCGTCGTTGTAGAGATGCGCGGCAAAGGCGGTGCGCGGCGCGCCGCTCTTCTCGCGCCAGACCTCGGGCCTGTCGGCGGCATAGATCGCCTCGGCCTCGCGCGCGAGAAAGGCGGTCTCCTCGGGGCTGAACAGCTCGGGCAGGAACAGCCAGCCCTCGCGGTCGAAGAATGCAATCTGCTCCGGCGTCAGCTTCATGGCGCTCTCCTTGGTTCCTCATCGAGGCGCCCGGTCTTTTCGCCGGGCTGCCTCTGCTTCCATAAGCTACATCTTCTTGCCCTGCTCGATCAGCATACGGGTCATCAAATACAGGCGAGGCACGATGGTGGTCTGGTCGATGTACTCGTTATGGGCGTGATAGTTGAAGCCGGCGATGCCGAAGCTTTCGACCACCACGGCCTTGCCGCTGCGATTGGCGAAGCCGGCGTCGGTGGCGCCGCCGGTCATGTCGACCAGCGCCAGCGGCCGCTCCATCTCGGCGTAGATCGCCTGCGCCTCCTTGCCCAGCGCGCGGCCGCGCTCCGAGGCGACGAAGGGCGGCCGTCCCGTCTCGATCGTGACCTTCACCTCGGTGTCGGGCACAAGGTGGGTCTTGACCTTTTCGTCCAGCGCCGCCTGCAGCTTCTCGACGCCATCGGCGACGGTGACGCGAACGTCGCCGCCGGCGCTGGCCTTTTCCGGGATCTGGTTGCGCACCGTGCCGGCAGTGGCTGTGGTCCAGTTGAGCTGCGTGCCCGGGATCGACTTCGCGATATCCCTGGTCTGCAGCAATTGGTGCGAGAGCTCGATCAGCGCGTTGCGGCCCCGATCGGGCGCAGCGCCGGCATGCGAGGCGCGGCCCGTCACCTGCATGGTGGCTGTCGCGGTGCCGCTGGCGCCCAGCAGCAGGCTGTCGACTGGCGCGGCCGGCTTTGCCGCGGTGGGCTCGCAGGACAGCACGACGTCGTGCTGGTCGGCGAGCTCGGCGATGAACTCGCCGGAGCCGATCGAGCCGACTTCTTCATCCGGGTTGAACGCCACCGTCAGCCTGGCGTAGTCGCGCCAGCCCATGTCCTTCAGGATCTGCAGGCTGTGCAGGATGACGGCGATGCCGCCCTTGTCGTCGGCGATGCCCGGTCCGTAGATCAGGTCGCCTTCGACATGGTAGGGCTCGGTCTTGAGGATGCCGGGCTGATACACCGTGTCCATATGCGCGATCAGCATCAGCTTGCGCCGGCCTGTCCCCTCGAACGTCCCGATCACCATGTCGGCGCCGACGCCGCGCGTGGTCTTGCGCCGCTCCGTCGTGGCGCCGAGCGCCTTCAGCCGGCCTTCGGTGAAGTCGGCCATCTTCTTCAGGCCTTCGACATCGCTCGATCCGGATTCGATCAGCACCATCTCGCGCAGACTATCGATCACCGCCGGCTTGGCCTGCTCGGCGGCCGTCTTGATTTTTTCGTCGGGCGCGGCGTGAGCCGCCGAGAGACCCGCTGCGGTGGCCAGCAGGACGAGGGCTGCGAGGCGGGAGGTGGAAGACGTCATCCGGGGTCCTTGTGTTCGCGGGCTCGCGCCGGGCCATGCCCGGCGCGCCTGTCGACATTGGCAGAATCCGGGTGGATCGCAACATTCTCCAAGCCTATTTTGCGGAGCAGATGATACGGGGCAGATCGACGACGGAGCCCGCCATGTCAGACCAAAACTATGCATTGTTCGAGACCGCGATCGGCACCTGCGCGATCGCCTGGGGACCGCGCGGCATCAACGCCGTGCAACTGCCGATGGGCGGCATTGCGCAGACGCGTACCCGGATGCAGCAGCGTTACCCCGGCATCGCCGAGGCTGAGCCGCCGCAGCATGTGCAGCGCGTCATGGCCCGCATCAAGGCGCTGCTGGCCGGGGAGCCGGATGATCTCGGCGACATCGATCTCGACCTCGACGGCGTCAGCGCGTTCCAGCGCGGCGTCTACGACATCGCGCGCCGGATCCCGCCGGGCCGGACCCTGACCTATGGTGACATTGCCAAACAGCTCGGTGGCGTCGAGCTGTCGCGAGAGGTCGGCCAGGCCCTCGGCCGCAACCCGTGCCCGATCGTGGTGCCGTGCCATCGCGTGCTCGCGGCCGGCAACAAGCCAGGCGGCTTCTCCGCCAATGGCGGCGTCGATACCAAGCTGAAGATGCTGGCGATCGAGGGGGCGGCGGTGAACTACACGCCCAGCCTGTTCGATTGACGAGTGGACCGGGACGTGGATTTGCTCGCCTGGGACCGAAGCTCCATGCGACGAGACGGAGGCGATCCGATCCCCGATCGCCGAGCAGAGCACACCGATGAAAATTCCGACCCTTCCCTTCACCGTGACCGACTGGTCCGCCGTTCCCGTCACCGAGCATCCGGGCGAGCACGGCAAGGCCACTTGGCGGACATTGATGATCGGCGACATCCGGGTGCGCCAGGTCGAGTACACGCCGGGCTATCTCGCCGATCATTGGTGCGACCGCGGCCATGTCCTGCTGGTGCTCGAAGGCGAGCTCGAGAGCCAGCTCAAGGACGGCCGCAAATTCACGCTGTCCGCCGGCATGAGCTATCAGGTCTCGGATTTCGGCGATGCCGCGCACCGGTCGTTCACCGCGACCGGCGCCAAGCTGTTCATCGTCGACTGAGAGCGCCGGGTTACAGGGTCTCGCAGGCGAAGCCATTGCCCCTGCGCCGGATGCGGCCGACCGAGGGCGAGGGGAAATGCGCCGTGCAGCACAGCGTCGGCGTGTCGCAATAGCGCTCCAGGAACGCGCGGCGCGTCACCCCGGCCTGAGCCGGATCGACGTCGAATCTCGGTGATAGTTCAGGATAGATGAGCTGCAGCGGCGTATGGATCAGGTCGCCGGAGAACACCGCATCGTCCTGGCCCTTGCCGAGGACGACCGCGACATGACCGGGCGTATGTCCCGGCGTCGGCAGCAGGCGGACGTGATCGCCGATCGCGAATTCATCCCTGACGATGTCGGCGCGCCGGGCCTCGACCACCGGCAGCACGCTGTCGGCGAAGGCGGGCACCTCGGCCTTGGCATTCTGCGCGACCCAGTAATCATATTCGCGCTGCGCAAAGACGTAGCGGGCCTTGGGAAAGGTCGGTACCCAGCGGCCGTTGTCGAGCCGGGTGTTCCAGCCGACGTGATCGGTGTGCAGATGCGTGCACATCACGACGTCGATGTCGTCGACCGACACGCCCGCGGTCGCCAGCGCCCGCATATAGGTGTCGTCGGTCTTCATGTTCCAAAGCGGTCGCGCCCGCGGCTTGTCGTTGCCGATGCAGCTGTCGATCAGGATGGTGTGATCAGGCGTCTTCACGACATAGGACTGGAAGCACAGGATCAGCGTGTCCTGGGCATCCAGCGCATTGCCGGCGCGCAGCGCGCTGCGCTCGGCATCCAGCATCGCCGGCGTCAGGTCCGGAAACATCTCGTGCGCCGGCAGGAAGGTGGTCTCCTGCTCGATGATGCGATGGATCGTGAGATCGGCGACCGAAAACGTCAGAGCCACGGCCTATCCTTCAAATTGATCAGGCCGCCGGCGGCAGCGAGATCTTCACCGACTCCCGCTCCAGCATCTTCTGATGGAACGCGTCGAGCGCCGGAAACGCCTTGCGCCAGCCGCAATCGGCAAAGCGGAAATCCGCATAGCCGAGCACGCAGACGAGCCCGATGGACACGATGTCGAACGGCCGCGTCAGCAGATCACTCTGCGCATTGAAGCGCGCCATGCCCATCCAGGCCCTGTTCCAATGGTCGTCGGACCACGCCTGCCAGCGCGTCCCCTCGGGCCGCACCATCGCCTCGTAGCGGCACAGCAGCATCGAATCGAGCATGCCCTGCAGCATCGAGTGCTCGCTCTTCACCTTCCAGCGCGACGGGCCGGAGGCGGGAATGAGCTTGTTGCCGCCGGCGAGCTCGTCGAGATATTCGACGATGACGTAGGAATCCAGGATCACGTCGCCATTGTCGAGGATCAGCACCGGCAGCTTCTTCAGCGGCGTGATCTTCGAATACTCCTCATTGGCCTGGCCGGGGATCACAGCGGCGGCCACGAACTCGATCTTGTCGATCAGGCCGAGCTCGATGGCGGCGATGCGCACCTTGCGGGCGAATGGCGAGGAGGGCGAGAAGGTGAGTTTCATCGTTGTTTCCTGACCGACGCAGATAATGAGCGTCATTGCGAGGAGCGTCAGCGACGAAGCAATCCAGGGCGGCACGCGTGGCCCTGGATTGCTTCGCTCCGCTCGCAATGACGGCTGAGCGAATTTAAGCCTCGATGATCTCCTGGCGCTGCTCGCCGAGGCGCTCGATGCCCAGCGTGACGACGTCGCCGACGTTGAGGAAGGTCGGCGGCTTCATGCCCATGCCGACGCCCGGAGGCGTGCCCGTGGTGACGATGTCACCGGGCAGCAGGGTCATGAACTGCGAGACGTAGGAGATGCACTTCGCCATCGTGAAGATCATCGTCGCGGTGGTGCCGGTCTGGCGGCGCTGGCCGTTGACGTCGAGCCACATCGACAGGTTCTGCACGTCCGGGATCTCGTCCTTGGTGACGAGCCACGGGCCCACCGGACCGAACGTGTCGTGCGACTTGCCCTTGGTCCACTGGCCCAGGCGCTCGATCTGGAAGTTGCGCTCGGAGACGTCGTTGCAGATCGTGTAGCCGGCGACGTGGTTCAGCGCATCGGCTTCCGAGACATATTTGGCGCGGGTGCCGATGATGGCGGCGATCTCGACCTCCCAGTCGAGCTTGGTCGAGCCGCGCGGCTTCTCGACCTGGTCATAGGGGCCGCACAGCGCGGTGTTGGCCTTGAGGAAGAAGATCGGCTCGGCCGGAATCGGATTGCCGGTCTCCTTGGCATGATCGGAGTAGTTGAGGCCGATCGCCACGAATTTCGAAATGCCGGTGACGGGCGCGCCGAACCGCGGCTTGCCGGACACGGCAGGCAGCGAGGCCGGATCGAGGGCGGCGAGCGTCTTCAGCGACTCCGGCGCATAGGCCGCGCCGTCGAGGTCCTTCACATGGGCCGACAGGTCGCGCAGCTGGCCGGATGCATCGACCAGGCCCGGCTTCTCCGCGCCCTTCTCGCCGTAGCGAACAAGCTTCATTGGTTTCTCTCCCTCAACTCTTTGGTATTCCAGGGCCCTGTCATGGAGCATGGCGGGGCGAAATTCAACCTCGCGGGCTATGCGCTGCCGCGGCCCGGCACTGCCTGAAAGCGGAAGGCGGCGCCGTCGCGGCTGATGTGGCCGGCGTCGAAATGGCCGCCGATCACCAGCGTGCCGGTGTCGGCGAAGCGGGAGAACAGTGCCTGCCGCGTGGCGGCGGCCTGCGCCGGATCGAAGTCGACGGTCGAGCTCCAATCGAGATGCGCCATCTGGCTGGGATGGTGCGCGACGTCGCCGCTGAGCAGTGCCTCCGCACCATCGGAGCGGACATGAAGGCTGACATGGCCCAGGCCGTGGCCCGGCGTCGGGATCAGCGTGATCTCGTCGCTGACGACGGCATCGCTGGCCACGAGCTCGGCGCGCCCGGCGTCGACGATCGGCTGCACGGAATCGGCGAAGGTCGCCGTCTCATCGGCGGCGCTGCTGTGGTCGCGCCAATGCTCATATTCCGTGCGGCCGAAGAGATAGCGCGCGTTGGGAAACGTCGGCACCCAGCGGTCGTCGACCAGCCGTGTATTCCAGCCGACATGGTCGACATGAAGATGGGTGCAGATCACCAGGTCGATGCTCTCGGGCGGAAAGCCCGCCGTGCTCATCGTCTCCAGGAACGGCATCGTCCGGTTGTTCCAGACGGGCACGCTGCGGCCCTGCTTGTCATTGCCGAGCCCGGTGTCGACCACGATACGCTTTGTCGGCGTCTCCAGCACCAGGGTATGGATCGACATCTTCAGCCGGCCTTCGGCGGTGGCGAAATCGGGCGTGAGCCAGGACTGCGCGCGGATCGCCTCCGGCGTGGCCTGCGGCAGGATGAAGCGGGTGCCGCCGATGGTCTCCAGCTCGACGAATTTGATGATCCTGACCCGGCCGACCGTCCAGTGCATGCGCGCTTCCCCGTTTTCGTTCTTGATGCCGGCGACGATGCCGCGTTGCGCGCGACTGCGCAATGGATCGACTCTCGGGACGCTGCGTTGTCGGGCCACAGTCCATGAGGAGACGGTCATGCCAGAGCTGACGATATCACCCGAGAAGGTCGCCTTCCTGATCGAGAAGGCGCGCGAGTTCGACGTCAAGGAGGAGGTCACCGATGCCGACTCCGGCTCGAATGGCGCCGATGACGACATGATCGACGTGCTGCAGGATGGCGGCGACGATCCGGTCGTCCGCGAGATCACCGGCTTCATCAACGCGATGTCCGAGGACGAGCAGGCCGACCTGGTCGCCCTGATGCGGCTCGGCCGCGGCGACGGCGACATCGACGAGTGGGACGACATCCGCCGCGAGGCCGCCGGCCAGCGCGACCGCGACACCGCGCGCTATCTGCTGGGCGAGCCGATGCTCGGCGATCTCTTGGCGGAGGGGCTCGACGCCTTCGGCATCGACTGGACTGGTGAGCGCACGACGGCGGATTCGTCGAGCCCGAGCGAGCGCGATCAGGATGAGGTCACGAAGCAGTAGACGATTGCCACGCGCAAATTGCTGATGAGTTCCTCGTCATGCCCGGGCTCGTCCCACGGCTGTCCGGTTTAGAATGAGTGGACAAGGCGCATGGCGTGGATTCTT
>NZ_BSCT01000070.1 GCF_030159255.1 Bradyrhizobium sp. SSBR45G | reverse complement strand
GTCCCATCGCCACAACACCCTAGCAGGTGTTGCACTTGTGGCGTGAGCCTAAGGGACCCATAACCACCAGCCGTCGTTTGGCGAGAAGTATCTGCCACCGTGCCCGACCGTGAGATCACGCGGTATGGGTCCCGGGTCGGCGCCCGACGTCGCTGGCGCGACGCCGGACTTGCCCGGGACGACACGATTTGTTGGCGGCGTCGAGCTATTTATCAAGCCGTCATCGCAAGCGAAGCAACGTAATCCAGGTGCGC
This sequence comes from Bradyrhizobium sp. SSBR45G, assembly GCF_030159255.1. Classification (GTDB taxonomy): domain Bacteria; phylum Pseudomonadota; class Alphaproteobacteria; order Rhizobiales; family Xanthobacteraceae; genus Bradyrhizobium. The sequence goes on along the minus strand of NZ_BSCT01000070.1, from coordinate 9,522 downwards.
CGGTGGCGGTCTAGATTTCTTCGCCGCTACGCTTCTCAAGATGACAACTTCTGCCTCACCTACTCCGCCGCCTCCACCTTCAGCACGCCGCGGCGGATCTGGTCTTCCTCGATCGATTCGAACAGCGCCTTGAAGTTGCCTTCGCCAAAACCGTCGTCGCCTTTGCGCTGGATGAACTCGAAGAAGATCGGGCCGATCGCGTTGGCCGAGAAGATCTGCAAGAGCACCTTGGTGTGGCCACCATCGACGACACCCTCGCCGTCGATCAGGATGCCGTTGCGCTTCAAGCGCGCGACATCCTCGCCATGCCCAGGCAGGCGCGCTTCGATGCGCTCGAAGTAAGTGTCGGGCGGCGACGGCATGAACGGCAGGCCTGCCGCGCGCAGCCCCTCGACGGTCGTGTAGATGTCGCGCGCGCCGCAGGCGATGTGCTGGATGCCCTCGCCGCGATAGATCGTCAGATACTCCTCGATCTGCCCGGAATCACCCGCGTCCTCGTTGATCGGAATGCGGATCTTGCCGTCGGGGCTGGTCAGCGCACGCGAGAACAGGCCGGAGGCACGGCCCTCGATGTCGAAGAAGCGGATCTGGCGGAAGTTGAACAGTTTTTCGTAGAAGCCGGTCCACACGTCCATGCGGCCGCGATGCACGTTGTGGGTCAAATGATCGATGTAATAGAGACCGGAGCCCGCGGGGCGCGGATCGCGCGCGCCGATCCAGTCAAATTCGAGATCGTAAGCAGAGCCCTTGGCGCCGTAGCGATCGACCAGATACAGCAGGCTGCCGCCGATGCCCTTGAGCGCCGGGACGTCGAGCGCCTTCTGCTGCGGCGGCAGATCGGCCGGCTCGGCGCCGAGCGCGATCGCGCGCGCATAGGCCTTCTGGGCATCGACGACGCGGAACGCCATCGACGGCGCGCACGGTCCGTGCGCAGCGACGAAGTCGTGGCCGTGGCTGCCGGGCTCCTCGTTGACGAGATAGTTGATGTCGCCCTGGCGATACACCGTGATCGCCTTGGACTTGTGCCGCGCGACCGCGGCGAAACCCATCAGCTTGAACAGCGCATGCAACTCGCCGGCCTTGGGGTGGGCATATTCGACGAACTCGAAGCCGTCGGTCCCCATCGGGTTGTCGGCGGAGATGGTGGCAGGCGGCGCATCGTGCGGAAACGGACCCATGGGCGGAAGCTCCTTCAGCTTGATGGGCTCATAGTCTCCTGAATTCCGCGCACGGGGCATGCAAACCATTGTCATTTTCGCCCAGATATGCACGATCCATGCACGATCAGGGAAAATGACGCATGATTTCGGTCGACAGCTTCGATCTCAAGATCCTCGCCGCGCTGCAGGACGACGGCCGGCTGACCAACCAGGAGTTGGCCGACCTCGCCGGCCTGTCCGCCTCGCAATGCTCACGACGGCGGATGCGGCTAGAGGAGGACGGGGTCATCGCGGGCTATCGCGCGCAGCTGGCAAGCCAGGCGCTCGGCTTCGAGCTGATCGCCTTCATCCAGATCACCCTGGCGACCCATTCACCCGACAACGCCCAGAAGTTTCGTGCGCTGGTCAACCGCGTCGACGACATCCAGGAGGCCTATGCGCTGACCGGCGATTCCGACTATCTGCTCAAGGTGGTGCTGCGCGACCTGAAGAGCCTGTCCGACATCGTCAACAACGTGCTGATGCCGCACCAGAGCGTGGCCCATGTCCGCTCCTCGATCGTGCTCGACCGGCTGAAGGAGAGCGCGAAGCTGCCGCTCGCATCCCTGCCCGCTGGCTGACGGCGTGGCGCAAATCGAGGGAACTTCGGCATTCAACAACGCACCGGTGTTTGCGACAGTCACGCCATTCCAACACCTGCGAGACGACCATGGCCCTGCAGCTTCGCCCGAACTGCGAATATTGCGACAAGGACCTGCCGCCGTCGGCGACGGACGCGCGGATCTGCTCCTATGAGTGCACCTTCTGCACCGACTGCGTGGAGACGAAGCTGTTCAACGTCTGCCCGAACTGCGGCGGCGGCTTCGCGCCGCGGCCGATCCGGCCCGAACACGAATGGCGGCCGGGCGCTTGCGTGACGAAGCAGCTGCCGTCCGACAAGCGCGTGCATCTGAAATATGCGCCGGAGGACGTCACGGCTTTCGTGGCTCTCGTCCGGAACGTGGTGCCGGAGGAGCGCTGATCTCTCTCCTCGTCATTCCGGGGCGGCCCGCAGGGCCGAGCCCGGAATCCATAACCACGATTGGTCGTCTGAATGAAGGTATCGCCACAGGCAGCTCGCACTACACATCCGCCTGTGGCTATGGATTCCGGGCTCGCGCGTTCCGCGCGCCCCGGAATGACGGCGGTGGGTGGGGGCTACCCGGCCGCGACGATCGTGCCTTCGACCTCGCCGAAGCCGACGCGATAGCCCTGCCCCTGGCACCAGCCGCGCATCACCAGCGAATCGCCGTCTTCCAGGAACGTGCGCGTCACGCCGCCCGCGAGTTCGACCGGCTCGGTGCCGTTCCAGCTGATTTCCAGCAGGCTGCCGCGCTGGTGCTTCTCGGGACCAGAAATGGTGCCGCTCCCCAGGAGATCACCGACGCTCATGGCGCAGCCGGAGGAGGCATGGTGCATCAGCTGCTGCACGCTCGACCAGTACATGTATTTGAAGTTGGTCTGCGAGATGCCCTGAGGCGCGTTGCCCCCCGAGGCCCGCAAGGCGACCTCGAGCGCGAGATCGTAGTTCTGCGCATGCGCCTGCTGCAGATACGGCAGCGGCGCCGGGTCCTGCACCGGCCCGACGACACGGAACGGCTCCAGCGCCTCCCGCGTCACCACCCAGGGGCTGATCGAGGTCGCGAATGCCTTGGCCTGGAACGGGCCGAGCGGCACATACTCCCATTGCTGGATGTCGCGTGCGCTCCAGTCGTTGAGCAGCACGAAGCCGAAGATCATCGCCTCCGCCTGCGCCTCGGTCAGCATCTCGCCGAGCGGCGAGGACTGGCCGATGACGACGCCCATCTCGAGCTCGAAATCGAGCCGCTTGCACGGACCGAAGCTCGGCACCTCGGCGCTCGGCGGCTTCAGCTGCCCCCGCGGCCGGCGCACTTTGGTGCCCGACACGACCACGGTCGACGCGCGGCCGTTGTAGCCGATCGGCATGTGCAGCCAGTTCGGCTGCAGCGCATTGTCCTTGCCGCGGAACATGACGCCGACATTGGTGGCGTGCTCCTTCGACGAATAGAAATCGGTGTAGCCGGCGACATGAAACGGCAGATGCAGCGTGACATCCTGGCGCGGCAGCAGCGCGCGGCTGCGCAGCGGCTTGTCGTCGCGCAGCCGCGGATTGTCATCGCGCAGCAGCGCACTGATCGCGGCGCGAATCTTCGACCACACCGCCGGGCCGAGCGCCATGAAGGCGTTGAGCGAGGGTTGTGCGAACACCTCATAGGCCGGCGACAGGTCGAGCAGGCCTTCGTCCTCCAGCACGGCGAGATCGAGCACGAACTCGCCGATGGCGACACCGACGCGCGGCTTCGGTGAGTCCGCTGCCGAGAACACGCCATAGGGCAGGTTCTGGATCGGAAAGTCGGACGACGGATCGACCGGGATGAAGGAGCGCAGCGAGGGATCGTTGGGGTGGGTCACGGTGTTTTCCTGAATTCGCGCCACGCCTCCCGCTGTCATTCCGGGGCGGCCCGCAGGGCCGAGCCCGGAATCCATAGCCACAGGAAGATGTGTGAGGCGAGGAGGTTGTGGCTTAGCTTTCCATCCGCACGATCAATCGTGGTTATGGATTCCGGGCTCGCCGCTAACGCGGCGCCCCGGAATGACGGCGGGTTTTGGCTACGGCCTGGTCGGATCGAACCTCTTCTCCAGCCCGTTCCAGCAATCGGCGTAGTCGCTCTGGATCGTGCCGGCCTCCGCGGCATGCTTCGTGATCCGCTGCGGGAAACGCGTCTCGAACATGAACGCCATCGTGCCCGTCAGCTTCACCGGCTTCAGCTCGCCATTGCTGGCATGATCGAACGCCTCGCGGTCCGGCCCGTGCGGCAGCATGCAATTGTGCAAGGACATCCCGCCCGGTACGAAGCCCTGCGGCTTGGCGTCGTAGACGCCGTAGATCAGGCCCATGAACTCCGACATGATGTTCATGTGATACCACGGCGGACGGAAGGTGTTGTCGGCCACCATCCAGCGCTCGGGGAAGATCACGAAGTCGATGTTGGCGGTGCCGGCGGTTTCCGATGGTGAGGTCAGCACGGTGAAGATCGACGGATCGGGATGATCGAAGCCGATGGCGCCGACCGGCGAGAAGGTCCGCAGATCATATTTGTAGGGCGCGTAGTTGCCGTGCCAGGCGACAACGTCGATCGGCGAGTGCTTCAGCTCGGTCTTGAACAGCGCCCCGCCCCATTTGACGTAGAGCTCGGTCGGCGTGTCCTTGTCCTCGTAGGAGGCGACCGGCGTCAGGAAGTCGCGGGCATTGGCGAGGCAGTTGGCGCCGATCGGGCCGCGCTCCGGCAAGGTGAAGGCGCCGCCATAGTTCTCGCAGAGATAGCCGCGCGCCGGACCCGCTGGGATCTCGACCCGGAACTTGACGCCGCGCGGGATCACGACGATCTCGCCGGGCTCGGCGTCGATGCGGCCGAACTCGGTGACGAACAGCAGGCGGCCCTGCTGCAGCACGAACATCAACTCGCCGTCGGCGTTGTAGAAGTGCTGGTCGACCATCGATTTGGTGATGACGTAGACATGCGTGGCCATGCCGGCCTGCGTGGCTGCGTCGCCCGCCGTCGTCATCGTCTGCACGCCCTGCAGGAACGTCACCTCGCCTGCCGGAATCGGCGTCGGATCCCAGCGCAACTGCTGCACCGTGATCTCCTGCTCGTGGCACGGCGCGGTGCGCCACAGTCCGGCATCGACCTTCGCGAAGCGCCCGGAGTGCTTGACCGAGGGACGGATGCGATACAGCCAGGAGCGTTCGTTGGAGCCGCGCGGCGCGGTGAACGGCGAGCCGGACAATTGCTCGGCATAGAGGCCATAGGCGCAACGCTGCGGCGAGTTGCGCCCGATCGGCAGCGCGCCGGGCAGCGCCTCGGTCTCGAACGAATTGCCGAAGCCGGACATGTAGCCCGGCGTGACCTGCCCCGTGGCACGGCTGAGCCGGTCAGGCGATGTGTTGATGTTCATCATCCTTCTCCTTGCAGGCGGGCCCACATCTCACGGTCGCGCTCGGCGGTCCAGATCACGGGATCGTCGATGCCGCTGGCTTCGTCATAGGCGCGCGACACGTTGAACGGCAGGCAGTGCTCATAGATGGCGAAGCTCGAGAATTTCGGGTCCATGACCTCGCGCGTCGCCGCCATCGATTCCTTCAGGCTGCGGCCCTTGGCGACCGACATCTCGGCCGCGCCATACAGCGAGCTGACGAAATCGCGCGTCATCGCGATCGCTTCGCGCACGGTCGCTTCACCCTTCAGCGCGTCGCCGCGGCCGGGCGCGATCGCCTTGGGATTGAAGTCGCGGATCTCGTTCAAGGTCGCCGGCCATTCGCGCAAATAGGCGTCGCCGCAATAGCAGGCCGAGTGATATTCGATGAGATCGCCGGAGAACATCACCTCGGCATCCGGCACCCAGGCGACGATGTCGCCGGAGGTGTGGCCGGCGCCGAGCTGGATCAGCTGCACCTCGCGCTTGCCGAGATGAATCGTCATCTCGCCTTCGAAGGTCAGCGTCGGCCAGGTCAGGCCGGGAATGCTCTCGGCGTCCTGGAACAGCCGCGGGAAGCGGCCATATTCGGAGTCCCAATCCTGCTGGCCGCGCTCGACGATCAGCCGGTGCGTCTCCTGCGAGGCGACGACGCCTTGCGCATGATAGGCCGAGGCACCGAGCACGCGTACGGCGTGGTAATGCGACAGCACGACATATTTGATCGGCTTGTCGGTGACGGTCTTGACGCGCTCGATGACCTTGTTGGCCATCGCCGGCGTCGCCTGCGCATCGAACACGATGCAGCCGTCGTCGCCGACGATGACAGCCGAGTTCGGATCACCCTCCGCCGTGAAGGCATAGAGATCGGGGCCGATCTCGGAGAAGGTGACCTTCTTCTCGGCCATGTCGGTGGTAGATGCGAAACCCTTCGCCATCAGTTCATTCCCCGTGTCTGCAGCGCCCTATTGCTGCTGCTGTTGTTGCTGTTGACCGGCATCGATCATGCGCCGTTTCGCCAGCGTGATCGCCTCGCGCAACACGCCGATGTCGCCAATGTGATTGGAGAGGATCAGGACCAGCGCCGCATCGAGATCGGCACTGTCCTTCTCCGAGAGTCCGCGATGCGCCTCGACGATGGCGCGGAACGCGTCATCGGGCTTGGCGAAATTAGAGGCGGTCGAGAGCGGCATCGTGATGGCTCCCTCAGTTCAGGCCAGACGCGCGCGCCACGGCCGCCGCGATGTCAGCTCGTGTCGGATGACGGAAGCGGGCCGCGACATAGCCGTCCGGGCGCAGCAGATAAGATGTACCTGCGGCGGCACCGTAACGCTTGCCAGCAAAACCTTCAGCATCGTCCAGGCCATCGCTTCCGCCGATCCGGATGACACCGACCTCTTCGGGCGCATCCACATCTTCGCTGTTGGCGAATGACAGCAAGGTGAAACGCCGGCCCTCCGCGTTGAACGCGTCGGTGAGATGAAGGTGCCTGCCATCAGCCGCTTTCAGCGGCGCATCCAGCATCGAGGTGCCCGGGCAAGGTCCGCCCTGCCAAGCATCAGCATCGGCCGTCGACAGCGGCGTCTCATAGACCGACGGCACCGACAGCCGGCCGCCATTGACCATGCGCTTGCCGAACTCGGTCTCCTTGGCGAGCGCCAGCACCGCCTTGCGCAGCCGCGCCTCCTGCGCGCTGACCGGCGCCATGAAATCGGTGGACCGCGTTGATTCGCGGATGTTCTCGTCGGCCGCGGCACTGCGCTCGATGTGATAGGTCTCGAGCAGACCGGACGGCGACGTCCCGCGCAGGACGCGATCGAGCTTCCAGGACAGGTTCTCCGCATCCTCCAGCCCGGAATTGGCGCCGCGGGCGCCGAACGGCGAGACCTGATGCGCCGAGTCCCCGGCGAAGATCACACGGCCGTGGATGAAGCGCTCCATGCGCCGGCACTGGAACTTGTAGAGCGAGATCCATTCGAAGTCGAACTTGTCATGACCGAGCATGCGCGCGATGCGCGGGCGCACGTTCTCCGGCTTCTTCTCCTCCGCGGGATCGCAATCCGGCGTCAGCTGCAGGTCGATGCGCCAGACGTCGTCAGGCTGGCGATGCAGCAGCGCCGAGCGCCCGGCATGGAACGGCGGATCGAACCAGAACCAGCGTTCGGTCGGAAACTCCGCCGTCATCTTGACGTCGGCGATCAGGAACTGATCCTCGAACACCTTGCCGGAGAATCCCGCCCCGACCATCTGGCGCAACGAAGAGCGCGCACCATCACAGGCGATCACATATTGCGCCGACAGGCGATAGGGGCCGTCCGGCGTCTCGATGGTCAGCACGGCCCTGTCATTCCGCTGCTCCAGCGCCGTCACCTTGTTGCGCCAGCGCAGCGAGATCGCCGGCAGCTGCGTAACCCGATCGACCAGATAGGCCTCGGCATAGAACTGCTGCAGGTTGATGAAGGCCGGCCGCTTGTGGCCGGGCTCCGGTAGCAGGTTGAACTGATAGAGCTCGGACGGACCGTGGAAGATGCGACCGACATTCCACACCACGCCCTTGTCGACCATGCGGTCGCCGACCCCGAGCCGGTCCCAATAGTCGAGCGAGCGCTTGGAGAAGCAGATCGCGCGCGAGCCCTCGCCGATGCGATCGGCGTCGTCGACCACGACCACGGCATGGCCGCGCTGCGCCAGATCGATCGCCAGTGACAGCCCTACGGGACCCGCACCGACGACGACGACCGGATGCTCGGCCGGCGCGGCGCGGTCCTGATCGCCGTGGCGATGATAGCCGAACTGAACCTTTGCGTGGCTTGCGCCCTGCCCCGGATTGGCCTGCACCATGGCTTGCTCGCCTTATGGTTTGCTTGACGATTGGTTTGCTTGACTGTCGAAGCGACCGACATTTCCTCAGGTGAGCCCCTGGGCCGTCTTGCCAGATAGTCTCACCTGCAACTATTCTAAAGCGGACGGCCCCGGCCGCGTCAACTCAAAAATCGGAGCGCGATCTTGGCGAATCCATCCACGGCGGAGTCCCGGCGCCAGGTCAAGGGCAGTGAGGGCGGACGAAATGCTGCATCGCCAAATGACGGCGAGCGGCTCGATTTGTTCAAGTTTGCGCCGTTCCGGCTGAATCGTCTGGCCGCGGAGGTCAGCGCCGCGCTCGCCAGCGAATATCGCGAGCGCTACGGGCTCGACATTCCGGAATGGCGCGTGCTGGCGACGCTCGGCTTCCGCCGCGAGGCCTGTAGCGCGCAATATGTCGCAGCCTGCACCCGCACCCACAAATCGACCATCAGCCGCGCGGTGACGTCGCTGCTGGAGCGGCGGCTGATCGAGCGCGTCGAGAATGCCGACGACCGCCGCGAATTCCGCCTGCGCCTGACGCGCAAGGGCAAGACCTTGTACGAGGAACTGATCCCACGCCTGCAGCAACGCGAGCGCGAGATCATGGCCTGCCTGTCCGCCGACGAGCGCAAGACCTTCGACCGCCTGATCGGCAAGATCGAGGCAAGCCTGGATCTGATCCAGACCAGCGAAGAGGCCGACGCCAAGCAGGCGTATTAGTTCGATGAGCGCAGGGCGGGCCAAGGTCAGCCGAACGCGGCAGGTGCCCACCGTTCTTTGCCGAACGACCGCGGTGGGCACGGCGCGCGAGATCGCCATCTCCAACGCGGACCTCCCAGGCGTCTTTGTCCACCCTTGCGGCTGCTCATTCAGGCAAGCGCGTTGTTACATGCAGTGCCAACAACAAACTCCACTGTCATCCTGGCGGACGCCCGGATCCATAGCCACTGCGAGTGGTTTGAGGCAGGCTGATCATTGGCTCTTTGCCCACCACCTCCGCCACGGCGTATGGATCCCGGATCGGCGCCCCGCCGCCGCTTCGCGCCGGCAGGCTTGTCCGGGATGACGGCGGTGGGTGGCGACGACGGTCTGTAGGGTGGGCAAAGGCGCGCCGAGTTGTGAGCTGTTTGCTCCAGCGCGCGCCGTGCCCACCATTCCCACCACCGACGCGGATGCACGGTGGGCACGCGACCGCCTGCGGCGGCTGCTTTGCCACCCTACGGCCGCGGTGCTGGCATTCCGATTCACATCTCAAACAGCGATCGACATGGGGACGCAGTCTCGCGGCAGCTGATGCCCGAGGCTTGCGATCAGTTCGTCCCTCGCAAGCAAGTGCAGAGGGCGCAGGGAATGCCGGGTGAAGGCCTCACCCATGGCCCGCCTGCGGAAAAAAATGCAGGCGGCAGGTACCACAGGTGCAGCCGACATTCCGGCATTCCCTGCGCGACGGGCTTACGGCTGCTTCGCGATCTCCCCGGTGCGC
>NZ_BSCT01000069.1 GCF_030159255.1 Bradyrhizobium sp. SSBR45G | reverse complement strand
CTCATTCTAAACCGGACAGCCGTGGGCTTGTCCCGGCCATCCACGTCGTCCGGCGCACTTGGAACGACGTGGATGCCCGGGACAAGCCCGGGCATGACGGATTAACTAACTGGCACACTAGCCCGGTGCACTGCCCATTCTCGTCAAATCCGCGCTCATCTGCGGGCAAGCATCGTTGTGCAATTTGGTCCTCACCCCTGAGGAGCGTCGCGCAAGCCGTACGTGTCGAAGGATGAGGTCCAAAGAACCTAAGCACCGTTACCGCGTGCCGTAGGCGCGGTCGCCGGCGTCGCCGAGGCCGGGGACGATGAAGGCGTCGTCGTCGAGGCCGTCGTCGATGGCGGCGGTCCACAATGCGACGTCGGGATGCAGGCCGCGGACGCGCTCGACGCCTTCCGGCGCGGCGATCATGCAGACCATGCGAATGTCCTTGGCGCCGCGTTCCTTGAGGCGGTCGACGGCGGCGACCGCGCTGTTGCCGGTCGCCAGCACCGGCGTGACCACGACGGCGAGCCGCTCGTGCAGGTCGGACGGCGCCTTGAAGAAATACTCGACGGCCGTGAAGGTCTGCGGCTCGCGGTAGAGGCCGATATGGGCGACGCGCGCGGTCGGCACCAGGTCGAGCATGCCGTCGACGAAGGTGACGCCGGCGCGCAGCACCGGCACGAACACCAGCTTCTTGCCGGCGATCTTGGCCGACTGCATCCGCGCCAGCGGCGTCTCGATCTCGACCTCGGCCAGCGGCAGATCGCGCGTAACCTCGTAGCACAGCAGCATGCCGATCTCCTTCAGCAGCTCGCGGAACGACTTGGTCGAGATCGACTTGTCGCGGATCAGGGTCAGCTTGTGCTGCACCAGCGGATGATCGACGACCGTGACGCCTTCCATGGCTTTCATCTCCGAAGCGTAGGGGCGGGGCAAAGGCGCGAAGCGCCGTGCCCACCTGATCTTAGCTCAGCTTGGAATGGTGGGCACGCTGCGCTTTGCCCACCCTACGCGCAACTGATCAGTGTCGTCATTGCGAGGAGCGAAGCGACGAAGCAATCCAGACTGCCATTTTCGGCCCTGGATTGCTTCCGCCGTCGCCCTTCGGGCTATGGCGAACAAGCCGCTGCGCTCGCAATGATGGAGTCCGTTAGCACGCGAGCCTACCTCAATCCCCTTAAAACACCGTACCGTCGCTGATGATGGTCAGCGGCGGGGAGCCATCCGGACGGCGTTCGAAGGCGAGCCTGCGGCCGGCGGCCCAGGTGCCGCCTTCGAGGATGCGCGCCAGAGGCAACTGCTCGGCGGTCTGCCCGGTGCGCTTTCGGATCAGCGCGGCGAGCCGGTCGAGCAGGGCGACGGTGAGCGCGCGCCATTCCACCACGAGCGGGGAATCAACGGCATGCGCCCGGCCGGCATCGGCGGGATCGCGCAAGCTCAGCACGCCGCCGTCGATGAACAGGCCGCCATTGCGGTATTCGGCAAGGCCCGTGAGGCCGTCGATGTCGTCGACCACCAGACCGGCGCGCTGCAGCGGTTCGATCAGCGAATAGCTCAGCCATTGCGACAGCTTGTGCAGCGGCACGAGACCGGTGGTCGCATCGTCGGTGACGACGGAGGCATGCCGCCAGCAATCGCCGAGTGCGGTGCCTTGCAGCGTCAGGCGCGATGGCCAGATCGGGCCGAGCTGTAGCAGCACCTGCTGCAGGATATCAGCGGCCTGGATGCGGGCGCCGGTGGCACCAGCGGCGAGCTGATCGAACAGGCCGCCGGGACGCGGGCGATCCCTGCTGCCGAAGATTTCTGGCCGCGCAGCCGCGACCTCGCCGAGCCTTCGCAGCAGCGCGACGCGGCCCTCGAGCCCGACCAGCGGATTGTCAGGGCCGGCCTGGAAGCCGCGCTCGAGATCGGCGACGGTAAGCTGCTGCAGCCTGGCGGCATCGGCCCGCAACGGATCGCGCGCGTCAGCCGAAAACGCGCCGCTCGCAAACATGTCGAGGCTGGCCAGCGCCAGCCCCTCGGAGCGGCCGATCTTCGCACCGCTTACGGCATCCTGATAGCGCCAGGCCGCGCCGGCGCCGGCATCGAGCAGGACGCTGGTGATGGCGAGATCGAACTCGGTGCGCGCCCGCGCCGCCGCATCCGGCCACGTCCCCTTGCCGGCGATCTCAGCCCAGCGGTCGACGCCAGCGACCACGAAATGCCGCCAGCGCGAATGGAACGGCACGACGCCGTCCGGATAGGCCTTGCTGGTCACATCGCGCACGAGGTTGGCGATCGCGTCGAGCTTGTCGAGTTCGACGCGGAAATGCGGCAGCCTGCCATCGAGGCCAAGCGCCAGCAGCTGATGCGCCCGCTCGCGCACGGCGCGGGCGGACAGGAGATTGGAAATGTCGGTCATGATCTGCCGTGGCGCTCAGTACTTCTCGAGCGGGCGGCCGACGGTGTCGCCGAGCTCTTGCGGCTTCTGCGGCTCCAGCGAGAAATAGCCGGCAGCCTTCTTCGCGGCCATCTCGACATGGGCGTCGGCCGGGATCAACTCGTCGGGGATCGGCACGCGCTCGACGATGTCGACGCCCTGGCCTGTCAGCGCATCATGCTTCATGTCGCTCATCGAGATGAAACGGTCGATGCGTGTGATGCCGAGCCAATGGATCACGTCGGGCATCAGCTGCTGAAAGCGCGCATCCTGCACGCCGGCGACGCATTCGGTGCGCTCGAAATAGGCCGCCGCGGCGTCGCCGTCCTCCTGGCGCTTGCGCGCATTGTAGACCAGGAACTTCGTCACCTCGCCGAGCGCGCGGCCTTCCTTGCGGTTGTAGACGATGATGCCGAGGCCGCCGTTCTGCCCGGCGGCGACGCATTCCTCGATGCCGTGAATCAGATAGGGGCGGCAGGTGCAGATGTCGGAGCCGAACACGTCGGAGCCGTTGCACTCGTCATGCACGCGACATGTGATCTTCGTCCTGACGTCGCTCAGCTTGGTGACGTCGCCGAACAGATAGACCGTGGTGCCGCCGATCGGCGGCAGGAACACCTGCAGGTCGGGCCGCGTCACCAGCTCCGGATACATGCCGCCGGTCTGCTCGAACAGGCCGCGGCGCAGGTTGGTCTCGCTGGTGCCGAACCGCGCGGCGACGCCGGGCAGGTACCACACCGGGTCGATCGCGATCTTGACGACCGAGACGCTGCCATTGGCATGCACGACATTGCCATCATGGACGAGGCGCTTGGCCGCGAGCGCGGCATGCAGTTCGGGAAGCTCGATCCGCGCCTTGGTGACCGCGATGGTCGGCCGGATGTCGATGCCTTCCGCGATCTCGCCGCCAAAGTTCTCAGCGACCAGATGGCCCCAGGGATCGAGCGCGACGATCTTCGCCGGATCGCGCCATTGGCCGAACGGACCTATGGTGGCGGCGGGATGGGTGTTGGTGAGATCGGGGCGGCGGATCGGGTCGAGCGCGCCGGAGGACACCGCGAGCGCGCGGTACACCGTGTAGGAGCCGCCATGGCTGCCGATCACGTTGCGGTCCTGAGGACGCGACACCGTGCCGATGATCGGTCCGCGCTCGCGCGCGTTCTCGGCGCCCCAGTGGAGCGGGAAATTGTGCTTCGCGCCTGGCACCGGGTGCGAGGTCAGGCGGATGTGATCCGTGCGGTTGGAGCGCGTCATTGGTGAGCCACCCCCAAAACGGCAACGGCCCGCCTTGACGACGGGCCTGAGCAGAACGAGTTCACGTTATCCATGCACCAATATAGCAGTCTTTCCCGGACAAACAAGTGCTTCCCGGTCGGCCGCTATTTGTAAACAAATGGTGTCGGAGGCGGGTGGCGTTGCAGCGCGGCGGCCGGGGCTGGCATGGCGCTTGCCTTTTGGGCGCGGGGCCGCCAGCTTGGCGCGTGCGGATTCCCCGACGGCAAAGGCGGCATGGACCTGATCATTCGCAATGCGGTGCTGGCGCAGCAAGGTGAGCTGCGCCGCGCCGATATCGGAATTTCCGATGGCACCATCGTGGCGATCGCGCCGTCGCTGCCGGCTGACGGTGTGGCGCGGGATGCCGAGAACTGCCTCGTCGTGCCCGGCTTCATCGAGACGCACATCCATCTCGACAAGACCTGCATCCTCGATCGCTGCACGATCCGCGAGGGCACGGTGGCCGAGGCCGTTCGCGAGACCGCGGCGGCGAAGCGCAACTTCACGGCCGAGGATGTCTATGCGAGGGCCAGGCAGACGGTAGAGCGCTGCGTCAGCCACGGCACGATGCGGATGCGCACCCATGTCGAGCTCGATCCCGGCATCGGCTTCATCGGCTTCGAGGCCATCCAGCAGCTCGCGCGCGACTATGCCTGGGCGCTCGATCTCGAGATCTGCGTGTTTCCACAGGAAGGGCTGACGAACTATCCCGGCACCGAGGAGCTCCTGATCGAAGGCCTGCGCCGCGGCGCGCGCACCATCGGCGCCGCGCCCTATTTCGACACCGATCCGCGGGCGCAGATCGACCGGATCTTCGCGATCGCGAGGGATCACGACGTCGACATCGACATGCATCTCGACCTCGCCGAGACGCTCGATCACATGCAGATCGAATATGTCTGCCGCAAGACGGAGGAATATGGCTGGGGCGGCCGCGTTGCGGTCGGCCATGTCACGCAGCTGTCGCTGCTGCCGCCGGAGCGCTTCAACGCGATCGCGACGCAACTCGCCAATGCGGGTGTCGCCGTCACCGTGCTGCCCTCGACCGACCTGCATCTGATGGGCCGTCGCCAGGATCATGCGATCCCACGCGGCGTGGTGCCGCTGGAGCCGCTGCGCGACAAGGGCGTGACCTGCTCGCTGTCGACCAACAATGTGCTCAACCCTTTCACACCCTATGGCGACGGCTCGCTGATCCGCATGGCCAATCTTTACGCCAATGTTTGCCACGTCTCGCGCCCCGACCATCTCGCCGGCTGCCTCGACATGGTGACGCATGAGTCGGCCAAGCTGATGCGGCTCAATGACTATGGCATTGAGGTTGGCGCGCCGGCTGATCTCGTCTGCATCGATGCTGTTGATCCGACCGAGGCGGTCGCAACCCTGGCGCAACCGCTCTGGGGCCTCAAGCGCGGCCGTCCGTCGTTCTCGCGCACGCGGCCCGTGCTGCATCGGCCGGTGTGACAACGGTATGTTTTGTTGCATGACGCGATCATCACATTCGTCATTGCGAGGAGCGCAGCGACGAAGCAATCCAGAGTCCTCGTGTCGCCCTGGATTGCGTCGCTTCGCTCGCAATGACGGATGGAGGTGCGTAGGGTGGGCAAAGGCGCATGCGTCGCTGTTGCGGCATTCGCCGGTGGATTGCGCGCCGTGCCCACCGTTCTGGCGTGCGTGCGCGATCGCGGTGGGCACGCTTCCGCCGTCGTTTGTCCATCTACCGAGCAAGACGTCGCTTTGCCCACCCTACGGACTGATTCCGGAGTTATGAAATCATGCGCGTGATCAATGTGGCCGCCGCCCAGATGGGACCGATCCAGCGGGCCGATGGCCGCGAGGTCGTCGTCGCGCGCATGATCGCGCTGCTGGACGAGGCCAAGCGGAAGGGGGCCGATCTCATCGTCTATCCGGAGCTGGCGCTGACGACGTTCTTTCCGCGCTGGTACATGGAGGATCAGAACGAGGTCGACAACTGGTTCGAACGCACCATGCCCAACGCTGCGGTGCAGCCGCTGTTCGACCGCGCCGCGCAGCATGAAATGGCGATGTATCTCGGCTATGCCGAGCTGACCTCGGACGGTCACCACTACAACACCGCCATTCTCACCGACCGCACCAGCACCATCGTCGGCAAGTACCGCAAGGTGCATCTGCCCGGCCACGAGGAGTTCGAGCCCGCGCGCAGCCATCAGCATCTGGAGAAACGCTATTTCGAGCCGGGCGATCTCGGTTTTCCGGTGTGGCGCAATCTCGGCGGCATCATCGGCATGGCGATCTGCAACGACCGCCGCTGGCCGGAGACCTACCGCGTCATGGGGCTGCAGGACGTCGAGCTGGTGCTGATCGGCTACAACACGCCGTCGGTGAACTCATTGAAGAGCGCCGAGGGTCTTCAGCAGCGGCTGTTCCACAACCGCCTGTCGGCGCAGGCCGGCGCCTATCAGAACTCGTGCTGGGTGGTGGCGGTGGCCAAGGCCGGTGACGAGGACGGCCATCATCTGATCGGCGGCAGCCTGATCGTCAACCCCGACGGTGAGATCGTCGCTGAAGCCCAGACCGAGGGTGACGAGGTGCTCGTGGTGTCGTGCGACATGGATGCGACGCGCTTCGGCAAGGAAACGATCTTCGATTTCGCCAGGCATCGACGCATCGAGCATTACGGGCTGATCACCAGCCGCACGGGAGCAGTACCGCCGGAGTGAGGCGGCTATTTTCCGAGCTGCCGAGGCGTGCACGACACGCTTGTTGGCCACGACCGCAGCAACAACAACGGTGTCGTCCCGGCGAACGCCGGGACCCATACCGCGGAAGCTATCGAGGAACGGAACTGGCAGTTGTCTGCCTCAGGTCGGCCGGTGGTTATGGGTCCCGGCTCAAGGCCGGGACGACAGCGGAGTGTGAGGTGGCCGGTGGGGCAGAGCTGTGCAGGGTGATCGCGAGATCAGCGAGCACCTTCACTCACCCCGCAAACGCCACCGCGCCGAGCGCCATGGTCACCGCAGCCTGGGTCGGATCGATCACCGGAATGCCCAGCGCATCCTCCAGACCCCTCCGATGCCGCGCCATGCCGGCGCAGCCCATGACGATGGCGCCGGCGCCGTCCTCGTCCCTCAGCGCACGGCCGACGGCGATCATCTTTGCCAGTGTGCCTTCGCCGGACGCCGTCTCCGCCACGGTCATGTCGAGCGGCCGCTCGGCGGCCAGGCGGTCCATCAGGCCCATCTGGCGGAGATAGCGGATGTGGCGGCGGATCGAGCGCTGCGCGATCGCGAGCACGCCGAACGTGTCGGCGCGCGTCAGCGCGGTCAGCACGCCGCATTCGGCAATGCCGAGCACCGGCCGCGTCGTCGCCTCGCGGCAGACATGCAGGCCGGGATCGCTGTAGCAGGCGATGACGAACGCACTGGAGGCATTGTCGCCCTCGACGAAGCGGCGCAGCGGCAGGGTGACGCTGTCGGCGTCCTTCTGGCTCTCGACGCCGTAGGGGCCTTCCTTCAAGGTCTCGCAGACGATCTCCGGCCCCTCCGCAAACATCAGTGGTCTCAGCGCCGCAGCCAGCCCGTCGGTGACCACCTGGTTGGAGTTCGGATTGATCACGGTGATGCGCGGGCGGGACATGGGACGGACCTGCTTCTTCGGTGTTGACGGCGCATGACAGGCAACCACTATGCCACGGATGACGCAATGGGGCTGATGATGCCATCATGCGCCCAGCGCGACGGCGCGCCGCAACGACGCGGTGTTCCACATGGCAGAACTGACGAGGAGATCGCGATGACCGAGCCCGCCTATGACCTGATCATCCGGGGAGGGCGCGTCGCCACCACCACCGACACGTTCGAGGCCGATATCGCCATCTCGGGCGAGACCATCGCGGCGATCGGCCGCGGCCTGGGCCCTGCGAAGCGCGAGATCAACGCGCGGGGCAAATACGTGCTGCCCGGCGGCGTCGACAGTCATTGCCATATCGAGCAGCTATCGGCCGCCGGCATCGTCAACGCCGATACGTTCGAGAGCGCCACCACGTCGGCGGCGTTCGGCGGCACCACCAGCGTGATCTCGTTCGCCGCCCAGCATGTCGGGATGCAGCTGCCGCAGGTGGTCGAGGAGTATCACGCGCTGGCGCGCAAGGGCGCGGTCATCGACTACGCGTTCCACATGATCGTCGCCGATCCGACCAAGGAGACCTTGGAGCGCGACCTGCCGGCGCTGATCCGGCAGGGCCACGGCTCGATCAAGATCTTCATGACCTATGACCGGCTCAAGATCGACGACGAGCCGCTGCTCGACATTCTCGTCGCCGCGCGCGAGGGCGGCGCGATGCTGTGCGCGCATGCCGAGAACCACGGCATCATCTCCTGGATGGTGAAGCGGCTGCTGGCGCGCGGCTACACCGCGCCGAAATATCACGCCATCAGCCACGCCCGCTTCTCCGAGGCCGAGGCGTTCAACCGTCTGATCGGCATGGCCGCGCTGGTCGATCAGCCGATCATGATCTTCCACGTCTCGACCGCGGAAGGCGCGAAAGTGATCCGCGATGCGCGCGGGCAGGGGTTGAAGGTGTTTGCGGAAACATGTCCGCAATATCTTTTCATGACGGCCGAAGATCTCGACAAGCCCGGCATCGAGGGCGCTAAATGGATGTGCAGTCCGCCGCCGCGCCGTGCGCCGGACCAGGAGGCGCTGTGGCAGGCGCTGTCGCTCGGCGATCTGCAGACGATCTCGTCCGATCACGCGCCGTATCGCTTCGACGAGACCGGCAAGCTGCGCGCCGGCCCCAACCCGAACTTCAAGCAGATCGCCAACGGCCTGCCGGGCCTGGAGCTGCGGCTGCCGCTGCTGTTCGATGCCATGGTGTCGAAGGGACGGCTTGGCCTCAACAAGTTCGTCGAGCTGACCGCGACGGCGCCGGCCAAGGTCTACAATCTGCACCCGAAGAAGGGCGCGATCGCGATCGGCGCCGATGCCGACATCGCGCTGTGGGATCCGGACAAGCGCGTGACCATTGCTGATGCCGACATGCATGACCTCGCGGGCTACACGCCTTTCGCGGGGCGCAGCGTTCAGGGCTGGCCGGTGACCGTGCTGTCGCGCGGCCGCGTCATCGTCGATGGCGGCAAGCTCTCGGTTCAGCCCGGCTCCGGCCAGTTCCTCGCCCGCAGCGGCGGCGAGGCGGCGAAGCCGACCGGACGCCTGGTGGCGGACATGGACCCGGAGCAGAATTTCGGGGCGACGCTGCTGTGATCAGCCGCGCCGACCACGGTCCGTGGCCTCGTGCTTCGAGATGGGCGCTTCGCGCCCTCCTCAGCATGAGGAGGAAGAGCGAGCCCTGTGGCGCGCAAGCTGGTTCCCCTAATGGTGAGGAGGCTGCGCCAGCAGCCGTCTCGAACCATGAGGCCTCCATCGAGAGGCTAGTCTCATGCATGTCCTGATCTTCGGCGGCGCCGGCTTCGTCGGGCTCAACATCGCGCAGGGGCTGCTCGAGCGCGGCCATGCGGTCACCATCTTCGATGCAGCCCCGCTGCCGAGCGCCGCGCAGCGCGCCTTCGCTGATCATGGCGAGCGGCTGCGCCTGATCACGGGCGACGTCACCGATGCGCGCGTTGTTGCCGCAGCCGTTGCCGGCGGCTGCGATGCCGTGGTGATGGGCGCGGCAATCACCGCGGGACCCGAGCGCGATGCGGCTGATCCTGAGCGCATTCTCGCGGTCAATCTGCTGGCGCAGGTGCCGATCCTGCAGGCGGCGCGCAGCGCTGGCGTCCGTCGCGTGATCAACCTGTCCTCGGCGGCGTCCTATGGCGCGAGTGGCCAGCGCTATGAACTGCTGGAGGAGACGACGCCGTGCGAGCCGGTGTCGCTCTACGCGATCACGAAATTCGCCTCCGAGCGTGTCGCGGCGCGGCTCAGCGATCTGTGGCAGACCGACGTGATCAGCGTCAGACTCTCGGCGGTGTTCGGCCCGTTCGAGCGCGGCGGCGGTGTGCGCGACACGCCATCGCCGCAGGCGCTGATCGCGGCCTGCTGCGCGCGCAATGAATCCGCGCTGCTGAACGAGCCCGGCGACAAGGACTGGGTCTACGCGGTCGACGTGGCCGATGCGGTCTGTCTGCTGCTCGAAGCCGAGACACCGCAGCATACGCTCTACAACATTTCCAACGCAGCCACGTTCACGGCCGTGGCCTGGGGCCATGCCTTTGCGCAAGGCCGCCCCGGCTTCGTCTGCCGGCTGGCGCAGGACGGCGAGACGCCGACGGTGCCGGTTTTCGCGCCGAACCGTGGCCGGCTGTCGACGACGCGGCTTGCCGAGGAATTCGGCTGGCATGCGCGGTTCGACTGCGCAGCGTCTGCCGAGCATTTCGGCCGCTGGTTCGATCAGTATGGGAGAGACTGAGATGAGGCTCGCAGGCAAGGTCGCGATCATCACCGGTGGCGGCTCGGGCATCGGTCGCGCCAGTGCCGTGATGTTTGCGCGCGAAGGTGCGTTCCTTGCGCTGGTCGATCGCGACGCCGCGGGCGCCGAGGAGACGCTGGCGCTCGTGCGCGACGCGGGCGGTGACGGCAGCGTCCATGTCGGCGATGTCGGCGTCGCCGATTTCGCCAAGACCACGATCGAAAACGTCGCCACGGCGCGCGGCCGGCTCGACGTGCTAATGACCGCAGCCGGCTTCTCCTGTGGCGGCACCGTCGTCACCACCGATCCCGCCGACTGGGATGCGGTTTTCAGTGCCAATGTCGGCGGCACCTGGCTGTGGGCCAAACACGCCGTGCCGATCATGCAGCGTCAACAAAACGGTTCGATCATCACCGTGGCGTCGCAGCTCGCGGTCGCCGGCGGCAAGGGCAACAGCGCCTATATCGCGGCCAAGGGCGCGATCATCAGTTTGACGCGCACCATGGCGGTCGACTTCGCCACCGACGGCATCCGCGTCAATGCACTGGCGCCGGGCGCGATCGACACGCCGCTGCTGCGCCGGAGCTTTGCGCGACATGCCGATCCCGAGCCGGTGCGCGAGGCCTCGCGCCAGCGCCACGCCATGAAGCGCTTCGGCGAGGCCGACGAGGTTGCCGCGGCCGCACTGTTCCTCGCCAGCGACGAGGCGTCGTTCACGACCGGCATCGTGCTGCCCGTGGATGGCGGGTGGTTGGCGGCGTAGGAGCGGATTGCAAGGTCGAGATAAGGCGAGTCCTGATTTGCAGTTGAAAGCCGAGCTATCGCTCCGACTGCGGTGGGCTCCCCTCCCCCTTGCGGGGAGGGGTTGGGGGTGGGGGGTCCGCGGGGGTCCGACCGGGTTGATCCCTGACATTTTGGACCGGGCTGATCCCTGACAATATT
>NZ_BSCT01000068.1 GCF_030159255.1 Bradyrhizobium sp. SSBR45G | reverse complement strand
CAGGGAATCAGACGTTCTTCCCGTATTCAATATCGATGTGTGAATACGGTAGCCCCTTGCGGGAGAGGGCATGTCGGAAAGAGCGGCAATCTCGGTCGGGTGAGGGGTATGTCTCCACGCGCAGTACTCGCGGAGAGATACCCCTCACCCGACCGAGTGCGTGGATGGATCTGTGATGCCCTCTCCCGCAAGGGGAGAGGGCGCTGTATCGCACATCGCAACGCTGGCTGGCGACTGAATGTCAGCCGCTGCCCGCCCGCCGCGGCCACATCCGGGCCAAGGTCGCGTCCTTCTTGACGAACTCGTGCCAGAGCGTCGCCGCAATGTGCAGGCCGACCACGAGATAGACCGCATAGGCCAGCGTATCGTGCGTGATCTCGCCGGCATGGGCGATCGCCTTGTCGCCGGCGAACAGGCGCGGCCAGCTGAAGGTCCAGAAGTAGCGCAGCGAGTAGCCGCCGGCCGAGGAGAACATATAGCCGGTGACCGGCATGACCAGCAGCAGGGCATAGAGCGCCCAATGATTGAGCTGTGACAGCGCCCGAACCATCCAGCTGAACGCTGCGGGCGCAGCCGGGGGTGTGGTTCGCGCGCGCACGATCAGCCGGACGATCGCCAATAGAAACAGCGTGATGCCGAGGGATTTGTGGATCTCCAGCAGCTCGCGGCGCGGTGACGTGCCGGCCGGCTGCAGGCCGCAATAGAGGCCGATCAACATTGCCGCAATGAACAGCAATGCGGTTGCCCAATGAATCCAGCGCAGCAGGGGATCATAGGCGGTGTCGTCCGATGGCACGTGCAGGTCTCCATGGTGGTACGCAATGCGCGCTCCATAACGCACCGCGCCGCCGTTGTCGGGTCATAACTCGATGACCTCCGAGCGACATCCCCAAGGCGCGGCCGTGTCCTAATTAGTTTCGAACGATTCCATTTCGGCATTGCAGCGAAGCGCCATAAAAAGGTTCCATGCATCTCCGAAGCAGAAGAGATCGCAAGTAGGAATGTTGTCATGATCAGAAATACGGAATCGAGCTGGGGCGGCGTCTCGCGCGCCCTGCATTGGGTGATCGGCCCGACCATCCTGGTGATGATCGGCTTCGGCTGGTGGATGAATCACATCCCGGCGCGCCCCGATCGGTTCTTCTATCGCTCGATCCATGCCGACATCGGCTATGTGCTGCTGGTGCTGGTGCTCGCCCGTCTCGTGTGGCGCATGTTCAATCCGACGCCGGCGCTGCCGGCCGATACGTCGCGCTGGGTCGCGGTGCTCGCACGCGCCAACCAATGGGGGCTCGATCTCGTGACGCTGGTCGTGATCATGCTGGGCTGGGCGCATTCGGGCGCGCACACGCCGGATTATTCCAGCTGGTTCGGGCTATTCCACGTGCCGCAGTTTACCACGCCGGACAAGGAAGCGGCGCGCGCCTGGGAGGACCGCCACATCTTCTTTGCCTATGTGCTGCTGGCGCTCGGCGTGCTGCACATCGCCGCCGCCGTCTGGCATCACCGCGTCAAGCGCGACGACGTCACGCTGCGGATGGTACGGGGCACGGGCTAGCCTTGGCGCCGGGACAGGGTAGGATGCAGGCTCAATTCGCCTGCGAGGAGTGCCATGGCCCGACGAAGCTGGACCGGATGGGCGTCGCGCCTGATTCTTGTCTCCTTCACGCTTGGCGGCGCGGCCGCCGACGCCGCCGAGCGCACGATGTCCTGGGACAGCGGCTGCCGTTTCTCGATCCGGTTCGATCCCGCCAAGCAGGACGAGACGCGGCTGCGCAACACCGTGCATCTGCTGTTCGGCCCGTCCGATTTCGACTCGCCGGGGCCGACGCCGGCGTTCGAGCCGAAGGCGGTCGCCGCGCTCGACCCTGACAAGATCGAGCGCGCCTGCAAGGCGGCGCTCGACGTCGCCGCGCGGCTGGAGTTCATCGCGCTGCCCGGCGTCGACGATTACCGCCGCGCCAGGATGGCGGAGCTGAAGGACAGCTGCGATTTCGAGCTGGCGCAGACCCGCGGCTTCAAGACGGCCTCGGCGCTGCGCGACTATCAGCCGGCCGCCGCCTGCGTGCGGTTCGTCGACGCGATCGAAGGCAAGACCGACCTGCAGCAGGTGTTTCGCCAGACCGTCGAGCAGGGCTGCGCCAACAATGCCAGTCCCAAGGCCTGCGTCGCCCGCTACCTTGCCGAAGCGCAGAAGGCGGACGGGCCGGAGCGCATGCGGATCTACCTGGTCAATTTCGGCTGGAGCAATTGCGCCATCAACTACAATCTCCGCAACACTGGCGAGAAGAAGATGGAACAGATGCGCAGCGCGCTCGAGACCCAGTTCCGGAAGATGTTCAAGGTCAAACAGGACAAGTGCGAGGAGGCGGACTGAGGCGACGTCCGCCTGCTCGACCCGCGATCAGCTTTCCCCGAACACGCGCCTGAAGATCGTGTCGACGTGCTTGAGGTGATAGCCGAGGTCGAACTGCTCGTCGATCTCGGCATCCGTCAGATACTTTTTCACCTCGGTGTCGGCCTTCAGCAGCGTCTTGAAGTCGCCTTCGCCGCGCCACACCGGCATCGCGTTGCGCTGCACCAGCTTGTAGGAGTCCTCGCGGCTCGCGCCCTTCTGGGTCAGCGCGATCAACAGGCGCTGCGAGTGCACGAGGCCGCCGAGCCGGTCGAGGTTCTTTTCCATGTTGGCGGGATAGACCAACAGCTTCTCGATCAGGCCGGCGAGGCGGATCAGCGCGAAATCGAGCGTCACCGTGGCGTCGGGGCCGATCATGCGCTCGACCGAGGAGTGCGAGATGTCGCGCTCGTGCCAGAGCACCACGTTCTCCATCGCCGGCGTCACATAGGCGCGCACCATGCGGGCGAGGCCGGTGAGATTCTCCGACAGCACCGGGTTGCGCTTGTGCGGCATCGCCGACGAGCCCTTCTGGCCCTCGGAGAAGAACTCCTCGGCTTCCAGCACCTCCGTGCGCTGCAGATGGCGGACCTCGGTGGCGAGGCGCTCCACGGAGGAGGCGATGACGCCAAGGGTGGCAAAGAACATCGCGTGGCGGTCGCGCGGAATGATCTGCGTGGAGATCGGCTCGGGCGACAGGCCCATCGCCTTTGCGACGTGCTCCTCCACCCGCGGATCGATCTGCGCGAAGGTGCCGACGGCGCCGGAGATGGCGCAGGTCGCAACCTCCTTGCGGGCGGCGACCAGGCGGTCGCGGGCGCGGGAGAACTCGGCATAGGCGTAAGCGAGCTTGAGGCCGAAGGTCACCGGCTCGGCATGGATGCCGTGCGAGCGGCCGATCGTCGGCGTCATCTTGTGCTCGAAGGCACGCTTTTTCAGGGCTGCAAGCACGCGATCGAGATCGGCGAGCAGCAGGTCGGCGGCGCGGGTCAGCTGCACGTTGAGGCAGGTGTCGAGCACGTCGGACGACGTCATGCCCTGGTGCACGAAGCGCGCCTCGGGGCCGACGATCTCGGCGAGATGGGTCAGGAAGGCGATGACGTCGTGCTTGGTCTCGCGCTCGATCTCGTCGATGCGGGCGACGTCGAAGGTGGCGTCCTTGGCCTTGGCCCAGATCGTCTTGGCCGCGTCCTTCGGGATCGTGCCGAGCTCGGCCAGCGCGTCCGCCGCATGCGCCTCGATCTCGAACCAGATCTTGAACCGGGTCTGCGGCTCCCAGATCGAGGTCATTTCGGGACGGCTATAGCGGGGGATCATCGACGGCTCTCCGAGCGGGGAAGGGGGCGGAATCGGCATCAGGCCGGCGCCGCGAACATTTTACGCCGTGCTCTACCAGAGCCGCCGGGGCGACACAAACGGCGCCGTTGCGCTGCGACACGCGCGAGTTTGAGGTATCCAGGTAAAATTTCTTGAAATCGCGCTGACAGATATTGAAATCTGTCAGCGCGATGGTGTATGTTCCACCTGCCATCGTGCTTAAGACCAACTTACACTGTCTGACCATGGGTTCAGCGGTTTCATACTCGAAGGACCGCTTCGATGAAGATTGAAAAGCGATTGTTGCACTCACAATTTCAGGACTGGCTGAATCTCCAGATCGCCCGTCATCTGGAGGCGCAGGCCGCCAAGCTGCGCGTGGTGTCGTCGGCCAAATCGGCCGAGGCGATCCAGATCAAGGCGCATGCTGATGATGCCGATATGGTGCACGCATGAATGAGGCCGTGGTTCTGACATCCGAGCGCATCCTCGAAGTCACCGAGGACGTGTTGCGCCGTTACGGGCTCGCCAAAGCGACGGTCGTCGACGTCGCGAGGGCGCTCGATGTCAGCCACGGCTCCGTCTACCGTCACTTTCCGAGCAAGGCGTCGCTGCGCGAAGCGGTGGCGCGGCGCTGGCTCGAACGGGTCAGCGCGCCGCTGGCGCAGATCTCCGCCGAGCCGGGACCGGCGCCGGCCAAGCTGGAGCGCTGGCTGCGCGAACTGTTCGGCGCCAAGCAGAAGCGCGTCTGCGAGGATCCCGAGATGTTCGCGACCTATCTGACCTTGGCGCGCGAGGCATGTTCGGTGGTCAAGGCGCACAAGCAGGACCTGATCGCCCAGGTCGAAGGCATCATCGCCGAAGGCGTCGCGCAGGGCACCTTCCACGTCACCGATCCGAAAACCGCGGCATGCGCCATCTTCGATGCGACCAGGAGCTTCCATCACCCCGCTCATGCCGACGAGTGGGGCGAATGCACGTGCTCGGGCCGCGTCGATGCGGTGCTGACTCTGCTGCTGCGCGGGCTTCAGGCCAGATAGCGTACGCGATCGGCGACGGGCACGAGCCCCGTCGGTGAGCGCTTGCTGCGGGCGTGGATGGCCGTGTGGCGGCGATTTCCCACCACGTCATTGCGAGCGCAGCGAAGCAATCCAGGGTGGTGGGCTCGACTCTGGATTGCTTCGCTGCGCTCGCAATGACGGGTTGAGACAACTCGCTTGGCAACGAGCGGCGTGCGGGGGGCTCCGCTACAGATCGGTCAAACCGCTGGTGACGGCCAGCCGCACCAGTTGCGCGTCGGTCTGCAAGCCCGTCTTCGCCTTCACCAGGTAATGATAGTTCTGCACCGTCTTGACGCTGAGATGCAGGTTCGCGGCGATCTGCTCGGTGGTCAGGCCCGAGGCGAGCTGGCGGAGGATTTCGATCTCGCGCTCGCCGAGCCGGTCCAGCACGGTCTGGATCGGGTCGAGGCTATCGGCCGCCAGCACATGAGCGACGTCGTCGCTGAGCGCGCGCTCGCCACGGGTCACCATGCGGATGGCGCGGACCAGCGCCGCCGGCTCGCTGCTCTTGGTGACGAAGCCGCTCGCGCCGGCCGCAAACGCGGCCTTCACCAGCGGCGCCTCGCCATGCATCGAGAACACCAGGATGCAGGCGCGGTTGTCGCGGGCGCGGATGTTGCGGATCGCCTCCAGCCCGCTGGCGCCCTTCATCGAGATGTCGAGCACGACGACATCGGGTGCATGCGCCTTGAACGCGGCATAGGCCGCCGCGGCGCTGTCGGCCTCGGCGATGACGCGAAAACCGTCCTGGCTCTCCAGCACGCGGCGATAGCCCTGGCGCACCACCGGATGGTCGTCGACCAGCAGAATCGAAATGCCTGTCGGCTCGGACATCGCGATGATCTCAGGCCGCCAGCGGGATCGTTGCGGAGACGCTGAGCCCGCGCGCGGCGGGGCCGATCGACAGCGAGCCACCGACCGCGGCGATACGCTCGCGGATGCCGGTGAGGCCGAAGCCGTCCGATTGCGCCAGTTGGGCTGCATCGCCGCCGCCGTCATCCTCGATGCAGATCAGCAGCGCGCCGTCAGGACCGGAGCGGCGCTCGACGCGCAGCGAGACTTCGCTCGCGCTGGTGTGGCGCAACGCGTTGGTGAGGCACTCCTGCGCCATGCGATAGGCCGTCACCGCGACCGGACCCTGGATGTCGGCGAGATCGCCGTGCAGGTCGAGCCGGATCGCCGGCCGCGCCGCATGCTGATAGTTCTCCGTCAGCGCTTTGAGGCCTGCGGCGAGGCCGAGCTCCTCGGTCAGCGGGCGGCGCAGGCGGCTGAGCGTGCCGCGCAGGCAGGCCATCAGATGCGTGACCGACTGCGTGATCATGCGCGCGTCCTGCGCCACCTGGTCCTTGCGGCCGTTTCCGGCGGCCTCGATGGTCGAGGCGAAAGCGAGGATCGCGGTCAGGTTCTGCCCGAACTCGTCGTGCAGCTCGCGCGCCAGCGCGCGGCGCTCCTCGTCGCGGATGTCGAGCAGGCGCTCGGTCAGCGCCGCGCGCTGCTCATTGGCCCGGGACAGCCGGTCGCCGAGCTCGGACACGGCGCGGCCGATCATCGCAAGCTCCATCGAGCGGAAGCGCGGCAATGCGGGGCGGTGATCGCCCTCGGCCATCCGCTGCAGCGCCTGGACGATGCTGCGCGCCGGCGCCAGCGCATGCGCGATCGCCAGCGACGCGAGCACGCCGATGGCGATCGCCATCGCGAGCGCCACGCCAAAGCTGTCCTGGATGCGCAGCCAGGCCAGCTGGATCGCGGCATCCGGATCGGCGATCGCGGATACGGTCCCTGCCGTCGTGGCGCGCGCGCTGATCGCCTGCGCGACCGCGGCATGATCGCCGAGGATCGCCGCCACCAGACCTGAGAACCAGCGCGGCGGCGCGGCGCCGAGGCCCTTGCTCTGGCCGCACAGCGGCTTTTCAAAGGCCGCTTCCGGCTTGAACTGCACGCAGATGCCCGGCGCGATCAGCTTCATCGTCTCGGTCGTGCGCCAATCGGGCACCGGCAGCAGGTGGTCGCGCGTCCGGTTGCTGCGCAGCAGCAGCTCGCGCCAATACAACGCCTCCAGCGCCTGCGAAACGCGATCGGCTGACGCCGCGGTGGCGCGGTCGACGCTGCGGTAGGCATCGACGGTGACCCACAGCGCTGCGGCCGCCAGACAGAGCAGAACGATCAGCGCAAGGCGCGCGATCAGCTGGAGCACGAGGCGCATGCGATCCTCCACGGCGTTTGCCGCAGCGTAACGACCGGTTGGAGCGCCGCCAAGCAAATGCACTGCAGCAAGCGCAACGTTGGGAAAATTTCCCGAGGGCATCGAGGCAGATGTCTTTGGACGCGGTTCCGCCGCTCTGCTTAACTTCGATGTCGAAGCGCTGAATGCAACAGGGCGCAGCCATCGGGGAGTTCGTGCATGAGCGTCGTCAGCAGTGCTGAGGTGGTGGAACCGGCGGCGGACAGGGCCGAGCGCGGGCCGCTGCTGCTCTGGATGATCTTCACCGGCCTGACGGTGTTCGCCGCGGTGGTGCTGGCGCGCTACGGCTATTTCCATCTGATGGTCACCTCGGACCGCACCTATATTTCGAGCGTCGTGGCCGTGCTCTACGTCCTGACCTGCTGCCACTGCTTCTGGCGGACGCGGGCGATCGCCCGCGAGGCGGATGCCACGAGGCGTTGCCGAGCCGTCCTGATCGGCCCGGACGCGGCGCGGGCGCTCGATGCCGATGCGCGGCTGCTGCCCGCGGGGCTCGTCACCAACCACATCCGCAGCCTCGTCACCAAGGCTGAGACGCAAGGGGCAGGGCGCCTCGACCAGACGCTGCTGCTGCGCACCCTGGCCGACCGCCTGCGCGGCTCCAACGGCTTCGGCAGCTTCGCCTCGGACACGCTGATGAAACTCGGCCTGCTCGGCACCATCATCGGCTTCATCATCATGCTGGCGCCGATCGCCGGCCTCGACGTCAACGACAAGCTGGCGATGAAATCGTCGATGGGGCTGATGAGCGACGGCATGGCGGTGGCGATGTACACCACGCTCGCCGGCCTCGTCGGCTCGATCCTGGTGCGCATCCAGTACTACATGCTGGATGCGGCGACGGGGCGCGTGTTCTCCGAGGCGGTCATGCTCACCGAGACGCGGGTGACGCCGCGGCTCGAGCGCGCGATGGATCGCGCGCCGGAGCAGGCCGCATGATGGACGATTTCGGACTCTATCCGCGCGAGGAGCAGTTCGACCCGTTCAGCGTCATGCTGTTCAAGGCGCTGCAGATCGTCGCGTTCTTCTTCTTCATCGCGGTGCTCGCGATCTCGCCGGACGCCAAGGACGGCAAGGTCGACTCGAAGGCCGAGTTCCTGATCACGATGGACTGGCCCGACAACCATCCCGATGATCTCGATCTGTTCGTGCAGGATCCCGTCGGCAACATCGCCTGGTACCGGCATCGCGAGGCCGGCTTCCTCACGCTCGACCGCGACGACCGCGGCGGCGCCAACGATTTCATCCTGGTCAACGGCCTGAAGATCCCCTCGGCGATCCGCGAGGAGATCGTGACGATCCGAGGCATCGTCGCCGGCGAGTACACCGTCAACATCTCGCATTTCCAGAACGTCAGCGGCCAGCCGGTCGAGGCCAAGGTGAAGGTGCAGAAGCTGAACCCGACGGCGCAGGTGATCTTCGACGACAAGGTCGTGCTCGATCATTCCGGCGACGAGAAGACGGCGCTGCGCTTCAAGCTCAACGCCGAAGGCAAGGTGATCGACGTGCAACGGCGGCCGAAATCGCTGCTGGAGACCTTCCGCAGCAATTGGCGCAACGGCGCCGACCTCGATCCCAAGACCGGCGTCAGGATGCTCCGGCCATGACGGGTAACATGACGAGCAATCTGCAGAGCGTCATCGTCACGCTATCCGTATGCTACGCGCTGATCGGCGCGCTGCTGCTGCTGGTGCTGGTCTATGCCAGGCTGCCCTGGCAGGCCAAGGCGGTGGCGGTCATCGTCACCAGCGCGTTCTATGTCGGCAGCTTCGTCGGCGCCCGCGGGCTGCTCGGCTGGGCCAGCGTCGACCGGCTGCCGCCGAGCTTCAAGCTGCTGCATGTGCGCATCGTCGATCCGCACACCGTCGAGGGTGATCCCGGCGCGGTCTATCTCTGGGTCGAGACGCTCGACGACGACAACCGCCCGAGCGGCGTGCCGCGCGCCTACCGCATCCCCTACAGCGACAAGCTTGCCGAGAAGGCGCAGCACGCCGCCGACCAGATCGCCGCCGGTCACCCGCAGGGCGGCCGCGCCGCCGATTTCGGCACCGGCGACGGCGGCGTCATCGACGCCGCGCGCGAATACATCCTGCCGCGGACGATCATCGAGACCGCCGGCGGCGATCCCTCCAGCGGCGAGTTCAAGGCCGCCCAGAAGGCCGGCGACGGCGTGTCGTTCACGCCGCTGCTGCCGCCGCGCATGCCGCCGAAGGACGAGCAGTGATGAGGCCGGCTCGATCGTCTCGCACGCCTGCCCAGGTCAATGACGCCAAGGCGCTATAGGGCGCTATCAACGCGCGCCTTTGGGCCATTGCCTGAGCGCGATCGCCGCGACGCGGCGTAGTTCGGCACGGCTCGCGCCGCCGACGGACTGCACGGCCATTCCGTACAGCACCACCGAAAGATAACGCGCGAGATCCGAAGGACTCGCATCGGCGGGCAGGTCGCCCTCCGCCTTGGCCCGCGTCAGGCGCCGGCGGATCGCCGCCTCGCCGGCGATGCGATGCGCACTCATCTCCCGGCGGATCATGGCGGCGTCGTCGCTGCACGCCAGCGCGCCATGCACGCCGAGGCAACCGACCGGATTTGCCTTGTCGCCGTGGAGCTCCGCCGCGCCCTCCAGCAGCTGCCGCGCGACCTCAAGCGCCGTCGGCGCCTTGAGCGCCTTGGTCCGGTAGGCGCCTGCCTTGGCCTCGTAGCGTTCCAGCACCCGCCTGAACAAGGCCTCCTTGTTCCCGAATGCGGCATAGAGGCTCGGCCGTGTGATGCCCAGCGTCTCGGTCAGGTCGGAGAGCGACGTTCCTTCGTAGCCCTTTCGCCAGAACAGCGCGGTCGCCAGCTCAAGGGCCGTTTCAGTGTCGAATTCGCGCGGCCGTCCGATCGGCATGGAGAGGTTCCTCATCGATATTCAGCTTGACTCGGCTGGTGCATTGCGGAGACTATTGTACCTATCGATATAGAACTCCGCGGGGGTCGCGCATGAGCGTTGTTAGCATATCCGTGACATCCAGGTGGACAGCCAGATTGGTCTCCGCCCTGCTGGCGTGCATGGCGGCGATGCTCGGCGTGTCGCCGGCTTCTGCGATCGAGCCGTTTCCGGCGGATTTCAAGACCCAGGCCATCACCGTCAACGGCGCGACGCTGCATGTCCGCGTCGGCGGCAAGGGACCGGCGGTGGTGATGCTGCACGGCTTCGCCGACACCGGCGATATGTGGGCGCCGCTCGCCAAGGCGCTCTACAAGGACCACACCGTCATCGTTCCCGACCTGCGCGGGATGGGTCTGTCGTCGCAGCCGGCCGGCGGCTACGACAAGAAGACGCAAGGCGTCGACATCGCCATGGTGATGGACAAGCTCAACGTCCAGAAGGCTGATCTGGTGACGCACGACATCGGCAACATGGTCGGCTACGCGCTCGCCGCGCAATATCCCGACCGCATCACCAAATGGGTCGTCATCGACGCGCCGCTGCCCGGCATCGGGCCGTGGGACGAGATCCTGAAGAGCCCGTTGCTGTGGCATTTCAATTTCCGCGGACCCGATGTCGACCGGCTCGTCAAGGGCCGCGAACGGATCTATCTCGACCGCTTCTACAACGAGCTGTCTGCCGACCCGAAGAAGATCGACGAGGCCACGCGCAACCATTATGCCAAGCTCTATGCGCGGCCCGGCAACATGCACTATGCCTTCGAGCAGTTCGCGGCGTTCAACCAGGATGCAAAGGACAACAAGGTGTTTGCCGAGAAGAAGCTGCCGATGCCGATCCTGGCCCTCGGCGCAGAGAAGTCGTTCGGCGATCAGCAGGCCGCGGTCATTCGCAACGTGGGCAGCAACGTCCAGGGCGGCATCATCACCGGCTCCGGACACTGGATCATGGAAGAACAGCCGGCGCAGACCGTGGACAAGGTCCGCAGCTTCATCGACGGCAAATGAGCCGCCGACACCGCAGAATCGCAGCTCGGATGAGCAAAGGCCTGCGCCCGCAGGGCGAAGGCCGCAGCGGCGTCCGGCTACGCGCGTGCTGATACCGACGTTCTCCGCTGTCTCCGCTTGCTCCGTCATTGCGAGCGCAGCGAAGCAATCCAGGGTCCCGCCCACGATTCTGGATTGCTTCGCTGCGCTCGCAATGACGTGGAGAGAGCGTGCGACACAGCCTGCAGCCGGGGAAGAGCGACAGCCTGCGTCCGCTCATCCGGGCGACGCAGTGACGCGGCATGTTCGTTGCCGTGATACATGACGCCACCCATCATGACGAGATCGTGACGGCTGCCCGGCCGCCACGATCGTCTCGACCGGCGTGCGACGCTGAAATTGCCAAGTCCGTCCGCGCGCGCTAGGCTGCGGCGCATTGGTGGTGACGGCGATCGATCTTGTCCGATTCATTCGATCTCGATTCATTCGATCTCAAGAGGGCATTGCGATGCGGGCGCTGACGATGGCATTGACCGTTGCGGTGCTGTGGCCGGCGGGACAGGCTCTCGCCTGGTGGGACGAAGGCCACATGCAGATTGCCTATGTGGCCTACAAGAAGCTCACGCCCGCGGCCAGGGACAGGGCGGATGCCTTGCTCAAGCTCAACCCCGATTATGCCGACTGGATCGCCGGGGCGCCTCCGGGCCAGGAAAAGCTCTACGCCTTCGTGCACGCGGCGACCTGGCCCGACGACATCAAGATGAAGCCGGACTATTACGACGATCAGGTGACCGACTCGACGGCAAAGCAGCTGGTGCCCTACGGCCACCTCAAGCACGCCTATTGGCACTACAAGGACACGCTGTTCTCGGCCGATGAGACGCCGCTGCCGCGCCCGGACGCGGTGGATGCGGTATCCCAGCTCAAGCTGATGATCGCGAAGCTGCCGGCGAACACCGACGCGTCCGAGCCGCTGCGCTCGTACAGCCTCAGCTGGTTGATCCATCTGGTCGGCGATCTCCACCAGCCGCTGCACGCCATCGCGCGCTATTCGGCCGCCTTGCCGGACAAGGGCGGCGACCGCGGCGGCAACGAGGTGCAGGTCGTCGCGGCGAACGGCGAGACGCTGGCGCTTCACGCCTATTGGGACGGCATCTTCGGCGGCTATTCGACGGTGTTCGGCGCGATCTTCGATGCCGATCATGGCGGCCTGTCGAGCGTGACGGCGGATGCCGGCAAGGCGCAGATCATCGACCCCGCGACCTGGGCGCAGGAGAGTTTCGAGCTCGCCAAGACCTCCGCCTACGCCGCGCCGGTGCGGACCGACAAGCAGCCGGCCGAACTGACCCGGGAGTACGAGACCAACGCCCGCGAGACGGCCCGCAAGCAGGCCGCGCTCGCCGCTGCGCGGCTTGCCAACCTGCTCGAGGTGTTGTTGCGGTAGGAGCGCATGTCCTCCGCTCGTCCGGCGGACTCCGTCATTGCGAGCGCAGCGAAGCAATCCAGACTGTCTCTGCGGAGGGATTCTGGATTGCTTCGCTGCGCTCGCAATGACGGGGAGAGACTGCGGTCGATCCCGATGACGTCGCGCGCGGTCGTCAGCTTCGAGATGGACCAGATGATCCTGCCGAAGCCGCCGCGGGATCGGCTTCCATCCGTACGGCGACGAACGTGCCGTTGGGCTGATGAAACACCAGCTCGTCGACCGTGCCGGTGGCACCGCGGCGAAACTCCAGGCGGAATCCTTCGAGCTCGACGATGCTGAAGATGCCGCCCTGGTAGGGCCGAAGGTGATACAGCGGCTGAAGGTCGGACTTCAGCGTCAGCTCGCCGTCATCCTGCAGCGTGACGACATGCGTCGTTGCGCCGTGCTGCCAGCGGCCGGCGCAGGCGATGCGAAAGGCCGGGTCCATGCAGTCGCCGCCCGGCGCGCGCTGAAACACGATGTCGGCGACCAAAGGCTCGAACTGCGCCGAGAGGCTGGCGACGTTGCCGTCGCGGTCGGTGTGGAACGAGAGCGCCAGACGGTCGGGGTTCAAATCATAGGGCAGTTGCGGAGTCTCGAAGGTCTCGAAGTGGCGATGTTCGAGCGGGCCCTGGAAACACCGGTAGGCCCAGTGCAGCGCGTCGCTCGCCGCCGTGATGGTGATCGGGCCGTAGCCGGGGTGCTGATAGCTGCCGGCATAGTCCGGCAGCGGATGGGCCGGCGGAGCGTTGGACTTGCGCGCGGCCAGACGGGTCTGCTCGTCGGTCTCGGCCTGCGCCAGCGCCTTGCGCCGGAGATCGCGCAGCCGCTCGAGCCACGGCACGGGCTCCTTGCCGCAGACGCGGTCCATCACGCGGTTGATCAGGATGGCGGGAACGGGAGCGCCGGAGACGTTGCAGAACACCGCAACGCCGAGCTTCCTCTCGGGGACCAGCCGCATCAGCGTGCTCCAGCCGAGCCAGCCGCCGGAATGTCCGACGATCCTCTCGCCGCGATAGGTGGTCGTGACGAAGCCAAGCCCATAATGAACATGGCCGAACTCGCGTTCGGGTCCGGACGACAGCACGCGCGGGGCCTGCATCTCGTGGATCAGCGCTGCGTCGAGCAGCCGGTGGCCCGCGAACTCGCCTTCGGCGAGCAGGAATGTCATCCAGTTGGCGATTGCCGCGGCCGAGGTGTTGATGCCGGCGGCGGCGGCCGCGTGAAACGGCCAGAGCTTCGTTGGCCTGCGCTCATCGCGATGGACGATATAGGGCGTGGCGGCATCCTCCGCCTGCGCCAGATCGTCGACGGTCATCGACACCGTCATCTGCAGCGGATCGGTGATGCGGCTGCGGATGAAATCCTCCCAGCTCTGGCCGCTGATCCGCTCGGTGACGAGGCCGGCGACGTTGTAGCCGAGATTGCTGTATTGCCAGCTGGTGCGAATGTCGCGGCTCGGCTCGATGTGGCGCATCGCGGCCAGCATCTCGGTGCGCGACAACCCGCCCGGCATCCAGACCCAGTCGTGCCGGGGCAGGCCGCTGTGATGGGACAACAGGTCACGGACCGTGACGCGCTCGGTTGCGACCGGATCATGCAGGCGGAATTCCGGAACATAGTCGCGAACCGGCTTCGCCCAGTCGAGCCGGCCGTCGCCGACCAGCATCGCAAGACCGGTGGCCGTGAATGTCTTGGTGATCGAGCAGATCGTGAACTGGGTCTGCGGTGTCGCCGGCAGGCCGGCTTCGGCGTCGCGATGACCATAGGCCCCGAGAAGAGCGGTCTCGCCATTCTGCACCACGGCGATCGTGACGGCGGGGACCTTCCACTCGTCCATCGCCTCTGCCGCGAGGGCGTCGAGCTCGGGGGTGATGGCGGCCAGATTCGACAGGGCGACGGGGCTGTTCATCGGTCTTCCGGAATGGGCATGCGGTACCACGCCCGCGTTGCGTCACAGGGGTGATCAATGCGCGTGATCAATCCGGGTTGATTGCTGTCCGAGGCGTCTAGCGCATGACAATGTGTTACCGCTACAAGATGTAGCATATGGCGCCAGATGCAGCAATCGAACTGTCCCATGATGGTGCGTCGCGCCGACATGCTACCTTTACGGGTGCTGGCCGCGCGACGGAGTCAGCGCCGACTGCCGCGCCTCTCCAGTCAATATCTGTTCGTCGGTCCTCCACCGCTGATGGACAAAGCCGCCACGGTCGTCCCGTCGATGAACGATAACATGCATTCATGGGCGAACAACTGGGGATTGCTCCAGTGCGCGGCTCATGACACATCGTGAGATGTCAGCTATCAATGCCAGGCACGATCGTCATGACACGTGAAGCTGGGATGCGATGGACGCCGGCCAAGGGTGAGGCAAACACGACGTGCAGGTGGCTGTGCCATCGACTGAAGACGCCAGGTGGCCGATATTGGCCGGAGCTAAGTGCAACTATCAGCGTAATGGCAGGACTGGTCCAGGCTGTGTCCTCGGGCTGGAAGGGGCGTGACAAGATCGATAGTGTGAAGGATCTGGACCTCATGCGATCGTTGCATTCCAGAGCCCTTCCGATTGTCGACATGGTCCAGGGAACGCGGTCTTTGGGGGGCATGATGTTCGGACGTTGGGCAGGGCCATGCGTGGCCGCGTTGCTGTTGACAGGATGCGTGACCGACAAGGTCGGGACGGATTATGCGGCCACGACGCCGAGGATCGCGCAGCCGCTGGCTGGAAAATCCCGCGTCGTCCTGCTGGCCTCACAAAAGAAGGGCCTGCTCTTTCAAGGCACCATCTGCGATGTGACGCTTGACGGTGCACCAATGGGGGAGCTGAAGATCGGCACTTACATCCAGATTGATGTTCCCGCGGGGCGTCATCAGCTTGGTGCCACGCAGACGATGTTTGCGGGGGAGACGAAGACCGACATCATCACCCAGAATGGCCGCGTGTCGTACTTCCTGGTCCAGCCCAGCAAGCGGTCCAAGGCGGTCGCCGCAGGGGCGATGGTCGGTGGTATCGCTGGTGCGCTGGTCACCTCGGCGGCCTCATCCGGAAGCGACAACCCGGGCCCGGTCGATTTCGCGCCGTTGGACGAAGTCGCGGCTCGGAACGCGATCGAAGAATTCCAATTGACGCAGTCCGGAAGTCAGGGCGGGTAAGCCCAAGGCGGGCTCGGCGGACCGCGCCGTCCGGCCCTCGCCGAATTTTTCTATTTCCTTTTTTCAGAAATCGTGCTTATATGCTGCCATCCCGCCCCGAGCAGAGGGACGTAGCGCGCGATCGTCACGACACGTGGGGTGGAGATGCGATGGACGTTGGGCCGGCGTGAGACGAGCGCTGGTCGGCGGACGCGAAGTCGTGTGGTCCTGGCATCCCGACGCTGATGCCAAGCTGCCTGGTGATGATCCGGGCGGCGACGGTGGCCAGAAAGCCGGCGCACCGGGGAGATCACGATATAAGCGTTAACACCGTCGCGCGAGGAATGCCGGATGTTCGGCTGAACCTGTGGTGACTGCCGCCTGCTTTTTTTGCTGCAGGCGGGCCATGGGTGAGGCCTTCACCCGGCATTCCCCGCGCCCTCTCGCTTTTCGAGGGCACACCGATCGCATGGCCCGGGCGGGATCCGCCGCGGGAACACGTCGTCGTGTCGCGTGTCGGTCGTGCCGCTGATGCGGCGTGTCGCTGGTGGGGCGCCCTTGCTTCTCTTGCCCACGGACGTTTTGATGTTGCTCAAACCGGTTTGATGTTGCTCAAATTCCGTGCGAAGCCCGCCTGTACGGTGTGGTCGGAGGACAACGGGTGCTGCTGGCGATCTTCACGGATATCCATGCCAATCGGCAGGCCTTTGCGGCCTGCCTGGAGGCGGCGCGCGCCCGTGGTGCCGAGCGCCTGATCTGCCTCGGGGACATCGTCGGCTACGGCGCCGATCCGGAATGGTCGGTCGATACGGTCATGGAGATGGTTGCCAATGGCGGGCTCGCCGTGCGTGGCAACCACGATAATGCGGTGTCGACCGTGAGCGAGAGCATGAATTCCGAGGCGCAGGCGGCGATGGAGTGGACGCGTGGACGCCTCAGCGCCGAGCAGCGGCGTTTTCTCGCCGAATTGCCGATGAGCGTCGGTGACGATGACCGCCTGTTCGTGCATTCGGAGGCGTCGAGCCCGCCGCGCTGGCGCTATGTGCAGACCTCGGCCGACGCCGCACGCAGCATGATCGCGACCGAGGCGCAGGTGACGTTCTGCGGCCACATCCACCGTCCGGCGCTGTATTCGATGTCGGCGACCGCCAAGATGACCAGCTTCACGCCCACCGCCAACATGCCGGTGCAGCTGTTGCGCGGCCGCCAGTGGCTCGCCGTGGTCGGATCGGTCGGCCAGCCGCGCGACGGCGATCCGGCGGCCTGCTTCGTCACCTTCGACACCAAGACGCGCGAGATCACCTATTGCCGTGTGCCGTATGACGTCGAGGCAGCGGCGCAGCGTATTCGCGACAACGGCCTGCCGCCCTGGCTGGCGCAGCGGCTCTCGATGGGGCGTTAGAGCATGCCACGATCAAAGCTTCAGCCGGGCGTCGTCATCGACGGCTTCACGGTCGGCGACTGCGTGCATTCCGGCGGCATGGCGACGTTGTGGAGCGTGACCCGTCCCGACATCGAGCGTCCGATCCTGATGAAGGTGCCGCGCGTCTCCGAGGGCGAGGACCCCGCGGCGATCGTCAGCTTCGAGATGGAGCAGATGATCCTGCCGAAACTGTCGGGGCCGCACGCGCCGGCCTGTTTCGGCACCGGCGATTTCGCCACCCAGGCCTATGTGGTGATCGAGCAGATTCCGGGCGAGACGCTGTACAAGCGGCTGCCGGAGCTGCCGCTTCCTTACGAGGAGGCGCGCGTGCTGGTCGCGAAGATCGCGACTGCGCTGGCCGACATTCATCGGCAGCACGTCATCCATCACGACATCAAGCCGTCGAGCATCATGTTCCGTCCCTCGGGCGAGGCGGTGCTGATCGACTACGGCCTGTCGTGCCACAAGCACCTGCCGGATCTCCTGCAGGAGGAATTCCGCCTGCCTTACGGCACCGCGCCCTACATGGCGCCGGAGCGCATGATGGGCACGCGCAGCGACCCGCGCAGCGACATCTTTTCGCTCGGCGTGCTCTTGTACTTTTTCACGACAGGCGTGCGGCCGTTCGGCGAGACCGAGACCCTGCGCGGCATGCGCCGGCGCCTCTGGCGCGATCCGTATCCGCCGCGGCAATTGAAGCCGGACTATCCGCCGTGGCTGCAGGAGATCGTGCTGCGCTGCCTGGAGATCGAGCCGGTCTGGCGCTACCCGACCGCGGCGCAGCTCGCCTTCGATCTCGGCCATCCCGACCAGGTCAAGCTCACGGCGCGCGCGGAGAAGGTCAAGCGCGATCCGATCACGACCGTCTGGCGCCGCCGCTTCAACCGTGGCCTCGTGCAGCCGGAGCAGAAGGCATCCGACGTCGCGGTGCAGATCGCCGCGAGCCCGATCGTGGCGGTCGCGATCGACACCTCCGAGGGCGGCGAGGAGCTCAACGGCGCGCTGCGCGTCACCGCCCAGCGCATTCTCGCGACGCTGCCCGCGGCGCGGCTCGCCTGCGTGAACGTCTTGAAGCTCGGCCGGCTGACGATCGACCGTACGCTGGACGAGGAGGGCAACAACAAGCACATCGACCGCATGGTCGCGCTCAAGCACTGGGCGACGCCGCTCAAGCTCGACGCCAGCCGGCTGACGGTGCACGTGCTCGAAGCGGTCGATCCGGCCGCCGCGCTGGTCGAGTTCGCCGAGGTCAACCAGGTCGACCACATCATCATCGGCGCGCGCCGCGACTCGGTGCTGCGCTCCTTGCTCGGCAGCGTCTCGGCCAAGGTCGCCGCGGAAGCCAGCTGCACCGTCACCGTCGTGCGCACGCGCCACGTCGTTCGGGAAGCGGATGATGAGGATGACGAGCCGGCGAAGGCGGTGTCGGGCGGATGAAGCAGACGACTTCTCCTCTCCAGGAGTCTCCAGCGCCGAGAGCGGCGCTGCACATTGACCATGAGCAGCGTGCTCAAGGAGAGAGAAGAACGTCCGCGCGGCGATGTCGGAGCGCTCCCTCTCCCCGTTC
Organism: Bradyrhizobium sp. SSBR45G; assembly: GCF_030159255.1. Lineage (GTDB taxonomy): Bacteria > Pseudomonadota > Alphaproteobacteria > Rhizobiales > Xanthobacteraceae > Bradyrhizobium. The sequence goes on along the minus strand of NZ_BSCT01000068.1, from coordinate 36 downwards.
TTCACGGGGAGAGGGTTGGGGTGAGGGGCAGCCACG
>NZ_BSCT01000067.1 GCF_030159255.1 Bradyrhizobium sp. SSBR45G | reverse complement strand
TGGCAACCGCACTGTCACTGAGATTATCGTGTCTCACTTGAGGGGTGCAGTCCAGTGCACTAAATTGGCTCTCCGGCGGTGCACTCAAGGACGGCGAAAGCGAGATCCATGTGTTGGCCGGGGCAGTTCGAAGACCGGGCCCTCGAACCTCGTCCGGCCGTCGCACGACATCACCACGAAGCGGAATCGACCCCACAGCGGGGATTACGGTGACGGTGCACTAAATTGGCTCCGGCGGGGCACTCAAGGACGGCGAAAGCGAGATCCATGTGTTGGCCGGGGCAGTTCGAAGACCGGCCCTCGAACCTCGTCCGGCCGTCGCACGACATCACCACGAAGCGAAATCGACCGGACAGCGGATAATTCCGGTCGCAGTTTCCGTTGCATTGAGCCGAGCAGGACATGCCGCTCCACGGCTCTGGCCGCAGGCCACGTTCGTCGATCGTCACGCAGCTGCCGGCCCGCTGGTCGCATGACGCCACCAGCTTCATCGTGCCGCCATCGAGATCCAGAACGCGCCCGAAACTGCCGTCGTCGCGCTGCTCCTCGACGATCAGTTCCGGAGCGAGTTCGACCGTCCCATGGGCGCGAAGCGCGAGTTCGCCAGGCGTCGGTCCGTTGATAATTTCAACAGTGGCGGGAGCCGAAGCATCTGTTGCGGGAGCCTGCACCGGCCATGCGAGGGCCAAGGCAAAGGTCAGCAGGCACGCCAGGGCGCGCAGCGGCGCGACAGCGAGGCGGGTCATCGGCATGGCGATGGGCCCGAATACATTTCGGCGTCGAGCTGTGCCTCGAGTTTGCTGAGCGGCACGCCCTCGCCGCGTTCGATCTCGGCGATGGCTTCGGCCAACAGCGGCTTGGTCCATTCCAATGCATCATGCGCGCAACTGAGCGCGGCGGCCCGTTGCGCGAGCTCGGCTTCCTGCACTGGGGTCAGCATCACGCCTTCGGCGGCCAGACTGTCCCAGAGGTCAGTCAGGAGGTCGAACCGTTCCTGAAGCGTGAGAGCGGCAATATCTTTGGGCGTCATACGCGAAGAGCCTTTGAAATCGTCGCACTAGTGAGGAGCGTTGCCGATAGACGTCAGAACGCCTTCGGCAATCCGGCTTGCTTCAGAACGGCATTGGCGAGGTGGCGCGACGGAATGGCGTTGTCGACGACGAAGCGGTGGCCGTTGATCGGACTTTGCCAGATCTCATGATCGCCGCGTCCATGCCTTACGAATTCGCAGCCCGCTTCGCGCAGGATCTTCTTGAGCTCGGGCGTGAAGCTCTTCATGCGGCGACGTGGGCGCGCACCTTGGTGGAGATCGAGGCGATGATCTCGATGGGGATTTCGGTCTCGGTGAGATCGGAGCTGTCGGGACTTTCCAGCAGGTCCTGGATGATGCCGGGAAGCTTGGCGGCCAGCTCGTTGAGCGTTGCCGCGCCGGTGGCGAGGCCCGGCACGTCCAAGCTTTCGGCGACCCAATAGCTGGCTTCTGGATCCCAGGTCGCGCGAACGACGATCGTCGACATCTCGGCGTGCTCCTCTGCTCCATGCATGTTGTGGCGCGCCGTTCGGAAAAATCAACCCCGCAGCGTCGTAATCTCGAGCCAGCTCGCCGTTTGGAGCAGCCAAATTCAGCAGGTTTGTCGGCGTGCCAAGCTTTGGCCGAGCCCGAGGCGCAGAATTCTTATTGCGCTTTATCCGAAATCATGCTTTACTCCCCGCATCCCGTCCCACAGAGGGGGCGCTTCGCGGTCGTCACGGACGTCGGGTGCGGGATGCGGTGGGCGCATTGGGGCGCAGCGTGGGCTTGCTCGCGCGGACGAACGATCCCGATGCGACGATGAAGTCGCGTGGTTCTGGCATCGCGGTGCTGATGCCAAGCAGGCCGATGACGAGTCGCCTGCGACGGGGGCAAGACAGCCGTTCCCCGGGAAGATCGCGTATAAGTCGTAACACCATCGCGCAGGGAAGGCCGGGTGATCTCGGCTGAGCCTGTGGTTCTGCCGCGTGCTTTTTTGTTGCACGCGGACCATGGGCGCCGGCCGGCGCCCGGTCTTCCCTGCGCCCTCGCTTCTCCAGAGGGTGACGCGTTTCGCAAAGCTCGGGCGGATCACGCCGCGAGAACGGAATTCCATGCGTTGTGCACAGTTGCAGGACTTGCTTCGCGCGGCCTCAGTCGGTGCGGCGATCGTGGCGCGCGCGTCGTCGCGCCTCGGCCAAGATGTCGCTCATGGTCGCGGTGCTGATGCGCAGGCAATCCGGATGCAGCAGCGCCGCGCGATAGCAGGCCAGTTGCTCCTTGCGGCTGAGGGCCTGCCATTCGGCAAGCTCGGCCTCGCCTGGCGGAAGGGCAGACGGGAGGAGCCTGGGTTTTGGATCAGTCATGCCTCATCGTAGCCCGGGTCAGCCGCTGAGGCGAGGCGCGGTGCGGTGGCCGTAGCTTTCCGGGGAACCCGGCCGGTCACACTCGCGTGTGAACCGTGGCGGTGAGGCGGGAAAGTGCCGGGGAGCGGGTGCCTCACGGGCGCCTTTGTGCTAGCGTCAAGATCCGGGCAACCTGGAGAGATTGTTGAGCGGTGTGACCCCCGAGCCGGCCGGGCCGGCAAGCAGCACCCCCGACGCCCTTGCGCGGCTGAAGCTGGCGCAGGCGCTGAAGCGGGCCCGATTGGCCATCGCCTGGGAGCATGGCTGGCCGCATCTGGCGCGGCTGCTGATGGTCGTCGGCCTGTTCCTGATCGTGTCCTGGGCCGGGCTTTGGCTCGGCCTGCCGCTGCCGGCGCGCGCGGTCGGCGTCGCCCTGTTTCTGCTGCTTCTCGTCGGTGCCGCGGTGCCTGCGCTGCGCTTCCGCTGGCCGAGCCGTGACGAGGGCCTCGCCCGGCTCGATCGCGGCTCGGGCATCGCCCATCGGCCCGCGACCGCGCTGACCGATACGCTCTCGACGCAGGATCCGATCGCCCGCGCGCTGTGGCAGGCGCAGCGCGAGCGCACGCTGGCCTCGATCAAGCGGATCCGCGCCGGAACGCCGCGGCCGCGGCTGCTGCTGCACGACCCCTGGGCCGTGCGCGCGCTGGTCGTCGTGCTGCTGGTCGCGACCTTTTTTGCCGCCGGCGACGAGCGGCGGATGCGCCTCGCCTCGGCGTTCGACTGGAACGGCGTGCTGGCGCCGGTGACGATCCGCGTCGATGCCTGGGTCAAGCCGCCGCTCTACACCGCCAAGCCGCCGATCATCCTCTCCGCCGCCAACAAGGAAGGCGCGGTGCCGTCGAGCGGTCCGATCCTGGTGCCGGCCGGCAGCACGCTGATCGTGCGCTCCAGCGGCGGCACGCTCGACGTCATCACCTCGGGCGGCGTCGCCGAGGCAGCGCCTGCCGAGGTCGCGGCCGGCGAGGCCGCGCCGAAGGGCACCACCGAGAAGCATTTCATCATCAAGGCTGACGGCACCGCGCATGTCCGCGCGCCCTCCGGCCAGCCGCAATGGGCGTTCGCGGCGACCCCGGACCAGCCCCCGGTGATCAGCTTCGCCAAAGATCCCGAGCGCCAGGCGCGCGGCGCGCTAAAACTGTCCTACAAGCTCGAGGATGATTACGGCGTCACCGAAGCCAAGGCGCGTGTCACTGCGCGCGTCGCCGAAGCCAAGCCGGCGGATGCGCATGCGGCGCGGCCGCTGTTCCAGCCGCCGGAGTTCGCGCTGGTGCTGCCGAATGCGCGGACCCGCAACGGCGTCGGCCAGACCCTGAAGGATCTCAGCGAAGATCCCTATGCGGGCGCCGAGGTGACGATCACGCTGACCGCCAAGGACGAGGCCGGCAACGAAGGCAGGAGCGAGCCGTTCGACACCCGTTTGCCCGAGCGTCTCTTCACCAAGCCGCTGGCGCGGGCGCTGATCGAGCAGCGGCGCATCCTCGCGCTCGACGGCAACCGCAACAGCGACGTGTTCACCGCGCTCGACGCGCTGGCGATCGCGCCGGAGATGTTCACGCCCGATCCCGGCCAGTATCTCGGCCTGCATTCGGTCACCCGCCAGCTCGAGGCCGCCCGCACCGACGATGCGCTGCGCGAGGTGGTCGCGAGCCTGTGGTCGCTCGCCGTCACCATCGAGGACGGCAACATCTCCGACGTCGACAAGGCGCTGCGCGCGGCCCAGGACGCGCTGAAGCAGGCGCTGGAGCGCGGCGCCAGCGACGAGGAGATCAAGAAGCTCGCCGAGGATCTGCGCCGGGCGATGGACAACTACATGCGCCAGCTCGCCGAGCAGCTGCGCAACACCCCGCAGATGGCGCAGCGGCCGCTCGATCCCAACACCAAGCTGGTGCGGCCGCAGGACCTGCAGAACATGATCGACCGCATGGAGCGCCTGTCGCGCTCCGGCGACAAGGACGGCGCGCGCGAGCTGCTCGAGCAGCTCAAGCAGATGCTGGAGAACCTGCAGACGGCGCAGCCCGGCCAGGGCGACGAGGAGCTCGACAAGATGATGGCCGAGCTCACCGACATCATCCGCAAGCAGGACCAGCTACGCAACAAGACCTTCAAGCAGGGCCAGGACTCCAAGCGCGAGCGCAATTCGCGCGGCTCGCGCGACCAGTCCGGCCAGGCGCCGGTGCCGCTGCCGAAGGAGGTCGAGGTCATTCTGAAGAAGTCGAAGGAGCTGCGGGACAAGACGCGTGGTGCGTCGCCCGAGGAGCTCGAGGACATTGCCCGGCAGCAGGAGGGCCTGCGCTCGCAGCTGCGGGCCTGGCGCGAGTCGAAGGGAGCGCAGTGACGCATGACCGACAGGATCAAGCCGGTGCCGCGCCGATCACGACACGCCGTTGATGCCCGGCCGCGTGGGCGCGCGCTGCTGCTGGCGGGCGGCGTGCTGCTGGGGTGCAGCTTCGGCGGCGTCGCCGCGATGGCCGATCCGCTCGACGAATATCTCGATCGTGCGGAACGCGCGATGCAGGACTCGGCTGACAGCCTCAGGGGCAAGCAGTCCGACCAGAGCGTCAATCACCAGTCGTCGGCCATCCGCGAGCTCGAGCGCTATCTCAGCACCGAGCTTCAGCAGGACCAGCAGGAGCTGCGTAAGCGGCTGCAGGAGCTGAAGAAGAAGCTCGCCGAGCGCGGCATCGACATGGACAAGGGCGGCCAGAAGGATGGTCAGAAGGACGGCCAGCAGCCGGGCGACCAGGCCGATTCCGGCGATCAGGACGGCGACGGCAACAGCTTCGACCAGGCCGACAGCTCGATGGGCGATGCCGGCGACCAGCTCGGCGAGGGCAATGCCGAGGGCGCCGCGGGCTCGCAGGGCAAGGCGCTCGATGCGCTGCAGAAGGGCCTGAACGCGATGGCCAATGCGCAGCAGGGCGATGGCGACCAGCCGGGCGACGGCCCCGGCAACCAGCCCGGCCGCGACTCGCGCAAGGCGTGGAAGACCGATCCGCTCGGCCGTCCGATGCCCAGCCGCGACATCGACGATCTGTCGCAGAAGATCCCCGGCGAGATCGACGTGCAGCGTGTCCGCCGCATCCTCGAGGAGCTGCGCCGCCGCTCCGCCGATCCGTCGCGGCCGCAGATCGAGCTGGAGTACATCGAGCGGCTGCTGAAGGACAATTGACGATGGCGGCGGCCCACATGGCGTTCGTGACGCTGTGAGCGGGCGGCGCGGCGATGACCGAGCAATGTCTTGCCGTGATGCGTTCGTTGCTCAGGCGGTGACCAGCTCGTGAATCACGGGCGACAATTGGCCAGCGCCGAGCTGCAGCGTCGCCAGCGTGACCGGCAGCTTGAAGCGGCGCGGGCCCGCGCTGCCGGGGTTGAGGTAGAGCACGTCACCGACGGTCTCGATCCGTGCGCGGTGCGAGTGCCCGGAAATGACGACGTCGATGCCGGCCGCGGCCGGATCGATCTGCAGGTCGTGGACGTCGTGCACGAGATGGAAGGAGCGGCCGCCGAGCTCCACCGTCCGGGTGTGCGGATAGGCCTCCGCCCACGCGGCCGTGTCGATGTTGCCGCGGATCGCGGTGACCGGCGCCAGCAGGCGAAGCCGGTCGATGATCTCGGGCCGGCCGATATCGCCGGCATGCAGGATGTGATCGACGCCGGCCAGACATCGCTCCGCCTCCGGCCGCATCAGGCCGTGGGTGTCGGAGATGATCCCGATCGTCGGCATCGGTCCCGCCCGTCTGATGCGCCGCGCCTCAGGCGATCGCGAGGATCTCGATCTCCTGGCCCGACGCCTCGACGACATCGCCGGCCGCCTTGCCGATCAGCAGCCGCGCCACCGGCGACACATGGGAGATCATGCCGCGCTTCGGATCGGCCTCGTCCTCGCCGACGATCGTGTAGGTCTGCACGCGGCCATCGCCGCGCCGGAACGTCACCGTGCTGCCGAATGCGATCGTGTCGGTCGAGGCCGGGGGCGGCATCACCTGCGCGGTCCGCAGCCGGCTCGCGAAATAGCGCGCATCGCGCAGCGGCAGCGCCTGCTCGCGCCGCCGCTCGTTGACGTCCTCGATCGCCTGCGCCGCCTCATAGGCCGCCTGCGCCTGATGCAGCTGGTCCTCGATCGCCTTCAGGCCCACGGCGGTGACGAGATTGGGATGCGGCGAGACCGGCCGGTCCGGCAGCAGCGTCTCCGCCGCCGTCTCCGCGCTCTCTTCCTTGGTGAATGCAACGCTCAAGCGCCCGATCTCCTGCAAAGCGCCGAGTCAGGCGGCGCGTCGGGGAGAGATCATGCCGTGCGGGCGGATTTCAAGTCGCACCTGCGCCCTCGCCAACGCCCGCGCCGCAGATGCGCAAATAGGACGGTCCGCCCTTGACAGGCGCCACCAACAGCGTTTGAATATACGAACTATAGTTCGCAATCCGAACCATAGTAGATCAAAATGCCCGCCGTCAAGACGGGCGTCAAGCAGGAAACGTCGGAGCCTCCAAGTGGACGAGGACAGCAAGGCTGGCAAAAGCGTCGTGCAGTCGCTGGCCAAGGGCTTTCAGGTGCTCAACGCCTTCACCAGCGAGGAGCCCGAGCTCGTGCTCGCCGACGTCGCGCGCCGCGCCGCGCTCGACAAGGGCACCACCTTCCGCCTGCTCAACACGCTCTTGATGCTCGGCTATATCGAGAAGGTCGGCGACACCAGGCGCTTCCGCCTGACGCTGAAATGCCTCGACCTCGGCTTCAACGCGATCGCGCGCTCCGAACTGCGCGACCAGGCGCGGCCGATCCTGCGCAGCCTGGTCGGCGAGATGAACGAGGCCGCCTCGCTCGCCGTGCTCGACGGCAGCGACATCGTCTATGTCGAGCGCATCCAGGCCGGCCTTGTCCGGCTCGGCGTCGACGTCCGCATCGGCAGCCGCGCGCCGGTCTATTCCACCGCCGTCGGCCAGGCGCTGCTCGCGCTGCTGCCGGTGGAGACGCAGATCGCGGTGCTCGAGGCGCAGCCGCGCATCAAGCGCACCGAGACCACGATCACCGATCTCGACGCGCTGCTTCAGCGCCTGCGCCAGGTGAAGGCCGCCGGCTACGCGCTCTCCAATCAGGAAAATGCACCGGGGCTGTGCGTGCTGGCCGCGCCGGTGATCGATCGCGACGGCGTGCCGCTCGCCGCGATCAGCGTCGCGGCACCGACCATGCGCATGTCGGCCGAGGCGTTCGAACGCATGGGCGTGGCGCCGCTGCTCAGGGCCGCGGCGCAGCTGTCGCGCGCGCTCGAAGCCATGGGCGGCGCCATCGCCACCGTTTCCAACCGATGACATCAGAACCGACCACCTGGGAGACCGATATGAGCGTCATGACCAATTTCAAGGGGATCATCCCGGCGATCGCCGTCCCCTTCAACGCCGACCACTCGATCGACGAGGCCGAGCTGTCGCGCTACGCGACTTGGCTCGGCAAGCGCCGCGGTATCGTCGGCATCATGACCAACGGCCACACCGGCGAGGTCTTCAGCCTCACCGCGAAGGAGCGCGCCGAGGTGACGCGCATCGTCGCCAAGGCGCTCAGCGGCATCTGCCCGACCATCTCCTCGGTGGTCTGCGAGGGCATCAAGGACGGCATCGAGCATGCGCTGATGGCCAAGGAAGCCGGCGCCACCGCGCTCGACATCATGCCGCCGCATCACTGGCTGCGCTTCGGCTTCAAGCGCGAGCACTGCCTCGACTATTTCGGCGCGATCGGCGAGGCGACCAAGCTGCCGCTGATCGTGCACGTCTACCCGGCCTGGACCCGCGCCTCGTTCTCCTCCGAGCTGCTCGCCGAGCTCGCCCGGCTCGACCACGTGCAGGCCTTCAAGATCGGCACCCGCGAGATGAACAAATACGCCCGCGACCTCAAGGCGATTCGCGCGGCGGCGCCGCACAAGGCGCTGCTGACCTGCCACGACGAATATCTGCTGGCTTCGATGGTGCAGGGTGTCGACGGCGCGCTGGTCGGCTTTGCCTCGCTGATACCGGACCTGATCTACGATTTGTTCGCCGCCGTCACCGCCGGTGACCTCAAGCTGGCGATGAAGCTGCAGGCCATGATCGATCCGCTGAAGGACGCGGTGTATGGCGGCGGCGAGCCGACCGGCGAGGCGCATGGCCGCATGAAGGCCGCGATGCAGGTCGCCGGCGTCGTTCGCGACGCCACGGTGCGCCCGCCGACGCATGCGCCGAGCGCCGAGGAAATGGCCGCGATCCGCGCCGCCGTCGCGGCGGCCGGACTGACGGTGCAGGCTGCGGCCTGATCTTGCGACGACAAGGCGGCCGGGCCCGGCCCGGCTGCCTGCGGCGATGAACGACAAGCAAGACAAATCCAGGGACGACGCTCATGCTGATGATGGATGTCGACAATGCACCCCGGCGCGCATCTGCCGCGCCGGACGATGTGCTGATCGCGATCGACCAGCTGTCCAAGACCTATGTGTCGGCCTCGGGCGCTGCGGTGCATGCGCTGAGCCGGATCTCGCTCGACATCAAGCCTGGTGAATTCGTCTGCGTCGTCGGTCCCTCAGGCTGCGGCAAGAGCACGTTGCTGCGCCTGCTCGCCGGACTCGACGACTACAGCGAGGGACGGCTGCTGCTCGATGGCGAAACCGTCGCCGGACCGTCGCGCAAGGTCGGCGTCGTGTTCCAGGCCGCCAACCTGCTGCCGTGGATGACGGTGCGCGACAACGTGCGGCTGCCCCTGCGCGTCGGTGGCAGGCACGCGCCGGCGGGCGACCGCATCGAGCGTCTGCTCGCGGTCACCGGCCTTGCCGATTTCGGCGACAAATACCCTTACGAGCTCTCCGGCGGCATGCAGCAGCGCGCCGGCATCTGCCGCGCGCTGGCGCGCGATCCCGAGATCCTGCTGATGGACGAGCCGTTCGGCGCCCTCGATGCGCTGACGCGCGAGCGCCTGAACCTCGAGCTGCAGCGCATCTGGCAGGAGAATCGCAAGACGATCCTGCTGATCACCCACTCGATCTCGGAAGCCATCTTCCTCGCCGACCGGGTCATCGTGATGTCGGCGCGCCCCGGCCGCATCCTGGCCGACCTCCATGTGCCGATCCCGCGGCCGCGCAGCTTCGACGACATCGTGCTGCATCCGGACTATGCGCGGCTCGCCAAGGAGGTCCGCGGGCTGCTCAACGCCCAGGAGCACGGCCATGACTGATTTCGCCAACATCGCCGCGTCAGCCATATCGCAGAAGCCAGCAAGCTCACGCCGCCGCATCAGCCTGGGATCGCCGATCGCCTGGATCGGCCTCGCCGTGCTGATCCTGAGCTGGATCGCTGCGGTCAACCTGCTGAATATCCCGTCCTACATCCTGCCGAAGCCCGAAGCCGTCGTCCGAGCGCTGTGGTCCGGGCTCGCCGTCAGTCCCGCCAGTTCGCTCGGCTACTACCTGCCGCTATGGAGCACGCTCAGCAATGCCGCCGTCGGCTGCGCCATCGGCGTCGGGCTCGGACTCGTCATCGGCTCGCTGATGGCCGAGGTCGAGGCGATCGAGCGGCTCGTGATGCCCTATGCGTTCGCGCTGCAGAGCCTGCCGAAGGTGGCGATCGCGCCGCTGATCGTGATCTGGTTCGGCTTCGGCGACGGCTCGAAGATCGCGATCTCGGCGCTGCTGTCGTTCTTCCCCGTGCTCATCAACAGCTTCACCGGCCTGCGCGCCGTCGAGCCCGAGCGCATCGACCTGATGCGCTCGCTGTCGGCCTCGCGGCTCGAGACCTATCGCATCGTCAAGCTGCCCAACGCCGCGCCCTTCATTTTCGCAGGCCTCGACATGGCCGTGGTCTATGCGCTGCTCGGCGCCATCGTCGCCGAATTCCTCGGCGCCCAGCGCGGCATGGGCGTCGTGATCACGCAGGCTCAGGCCGTCTCGGATGTCGCCGGCGTGTTCGCCGCGCTGATCATTCTCGGCGTGCTCGGCATCGTGCTGCACGGGATCGTACGCTGGTGCGAGGCGAAGGTCGTGCACTGGGGCGCCAATCGGAAAAAATAGAACAGGGAGGAGCAGAGGATGGTTTCGCGCAGGTCATTCCTGAAGAGCAGCGCCGGTGCGGCGCTGTTGATGAGCGGCACGCCGGCCGGCCTGATTGCGGCGGAGTCGCGCAAGATTCGCTTCGGCGTCGGGCTCAAGGCGCTCAATGCCACCGTCATCAATTGCGTGATCGGCGAGGCGCTCGGCTACAATGCGCAGGAGGGCTTCTCGCTCGATGTCCAGGCGCTCGGCACCAATGCCAACGTCCAGGTCGCGACCGATCGCGGCACGGTGGCGATCGGCGTCGGCGTGCCATCGACGGCGCTGCCGCTGCTCGCCAAGGGCGAATGGGGCGGCGCGAAACTGTTCTATCAGTATACCTATCCCTACAAATGGGACATCGCCGTCCCGCCGGGCTCGGCGCTGAAGAGCTACACGGACCTGAAGGGCAAGAAGATCGGCGTCTCGGATTTTGGCGCCACCGAATATCCGGTCACCAAGAACGTGCTGAAGGCGCTCGGCCTCGATCCGGAGAAGGACGTGAGCTGGGTTGCGGTCGGCAACGGCACGCCGGCCGGCGTCGCCCTGCAGCGCGGCGTCGTCGATGCCTTGGCTTATTTCGACACTGGCTTCGGCCAGATCGAGGCCGCTGGCATCGAGCTGGTCTATCTGCCGCGCCCGACCACGATTCCGATGGTCGGCGGCCAGTTCCTGATGGCGATGCCCGCGACGTTCGAGAAGGACAAGGATCTCCTGATCGGCTTCGGCCGCTCGGTCTGTAAATCTTCGCAGTTCCTGCTCGCCAATCCTGCGGCCGGCGCCAAGGCGTTCCTCAAGCTCTATCCTGAGACGGCGCCGCGCGGCGCCAGCGAGGACGAGGCGGTCAAGGCCGTGCTGCAGTCGATCAGCCGGCGCATCAAGCTGTACGCGCCGCCCTATGCCGATACGAAGATGGGCGCGATCAACGAGCAGGAGTTCCGCACCGAGGCCGCGATGAACGGGCTCGACATCAAGGACTATGCCGCGCTCTACACCAACGAGCTGATCGACAAGATCAACAATTTCGACGCGGTGAAGGTCAAGGCCGAGGCGGCTGCGTACAAGGGATGAGCGAACAGCATGACGACAGCAGCTCCGGTCGCCGCCACGCGGTGGTGACCGGAACCAGCTCGGGCATCGGCCGCGCCATCGCCGAGCGCCTGCTCGCGGGCGGCTGGCGCGTGACCGGCATCGACCGCGCGCCGCCGGCGCTCGTGCATGTGGATTTCGACGGCCTGCAAGCCGACCTCGCCGAGCCGCGCGCGCTGACCGCGCAACTCGCCGACATCGGCCCTGTGACCGCACTGATCCACGCCGCCGGCTATATGCGCGTCGGCCGTCTCGGCGAACTTGCGCCGGACAACGGCGAAGGCATGTGGCGCGTCCATGTCGGCGCGGCGGAGGCGCTGGCGAACGCGCTGGCGCCTGTGATGGGCGAGGGCGGCCGCATCGTGCTGCTCGGCAGCCGCACCGCCAATGGCGCGGCCGGCCGCAGCCAGTACGCTGCGACCAAGGCCGCGCTCACGGGCCTCGCGCGCTCCTGGGCGATCGAGCTCGCGCCACGCCGCGTCACCGTCAACGTCATCGCTCCCGCTGCCACCGATACGCCGTTCCTGCGCGATCCCAGCCGCGCCGGCACCGCGCCGGTGCTGCCGCCGATGGGCCGCTTCGTCGACCCGGCCGAGGTCGCCGCGCTCACCGCCTTCCTGCTGTCGCCGGAGGCGGCCGCGATCACCGGACAGACCATCACCATCTGCGCAGGCGCCTCGCTTTGAAGCGGCGCGTGCGACCACGATCAGGAGAACGACCATGACCGTCCGTATCGTCGACGTCCGCGAGGTGACGAAGCCGATCTCATCGCCGATCCGCAACGCCTATATCGACTTCACCAAGATGACGTCGAGCCTGGTTGCGGTCATCACCAATGTCGAGCGCAACGGCCGGCCCGTGGTCGGCTACGGCTTCAACTCCAACGGCCGCTACGGCCAGGGCGGCCTGATCCGCGAGCGTTTTCGCGCGCGCCTGCTGGAGGCCGATCCGGCGTCGCTGCTCGACGAGACCGGCGACAACATCGACCCCGACAAGGCCTGGGCGGCGATGATGAGCAACGAGAAGCCCGGCGGTCACGGCGAGCGCTCGGTCGCGGTCGGCACGCTCGACATGGCGATCTGGGACGCGGTGGCGAAGATCGCCGACAAGCCGCTGTTTCGTCTGCTCGCCGAGCGCCACAGCCGCAAGGCCGATCCGCGCGTGTTCGTCTACGCCGCGGGCGGCTACTACTATCCCGGCAAGGACCTCTCGGCGCTCCGCCGCGAGATGCGCGGCTATCTCGAACGCGGCTACACCGTCGTCAAGATGAAGATCGGCGGTGCGCCGATCGCGGAAGACCGCCAGCGCATCGAGGCCGTGCTCGCGGAGATCGGCCCGGCCAATCAGCTTGCCGTCGACGCCAATGGCCGCTTCGATCTCGAGACTGCGATTGCTTATGCCAAGATGCTGCGCGACTATCCGCTGTTCTGGTACGAGGAGGCGGGCGATCCGCTCGACTATCACCTGCAGGCCACGCTCGCCGACTTCTATCCCGGCCCGATGGCGACCGGCGAGAACCTGTTCAGCCACCAGGACGCCCGCAACCTGATCCGCTACGGCGGCATGCGCCCCGATCGTGACTGGCTGCAGTTCGACTGCGCGCTGTCCTACGGCCTGTGCGAATATCTGCGCACGCTCGATGTCCTCAAGACCTATGGCTGGTCGCCGTCGCGCTGCATCCCGCATGGCGGCCACCAGATGTCCCTCAACATCGCCGCCGGCCTCGGCCTCGGCGGCAATGAGAGCTATCCCGACCTGTTCCAGCCCTATGGCGGCTTCCCCGACGGCGTGAAGGTTATCGATGGTCACATCACCATGCCTGATCTCCCGGGCATCGGCTTCGAAGGCAAGTCGGATCTTTATGCGGAGATGCGCGCGCTGAGCGCCTGAGTCGAAGGACGCCGCCGGACGATTGCCGGTTACGACGCATCATGGCCGGGACGAGCCCGGCCATGATGGACAAACAAGGATTCTCGCGGCTGGCTCAGCGCAATGCGAGGCTCAATCCTCCAGCAGGTTCTCGCGCAGGGTCGAACCGGTATAGCGCGTCCTGAACCGGCCACGGCGCTGCAACTCGGGAACGACGAGATCGGCAAACTCCTCGAAGCAGCCCGGCGTGTAGGTGGCGGCCAGCATGAAGCCGTCGGCGCCGCCCTCGTCCATGTAGTGCTCCATCTGGTCGGCGATGTCCTTGGCCGTGCCGACCGCCACCGGCATGCCCATGCCCTGCGCATAGATCATCGCGGCCTCCTTCACCGTGACCGGCGCGCCGCCCTTGGCGTAGATGATCGACTCGAACAGGCCCTGAATGCCCGGTACCTCGATGTTCTGCACGATCGCATCGCCATCGAACTTCGAGAAGTCGAGCCCGAAATGGCCGGACATCCAGGCGAGCGCGCCCGCAGGCGGAATGCATTCCTTGATCCGCGCATATTTCTCCAGCGCTTCCGAGCGCGTCTCGGCGACCACGGTCTGCAGGCCATAGATCAGCTTGACCGATCCCGGCTTGCGGTCGAACTTGCCGGCCAGCCGCTCGTTCAGGTCGGTGGCATACTGCTTCATGCGGTCGACGTTCGGATGCACGGCGAAGATCGCCTCGGCATGTTTGGCGGCGAAGTCGCGCCCCTGGTTGGACGAGCCGGCCTGCCACAGCACGGGACGGCCCTGCGGTGACGGCGCGCAGAAGTGCCGGCCGTGGCACTTGTAGTATTTGCCCTCGTGGTTCACGACCTTGATCTTGGCCGGGTCGGCGTAGATGCCCGAGGCCTTGTCGGCGATGATCGCGTCCGGCTCCCAGGAATCCCACAGCTGGTAGCAGACCTCCATGTACTCCTCGAGCCGGTCGTAGCGGCCGCTGCGCTCGGTCATGGTGTGGCCATAGGCATCCCATTCGCTCTTGGAGTAGGACGAGACGATGTTCCAGGCGACGCGGCCATTGGAGAGATGATCGAGGCTCGAAAGCCTGCGGCACATCGAATAGGGATGCTCGAACGCCGTCGACAAGGTGACGCCGACGCCGAGATGCTTGGTCGCCGTGGTGATGATCGGCACGATGGTCGATGGCTCGTGGGTCGGGCACTGCACCGCCCATTTCACGATCGCGTCCGAGCTGTCCTCATGGGTGTTGTAGGGCGCCAGCTCGTCGGCGATGAACATGGCGTCGAACATCCCGCGCTCCATGGTGCGGGCCATGTGCTGCCAATATTCCGGCCGGGCGAAATCCCAGCCGATCTTGTCCTTGACGTGGCGCCACATGCCGGTGGCATGACTGTTCACGCCGTGCTGGATGAATCCCAGAAGATGAGCCTTCTTCTTCGTGGTCGTCGTCATGTCGTTGTCTCCTGCGTCAGGAATTCATCTGGCCGAGCTTCGATGCGTGCTGGGGGCCCGTCTCCGTCACGTGCTCTTCTGCTCGACGAAGAAGGCGAGGCCGCATCCGGCGGCGGTCACCAGTGCGAGCAGCGGGCCCGCATAGATCATGGCCGGGCTGAAGCCGGCGCCGGCGATGATGACGGCGGATGCGATCACCGACAGTGCGGCGAGGCTGCCATATTGATAGTTCGGTACGTCGTTGGGTTCCGGCGCGCCGCTGCGATATTCGGCGATGGCATTCTGCAGACCACGCCAGAATCCGGCGAGAAAGAACACGGTCACGGCAATGCCGACGAGGGTGATGAAGATGTACATGCCTGGCTCCATTGAAACGTGTCGAGGGAAAGCGGCGCGCCGAGGCCCGGCGCGCCGTCGTGCAGCTATTCGGCGGGGGCCGAGACCTCGTCGCCGATGCGGCGCAGGCCGGCCAGATCGAAGTCCTTGCCGCCGATCAGGCCGGCGACGAGTACGGTCAGGCCGCTGATCGCGACGATCGAGAGGGTGCCGATCAATTCTCCTGCGGTCGCATAGATCGGCATGCCCACGGCGATCGCGAGCGCAATGCCGCCGACGAAGCCGACCATGTTGGTCTTCGGCCACAGGATCGAGAGCACCAGTGGCAGCAGGATCGAGGTCTTCAGCGCGTAGGTCGTCAGCACCAGCGTCGTGAAGTCCAGGCCCGACAGCACGATCAGCGTGGCCACGATGCCGCCGAGCAGCACCGACACCTTCGTGATCACGAACAGGCTGCTCTCGGAGGTCTGCGGGAAGTAGCGCTTGACGATATCGACGGCGACGACCGAGGACAGCGCGGCGCTGGCGCCGTCGATGGTCGAATAGCAGGCGGCGAGGATGACAAGGACGTAGAGCAGCACCAGCGTCAGCCCGAGCCCGATATGCGAGACGATGTAGGGGCCGACCGCGACGATGTCGCCGCCGAAATCCGACGGCTTCAGGCCGTAGGCGATGCCGACCAGGCCAAGCATGCCCAAACAGATCGGGATCGGATAGAACAGCGCGCCCGACCACAGGAACACGCGGCCGACATCACGGCTCTTGATCGCCCACACCTTCTGCCAGAACGTCTGGTCGGAGACGGTGGCGGCGAGCAGGCCGAACGCCAGCGTGATGCCGAAGCCGGCCGCCGCATCGGGACGCAGCACCGACAGGTTGCGGGCGTCTGCCGCACCCGCCGCGTTGAATACGGCTTCCGATCCGCCGGGGATCACGGCGTACACCGCAGCCACCACGATCGCCGCGGGCACCGTGATCATCAGTGTGTTGAGCGTTCCCGTCATCACGCTCGTCCACAAGCCTCCGAAATAGGAGTAGGCGAGCACGCAGATGATGCCGACCACGGTCGCGACCTTCCAGTCGATCCCGAATACGGTGGAGATGACGACCGACGTGCCCTTCAGATTGATGAGGATCTCGAGAATGATTCCGAAGATCATGGTGACGGTCACGATCGCCGTCGCTGCCTTCGACCTGCTGAAACGATATTCGATGAACTCCGAGATCGTGTAGCCCTCCGGCATGTTCTTGCGCAGGATGCGGGCGAACGGGATCATCGCCATGACCGCGAAGCCATTGGGCACCACGAACCAGAACAGGCCCGACAGGCCCCATTGATAGGTCATGGCCGAGCTCATCATCACGGCCATCGCCCAGGTCCATACGGCGATGACCGAGCCGACGCCGAAGCCGAAGCCGACGCGACGGTCGGCGATGATGAAGTCGTGGGTGTTCCTGACGAGCAGGGTCTTCACGGCGTAGGACAGGGCGAGCGAGAACAGGCCTAGTCCGATCATCGACGCGAACCCGAGGGTCGGCGTCAGACTTGGCATCGCGGCAAAGATAGACTTGTCCATTGCGATATCTCCGGGGTTCAGGAACTGGGGTGAAGCGTGTGATAGGTGCGGGCGTGGTACAGCAGCGGCGCGCCGCCGGCCGCCTGGGCCGCGGTGACGTCGCAAAGCACGATGGCGTGGTCGCCGGATGGGATCAGCTCGACGATGTCGGCCGTCAGGTGCCCGAGCGCGCCTGCGATCAGCGGCGTGCGCCCGTTGGGTCCGGTCAGCGCCACGTCCTCATAGGCGCCTGGCGCGAGCTTGCGGGCGAAGCGGTCGGAGAGTTCGCGCTGTCCGGCGCTGAGGAGCGAGATGCCGACGCATGTGCCGGCGCCCAGCGATGCGTAGCTTTGGCTGCTCTGCGCCACGCAGAACAGGACCCGTGGCGGCTGCAGCGACACCGATGTCAGGGAGGTGGCCGTGAAGCCGTGGAGGTGGCTGCCGCGCCAGAACGTGACGACGCTGACGCCGGACGCCAGCTGACTGAAGACGTCCTTGAAGCCCTGTCTGAGGCACTCTGCAGCAGTCATCGTGGCTTCGATCGTGCTCATGATATCTGACCTTCGAAGGCAAGCGTTCGATTGTCCCGCAGCGGCCGGATTACCTGCTTCATGAACGGCCCGGCATCGCGCATCGGGTCGTCGAACTGGCAGACGATGCGGTCGAGGCCCATGGCCTGCAGCCTGGGGATGCGGTTGCGGATGTCCTCGAAGGAGCCGATCAGGCCGAGCTCGAAGCCGGCATTGGAATCGACCATCTGCTCCTCGCCGAGCGCGGCCCAGGCGGCGGCGCCGGAGCTGCCGATCACCTTGCGGAAGAAGTCGATCGTCTCGGAGTTGCGGCGGGCGACCACCGTCTTCCAGCGCTGCTGCGCCTGCTCGGTCGTCTCGGTTGCGATGACATAGGCGTTGGCCGCGATCAGGAGGCGGCGGCCCCAGCCGTTGGCTTCCTGCCGCACCGCCTGGATGCGCCGCTTCAGCTCCTCGTCGCCCATGCCATTCAGGAACAGGCAGTGGCCCCACTCGGCCGCCATCCGCATGGCGCGGTCGGAGTGGCCCGCGATCCAGACCTCGGGAAGCGCATTCTGGTCTAGGCCGTAGGTCGGAGGCTGCTTGATCTCGACCGACTGCGCCGCTCCCGCGCCGACGTCGGTCTCGACGATCTCGGCCGGCGGCTGGAACAGGCCGTACAGCGTGCGGAGAAATTCGCTGGCGCGGTCGTAGCGGCCGTTGTGATCGAGCCAGTCGACACCGGACAGATCGAACTCTTCCTTCCACCAGCCGCAGACGATGTTCATGCCAAGCCGGCGCTCGGCGATCTTCGACAGCGTGTCGAGCATGCGAGCGACCAGGAAGGGTGAGCGGAAGCCGGGCTTGATGGCGCCGCACAGCCCGACCTTGCTGGTCACCGCGGCAATGGCAGCCATGATGCTCCAGGCGTCGGCGACGCTTTCGCTTGGACCATGGATGCAGTTGAGCAGATTCTCCGACGCGTAGAGGAAGTCGAACCCGAGCGCCTCGGCCTGCTGCGCGATTGCGAGGCAGGCTGCGACGTCAGGGCCGGTCGGTGCGTCGAGCGAACGCAGCCATCCGCCATAGACGGGAAGCCAGATGCCGAACTCCATCACGCCACCTCGCATGTCTTGACAGGCGCGTGCGGATCACGATCGGGGGGCGATCTGTCATCGGCTCTTATCGCAGAAGTCGCAGACGGCATGTCGTCGCTGTCCTCGTCCGAAGAATTCGTCCGAGATCAATTAGCAAGCGTCCTGCCAAACAGGGGCGCGCCGAGCCGTGCGATGGTGGTGCTGAAAATTACGGCGCGATTGATCGATAAAGCGCCCAGCAATGCCCGCCGTGACAGCATATCCGGACTACATATTCATTCAGTTCATGCACACTGAAGTGTATGAATGATACGACGGCGCTTTCGATGCTGATCCTCGCGAGAATGAAACTAATTCATCGAAAGCCATCGGAGTGACTGGTTTGACGGCAGCCTTGCTCGGGAACTGGTTGGAAATTGTCCGGAGGCATGCGTTCGGCTGCGAGCCGGACGCTGCCGAGGCCAAGGAGATTCCATGACCTTCGAGCAGATGAGGATCTTTCTCGAAGCCGCTCATTTCGGCAGCTTTACCCACGCCGCCGAGCAGCTTGGGCTCACGCAATCGGCCGTCAGCGTCTCGATCAAGAAGCTGGAGGAGAAGCTCGACGTTCCCCTGTTCGATCGTTCGGGACGCCGGCTGATGTTGACGGAGGCCGGCCAGGTTCTGCTGAACGAGGCGGAACGGATCCTTCGCGACGTCGAGCTGACGATGCGTCGTGTCGAAGGCCGCCGGCCTCTGGCGCAATCGGCGCTGGTCGCCTGCACGGCGAGCGCCTACGACTTTTGGATGCCGCAGATGCTGGCGCGGGAGAGCGGCGCTGGCGTGCAGGGCGTCGATCTCATCCGTGGCAGCGTCAACGAGGTGACGGCTTACGTCATGCGAGGCACGGCCGACGCCGGGGTGACCAGCGCGATGCCCAGCCATCCGCAATTCCAGCAGGTCGCGGTGTTTGCGGATCGCCTGATCCTGTGCGGCCATCCGGAGCGCGCACGACAGGTGCCGGATGATCTCGGCTGGAAGGCGCTCGGGGAGCAGGTGCCGTTGCTCTGGGAGCACGGCGAATTGACCGCGACGCTGGCCGCGGTGCTGGCGTCGCATCGCCTCGACCCCGATCGGCTGGCGCATCCGGTCCTGAAGCTTGCCTCGAGCATGGCGGTGATCTCGGCTCTGCTCGGTGGCCGCTATATCGGCTTTGTCTCGGATCGGGCCGCGCAGCCCTGGTTGTCGGCGGGCCGGCTGGTGCGGATCGGCACACTCGAGATTCCCGTGCGGTATTGGCTGTTCGGGCTGCGGGAGCACAACATCGACCGGTTCGTGTCCCTGTTCGGTGGCCGAGCGGATTAGCTCGCGGAAAGCGTCGGCTGATAGCCGGCCGAGGATGCCCGACGGGCAGTCTGATCATGACAGCTCTGCGCAAACTGCCCGTCGAGCCAGTTTGCCGCATGCGCGCGGCCTTGTGTCGTCGGGCAAATCAGGACGATGTTTCCGCATCCCGCCTCACTCGGAGCAACTGTGCTGTTGAGGTAGGCCGGCGATCGGCCGGCCTCAAGGCTGGCG
>NZ_BSCT01000066.1 GCF_030159255.1 Bradyrhizobium sp. SSBR45G | reverse complement strand
CTATCAAATGATGCTAAAACTATCTTAGCGCCTATGGGCGAACGCCGGGACGACAGCTGAATGTGTAGCGGGCAGCTCGGTCAGCGCTGAACACTGATCCTAGGCCGCCTGCGCATTCGCGCGATGCGCGTGCTCGGCGATGGCGCTGATGATCTGCGGCCATGTCGGAAGCGGGATGGCGTGGCCCATGCGTTCGATCATCAGCAGCTTCGCATTCGGGATCGACTCCGCCGTGTCCTTGCCGGCGGTGGGATGAACCAGCGGATCGACCGTGCCGTGGATCACCAGGGTGGGGGCCTTGACCGCATGCAGCCGCGGCTTGCGGCTGCCGGAGGCCAGGATCGCGCGCAGCTGGCGGCCGACGCCGGCCGGATTGAGGCCGCGCGCGAAGCAGCGTTCGGCCATCGCCACGTCCCGCGCCTCGTCCTCGGGGAACGAGCCGGCGCGCAGCGTCTTCCAGGTCTTCTGGAAGCGCTTGATGTACTCGTCCTTGGTCTTCGGTGGCGGCGCCATCAGCAGCATCGCGACCTCGCGGGTCGGCGGCGGGATGCGGGGATTGCCGGTCGTCGACATGATCGATGTCAGCGAGCGCACGCGGTGGGGAAAGGAGATCGCGATCTCCTGCGCGATCATGCCGCCCATCGAGGCGCCGACCAGATGCGCCGACTGGATGTCGAGCGCATCCAGCAGCCCGATGGTGTCCTTGGCCATGTCGAGGAGCTTGTAGGGCGCCGCGACCGGAATGTTGAAGAAGCGCAGCTTCAGCAGCTCGAACGGCGTCAGCCGGCGTCCGCCATGCAGCTTGCTGGACTGGCCGATGTCGCGGTTGTCGAAGCGGATGACCCGGAAGCCGCGGGCTGCGAGCTGTTCGCAGAACTCGTCGTCCCAGATGATCATCTGCGCGCCCAGGCCCATGATGAGCAGGAGAGGCGGCGCGGCGGGGTCTCCGAAGATCTCGTAGCAGATGTCGATACCGTTGGCGCGCGCGATGTGCGGCGGCTGATGGACGGTTGCGGTCACGTGATCCCTCTTTCAAGCCCCAAGGAACTCTCTATGGCACGGTTCTGTTGTTGGAGAGAAGCAGGCTGCAAGATCTCCCGCAACGCAGCGAAGGCGTGCTATGAGAGGTTGTGTTTGAGTCTTGTGTTGGTCTGAAGGAGCGTGCCGATGGCGAACAAATCCGGCGACCCGATCGCATTCTGGCAGCAGATGGTCGGCGAGATGCAGAAGAACTTCAGCGCCTTCACGCGGCTGCGTCCGATGGGCGTGACGCCTCGTGCATCCTCCGATGATCCCGCAACTGGTTTTGGAAACGGACACAAGCCCATGGCCGATCTGATGGAAAACTACTTCGCCGGCATGAACGTGCCGAGCCGCGGTCAGCTCACCGCCTTGAATGAGCGGCTGGCGTCGATCGAAGGTGAGCTGTCGCAGACCCGGGCGCTGCTCAAGGAGCTCCTGGCCGCCACGCAGGCGCCGCTGCCGGTGTCGAAGCCGCCCGCCGATCTCGCTCCTCAGTTGAACGAGATCAAGGGCTTGCTCGACGCGCTTCTCGCTGCATCCAAGTCTCAGCCGACGACGGCCCCCGTCGACGTCAAGCCGGACTTGAATGGCATCAAGGACTTGCTCAACGAGCTTCTCGCCGCGAGCAAGGCTCCGCAATCGCCGGCACAACCTGCCGTCGATGTCACGCCTCAGTTGAGCGAGATCAAAGCGCTGATCGAGCAGATGCTGAAGGCTGCCACGATCCGCGATCCGGCACCGACCGTCGCGATCGAGGGAGAGTTGCGTGAGATCCGGGCTCTGCTCGACACGTTGATGAAGCCGGTGCAGCCGGCCGAAGTCGAGCCCAAAGCCGAGGATCCGGCCCTGAAGGCCGCTGAGCCGGCTCGGCCGGGAAAGAACCGCAACAAGAAGCACGGCGGCGCGCCTGCCGAGCATTGAGAAGCGGCCTTCCTGCCGGTCCGCTCGGCCATAGGCGGGGTTCCCCCTCAATCGTCCATCCTCCCGGAATGGTGCATTGCAATATTAATATTGCGTCGCACCATTTCCAGTGATATAGCTGAGTCACTCCGGTTTCATAAGGGACGGAGCGAGCCCATAGCTCACACGCATTGAGGATGGAGACGACCATGACCACCGAGACCAACAAAGTGTTCGAGACCGTCAAGGAGGCTTTCGCGCCGATGACGGACGCGTTCAAGAATATCCAGACCATGGAAGTGCCCGAGTCCGCGCGGGAGTTCGTCAAGAAGACCGCGTCGACCGCCAAGGAACGCGCTGCGGAGGCCCTGGCCGGCTCCGAGAAGGTGACCTCGGCGATCGAGACCGCCGTGTTCGACGGCGTCACCGAGGCCGGCAAGATCAGCCGCAACATCCAGCAGGCGCTGTATCAGGACACCGAAGCGTTCTTCGACGGCCTCGACCGGCTGGCGTCCGCCAAGTCGATCAGCGAAGCCGTTCAGATCCAGGGTGAGCTGGCCCGTGCTCGTGGCGAGGCGCTCGTCGCCCGTGCGAAGTCGACCAGCGAGTATGTCGGCAAGCTGGTGACCGAGGGTGCCAAGGTCGCCCAGGAGAACATGGCCAAGGCCTACAACAAGACCGCCTGATCGCGTTCCGCGCATCAGTCGATCGATCTGCAAGGCCCGCTTCGTGCGGGCCTTTTCTTTTGCGGGTCTGCGAAACCGGCTAAAGCCTTCGCCATGCCGCAGCCGCTGTCCCGCATCGTCAACCAGCTCAAGAGCGAGCCGTCGCGCACGGGATCGCTGATCATCACCGTGTTCGGCGACGCCATCGTGCCGCGCGGCGGCAGCGTCTGGCTCGGCAGCCTGCTCGCCTTCTTTGAGGGGCTCGCGATCGACGGCAACGTCGTGCGCACGGCGATGTCGCGACTGACCGCGGAGGGCTGGTTCGAGCGGACGAAGAGCGGCCGCAACAGCTTCTATCGCCTGACGCGGCGCGGCGAGCAGACCTTCGCCGGTGCCACCCGCCACATCTATGACCCCCCGCCGGCGGAATGGAACGGTAGCTTCGAGCTGCTGCTGCTCGGCAGCGCTGACGATCGCGAGCAGGCGCGGACCGCGCTGCGCGACGCTGGCTTCGGCAGCCCGCTGCCGGGCGTGTTCGTGGCGCCCTCGAGCATCGCGGTGCCGGACGCGGTGGACGGGGCGATCCGTCTGCAGGCCTCTGCCGGCTCCGACATGGCGCGGCGGCTGGCGGCGGAAAGCTGGGCGCTGGAGCGGACCGCGGACGCCTACCGCAAGTTCAGCGCCTCCTTCGCGCCGCTCGAGGCCAGCATCCAGCGGGGCGATGCGCTGTCCGACGGCCAGGCCTTCACCGCCCGGATCCTGCTGATCCATCACTACCGCCGCATCGTGCTGCGCGATCCGCTGCTGCCGGCCGAGCTGCTGCCACGGAACTGGCCGGGCCGGCAGGCGCGCGCGCTCTGTGGCGAGATCTATCGGCTGCTGCTGCCCGGCTCGGAGCGCTGGCTCGATGCCCATGCGACCAATGAGGATGGGCCGCTGCCGGCGGCCGATGCGGCGCTGATGCGGCGGTTTACCGACGAAGATGAGGCCGGCTAATATATTACGGAATTCGGTTGCATCTCTCGAGTTTTGTAATATGTTGCCTGCAACCAAGTCCTGGGAGGACGCCGCCGCATGTATACGCAGGCGCTTAATTCGCCCGAGGAGGGCAGCCTCGCCGAGGACGCCGTGCGCGCCTCGCGCTTTCAGTCGCGCATCGATGCCGAGGAGCGCATCGAGCCGAACGACTGGATGCCGTCGGCCTATCGCAAGACGCTGATCCGGCAGATCTCCCAGCACGCCCATTCCGAAATCGTCGGCATGCTGCCCGAGGGCAATTGGATCACGCGCGCGCCGAGCCTGCGCCGCAAGGCGGCGCTGCTCGCCAAGGTCCAGGACGAATGCGGCCACGGCCTCTATCTCTACGCCGCCGCCGAGACGCTCGGCGCCTCGCGCGAGGAGCTGGTTGACGCGATGCTGGCCGGCAAGGCCAAGTATTCCTCGATCTTCAACTACCCGACTCTCACCTGGGCGGATATCGGCGTGATCGGCTGGCTGGTCGATGGTGCCGCGATCATGAACCAGATCCCGCTGTGCCGCTGCTCCTACGGTCCCTATGCACGCGCGATGATCCGCGTCTGCAAGGAGGAATCGTTCCACCAGCGCCAGGGCTACGAGATCATGCTCACGCTGTGCCGGGGCACGGCTGAGCAGAAGGCGATGGCGCAGGATGCCCTGAACAGGTGGTGGTGGCCGGTGCTGATGATGTTCGGGCCGCCCGACCAGGCGAGCCAGCACAGCGACACCTCGACGAAGTGGAAGATCAAGCGCTTCTCGAATGACGAGCTGCGCCAGAAGTTCATCGATGCCACCGTGCCGCAGGCGCAGTATCTCGGCCTCACCATTCCTGATCCTGAGATGAAGCAGGACGAGCAGGGACACTGGGTGCATGGCCCGATCGACTGGAACGAGTTCAAGCAGGTGCTGGCCGGCAACGGCCCGTGCAACCGCGACCGGCTGGCGGCGCGCCGCAAGGCGCATGCCGATGGCGCCTGGGTGCGCGAGGCGGCGGCGGCCTATGCCGAGAAGCGCGCGCGGCGCCAGATGGCGCAAGCCGCCGAATAGCAGGGGAGATCGTTGATGGCGACGCCGAACACGCCGTTGTGGGAGGTCTTCATCCGCAGCCGCAACGGCCTTGCGCACAAGCATTGCGGCTCGCTGCACGCCCCCGACGCCACCATGGCGCTGCAGGCCGCGCGCGACCTCTACACCCGCCGCGGCGAAGGCCTGTCGATCTGGGTGGTGCCGTCGAGCGCGATCACCGCGTCCGATCCCGCCGACAAGGGCATGATGTTCGAGCCGGCGGAATCGAAGATCTATCGCCATCCGACCTTCTACGAAGTGCCCGAGGAAGTCGGGCATATGTAGGTCCCACTCCTCATGGTGAGGAGGCGCGCAGCGCCGTCTCGAACCATGAGGCCCCGAAGTGATTTGTGGCCCATCCTTCGAGACGCCCGCCTGCGGCGGGCTCCTCAGGATGAGGTCGAGTGCGTGGCTGCAAAGGCAATCAACCATGACCGCACCCTCGATCACCGTCTCCGAAACGCCGCTGGTGCTGTACACGCTGCGCCGTGCCGACGATGCGCTGATCCTCGGCCATCGCCTTTCCGAGTGGTGCGGCCATGCGCCCATGCTCGAAGAGGACATGGCGCTGTCCAACATGGCGCTCGACCTGATCGGCCAGGCCCGCGAGCTCTATGGCTATGCGGCGAAGGTCGAGGGGCGCGACAATGACGAAGACAATTTCGCTTATCTCCGCGACGTCAGGCAGTATCGCAACCTGCTGCTGGTCGAGCGTCCCAATGGCGACTTCGCGCACACGATGGTGCGGCAGTTGTTCTATGCAGCGTTCGCCGATCTCTATTGGCGCGGCATGATGGGCTCCACCGATGCCACGTTGGCTGCGATTGCGGCCAAGTCCGAGAAGGAATGCGCCTATCATCTGCGCCACGCCAGCGAATGGGTGATCCGGCTCGGCGACGGCACCGACGAGAGCCATGCCCGCGCGCAAGGAGCGGTCGACGATCTCTGGGCATACACCGGCGAAATGTTCAGCGTCGACGAGGCCGAGCGCGGCCTGATCGATGCCGGCATTGCTATCGACCCCACGATGCTACTGCCGGAATGGCTGTCGATCGTCTCGCACGTCGCGCGCGAGGCGACCCTGGTGCTGCCGGAGAACGACTGGATGCAGCAGGGCGGCCGCGACGGCCGGCACAGCGAGCATCTCGGCCATCTTCTCAGCGAGCTGCAACACATGCAGCGCAGCTTCCCCGGTGCGACGTGGTAGTCGCCGACATCAGCCCGGCTGAGCTGCGCCAGCGCGCCTGGGAGGCGGCTGCGTCGGTGGTTGACCCGGAAATTCCGGTGCTGACGATCGACGATCTCGGTGTGCTGCGCGAGGTCGAAGTGGTTGGCGACCGCGTCGAGGTCGCGATCACGCCGACCTATTCCGGGTGTCCGGCGATGAACATGATTGCGCTGGAGATCGAGCTTGCGCTGGAGCGCGCCGGTTTTCGCGACGCGCACATTCGCACGGTGCTGTCGCCGGCCTGGACCACGGACTGGATGAGCGAAGACGGGCGGCGCAAGCTGAAAGACTACGGCATCGCACCGCCGCAGCCGTCGAGCGGCCGGCGCGCGCTGTTCGGCGTTGCCGAGGTGGCGTGCCCGCAATGCGGCTCCGTCAAGACCGAGCAGCTCGCGGAGTTCGGCTCCACCTCGTGCAAGGCACTGTGGCGCTGCAAATCGTGCCGCGAGCCGTTCGATTATTTCAAGTGCCACTGATGCCGCCACTACATCCGTCATTGCGAGCGCAGCGAAGCAATTCAGAGTCTCGCGCGTAGCCCTGGATTGCTTCGCTTCGCTCGCAATGACGCGGGGATAGAACCGATGTCGACAACGCCACGCTTTCATCGTCTCGCCGTTCGTGACCTGCGCCGTGAGGCGCCCGATGCGGTGTCGTTGACCTTTGCCATTCCAAGCGAGCTCGCGACGGACTATCAGTTCGCGCCAGGGCAATATCTCACGCTGAAGACCACGCTCGGCGGCGAGGAGGTCCGGCGTTCCTATTCGATCTGCTCCGGTCCGGATGACAACGAGATCCGCATCGCGGTGAAGCGTGTCGATGGCGGCGCCTTCTCCAGCTTCGTCACCGACGAATTGAAGCGCGGCGACGAGATCGACGTGATGACGCCGACCGGGCGTTTCGGCGTGGCGCTGCAGCCGGAGGCCGCGCGCACCCATGTCGGCTTCGCGGCCGGTTCGGGCATCACGCCGATCCTGTCGATCGTGAAAGCCGTGCTGGCGCGCGAGCCGGATAGCCGCTTCTTCCTGTTCTACGGCAATCGCACCACCGCGGGCATGCTGTTCCGCGAGGAGCTTGAGGAACTGAAGGATCGCTTCCTCGAGCGCTTCTCGCTGTTCCACGTCATCTCCGGCGAGGAGCAGGATCTCCAGATCCTGCACGGCCGCCTCGACGGCGAGAAGGTGCGCCTGCTGCTGCGCTCGCTGGTGCCGGCCGAGAGCGTCGACCACGTCTTCATCTGCGGCCCCACCGGGATGAGCGAAGACATCGAGTCCGCCTGCCGTGCGCTCGGCATCGCCGATGAGCGCGTCCATGTCGAGCGCTTCGTCTCCGGCGCCAGCGGCAAGCCGCGGCCCAAGATGGTCGTCCCGGACTCCGCTCCGCCCAAGGCCATCGCCGCCCTGATCATCGACGGCAAGCGCCGCGAGGTCCCGGTCGCCGACGGCGAGGCCATCCTCGACGCCGCGCTGCGCGCCGGCGTCGACCTGCCGTTCGCCTGCAAAGGCGGCATGTGCTCCACCTGCCGCGCCAAGCTGGTCGAGGGCAAGGCCGAGATGGAGCTGAACTACTCGCTGGAGCCCTGGGAGCTCCAGGCCGGCTTCGTGCTGACGTGCCAGGCGAAGCCGGTGACGGAGCGGGTGGTGGTGGACTACGATCATATGTGAAGACGTTTCCCGGTCGTCATTGCGAGGAGCGAAGCGACGAAGCAATCCAGAGTTCCATCCACAGTCCTGGATTGCTTCGCTTCTCTCGCAATGACGAACCGCCGGGCCATTTGCCGAAGCTCACACGTCACAACTTCATCGCTTAGTCCACCGGCCGCTTGTCCTTGATCCGCTTCGCCTTGCCCGCCGAGCGCTCCAGCGTGTCGGGCGGGACCGCCTTCACCTTTGCCGTGACGCCGATGGTATTCTTGATGTGGATCGAGATGCGCTCGGCGTGCTCGCCGAGGCCGGTCTCGTCCCAGTGCTCGGGGCGCGACTCGGCGTAGATCGTCAACTCGTCCATGCGGCCTTCACGCGTCAGCTCCAGCATGAAATGGCCGCCGCACCATTCGGTGGAGAGCAGGATCTCCTCGATCTGCGATGGGAACAGATTGACGCCGCGCAGGATGATCATGTCGTCGGAGCGGCCCGTCACCTTCTCCATCCGCCGCATGCCCGGCCGCGCCGTGCCGGGCAGCAACCGCGTCAGGTCGCGGGTGCGATAGCGGATCACCGGGAACGCCTCCTTGGTCAGCGAGGTGAACACCAGCTCGCCGATTTCGCCGTCGGGCAGCACCTTTCCGGTGTCGGGGTCGACGATCTCCGGATAGAAATGATCCTCCCAGATGTGCAGGCCGTCCTTGGTCTCCAGGCACTCCTGCGCGACGCCGGGGCCGATCACCTCCGACAGGCCGTAGATGTCGGTGGCGTCCATCGCGAACGCGTCCTCGATCTCGGCGCGCATCGCATTGGTCCAGGGCTCGGCGCCGAAGATGCCGATCTTGAGCGAGCTCTGCCGGGGATCGAGCCCCTGGCGCTTGAACTCGTCGAGGATCGCCAGCATGTAGCTCGGCGTCACCGTGATGATGTCGGGCCGGAAATCGTTGATCAGCTGCACCTGCCGCTCGGTCATGCCGCCGGAGATCGGCACCACGGTGCAGCCCAATTCCTCTGCGCCGTAATGGACCCCGAGGCCGCCGGTGAACAGCCCATAGCCATAGGCATTGTGGATGATCATGCCGCTGCGGCCGCCGGCGGCGCGGATCGAACGCGCCATCACGGTCGACCAGGTCGCGATGTCGGCCCTGGTATAGCCGACCACGATCGGCTTGCCGGTGGTCCCTGAGGAGGCGTGCACGCGCACCAGCTGTTCACGCGGCACGGCGAACATGTTGAACGGATAATTGTCGCGCAGGTCGGTCTTCACCGTGAACGGGAATTTCGCGAGATCGGCGAGTTCGCGAAAATCCGAGGGATGCACGCCGGCCTTGTCGAAGGCGCGACGGTAATGGGCGACGTTGTCATAGGCGTGCTTGAGCGACCAGGCGAGGCGCCTCGTCTGCAGCGCCATGATCTCGTCGCGCGAGGCGCGCTCGGTGTCGTCCATCTCGGGCACGTAGCTGCCGGCCGATTGAAGCGTGGTCATTGTCAGGTCCTCCGGCGATGGCGCGATCGATAAGAAACGGTTCAGCTCGCGGCGTCCGGCGGGCCGGCCGGGACCAGCGTGCCGCCGATGCTGCGAGAATGGCCGCGGAATTCGGCGATGACGGTGTCATCAGCGGTCACCCGGACGTCGTAGATCCCGGAGCGGCCGCTGCGCGACACCTCGTGCGCGCGCGCCGTCAGGACGTCGCCGAGCTTGCCCGGGCGGATGAAGCTGATGCTGCCCTGGGCGGCCACGGTGCGGTCGTTGTGCGAATTGCAGGCGAAAGCGAAGGCGGAATCGGCGAGGGTGAAAATGAAGCCACCATGGGCGATGCCGTGGCCGTTCACCATGTGCGGCTGCACCGTCATCTGCAGGGTGGCACGCCCCGGGCCGATCTCGACGATCTGCATGCCGAGCCCCTGGCTGGCGCGGTCGTCCTGCCACATCGCATCGGCGCAGGCGCGCGCCAGGGCGTCGGGGGAGAGGGCCGTCCCGGCGCTCACCGTCGAGTCTCCAGGCACGCATGGGCCATCGGCCACGCAAACGGCTGCGCTTGTGAAACCACGGCGTTCTCTCCCGCTGATGCTTGTTGGAACAAGCATTCTCATCTAGTTAGGCCTGACATCGTGGCAAAGTTTCCGCGCGCGTCAAGCGAAAGCGCTTGCGTGCGCAACGTGCGTGTGGCCGCCGCTTTTTCCGCAACCAGAAGGACTCTCGATCGTGCCGGAAGCCGCCAATCTGGCCGTGATGGCCGGTGTCCTGATCGGCCTGATCTATGGCGTGGTCGGCCTCGTCAGCGGCTTCTGCATGATGAGCAGCCTGCGCGGCTGGTGGGCCGATGGCGACGGCCGGCTGGTTCGGACCTATGCGCTGGCGATGGGAATTGCGATCGTGTCCACTCAGGTGCTCTCGGCCAATGGGTCTGTCGATCTCGGCAAGTCGATCTATCTGCAGGCGACGTTCTCCGTGCCGCTGATATTCGCCGGCGGCGTCCTGTTCGGCTATGGCATGGTGCTGGCCAATGGCTGCGGCTCGCGCGCGCTGGTGCTGCTCGGCCGTGGCAATCTGCGCTCCTTCGTCGTGGTGACGGTGCTGGCGATTGCGGCCGAGATGACCTTGAAGGGCCTGATCGCGCCGCTGCGGATCGCGCTGCTGCAGGGCTCGCAGACCACGGCGACGGCAACCTCGCTGCCGGCGCTGCTGTCGGCCTCCGGCCTGCATGGCGCGCCGGCGCGGCTTTTGCCGGCGCTCGCGCTCGGCGGCGCGCTGATCGCCTTCGCCTTCGCGCATGCGCCGTTCCGCCGTGCGCCGGGGCAGATGCTCGCGGGTCTGATTGTCGGGCTCCTGATCGCCGCAGGGTGGTTCGCGACCGGCACTCTCGGCGCCGATGATTTCAATCCCGTGCCGGTGGCGTCGCTGACCTTCGTCGCGCCGATCGCCGATGGCCTGCAATATGTGATGCTGTCGACCGGCTCGACGGTGAATTTCGGCATCGCGACGGTGGCCGGCGTGCTCTCCGGCAGCCTCGTGACGGCGCTTGTCACGCGTCGCTTCAAGCTCGAGGGCTTTGACTCGCCGCACCACATGCTGCGCTCGGCCGGCGGCGCTGCGCTGATGGGGATAGGCGGCGTCATGGCGCTGGGCTGCTCGGTCGGGCAGGGGCTGAGCGGCCTGTCGACCCTGGCGCTGCCGTCGTTCGTCGCCATTGGCGGCATCTTCATCGGCACCGCGACGGGCCTGCGCGGCGCGTTGCGGGTGCGGCCGCTCAAGATCGAGCCGCAGCCGGCGCGTTGAATCACGATGCGTTTCTATTGAACAAAGAGCCATCTTGCGGCTGGCTCGGTGTACCTCGCCCCGCTTGCGGGGAGAGGTCGGATTGCATCGAAGATGCAATCCGGGTGAGGGGGTACAGGTCTCACCACATACACTTCCTGTGCGTCTGCCCCTCACCCCAACCCTCTCCCCGTAAGGACGGGGAGAGGCGGCGCACCGCCGTCGAACATCACGCATCGAGCTGTGTTTCAAGCTTACTCCACCGCGCGCGTGACGATGCGGATCTCCGATGCCAGGGTCCGGTGCACCGGGCATTTGTCGGCGATCTCCATCAGCTTCTTGCGCTGCTCCTCGTCGAGTGTGCCATCCAGATGGATCTCGCGTTCGAGCTGGTCGATCAACCCGACCCTGGTCTCGCATTCCGCGCAATCCTCCGCATGAATCTTGCTGTGGCGCAGCGTGACGGTGATGCGATCGAGCGGCAGTGCCTTGCGGTCGGCATAGAGCCGCATCGTCATCGAGGTGCAGGCGCCGAGCGCGGCAAGCAGCAGGTCGTAAGGGCCAGGGCCGGTGTCCTGGCCGCCGACGGAGAGAGGCTCGTCCGCGGTGAGATGGTGCGGGCCGAGCGCGATGTGCTGCTGCAGCTTGCTGGATTTGGTCTCGCGGACGACGACGTCGCGCGGACCATCCTTGGCTGCGGGCTCGACGGCCGCCGGCGCGACGTAGCGATTGGCCCAGCTTGCGATGACCTCGGCGATATAGGCGGCGTCCTCTTTCCGGCTGATCAGATGATCGGCGTGATCCAGCGAAATGAAGCTCTTCGGATGCTTGGCGGCGACGAAGATGTGCGTCGCATTGTCGATGCCGACGGTGTCGTCAACAGGCGAGTGCATGATCAGCAGCGCCTTGTGCAGATGCTTGACCTTGTCGAGCAGGCGCTGCTCGGCGACGTCGTCGAGGAACGACGCGCTGATCCGGAACGGACGGCCGGCGAGCGAGACTTCCGCCGAACCGTCGCGGCGGATCGCCTCCAGGCTGCCTTTGAACATGTCGGTGACATGCGCCGGGTCGGACGGGGCCGCGATCGTCACCACGGCTTTCGCATCGGGAATGTCGCCAGCTGCCGCCAGCACGGCGGCGCCGCCGAGGCTGTGGCCGATCAGGATCGCCGGCGCCTGCCGTGTTTCGCGCAGATGCTCGGCGGCGCGGACGAGGTCGGCCACGTTGGACGAAAACGTCGTGTTGGCGAAGTCGCCTTCGCTCGAGCCGAGGCCGGTGAAGTCGAACCGGAGCACCGCGATGCCATGCGCCGTCAGCGCCATCGCGATGCGCCGCGCCGCATGGGTGTCCTTGCCGCAGGAGAAGCAGTGCGCGAACAGCGCATAGGCCCGCGGCTCGCCGTCGGGGAGGTCGAGCGCGGCGGACAGCCTGTCACCGCCGGCGCCTTCAAACTGGAAACGTTCGGTCGGCATGATGGAGTTCCCAATCGTTGCGTGTTCACGGCAGCGCGCGGCGAGGACGCCGCATCGCCTCACATTGTCATATAGCAGATCGGGCCTGCATGTGTCGGGGCGTTGAAGCGATCGGCACCTTTCGTGCGGCCCCTGGATTGCTTCGCTTGCGCTCGCAACGACGGCCGTGGCGGGCCGCGAACGCTCCACAAACTCCGTCATCGCGAGCGCAAGCGGAGCGATCCAGGGGCTCAGCAACAACGCGATGACATCGGCAACGACACCCCGTGCTGCATCTGCATCAACTGCAGAAATGATGACGCCGTCTCGCGGCCTGCACGGCCCGAGCTTTGCGGATATCTCGCGCCTCTCGCAATCGAGAGGGCGCAGGGAAGGTCGGGAGCCTGCCGCCCCCATGGTCCGCCTGCGGAAAAAAATGCAGGCGGCAGAACCACAGGTTCGGCTGAGGACATCCCGGCCTTCCCTGCGCAATGGTTGGAACGGCTTATACGTGCTCTCTCCGGGGAACGGCTGTCTTGCCCCCGTCATCGCGACGCGCGTCATCCGCACCGCAATTTGACGCCAGCACCGCGGCGTCAAGACCACACGATTTCACCGTGCGCACCGGATCGTTCGTCCGCATGGAAGTCCACGCTGCGACCCGTTGCGCCCACCGCATCCCGCGCTCCACGTCCGTGACGATCGCGATCCGTCCCTCTGCAACGAGGCGGGATGGCGGAGAGTAAATCACGATTTTCAGAAATCTGCAATAGGGAATATCTCAGGTCCGGGGACCACAGAACTATCGCATTTGGCAGTCGGGGCTGTCACGACGAACAATGCTGCTCATGGGTTTACTCCGTCATGCCCGGGCTTGTCCCGGGCATCTACGTCGCTCCCCGGATGTCGAACGACGTGGATGGCCGGGACAGGCCCGGCCATGACGACGTGGAGAGAGAAGAGCGAACAAACTGCCGTCGGCAAATGCGGTGGCTTGCCCGTGCCGGGAGGCCATCGATCGCGCACGCGACGCAGCCATGATCACTCCCGCGGCGGCAGAAGCTCGATCTCCTGTTCGCCGTTCCGGATCGCTGTCGGCAGGTCTTGCGCGACGAGATCGGAAATCCATTGGACCAGCGCGGGCAGGCCTTCCTCCTTCGCGCGCCGGCGAAGGGGAGGCAAGTCGCGCTCGTGCGCGGTGCCGACTTTGATGTTGAGACGCTCATAGGGAATGTCGCCGTCCGGCGGCCGGTATCGCGCATCGAACAGACGCCTGCCGTGGCTGCGCACGAGGTGGATGCGAATGCCGCCGAGATCTCTTGCGGTCAGGGCGGCGAGAATGACGGAAGGCTTGAGAAGATACCCATAGCCCTTGGGGATCTTGCCGGTCTCTGAGGTGAACTCCATGCGATATCTCTGGCACGTTCGGACTTGACGATCATCGTGGTGACCGCAGCTCGGAGCTTGTCGGATTCCAACATCACGGTGGTCCTGGCTGCGCCCTCTCCCCTTGCGGGAGAGGGCATGTAGGACAGAACCGCAAACTCACTTGGGTGGGGGATGTCTCCACGAGCGCGGTCCGCGGAGGGATACCCCTCACCCAAACGAGCCCTTGGTTAGGACGGAGATGCCCTCTCCCGCAAGGGGAGAGGGCGCTGTATCGTGCAGTCGCTCTTGGATGTTTGCAAGAACTCGGCGGGTGGGGTCGGCAAAGCGAAGCGTGCCCACCATTCTTTTCTTTTCAGCAGGGCGACGGTGGGCACGACGCGATCCGCGTCTTTGCCCGCCCTACGGCTCCGTGGGCTCGGCGACACGGAAGCCCGTCAGTCCGAATAGCGCTGCTCGGCCCAGGGATCGCCGCGGTTGTGATAGCCGCGCACCTCCCAATAGCCGGGCTGGTCCTTGTCCAGGAATTCGATCGCCTTCAGCCATTTCGCGCTCTTCCAGAAATACAGATGCGGCACCACGACGCGCACCGGGCCGCCATGCTCGCCCGCGATCGGCGCGCCGGACCAGCTGTGCGCGAGCAGCGCGTCCTCGGCGGCGAAATCCTCCAGCGTCAGGTTGGTGGTGTAGCCGTCATAGGAATGCAGCACGACGAAATCAGCGTGCTCGCGCGGCCGGCAGGCGGCGAGCAGGTCGCGCGTGGCCAGCCCCTCCCATTGATTGTCGTAGCGCGACCAGGTCGTC
The DNA here is from genome assembly GCF_030159255.1 of Bradyrhizobium sp. SSBR45G. Classification (GTDB taxonomy): domain Bacteria; phylum Pseudomonadota; class Alphaproteobacteria; order Rhizobiales; family Xanthobacteraceae; genus Bradyrhizobium. The sequence goes on along the minus strand of NZ_BSCT01000066.1, from coordinate 5,656 downwards.
ACGCAATGGATGTCGGAGACGAACTGGCGCTGCTCCTGGGCGAGGAAGGCGGGCCAGTCCCAGAACAGCGGGGTCTCGACCGCGCCGTAGACGTCGAGCCGCCAGCGCTCGCGCGTGACCGTGGGCGTCAGGCCGAGGTCGAGCACCGGCCAGTCGCGGGTCAGATGCTGGCCCGGCGGCAGGCGCCGGTCCTCGGGCCGCACGGTGCGGCCGGTCAGGAACTTGCCCTCGCGGGCCCAGCGCTCCTTGCTGCGGGTCAGCTTGCTTTCGGGCGGCAGCCCGGACTCGTCAGCCATCTCAGCACCTCGTGGATTGGGTCTGCTCACGCATGCCGGTGCATCGCCGAGGCATGCTTGGTGTCACGCATGGTCGCATAGATCAGCAGCGACAGGAAGATGACGCCCGACAGGTAATAATAGAACCAGGTCTCATGGCCGATGCTCTTGAAGTAGAGGGCGATCGCCGGCGCGGTGCCGCCGAACAGCGAAACCGTGATCGCATAGGGCAGGCCGACGCCGAGCGCGCGGACATTGGTCGGGAACAGCTCGGCCTTGACCACCGCGTTGATCGAGGTATAGCCGGCCGTGAAGATCCAGGCGCTGCAGATCAGCAGGAAGGCCGTGAACGGCTCCTTGGTGGCCTTGAGCGCAGTGAGGATCGGGATCGTCGACAGCGTGCCGGCCACGCCGAAGAAGATCAGCAGCGGCTTGCGGCCGATACGGTCTGAGATCGCGCCGTACACCGGCTGCAGCACGCAGGCGAACAGCAGCGAGCCGAAGATCACCATCGTGGTCTGGTCCTCGGTGAGGCCGACCGAGAGCTTGACGAAGGTCTGCATGTAGGTCGTGAAGGTGTAGAATGCCGCCGTGCCGCCCGCCGTGAGGCCGACCACGAGCAGCAGCTCCCGCGGATATTTCAGCAGCGCGGTGATCGAGCCCGAGGGACCGGCCGTCTTCTTTGCTTCCACGAAGGCCTCGGTTTCATGCAGGTTCCGCCGCATGACGGCGGTGAAGACGGCGAGGCAGGCGCCGATGAAAAACGGAATGCGCCAGCCCCAGGCCTTCAACTCGTCGGTGGTCAGGAACACCTTCTGCAGCAGCAGGAGCACGATGATCGCGGTGAGCTGACCGCCGATCAAGGTGACGTACTGGAAGCTCGAATAGAAGCCGCGATGCTTGGCGTCGGCAACCTCGGACAGATAGGTGGCGCTGGCGCCGTACTCGCCGCCGAGGCTGAGGCCTTCGATGACGCGGGCGAGCGCCAGGATGATGGGCGCGGCGATCCCGATGGTGGCGTAGGTCGGCGTCACCGCGATGATCAGCGAGCCGAAGCACATGCAGAGCACCGAAACCGTCAGCGACAGTCGCCGGCCATAGCGATCGGCGAGATAGCCGAACACCCAGCCACCGAGCGGGCGCATCAGGAAGGTGGCGGCGAAGACCACCGCGGCATTGAGCTGCTCGACGACGGGATCCTTCGACGGGAAGAAGGCCGGCGCAAAGTATAGGGCGAACGCCGTATAGGCGTAGAAATCGTACCATTCGACCAGGTTGCCGGCCGAGCCGATCAGGATCGCCTTGATGCGGCGCTCGACATCGGCGAGCGTCGTGGCAGGTTCTACGGCTGGCTCGAGCGCCTGGTCTGTCATGTCCGGTCTCCGGGCAACGGTTTCGTGACCGTTCTACGGCAGCGGCCCGGATTGTCAAAACAGCCGATAGCGGACCTGGGGCTCATCTTCAGCGCCTGGAACTCTGCGCCGATGCAAACTCCCGCCCCTCATGGTGAGGAGCGCCGACGGCGCGTCTCGAACCATGAGGCCAAGGTCCGGGCCTCGCCCTTCGAGACGCCCGCCTTCGGTGGGCTCCTCATGGTGAGGGGGAAGCCGCGGCGAAAGTCATTCCCCTCATGGTGAGGAGCGCCGCTCTTGCGGCGCGTCTCGAACCACGAGGCCCGCTCGGGCCTCATCCTTCGAGATGCCGCTACGCGGCTCCTCAGGATGAGGGTTAAGATCAGGATGAGGGGCAAGACGATGGGAGTGATCCGTTACCTCGGCGCGCGCGGATCGATCGGTGTGGAACTGGCGACACCGAGGATATCTTCCAGCACCTTGGCGCCCGCGAGCAGTCCGGCGTCGTTGCGCGGCGCCGCGATCATCTGCAGCCCGACCGGCAGGCCCGACGCGGTGAAGCCGCAGGGCAGCGACAAAGCCGGGCAGCAGGCCAGCGTGATCGCGTAGACGATGCCGAGCCACTGCACGTAGTTGTCGAACTTATGGCCGGCGCATTCGGCGACGTAGCGGTTCTCGACCGGGAAGGGCGGCACGATGGTGGCCGGCGCCAGCAGCAGGTCATAGGTCTCGAAGAACGTCACCGCGCGCGCGGTGATCGCGACGCGCTGGGCCTCGGCGCGCGCGATCTGCGCGACCGTGAGCTTCAGGCCTTCCTCGATGTTCCAGATCACCTCGGGCTTCAGCAGGTCACGCTTGGTGCGCAGCAGCTCCTGCTTGCTCATCGCGAAGTCGAGCGCGCGCAGCACGTGGAAGCAGTCATGCGCTTCGCTGAAATCGGGATGCGCCTCCTCGACGATCACGCCGAGCTCGGCGAAGCGCTGCGCCGCCTTGCGCGTGACGGCGGCGACCTCGGGATCGACCGGCGTGATGCCGAGATCGGGCGAATAGGCGACGCGGACCGGCTTCTTGGCCGAACGGGCTGCGGCCAGGAACGAGGTCGCGGGCGAGGGCAGCGAGATCGGATCGGCGGCATGCTCGCCGCTCATCGCATCCAGCAGCAGCGCGAGGTCCTGGACATTGCGGGCCATCGGGCCCTGGACGCCGAGATTGCGGTCGACGGCGACGGCCGGCGTATGCGCGACGCGGCCGAAGCTCGGGCGCAGGCCGACGATGCCGCAGAAGCTCGCTGGGTTGCGCAGCGAGCCGCCCATGTCGGAGCCGTGTGCGAGCCAGGCCATGCCGGTCGCGAGCGCGACGGCCGCGCCGCCCGAGGAGCCGGCCGCCGAGCGGGACGTGTCCCAGGGATTGCGCGTCGCACCGAACACCTCGTTGAAGGTGTTGGCGCCGGCGCCGAACTCCGGCGTGTTCGACTTGGCGTAGATCACGCCGCCATTGGCTTCGAGATGCGCGACCATCAGATCGGAGCGTTCCGGAATCCGGTCCTTGAAGATCGGCGAGCCCTGGGTGGTGAGCACGCCGGCGACGTCGGTGAGGTCCTTGATCGGCACGGGCAGCCCGGCGAGCACGCCGCGCGCGGCGGCCGGTTTCCGCATCAGCGCCTTGGCGTGATCGCGTGCGCGATCGAAGCACAGCGTTGGCAGCGCATTGACCTTGCCGTCGACGTCGCTGATGCGCGCCTCCAGCGCGTCGAGGCAATCGAGCGGCGTGACCTCGCCGGACTTCAACTTGTCGACGACGCTGCAGGCGGTCTCGCGGATCAATCCCTGGTCGGCCAAAGCTTGGTTCTCCTGATTGGAAGCGTCCCGGCGCAAAGTTGTAGATCACGTTTGCGGCGAGGTGGAAAGGTCGCGGCCGTCAACCCCACCCTGCGCTGATGCCGCCGTCGACGGTATAGATCACGCCGGAGGTGTAGCCGGCGCGGTCGGAGGCCAGGAACGCCATCAGATCGGCGATCTCTCTGACGTGTGCGGGACGGCCGAGCGGCAGGCTTTTCTGGAATTCCGTGTAGCGGCTCTCGTCGCCGAACTGCTGCTGGGCGCGGGTCTTCAGCAGGGTGACGTGGCGGTCGGTGCCGACCGGCCCGGGATTGATGCCGACGACGCGGATGTTGTCGGCGAGGCTCTTGGAGCCGAGCGCGCGGGTGAAGGCCATCAGCGCCGCATTACCGGCGCTGCCGCAGATGTAGTTGGCGTCGAACTTCTCGCCGGCCGCGCCGATGTCGTTGACGATCACGCCGCCGCCGCGCGCCTTCATGGCAGCATAGACCAGCCGGGTCAGGTTGATGAACCCGAACACTTTCAAATCCCAGGCATGCCGCCAGCCCGCCTCGTCGATCTTGTCGATAGCGCCGCCCGGAATGTCGCCGGCATTGTTGACGAGGATGTCGATGTCGGCGGCCTCCTGCGCCAGCCGCGCGACGTCCTCGGATTTGCGCAGGTCGACGACATGGGCGGCCGCATCGATCTGGTGCTTGGAGCGGAGCTGCTCGACCAGGGCGGAGAGCCGGTCGGCGCTGCGCGCGGCAAGGCGGACATGGCAGCCTTCCTCGGCAAAGGCTTCGGCCGCCGCGGCGCCGATCCCCTTGGAGGCGCCGGTGATGAGAACGCGCTTGCCGCGCAGATGAAGGTCCATGGAGGTGCTCGCTGGATGGGAGGAGGCCGGATTGTCTTACGCGATTGTCTTGCGCGTCAGCCATGCGGTCAATCTTGCACCGCAGCGTTGCGCTCGCGCGGCGTTTGGTCCATTCAGGCGATCGACGATTTCGGCCGGGACAGCCGGCGACCATGTGAGGATCCGCTCGATGAGCAAGAAGCCCTATCGCATCGCAGTCATTCCCGGCGACGGCATCGGCAAGGAGGTCATGCCCGAGGGCATTCGCGTGATCGAGGCCGCCGCCAGGAAGCACGGCGTCGCGGTGCAGTTCGATCATTTCGACTTCTCGAGCTACGACTATTACGAGAAGCACGGCCAGATGATGCCGGACGACTGGAAGGCGCAGATCGGCGGCCATGACGCGATCTATTTCGGCGCCGTCGGCTGGCCGGCCAAGATCGCCGACCACGTCTCGCTGTGGGGCTCGCTGATCAAGTTTCGCCGCGAGTTCGATCAGTATGTGAACCTGCGCCCCGTGCGCCTGATGCCCGGCGTGCCCAGCCCGCTGGTGGGACGCAAGCCCGGCGACATCGATTTCTGGGTGGTGCGCGAGAACACTGAGGGCGAGTATTCCTCCGTCGGCGGCCGCATGTTCCCGGACACCGACCGCGAGTTCGTTACGCAGCAGACGGTGATGACGCGCACCGGCGTCGACCGCATTCTGAAGTTCGCCTTCGAACTCGCGCAATCCAGGCCGAAGAAGCACCTGACCTCGGCGACCAAGTCGAACGGCATCTCGATCACGATGCCTTACTGGGACGAGCGCGTCGAGGCGATGGCGAAAAACTATCCGGGCGTGAAGTGGGACAAGTACCACATCGACATTCTCACCGCGAACTTCGTGCTGCATCCCGACTGGTTCGACGTCGTCGTCGGCTCCAACCTGTTTGGCGACATCCTCTCGGATCTCGGCCCCGCCTGCACCGGCACCATCGGCATCGCGCCGTCGGGCAACATCAATCCCGAGCGCAATTTCCCGTCGGTGTTCGAGCCGGTGCACGGCTCGGCGCCTGACATCGCCGGGCAGGGCATCGCCAATCCGATCGGCATGATCTGGTCGGGCGCGATGATGCTGGAGCATCTCGGCGAAAAGACCGCGGCGCAGTCGATCGTCGGCGCGATCGAGCGGACGCTGGCCGAGCGGACGTTGCGCACGCGGGATCTCGGCGGCAATGCCGATACGACGGCGTGCGGCAAGGCGGTTGCTGATATGGTGGATTAGTCGCTGTTGTTTGTGGTCGCCCCGGCGAACGCCGGGGGATGGACTCACGGTTGAAGTGCAACGGTTGATTTGAGTTTTGAGAATGCCTCGGC
>NZ_BSCT01000065.1 GCF_030159255.1 Bradyrhizobium sp. SSBR45G | reverse complement strand
CTGTCACTGAGATTATCGTGTCTCACTTGAGGGGTGCAGTCCAGCACTGTCACCATAATTCCCCCAGATCAAAGATTATATGGCCTACGCTGCACAGAACGGATTGCGATTTGACCTTTACGTTCGCCCCACTACAGTATTGTCGAGGCCGCTTTCAAGCGCTGTGCAATCCGGCGCAATTAAACTCAGGAACATCCCATGAAAGGAAAGCCGATTACTGCTGGCGAGCTGCTGAGGCAGCTAGAGAACGATCCAAAGTTTGTGGCTGAAGAGAAGCTTCGTGAAGAAATTTTCGCCCGAAAGAGGGAGAAAAATGCGCTAGCGGAAGCACCATTAGTTGCTGAGTTGCGGTCCGCCGGAGTTCCGATTTCGTCCGTTTGGGATTTGGTTAACGCAAAGTTCAGCTATTCAGGTGTTCTGCCGATCTTACTTGATCACCTGGGGCGATCATATCCGGACGATATTCGAGACGGCATTGCAAGAGCGATGAGTGACCAAGCGGCAAAGTTCGCCTGGCGCGAACTCGTGGATATGTATCTTCGTGAGCCAAGGGGTAGTCGTACAGACCAGGGGCTTGCTGTTGCTCTTTCGATCATCGCGAACCAAGAGGAAATGCCAGAATTAATCGCTTTAATAAGGAACTCAGAGCTAGGATCGAGTCGAGGGCTGCTAATTGACGCCCTTAAGCGTTCGAACGAATCATCAACAGATGTGTTCTTAAACGAGTTACTTCTAGATCCGATTTTATCTGGAGAGGCTAAGAGAGTTCTTAAGTTGCGTAGACGTAGGAAGCCAAAATAGCGGGCGGGTTACGGTGACAGTGCACCTAATTTGACATCCGTCGTCCGAACGCGCAGGATGGCGCATGGCCCGTCTTGCCCGTGTCGTCATTCCCGGTCTGCCGCATCATGTCACCCAGCGCGGCAATGGCCGCGCGCGAACCTTTTTCGGGGACGATGACTACGCGCTGTACCGCGACCTGCTCGCGACCCATTGCGCGGCGGCCGGCGTCGCGGTGTGGGCGTGGTGCCTCATGCCGAACCATGTGCATCTGATCCTGGTGCCGTCGGATGCCGATGGGCTGCGCCGGGCGCTGTCGCGGGTGCATCGCATTTATGCCGGCATCATCCAGGCGCGCCGCAAGCGCAGCGGACATTTCTGGCAGGGGCGGTTCGGCGCGGTGGCGATGGACGAGGCGCATCTGGCCGCCGCGCTGCGCTATGTCAGCCTCAACCCGGTGCGGGCGCGGCTGGTGGCGCGGCCCCAGGACTGGGCGTGGTCGAGCACGCGCGCGCATCTGCGCGGGCGGGACGACGGCGTCACCGCGCGCGAGCCGGTCAAGACGTTATTCCCGGACATGGCCGGTCTCCTGAGAAACGCGCCGGAGGACGAGGAGGCGCTGCTCGCCCGCCTGCGCGCGGCCGAAAGCATCGGTCGTCCGATCGGCAGCGACCGCTTCCTCGCGCGGATCGAGAAGCTGACCGGACGCGTGCTCAAGCCGGCCAAGCGCGGGCCGAAGCCGGCGGAGGAGGATTGAGCGGGGAGGGACGTCGCAGCGAGGGTTGCGCAGTTTTGTGCACTGTCACCGGAACAGGATATTGCATGATGATGGGGCGGCGCGGCATAGTGGGTCTTATTGCAGGCTGTCTATCATTGCTGCTGTCGGCTTGCGGTGGAAGCGATGCAAGCTTTCGCTATCGGCTGTCCTTCTCGGTCAGCGCCAATGGAGTCGCGAAGTCCGGCTCGAGCATCATCTCGGTGCGCTATTGGAGAGGGGGAGCGTCTTGGGGGACTGGCGAGGCGACCTATACCGTCGTAAAGGGCGTCGCCCCGGTCATCGATCTTGGCCAATACGGCATGCTGGTCGCAGCGATGGCTTACGACGTCGACGCATGGACCAGCCGGAAGGTCTGCAAGCCGCCGCTTCCAGCGGAGTCGTTGCCCGGCAAATTCCGCCTCGAGCCGGCGGCGCTAGCTGCTCTCCGCGGGGGCAAGCTCGACCTGGGGGACGATTCCTACCCCGCCTTCATCTGGTTTCCGGCCGGCCAGCCCTATGAGCAGGCGCAGCAGCTCTGCCCGGAGGAGTTCTCCAGCGTGATCGGCGCCAATATCGAACTACAGTCCGTGACGATCGAGGCCGCTCCCGATGCTCCGCTGCTGACACGGCTAGAAATCAAGGCACCTTGGCTCGACGAAATCAGAATCGACCAGAAGACGAACAGCGCGGTTTATTCCAAGAGCGGAATTTTCAAGCCCAACCGCACCAGAATGATTGAAACCGACGGCATTTAGCAATGACTGGCGCAGCCGAACTTCTGTTGCCGGGTCGCATGGTTATGTGCACTGGACTGCATCCCAAGCGCAGCGGACATTTCTGGCAGGGGCGGTTCGGCGCGGTGGCGATGGACGAGGCGCACCTCGCTGCCGCGCTGCGCTATGTCAGCCTCAACCCGGTGCGGGCGCGGCTGGTGGCACGGCCGCAGGATTGGGCCTGGTCGAGCACGCGCGCGCATCTGCGCGGGCGCGACGACGGCGTCACCGCGCGTGAGCCGGTCAAGATGATGTTCCCCGACATGGCCGGGCTCCTGAGAAGCGCGCCGGAGGACGAGGAGGCGCTGCTCGCCCGCCTGCGCGCGGCCGAGAGCGTCGGCCGTCCGATCGGCAGCGACCGCTTCCTCGCGCGGATCGAGAAGCTGACCGGCCGCGTGCTCAAGCCGGCCAAGCGCGGGCCGAAGCCGGCGGAGGAGGATTGAGCGGGGAGGGACGTCGCAGGGCGGGTCGCTGAGTTTTGTGCACTGTCACCGTAACATCCGGCCGCGTCGGAGGATAGTGACCCAAACGGCGCGCGCCATCGTTTATGACTGGGGGACTTGAGATAGATCCGCTCCCGAAGGAGATCCGCGTGGCGCCGGAGCAAGCACAGTCGACCGTCTATTACGACGGCTCCTGCCCGCTGTGCCGGGCGGAGATCGGCTATTATCGTCGCACGGACGAGGCGGGCGCGCTGTGTTTCGTCGATGTCTCGACCGCGGACGCAGCGCCTCCGGACGGCCTGACCCAGCAAGAGGCCATGCAGCGGTTCCACGTTCGCGCTGGCGATGGGCGCGTGCTGTCGGGGGCGGCGGCCTTCGTCGAGGTGTGGCGGCTTCTGCCGAGATGGCGCTGGGCGGCGCGCGTGGCGTCGCTGCCGGGTGTGCTGGCGGTGCTGGAACTGGGCTACCGGCTGTTTCTTCCCGTCCGGCCGTTGATCTCCCGCAGCGTCGCGCGCCTCCAGCAGCGCACGGCCGGTTCCAGCGGCACCCCGCGCGGGTGACGTTTGGGCGGCATTGCGTTGAGCGGCACCACCGCTCTTGACCGGCTCTGCCGGACATCCATATACCATCCATGGACCATCCACCTGGATGGTGACGGATGGCGAGCGATGCCCGACAATGTCCACCCCCTCCGCGCCAAGGCGCCGGACACCGAGAAGATCACGGTCAATCTCGGCTATGTCGATCTCGGTCAGGTCGACCTGATGGTGCAGGAGGGATTCTATTCCAACCGCACCGATTTCATCCGCACCGCGATCCGCAACCAGCTCGACCGGCATGCCGACGTGGTCAAGCAGTCCACGCTGCGCCACAGCCTGGACCTCGGCCTGCGCCATTTCAGCCGCGCCGATCTCGAAGCTGCGCAGCGCGCCGGCGAGATGCTGCAGATCAACGTGCTCGGGCTCGCCACCATCGCCGCCGACGTCACGCCGGAGCTCGCCCGCGCCACCATCGCCTCGGTCGCGGTGCTGGGCGCACTGCATGCCACCCCCGCGGTCAAGGCCGCTCTCGCCGACAGAATGAGGTAAGTGTCATGCTCGATCAGGACATCATGAGCGAAGCGACGCGGCTGACGCGGGCCGGCCGATTGGTCGAGGCCACGGCGATGCTGCAACGCATGCTGCGCGGCGACAGCGCGCCGGCCGCAGGGTCGGCCGGTCACGCGCGACCGGCGCCGGCGCAGCTCGCGCCGCCGACCATCGAAGGACAGGCGACGCGCGTCGGTGAGCGCGACCGTCCGTCCGCGCAGGCGGCCCCGGCGCAAGCGCGCGCCCCGCAAGCCAGGCCCGTTTCGGCGCGCAAGCGACCCGTCCGGCGCGACGATCTCGGTGAACTGCCGGCGTTCGGCTTGCGCGGTCCGCATCTGCGCGCGCCGGCAGTGCGTGAAACCACCCCCGAGGGCGCACGGTTCATCCAGGCGAGCTTCAGCAATGCGGCCGGACGCCGGTCCTACAAGCTGTTGATCCCGAGCAGGACCCACGGCGGCCCGTTGCCGCTCGTCGTCATGCTGCATGGCTGCACCCAGACGGCGGACGATTTCGCCGCGGGCACGCGGATGAATTTCGCCGGCGAACAGCAGAGCTGCTTCGTCGTCTATCCCGAGCAGCCGAGCGGCGCCAATCAGTCGAAATGCTGGAACTGGTTTCGCGCCGACGACCAGCAGCGCGAGGGCGGCGAGCCGTCGCTGATCGCGGGCATCACCCGCCAGGTGATGCAAGACCACGCGATTGATCCCAGGCGCGTCTACGTCGCCGGCCTGTCGGCCGGGGGCGCCACCGCCGCCATCATGGCCGCGACCTATCCCGATCTGTATGCGGCCGCCGGCATCCACTCCGGTCTCGCCTGCGGGGCGGCGCGCGATCTGCCCTCGGCGCTGATGGCCATGCGTCAAGGCGCGGGCAACGGCCACACGGCGGATCGGAGATCGGTCGTGCCGACCATCGTCTTCCATGGCGATCGCGACACGACGGTGCATCCCGCCAATGGCGAGCGGATCGTCGCGCAGTCGACCGGCGGGACGGCCTCGGTCGTGCGCGGCCGCGTGCCCGGCGGCCATGCCTATACGCTGGTGATCCAGACCGCGGGCGGGCAGGTGATGTCGGAGCATTGGACCATCCACGGCGCCGCTCACGCCTGGTCGGGCGGCAGCCCGGCCGGCTCCTACACCGATCCGAAGGGGCCGGACGCCACGCGCGAAATGCTGCGCTTCTTCCTCGCGCATGCGCGCGCGGACGACTAGATCAGGGCCTCCGCCGACGCCGTAATCCGTTGCGCGCGCGGTCGCGCAAGCCATTCACATCGAACGCCGGTGGTGCGATGCGCCGATTTCTCGACTGGTTCTTCCGCAATCGCCAGACCGGCGAGATCACGATCGCGCAGATGCCGAACCCGGCGCTGTGGATCGTGCTGGCGGGGAGCGTCGTGAGCTGGGTCTGGCACCCGCCGGGGCGGACCGGCGCGAACCTGGATTGCCTGGTCAAAGCCGGTCTCGTCATCTGGGCGTTCGACGAGGTCGTGCGCGGCGCCAATCCCTGGCGGCGCTGCCTCGGCGCAGCCGTGCTGATCTACGAGGCCGCGACCTTGGTTTGATCGGCACCTCGGCAGGCGATGCAACAGCGCGCGTGGCGACGCGCCTTGGATGCGCCTTGACCCATCTTCACGGACGGTGGTCGGCGTTGGATATGGTCGTCGCGGCGCTCAGCGTTGCGACGCCAGCTGCCGCAGCCGCGCGTGCCGCGCCAGCGCGTGGGCGATCAGGGCGTCCATCAGCGCCGGCTGGGGCAGGCCGGTGGCCTCCCACATCTTCGGATACATGCTGATGTCAGTGAAGCCGGGCAGGGTGTTGACCTCGTTGACGTAGACCTCGTCGCCGCTGACGAACACGTCGACGCGCGCGAGGCTCTCGCAGCAGAGCACGCCGAACACCTCGACCGCGAGCTTGCGGATGCGCGCGGCCAGCGCCGGCTCGACCTGCGCCGGCACGTGCAGCGAGGCGCCTGACGCGTCGGTGTATTTGGCCTCGTAGGAATAAAAGCCGTGGCTGTCCGCCGGCACGATCTCGCCGAGCTCCGAGGCGGCGACGTCGCCGCCGGCGTGCTCCAGCACGGCGCATTCGATCTCGCGCACCGGCGTGACGCAGCGCTCGATCAGGATCTTGCGGTCGAAGCGCAGCGCCAGCCTGCAGGCGGCGTCGAACTCCGCGGCGTTGCGCGCCTTGGAGATGCCGACCGAGGAGCCGAGATTGGCCGGCTTGACGAACAGCTCGGGCGAGCCGACGGCGTCGACCGCATCCGCATAGGCGACCGGCGCCGCTGCGGTCATCGTGACGAACGGCACGATCGGCAGGCCGGCGTCGCGCAGCAGGCGTTTTGCGACGTCCTTGTCCATCGCGGCCGCCGATCCCATCACGCGGGCGCCGACATAGGCGACGCCGGCGAGCTCGAGCAGACCCTGCACGGTGCCGTCCTCGCCGTTCGGACCATGCAGCACGGGGAAGACGACGTCGACGACGAGCTCGCGCGGCGCGGCGTCGTCGCCGAGGATGAGCATGCGGCCCTGGCCGGCCGGCAGCAGCACGATCTGCGCTCCGTCCGCGGGCACGGTCAACGCTGTTGCGTGGCCGTCATTGGCCGCGTCGGCAAGCACCCAGCGGCCGTCCTGGGTGATGCCGATCAGCGTGACGGCATAGCGGCTGGTATCGAGCGAGCGGGCAATGTTGGCCGCCGAGGCGCGGGAGACGTCGTGCTCCGCCGAGCGTCCGCCGAACAGGATCGCCACGCGCGTTCTGTTGTGTGTCATCGTCATCGTCCAGAGCATGAGCTATGCGGTGCGCGACCGTACAGCGAGACGTCGATGCGTGGCAATCGAGCTGCTTGCGTCCGCAACACGCGCCTTCGCCTGCTGTGCAGCCTACCGGCCGTCATCGGAGCATGTGAGGATCGTCCCGCCGGCATGCATGCAGCTGCGGTAGAGCGGCGGTTCGACGAAGCGGCCAGACCACAGGCCGCGGCCGGCGATGCGGGCGGCGCGCTGGTCGCTCGCATAGGCGCCGTGCGAATATTGCGGCTCCTCGATCGCGAGTCCGCGCGACACCAGGAACTGGCCGAGATCGGTGCGGCCGGCGGCGCAGCGCGCGACGATGCGGCCGTAGCGGTCGCCGTCGACCGGCGTGCAGCGGACAAGCTTGCCGCGGGTGAAGGCGTCGAGCGTGTTGGCGGCGAGCGCGCCGCAGCGATACGGCTTGCGGTTGCCGCCGCGGCAGAGCTGCGCGCTCTCCGGCGCATCGACGCCCCACAGGCGGATGCGCGCGCCGTGAATGTCGAGCGTATCGCCATCGACGATGCTGGCGCGGCCGATGAGATCGGCGGCCGTGCCCGGCACAGCGGCGAGAAGAGGCAGCGCCATGCAGGCGAGGCGGAGGAGACGTCGCAAGATCGGCACCTGTGGCGCTGAAGGGAGGATCGTTCGCTGCACGAATCGATCGTGGATCATCCCGTCTTATAGCGAAGCCGAGTTGCGCGAATGTGTGGCGGGCGCTGCGGCGGTGTCGAGCGCTTCAGCTGCGGCGCGAGTCCTTTGCGCGCGCGGCGCGCTCCACTTCGGCTGCGAGCATGTTCAGATGCTCGGCCAGCCGCGCAAACAGCTCACGCTTGTCGCGATCGGTGGCGAGGTCGCGGATCAGGGCGCATTCCGCCGCGTCTGCCCTCAGCTTGTCGGGCTGGGTCATCAACTCTGACATGTTTCGCTTCCCTGCCGCGCCGGCGAGATTCCGAAACGAGAACCCTTCAACATTGTTCCGACGTGCTCGCGATTTTTTTCAGGGAGATCGGCGTGACCCGATCGGGGTACCTTCGACGAAAGGGCCAAGTAGCGCTGTGACGCGCCTCTAGCGTTCACCCGGCCACCATGTCGACGCCGGATGCGCGGCCGAGATTCTGGTCTCGCGCAGCGCCACCAGCACGCTGCGCTTGTAGGGATGGCCGCGCCGCCGCGAGCAGTCCTGGCAGCGCATGTAGCGTTCGAGCTCGTGGATCGGCGTCGTCTTCGACCGCCTGATGATGTCGAGCGCGACGGTCTGGTTGGTGTCGCAGCCGAGGCAGCGCACTTCGAGATAGGCATAGCCGGCGTTGAGCGCATCGCCGAGCAGCGGCGACGGCTGCGCCGGCCCCTGATAGCCGAGCATGCGCTTATTCCAGGCGTCGCAGGCGAGGCGATCGGCCTGCTTGCGGGCGCGCACCGCCTGCTCCTGCGCGATGCGGATGCCGGCACCGTAGAGTCTCTCGCGCGATTTCGTCGTCATGATCGCCATGATCGACGCTGCCGGGCGCAGCGGCAAGCCGCTAGGATTAGCGCCGGTGGCGTTGCCTGATACAAGCTGTCTTGCGAGCGGCGCTCCGATACCGCCCCGTCGCGCGGCGCGATCCGCAAGCGTCACGTCATCACCTGATGTGATCCGAGATGAATGCGCAGTCTCGGCGATCCATGATGATTTGACGATCACATCATGATGCGTGCGCAAATCTCTGCACCAGCGCAGGATCGTGTCGACGAGAGGCGCGGTACAGTCGCGCGGGACCTTTCAACGCGCAATATCTTGCCACGCCGCGGCATAATGGGTTCCGTTTTGCGCAAAGGCGGAGCCAAACGCAACTACGCGAGAAAAGTTCCAAAAATTTTGCCGCCGCTCTCCAGTTCCTTCAGCTTGTTCCAACGCACCCCCGGCGATAGAGACCAGCATCTCGGGGTCAATCGTGCGCGTGGGTCAGAGTTTCTCTCGTTGGATCGTTCGACGCAGAACGTGGTCGTTGACCACGTTTCTGCTCACGGCTCTTGCCGTCGCCGTGTCGGCCGCGAGTCGCGCCGGTCTCGATCTCGCCGGCGCGACGGTGTCCTATGCGCCATTTTTTCCATGCATCCTGTTTGCAACCCTGCTCGGGGGCGTGCCGTCGGCTATTTTTGCCGCCTGGCTGTCGGCCGCGGTCGTGCTGGTCGGCTTCACCGAGCGTCCGGGACCAGCGGAGGCGGTCAATCTGGCCGCGTTCCTGACAGCCGCGGCGCTGATCATCTGGCTTGCCAATCTGTGCCGTGACGCGCTGCTCGAGCTCAAGCGCAGCGAGCACGCGCGCGAATTGCTGCTCGGTGAGCTCAGGCATCGCGTCAACAATCAGCTGGCGCTGTTTCAGTCCATCGTCAGATCGAGCCTGTCCGGCGAGGATCGCGACAAGGGCGAGGCGATCGTGCGCCGCCTCGACGCGGTCGCGCGCGCCAACACGCTCGCCTGGTCGGATCAGCGCATCATGACCTTGCGCATGCTGCTCGAGGCCGAGCTGCAGCCTTATCGGGCCTCGGGCGCGGTGAGCGTCGACGGAGCCGACGTGCAATTGGCGCCGGACGTCATGCGCCATCTCGCGCTGGTGTTTCATGAGCTTGCGACCAATGCCGTGAAATACGGCGCGCTGCGCGGCGAGGGCGGACGTCTCGAGGTCCAGCTCACGCAGGACGGCGGCCGCAACGTGGTGAGCTGGCGCGAGCTCAATCCGCGTCCCGTCGCGCCGCCGCAAGGCGAGGGCTTCGGCACGCGCATGATCCGCGCCAGCCTCGCTGCGATCGGCGGCAGCATCGAGCAGGATTATCGCGACGGCGGTTTGTTCTGCCGCATCAGGTTCGAGGCGGATCGTTGAGGTCCGCAGCGCGCGGCGGGCGCGGGCAGGCAGCACCATCGCGATGACGCGAGCGCTGGAACCCGGGCTTGTCTCCGCGCGTGCGGGAACAGCGCGCAACGGTTCGATCACGGACGAAGTGTGCGCGCGGAACCGCGGCACAGCTTCGGGGCGCCGGTTCCAATGGCGCTCGCATCTGACAGCGGAGCGAAGAGTTTGAAACGTCGGCGGCACGCTCCGCGTAGCTCGACGATGGACCGACGTGACATGACGCTGCTGGCTGCGATGCTCCTGGTGTGCATCGTCGTGACCTGGCTGGGCACCGAGTACGTGCTCAATCATGTCGTGATCCCTCTGATCGAGGACGAGCGGATGCCGATCGACTTGCCCGCGCCGTGATCGCCGCGACGCGCGGTTGCGCGCGCCGTTGCTTGTCCGCCGCGCGGAAAGACGCACCGCTTGATCGCCGGCGCGAAACGCTCCACCATTGCGCAAGGACGAGCACGACGGCAGCGCTCGCTTGGGCAGGAAACATCCGATGAAATGCTATGAGCTGCAGGGACCCGGCGGAATCGATGCGCTCGCGCTGGTGGACAAGCCCGTGCCCGCACCCGGCCGAGGCGAGGTGCTGGTGCGGCTGACCGCGGCGAGCCTTAACTACCGCGATCTGCTGACGGTGAAGGGCGGCTACGGCTCCCGGCAGAAATTTCCGCTGGTGCCGCTGTCGGACGGCGCGGGCGTGGTCGAGGCGGCCGGCGACGGCGTGGCGGCCTTTGCGCCGGGCGATCGCGTCATCGGCAGCTTCTTCGAGAGCTGGACCGGCGGCGAGCCGAGCGAGGCGAAGATGCGCGCGGCGCTTGGCGGTGCGGTCGACGGCACCCTGAGCGAATACCGCATCTTTCCGGCGCATGCGCTGGTCAGGACACCCGCGCATCTCACCGACGTCGAGGCCGCGACGCTGCCTTGCGCGGGCGTCACGGCCTGGAGCGCGGTGGTCAAGCTCGGCGGCATCCGGCCGGGCCAGACCGTGCTGACGCAGGGCACCGGCGGCGTGTCCATCTTTGCGCTGCAGATCGCCAAGCTCGCCGGCGCCCGCGTGGTCGCGACCTCGTCGAGCGAGGCCAAGATCGCGCGGCTTAAGGCGCTCGGCGCCGATGTCACCCTGAACTACAAGACGACGCCGGACTGGGGCAAGGCGGCGCGCGACATCACCGGGCAGGGCGTTGATCTCGTCGTCGAGGTCGGCGGCGTCGGCACGCTCAACGAGTCGATCCGCGCAACAAGAATCGGCGGCACCATCGCCTTCATCGGCGTGCTCGCGGGCGCACCGGCCTCAGAGCTGCGCCTGCCGCTGATGGTGATGCAGCAGCAGCGGCTGCAGGGCGTCACCGTCGGCGCGGTGGATGATCTGCAGGCCCTGGCGAACGCGCTCGCCCTGCATCAGGTGAAGCCGGTGGTCGATCGTGTGTTTCCGTTCGCCGAGGCGCGCGAGGCGTTCCACTACATGTCGAGCGGCGCCCATCTCGGCAAGGTGGCGATCGCGATCGGGTGAGGCCGTGCGCTGGTGCGTAGCCCGGGCGAGCGAAGCGACCCGGGGGAGAACGCTCCTGCATGTCGCTGCGCTCATACGGGCTACGACTGTTTCCGTCGTCATTCCGGGGCGCGCGTCAGCGCGAGCCCGGAATCCATAACCACAGGAGGCAGTGTAACGCTAGATCGTCGTGGCGCTCGTCTTCGTCCAACGGCCGCTCGTGGTCATGGATTCCGGGCTCGTCGCTGCGCGCCGCCCCGGAATGACGGCGGAGAGAGTGGGGCCGCCGTCGTCCGGTTAGCGGCGCGGCGGCTGCTGATGCTGCGCCGGCACGGTCATCGCGACCACGCCGACGACGATGCAGGCGAGGCCGATCCAGGCGGTCGGAGGTAGGCGCTCGCCGAGGCCGCTGACTGCGATTGCGACACCGATCGGCACGCGCAGATAGGATTGCGCTGTCGCGCCGATCGAGCCGAGGGTCTGCACCAGGCGGAAGTAGATCACCATCGCGGCGGCGGTCGAGACGGTCGCCAGCGCGATCAGCGCCAGCACCGAGCGCCGCGACGGCTGAAGCGTCCAGGGATGGTCGACGATGAGCGCGAGCGGGATCAGGATCACGGCGCCCGACAGCAGCGATCCCGCCGCCGGCAGCATCGGGTCGATCCCCTTGAAGCTCTTGCCCATGATCGCGGCGCCCGCATAGCAGATGGTGGCGGCGACGATCGCAAGCTGCGCCCACAGCTCCCGGCCAAGCCCGCCCAGCGCCTCGGTCCCGACGATGAGGCTGGTGCCGGCGAGGCCGGCGGCGACGCCGACCAGCTTGCGCAGCGTGACGGGCTCGTGGTGCGTCACCAGCGCTGTCAGCAGGAAGGCGAAGATCGGCGAGGTCGCGTTCAGGATCGTGGCGAGACCTGCCTCGACGGTGCGCTCGGCCCAGGCGATCAGTGTGAACGGCACCACGCTGTTGAGGCCGGCCTGGATCAGGAAGCGGCGCCATATCGCGCGCTGGCGCGGCCAGGTCAAGCCGCGGCTGCCGATGATCGCTGCGAGCAGCAGTCCTGCGATCAGCGTCCGCATCGCGATCAGGGTCAGCGGCGGGATGGTCTCGACGCCGATCTTGATGAAGGTGTAGGAGGCACCCCACAACGTGGAGAGCACGAGGAGGAGGGCGAACTCGCGGGTGAGATCGGAGCGGGTCTGCATGGGGCCTCGCGGACGGGAGACGGATCGCTTCTCCTATCCGCGCGGCGGTGCTGAACGCTTCGATGGCGGACGAACTGTTCTGGCCCGAATGAAGTGCTGACCATTCCGGCTCGTGCGCTCCGCCCCTGGATCACTTCGCTTGCGCTCGCGATGAAGGTGCTTGTGGAGCTTTCGGTGCCGGCCACGCCCGTGATGGCAAGCCAGCGAAGCCCACAGAGCCTGCTGGACGTCACAAACGTAGGGCGGGCAAAGCGTCGCCGAAAGCGGCGCGTGCCCACCGTCTTTGATCCGCAGGCGGTGGGCACGTCGCCCACGACGCTGACGCGCCGTGCGCGCCTTTGCCCACCCTACGTTTCTTGCCGGATCAGTTCGCCGGCATGCTCTTCTCGACCAGCTTCACCCAGTAGGAGGCGCCGGCGCTGAGGATGTTGTCGTTGAAGCGGTAGGCCGGGTGGTGGCACTCGTTGCCGGGGCCCATGCCGAGGAACACGAAGGCGCCCGGACGCGCTTCCAGCATGAACGCAAAATCCTCGCCGCCCATCAGCGGAATGGCGCGGTCGTTGACGCGCTCATCGCCAGCGACGTCGCGGGCGACGTCGGCGGCGAACGCGGCCTGGGCCGGGTGGTTCATCGTGACGGGATATTTGCGCTCATAGATCGCCTCCGCCGAGCCGCCATAGGCGCGCGCGGTGGCTTCGCAGACCTCGACGATGCGCTTCTCGACGAGATCGCGGATCTCCGGATCGAGCGTGCGCACGGTGCCGAGCATCTCGACGGTCTCGGGGATCACGTTGAAGGTGGTGCCGCCATGGATGGCGCAGACCGAGATCACCGCCGATTTCAGCGGATCGACGTTGCGCGCGACGATCGACTGCAGCGCGTTGACAATCTGCGCGGCGATCAGGATGCTGTCGATCGCCTTGTGCGGGCCGGCGCCGCCATGGCCGCCCTTGCCGGTGACCTTGATGTGGATCGCGTCGGCCGAGGCCAGCATGGCGCCCGGCGAGACCTGGAAATGGCCCTCGGGTACACCCGGCATGTTGTGCATGCCGTAGACCTCCTGGATGCCCCAGCGCGTCATCAGCCCGTCGTCGACCATCGCCTTGCCGCCGGCGCCGCCTTCCTCCGCGGGCTGGAAGATCACGATCGCCGTGCCGTCGAAATTGCGCGTCTCGGCGAGATATTTTGCGGCGCCGAGCAGCATCGCGGTGTGGCCGTCATGGCCGCAGGCATGCATCAGGCCGGGCGTCTTGGAGGCGTAGGGCACGCCCGAGGTCTCCTCGATCGGCAGCGCGTCCATGTCGGCACGCAAGCCGATGGTCCTGCCGGAGGCCGACTTACGGCCACGGATCACGCCGACCACGCCGGTGCGGCCGATGCCGGTCACGACCTCGTCGCAGCCGAAGGCGCGCAGCTTGTCGGCGACGATGCCGGCGGTGCGATGCACCTCGTACAGCAGCTCGGGATGTTCGTGAAAGTCGTGGCGCCAGGCGGCCATTTCGTCGGACAGAGCGGCGATGCTGTTGAGGATGGGCATGAGGGCGGATGACTCGCTGAAGTGGATCGGGGACGCTGCGGTGGATGCGGCCAAGCCGGCCGACAGCACCGCGCGATGACCCGACTATGACCCGGCCGAAAAAGCGAGGCAAGTTGCGGTCGGCCACGGCGCCATGCGCGGATGCGCTGTCACCTCAGCGGATCAGGCCCGACGTTCCGGATTTCGGAACGAGGACTCAGGCGAGCGGTGCGGGGGCCGGCACGCGCGGATATTTGTGCTCCGGCGGCACCACCAGGCGGAAGGCCCGCAGCTTCGGCTCGCTCCATGCGGCCAACGGCGTCCCGCAGATGCCGCAATCGGCGCGGCCTGGAGCGCCGACGGCGGAGGTCGACTCCGCGATCTCATAGGCCGCATGGCAATGGGGGCACGTCAGGCTGGATATCTTCATGCGCTTCCTCTGCCATCAATCGCGGACACGTGGTTTGAACCAGATCAATGCGACGGCTGAACGACTTCATCGACAACCGACGGTCACGCCTCCTCGGGCTGCCATGGCGTCGGCGTCTTCGTGAACGCACGCCACGCCTTGCGCAGCGGATCCTCGACGCCGGCCATCGCATGCGCATGCCAGCCGGTGATTGCAGCGGCCGCGATCGCCGCGTCCGTCGAGGTGGTGCCGAGACTGTCGATCACGCCGGCGGTCACAGCCATGTCGTTGTAGTGGCCGAGCTGCTCCTGAAGATCGGCGAGCGACCGGGCATATTTTTTTGCCGGCTTGCTCGGCCCGTACAGCGGCAGCAGGAAGTCGATGCTGTAGCGCAGCTTCTTCAGCGCGAGCCGCAGCCGATGGCGGTGCTCGGCCGGCAACGTCTTGAAGCGGCGGCCGCGCTTGAGCACCTTCTGATGCCGCTCCGACAGCACCTGTCCGGCGAAATCGATCGCGGGCCCGGCGAGGCGCCCGAGCTGATCCGGAGACACGTCGTTGCGCCAGCCGCGGGTGGTGATCCACGCGCCGAGCCCGAGCACGAACGAGGCGCAGCGGCGGTCGGCGAGCGCGACGCGCAGCGTACGATAGGCAAGATCGCGCTGCCGTTCTGCGCGCGCGCGCAGCGCGTCGAACCCGCCGACCGACGCACAGGCCTCCGCGATGTCGGGCAGAGTCTCGGTCAGGAAGACGTCGAGGTCGCGCGCCGCGGCAAGGTTGCGAGCCAGCCAGCGCGCATCGGCCTCGAGACCATCCAGCGTCGCCGAGCTGCCGAGCGGGCGCATGATGTGCAGCGCGGCGCGCAGGCGGCGGAGCGCCACGCGCAGCTGGTGCACGCCTTCCGGATTGCGGCCGTCCTCGGCGGCCGGAAATGCCTGCAACAAATGATGCAGGCTGCCGCGCAGGACGATGGCGAGGCTCTCGTCGAGCGACACCGCCGGATCGAGCTGCGGCCGCCGTGGCTTCTCGGCGCCTGGCGCACGACCCGCGGCAAGATCGAAGCCGCGCGCCGACTTGGCTCGGATCGACGGCCTGAGCGGGCCGTGCTCGGCAAGCCGCAACGCGACCTCGTAGATCGCGGCTGCGCTGCCGCTCTTCAGCTCCAGCTCGATCTCGCTCACGGTCGCGCTGTGCTCACCGGCCTTGATGACGCCGCTGTCGAACGCGATCTCGATGGTGGCGCCCGGCAGGTCGAGCAGGCGCGCGTGACGATGCACGTCGGTCGTGAACACGGCCTGCAGCGCTGCATCGGTCAGCACGTCGCGAAGGTGCTCGGGCAGCAGCGCCGCGGCCAGCGCCAGATCGGGCTCCAGCGACGCGACGCTCGCTTCCCATTCGCCGCGCTTGAGCGGATCGTCGCTGTGCTGGGCCTTGACGGTCTGCACGAAGCGCGCGCCGCTCTGCCGGACCCGGAGCGTGAAGCCGTTCTTCCACAGCGTGTGCTTCGGCGTGTCGTAGTAGACCGATTTGAGATGCTTGCGCGAGCCTTTGTTGCGCGCATGCGCGGTCACGATCGGCGCGGCGGTGAAGCCGGCGAGCTCTTCCGGATCGACGAGGAGCTTGAGCTCGATCTCGTGGCCAATGCCGGTCTCCGGATCGGGGAGAGACGGCGCGATGGCGCCGGCGTCCGCGGCGGGCTCATCCCGTGTCGCGACAGTCTGCTCGTCCTGCGGCTGCGTCGCATGGGCATCGGCGGCAGGGCTCTGGTCGCGGCTGGCGGATCCGCGGACGTCCGGCGCACCGAGCGGACGGTCGCTTCGATGGATTGCCGCGGTCGCGTTCGAATCGGGCATTCGTCGATTCTGTAACCGTTTGATGACAGTCATCTCTCGTATAGCCGCCGCCGACCACAGGGGACAGTCGCATTTTTGACAGGCCGTTGCATCTGCGTGCGACGCCCGATCCCATGGGTCGCATTTTTTGTTGCCGCTTCAATGACAAACGCTGGGCCCTGGCGCTGGCGCCCGCTCACGAAAATATGTCCGTGATGAATTGCGGGGCATCCCGGCTGGGACGGATGAGCGGAACTTCAGATCCCTCCGGTGAGCATGAAGCGCGTCGCGACGAAAGCTGCGGCGGCGACGGTCGCCAGGCTCGCGGCCGCGACAAGGCTGCGACGCGACATCGCGCGCGAGCGCTCGTGCGGGTCCGGCGCCGGATCGGACGTCGCGCGCCGGCGGCTCCGGTGGCGGATCGTCTGAACCCAGAAGGCCAGCGCCATGAAGCCCGTTGCGACCGCAAACACCGTCGAAACGCCGGCGGCAAAGTCGAGATCGACGCCGAGGCTCTCCAGCACGGCGCGCAGCTGCACGGCGAGGCGCGCCAGCAGCATGGCCGCGTAGTCAGCGGCGGCTGCACCCGTGTAGAGCAGCACCGCCGTCCACACCACGGCGGCCATGGCGATCAGCATCGACACCAGCACGGCGAGGCCGTCAGCGGCCATGAAGCCGATCGAGGCGGCGATCAGCGCCAGCGCCGGCATCACGTTGCCCATCGGAATCGGAAGGATGATGGTGACGGCCATCAAGAGCAGCGGCAGCGCCAGCAGCATCCGCGCGGTGCGTCCGGTGAGCCAGACCAGCCGGTCCTCGCGCAGGCTGCGCTCGGCAACGCCGGCCCAGTCGAGCCCGGCGCGGATCACCTTGCGCAGCAGGCGCTGCGGCACCGGCCGGCGGCGCAGCGATTCCGGCAGCCACAGCCGCTCGGCGCCGAACAGGATCTGCAGCGCGACCAGCGCCACCATCGTGCCGAACACCATGCCGAATGGTCCCGGCAGCGGGATCAGCGCCGGGATCGTGAGCAGCAGCAAGGTCAGTCCGAGGCCTTCGGATTCCAGCCGGTCGAACAGCTCGCCGACCGACGGTTCCTCCGAGCGCACGGTGCGCGCGATCGCGAGCAGGCGCCGGCTGATCGGTCCGTTGTGACGGCGCGGCCGAGAGGCGACCTCATCGTTGGATGCGATATCGTTCATGGCCGCGCCGTGCCTCTCTCGCTCTGGTTCTCTCACTTCACCTGCTCGGCCGCAGGCCGCGTCTTCCAGAGCGAATAGGCGATGCCGGCCCCCAGCAGGCCAAAGGTGATGCCGAGCGACAGCGCCGGCGGGAATTTCTCCAGCCCGAGCAGGTCGGCCAGGAAGATCTTCGAGCCGATGAAGATCAGCACCAGAGCCAGCGCCAGCTTGAGATAGTGGAAGCGATCGACCATCGCGGCCAGCGCGAAGTAGAGCGCGCGCAGACCCAGGATCGCGAAGATGTTCGAGGTGTAGACCACGAACGGGTCGGTCGAGATCGCAAAGATCGCGGGCACCGAGTCGACGGCGAAGATGATGTCGGCGAACTCGATCAGGATCAGCGCCAGGAACAGCGGCGTCATGAACCAGGTCAGCCTGCCGTTCGCATCCGGTTGGCGGACGAAGAAGCGTTCGTCGTGCAATCGGTCGGTCACATCGAAGCGGCCGCGCATCCACGCCAGCGCCGGGTTGGCGCCGACGTCCTGCGGCTTGTCCTTGAACACCAGCATCTTGATGCCGGTCGCGACCAGGAACAGTGCGAACACGTAGAGCACCCAGCTCGCCTGCGCGACGATGGCGGCGCCGAGGCCGATCATGATGGCGCGCAGCACGATCACGCCGACGATGCCCCAGAACAGCACACGGTGCTGATAGGCGCGGGGAATCGCGAAATAGCTGAAGATCATCGCGATGACGAAGACATTGTCCATCGCCAGCGCCTTCTCGATCGTGAACGCGGTGAGATAGGCGGTGCCGGCTTCGCTGCCGAGCTGCCACCACACCCAGCCGCCGAAAGCGAGCGCGAGCATGATGTAGATCGCGCTCATCACGAGGCTCTCGCGCACCGAGATGTCGCGGGTCTTGCGATGCACGATGCCGAGATCGAATGCGAGGAGGGCAAGCACGATTGCGAGAAACACAAGCCACATCCAGAGCGGCTTGCCGGCAAACGCGATGAACAGGAAGTCCACGACGCGGTCCTCTTGAGGCCGGTGTGATTGATGTCGTCAGGTCCGACATCGTGAGTGCACCGGCAGCTTCACCAGAGGGGCCCGGACCAGGGGTATGAGCAACGACGTATGTGCCTCCGGGGCCGTTTTCAAGAGCCGGTCGCTCACGCCGGCGTTCAGCAACATGAACGACGAGGGCGCACGGCACGAGGTGCGACAGAGTGTCTACCGGCTCGCCGCCGGCTTGCAGACGTCGAGCCGCAAACTAATTCCAGGACGCCGGAGATCCGGGCCCCTCTGATAGTCGCCATGGCTATGATGTCGGACTCTCTTTGTAACAGATACCGTTGGCGGTATTGCGCGCTTCGGCGTGCTGCTTGGAGTTTGACGAGATGCGGCCACACGCGTCGCTTGTAACTATCAGTCTCTGCGGTCCTCGCTTGACGTATGACGATTTCGACACGTGTGACGTTGCTCGTTCCGCCGCGGATCGTTCCGGGACGCTGGGATCGTGATGGAACCGGAGCGGCCGCTCGTCATTCTGTATGGAACCTGCGCGGCGACGCGCTCTGGCATCTTGTGTACGGGAGACAATCGTGACCACGGGGGCTGACCAGGTATCGGTCGCGAAGGCGCCGCCGTCGCGACCGAAGGTCGCAACGCGCCGGCTCTTGATGATCATCAACCGCGGCAGCCGCTCCGGGGGAGAGGCTGCCGGCGTGGCGATCTCGCGGCTGAGCGCTGCCGGTTATGACCTCGTGATCTCGGCGCCGCACAGTCCGCGCGAGGTGTCGCCGTGGATCGAAGCCCATGCCGACGATGCGCAAGCGGTCGTTGTCGCCGGCGGCGATGGCAGCCTCAATGCGGCAGCTCCCGCGCTGGTCAAGACGGGGCTGCCGCTGGGGATCATTCCGGCCGGCACGGCCAATGATCTCGCCCGGACGCTCGGCCTTCCCGAGGACATGGAAGCGGCCGCGGATGTGATCACGGCGGGCCATCGCCGTCAGATCGATCTCGGCGAGGTCAATGGTCATCCCTTTTTCAACGTCGCGAGCTTGGGCCTCAGTGCTGATCTGGCGCGCCAGTTGACCAAGGAGACCAAGCGGCGGTTCGGCCGGCTCGGCTATGCGATCACGGCGTTGAAGGTGCTCACCAAGGCACGGCCGTTCCGCGCGATGATCGTGTCATCGGACGGCGCGGTGCGCGTGAAGACCTTGCAGATCGCGGTCGGCAACGGCCGCTACTATGGTGGCGGCATGGCGGTTCAGCACAGTGCCGAGATCGATGATTCCCATCTCGATCTGTATTCGCTGGAGATCGGCCGGGTCTGGAAGCTACTTGCCATGGCCTATGATTTCCGCAAGGGCCGCCACGGGCTGTGGCAGGAGGTGCGCGCCTCGCGCGACACCTCGTTCGAGATCCGCACGCGCCGGCCGCGCCCGATCAATGCCGACGGCGAGCTCGTCACGTTCACGCCGGCGCGGTTCAGCGTGCTGCCGCGCGCGGTTTCCGTCTTCGTGCCCAAACCCGCCGGACCGGACCACACCTGACGCGGCGCCGCTTGATCCGCAATTTGCGGCCGCTCGTTTTCGACTTGTCACCAAATCGAGAGAACCATGACCAAGCAGACCCGCTTCAATCTCTGGTACGCGATCGTTGCGATCTTCGTCGCGATGATGATCCACAATGCGTGGACGAGCTATCGCCAGGTCGCCGTCATTCCCTACAGCCAGTTCCAGGACCTGCTCGCGGCTGGAAAGGTGAAGGAGGTCGGTGTCTCCGAGAACTATCTGGAAGGGACGTTGAAGGAGGCGTTGCCGAGCGGGCAGACCCGCTTCGCCACCACGCGCGTCGATCAGGAGTTCGCAAAGGAGCTCGGCAAGGCCAACGTCACCTTCACCGGCCGCGTCGAGAGCAACATCCTCGGTGACATTCTTTCGCTGGTGATGCCGATCGCGCTGTTCTTCGGGGTCTGGTTTTGGCTGTCGCGGCGGATGATGGGCGGCGCGGGTGGTCTCGGCGGCGGGCTGATGCAGATCGGCAAGAGCAAGGCCAAGGTCTATGTCGAATCCAACACCGGCGTCCGCTTCGAGGACGTCGCCGGCGTCGACGAGGCCAAGGACGAGCTGCGCGAGATCGTCTCGTTCCTGAAAGATCCGAAATCCTACGGCCGGCTCGGCGGCCGCATGCCCAAGGGCGTGCTGCTGGTCGGCCCGCCCGGCACCGGCAAGACGCTGCTCGCCAAGGCCGTGGCGGGCGAGGCCGGGGTGCCGTTCTTCTCGATCTCCGGCTCGGAGTTCGTCGAGATGTTCGTCGGCGTCGGTGCCGCGCGGGTGCGTGACCTGTTCGAGCAGGCGCGCGCCAAGGCGCCCGCGATCATCTTCATCGACGAGCTCGATGCGCTCGGACGCGCCCGCGGCATGGGCCCGTTCGCCGGCGGCCATGACGAGAAGGAGCAGACCCTGAACCAGCTGCTGGTCGAGCTCGACGGCTTCGATTCCTCGACCGGCCTCGTGCTGCTCGCGGCCACCAACCGGCCGGAGATCCTCGATCCGGCGCTGCTGCGGGCCGGCCGCTTCGACCGCCAGGTGCTGGTCGATCGGCCCGACAAGCCGGGCCGCATCCAGATCCTGCAGGTGCATCTGAAGAAGGCCAAGCTCGCCGCCGACGTCGATCCGGAGAAGGTCGCGGCGCTGACGCCCGGCTTCACCGGCGCCGACCTCGCCAACCTCGTCAACGAGGCGACCTTGTTGGCGACGCGGCGCGGCGGCGACGAGGTCACGCTCGACGATTTCAACAATGCCATCGAGCGCATCGTCGCGGGGCTGGAGAAGCGCAACCGGCTGCTCAATCCGAAGGAGCGCGAGATCGTCGCCTATCACGAGATGGGGCATGCGATCGTCGCGATGAGCCTGCCGGGCACCGATCCCGTGCATAAGGTCTCGATCATCCCGCGCGGCGTCGGCGCGCTCGGCTACACCATCCAGCGTCCGACCGAGGACCGCTTCCTGATGACGCGCGAGGAGTTGGAGAACAAGATGGCTGTGCTGCTCGGCGGCCGCGCCGCGGAGCTCGTGGTCTACGGCCATCTGTCGACGGGGGCGGCCGACGATTTGCGCCGCGTCACCGACATCGCGCGCTCGATGGTGACGCGCTACGGCATGTCGGAGCAGTTGGGATCGGTCGCCTATGAGCGCGACAACCAGTCGTTCCTGGCGCCGGGCAGCTCGCGCAGCGCCGACTATGGCGAGGCCGCAGGTGACGCGATCGACGCCGAGGTGCGCACGATCGTGACCTCGGCGCTGGAGCGCACCCGCAAGCTGCTGCAGGACAAGCGCGACGTGCTGGAGCGCTCCGCCCGCCGGCTGCTGGTCAAGGAGACGCTCGACGAGGGCGAGCTGGCGTCGCTGATGAAGCAGGACCAGCGCGCCGGCGATCTCGTCGCGGCGGCCCAGCCGATGTAGTTGTCGCAGCGCTTGACTCGCGCCAGAGGCGCGAGACAACCGAAGATGAACTGCGTTGCTCGTGAATGCGCCCTCTCCCCTTGCGGGCTACCGGATTCACACTTCGCCTCGGGCTAAGAGGTTTGCGCCGC
>NZ_BSCT01000064.1 GCF_030159255.1 Bradyrhizobium sp. SSBR45G | reverse complement strand
GAAGAATCCACGCCATGCGCCTTGTCCACTCATTCTAAACCGGACAGCCGTGGGCCCGTCCCGGGCATCCACGTCGTTCCCAGGATGCCGAACGACGTGGATGGCCGGGACAAGCCCGGCCATGACGATGTGGAGGCAGATGGGCGCAACACTCTCGTCAAAACCGGTCGCTCTGCTTCCGACTCGGAACGAGTCTTCGCGGCGCGGGGCGCGGCCAGGGAGGTTCATTCCCCGGCCGCTTGTCGCTCATCCCGCCGGCCTGAACGCCGGCCCCTCGAAGCGCAGGCCGGCAGCGCCGCGCGTGACGTGATCATGCGCGGCCTGGACCAGACGGGCCTCGCCGGCTTCGGCGACGCGCGCGCGGCCGTCGAGCAGCGCGGCGAGGCGCGCGAGCGCCAGCGCCTTGTTGCGATGCTGCGAGCGGCCGTCGCGGGCGATCGCGGTGAGGCCGCTCGGCAGATGCACGGCACGCACCGCGCTCTCGGTCTTGTTCTGGTGCTGGCCGCCCGGACCGCCGGCGCGGAAGCTCTCGAACCTGACGTCCGCCGCCGCCAAGGCCGGCACCTGCTGCGGCATCGGCAGGTCGACGACACCGACGAACCAGTTTTTGCGGCCGTGATGCGGCCGCACGGGACTGCGGCACACCCAGAGCAGCGAGCCCTGCGTCCACCGTCGCGCGAGATCGTCCGCCGCCGGCCCGTCCAGCACGACGATCGCGCTGGCCGGGCCGTGACGGTCCGGGTCACCCGTCGCGGTCGCGCAGTCGCACTCCGCAGCTTGCGCTTCGTCAGCGAGCCGCGTCAGCGCATGCGCCACCGCGATCCGGCATTCGGCCGGACCGCGTCCCGAGGTGAGGAGGAGCCGTCTCATCGGCGGTCCTCCTTCTGTCGCCGCATCGTGGCGATCTTCTTCACCGTCACCAGCGGCCGGAAGCTCGCGACCACGCGCGCGAGCCCGAAGCTCTCGAGATCGGCGATCACGCCTGTGATCGGCTTGTAGGCCTCCGGCGCCTCCTCGGCGAGCAGCGCGCGATCCTCGCAGATCACGCGGCCGCCGAATGGATTGCGCGCGAGCCGCTCGCGATCCGATTTGGTGGCGCCGACCCGGCCGATCATCGAGCTGCGATCGAACTTGCGGCCGGCGCCATGCGCGATCGACCACAGCGCTTCCTTCGGCGCCGTGGCGAGCGGCGCGACCAGATAGGACAGCGCGCCGCGCGAGCCCGGCACCACGACGAGGCCCTGGTCGGACGGCGCCGCGCCCTTCCGGTGCAGCACGCCCTCGCTGCGATGGACCACGCAATTGTGCGAGCATTCGCAGACGGAAGCGGCCTCGCAACGCAACGCCGCTGCCGCACGCCGCGCGATGAGCTGCCGGTTGACCTGCGCCCAGCGCAGCGCGTGGTCATGCGCCGCCAGATAGGCTTGGCCGGCCTCGCTGTCTGGCGCGAGCGGCTTCAAGCCGTCCGCGACATGCCGTTCGAGCAACGCATGGCCGAGGCCGCGCGAGCCCGAATGCACCAGCAGATGGGCGCGGTCGCGATCGATGCCGCAGTTGGCATCGAACACCTCTTCGACCGCCTGCAGCTCGCAGAAGTGGTTGCCGCCGCCGATCGTGCCGAGCGCGGCATCGAAATCGGACGGTGCAACCTCGTGAGCTGCAAGTTCACCTGCGATGTCGCCATCATAGGGCTTGGCGATATCGCGCAGCCGGTCGGCGGCCTTGTCGACGCGAATGCGGCGAGAAGCAAGGTCGAGTGCGAACAGCGCCATACCGCAGCCGGCGTCGGAGCCGACGAAGGCCGGATGGATCTGGTCGGCGAGAATGGCGCAGCCGACCGGACCGAACTTGCCGGGATGCAGATCCGGCAGGCCGGCGACCGCGCGCACGCCAACAATGTCAGCCACCGTTTCGAGCTGGCGCACGGCGGCGCCCTCGATCCAGGAGCTGGACGCGTAGAAGCCGTGGACCGGCGCACGGCCGTCCACGCGATGGGAATTGCCCATGTGGGTACCTTGGAGAAAGATAGGGAGTTTTGGTCAGGGACTAACAGCGCGCGCGAACGCACGCGTGCCGAACCACACCTCGCCTCACGCGAGGATCAGGCCTGGCGGCTCCCGGCGGAGCAACGGATGATCGCAGTCATCATCTCTCTCCTGTGCAGCGGAGCGGAATGCTCGACGCCGGCGGCTACTAATCACATCGTTCGTAGTTTGACAACGGGCGGTGATGCGCGGAGCTGGCGCCTGTGACCTCTGCGACACGGTCGCTCGCCGCTGCGCTCAGAACAGCGCGAGGAAATCGCCGATGAGATAGAGGATTGCCATCACGACCAGCACGCCCATTAGCACGAACGACAGCTGAACCGCGATCGCACAGCCGCCCAAGGTCGTGGCCATCGCCGCGATGTGCCGCTCTTCGCGACGCAACTGGCCTACGACGCCGAGGATGATCGCGAGCAGGCCGAGCAACACCGCGGCCGCCGGCAATTGCTGGTGCAGGCGGTCGGCCCACGATGTCTCACGGACCGGCGCGTGATACTCGACGCCCTTGATCCGCGCCACCAGGCGCTCCTTGACGCGATGTCCGACGTCGACGATGACCTGGTCGATCGGCGGCGGCGGATCGATCACCGGCAGCACCCAGTGCGGCAGGACCGCTGCGACCAGCGCGACGAGTCCGATCAAGCAACCGATGATGCCCAGCCGGCGTGACCGAACGATC
Source organism: Bradyrhizobium sp. SSBR45G (assembly GCF_030159255.1). Classification (GTDB taxonomy): domain Bacteria; phylum Pseudomonadota; class Alphaproteobacteria; order Rhizobiales; family Xanthobacteraceae; genus Bradyrhizobium. The sequence goes on along the minus strand of NZ_BSCT01000064.1, from coordinate 23,182 downwards.
GTGTCCGTCATGGCTCAAAACCTCCGATGCGGGCGTCCGCTGCTTGGGTCGCGGAAGGATTGCGGAACGTTAATCTCGTCATCGTCACCGCGGAAAGGACCGAACCCTGAAACGCTGAACGCCGGATCATGCGTCGGCCGCCGGAGCTGTCCGGTTCAAATCCTCCGATCCGCTCAAGCTCATAGCAGGCGGTCCGCGAGATGCTCCGCCTCCCAGCCCTCGAGAAATTCGCGCTCTCGCGTGATCCAGCGAACCGGCTCGCTGCCCCATTCACGTGATCGGCTGGCGTGCTCGCCCATGACCCACAGATGCCGCACGATCACGAAGGCATGCGCAGTCTCGAAGTCCGCCGCGGAGATTGGACGGACCGAGCGATAGCCGTCGACAAAGGCGCGCCAGGTCGCAGGGAGTCGGCGGCCGAACGCGTGCATGGCCCATAGGAAGACGGCGATGTCGTAGGCGAGATAGCCGGGACCGCCGTCATCGAAGTCGAAGAACACGGCCTCGCCGCTATCGTTGATCCGGGCGTTGCGTCCATGACAGTCGCCATGACAATGCGTCCATGTCAGGCCGTGCACCGCCTCGATCCGTTCAGCCGTGCGCGCGGCGATCTCCGCAAGGACACCGCCGTCGTCGGCCCCGATGTCGCGACAGAGCTGTTGCACCCGCGCGAGCGGTCGGCGCAACAGATGGTCAAGGTCCAATTGGTAGAGCGGCGCTTCGGCGCGATGGCTGGACGCCGCGTCATGCAGCCTGGCGAGCGTGACCCCGGTGGCGCGCGCGTCGATCGGGCAGGCCGGGTCCGGAGTCCGTCCGTCGAGCGAGCGGAACAGCACGCCTTCCCGGACGCCTTCCGCCGCCTCGCCGCGAACGAACAACGCGCCGTCGCGCGTCGTGATCGCGGCGGCGGCGGGCACCCCGCAGCGGACGAGATGCGCGAGGAAGTCGGTCTCGGTGCGGACATCGGCCGGGCCGCGGGCGCGGTGATGCGACAGGCGGAAGACGTAGCGGTCGCCGCCTGCCGCGGTGACCAGGTAGACGTCATTGAAGCCACGATTCATCATGCGGCACGCGAGCGGCTCTGATAGCGCGTAGTGTGTTGCCACGAAGCGGCCGACGCTCTCGGCGCCGGTCGTGGTGTAGATCGGCTCGAAGTCGGGCACGTCGCCTGCTCCGCATTGGGGATGCGACGTCATCCTAGGCCGCTGCGCCTCGTGTTGAAAGGAGCGCTCACGAGCAATCCGTCGGCGCTGTCGTCCGCTGGTTGTTCCAGACTGCCCGTCGGGCAAATCGGGCTATCACGCGGACGCTCTCCGTCGCACTTGTCCAGTCCTCCCGCGAAAAAGATTTCTGTTTCGCTTTTTCGGAACCCGTGTATGTTGCGCGTATCCCGCCTCATGCAGAGGGGCGTACGCGTCGTCACGATACGTAGGGGTGGGGAGTGGTGGCCGTGAGCCTGTCAGGCGCTGTTGCGCAAGACGACTGGCAGCTCGCGGACGGTCAAGCCGTGTGGTCCTGGCGCCCCGAAGCTGGCGCCAAGTTGGCGATGACGTTCGTGCGTCGTCGCCGATGACGGGGGCAAACAAGCCGGTCCCCGGGGAGAGCGCGGAGCAGCCGTGAAAACCATCGCGCAGGGAAGGCCGGGTCGCTCTGGCTGAACCTGTGGTTCCCTCCCCGTGCATTTTCTCCGCACGGGGGCCACGGGCCTCAGCCGAGGCTCGGTCTTCCCTGCACCCTCTCGTGTCGAGAGGGGAGTTCGATCAGCACACCTCGGACATGCGATGTCGCGAGATCATGAACGCACGTCTCGATGAGCGTTTGCTGCGATGATCGTTCGCCTCGATCCCAGGTTCGGTGTGAGGTCGGCGCGGCGCGATGCGTGCGACCAACGGCGGCCGCCGGATCGGCTACGCGCTGCGCGGCAGAGGCTCGACTGCGGCGGCGGCCTGGCGATGGCGGACGAGCCAGGCGATCGCGTCGTCCTCCTTCATCGGCTTGCCGTAGAGCCAGCCCTGGCCATAGGAGCAGCCGAGCATGCGCAGGCACTCGGCATCCGCCTCGCGCTCGACACCCTCGGCAATGATGCGGTGGCCGAGCGGCAGCGCCACGGCGGTGATGGCGGCGACGAGCTGCTGATCCCGGCGGTCGTCGGCGATGCCGTCGATGAAGGAGCGGTCGATCTTGATGGTGTCGATCTCGACCGCCATCAGGTTGGCGATCGAGGAATGGCCGACGCCGAAATCGTCGATCGCAAGACCGAAGCCGTATTGGTCGATCAGCTTGAGCTCGTCGGCGCAACGCTTGGGATCGAACATCGCCTCCTCGGTGACCTCGATCTCGATCCGCTTGGGGTCGACGCCGTAGCGCTCCGAGACCAGCTTGAGCGTCTGCGCCGGCGAGTGGATCGGGAATTCGCGCGGCGAGACGTTGATCGAGACGCGGATGCCGTGCGCCTTCTTGCGGTCGAGCGCGCGCAGGAACGCGCAGACGCGCTCGCCGACGAACTCGGTGAGCTGGCCGGACAGGCGCAGCCGGATCGCCGCCGACACGATGTCCGGCGGCGGGATCAGCCCGGCACAAGGATGGTTCCAGCGCAGCAGCGCCTCGAAGCCGATGACCTCCCGGCTCGCCATCGCGACCTGCGGCTGGAATTCGACATGGAGCTCGCGCCGCGCCAGCGCCGCGTGCAGCTCGGCATCCAGCCGCCGCTGCAGGGTGAGCGCAGACTGCATCTGCGCATCGAACACGCGCATGCAGGCGCGGCCGTCGTCCTTGGCGCGATACAGCGCGGCGTCGGCCCGCGCCGAGAGCTCCTCGAGATCAATGGCGCCTTCCGCCTGCGCCGCGATGCCGATCGAGCAACTGACGGTCAGCGGCTGGCCCGCGATCAGGACCGGCCGCTCCAGCGCGCTCATCAGCCGCTCGCCGAGCGCCACGGCCCGCGCGGCGACATCCTCGCCCTGCAGCACCACGATGAACTCGTCGCCGCCGAGGCGGACCGGCAGATCATCCGCGCCACAGGCCGCGCCCAGCAGCGCCGCCACCATCTGCAGCACGCGGTCACCGGCCTCATGGCCGCGGGTGTCGTTGATGATCTTGAAGTTGTCGACATCGAACAGCAGGAAGGCGACGCCCTGTCCCCCGGCGCAGGCGGCGCCGGCCACGGTGCGGAAGTGGCTGCGGTTGGCGAGCCCGGTCAGCGAGTCGATCCGCACCAGGCGCTCGAGCGTCTGATTGGCCGCGGCCAGCGAATCCGCAAGCTCGGTCGCCGCGATGGTCGTGCTGTGGCTGGCGATGAAATTGAGCTCGCCGAGCCGGGCCGAGCGGAACAGCATGACGGTCAGGAACGCGATGTCGGCGGCCACGATGTAGCCGACGTCGCCGCCGGACAGCAGCATCCGCAGGATCGTCGCACCCATCAACGGCGCGCCGAAGGCGATCGCCATCCGCGAGTAGGCGAGGCTCTGGATGATCGCGCCGGTCGTGGTGCCGGCCATGATGAAGACGACGTCGTTGACGTTGTGGGCATGCGTGAAGACCGGCAGGCCGAGCGGGACTACCGACCACAGCAGTCCGCTGGCGAACGCCATCATCGTCAGGGTGCGCAGCACGCGGTGCGGATCCCGCTCGATCTTCCCCGACGATTTCAGGTGCGAGACCCATGCGGCCCGCAATACGGCAAACGCCACGGCCGCGGCCAGCCACCACAGGATCGGCGCGCTGCCCTCCCTGAGATAGATCAGCAGCGCCAGCGACAGCGCGATGGCCACGTTCGCGAACAGGGTCAGGAAGATGTTCTGCAGCGAGCTCGCTGCCTGGGCTTTCGCGAGCGCCGCCGCCTTGGGGTCGGTGGGAGCGGACTGCATGCGCGAAACGGATGGCCCTGCTGGATCGGTGACGGAAGGAGGCGGCCATGGCGGCGGCCCCTATGGAAGCGCACCAGCATGCTGAAAAGGGGCCTAAGGTGGGGTTAATCCGCCCGATAATACCGCTTGTGGTTCGCGGGGCGGAGGGCGCGACGGAGACGGCGCGTGAGTCTCGGACGAACGATGCCGGATCGTGCCAAGGCCGGGGACCGCAGGGCCCGGATGAGAGAGGCGCCCCGCACGCCGCGGGGAATGACGGACGCCGGCTGCCGCCCGATCCGCTACGGATCGAGCTCGGTGTCCCAATAGAGGTAGTCGAGCCAGCTGTCGTGCAGGTAGTTCGGCGGAAACAGCCGGCCGTTGCGATGGAGCTGGTGGACGGTCGGCGCGTAGGGCGCCTGCTTGGGAAACATCTTGGCCTGCTGCGGCGTCAGATTGCCCTTCTTCAGATTACAGGGCGAGCAGGCGGCGACGACGTTTTCCCAGGTGGTCTGGCCACCCTTGCTGCGCGGAATGACGTGGTCGAAGGTGAGATCGTCGCCGGAGTGGCAGTACTGGCAGGCGAAGCGATCGCGCAGGAAGACGTTGAAGCGGGTGAAGGCCGGGTGCGTGCTCGGCTTGACGAAGGATTTCAGCGAAACCACGCTGGGCAGCTGGATCTCGAACGATGGACTTCGGATCGCCCTGTCGTAGTACTCGACAATGTTGACGCGATCGAGGAACACCGCCTTGATCGCGTCTTGCCACGACCAGAGAGACAGCGGGTAGTAACTCAGCGGCCGGAAGTCCGCGTTCAGCACCAACACCGGCCAACCGCCTTGCGAGACATGTGCGTTCAATTAACGCTCCTGGCCTCCATAACGGCTGCGAAGCAGCATGCCCCGACATACTACATGCAGCGTGACGGGAATGTGAAGCCCCAAGAATGGCTTGACACATGGCTTGACATGGCTTCTCCCGCCTTTCCGGCTGCGGTCCAAAGCACGTCAGAACCGTGGCCAAGGTGCGATCTGTTGCAATGCAAATCAATTGCAAATCGTCAGGCGCCGCCGGGCCCAGCCGGCCAGCCGCCGTCAGCCCGGGACGCGCTCCAGCTTCTGCAGGCAGCGGTGGATCCTGACCTCGGCCGGCATCGGCTGGTCCGGGAAGCTCGTGGTCCAATTGGTGACGCCGACCTCGCCGACATAGATGTCGCCACGGCTGTCGATGGCGAGGCCATGCGGGGCCAGGAAACGGCCGGTTTCCAGGCCCGGGCCGTGCTCGCCACCGAGCCGCGCCAGCCGCTTGCCGCTCGCATCCGCGATGGTCAGGCGCGGGCCGAGATTGGGGACGTGGAGATTGACAGGCAAGCCGGGACCGAGCTCGCCGATGATGAAGGTCTTGCGGCGGGCGCCGCAGGCGCACAGCGCGCAGGGCCGGTGCAAATTGTTCCACTGCGTCTCGTAGCGGCCGTCGCCGTCGAAGATCTGGATGCGGTGGTTCTCGCGATCGGCGACATAGACGAAGCCGTCGGCATCGGTCGCGATGTTGTGAACGATGTTGAACTCGCCGGGATCGGAGCCCGGCGCGCCCCAGCTGCGGATCAGCCTGCCGTCGGGCGTATATTTGTGGACCCGCGCATTGCCGTAGCCGTCGGAGACGTAGATCTCGCCGGACGGCGACAGCGCGGTGTGGGTACAGCGGTTGAACGGCTCGCCGCTCATGAACGGCGTCGGATGCTCCGGCAGGCCGATCGTCAGCAGCACCTTGCCGTCATCAGTGCATTTGCGCACCGTGTGGTCGCCATCATCGGTGCAATAGAGATTGTCGTCGGCGTCGATCGACAGGCCATGGGCGCGGCTGAACAGGCCTTCGCCCCAGCTCCTGAGAAAGTTGCCATCGCGGTCGAACACGATCATCGGATGGGCGCCGCGATTGAACGCATAGACGCGGTCCTTGCTGTCGACCGCGACCGCAGCGACGTCGGTCAGCGCCCAGCCCTCCGGCAGCTTCGCCCAGTCCTTGACGACGCGATAGCTGAAGTCGCCAGAACCGAGAATGGGGGACATGCCGTAACCTCCGAGAATTCGCGCCATCCGCGTCGGCGCAAGGCTACACGCGACCGGCACCCGGCGGAAAGCGCCTCATGCTGCCATTGTCAGCATGTGCGCCTGATCTGGCGGAATGCGTCCCTGCAATGTGTCGAGGTAGATGCGCCGCACCGCGTCGGGACCGCGTGCGTCGGTGATCGTGAGCCAGCCGTCGAGCCGCGGGGCGAAGTCCTGCCACGCGGCGCCGAGCCGCTTTTCGATCCCGCCGGGCCCCCATTCTTTGGCGCGCGTCCTGATGTGGTCGGGCGCGAAGAACCAGGCAGGCCGGGCGCCGGGAAGCGCCTCCTTGTCGTTGATGCCGTCCTGATGCGTCAGCCCGACGCGGCCGGAATAGACCAAGTTGTCGCCGTAGTGCCGATGCAGCGCGGCGCGCAGGGCGGCGTTGCCGGCCATGTCGACGAAGGCCGTGCGCGACCGCGCGTCGAGCGTGCCGACTGCGTCGTAGGTGACGACCTGGTCGTAGCAGCCGAGCGAGCGGACGAAGGCTGCATTCGATGGCGAGGTCAGCCCGATCACGCGGATGTCCTTGCGCCGCGTATGCAGCAGGTGGGCGAGTCCGAACGCGGTCTTGCTCGAGGCCGAGGACAGGACCACGGCCGTGGCGCCGAAATGCGCCTGCTCGGCGAGGAAGTCGTCGACCAGGAACGACAGCATGAACAGCGGGCGCAGCAGCGCCTGCTGGTCGCCTTGCCGTCCGGCGAAGGCGGGATCGTCGCTGACCCGCGCATAGGCGTTGTAGACCGGGGCTACGCCCTGCCGGTGCGCGGCGGCGTCGCGCAGGCCGCGCTTGCCGACATCGGCGGCTTCGATGACGAGATGCGTCGCCATCGGAAAATAGCCGAACAGGCGCTCGCCCTCCGCGACGGCTGGATGCCGCGACGCGATCACGTCGCCGAAGCCCCACACCGGAATGATGCCGAAGCCGTCGGGCGCCGGAAACAGCTGCCAGTATTTCAGCTGCTCGCCGAGCAGCGCGTAGGTGATGTTGTTGGCGCTGAAGCCGAAGCGATCGACCTTGACCAGCAGCGCCTCGGCAGGCAGTCCGCCGGCATCGGGAAGCTCGGTGACGATCGTCTTGCACTGCGGCAGGTCGTCGCGGGCGACGATGAAATCGGACGATTGCATGATGAGGACCTCCGCGGTTCGATGGCAAGTCGGGAGCGATCATGGCCGACATCGACGACCATTTTGCAACCCGAACTTTGTTTGAAACGGCGTTCGCCGAAGTTGTTAGTTCGCCGGCGTGATGACGCCCTCGCGTTTCTTGAGCACGCGGTAATAGCTCCACCACAGATGCGCCGCGGCGCCGCGCAGTGGCCGCCACGCTTCGGCGAGCGGCATCATCTGCTTGGCCGTTGGCCGCGTCGCCAAGCCGAGCCCGACCTTGACGGCCTCCTGCACGGCGAGATCGCCGGCCGGCCAGGCATCGCCGTGGCCCAGGCAGAACAGCAGGTAGACATCCGCCGTCCACGGGCCGATGCCGGGCAGGGCGGTGAGCGTGGCATGCGCGGCGTCGGCGTCCTCGTTGGCGAGCACGTCGAGGTTCAGCCGCTCCGCGGCTAGCTCGCGCGCGATGTGCTTCAGCGTCTTGATCTTTGCGGCGGACAGGCCGAGGCGCCCGAGCCGGTCGGTCCGCGCGCGGCGGATCGCCTCCGCATCGAACGGCTCGAACGCTGCCTGCAGCCGCCCCCAGATCGCGGCCGCGCTCGCGGTCGACAATTGCTGGCCGCAGACGATGTGCGCGATCCCGGCAAAGCCCGGCTCGCGCCGCCGCAGTGCCGGCATGCCGGTGGCGGCCAGGATCGGCGCCAGGCGCGGGTCCTGGGTCACCAGCGCGCGGACTGCGTCCTCGAGGATGTCCTGGCTGTCGAGGTGCAGCGTCATGGCAGCGCGGGCCGCAACGCCGCATGCGCGCTGGATCGCGCCGGGTGGACGGCCCCGAGGGGCGGAGCTAAGGCAGCATCATTCAAGGTTGGAATTTCCATGAGCTTGCGTAGCATCCCCTCTGATATGGACGGCGCCAAGGTCGCCGGGATCGACGGCCTGCTGGATCGTGTGGTGCACGAGCACGGCGTGTTTCTGCCGCTCGCCATCGAAAGCGGCAGCCGTGCCTGGGGCTTCGCCTCGCCCGACAGCGATTATGATTGCAGATTCGTCTATGTGCGGCGCGCGGCCGATCATATCAAGCCATGGCCGGTGCGCGACGTCATCGAGTTTCCGCTGCAGGACGACTACGACGCCAATGGTTGGGACCTCGCCAAGGCGCTGCAGCTGCTGCTGAAGGGCAATACCGTCATCATCGAGTGGCTGCGGTCGCCGGTGGTGTATCGCGGGCTGGCCTGGTTTCGCGACGACTTCCTCGCCTTCGCCCGCAGTGTGATGAGCCGCGATGCGATTGCGCGGCACTATCTGCTTCTCGGTGAGCGGCAGCGACGCGTGTACTTCGGGGACGGCACGGACGTTGCGCAGAAGAGGCTCTTCTATGCGCTGTGGCCGGCCGCAACGTTGCGCTGGCTGCGGCTGCATCCGACAGAGGCTGAGGCGCCGATGGATTTCTCGTCCTTGATGGCCGGGTGCGATCCGCCTGCGGCGTTGCAGGCGGAGGTGGCCGGACTGATGCGGCGCAAGGCGTTGACCCGCGAGCTCGGCAACGGACCGCTCCCGGCCGTAGTGGCTGAGTTCGTCGACTCCGAGTTCGGGTTGGCCCGCACGGCTTTCGGCGACCGTGGCGGCGGGCCAGTCGACATCCGGCCAGTCGACATGAGGCAGCAGGCCGAGCAATTCTATCGGACCGTGGTTGAGCGTCTGGAACACGAAGCGCAGACAGGAGAGGCGCAGGGCTCTGTGGCCTCGATCGCATCATGACGCCACCCGTTTTCCGATTTGCCCCCAGCCCCAACGGCCACCTGCATCTCGGCCACGCCTATTCGGCGCTGCTGAACGCCCAGCGTGCGCGGGAGAGCGGCGGCCGCCTGCTGCTGCGCATCGAGGACATCGACCCGACCCGGTGCCGCCCGGAGTTTGAGCAGGCGATCTATGAGGACCTCGCCTGGCTCGGCATCGCCTGGGAGCACCCTGTGCGGCGGCAGTCGGAGCATCTCGCCGAATACCGCGCTACGCTGGAGCGGCTGCAGGCCATGGGGCTCGTCTATCCGAGCTTCGAGAGCCGGGCCGAGGTCGCACGGCTGGTGGCCGAGCGCGACGTGGACGGCGCCTGGCCACGCGATCCCGATGGCGCGCCACTCTACCCGGGCGCGGCGAGGACGCTCTCTGAAGCGCAGCGTGCAGAGCTGATGGCGAGCGGCGCGCCCTATGCACTGCGGCTCGACATGGCCGCGGCGGCCGTTCGTGCGGGCCGGCTGGGCTGGGAGGAACTCGGGGCTGGGCCGGCGGGCGAGGCCGGCACGGTTCCAGCCCGACCCGAGGCCTGGGGCGACGTGATCCTGGCGCGCAAGGAGACGCCGACCAGCTATCATCTGTCGGTGGTGATCGACGACGCGCTGCAGGGCGTGACGGAGGTGGTGCGTGGCCAGGACCTGTTCCATGCCACCAGCGTGCACCGGCTGCTGCAGGTCCTGCTCGGCCTGCCGGCGCCGGCCTATCGGCATCACCAACTGATTCGCGACGATCAGGGCCGAAAGCTGTCCAAGTCCAGCCAGGCGACGGGATTGCGCACATTGCGCGCGGAAGGCGTCTCGCCGGCGGAAATCCGACACAGGATCGGCATGGTGTAGCCGTGTCCTGCCGCAAGCCCCGGTGTCACCGAATGTTTCCGGCGGGGACAACCTCTGGGGCATCGTGACACCCGGAAACGACCGTGCCATGCTGATCAATGGCGCGGGTTAACGGGAGCTTCAATCGAAAGCGGCACGACGAGACATGACAGTAGAAGTGCCCCTTCGTTTTTCGGAGTTCATGTCACAGGGGCCATGATGAAGCGCGTTCGGAAGATGAGTACGGGGCGTCGGGCCCGACCGGCGACGCCGGCTGCGCCCAGGCCCGCCGGCCCGGCCAGGGGCTCCGGTGGAAAAGTCCCCGGTGGAAAGGCTCCCGCTGGCAAGGCTCGCGCTGGAAAGACGCCCGCGAGACGGCTGCGGCCAAAGACCGAGGCTGCGCAGGCGGCGCCGGCCAAGGAGCGCGCGAAGGCGCGACCGCTGAAGAAGCACGTTCCTCAGGTCACCGCCATGGCGGGGGGACGAAGCGCGACGAAGTCTGCGCCGACCAGGTCAGAGTCCAGGATCGGTCCCGGGGTGCCGGGTGCTGGTGTAGTCGAGGCTGCGCTGGCCGTGTTCGCCCACGAGGTCCGCACGCCCCTGACAGGCATTCTCGCCATCAGCGACCTGCTCGCCACCTCCGAGCTCGGCGAGCGCGAGCGGCGCTGGGTCGACACGATCAAGGCCGGGGCGGAGCATCTGTCGAGCTTGGCGACCCTGTTCGTCGATGCGGCCAAGGACGAGTCCATGGGGGCCTTGCTGCGCGAGGACCTGTTCGACCTGCGCGTGCTGGCGCGGGCCGCCGGCGACTCGCTCTCCGGCCGCGCCGCGGCCAAGGGGCTGGAGGTCAATGTCGACGTCTCCGACGCCCTGCCGGGGCTCGTGATCGGCGATCCCGTGCGGCTGCGCGCGGCGCTCGAAAACCTGATCGACAATGCCGTGAAGTTCACCGAGCAGGGCGGCGTGGCGCTGAAGGTCGCCTTGGCTGGCAAGAACTCGGCTGGCAAGGCAGGGCGTGGCACGGGTACCAAGGCGGCCGCCAAGGGCAAGGTCGCGATCGCCTTTCACATCTCGGATTCGGGCATCGGCCTGACCCTCCAGGAAATCAAGCGACTGTTCCGGCCGTTCAGTCAGGCGAACGTCTCGATCGCCTCCCGTTTCGGCGGCGCCGGCCTCGGCCTGTTCTCGGTCCGCCAGCTGGCGCGGGCGATGGGCGGCGACGTCGCGGTGGTGCCGCACGAGGGCGGCGGCACGACATTCATCCTGACGGTCACGCTGACCATCGCCGCGGCGCCCCACGCGACGGTCGGCGGAGGCGAGGACGGCGTGACCCTGGCGCCGGTGCGGCCGCTGCGCATTCTCGGGGTCGAGGACAATCCGTTCGGCCGCGTCGTGCTGAATACGATCCTCAACGAGCTCGGCCACCAGGCCGAGTTTATCGGCCGCGGCGAGGCCGCGCCGGAACGGATCGCTGCCGGCAGCTACGATGCGGTGCTGATGGACATGGTGCTCCCCGGCATCAACGGCGTCGAAGCGATCGCCAGGGTGCGCAAGCTGGATGGGCCGCACGGCGCGATCCCGATCATCGGCGTGTCCGGCCGCGGCGAGGACGAGGCGGCCTCGCGCGCCGCCGGTGCCGACGCCTTCCTGCTCAAGCCCGTCTCGCCGCGGGCTCTAGCGACTGCGCTTCTTGAAGCGACACGCCGCGGGGCAGCCGCGACTTGATGATCGATGCGTTCAGCTCGCCGCCATACACGAAGATCGCGGCGATGAAATACAGGAACACCAGCGCGATGATCACCGATGCGAGCCCGGCATACATCGTCACGTAGTTGTTGGCGAAGCGCGCCAGATACTGGCCGAACACGATGCCCGACACCAGCGAGGCGACGAAGGTGAAGATGATGCCGGGCATGATCTGCATGAAGCTGCGCCGGCCCGCCGGCAGCCAGGCGTGCAGGATGAACAAGGCGATGATCAGCGCGCTGATGGTGATGCCGTAGCGCGAGAGGTTGACGAAGTGCGCATTGGCTTCGACTGCCAGCGGCAGGAAGCGCCGCGCGGTGGCCACCATCAGCGGGCCGAGCACGATCAGGAACGACATCGCCAGCGCCGTGAAGGCCGCGACCAGCGTATAGCCGATCGATTCCAGCCGCAGCCAGTACCAGCGCCGCTGCTCGATCACGCCATAGGCGCGGTTCAGCGCCACCCGCAGCGCCTCGACGCCGTTGGAGGCGAAGTACACTGCGAGCACGGCGCCGATGGTCAGCGCGTCGCTCCGAGTCGTGGTGAGCACGTCGTGGATCTCGCCGGCCAGCGCATCCGCGACCTGGGCGGGCCATGTCTGGAGCATCAGGGTTGCGGCCTGATCGGCGAGGTCCTTGGAGCCGAGAAAGCCGGCGAGCGAGGTCAGGACGATCAGGAACGGAAACAGGGCCATCAGGGTGGACAGCGCGATGTGGCTCGCGATGGCCCAGCCGTCATCTGCAAGGAACGTGTAGAACGCATCCATGATGACGTGGAAGATGTAGCGAAGCGCCTTCACCTGTTCCTGCACTCCGCAAAAGAACGTATCTCGTACAATCCGATATTACGGACCCAAAAGCCAGAAGTTGCAGCCCTGGGTGCCCCGATCCGGCATAGCGCTCCTGCTTCCGTGGTGTTATCTAGCGCCAATGGCCTCACTTCTCGGTAAATTCATCCTTCCCCTCGCGGTCGGCGCGGTTGCCTTGGTGCTGTTTCTAGGTCTCGTCAACATGACGCGCGGCGGCTCGCCGAACCTGTCGCAGAAGCTGATGCGCTGGCGAGTGATCCTGCAGTTCGTGGCGATCGTCATTGCCATGGCAACCGTCTGGGCCATGGGACGCTGATAATGGGACGCTGATGGCGGGGCGTTGATGGACTGCGCCGTCGAGACACTGGGATTTGTCGGGACACTGGGATTTTGAGAAAGCAGCATGGTTGTCCTTAATCGCATCTATACGCGGACCGGTGACGACGGCACGACCGCGCTCGGCAATGGCGAGCGTCGTCCCAAATTTGACCTGCGGGTTTCCGCCTATGGAACTGTCGACGAGACCAATGCCGCGATCGGCGTCGTCCGGCTGCATCTTGCCGACACGCCCGAGATCGATGCCATGCTCGGCCTGATCCAGAACGATCTGTTCGACCTCGGCGCGGATCTGGCCGTGCCGCAGCGTGAGGGCAAGGCGGAGCGGCTGCGGGTCGTCGGCAGCCAGGTCGACCGTCTGGAGCGTGACATCGATACGCTGAACGAACGGCTCTCGCCGCTGACCTCTTTCGTGCTGCCAGGGGGAACCCCGGCGGCGGCGCATCTGCATGTCGCACGTACCATTTGCCGCAGGGCGGAACGGATCATGGCGGAACTCGCCGACAAGCCGGACGAGCCGGTCAGCGAGGCCGCCATTCGCTATATGAACCGGCTGTCGGATTTCCTGTTCGTGGCCAGCCGGGCCGCGAACCGGAATGGCGCCGGCGACGTGTTGTGGGTGCCCGGGCAGAACCGTTAACCGGGGACTTGCGGGCTTGCGTTTTTTCGCCCCTCGCGCGTTGACCGGGGGGTACGGGCGCTTTAGGTTCCGCGCCCGAAAGGTCAACCCCGGACAATTAAGAGCGAAAGAGGATCGATGAAGGTTCTGGTGCCGGTCAAGCGGGTGGTCGATTACAACGTCAAGGTCCGCGTCAAGAGCGACGGATCGGGCGTTGAGCTCGCCAACGTCAAGATGTCGATGAATCCGTTCGACGAGATCGCCGTCGAGGAAGCGCTGCGGCTGAAGGAAGCCGGCAAGGCGACCGAGGTGGTGGTGGTCTCGATCGGACCCGCGCAGGCCTCCGAAACCATCCGCACCGCGCTCGCGATGGGCGCGGATCGCGGCATCCTGGTCAAGGCCGAAGGCAATGTCGAACCGCTCGCGGTCGCCAAGATCCTCAAGGCGGTCGCCCAGGACGAGCAGCCGGGCCTGATCATTCTCGGCAAGCAGGCGATCGACGACGATTCGAACCAGACCGGCCAGATGCTGGCGGCGCTGCTCGGCTGGGCGCAGGCGACCTTCGCCTCCAAGCTCGAAGTCGACGGCTCCGACTTCAAGGTCACCCGCGAGGTCGATGGCGGCCTGCAGACCGTGAAGCTGAAGGGGCCGGCGATCGTCACCACCGATCTCCGCCTCAACGAGCCGCGCTACGCGTCGCTGCCGAACATCATGAAGGCGAAGAAGAAGCCGATCGCCGAGAAGACCGCGGCCGATACCGGCGTCGATCTCACGCCGCGTCTCGAAATCCTCAAGACCGCGGAACCCGCGGGCCGCAAGGCGGGCGTCAAGGTCAAGGACGTCGCCGAGCTCGTTTCCAAACTCAAGACCGAGGCGGGGGTGCTCTGATGGCCACGCTGCTGATTGCCGAACACGACAATGCCGTCATCAAGGACTCGACCAACAAGGCGCTGACGGCGGCCACAGCGCTCGGCGCCGATGTCGACGTGCTGGTCGCTGGCCAGGGCGCGAAGGGTGCGGCCGAGGCTGCCACCAAGCTCGCCGGCGTCAAGAAGGTGCTGCTCGCCGATGATGCGGCCTACGCGCATGATCTCGCCGAGCCGCTCGCCGACCTGGTCGTCAAGCTCGCCGCGAACTACGACGCGATCGTCGCGCCCGCAACCTCGCGCTTCAAGAACGTGATGCCGCGTATCGCAGCCCTGCTCGACGTGATGCAGGTGTCGGAGATCATCAAGGTCGTGGCGCCCGACACGTTCGAGCGGCCGATCTATGCCGGCAACGCGATCCAGACCGTGAAGTCGAAGGACGCCAAGAAGGTCATCACCGTGCGCACCTCGACCTTCGCCGCTGCGGCGAGCGAAGGTGGCAGCGCGTCGGTCGAGACCGTCGCCGCGGCCGGCGATCCGGCGCTGTCGAGCTTCGTCGGCGAGGAGGTCGCCAAGAGCGACCGTCCTGAGCTGACCTCGGCCAAGATCATCGTCTCTGGCGGCCGTGCGATGCAGAGCCGCGAGAACTTCGCCAAGTACATCGAGCCGCTGGCCGACAAGCTCGGCGCCGGCGTCGGCGCCTCGCGCGCCGCGGTCGATGCCGGCTATGCGCCGAACGACTGGCAGGTCGGCCAGACCGGCAAGGTGGTGGCGCCGGAGCTCTATGTCGCAATCGGCATTTCAGGCGCCATTCAGCATCTCGCCGGCATGAAGGACTCCAAGGTGATCGTCGCGATCAACAAGGACGAGGACGCGCCGATCTTCCAGGTTGCCGATTACGGCCTGGTGGCGGACCTCTATCAGGCGGTTCCCGAGCTGACGGAAGCGCTCGGCAAGTGACGCGGTGGACGCCGGCCGCGCGGGACAGTGGCGGCCGGTGTTCTTTCTTCTAGGGTATGGACGGACGCAGATGGCGTGCCGTTCGGGTGGATGACAACATGGCTCAGATCAACAAGCTCGGTGTGATCGGCGCGGGACAGATGGGCAACGGCATCGCGCATGTCGCGGCACTGGCCGGGCTCGACGTGGTGCTCAACGACGTCACCTCCGACCGGTTGAAATCGGGCATGGCGACCATCAACGGCAATCTGACGCGTCAGGTCGCCAAGAACGTGATTTCCGAGGACGCCCGCGGCGCGGCGCTGAAGCACATCTCGCTGACCGACAGCCTCGACGGCCTGGCCGACTGCGATCTCGTCATCGAGACCGCGATCGAGAAGGAAGACGTCAAGCGCAAGATCTTCCACGATCTCTGCGCCGTGCTGAAGCCGGAGGCGATCATCGCCTCCAACACCTCGTCGATCTCGATCACGCGGCTCGCGGCCTGCACCGATCGTCCCGAGCGCTTCATCGGCATCCACTTCATGAACCCGGTTCCGCTGATGGAACTGGTGGAGCTGATCCGCGGCATCGCCACCGATGACTCGACCTTCGAGGCGGCCAAGGAGTTTGTCGGACGGCTGGGCAAGCTGGTCGCGGTGTCCGAGGATTTCCCGGCCTTCATCGTCAACCGTATCCTGCTGCCGATGATCAACGAGGCGATCTACACGCTGTATGAAGGCGTCGGGAACGTCGAGGCGATCGATGCGGCGATGAAGCTCGGCGCCCATCATCCGATGGGCCCGCTGGAGCTGGCCGATTTCATCGGCCTCGATACCTGTCTGTCGATCATGCAGGTGCTGCATGAGGGGCTCGCCGACTCCAAATACCGGCCGTGTCCGCTGCTGGTGAAATATGTCGAGGCCGGCTGGCTCGGCCGCAAGTCGCAGCGCGGCTTCTACGACTATCGCGGCGCCAAGCCGGTGCCGACGCGGTAATTCAACCGTTCATTGAGGCGGGCGATCGATACGCTTCGTTAAGCCCGTTCGGCTAGCTTGGCCGGACGAGGGATATGCGTATGGATATGAGCTTGGTGGCTGCGGCGCTGGCGCAGCAGGCGAGTGCGACCCAGCAGCAGGTCGCCACATCGGTGTTGAAGCAGAACCTGAATGCGCAGAAGGACGCTGTCCTGACCCTGCTCGGCGGCGCGCAGCAGACGCTGTCGCTCGCCAATGTCGGCCCCGGCGTCGGCGGCAACCTCAACATCGCCGCCTGAGCTCTTCGATCAAAGCCCCGCGGCGGCCTTCGCCGTGACCGCCTGGATCAGCTTGACCGCGTCAGCGCTGTCCCATTCGGCGGGACCGGCGATAGTCGCGATCTCGCAGCCATTGGAATCCACCAGTACCGAGGTCGGCATGCCCAGCGCGCGGCCGACCGCCTTGAGGTCCTGGAACACCTTCGCCTTCTGGTCGCTGAAATAAGCGAGCCGCGTCAGCTTGGCGTCGTTGAGGAACGCCTTCGGCTTCTCGGCGTCGCGGGTATCGATATTGACCGCGACCACCTGGAAATCGTCGCTGCCGAGCTTGGCCTGCAGCCCGTCCAGCGCCGGCATCTCCTTACGGCAGGGCACGCACCAGGTCGCCCACAGGTTCAATAGCACCGTCTTGCCGCGGAAATCCGACAGCTTCTTCGCCGCGCCCGTGCCATCCTCGAAGGCGAGATCCGGCAGCCGCAGCGGTGTCGTGGCGGCCGTCAGCGCTGCCACCTCGCCCTTGATCAGCGGCGCGATCCGCGCGGCGGTGGCGACCGCGGCCTGGCAGGCCTGGTCGCCGGCCGGACGCCCCTTCAGCACCCCGCCGAACAGCACCGCCGACGAGCCGGCCACCGCGACCACCAGAAGGGCGCCGGCGGCGAGCAGCGCGCGCCGGGAGCCGGCGGGGCGGGCAGGGGACGGCTCTGGCTTATCGTTTGTCATCTCGGGTCTGTTGCGGCTATCAGGAGCGCGAGTTTCGGGGCGCGGACGGTGTGTCCCATCCAAAAGCGGTCAGCAAGGTCTCAAGAAGCGGTTCAGGCATGAGCAACAAGATGTGGGGCGGACGGTTCTCGGAGCGTCCCGACGCAATCATGGAGGACATCAACGTCTCGATCGACGTCGATCGCCACCTCTACGCACAGGACATTGCCGCTTCCAAGGCACATGCCGCGATGCTCGCTGCCCAGGGCATCATCACCGCGGGTGATGCGAAAAATATGGCCAAGGGTCTAGACACGATTTTGTCAGAGATCACCAAGGGCTCGTTCGAGTTCAAGCGGGCCCTCGAAGACATCCATATGAACGTCGAGAGCCGCCTCAGCGAGCTGATCGGGCCGGCCGCGGGGCGGCTGCACACCGCGCGCTCCCGCAACGACCAGGTCGCGACCGATTTCCGCCTGTTCGTGCGCGACGAGATCGACGACATCGACGCTGCGCTGGCCGCCTACCAGCATGCGCTCGCCAGCCGCGCGCTCGACCATGCCGGCACCGTCATGCCCGGCTTCACCCATCTGCAGACCGCTCAGCCCGTCACCTTCGGCCACCATCTGCTGGCCTATGTCGAGATGGCCGGCCGCGACCGCGGCCGCTTCCTCGATGCCCGCAAACGCCTCAATGAATCGCCGCTGGGCGCCGCCGCGCTCGCCGGCACCTCGTTCCCGATCGACCGCCACGCGACAGCGGAGGCGCTCGGCTTCGACCGCCCGATGGCCAATTCGCTCGACGCCGTGTCCGACCGCGATTTCGTGCTGGAGACGCTCTCGGCCGCTTCGATCTGCGCCGTGCATCTGTCGCGCTTCGCCGAGGAGATCGTGATCTGGACCTCGCCGCTGGTCGGCCTGATCAAGCTGTCGGACAAGTTCACCACCGGCTCCTCGATCATGCCGCAGAAGCGCAATCCGGATGCCGCCGAGCTCGTCCGCGCCAAGACCGGCCGCGTCATCGGCGCGCTGAACGGGCTCTTGATCGTGATGAAGGGCCTGCCGCTCGCCTATCAGAAGGACATGCAGGAGGATAAGCAGGGCGCGATGGAGGCGTTCGCGGCGCTGTCGCTCGCCGTGCGCGCCATGACCGGCATGGCGCTCGACCTTGTGCCGGACGAAGCCCGCATGAAGGCCGCCGCCGGCGAGGGCTATGCGACGGCGACCGACCTCGCCGACTGGCTGGTGCGCACCCTGAAGATGCCGTTCCGCGAGGCCCATCACGTGACGGGCCGCATCGTCGCGCTCGCCTCCAAGCAGGGCGTCGCGCTGCACGAGCTGCCGCTGAAGGCGATGCAGGAGGTCGAGCCCAAGATCACGGCCGACGTGCTCGGCGTGCTCTCGGTCGAGGCCTCCGTGAAGAGCCGCACCAGCTTCGGTGGCACCGCGCCGAAGAACGTCGCCGCGCAGGCCAAGGCCTGGCTGAAGCGGCTGGAAAAACAGCGAAAGTAGGGCTGCTGTCCTAAATTTGACCGCCCTGGCGTGGCACTCCGGCACTCGTCATGTCCCGCTGATCTCTGTATGGTGCCGCCCGCATGGGGATTTCACACGTGAATCGCAGTCGCCGTCCGATGTCCGCCGCCCGGGTCCTCCTGGTCCTCGGCGCCACAGCCCTTCTGCTCGCCGCCTGCGGGCGCAAGGGCCCGTTGGACCTGCCGGCCAATTCCCCGCCGGCCCCGCAGATGTCGGCCGCTCCCGCCGACACCGCCACCGACGCCGCCAACAAGCCGGGCCTGTTCAACTCCGGCTACGGCGCCGACGCCGCCCCCGCCGCGACGCGCGGCCAGAAAAAACCCTTCATCCTCGACCCGCTGCTCGACAGCAAATAGGGGCTGCGCGTCGGTCCGAGGGACCAGCCTCCTTCGAGATCCAGGGCTGGGTCTCAATGAGTTCGTCATTCCGGGGCATTCGCGCGCAGCGCGAATGAGCCCGGAATCCATAACCACGGGCCTCCGCGGCGTGGCGAGCCGGCAACTCCGAGCGTGCCCCCCACGGCATCCTGTGGCTATGGGTTCCGGGCTCGCGCTTGCGCGCGCCCCGGAACGACACCGAATGCGATCGCGCTGCCTGAATGTGCGGAGCTGCGGCCAGCTCCCTCTCCAGGCGAGGACGGCCGCCTCAATTGACATTCCCGCTCATTTCCCGGCAATTCGCCGCCACAATCACCTTTCTCGCAGCCCCGCGCGGACCAGACCCATGAACCATTTCGACTACCGCGACGGCGTGCTGCATGCCGAGGCCGTCAATCTCACCCAACTCGCCGCCACCGTCGGCACCCCGTTCTACTGCTACTCGACCGCGACGCTGGAGCGGCACTACCGCGTGTTCGCCGAGGCCTTCACCGGCCAGGACGTGCTGATCTGCTACGCGATGAAGGCCAATTCCAACCAGTCGGTGCTGCGGACGCTCGCGAAGCTCGGCGCCGGCGCCGACGTCGTCTCCGGCGGCGAGCTGAAGCGCGCGCTGGCGGCCGGCATCCCGTCGCGGAAAATCGTGTTCTCCGGCGTCGGCAAGACCGAGGCCGAGCTGCGCGCCGCGCTGGCGGCCGACATCCACTGCCTCAACATCGAGTCCGAGCCCGAGCTCGACCTGCTGGCGCGGCTCGCCGTGGAGACCGGCCACACCGCCCGCATCTCCATCCGCGTCAATCCGGACGTCGATGCCGGCACGCACGCCAAGATCTCGACCGGCAAGTCGGAGAACAAGTTCGGCATCCCGCTGGAGCACGCCCGCAAGGTCTACGCCCGCGCCGCCAGGATGCCGGGCATCAAGGTCACCGGCGTCGACGTCCATATCGGCAGCCAGATCACCGACCTCGGCCCCATGGAGACCGCGTTCCGCATCCTCGCCGACTTCGTGCAGACCCTGCGCGCCGATGGCCACGACATCTCCCATGTCGATTTCGGCGGCGGCCTCGGCATCCCCTATCATTTGGACGCCGCGGTGCCGCCCGAGCCCGCGGCCTACGCCGCGATGGTCAAGCGCGTCAGCCACAATCTCGGCTGCACCCTGATGTTCGAGCCCGGCCGCATGATCGTCGGCAATGCCGGCATCCTGGTCGCCAAGGTGATCTATGTGAAGCACGGCGAGGCCAAGAACTTCGTCATCATCGACGCCGCGATGAACGACCTGATCCGCCCGACGCTCTACGAGGCCCATCACGACATTCTCCCCGTGAAGCAGCCCGCGCCGGGTACGCCGTCATTCACAGCCGACGTCGTCGGCCCGGTCTGCGAAAGCGGCGACTATCTCGCGCTCGACCGCACGCTGCCCGAGCCCAAGCCCGGCGACCTCCTCGCGATCATGACCGCAGGCGCCTACGGCGCCGTCCAGGCCTGCACCTACAACACCCGCGCCCTGGTGCCCGAGGTCCTGGTCAAGGGCGACCAGTCCGCCGTGATCCGGCCCCGGATCGAGGTCGAGCAGCTGATCGCGATGGACTCGCCGGCGCCGTGGTTGTGAGGGGCGTTACTCCGCTTGATGCGTGAGTGAGTGCTCTCAGTGCGCGACACCCGCTGTCATGCCCCGCGAAGGCGGGGCATCCAGTACTCCGCGGCAGACGATGTTGAACCGAGATGTCACGGCGTACTGGATCGTCCGCTTTCGCGGACGATGACAACGGGGCCTATATGTCGATATCAATGTGGCGCGCGGACATCGGAAACGGTGCGGTGGCATTGGAGGCCTGACGATGAAAGTCAGCAAGCTGAAGACGTTCGACGCCGCCGAGCACCTTCGCACACCGGCCGCCCGCGCGGAGTATCTCAACATCGTGCTCGCCGATGGCGATCCCGCCGAGGTCCGCGACGCGCTCAATCTCGTCGCCCGGGCGCAGGGCATGAGCCAGGTCGCCAAGGCCGCCGGCGTGACCAGGGAGGGGCTCTACAAGACCCTCGGCGAGAACGGCAACCCCGAATTCGCAACCGTCCTGCGCATCATCGCCGCGATGGGAATCCGGCTGACTGCTGAGCCGGCCCGAGCCAAGCCGAAGACGAAAGCTGCGGCGTTGCGGTGACGATGAGGGACTGAGGAGTGGAGGGCAGCCGTTGGCTACTCGGCGCGCTCCCGAAGGCGATCGATCCATTCGCCTTCGCGGCCATCAAGCGCGCCTTCGACTGGCCAGCCTGGCGCCGTCTCATTCAGATGCAGCAGCGTCCATGCAAGTCCAAAGTAATCGTCTGGCCCAAACAGCGTCACCAATGCGCACGCCTCTTCGTTCGTAACAGGCGTTTCAACCTTCGCTAGCTGCTCTCCAAATGCCTGTATCGTCTGAGTCGTCGCCGTCGCAGAGCTGGGAAGAGGCCCAAGTCCGAGAAGCGCGCGGATCGCTTGTTGCATTCTTTCCGTCACCCGAAAGTTCGTTCGCTCAGGGCTGCTAAGCGATGAGATTGCAGTTGTCACACAGCCACCATCATTCCCGACGAGCGATCTCTGCCTCACATCCATGCGAAATACGCCGAGAAAAATGCAGCGTCATCGTAATTACAAGGCGCCAACTGCGCGATCGACGTGTGCATGGCGCTGATGCTCCCGGCTCGCCTGGTCCTGCGCATGGCCTACGGCGCCAGTGCGCCTGATCAAAGGCCAACGCAGCGGGACCCAGGATTTGAAGGCATCGTCCTGGACTCAGCGCCCGCGGGACGGCGCATGCACGGCTTGCTGCGTCGCAAGAGTGAGTGGAGTCGGAAGCCCGTGCAAGGCGAACCAGCCGAACGCGGCGTGCTTGTCGGGTTCGACCAGCCTCGGCTCACCCTTGAAGCCCGCGGCGAGATAGACCGGCGCAACCCAATGCTCGCCCCTCAGCCGGTCGATCTGGTCGACCACGCAGATCAGCCTGAGATCGCCAAGCGTGATGTCGAGCTCCTCTGTCGCCTCACGCCTGACGGCGTCCTCCACCGGCTCCAGCCAGTCGACCTTGCGGCCCGGCAGGCCCCAGCAGCCCGCCTCCGGGTCGTGAAGGCGCCGGACGAGCAAGATCGCCTCGCCATCAACGATCACAACACCGCAGCCCAACCGAGGCTCGTTCATCGCCATGTGCCAGCCGCCGAATCCATCTCGTCGCTGAGGCGCAGCGTAGCAGAATTGATCTGGGAGGCCTGGGCAGTTTCGGAGGTCAACTGCCCGACCTCGTCCGCCTCGCATCCATCCGAAATATGCCGAGAAAAATGCAGCGTCACCGAAATGTCACCGAAATTCCCAGCGTCGAGGATGGACTACGGAGTGAGGGAGCGGCCGTCGGCTGAGCTGATCGCAAGTTTTGCGCAGCGTCGCCGCAACTCCCGTGTATCGCGCCACCAGCGCCTCTTGTAACGCCCATGGGGCGGGCGGCGGTTGTGGGATGGTGAGAGAAGCGAACGAGTGTTAGGTAACAAAACCGAGAGCTACAGGGTTGTTCACAGCCCGAATAAAAAAGGGGACGATTTTCCCCAGCGCTACCCGTTGAACTACTTATTGATTTTGGACTTGAAAAATCTTTTTCCAAAGAGATTGACCAAAATGCAGATACATGTGGAGAGCGGCGCGTTTTACTTGGTGGGGAGCACGACAATGGTGGATATTGGCGGCGGGTAGAAAGGGGTTTCAGACACTCCTAATACCCGCCGCCTGGTGGAGGTCCCGAAGGACTCCGCGCAAATAGTTTTTCGGCTCCTCAGGCAATTTTGTCAATGCCACGCGAGAACTCACTTCTCGCAACGATGGAGCTTGCCCGATGTCTAAACGCTTCTACTCAAATCCTGTTCGCCGGTTCTTGGTTGAGAACTGGCGAGACCTTGCAAAGATCCTTATCGATCTTCTGTCGGTCGTCTATCGAAAATAGCCTGAATGACTAAAGCGCTACTTCCAGCGTGGCCGGCCTAAAGGTTGGCTGCGCTGGTTTTGTCGTTTGGTTGGCCCTTGGGTCCGGAGAAGGCGGGGAAAATGATGGTAGGGACGTCAATAAGTTGCGCCGCCTTTCGGCCTAACGCGGTGGCCGAGCATCTGGTGCTCCATCTCATCCCTCGCCCTGCCCGTCAGCACGAGCGGAGGTGTGACAAATTAGATGACAGGCACTAAATGAAATTCAACTCGGCGCATGCATGTGCTGGCTACGGTAGTTCGGGCAGCTCAAACACCGGATTACGGTGACAGTGCTGGACTGCCCCCCTCAAGTGAGACACGATAATCTCAGTGACAGGCATTCCGAGG
>NZ_BSCT01000063.1 GCF_030159255.1 Bradyrhizobium sp. SSBR45G | reverse complement strand
TGCGAGAACCGCCCGTTCGCACATTCTGGCAGATTTTGCGGACACAAGGGGCGTTGCGCGCGATCGTCACGACACGCGAGGCGGGGAGGCGATGGCCGCGAGATGCCGCAGCGTGGGGAGACCTGCGCCGACGAGCGGTGCTCTTGCGGACGGTCAAGTCGCGTGGTCCTGACCTCCCGACGCTGAGGTCAAGTTCGCGAGGGTGCTGATGCATCACGTGGATGACGGTGGCCAGAAAGCCCGGCGCACCGGGGAGATCGCGAAGCAGCCGTAAGCCCATCGCGCAGGGAATGCCGGAATGTCGGCTGAACCTGTGGTACCTGCCGCCTGCATTTCTTTTCGCAGGCGGGCCATGGGTTGCGGCCAGCACCCGGCATTCCCTGCGCCCTCCGACCGTGTCGAGGGCGACGACAATCAGTACAACTCGGGCATGAGATGCCGCGGGATCGCGAGCGCGCGCCACCTATGAGTTATGAGTTGGGAGACGGGATGCCCGCCCCGGCGTCATTGCGAGCGCAGCGAAGCAATCCAGGATCCCACCGCAGAGACATTCTAGATTGCTTCGCTGCGCTCGCAATGACGGATGAGAGAGCGGCGGTCCTTCTCATGATCTCTGGACGAGGCGGGCGCGTCAGCTGGAATGGTGCGTGGTCACCTCGCCCACCGGTGTCGTCCCGGCGAACGCCGGGACCCATAACCCCAGGAAGATGTGAGTGCGCGAGATGGAGGACCAGCCTGGTGTCTCAACGACCGCCGGTGGTTATGGTCCCGGCGTTCCGGGACGACGCTGGAGAGTGGAGCAGCATCGTGGCTCGCCGCGAACAGTCTACGCCGGCGGCGTTGCGACACGCGGCCGCGCTTGGTGCGGCCCGCAACGCCTACGCCTTGCCCGCCTTCGAGGCCAGCGCGTCGGCGACGGCAGTGCGGATATCGGCGACCGAGAACGGCTTGGTGATCACGTCATGCGCGATGGCCTGCAGGTTGGACGCTCGTTCCCGCTGATGCGCGAAGCCGGTCATCAGCAGGATGATCAGGTCGGGAAAGTCCCGCGCGGCCGACAGCGCCAGGGCGATGCCGTCCATGATGGGCATCTGGATGTCGGTCAGCAGCAGGTCGAAGGCGCCGTCCTCGCGCGTGAGGATGTCGAGCGCCTCGGCGCCGTCCTGCGCCGTCACGATCTCATGTCCATCCATGGCGATGGCGCGCGCGACCAGCGTCCGCATCGAGTCTTCGTCGTCGGCGATCAGGACGCGCGACATGTCGTTTCGTCTCCGTCTCGTGGGCCCCGCGAGAGAGCCGCGAGACCGGAACCATCATGCACTGCCGGCGGCGAGATCGCGCCGGTTGAAGAACCGTATATCGATATTGCGGCCTTCGGGAGGGGGCGAGGCGAGGCGCGACTTGAAAGCCGCGCGCTCGCCGGGCTTGAGCACCGTCTGCTCCAGCAGCGTGTTCCAGGCGTAGATTTCGGCGCCCTGCGCGTCGCGGACGCTGAAGCGCAGCCGCGGCAGGTCGACGGCCTTCTTGGTGGTGCTGACGATCGTGCCTTCGATCACCAGCACCGGCTTGCCGTCGACCGTCTCGGTCGCCACCTTGACGTCCTTGAACGCCACCCCGCGCAGGTTCACCTCGAGTCCGACCAGTTTGTAGAACGACGCCGTCTGCGGCATCAGACGGACCACGTCGGCACGCCAGATCACGAGCGCGACCGTGAGCGCCGCCATCGCGGCCGTCAGCACGGGCAGGCTGAATACCTTCTTGCCCGGGAGGTCCGGCAAAGCCGGACGCTTGATGAACTTCGTCAGGCGGCCAAGGCGCGCGAGCCTGCTCTGCGCCGGCTCCTCGG
The DNA here is from genome assembly GCF_030159255.1 of Bradyrhizobium sp. SSBR45G. Taxonomy (GTDB): domain Bacteria; phylum Pseudomonadota; class Alphaproteobacteria; order Rhizobiales; family Xanthobacteraceae; genus Bradyrhizobium. The sequence goes on along the minus strand of NZ_BSCT01000063.1, from coordinate 24,272 downwards.
CCTCGGCCGGGCTGTCCGCGGGATCCTCGGCCACGGCATCCTCCGGCCAGCCGGCAGCGATCGACGGGCTTTCCACCTCAGGTGGCTGCTCGGCTTCCTCCTCCCGGGCCAGCGCCTCCCACTCGTCGGCAGCGTCGCGCGGCGCCGCGGCCGCGCCGGCCTCGGCCATCGCGGGGATTGGCGCCGGCGCCTCGACCGCATCCTCCGGACGCGCCAGCCACACCTCCTTGCAACGGGAACAGCGCACGCTGCGGCCCGCCATACCCAGGGTTGCCACGTCGATGGCATAAGATGTCGCACAATGGGGGCAAACGATGAACATCGCGCCTGTTCTCCAACGGCCATTGCCGCTTTGTTTCCGACAGTTCGTGCTACAAGGACCGCCATGTGGACGAACGTCGGAACTCAATCGTGCCATTGGTACATGGCAACCATTAACGAACCGGAAACCATAACGAGCGCTCAATCGGGCTATCGTACCACCGGGCTTGCCGCGTGCGGATCGACCCTGCACGCTGTCGAACGGAGCTGACGCTTTGGTTCGGTTCGAAAATGTTGGGCTGCGCTATGGACTGGGGCCGGAGATCCTCCGCGACCTCACCTTCGCGATTCCGGCCCATTCCTTCCAGTTTCTCACCGGCCCGTCGGGCGCTGGCAAGACCTCGCTGCTCAAGCTGCTGTTCCTGTCGCTGCGGCCGACGCGCGGGCTGGTCAACCTGTTCGGCTATGACATCTCGCTCCTGAGCAAGGAGGAGATCGCCGACCTGCGCAAGCGCATCGGCATCGTGCTGCAGGACTTCCGGCTGCTCGACCACATGACGACCTATGAGAACGTGGCGCTGCCGTTCCGCGTCATGGGGCGCGACGAGTCGAGCTATCGCAAGGAGGTCATCGACCTCCTGAAATGGGTCGGCCTCGGCGAGCGCATGGACGCGCTGCCGCCGATCCTGTCGGGCGGTGAGAAGCAGCGCGCGGCGATCGCGCGCGCCGTGATCTCGCGGCCGCAACTGCTGCTGGCGGATGAGCCGACCGGCAACGTCGATCCGACACTGGGCCGCCGCCTTCTGCGGCTATTCATCGAGCTGAACCGCTCGGGCACGGCGGTGATCATCGCAACCCATGACATCACGCTGATGGACCAATACGAGGCCCGCCGGCTGGTGCTGCATCAGGGACGATTGCACATCTATGAGTAGCGTCGACGATCGCGGCCTTTTGGTCGATCTGGGCGAAGACCGCCCCCAACTGCCGGCGCAGGCCCGCATCGTGTCGCCGATCGTGCCGCGGGCCTCGATTGCGGGCCGGGCGCTCGTCGCCGTCGTGGCGATCATGACCTTCCTGGCCTCGATCACGACCGGCGCCGTCCTGCTGGTCAGCGAATCCGCGGCCGAATGGCAGTCGGAGGTCGCCAGCGAGATCACGGTGCAGGTGCGTCCCAAGACCGGCCGCGATCTCGAGCGCGACATCACGCTGGTGACCGACGCGATGCGGGCGCAATCGGGCATCGTCGAGGTCCGGCCCTTCACCAAGGACGAATCCAGCAAGCTGCTGGAGCCTTGGCTCGGCAGCGGCCTGTCGTTCGAGGAGCTGCCGGTGCCGCGCGTCATCATTGCGCGCGTGCAGCCCGGCACCAGCTTCGATCTCGCCGCGCTGCGCAATCGCGTGATCCAGGTGGCGCCGACGGCCAGCGTGGACGACCACCGCGCCTGGATCGAGCGCATGCGCTCGATGACCGGAGCAACCCTGTTTGCCGGCTTCGGCATCCTCGTGCTGGTGATCGCGGCCACCATCATCTCGGTGTCGTTCGCCACCCGCGGCGCCATGGCCGCGAATCGGCCGATCGTCGAGGTGCTGCATTTCGTCGGCGCCGGCGACCGCTACATCGCCAATCATTTCTTGCGCCACTTCCTCCAGCTCGGTCTGGAGGGCGGCGTGATCGGCGGCGGGCTGGCGATGCTCGGCTTCGGGTTCTCGGAGTCGATCGCCAGCTGGTTCTCCGGTACACCGGTGGGGGATCAGTTCGCCGCGCTGCTCGGGACCTTCTCGCTGCGGCCCCTCGGCTATGTGGCGATCGCGCTACAGGCCGTCGTCATCGCTGCAGTGACCGGCTGGGCGGCCCGCCGAACCCTGTTTGCGACCCTGGCGAGCATCGATTGATGGCAGCCTCTGTCCCCAGCCGCCTCAGTGCCGATTTCACTTCGCCCGAAAACCGCCTAGAATCGTCCGCGCCGGGATGAGGCACGACGGGTGAGCTGGGTCACGAACACGGCGAAGGTCGCGCGTCAGGATCGGCGGCGAGCGAACGTGATCGGGATGCCGGCGAAACCTGCCTGCGCTCCCGGACTTGAACGACGGGATCGCGCGATGGCATGGCGCCGCGCGCAGGCAGGCAAGGGATCGCCAGGCGTTGCATGGTGTCGGAAACCGACGATAGCAGAGGCAGGCTGCCGCTCACATTGGTGGTGGGCCGGACGCTTGCGGGCGTCGTGGCCATGCTTGCGGTCGGCTTCTTCGTTGCGGCCGTCGGCTTCGTCGGCTTTCTGTCGCAATTGCGCGGCGCCGAGATCAAGCCCGAGCGCAAGGCCGACGGCATCGTGGTCCTGACCGGCGGTTCGTCACGGGTGTCGGATGCCGTCGAGCTGCTGGCCGGCGGTTACGGACGGCGGCTGCTGATCTCGGGTGTCCATCCGACCAACGAGGCCAGCGACATCACCCGCTCGCTGCCGGAGGCGCGGTCGTTCATCAATTGCTGCGTCGATCTCGACTATTCTGCGATCAACACCCGCAGCAACGCCGCGCAGACGCGGCGCTGGGCGGCCGAGCGCGGCTTCAAGTCGCTGATCGTGGTGACCTCGAACTATCATATGCCGCGCGCCATCGTGGAGCTGTCGCACGCGATGCCGAGCATGGATCTCATTCCCTACGCCGTCGTCGGCGAGAAATGGCGCGACGAGCCGTGGTGGACCAGCGCGCCGACCTTGCGGCTGCTGCTGTCCGAATATGCCAAATATGTCGCCGCCGAAGCGCGGCTGCGGCTCGCCGATCTCGGCCTCGATCTCGTGCCCGAGAGCGAACTGCCAACCGGTTCGGTCTCGCGCCGTCCGGCGACGGCGCAAGCCAATTGAACTGGGTTTCTGATGGTTCTGATCTTCCTGCGTTCGCTGCTGTTCAACATCCTGTTCTATCCGAACTTCGTGTTCTGGGCCCTGCTCGCGCTGCCGACCCTGGCGATGCCGCGCAAGGCGCTGCTGCGCGTCGCGAACTGGTGGGCGCAGAGCAACATCCTGTTGATGCGCGTCGTCTGCAACATCCGCGTCGAATATCGCGGCGCCGAGAAGATCCCGAAGGGGCCGCTGATCGTCGCCGCCAAGCACCAGTCGATGTGGGAGACGATCTCGCTGCTGCACTTCTTCGACGCCCCGTTCTTCGTGCTGAAGCGCGAGCTGCTGCGGATTCCCGTTTTCGGGCAGTATCTGGTCAAGGCGGACATGATCGCGATCGACCGCAGCTCCGGCGCCCGCGCCTTGAAGCAGGTGATGCGGCGCGCCGCCGAGGAGGTGAAGCACGGCCGCCAGTTCGTGATCTTTCCGGAGGGCACGCGGCGTCCGGCGGGAGCGCCGCCGGACTACAAGGGGGGCGTCGGCCTGATCTATGCCGATTGCGGCGTGCCGTGCCTGCCGGTGGCGCTCAATTCGGGTCTGTTCTGGCCGCGCCGCACGTTTCTTCGTTATCCCGGCACTCTGGTGGTGGAGTTCCTCGATCCGCTGCCGCCCGGTCTGCCGCGGGATGAATTCATGACTCGCATCGAGAGCGTGATCGAGGAGGCCACCGATCGCCTCGTCGCCGCCGGCCGGGCCGAGCAGGCGCAGCTGTTCGGCCGCGTGCCGGCAGAGGCGAAAGCTTGATGGGCATCAAGCCGCGCCTCCCGGTGCCGGGTGTAGCGAGTGGCCGTCGTCATGCAGCATCGTCGACAATCGATGCAGCTGCGTGTCGCGAAAGCCCTGCGCCTCGATCGCCTTCACGGTCGAGATCACGTAGTCGCGATTGGCGCCGGACTGGCCATGGCCCTGGCGGACATGACGCAGCTGCTCCTGCAGCGACAGCCGGCCGGCATATTGCACATGGCCGCGATCGACCACGTAGACCAGCGCGCTCACCCGCTCGCGGGCGTCGTTCTCCAGCCAGACCGAACGCGTCACCTCGCGATACACGGAGGTCACCTGCTCGCGGGCACGCAGATACGCAATCGTCTCGTCGCGCTTGGCTTCAGCGACGCGAAACGCAATCCCGCGGCATGCGCCGCCGCGATCGAGACCGAGCACGAGGCCCGGCTTCTCCGGCGTGCCGCGGTGAACGAACGAATAGACGCACAGCGCGCGATGCTCGCCGATCAGCCGCGCCGGCACCTGCTCGAGAAACTCGAAGCCGGGGCGCCACATCAGCGAGCCATAGCCGAACACCCAGAGGTCGCCGTGGGGAAGATCGCGTTCGGACGGAGACATTGCGGACATGACAGTGGAAGCCTAAATGTGTTGCTCGCGAATTGTTAATTTAAATACACAATCCGTGATCGTGGAATCGCCAAAATTGCTGCCCAAAGGGTGTCCTGCATGTCTCGATTGTCGCAACCGCCCCGCAGGCGCCCGCGCTGGGGGCTTTTCATTGCCCCCGTTCTGCTCCTGATCGCGGCGATCGCGTGGAGCGCATTCTGGTTCTTCGCCGCGTCGCAGGTGGATGTGCAGGCCGACGCCTGGCGTGCGCGCGAGGCCAAGTCTGGCCGTGTCTATGACTGCGCCAAACGCTCGGTGGCCGGCTTCCCGTTCCGGCTCGAGGTCCGCTGCGCGGATCCGAGTGTCGCCCTGTTCTCGCAGGCGGCTGGTACGCCCCTCATGAATGCCAAGCTCGACGAAATTCTGGTTGTCGCGCAGGTGTGGGATCCGCAGCGGATCATTGCGGAGTTCAAGGGACCGGCGGTCATCGCCGATGGCCGTGGGCCGGCATCGTTCGCGGTGAACTGGCGCCTGGGAGAGGCCAGTGTGCGCGGCCTGCCGGGGCCGCCGCAGCGCGCCGATCTCGTGTTCGAACAGCCGACCATCGACCGCATCGAGGGCGGCGCTACCGTGCCGGCGGCGCGGGCCGATCACGCCGAATTGCACGGCCGGCTCGCCGATGGCACACCGTCCGACCATCCGGTGCTGGAGACGGCGCTGCAGATCGCCAGCGGCAGCATCCAGGGCAGCCATCCGCTGCTCGCTGAGCCGTTCAATTCCGACATCCAGGCCCGGCTCACGGGGCTGAAGGATTTCCGCCCCAAGCCCTGGCCAGAGCGGTTTCGCGAGATCCAGGCGGCGGGCGGTCATGTCGAAATCGTCCAGTCGCGCATCCAGCAGGGCGAGCTGCTCGCGGTCGCCTCGGGCACGCTGACCTTGACCGCCAATGGCAACATCGACGGCGAGGTGCAGATGACGGTGGCGGGGATCGAAAAGGTCATCCCGGCGCTCGGGCTCGACAAGATGCTCGAGAACGGCGTGCCGCAGGCGACGCTTGACAAGGTGGCGCCCGGCGTGAAGTCGCAGGACGTCAACAACCTGTTCGGGGCGCTCGACCGCGCCATTCCCGGCCTCGGCAAGGTCATCAAGCAGAACGCCAATGTCGGCGTCGCGGTCGGCATCAATGCGCTGGGCAAGGAAGCCACGCTGGAGGGGCGCAAGGCGCGGAGCTTCCCGTTGCGCTTCTCCGACGGGGTGGTGGTGCTTGGTCCGTTCAAGGTCGCCCGCGTCCCTCCGCTGTTCTGATCTCTCAGGGCTTCTTGATCTGCGGCACCGGCCGGCCGAAATCCGGCGCCGCCGAATCCTGGCCGATATCGACGATGCCGCGGCGGATCGCCCGGGTGCGGGTGAAATGATCGAACAGCGCCTCGCCATCGCCGCGGCGGATGGCGCGGGTGAGCTTCGACAGGTCCTCGGTGAAGGTACCGAGCATGTCCAGCACGGCGTCCTTGTTGCTCAGGAAGATGTCGCGCCACATCGTCGGGTCGGAGGCCGCGATGCGGGTGAAATCGCGAAAGCCGCCGGCGGAGAACTTGATCACCTCCGACTCCGTCACCTGCGCGAGCTCGTCGGCGGTGCCGACGATGGTGTAGGCGATCAGATGCGGCAGATGGCTGGTGATCGCGAGCACGCGGTCGTGATGATCCGGCGTCATGATCTCGACCTTGGCGCCGAGCGCCGCCCAGAACGCGCGCAGCCGCTCCACCGCGCCGGCCTCGACGCCCTCCGGCGGCGTCAGGATGCACCAGCGGTTGATGAACAGCTCGGCGAAGCCGGAGTCGGGTCCCGAATTCTCGGTGCCGGCGACGGGATGCGCCGGGACGAAGTGAACGTTCGCCGGCAAATGCGGGGCCATGTCGCGGACGATGGCGCCCTTGACCGAGCCGACGTCGGAGACGACAGCGCCGGGCTTCAGATGCGGCGCGATCTCCTCCGCGACCGGGCCGCAGGCGCCGACCGGAATGCAGAGGATGACGAGATCAGCATCCTTCACAGCTTCCGCATTGCTCGCGACGACGCGGTCGACGATGCCGAGCTCGGCGACGCGCGCGCGCGTCTTGTCCGAGCGCGCGGTGGTGACGATCTCGCCGGCCACCCCTTGCTGCCGCGCTGCGCGTGCGATCGAGCCTCCGATCAGGCCGAAGCCGATCAGCGCGACGCGTTCAAATCTCCCCGCGACGCTCACTTCGTCCTCATGAATTCACGGAGTGCGTCGACCACGAGACGATTGGCCTCCTCGGTGCCGATCGTCATGCGCAACGCGTTCGGCAGCTTGTAGTTGGCCAGCGCGCGCAGCACGAGGCCGCGGCGGGTCAGGAACGCGTCGGCCTCGACGGCCGTCTTGCCCTTGTCGGCCGGGAAGTGGATCAGGATGAAATTGGTGACGCTCGGCGTCACCGTCAGCCCGAGCTTGCCGATCTCCTCGGTCAGCCAGTTGCGCCACTTTTCCGTGTGCGTCTTCGACATCTGCTGATGCGCGGTGTCCTCGATCGCCGCCACTGCCGCCAACATCGCCGGCGACGAGACGTTGAACGGCCCGCGGATACGGTTGATCGCATCGACGATAGGCGCGGGTCCGAACATCCAGCCGACGCGCAGCGCCGCAAGACCGTGGATCTTGGAAAAGGTGTGCGTGACCACCGTGTTGTCGGTGGTTGCGACCAGCTCGATGCCGAACTCGTAGTCGTTGCGCGACACGTAGTCGGCATAGGCCGCGTCGAGCACGAGGACGACATGCGAGGGCAGGCCGGCGCGCAGCCGCTTGACCTCGTCGAAGGGGATGTAGGTGCCGGTCGGATTGTTCGGGTTGGCGAGCCACACCAGCTTGGTGCGAGGCGTCACCGCAGCGAGGATCGCGTCGACGTCGGTGCGGTACCCTTTCTCGGGGGCAACCACGTTCTTGGCGCCGCAGCCCATGGTCGCGATCGGATAGACCAGGAAGCCGTGCGCGGTCGAGATCGCCTCGTCGCCCTGGCCCAGATACGCGTGCGCCAGCAGATTGAGGATCTCGTCGGAGCCGGCGCCGCAGACGATGCGGTCGGGATCGAGGCCGTAGGTGCGGCCGATCGCCTCGCGCAGCACCCGCGAGGTGCCTTCGGGATAATCCTCGAGATGGTCAGCCGCGCTCTTGAACGCCTCGATCGCCCTCGGCGAGGGGCCGAACGGCGTCTCGTTGGCCGACAGCTTGAACACCTTGCGGCCGGGCTCCGGCTTCGGGCTCTTGCCGGGCGTGTAGGGCGCAATATCGAGGATGCCGGGATTCGGCACGGGGCGGGACATCGTCAACTCCGGAAAACCTTCAGGACGGGCGCGATCCGCGCCTCAGCTGGGAACCGTATAGCGTTTCGCATGGCCACCGACGAGGGCTGTGGAGCGTACCGAGGCGCCCGCCGCGATCAGGGCGGCCTTGATTTGTTCGAGGTTCGACGGCGCCTCGATCGAGACCAGCAGCGCGGCGCTGTCGAACGCGGTATCGGGCACCGCGACGACGTCGGCCAGCGGCGACAGCGCACGCGACACCTGCGCGTTCCAGCCGGAGACGCGGATGCTCCAGGTCTCGACCTCCAGCACCAGCGCGTCGTCGGCCACCCGCGACACCGCGAACACCGGCAGCGCCGCCGGATGGTCGGCGCGCTCGATGAATGGCATCCGCGCGATGATCTTCGGCGCGCCCACAGGCTCGAGCGTGATCCACCACGGCGAATGGCCCGATGTCGTCGACACCAGCGCCAGATCGCACTTCGAGCGCGCCACCGCTTCGACCGCGGCCTGGGCGCTGAAATGCGCGACGTAGGGCACCACGAAGCCGAAATGGAACCGGGCGGAATCGCGCATCGCGGACTCGCCGACCGACACGTCGGCATGCACCGAGAACGGCGCCTGCACATAGGTGAAGGTCGAGACGATCACCCGCCAGATGCCCTCGACGGTGTCGAGCGGCAGGATGCCGCGATGGCGCTGCACCAGGCGGCGCATCATGTCGGCCTCGCGCGCCGGGCGGAACGCCGAGCCGACCTCCTGGGTCTTCTTGACCTTGATCAGGCGGTCGATGATGTCGGCCCGGTTCATCAGCAGCTGATGCACCTGCTCGTCGATCGCGTCGATCTCCTTGCGCAGATCGGCAAGCGAAGGCGGGGCGGGCGGCAGGTTCGACATGGGCTTGGTCACTCTTCGCGGGCCACCGGTGAACGCGCGGCCGACTGGAACAGACGTCGTTCTCTCCGATGCGGGGGACGTGCGCAACAGCAAGTTTACCTTGTGCTGCCTAGGCTTGCCTGGACTGCAGCCGTGGGGCGCCCGACCGGCGGTCAACCCCCGCTTGCCTTGACGAGGAGCGCCCGCGGGACTAGTTTCTGGCCGTTCCGTGGTCATTTGAGCCGGCCGGCTTGCAGCCACGTTAAAAAACTCGCTAAACAGGCCGGGGACGTTATCGATCCCGGCCGAACCCCAGTTCAGGCCGGGTTTTTCATGGCCTGATATGTCACGTGGTTCGGGAGCCCTTGCCGGATGGCCGGGGTGAGAGACATGACAGGCCTGACGACGCCAAAATCCACACCTGCGCTGCGCACGGTTGCGCCGGAGGAGCGCTCGCACGAGGTCGATCATCCGAGCTCGCTCGTCGCGCTGTTCGGCGCCGACAAGCCGCTCAAGCTCGATTGCGGTGTCGACCTGTCGCCGTTCCAGATCGCGTACCAGACCTATGGCGAGCTCAACGCCGACAAGTCGAACGCAGTGCTGATCTGCCATGCGCTGACCGGCGACCAGCACGTCGCCAACCGCCATCCGGTCACCGGCAAGCCGGGCTGGTGGGAGACGCTGGTCGGCCCCGGGCGTCCGCTCGATCCGGCTCGCTATTTCATCATCTGCTCGAACGTGATCGGCGGCTGCATGGGCTCGACCGGGCCGGCCTCGCTGAACCCCGCGACCGGCAAGGTCTGGGGCCTCGATTTTCCGATCATCACCATTCCCGACATGGTGCGCGCGCAGGCGATGCTGATCGATCATCTCGGCATCGACACGCTGTTCGCCGTGGTCGGCGGTTCGATGGGCGGCATGCAGGCGCTGCAATGGACGGTGGCCTATCCTAGCCGCGTGTTCGCCAATCTCGCGATCGCCTGCGCGACGCGGCATTCGGCGCAGAACATCGCCTTCCACGAGCTCGGCCGCCAGGCCGTGATGGCCGATCCCGACTGGGACCATGGCCGCTACGGCGACAAGGGCGTTCACCCGCATCGCGGCCTCGCGGTGGCGCGGATGGCCGCGCACATCACCTATCTCTCGGACGCGGCGCTGCATCGCAAGTTCGGCCGCCGCATGCAGGACCGCGAGCTGCCGACGTTCTCCTTCGACGCCGACTTCCAGGTCGAGAGCTATCTGCGCTATCAGGGCTCGTCCTTCGTCGAGCGCTTCGACGCCAACTCCTATCTCTACCTCACGCGCGCGATGGACTATTTCGACATCGCCGGCGACCATGACGGCGTCCTGGCGGCAGCGTTCCGCGGCATCAGGACCCGCTTCTGCGTGGTGTCCTTCACCAGCGACTGGCTGTTTCCGACCGCGGAATCGCGGGCGCTGGTGCATGCGCTCAACGCCTCCAGCGCGCGGGTATCGTTCGCGGAGATCGAGACCGACAAGGGGCACGACGCATTCCTGCTCGACGTTCCCGAGTTCATCGACATCGCCGGCGCGTTTCTCGAATCCGCCGGCAAGGCGCGCGGCCTCAAAGCGCCGACCGGAGGCTGAGCCATGAGCATGCAGGGCGTGTTGCCGCTGAGCGGCTTTTCCGGCGGGGAGCGACTGGCTTACCGGCCCGATCATCTCCTGGTCGCCAGCATGGTCGAGCGCGGCTCCAAGGTGCTCGACATCGGCTGCGGCGACGGCGACCTGCTGCAGCTGCTGGAGAGCCGCGGCATCGACGGCCGCGGCATCGAGCTGTCGCGCGAGGGTGTCAACCATTGCGTCGCCAAGGGGCTCGCGGTGGTGCAGGGCGATGCCGACACCGATCTGAACGATTATCCCGACGACGCGTTCGACTACGTGATCCTGTCGCAGACGCTGCAGGCGACCCGCCGTCCCAAGACGGTGCTGGAAAATCTGCTGCGCATCGGCCGCCGCGCCATCGTCACCTTCCCGAATTTCGGCTTCTGGCGGCTGCGGCTGCAACTGCTGGTCGGCGGCCACATGCCGCGCACCGACAATCTGCCCTTCACCTGGTACGACACCCCCAACATCCATTTCTGCACCATCAAGGACTTCGTGCAGCTCTGCGACGAGATCGGCGTCAAGATGGAGCGCGCCGTCGCCCTTGATAGTTACGGCCGCCCGCTGCGCGTCGCAATGCCCTGGTGGTTCTGGAACATGTTCGGCGAGCAGGGCGTGTTCCTGCTGAGCCGGGCGGAGAAGGGAAGGTAGGGGCGGCGTCGTCGGTGCCCAACATGCCGTAGACGTTTGTATCCCCGCTCTCTCAACCGTCATGGCCGGGCATGTCCCGGCCATCCACGTCGTTCGGCATCCTGAGAACCACGTGGATGCCCGGGACGGAGCCCGGGCATGACGAGTAACCCAATTGCGACCGAGCATGGTGAGCGATGGTTCATGTCTCTCTCTCCGCCGTCATGGCCGGGCTTGTCCCGGCCATCCACGTCTTGCAGTATGGCGACATGGCGGGTGGCTACGTGTACTTCATGACTAATCGTCCCCATGGCACGCTCTACGTCGGCGTGACCAGTGACCTCGTGCAGCGCGTCTATCAGCATCGATGCGGTTTCGTTGATGGCTTCACCAAGCGATATGGCTTGAAGCGCCTCGTGTATTTCGAGGTTTACGACGACATCCAGAGTGCGATCCAACGCGAGCACAACATCAAGCATTGGTCGCGTGCCTGGAAGGTTCGGTTGATCCTTGCGAGCAATCCTGATTGGGATGATCTCTACGATACGATCACAGCTTGAGGCGTGCACGCGGACGGACGTGGATGGCCGGGACAAGCCCGGCCATGACGAGCTTGGGGTTGGCGGATTTCACGTTTCAAAGAGCCGGACTGGTTGAGACAGGTTCAAGCGGCAGAGTTGGCCGAGACACAATTCCGCATCCTCGCCGCGCATCCGCGCCCGAGCTATGCGTCACGTCTCGCCTCCGAATAACGCAGAGGCGCAGGGAAGGCCGGATGCTGGCCGCACCCATGGCCCGCCTGCGGAAAAAAATGCAGGCGGCAGGTACCACAGGTACGAGCCGGAACACCCGGCCTTCCCTGCGCGATGGATTGACGGCTGCTTCGCGTTCTCCCCGGTGCGCCGGGCTTTCTGGCCACCGTTGCCCACGCGACGCGTTCAGCGTCCTCGCAAGCGTGACACCAGCTTCGGGGTGTCAGGACCGCGCGACTTGACCGTGCGTGCCGGAATTGTTCGCCCGCGCGGGAAATCCCACGCGCAATCCGACACGCCCACCGCATCCCACCTCAGCGTTCGTGACGACCGCGATACGCCCCTCTTGCTGTGAGGCGGGACGGCCCGAAATCTGCGCTTGATTTGCCCGACAGTGCAAGGGCCAAGTGTTGCGACAAACTAACACGACGGGCCGTTGATGCATGATGCTTATGAGTAAATTGCCCGTCGGGCAGTGACACCATCATCCTGCCGACGACAGATCTAGTTCTGCCTGAAACCGGCGAAGACGCTGCTGACTTGATCGACGCTGTTCCAGCTTTCTTCGTCCCACATGGGAAACTGTATGACGAGCGATCCATTCCGTTTGGGCTGCCACTCCGGAGGGCTGGCCTGTTGTTGGGATTCTGCAGCCGCGTCCGATGGGCATTCAGTGACGGTGAACGGAATTGGCAAGCCGTCAATCTTGTAAGCCATCACGGCGATAACCGAAGAGTGGCGGAAGCCGTGACGGGCTGGATAGAAGGTGCCCGCGATCCCGGACATGTTGAAGCGAGTGGCGAGCGCCTGCAGGGTGACCGTGGGCTGGTCAATCGGCCTGAGGACGCTGCGATAGATCCATTCCCCGCCGTAGAAGGCGAGCAAGAGGAGGGCTATGCCGACAAGAGCGCGCATGTTTGCGATTGCATATCGGGGCCGTCCAGTGGATGCCGGACAATGATGCTATAAGCGTCCCTGTAAGCCCTGCCAACCGACGGCTCTGAAAACGAGAGGATCTCTCCCATGAAATCCTTCCGCAAGGAGCTGTGGTTCGACATTCCCGGCCGGCGCGCCTTCATCAACATTCCCCCTGAGGTCGAGGCGGCGCTCCGGGAGAGCGGCGTCCGCGAGGGGCTGGTGCTGGTCAATGCGATGCACATCACGGCCTCGGTGTTCATCAATGACGATGAGAGCGGGCTGCACCATGACTACGAGCAATGGCTGGAGAAGCTGGCGCCGCACGAGCCGGTGGCGGGCTATCGGCACAACCGGACCGGCGAGGACAATGCCGATGCCCACATGAAGCGGCAGATCATGGGCCGCGAGGTGGTGGTCGCGATCACCCATGGCAAGCTCGACTTCGGGCCGTGGGAGCAGATCTTCTACGGCGAGTTCGATGGCGGCCGGCGCAAGCGCGCGCTGATCAAGATCATCGGGGAGTAGGGCCGCGCGCGCTGTGCGGCTGGCTACAATAGCCCGCATGCGGAAGTTTCATCCGTCGTGCGGCAAACGTATCTGTAAGTCCGAGGCTCGCCCCCGTCCTCGACAGTGAACTGCCGTTGGTCGACGCTGATGACGGTCCATGTCAGGCCGTTTATGATGATTTTCTCTTCCATGAGTTCGTAGTCCACGCTCCAGTCCCAGGCGTCGCGGTCATGGTAGGTGAAGCCATCCGCTGAGCCGTCGCGCCGGAAACAGATTTGATGGATGTGGTTCAAGGTGCTTCGGGGCGGCTCCTTTCTGTCGTTTGTCTTGAAACCACGATATTCCCAGCAGGCGTCAACGATCACAGACAGGTCCGAGGCCCTCACCGGGACCGTCATGCCCAGGGCTGCAGCGGCAGTGATGGCCAGTCCCACTTTCGCAAGTGGCATCCTTGCAAATCCCGGCAACGGCATGCTGTCCCTGGGCTGTAGCTCATAGCAGTGCAGGGTGAATGTACCTGTTCAACAGCTTGATATCCACTGGTCGATCGTGTGGAAGGGTCGATTGGGCTCCAGGGTTGATCAAGAGCCCTTACCGCGTGTCGTGCGTCCCGCCAGGACCTGACCATGTCAGCCAGATCGTCATTGCGAGGCGCTCTTGCGCCGAAGCAATCCAGACTGCCTCTGCGGAAGGATCCTGGATTGCTTCGCTTCGCTCGCAATGACGGCGAAACTATCTCAGCCGCGATGTCCGGCGACCAGTTTGCCACTTCATCGTTCGCCGGCAAACCGGTTCGGACCGTCAGTGCCGCGACGAAATCCCAGCTCGATGAGCAGAAGAATTTGGCCCACCAGCGGCACAAGGCCGACCAGCTGGTACCAACCCGAGCGATCGCGGTCATGGCAGCGCTTTGCGCCGATCGCCAGGGCGGGCCAGGCCGCGAGCAGAGACAGCCAGAGGACGGCGCTGTTAAAGGCGAGCGGCGGCACGATTGCGGTCACGACGATAAACATCAGCATGAGTGGAAGAAGCAAGCCGAGCCAATAGGCGGACCGACCGACTCGTCCGTCGAACGAAAAGAGGAAGCGGAGCGATCGCATGTCCATCTCCCAGCGCGCCCCGCAAGGACAATCCGATCGTGTGAGCGCGTCATGGTCCACGCATTGTCAGCTCATTGGCCACGAGCAGGGCCGCGGCGCGCCTGCTTGGGCTGGCCGTTACCCACCTCAAGCTCGCGATGCGCCTCCTGCGAGATCGGCAACACGGTTCACTGCAACGCAGGCAGGATGTACCGGTTCAACAGCTCGATCTCCGGCGCAACCATTTGGACGGACTCGCGCGACGCATGGAACACCACAACCAGATCGTATTCTGGGATGACGATGAGCTTCTGCGCGTTGAAGCCGAGGGCGGCGGTCCAGGCGACGGTGTGATCGCGAACGGCCGAGTGGCCCAGCCACCACTGGAATCCATATGAGAAGGATTTCGGCGCGCTGACCTGCGGGCTGGTCGATTGCGCGATCCACGACGACGACACCAGCTGTTTGCCGTCCCACGCGCCTTGATTCAGCACGAGCTGTCCGATCTTGGCCCAGTCGCGCGGGCGCAGGCTCAGGCCGGTGCTCGACATCGCACGCTGATTGCCGAGCCGGCCGTACCAATCGACGTCGGTGATGCCGAGCGGACGAAACAACTCGTCCATAGCGAACATGTCGAGCGGCTTGCCCGTCGCCTTCTCCAGGATCGCCCCGATGATTTCGCTGTCCAGACTGCTGTACTCGAAGGCTGCGCCCGGCTCGCGGGCAAGGGCCTTTTCGAACGCGTGCCGGTCGGGATCGCGATCCCGGCTCAACAGCTGCGGCGACATCGATGAGTTGAGGCCGGCCGTCATCGTCAGGAGGTGACGCAGCGTGATCCGTGCCTTGTCCGGCGTGCGCAGTTCGGCGAATTCGGGGAAGAACGACAATGCCGGCGTGTCCAGATCGCCGATCAGGCCGCGGTCGACCGCAATTCCGAGCAGCAGCGAGACGACGCTTTTGGTCATGGAGTTGCCGACATGGCGGGTCGCCGCGTCGTAGCTGATCGCGTGCGGGCGATTGAAGTAGCGCTCGTAGACCAGGGCGCCGTGCCGAACCACGACAATGGAGTCGACCTCGGAGAGCTGGCCGGCGGCGACGCCCTCGCCCATCTCGCACAGGATCGCCGGGCTCAGGCCCGGGGCCTCAGGTGCGACGACGGTCCATCCGTCCTCCTGCACGGCAGGAGGGTCGCACCGTGACGCACCTTCGGCTGCGCAGACGACGTGGGTGAACAGGCTCGAGGTTGCGATCGCAATCGCGATCGAGCGCATCGCCATGACGTTCTCCGCGAGACCATCCGATCCAGGGGGTCAGCCTAGCCTGATACCACCGATGTGTCGACCATCGTCGGAGCGCGCCGGCCAGGCCGTTACCCGGCCATCGACCGCGGATCCCGCGCGCCCCATCGTCCGGCCTCCACCAGCGCAACGAACCGCTCGACCGACTCGTTGAACTGCGCCGGCTCCTCCAGGTTCAGCACATGGCCGGATTTCGGGAAGAACGTCAGGCCCGAGGCCGGCAGATGCCGCTTCAGGAACAGGCTCGGCTCGATGCAGGCGTCGTCCTCATCGCCGCAGATGATCAGGGCCGGCGTGGTCAGGCGGCGGATGGCGTCGGTCATCGTATAGATCGAGGGCCGGCCGCCCTGGAAGCCGCGCATGGTGTTGGCAGAGCCTTTGGCGTCATGGCGGGCGAGCGCGGCGTAGAAGTCGGCATGGCCGCGCGGGTCCTTGACCAGGAAGGGGATGCGGCCGGGGGCCTCGCGGGTGACCTTGGCGGTTTCGGCTGAGCCCAGCGTCTCGAACTGCTCCGCTGTCGCGCGGCACTGGGCGCGGAAGGCGGCGAGCTGTTCAAGGTTGGAGCCGGAGCCGACGCCGGCCAGCACCATCGAGCGGATGCGGGTGGGCGCGTTCAGCGCCACCTGCAGCGAGGAGTAGGAGCCCATCGACAGGCCGACGAAATGGGCGCTGTCGATGCCGAGGTGATCGAGCACGGCCAGCGCGTCGGTGTAGAAATGCTCGTAGCTGTAGGCGTCGGGTGAAGCCGGCACGTCCGACGGCGTGTAGCCGCGCGCGGAATAGGCGATGCAGCGGTGGCGCCGCGCGAAGTAGCGCAGCTGCGGCTCCCAGTTGGTGTGGTCGGCGGCGAACTCGTGCAGGAAGAGCAGCGGCGTGCCTGCGCCGGCCTCTTCAAAATAGAGGCGAACGCCGTCTTTCGCTGTTGCGTAGGGCATTGTCGGCTCCTCCCGTCGCGCGTGCTTCATCATGACAACTAGCGTGAGGCGCGACAATTCCGCCGCCAATCGCTTTGTTTCCGCTGCAGAGTGGGCCTGGAATCGTCCCTGTTTCGCCAGCTTTTTGCCACGCATGGTCATGTTTTGGTCACAGCGCGACGTTTTACGGGCCCCGCTGGCGGCTTGCAGAGGGGCCGCGCTGAGGACCAGGGGGTGCCAAGTCAGGGTACTGGGGGAAGTAACAGAAGGATTGAGTATGGTTGTGTCTACCCTTCGCCGGTCGCTTCATATCGTTGCGCTGACCATGTGCTCGGCAGTGATTGCCGCCACCGCAACACCGGCTTCGGCCCGTCCGCATCACGGCTCCGGGCATCATGCCCACCGCAGCCACGGCGGCCATCACTACGCCAAGCGTCATTTCCATCACCGCTCCGCCGCCCGGTCGTCGCGCTGGGAGCGCGGCGTCGCGCGGATGCAGGTGCACAGCGTCGCCGACGCGCAAGCCAGCCTCATGATGCCGGGCACGGCCTCTGACGGCATGGCGGCACCCGGCGGCTTCGGCGACAGCAGTGTCGTCGCCGCGGCGCGCAGCTACGTCGGCGGCGGCAATCCGACCGGGCGCCGCAGCCTGTGGTGCGCCCGCTTCATGAACATGGTGCTGGAGCGCACCGGTCATCGCGGCACCGGCTCGGACATGGCGCGCTCGTTCGCCAGCTACGGCCAGCGCGTCTCCGGCCCGCAGGTCGGCGCCATCGCGGTGATGAGCCGCCGCGGCGGCGGCCATGTGGGCGTGGTCTCGGGCGTCGATGCCCAGGGCAACCCGATCGTCATCTCCGGCAATTACGGCCACCGCGTGCGCGAGACCGCAGTGTCGCGGGGCCGCGTGTTCGCCTATGTGATGCCGAACTGATAGCAACTCACCGGAAAGTATTGGACGGATGGGTTGAGCCATCGCGGCTCGCTCGCTCTGCGCCTCCCCCGCTTGCGGGGGAGGTCGCATCGCATCGTGAGATGCGATGCGAGTGGGGGAAGCCTCTCCTCACGAAGATCTTCGCGGGGGCGGCCCAGCTTTCTCCGCAAGCGCAGGGCTGTCGCATATGGAAATGCGGAGCTGTCTCGGCGAACGATCCTGCCGATGATTTGCTCCGTCATGCCCGGGCTTGTCCCGGGCATCCACGTGGTTCTCAGCATGCCGGACGACGTGGATGGCTGGGACAGGCCCGGCCATGACGGCGTGGAAACAGACGAGCGCAACACTTCGATCGTCAAATGCGATAGCCCTCCCCCGCAAGCGGGGGCGCATCGGCGGCGCGGGGAGAGTTCGAGCTACAACAAACTCGGCTGCTCCACAGCGATCGCATCGCCGATCGCGATGTCTCCCGCTTCGATGACCTCGGCGTAGATGCCGCATTCATTGTTGCCGCGATGGCGCATCAGCGCGGGCGGGATGTCGAGATCGCGCGCGGCGGTGTCGGGGTCGACGTTGACGGCGGCGCAGCGGGTGGTGGTCTTCACCACCTTGAGCCGCACCGCTCCGATGCGCAGCACCTCGCCGAGCAGCGCGGCCTCATGCCAGGCGGGCCAGCCGGTGACGTAGATGTTGGCGCGGAAGCGCAGCGGGTGGACGCTGGCGCCGACGAGCTTCTCGATGTCGGCGACGGAGGCGAGGTTGATGATCGAGACCACCTTGCGCGCCAGATCGGTGAAACTGTAGCCGCCGCCTGACAAGAGCTTCGGCGGGCCGCGCAGTTCATCGGCAAACTCGGCGGCGGCGAAGCGCTCGATCGCCGCGCGGCCGTCCGCGGTTTCGAGATCGCCTCGCGCGACGATCTGATCGCCGCGACGGATGGTGAGGATGCTGGTCGCATCATCGAACACCGTCTTGAAGCCGGCGAGGCGCTCGTTGCGCATCAGCATGAGATAGGCCGTCTTCGGCTTCCACACCGGCGCCTCCGGATCGAAGCCCGTGGGGCCGTTCTCCAGGGCGTAGCGCCGGTCGGCCGGCAGCGTCTGGCCGACCTGCAGAGGCACGCTCTGCAGCGGTTCCGGAGTAAGGCCCTTGACCGGGTAGCGGTACAGGCCGGTGATGCGGGCGGGAGGAGTCTGGCTCATGGCCGCGGTCATAGGAGATTCCTCACGACCCGGCCAGGGCACACGATTTTGTGAAGCGGCCCCTTCCGTTTTTGGCCGGCCGTCCCACATTTCAGCTCAAGCCGGGCGCAAGCCGGCGACGCCGATGGTTGCGGCGTTGATGGATGTCAACGTGCGCTAACCGTAACCCAATGAAGATGCTGGAACCGTGCCTTCGGGGCGTCACAGCAGGCTGAGGGAAACATCATGAATATCGACAAATATACCGAGCGCGCGCGGGGCTTCATCCAATCGGCGCAATCGCTGGCCGTGCGGGACGGCCATCAGCAGTTCTCCCCGCTGCATCTGCTCAAGGTCCTACTCGACGACGGCGAGGGACTGGCCGGCGGCCTGATCGATCGCGCCGGCGGCAATTCGCGCGCGATCCTGAAAGCGACCGAGGATGCGCTGGCCAAGCTGCCGAAAGTGTCCGGCAGCGGTGCCGGGCAGGTCTATCTGTCGCCCGAACTGGCGCGCGCTTTCGATGCGGCGGAGAAGGCGGCCGAGAAGGCCGGCGACAGTTTCGTCACCGTTGAGCGGCTGCTGCTCGGGCTGACGCTGGAGAAAAACAGCGAAGCCGGCAGCATTCTCGCCAAGGGCGGCGTCACCGCGCAGAACCTCAACGCGGCGATCGAGAGCTTGCGCAAGGGGCGCACGGCCGACTCGGCGACCGCCGAGAACGCCTACGATGCGCTGAAGAAATATGCCCGTGACCTGACCCAGGCGGCGCGCGACGGCAAGCTCGATCCGGTGATCGGCCGCGACGAGGAGATTCGCCGCACCATTCAGGTGCTGTCGCGCCGGACCAAGAACAATCCCGTGCTGATCGGCGAGCCCGGCGTCGGCAAGACCGCAATCGTCGAGGGCCTCGCGCTGCGCATCGTCAATGGCGACGTGCCGGAGAGCCTGAAGGACAAGCGGCTGTTGTCGCTCGATCTGGGCGCGCTGATCGCCGGCGCCAAATATCGCGGCGAGTTCGAGGAGCGGCTGAAGGCCGTGCTGCAGGAGGTCACGGGGGCCGAAGGCGCCTTCGTGCTGTTCATCGACGAGATGCACACGCTGATCGGCGCCGGCAAGGCCGACGGCGCGATGGACGCGTCGAACCTCCTGAAGCCCGCGCTGGCGCGCGGCGAGCTACATTGCATCGGCGCGACCACGCTCGATGAATACCAGAAGCATGTCGAGAAGGACGCGGCGCTGGCGCGGCGGTTCCAGCCGGTCTACGTCACCGAGCCGACGGTCGAGGATACGATCTCGATCCTGCGCGGCCTGAAGGACAAATACGAGCAGCACCACGGCGTGCGCATCACCGATTCCGCGCTGGTGGCCTCCGCCACGCTGTCGAACCGCTACATCACCGACCGCTTCCTGCCCGACAAGGCCATCGATTTGATGGACGAGGCTGCGGCGCGGCTGAAGATGCAGGTCGATAGCAAGCCGGAGGAGCTCGACTCGCTCGACCGCGAGATCATCCGGCTCAAGATCGAGCAGGAGGCCTTGAAGAAGGAGAGCGACCTCGGCTCCAAGACCCGGCTGCAGGCGCTGGAGAAGGAGCTCGCCGACCTCGAGGAGAAGTCGTCGGTGCTGACGTCGCGGTGGAGCGCCGAGAAGGACAAGCTGTCGAACGCGCAGAAGCTCAAGAGCGAGCTCGACGGCTTGCGCATCGAGCTCGCCAATGCGCAGCGCCGCGGCGAGTACCAGAAGGCGGGCGAGCTGGCCTATGGCCGGATTCCCGAGCTGGAGAAGCGGCTGGCCGACATCGAGGCCAAGGAGAATGCCGGCGAGATGATGGAGGAGGCGGTCACCGCCAACCACATCGCGCAGGTGGTCTCGCGCTGGACCGGCGTGCCGGTCGACAAGATGCTCGAGGGCGAGAAGGACAAGCTGCTGCGGATGGAGGATTCGCTCGGCAAGCGTGTCGTCGGCCAGTTCGAGGCCGTGCATGCGGTCGCGACCGCCGTGCGGCGCTCGCGCGCCGGCCTGCAGGACCCGCACCGGCCGATGGGCTCGTTCATGTTCCTGGGGCCCACCGGCGTCGGCAAGACCGAGCTGACCAAGGCGCTCGCCGAATATCTGTTCAACGACGAGACCGCGATGGTCCGCCTCGACATGTCCGAGTACATGGAGAAGCACTCGGTCTCGCGGCTGATCGGCGCGCCTCCCGGCTATGTCGGCTATGACGAGGGCGGGGCGCTGACCGAGGCCGTGCGGCGCCGGCCGTATCAGGTCGTGCTGTTCGACGAGATCGAGAAGGCGCATCCGGATGTGTTCAACGTGCTGTTGCAGGTGCTCGACGACGGCCGCCTAACCGATGGCCAGGGTCGCACCGTCGATTTCCGCAACACGCTGATCATCATGACCTCGAACCTGGGCTCCGAGTTCCTGGTCAACCAGCCGGAGGGCGAGGATACGTCGGAGGTGCGCGAGTTGGTGATGGGCACGGTGCGGGGTCATTTCCGGCCCGAGTTCCTCAACCGCGTCGACGAGATCATCCTGTTCCACCGGCTGCAGAAGAGCGAGATGGGCCGGATCGTCGAGATCCAGTTCTCGCGGCTCCAGAGGCTGCTGGAGGATCGCAAGATCACCCTGTCGCTGGATGCCGACGCCCGCGACTGGCTCGCTGCCAAGGGCTGGGACCCGGCCTACGGGGCACGTCCCCTGAAGCGGGTGATCCAGCGCAGCGTGCAGGATCCGCTCGCGGAGATGATCCTCGCCGGCGACGTCACCGACGGCGACAAGGTCGCGATCTCGTCGGAGGGCAATGTGCTGACCTTCAACGGCAAGGCGCACCGGACCGCTGAAATCGCGACGTTCGAGGCGCCGATCCCGAAGCGCAAGCTGAACTGAGCGCGGCGCCTGCCGGGCTCAAGCAGAAACGGCCCCCGCTGAGCGCTCAGCGGGGGCCGTTTTCGTCAGGCAGAAGGGGGTCTTTGGGCCAAGGGTCTCGGGGCCTAGGGTCTCGGGGCCAAGGGTCTCGGGGCCAAGGGTCTCGGGGCTAAGCGTCTCGGGGCCGCCGATCGACGATTACCGGTTCACCTGGATCGGGCCGGCGTCCGACATGCGCGAGGTGCCGTTGCGGCCGGTCATCATCTGGTCGACCCGGTCGCGCTCCTTCTCGAAGCCGGCCATGATCTGGCCCTCGAGCGAACGGCCGCGCGGCAGCTTCACGCGCAGGGGATCGACGAAGCGGCCGTTGACGAGAATTTCGTAATGGACGTGCGGGCCGGTCGACTGGCCGGTCGAGCCGACGAAGCCGATGACCTGGCCCTGGCGGACCCGCTTGCCGGGCTCCATGCCCTTCACGAAGGCCGACATATGGCCGTAGGCGGTCTCGTAGCCGTTGTTATGCTTGATGCGGATATATTTGCCGTAGCCGCCTTCGGTGCCGACCTTCTCCAGCACGCCATTGCCGGCGGCAAAAATCGGGGTGCCGTAGGCCGTGGCCCAGTCGACGCCGGTGTGCATCTTCACATAGCCGAGGATCGGATGGCGGCGGCCGCCGAAGCCGGAGCGCATGATCGCGTTGTTGACCGGCTTGCGCACCAGGAACTTCTTCGCGCTCTTGCCGGTCTCGTCATAATAGTCGACGACACTGTCGTCGGGGGTCTGGAACCGGTAGTATTTCTTGGTCTCGCCGCCGACCGTGAGCGAGGCATAGAGCACCTCGCTCTTGTCGTTGGCGCTGGGCTTGTCGTCGTCGTCGCCGGCATAGAACACGTCGAACGAATCGCCCGGCTGCACCCGGCGCTGGAAGTCGACGTCGTAGGAATAGATCCGGATCATGTCGTCGATGACCGGCGTCGGCACCTTGTTGCGCATCGCGGTCTCGTAGATGCTCTGGTAGAGGCGGACGCCAGTGCCGTCATCCTCTTCGTCATTGCCGTTGTCGGCCGTCTCGGTGACGGTGTTCATGCTCTGCACGTCGACGGCGACATATCGGCCGAGATCCGACAGCGCGGCGACGGCCTCGATCATGGTGTCGTTGGCGACGATGACGCGGAACGGCTGCAGCCGGGCGCCGGGGGCGGGACTGGCCGGCGCCATCAGGATGCGCAGCTTCTCGCCTTCCTTCAGGCCGCCGTCGCGGCCGCGGGCGCCGAGCTGGCCGGCGATCGCCTTGGCCTCGTCGGGCGTGGCGCCCTGGTCGCGCAGGATGGAGGCGACCGTGTCGCCCTTCTTGACCAGGTGGACGCGTTCGCCGAGCGGATTGCCGCCGGTGATCTGGTCCTTTGTCTTGGGCAGCAGGGTGACGTTCTCCGGCACCACCCGGGTCTCGAAACCGGCATAGGGATCGGCCGCAGCACCGTCAGAGGCATAGGACAGCTTCAGATCGCCCTGGGCGCCGGTCGCGTCGGCCGCGGCGTTGGCGAGCGAGGCATAGCGGACGCCGCCATTGTTGCCGCGCCAGTTGGCCGCGTCGCGCACCCGCAGCACGATCTCGTCGAGCGCCACCGAGGCGGCGATCTTCGCCTTCGGCAGCACCGTCGCGAGGTCCTTGGTCACGAAGGAGACTTCCGCGTCGGGCTCGACTGCCGCCGGATTGTTCGGATCCTCGCCGGTTCCCGCCTTGTCGATATCGCCGTCGGTGAGCAGCCGCTGCGCGTTGAACGGCGGAATCTTGGCCGAGAGATCGCTCGTGGTCATCGAGAGATTGCCCGAGATCCGCACATAGGGGCGAACCCGGATCAGCTCGCGCGTTCCGGCACGGGTCACGGTGGACACGCGCACCACATTGCGTGCGGCGGCGGCTTCGCTCGGCGGCGGCAGCCGGTCGCTCTTGCGCAAGGTGGCGACACGGTCATTGCCATTGAAAGCGCCGCGCAGCGCACTCTCCACCCGCTCCGGCATGCGGGCGAAGGTCAGTTCGCCGTCGAGCGACGCGAAAACGGCGCCGCCGATCAGGGCTGCGCCGCAGAGACCCGTCAGAATCGTGCCTGAGAACCATTGAACCGAGACGCGGCGGCGGTCGATGACCGCGGCTTCGGAGCCATCGACCGATAGCGGCGGCTCATGGCCAAGGTCGATCATGCCGACCTCGCGCCCAACCCCCCCGCGTGACGTCCGATGGTTCAACCTACGTCCCCCAAGTTCAAAGTCAGCACCGAGATCACTCAGCTGCCGGATGGCTTACCGTCTAAGACAAACGGCTCGGAATGATGGCGCGCTTCTGACGGTTCGAGACATATGGCCGGGAGGCCGAACGCCGCGAACCGCTATTGTTCTTTAGGATCTCTCGCTGTCGTCTCGGTCGTCTGAGTGAGGCGAAGGGCTCGCCACTTCCTTGATCTGGATCATCCTTGAATCGATGGCGGTCCCCGCTGGACCCAAATCAACCCAGGTCGATGCTTAACAAATCGTCGCAGGATTGTGGCCCAAGTGGGGCATGATGTCCGCAAGAAATCGGGCTTCCGGGGTCTCTCCCAAAAAATTCACGCGATGCGACGATTTCATGAAATTGGTCGTTGACACCCCGAAACGACCCCCCTATAAGCACCATCACTGAACGCGGCGCCGCTTCGGGACACACCGGGGCGAGCACACGCGTCAATGTTGCTCCTCACTTCGTTGAGTGGTGCACAACCGGTAGAACCCGGTTGCTCATCATCGTCTCTGAAGAAGGTCGAGCGACCCCTCTCGAAGAGGGTGGGACTGAGGTCCCGGGCTGTTTGACAAGTGAAGATGAAGAAAGAGAAACGTGGACGGCGGAGTCCTT
>NZ_BSCT01000062.1 GCF_030159255.1 Bradyrhizobium sp. SSBR45G | reverse complement strand
CGCGCCAGCCTTGAGGCCGGCCGATCGCCGGCCTACCTCAACAGCACAGTTGCTCCGCGGTGAGGCGGGATGGGCGGAGATAATCATGAATTCTGAAAAATAGCAATATGATTATTTTTATCGAAAGTCGCGCCCCGGCGGCGGTCGGCTCCCCTCCCCCTTGCGGGGAGGGGTCGGGGGTGGGGGTGCCACGAGTCGTGTCCGGAGTGATGGGGGAATATCGAGGGTGTGCTCGCGTGGTGGACATGGCCTGGCGCGCGCCACACCGTTTGGTGCGCGTGGACCCCCACCCCCAACCCCTCCCCGCAAGGGGGAGGGGAGATCACCGTCGTCGCTGCCGGAGATCGGCTCCCAACGATCAGGCGCCTGTTGCGACACGACGCAGGGACGTTTGAAGTCGGCGGGCGCAGGTCTAGCTTGCCTACCCCCCGACGTCAGCGCTGATGATGTCGCCGAACAAATCCCACTTCCCGCCCTTGAACTGCATCATCTTGAGCTGCTCGATCGGGGCGAAGTCGGTCGGGCCGGTGTTGACCTTGATGCCGGGGATCAGGGTGTCGGGCGCGAAGTCCTTCAGGCTGGCGGCCTGCTTCATGACGTTCTCGCGGGTGAGATTGTCGCCGCACTGCTTGAGCACCTGGACCATGGTCTGGGCCGCCGCAAAGCCATAGGCGAGGTTGGCATCGGAGATGTTGGCGCCGGGCATGTACTTGTCGATGAAGGCCATAAACTTCTTCATGCCCTCGTCGTCCTTCCATTGCGGATCCGACGGGTCCTTGAGATAGCCGGCGGAGAGCACGCCCTCGGAGGCCTCGAGGCCGGCGGGCTTCATGACGGCGCCGATCGAGATCGACACGTCGGTCATCAGGTGCATCGGCTTCCATTCCAGCTCGGCGATCTTCTTGATCGCCTGCGCCGCGAATTTCGGCGTCGCGATGTTGATGAAGACGTCGGCGCCGGCGCCCTTCAGCTTGACGATGTGGGAATCGATCGAGGGTTCCGACGTCTCATAGCTCTCCTCGGCGATGATCAGATCCTTCGCCTTGTCGCCAAAGATGTCCTTGATGCCGGCGACGTAGTCCTTGCCGAAATCGTCATTGGCATAGAAGATCGCGACCTTGGCGTTCGGCTTGTTCTTGAGGATGTATTTGGCGAAGATCCGCGCCTCGACGCGGTAGCTGGGCTGGAAGCCCATGGTCCATGGGAATTCCTTCGGGTCGTTCCACTTGCTGGCGCCGGTGGCGACGAACAGCTGCGGGACCTTCTTGGCGTTGTGATACTTCTGCACGGCCGTCTGGGTCGGCGTGCCCAGTGCGTTGAACACCAGCAGCACCTCGTCGCTCTCGATCAGCTTGCGGACCTGCTCGACGGTCTTGGGCGGGCTGTAGGCGTCGTCATAGGAGATGAAGTTGATCCTGCGGCCGTTGATGCCGCCGGAATCGTTGATCATCTTGAAATAGGCTTCCTCGGTCTTGCCGATGATGCCGTAGGCCGAGACCGGACCGCTATAGGTCTCGACATTGCCGATCCTGATTTCGGTGTCGGTGGCGCCGGTGTCGTATTTCTTCTGCGCAAGCGCGCTCTGGCTTGCGATGACGGAGAGGGCGGCTGCGGCCGCAAATGAGAGCAGAGTCCTGGTCGTGATCGGCAACATTCCCTGGGCTTCCTCTGGTTGATCTTGTGGTGTTCGTTGAAGGCCATGCGCAGCCTTGGCTGCGCATTCGGATGGTCACGACGCCTGCTGCACGAGATCGGTCGCGGACGCCGTCGCAAAGCTCTTGCGCAAGGTCGGCTTGTGGATCTTGCCGGTGGCGTTGCGCGGCAGCGCGTCGACGAAGCGGACGGTGCGCGGGCACTTGAAGCGGGCGAGGTTGGCCTGGCAATGCGCGTGGATGTCGGCTTCGCTCAAGCTGTGGCCCGGCTTGACCGCGATGATCGCCATGCCGGTCTCGCCCCATTGCGGATCGGCGATGCCGATCACCGCGGCCTCGGCCACGGCGCTCAGCTGGTGCAGCACGTTCTCGACCTCGGCCGGATAGACGTTCTCGCCGCCGGAGATGTACATGTCCTTCCAGCGGTCGACGATGTAGTAGAAGCCTTCCTCGTCGACGCGGGTCGCATCGCCGGTGTGTAGCCAGCCGTCGGTGAAGGAGCTGCGGTTCGCGTCCGGCCGATTCCAATAGCCCGGCGTGACATTGGGCCCGCGCACCCAGAGTTCGCCGAGCTCGCCGATCGCGGCATCGCTGCCGTCGGGCCGGACGATCCGCACCTCGGTGTGCAGCACCGGCTTGCCGGCGGAGCCGGCCTTGCGGCCGGCATCCTCGCGGTCGAGCGCGAGCACGGCCGGGGAGGTCTCGGTCATGCCGTAACCTTGTTGCAGGGCGACGCCGCTGTTCTCCCAGGTGTTCAGCAGCGGCACCGGCATCGGCGCGCCGCCGACGCCGCCGATGGTGAGGCGGCTGAAATCGGCGGTCGCGAATGCCGGGTGCTGCGCCATGAACTGATAGATCGCGGGCACGCCGAAGAACACGTTGATGCCCAGGGCGGGATCGCTGATCAGCTGCAGCGCCAGACCCGGATCGAAGGCGCGCATGATCAGCACGGTGCCGCCGACATGCAGCACGGGATTGGTGTAGCAGTTGAGTCCGCCGGTGTGGAACAGCGGCAGCACGGTCAACAGCACCGAGGACGGCGTGATGTAGGCGGGACCACCGAGATTGACGCAATTGTAGAACGTCATGCCATGGGTGATCATCGCGCCCTTCGGCTGGCCCGTGGTGCCTGACGTGTACATGATGGTCGAGACGTCATCGAGCGTGACCGGCTCGACATCCATGAGCGGCTTTGCCGTGGCGATCGCCAGCTCGTAGCTTGCGGCAGGGCCGTAGCGCAGGGCTGTCGCGACGGCGCACAGCCGGCTTACGGCGAGCGCGGTGTCGGCGAGATCGTCATCATGGATCATCACCTTGGGCGCGGCGTCGCCGACGATGAACTGCAGCTCGGGGATGGTGAGGCGGGTGTTGAGCGGCACGAAGATCGCGCCGACCCGGAAGCAGGCGAACTGCACCTCCAGCGTCTCGGTCGCGTTCAGCGCCAGCACCGCGACGCGGTCGCCCTTGCCGATGCCGCAGGCGCCGCGCAGATGTGCCGCGAGACGGGCGACGCGCGCATCGAACTCGGCGTAGGTGAAACGCCTGTTGCTGCCGAGATCGACCATGGCGGTCTTCCCCGGCGTCCTCCGCGCATGATGCGCAATCCAGTCGTAATACCGTACTGGCACAGGCTCCCTCCCGAGATCCGGCGATCTGTCGTCGCCTTGAACGCGCTGTTGTGTCTGGCCTGCGCATCCGGTCCAGCGAGGCTGGCCGGAGCGCGCGGCGTTTTTGGCCGCGAGTGGGCCGGTGTGTGCATTGCACTGTCTTGCGTCCAGGCGCTGGCACCGGGACAGGGCGGGGAATGCCGGCCGCGCGGGACGCGATTTCGACCGCCAGCCACTCGACGCAAGTTGATGCCGCCGCTTCCGGCGCATCTTCTGAGCGCACGAAGCAGGACCCCGGCAGCGTCATGACCAAGAGCCCGTTCTACACGGCCGAGCACGAGGCCTTCCGCGACGTCGTCAGGCGCTTCGTCGACAAGGAGATCGCGCCGTTCGCAAGCGCGTGGGACGAAGCGGGCGAGTTTCCGCGCGCGCTGTATGCGAAGGCGGCCGAGATCGGCCTGCTCGGCCTCGGCTTCCCGGAAGAATTTGGCGGGGTGCCGTCGGATCAATTCATGCACATCGTCGCCTCGCAGGAGCTGGCGCGGGCCGGCTGCGGCGGCGTCAGCGCCAGCCTGATGAGCCATTCGATCGGTGCGCCGCCGATTGCGCGCGCCGCGAAGCCGGAGGTGAGGGCGCGGGTGCTGCCGGAGATTCTTGCGGGGCGGAAGATCTCGGCGCTCGCGATCACCGAGCCGAGCGGCGGCTCTGATGTTGCGAACCTCAGGACCAAGGCGGTCCGCGATGGCGACCATTACATCGTCAGCGGCGAGAAGACGTTCATCACCTCAGGCGTGCGCGCCGATTATATCACGGTGGCCGTGCGTACCGGCGGGCCGGGCGCGGCCGGCGTCAGCCTGCTGCTCGTTCCCGGCGACACGCCGGGCCTGACCCGTACCAAGCTCAACAAGATGGGCTGGTGGGCGTCGGATACCGCGACCCTGCATTTCGACGGCTGCCGTGTGCCCGCCGAAAATCTGATCGGCGAGGAGGGCCAGGGCTTCAAGCTGATCATGCATAATTTCAACAGCGAGCGCATGGGCATGGCGGCGAGCTGCACCGCGTTCGCCCGCGTCTGCCTCGACGATGCGATCGGCTACGCGAAAGAGCGACAGACCTTCGGCAAGCCGCTGGCGCAGCACCAGGTCATCCGGCACAAGCTGGTCGACATGGCGCAGCGCGTCGCGGCCTCGCAGGCGATGCTGGAAATGCTGGCGTGGCGGCTCGGGCAGGGCGACAATCCGGTGGCCGAGATCTGCATGATGAAGAACCAGGCGACGCAGACCATGGCGTATTGTGCTTCCGAGGCGGTGCAGATTTTCGGTGGCGCCGGTTTCATGCGCGGCATTCGGGTCGAGCGGATCTATCGCGAGGTCAAGGTCAATGCGATCGGCGGCGGCACCGAGGAGATCATGAAGGACCTGGCCAGCCGGCAGATGGGATTGTGATACGCACTCTCTCCACTCGTCATGCCCGGGCTTGACCCGGGCATCCACGCTGCGCGCCACACATGAACAACGACGTGGATGGCCGGGACAAGCCCGGCCATGACGTCAAAAAAAGACGACAGGAGCTCGAGGAAGAATGCTCTTCACCGCCGACCACGACGAACCGCGCCGCATCCTGCAGAAGTTCATCGCCGCCGAGATCAACCCCCATGTCGATGAATGGGAGGAGGCCGGCATCTTCCCGGCGCATGAGCTGTTCAAGAAGCTCGGCGACCTCGGCTTTCTCGGCCTCAACAAGCCGGTCGAGTATGGCGGCCAGGGGCTCGACTACTCCTACGCGCTGATGATGGCCGAGGAGCTCGGCGCGATCAATTGCGGCGCGATTCCGATGGCGATCGGGGTGCAGACCGATATGGCGACGCCGGCGCTGGCGCGGTTCGGCTCGGACACCGTGCGCAAGGAATTTCTCGCCCCGGCGATTGCCGGCGACTACGTCGCCTGCATCGGCGTCTCCGAGCCCGGCGCCGGCTCCGACGTCGCCTCGATCAAGACCCAGGCGCGCGGCGATGGCGACGACTACGTCATCAATGGCGGCAAGATGTGGATCACCAACGGCACCCAGGCCGACTTCATCTGCCTGCTCGCCAACACCAGCGACGGCGCTGTCCACCGCAACAAGTCGCTGATCTGCGTTCCCATGAAGAGCAAGGGCGTGCAGGTTGCGCGCAAGCTCGACAAGATGGGCATGCGCTCGTCGGACACCGCGCAGATCTTCTTCGACAATGTCCGGGTGCCGAAGCGCAACCGCGTCGGCGAGGAGGGGATGGGCTTCACCTACCAGATGATGCAGTTCCAGGAGGAGCGGCTGTGGGCCGGCGCGGCCTGCCTGAAGGCGCATGAGGCGATCATCAATGCGACCATCGAGTACACCCGCAACCGCAAGGCGTTCGGCCGCTCGATCCTCGACAACCAGGTCGTCCACTTCAAGCTCGCGGAGATGCAGACCGAGGTGGAGCTGCTGCGGGCGCTGACCTATCAGGCGGCCGAGGCGCTGATCGCCGGCGAGGATGTCACGCGGCTCGCGACCATGGTGAAGCTGAAGACCGGACGGCTCGGGCGCGAGCTCACCGATGCCTGCCTGCAATATTGGGGCGGCATGGGCTTCATGAACGAGACGCCGGTCAGCCGCGCCTATCGTGATTCCCGCCTGAGCTCGATCGGCGGCGGTGCCGACGAGGTGATGCTGACGATCCTCTGCAAGATGATGGGCACGCTGCCGGGCCCGGGCAAGGGGAATGCCTGATGATCACGCTGTATCATTGCGACGGCGCCCGCTCGTTCCGCCCGCTATGGATGCTGGAGGAGCTGGGGCTTGACTATGAGTTGAAGATGCTGCCGTTCCCGCCGCGGGTCTTCGCCAAGGAGTACCTGGCGATCAATCCGCTCGGCACCATTCCCTTCCTGATCGACGGCGAGACGAAGATGACGGAGTCCTCAGGCATCTGCCACTATCTCGGCGTCAAGCATGGCCCGACACCGCTGATGGTCGGGCCCGACGAGGCGGCCTATGGCGCGTTCCTGAACTGGATGTACTTCTCCGATGCGACGCTGACGTTCCCGCAGACGCTGGTATTGCGATACACTCAGCTCGAGCCGGAGGAGCGGCGCTCACCGCAGGTCGCGACCGATTATGCCAAGTGGTTTCTCGGCCGGCTGCGTGCCGTCGAGGCAGCGACCGGCCATGCCGCGTTCTTGTGCGCCGGCCGTTTCACCGCTGCCGACATCGTGATCGGCTATGCGCTGCGGCTGGCCGAGACGATCGGGCTCGCCAAGGATTTCGGCCCCAATGTCGCCGCCTATTGGGCGCGGCTGCAGCAGCGCGAGGGCTACCAGCGGGCCGTGGCGGCGGAGCAGCGTGTGGGCGTGGAGCAGGGCATCAAGCCACGGGTCCGTGGGTGAGCATTTTTGACCACGCGGACGCTTAACCGCGACAAAAATTGCCAACTGATCGCCGATGACAGCGGCGCGAATTGCGCTATGGTCCTCCTCAACCAAAGCGGCCGACAGAGCCGCGTCTCAGGAGGAAGACCATGGATGTGACCCGCCGGGACTCCGGCCATCTCATGCTGATCACGCCCGAGCGCGTCTTCTACGCCGGGCTGCTCGGCCGTCCCCGCCAGCGCTGCTCGGGCGCGTTCCATATCTATGTCGCGCTCACCGGCAACTTGCGGCTGTCGGCCGAAGGCGCAGAGGCACGCAGCGGCGAATTGCTGGTCGTGCCGCCGAACAAGCCGCACACCATCGAGAGCGACTATCGCACCGTCATCGTCGTGACCATCGAGCCGGAGAGCGTGCCGATCGGCACCCTCGACCGGTTCGCGAGCAAGGTCGCGCGCGAGGCCGAGGTGTTCGCCTGCCGCATCCGCGCCGCCTATGAGGAGCTGGTGCAGCGGCCGCTCTCCGGCGACGTCACCGGCGCGATTTTCGACCGGCTGTGTTTTGGCGAGGTGCTGCCGCAGCGGACGCTCGATCCGCGCGTGGTCAAGGCGATCGGCCTGATCAGCCGCTTCTCCGGCGAGCCTGCGACCGCCGAGAGCTGTGCCGCCGCGGTCGGCCTGTCGACGTCGCGCTTCCTGCATCTGTTCAAGGAGGAGACCGACATCTCCTTCCGCTCGTTCCGGGCCTGGAAGCGGGCGCGGCATCTGCTCAACTATGCCAACCAGGATCTCAACCTTGCGCATCTCGCGCAGGACATCGGCTATCCCGACTCGACCCATTTCAGCCATTCGATCCGCCGCTTCTACGGCCTGAAGCCGCGCGCGATCTTCTCCGGCTCGCGTGATCTCGCGATCTATCGCAGCGGCGAGGCCGCGTTGACCTGAGGCGGCTTCGCTGCGCGCCGCGTCAGCGCCGCGCGCAGCGGAAACTTCGACAGTTCGAGCACGATCAAGGTGGCGAACCCGGCGCCGACGGTCACCGCGAGATCGTCCGCATGCAGCGGGCCGAACCGGAACAGCGCCGCCGCCACCGGCCAGGTCAGGCTGGTCGCAAGCACGGCGGCGACGATCGCGATCACCAGCAGCAGCACCCGGTTGGGCCGCGTGAAGGCTTCGCGCAGCGAGCTCGAGAACGAGCGGTTGACGAAGACGAGGCTGACGATCACGAACACCAGCGCAAAGAACACCAGCGCGCGGACCTCGTCCTCGGGCATGCCCGCCCGGCTCGCCATCAGCAGCACGCCTGATGTCGCGAGCAGCGCCAGAAGGCCCTGCAGCGCGCCCCACAGCACGAGCGCACGCGGCAGCAGCGGCTCCTGCGGATCGCGTGGCGGCCGCTGCATGACGTCGTGCTCCTCGATCTCGGCCTCGAACACCAGCGAGCAGACGGGATCGATGATCATCTCCAGGAAGGCGATATGCACGGGGCCGAGCAGCAGCGGCAGCCCGGTGACGAGCGGCAGCAGCGCGAGGCCGGCGATCGGAAAATGCACCGCGAGGATGAAGCACATCGCCTTGCGGAGGTTGTCGTAGATCCGCCGTCCCAGCCGGATCGCCTTCACGATCGAGCCGAAATCATCGTCGAGCAGCACGATCGCCGAGGCTTCGCGCGCGACGTCGGTGCCGCGGCCGCCCATCGCGATGCCGATATGCGCTGATTTCAGCGACGGCGCATCGTTGACGCCGTCGCCGGTCATCGCGACGATCTCGCCATCGGCCTTGAGCGCGTCGACGATCCGCAGCTTCTGCTCGGGCATGATGCGCGCGAACGCCGTCGGCGTCCGGGTGGCCCGCGCCAACGCCGCGTCGTCGAGAGCTGCGAGCTCCGGGCCGGTGATGATGCGCTCCGGCGTGATCCCGGCCTGGCGCGCGATGGTGGCGGCGGTCGCCGGATAGTCGCCGGTGATCATGATGATGCGGATGCCGGCGGAGCGGCATTCGGCCACGGCGGCGGGCACCTCCGGCCGCAGCGGATCGGCAAAGCCTGCGAGGCCGCAGAACGTGAACGGGAACGCCTGCTGCGATTCAGGTAGCTCGGCATCGTCCCAGCTGGCCCACGCAATGCCAAGGACGCGCAATCCGCCGGCGGCCATGGCCTCGACCTGCGCCTGCAATTCGGAGAGCGCGGCGCCGGTGATGCCGCAGAGACCGGCGATCGCCTCCGGCGCGCCCTTGGCTGCGGCCACGACCTCGCCTCCGCCGGAGGACCACACATTGGTCATCGCCAGCAGCTCGGGGCGCAGCCCGTAGCGCCGCAACAGTGTCTCGCCGGGGATCTCGGCGCCGATCGCCTGCAACGCCTTCTCCATCGGATCATGCGACTGCGGATCGCAGGCCAGCACCGCCGTGGCGACGAGGTCGCGGAAGTCCGGTGTCACTGCGTCCGGCGATGCGGCTGCGGGGCTGAGCACCGCGCCGTCGCGCCGCATCAGGCTTGCCACCGTCATCCGGTTCTGCGTCAGCGTGCCCGTCTTGTCGGTGCACAGCACCGTCGCAGCACCGAGCGACTCGATCGCCGAAGCGCGCCGCGTCAGCACGCGCGCCTGCGAGATGCGCCAGGCGCCCATCGCCATGAACACGGTCAGCACCAGCGGGAATTCCTCGGGCAGCATCGACATGCCCAGCGCAATGCCCGCGAGCACGCCATCGAGCCAGCCGCCGCGATACATCGCATAGAGCACGACCGTGATGGCCACCACGATGCCGCCGCCGATCGCGAAGGCCGTGACCAGCCGCGTCGTCTGTTGCTGCAGCCGCGGCGTCTCGGTTTCCACGGCGGTCACGGCCTGGCCGATCCGTCCGATCGCGGTGTGCGGCCCGGTCGCGGTCACCTCGGCGAGGCCCGTGCCGCGCACCACGAGGCTGCTGGAGAACACCAGCGGCTGGTCGTCGCCGCCGGCGGCTTGGCTCGCGACGGTTTCCTCGCTGGCCGCAGCGCGCTTGCGCACCGGAACCGATTCACCGGTCAGCAGCGATTCATCGGTCAGCAGATCGTCGCATTGCCGCAGCACCGCATCGGCCGCGACGCGATCGCCCTCGGTGAGCACGATCAGGTCGCCGCGGACGACCTCGCGGCCGGCGATGCGCATCTGCTCGCTGTCGCGGATCACCAGCGCGCGCGGGCTGGAGAGATCGCGCAGCGATTCCAGCACGCGCTCGGTGCGGGCCTCCTGCACGATGGTGATGACGATCGAGGCCGAGGCGAACACGCCGAGCAGGATCGCCTCGGCGTGATCGCCGAGCAGCAGATAGATGCCGGCGCCCGCGAGCAGCAGCGCCAGCATCGGCTCCTTCAGCACGTCCGCGATGAGACGAAGGACCGAGCGACTGCGGGTCTGTTGCAGCTCGTTGAAACCTTCGGCCGTCAGGCGCGCGGATGCCTCGGCCGCGCTCAGCCCGGCCGGGCCGATGGAAGCAGTCTGTAAGCCGGTTGGCATGGCACCCCTCGATGATCAGGGCTATCGCATATAACGATCGAAGTGTTGCGCTCGTCCACCTCCGCGTCGTCATGGCCGGGCTTGTCCCGGCCATCCACGTCGTCCGCCATACTGAGAACGACGTGGATGCCCGGGACGGAGCCCGGGCATGACGATGTGGAAACGGCTTCGCGAAAACTCAGATTGGTCATATGCGATAGCCTTGCCTCGATGACGGTCGTCCCACTGCATAGCGCGGTTGGTCACCCCGGGCTTGAGGCAAAGCAATATCAGCAGCCTTGGTTCCCGTCAGCCAGTCAACGCAAGCAGATCGCCCGCAATATTCCCATGCTGCGGATCATCAGCGCAGCCTGTGTTGCGCGTGTCAGATCGAACGAGTGCCATGAGCGACAAAGCCGTCATTACCTGCGCGCTGAATGGCGTGCTCACCGATCCCAGGCAGCATCACGTGCCAGTTACGCCGGAGGAGATGGCGCGCGAGGCGCGCCGCGCCTATGACGCGGGCGCGTCGATCATGCACATCCATCTGCGCCAGCAGGCGCCCGGCAAGGGCCATCTGCCGTCGTGGGAGGTCGATGTCTCGCGCGATATCCAGCAGGCGATCCGCGAAGCCTGTCCCGGCGTGGTCATCAATCACACCTCCGGCGTCTCCGGGCCGAACTATCAGGGCGCGCTCGACTGCATCAGGGAAACGCGGCCGGAGATTGCCGCCTGCAACGCCGGCTCGCTGAACTATCTGAAGGTCAAGGCCGACAACAATTGGGCATGGCCGCCGATGATGTTCGACAATTCGGTCGAGAAAATCTCGGACTATCTCGCGGTCATGAAGGACGCCAGGACGATTCCGGAGTTCGAATGCTTCGACGTCGGCATCGTGCGCTGCGTCGGCATGTACCGTCAGACCGGGATGTACGCAGGTCCGCTCGAATATAATTTCGTCATGGGCGTCGCCTCGGGCATGCCGGCCGATCCGGAGCTGCTGCCGATTTTGCTGAAGCTGAAGCTGCCGGAGGCGAACTGGCAGGTCACTGCGATCGGCCGCGCCGAGATCTGGCCGCTGCATCAGCGCTGCGCCGAGCTCGGCGGTCATCTGCGCACCGGGCTCGAGGACACTTTCTATCTCGGCGACGGCACCAAGGTGACCTCGAACGGCCAGCTGATCGAGGCGATCGCCGCCTGCGCGCGGCGCGCGGGCCGCGAGATCGCCAGCCCCGCCGAGGCGCGGCAGATGTTCGGCACGGTGAACTGAACGCAACATGCTGCCGTCATTGCGAGGAGCCGAAGGCGACGAAGCAATCCAGGGCCGAGTGCGCGACTCTGGATTGCTTCCGCCTTCGCCCGAGGGGCTTCGGCGGACACGTCGTCGCTTCGCTCCTCGCAATGACCTGGATGGGGAGGGAGTGAACCAATGACCAATCTCGACGCCACCGGCGGCGTGTCCGGCCCCGGCCGCATCGGCCGCGTGGCCATCGGTGACCTGTTGAAGCGTGCGGCGCGCCGCTTTCCGGATCGGGTGGCCATCACCGACGGTAGCCGCCAGGTCACCTTCACCGAGCTGGAGCGCGATGCCAACCGGTTCGCGAACTGGCTCGTTGCAAAGGGCCTGAAACCGGGCGAGACGATCTCGACCGTCTGCAACAACTCGGTCGAGTTCGTCAAAGCGCTGTTCGGCATCCATCGCGCCGGCCTGGTCTGGGTGCCGATCAACACCATGCTCGGGCCGGCCGACATGGACTACATCCTCGGCCACGCCGAGGTTCGTTTCGCCATCATCGACGACAATCTGTTCGCACAGGCCGAGCGTCGTGCGGCGCTGGAGAAACGCGGCGTCGAGCTGGTCGCGATCGACCTCACCGGCACGGCGAAAGCCGTCGGGCTCGCCAGCTTCAACGACCTCATCCAGGGCCAGTCGGACGTCGAGCCTGACATCGAGATCGGTGATCGCGATCTGGCGATGATCATCTACACCTCCGGCACGACGTCGCGGCCGAAGGGCGCGATGCATTGCCATCTCGCGGTCGTCATGGCCGTGATGAGCAATTGCATCGAGATGCAGCTGTCGCGCGACGACGGCATCACCGGGCAGTTCCCGCTGTTCCACTGCGCCGGCCATGTGCTGCTGCTGAGCTATCTCTCGGTCGGCGGCCGCATGGCGCTGATGCGCGGCTTCGATCCGGTCGCCTGCATGGACGCGATCGTGCGCGACCGCCTCACCGTGTTCGTCGGCCTGCCGCTGATGTACCAGGCGATCCTCGACCACCCGCGCCGCAAGGAGTTCGACCTCTCGCATCTGCGCACCTGCCTCTACACGATGGCGCCGATGAGCCGGCCGCTGCTGGAGCGCGCGATTCATGAGCTGTGCCCGAACTTCGTGCTGACCAGCGGCCAGACCGAGATGTATCCGGCGACGACGATGTCGCGGCCCGAGGTGCAGCTCAATCGCTTCGGCAATTATTGGGGCGAGTCGCTGTTCGTCAACGAGACCGCGATCATGGACGATGCCGGCCATCTGCTGCCGCCCGGAGAGATCGGCGAGCTGGTGCATCGCGGGCCCAATGTGATGATGGGCTACTACAAGGACCCGAAATCGACCGAGGACGCGCGAAAATTCGGCTGGCATCACACCGGCGATCTCGCGGTCATCGACAACGGAGAGGTGCTGTTCCTCGACCGCAAGAAGGACATGATCAAGTCCGGCGGCGAGAACGTCGCCTCGGTCAAGATCGAGGAGACCCTGCTGGCGCATCCGGCGGTGCAGAACGCGGCCGTGGTCGGCTTGCCGCATCCGCAATGGGGCGAGGCGGTCTCGGCCTTCGTCAAGCTCAAGCCGGGCGCGCAGGCGAGCGAGACTGAGCTGCTCGAGCACTGCCGCAAATCACTCGGTGGCTTCCAGGTGCCGAAGCTGGTGCGTGTGCTCGAGGAAATGCCGATGACCGCCACCGGCAAGCTGCGCAAGGTCGAGCTGCGCCAGGCCTATGGCGAGCATTTCGCGGCGAAGAGCGCGTGAGCTGTTTCCTCCACTCCTTCCGTCATTCCGGGGCGCGCGTAGCGCGAGCCCGGAATCCATACTCCCGGTCGTAGTTATGGATTCCGGGCTCGCGACTTCGTCGCGCCCCGGAATGACGCCAAAAGAGAGAATTCGTTTCGTGGCTACAATCGACAACACCATCTCTCCCACAGGCGCCGCCTTTCAGGCCAATCGCGACGGCATGCTCGGGCTGATCGCGCGGATGCGCGATCTCGAGGCGCGGACGCGCAATGCGTCCGCCGCGGCGAAGGATCGCTTCCATCAGCGCGGCCAGCTGCTGCCGCGCGAGCGTGTCGCACTCGTGCTCGATCCGGGCGCACCGTTCCTGGAGTTGTCGACCTTGGCCGGCTACATGTTCGATACGCCCGACCCGGCCAAGAGCGTGCCGGGGGGCGGCGTCATCGGCGGCATCGGCTTCGTCTCCGGCGTGCGCTGCATGGTCTCGGCCAATGATTCCGGCATCGATGCCGGCGCGCTGCAGCCCTACGGGCTCGATAAGACGCTGCGGGTGCAGGAGCTGGCGCTGGAGAACAAGCTGCCTTATTTGCAGCTGGTCGAGAGCGCCGGCGCCAACCTGCTGCGCTACCGCGTGGAAGACTTCGTCCGCGGCGGCAACATCTTTCGCAATCTGGCGCGGCTGTCGGCGGCCGGGCTTCCCGTCGTCACGGTGACGCATGGATCGTCGACCGCAGGCGGCGCCTATCAGACCGGCCTGTCGGACTACATCGTGATGGTGCGCGGCCGCACCCGGGCCTTCCTGGCCGGACCGCCGCTGTTGAAGGCGGCGACGGGCGAGATCGCCACCGAGGAGGAACTCGGCGGCGCCGAGATGCACACCGCGATCTCCGGCCTCGGCGACTATCTCGCCGAGGACGACCGCGATGCGCTGCGCATCGCGCGCGAGATCATGGGCAAGCTGAATTGGGACCGGCCGTCGCACGACGCGTCCCAGGTAAAGCCGCCGCGCTACGACCAGGACGAGCTGCTCGGCATCATGCCGCTCGACCACAAGCGCCCCGTCGACATGCGCCAGATCATCGCGCGCATCGTGGATGACAGCGATTTCGTTGAGATGTCGCCGAACTACGGCCCAGCGACCGTGTGCGGCCATGCCCGCATCGAGGGACAGGCGATCGGCATCGTCACCAACAACGGCCCGCTCGATCCGGCCGGCGCCAACAAGGCGACGCATTTCATCCAGGCCTGCTGCCAGAGCCGCACGCCGATCCTCTACCTCAACAACACCACCGGCTACATGGTCGGCCGCGCCTATGAGGAGGCGGGCATGATCAAGCACGGCTCCAAGATGATCCAGGCGGTGACCTCGGCGACGGTGCCGCAGATCACGATCTATTGCGGCGCCTCGTTCGGCGCTGGCAATTACGGCATGTGCGGCCGCGGCTTCCACCCGCGCTTCTGCTTCTCCTGGCCGAACGCGAAGACCGCGGTCATGGGCGGCGAGCAGGCCGCGGAGACGATGGCGATCGTGACGGAAGCCGCCGCCGCACGCCGCGGCAAGCCGGTGGAGCGCGACAAGCTCGACGCCATGAAAGCGCAGATCATCGGCGTGTTCGACAGCCAGATGGACGTGTTCGCGACCTCGGCGCGCGTGCTCGACGACGGCGTGATCGATCCGCGCGACACCCGCGCGGTGCTCACGGAGGTGCTGGCGATCTACCGCGAGGCGGAGGCGCGTGAACCGCAGCAGATGCAGTTCTCGGTGGCCCGGCCATGAGCGGAGAGATGATGAGGATGTCGCGCAGGCCGTTCCACAAGGTGCTGATCGCCAACCGCGGTGAGATCGCGGTGCGGATCATGCGCACCGCGCGCCGGCTGGGCCATGGCGTCGTGGCGGTGTATTCCGACGCCGACGCTGACGCGCCGCATGTGCGGCTCGCCGATCAGGCCGTCCATATCGGTGCGCCGCCACCGGCGCATTCTTATCTGAACATCGCGGCAATCATCGAAGCGGCGAAAGCGACCGGTGCGGACGCCGTGCATCCGGGCTACGGCTTCCTCGCCGAAAACGAAGACTTCGCGCAGGCCTGCAAGGAGGCCGGGCTGGTCTTCATCGGTCCGTCGCCCGAGGCGATCAAGGCGATGGGCAACAAGGCCGGCGCCAAGGTGATCATGAGTTGCGCCGGCGTGCCCTGCGTGCCCGGCTATCAAGGCGAGGATCAGGGTGACGAGGTCATGCTGCGCGAGGCGCGGCGTATCGGCTTTCCTGTCATGATCAAGGCGGTTGCTGGTGGCGGCGGCCGCGGTATGCGGCTGGTGACGGATGCGGCCGCGTTCCCCGATCTGCTGCGCAGCGCGCGCTCGGAAGCCGTGGCCGCGTTCGGCGACGGCACGGTGATCCTCGAAAAGGCGATCGCCAATCCGCGCCACATCGAGATCCAGGTGTTCGGCGATACCAATGGCAACGCCGTGCATCTTGGCGAGCGCGATTGCTCGGTGCAGCGGCGGCATCAGAAGCTGATCGAGGAGGCGCCGTCGCCTGCGGTCGGGCCGGAGCTGCGCGCGCGCATGGGCGCGGTGGCGGTGCAGGCGGTCAAGGCGCTCGGCTACGAGGGCGCCGGCACCTTGGAATTTCTGCTCGATGGCGACGGCCAGTTCTACTTCATGGAGATGAACACGCGGCTGCAGGTCGAGCATCCCGTGACGGAGGCGCTCACCGGTCTCGACCTCGTGGAGTGGCAGCTGCGCGTCGCCGCGGGCGAGCCGCTGCCGCTGCGCCAGGAGGAGATTCGATTCTCGGGCCACGCGATCGAGGTGCGGCTGTGCTCGGAGGACGCCGCGCATGACTTCATGCCGCAGTCGGGACGGATGGCGCTGTGGCAGATGCCCGGCGCGATCCGCGTCGAGCATGCGCTGGAGTCCGGCGCGGAGATTCCGCCCTATTACGATTCGATGATCGCCAAGCTCATCAGCCATGGCGCCAGCCGGGAAGAAGCGCGGGCGCGGCTGATCGTCGGCCTGGAGCAGGCCGTCGCGCTGGGTGTCGCGACCAACCAGAGCTTCCTTCTGTCCTGTCTGCGACATCCGGCTTTCGCAGCAGGCAAGGCGACCACGGCCTTCATTCCAGCGCATCGTGACGAGCTGCGCGCGCCGGCGGTGGATGCGAAGGACATTGCGCTCGCCGCGCTGCTGCTCTCCGTCAGCCATCCGCTCGCCCATCCCGTCCGCAGCGGCCGCTCGCTCGCGGCTGCCTTTGCGACGCCACTCCGGTTCGAGATCGGCGGTGAGGTCCGCGAGTGCGAGCTGTTGTGCGAGCGCGACGGGACCTTTCGTGTGAGCCATGAGAGCGTCGAGCATCGCTTGGAGATCGTGTCGCTCGGCGACGATACGATTCGTGTTCGCCACGCTGACATCGTCGACAGCGCACGCTTCGTTCGAGACGCCGACCGTCTGTGGGTGCAGCGGCGCGGTGTCACGCTGATGCTGCGCGATCTCACGCTGGCCGCGCCGCAGTCGACGGGCGCCGCCGGTGGTGATGGCAAGGTCCGTGCGGCTTTGAATGGTCGCGTCGTCGCAGTGCTGGTGAAGCCCGGCGATCGCGTCGCGCTGGGTCAGCCCGTCGTCACGCTCGAAGCCATGAAGATGGAGCACGTCCACACCGCCGGCATCGCCGGAACCGTGACCACGATCGACGTGGCGGAGGGCGACCAGGTGACCACGGGCCGCATTGTCGCGGAGATCGTGGGCTGATCGTCGCGCGAGCGTGTGCGCTCGCACGATGCAAGCCACGCGATCGCTGCGCTCCCCTCCCCCTTGCGGGGAGGGGGTGGGGGTGGGGGGCCACGCGCACTGAACTTCGTTAAACGCGCCTTCGATGTTCTCAGGACGTCATTGATTTGCGAACCGGCGCCGGGTTACTGCAACCGACAACACAGCAAGTCAGCGTTCGTCTCTTGCGAGAATGAACACGGGCATTCCACGTTGATCGAGCGCTGACAACGTACAACGGGACTCGCGGAGCCCCCACCCCCGACCCCTCCCTGCAAGGGGAGGGGAGCGCACCGCCATCGGGGCGAGAGGTCGATTCCGACGATCAGAGACGTGAATTCCACTGCGTTGTTCAAAGGGGGGCGGCCCCGATCGTCAAACAACATAACAATCGTTGCCGTGCCACGCCGACATGCTCGTCACCGGTGCAATTGCTGCTTCAACGCCGCGACCAGACGGGCGGTCTGGAACGGTTTTGACAGCAGCGGCGCGCGGGCGAATTCTTCCGGGCATTGATCGACGGAGTATCCGGTCACGGCGACGAACGGCACGCCGGCGGCGACCAGGGCGCGGGCGATCGGCGCGGAGGTTTCCAGTCCGAGATTGACGTCGAGCACCGCGAGATCGCAGGTGTGGCGCTTCAGCAGATCGAGCGCCTTGGCCACCGTCGGCGCCACGCCGACCACCGCAAAGCCGACATCTTCCAGCTCGACAGCGAGGTCGAAGCCGATCATGGGATCGTCCTCGACGATCAGGATGTGAATCTTGTCACCGCTTCGCATGGAGTCGGCTGCGGCTGAGGCGTTGCAAGGGGCAGGCGAGATGCCAGCGCAGGCCGGTCACCGGAAACTGCACCTCCACCGTTGCATCCAATCCGGACTGCACCATGTCGGAGATCACGCGGCTGCCGAAGCCGGTATGGGTGGGCGGCGCGACCTGCGGGCCGCCATTCTCCGTCCAGCTCATGTCGAAGATCGTTCCATCGGTGCGCCAGCGGATCACGATCCGTCCGTCGTCGTTCGACAGCGCACCATATTTCGCAGCGTTGGTCGCGAGCTCGTGGATCGCCATGCCGATCGTCTGCGCCGCTTCCGGCGTCAGCTCGATCTGCGGCCCCTCGATGGCGATGCGGTTGCCGATGGGATCGCTGAAGGCGCCGAGCTGGGAGCGGACGAGGTCGCCGAGCGGAATGAAGCGCCAGTCGTTCTGGATCAGGAGATCCTGGTTGCCCGCGATCGCCTGCAGCCGTTCCAGGAAGCGGCTGAGGTCGAGCTGGCGGCCATGGCGCGTCATCTGCCGGGCGATGGCCTGCACCAGCGACAGCAGGTTCTTGCTGCGATGGTTGACCTCCGCAAGCAGGGTTCGCAGCTGCTCGCGGGTCTGGCGCTTATCGGTGATGTCACGCACGATCTTGGAGGCGCCGATGATGCGGCCGGTGCCGTCGCGCACCGGCGAGACCGTGACCGAAACGTCGATCTGCGCGCCATCCTTGCGAATGCGGATCGTCTCGAAATTATCGACGATCGCGCCGGAGATGACGGTTGCCAGGATACGGTCCTCCTCGGCCTGGCGTTCCGGCGGAATGAGCCTGCGGATCGACTGGTTGATCATCTCCGACTCGGAATATCCGAAGATGCGTTCCGCGCTCCTGTTCCAGCTCGTGATCGTGCCGTCCAGGGTCTTGCTGACGACGCCGTCCGAGGACGAGGCGACGATCGCCGCGAGCATGGCCGCGCTGCGCTCCGCCTTCTTCGACTGAGAGACATCGCGAACGATTCCCGAGATTCCGATGATGCCGTCGGCCTTGGTGCGGATGGGCGAGAACGTGATGGAGACCTCGATCGGGCGGCCCTGCCTGGTCAGCCGGACCGTCTCGAAGCTCTCGACCGACTCGCCCATGCTCACCCGGGCGCGAATGGCGCGGGCTTCCTCGTGCAGCTCGGGAGGAATGATGTCGAACACGGAGGTGCCGATCATCTGCGCGGCGCTATACCCGAGCATTCGTTCACAAGCCCGGTTCCAGCTGCGGATTACGCCGTCATTGTCCGTGCCGAGGACGGCGTCGGCGGAGGAGTCGACGATGGCGGCCAGATAGGCCGTATCGTCATCGGCTGCGCGTCGGACGGGGGAGGCGCCGGACTTTCCGTGCACGTCGCATGCTCCTTGCTAACAGGACAATAGAGAAGACGCCGTGCACATGATTAGCGGCTTGTTTGTGTACGAATGCAAGCACGATCTCGATCGCATGTTTCTTGTTGGTTTTCCGGTGACGAGCAGGGTGCCGAGCTGCCGCGAACGATCGAGAGGTGCGATCATCGCGATCGCTCCGCGTGGCCTGAACTCCACGGCGAGTACACCAAACGTGGAACTCGGATTTTTGTTCCCGGCAATCGCGGCCGGGCCGGGAGCTGGGCCCCGCGCCGCTGCTGTTGCAAGAGCAAGCCGTTGGCAACCTTGGAGGCGCACATGGGCGTCCGGCTCGCTCGGGGAAGCGTACCTGATTACTTCCGCAGGCTCAGAACATAGGTTGCGAGGTCGGCGGCGTCGGCCGGGCTGAGCGGGTTGTTGGCCATGGTCGCATGCGGCAGCAGGAGGAATTTGACCAGCAAATCCCTGGTCAGGCCGTCCTTGGCCGCAATCGCGACGAAGGGCCGTGCGCGCCGGAATTTGGCCGGCTCGGTGCCGACGGCGTGGCACTCGGCGCACCAGCGCTCGGCGAGCTGCCGGCCGTGATCGAGGTCATCGGCCGCGGCGGGGACCGTGGCGAGGATGAGCAGCAGGACCGACAATGCGATGATGCGCGGCAACAGCGATCCTCCTCACAGCGGCTGGTCGTCGTCCGTCGACGGCTGCTCCTGCAGGGAGACGATGTCGCCGCCGCCGAACTCCTCCTCCGGGGGCGGGTAGACCCACATGTGGTCGCGCACATCCCTGACGCCCTGCACGCTCTTGGCGGCCGCGATCGCCGTGACCCGCTCGTTCTCGTGGCGCACGGCGCCGGTCAGATGCGCCACGCCGTTGCGGACGACGACGTTGAAGCGGCAATGCTTGCACGCGGCATGGTCGAGCGCGTCGAGAATCGCGCTGCGAATTCCGTCATCGTCGGGCGTGGGGCCCGGCACGGCGGTGGCGAGATCGGCCACCGTCTGCACGAAGTCGGTATGCGTCACCATGCCGACCAGCTGGTTGTCGCTCAGGACGGGCAGGCGCTTGATGTTGTGCTTCTCCATCGTCTCGGCGATCTCGGCCAGACCCGCATCGGCGGTGACGGTGACCGCCGGCTGGCTCATGATGTCGCCGACGGTGCGGCCATGCGAATGGACGAAGTCGGCGCCGATGCGGCCGCGCCCGACCAGCAGATCGAGCCAGCGGCCGCGCCTGCGTTCGGTGCCGAGCTCGGCGCGGCGCAGGAAGTCGCCGTCGGTAACCATGCCCACCAGCGTGCCCGCGGCGTCGACCACCGGCAGCCCGCCGATATGGTTGCGCAGCATGATCCGCGCCGCCTCGGCCACCGGCGTTCCCGGCGTAACCGTGA
This sequence comes from Bradyrhizobium sp. SSBR45G, assembly GCF_030159255.1. Taxonomy (GTDB): domain Bacteria; phylum Pseudomonadota; class Alphaproteobacteria; order Rhizobiales; family Xanthobacteraceae; genus Bradyrhizobium. The sequence goes on along the minus strand of NZ_BSCT01000062.1, from coordinate 8,033 downwards.
TCACGGATCTCGTCATGATTTGATGAGCGCGCATGGGGGTCTCGTGGAACTGCTGCCGTCACGATCCGGTCATGATAGCCGCGCCGCTCCGCCCGGGCTTGACGAGGATCAAGCCAGGCGCAGGCCAGCTACACGATCCGCGAGGTCTTGTTGCCCCAATAGCGGTCGCGCAGCAGGCGCTTGTAGAGCTTGCCGGTCGGCAGCCGCGGCAGCTCCTTCTCGAAATCGATCGAGCGCGGCACCTTTTGCCGCGCCAGCGACTGCCGGCAGAACGCGATCAGCTCCTCCTCGAGCGCAGGCCCCGGCGTGATGCCGGACATCGGCTGGATCACCGCCTTCACCTCCTCGCCGAGATCCGGATTGGGCACGCCGAACACCGCGGCGTCGGCGACCTTGGGGTGGGTGATCAGCAGGTTCTCGCATTCCTGCGGATAGATGTTCACGCCGCCGGAGATGATCATGAAGGTGGCGCGGTCGGTGAGGTAGAGATAGCCATCGGCATCGACATAGCCGACGTCTCCGACCGTGCTCATCGTGCCGTCGGCCGAGCGCGCCTCCCGGGTGCGCTCGGGGTCGTTGAAGTACTCGAAGGGCGAGCCGGTCTTGAACCACACCGTGCCGGCGGTGCCGACCGGGCACGGCTGCATGTTCTCATCGAGGATATGCAGGTCGCCGAACAGCACCTTGCCGACGGTGCCGCGATGCGCCAGCCATTGCGCGCTGTCGCAGGCGGTGAAGCCGAGGCCTTCGGTGGCGCCGTAATATTCGTGAATGATCGGCCCCCACCATTTGATCATGTCCTCCTTGACCTGCGCCGGGCAGGGCGCCGCGGCATGGATCGCGACTTCGAGCGAGGAGAGGTCGTAGCGCGTGCGGATTTCTTCCGGCAGCTTCAGCATGCGCGAGAACATCGTCGGCACCAGCTGGGTGTGGGTGATGCCCCACTGCTCGACCAGCTGCAGATAGCGCTCGGGATCGAAATTCTCCATGATGATTGCGGTGCCGCCGACCCGGATGGTGAGGTTGACCGCGGCCTGCGGCGCGGAGTGATACAGCGGCGCCGGCGACAGGTAGATCATGCCTTCGCGGTAGCGCCACAGCTTTTCGAGAAAGTCGAAGATCGGCAGCTGCTGCACCGGCGGCTGCTCGGGCAGCGGCCGCAGGATGCCCTTCGGCCGCCCCGTGGTGCCTGAGGAGTACAGCATCGCGGTGCCGACGCATTCGTCGGCGATCGGCGTCGCCGGCAGGCCGGCGGTGGCCTCCGCGAGGCCGACGATGCGCTCGCTCTCACCGGGACCATCGGCAACGATGCAGAGCTCGATGGTCGGCGCCTCCTTCAGCGCCTCGCGCGCGACATCGAGCTTGGCGAGCGAGGTGATCAGGAGCCGCGACTGGCTGTTGTTGAGAATGTAGGCGAGCTCGCCCGCCGTGAGATACGAGTTCACGCAGGTGAAGTAGAGTCCGGAGCGCTCGCCGGCGCCGCACGTCTCGAGATAGCGGCTGTTGTTCTCCATGAAGATCGAATAGTGGTCGAGCCGCTTGAGGCCACGCTGCCGGAACAGATGCGCCAGCCGGTTGCTGCGGGCTTCCAGCTCGCGATAGGTCACCGTCTCGCCGGTCGATGCCATGATGAAGGCGGGCTGCAGCGGGCGCAGCCTTGCGTGCTTGCCGGTGTACATCGTGTTGTTTCCCCCAACTTTTTTTGCCGACTGAACGTTGTCACGCGGGCTCTGGCGGCCCATTGCGTTGTCATCGCCGCTGATGGAACCCGCGCAGTCGCTCGGTCGTATGCGACGCACGGGCACCTGTCCGTCTCCACGGAACTTGAAGCTTGGTCATGTTGCAACCGGCCAGTTCCCGGCGCGCGTCTGCTCGCGCCCAGGATGACGACCTCGCCTCGGGAACAATGTATCGGAGCAGATCCGAAGCGTCATGTCGAAAAGAATGGCGCGCAGAGAGCGACCAGCGACGCGGATATTTCGCTGCGCAAAAAGCGCCTCGACAGTCAGCTGCGCTGCAGTATGATCAACGTCAGGTTTTGAACTCTGACGCGGCTCGTTGCCGACCGCTGCATGCGAAAACTGAGTCATCGACTGACGCTCTCGAAGACCCGGACGCCCTGAGGGGCGGCCGTGGCGCTGTGCAGAGGAGATGATGTTGAGCCCACCCCTCTCTCCGGTTCCATTCGTCCTTGCTCGACTAGTCCACCGACATGGGCTCCGCCGCCTGGGAGCGTGGCTCGTTCTCGGATTGGGGCTGAGCGCATGCAGCGACAAGCCGCAGCAGCCGGCCGCAGCTCCGGCGCCGCCGCCGGTCACAGTGGCCGCGCCGACCAAGCGGATCGTCACGGACTGGGATGAGTTCACCGGCCGGTTCGAGGCGGTCGAGGAAGTTCAGGTGCGCGCGCGGGTCGGCGGCTTCGTGACCAGTGTCGAGTTTCGCGACGGCGCGATGGTCAAGACCGGCGATCTGCTCTACGTCATCGATCCGCGCCCGTTCGAGGCGGTCGCCAAACAAGCCGAAGGCCAATTGGCTGATGCGCGCGCCAAGGCGGAGCTCGCCAGGCGCGAACTCGATCGCAGCCTGACGTTGAACCAGAGCCAGGCCGTCTCCGATTCCATCGTCGATCAGCGCCGTCAGGCGCTGCAGGCGGCCCACGCCGCGCAAACGCAGGCCGAGGGCGCCCTCAACGCGGCGCAGCTCAATATCGAGTTCACGCATGTGCAGGCGCCGATCACCGGCCGTGTCAGTCGCCATCTCGTCAGCGTGGGCAATCTCGTCCAGGGCGACAACGGTGCTTCGACGCTGCTGACCACGATCGTCTCGATGGACCCGATCTATATCTATTTCGATATGGACGAGGCGACCTACCTGAAGAACAACCGGCTCTATTTCGAGGGCAAGCGGCCAAGCTCGCGCGACACGCCCAATCCGGTGCAGGTGACGCTGGCCGGCGAGGCCAAGCCCTCGCACGACGGCAAGATGGACTTTCTCGATAACCGTCTCGATGCGTCGACCGGCACCCTGCGCAGCCGCGCGGTGATTCCCAATCACGACCTGTCGATCCTGCCGGGGCAGTTCGCGCGCGTCAGGCTGATCGGCAGTGCGCCGTACGAGGCGCTGCTGTTGCCGGACACCGCCGTCGCCACCGATCAATCGCGGAAGATCGTGTTCGTCGTCAAGGACGACGACACCGTGGAGGCGAGGCCGGTCGTGCTCGGGCCGCTCGATGAAGGTCTGCGCGTGATCCGTGAAGGCCTCAGGGCGGAGGACCGCGTCATCGTCGAGGGACTGCAGCGCGCACGGGTCGGCGCCAAGGTCAGTCCGCATCCTGCAGCCCAGTCGAGTGGCAAGACCGGTGACAAGACATGAATCTCGGCCGGCTCTCCATCAATCAGCCGATCCTGGCGATGGTGCTGTCGATCGTGCTGCTGATCATCGGCAGCCTCGCCTACACGACCCTGCCGGTGTCGGAATATCCGCAAGTGGTGCCGCCGACGGTCGTTGTCACCACACAATATCCGGGCGCCTCCGCGCAGACGGTGTCCGACACGGTCGCCGCCCCGATCGAGCAGGAGATCAATGGCGTCGACGACATGCTGTATCTCTACAGCCAGGCGACGGCGAACGGTCAGCTGAACATCACGGTGACGTTCAAGCTCGGCACCGATCTCGACAAGGCGCAGGTGCTGGTGCAGAACCGCGTCGCCATCGCGCAGCCCCGCCTGCCCGAGGAGGTGCAACGCAACGGCGTCGTCACCCGCAAGAACAGCCCCGACCTGATGATGGTCGTGTTCATGCTGTCGCCTGACGACACGTTCGACCAGACCTACATTTCGAACTACGCGCTGCTGCAGGTCCGCGATCAACTCCTCCGGCTCGACGGCGTCGGCGACATCCAGATCTTCGGCGCGCGCGACTATTCGATGCGACTGTGGCTCGATCCCGACAAGATCTCGAACCTCGGCATGACCGCAGGTGACGTGCTCGCCGCCATCCGCGCCCAGAATCTGCAGATCACCGGAGGCCAGATTGCCTCGCCGCCGATTGCCGACCGCGCCTTTCAGCCCAATCTGACCTTCTCCGGCCGGCTGAAGGAGCCGCAACAGTTCGAGGACATCGTCGTCAAGGCCGGCAGCGACGGCCGCACGGTCCGGCTGCGCGACGTCGCCCGCATCGAACTCGGCGCGTTGGACTTCTCGACCAACGGGTTTCTGCTGCGGAAATCGGCCGTGGCGATGCTGGTGTTCCAGCGTCCCGGCTCCAACGCGCTCGCCACCGCCAAGCGCATCTCCGATACGATGACCAGCCTCAAGACCAATTTCCCGAAGGGGCTGGACTACAATATCGGCTACAATCCGACCGAGTTCATCGCGCAGTCCGTCAGCGAGCTGGTGAAGACGATCTACGAGGCGATGCTGCTCGTGGTGATCGTGGTGCTGGTGTTTCTGCAGGGCTGGCGGCCGGCGATCATTCCCATCATTGCCATCCCGGTCTCGCTGGTCGGCACCTTCGCGGTGATGGCGGCGCTCGGCTTTTCGATCAACAATCTCACGCTGTTCGGCCTCGTGCTCGCGGTCGGCATCGTGGTCGACGACGCGATCGTCGTCGTCGAGAATGTCGAGCGGCACCTCGAGGACGGCATGAGCCGGCGGGACGCCGCGCTCAAGACCATGGAGGAGGTCGGCGGCGCACTGGTGTCGATCGCCCTGGTGCTGTGCGCGGTGTTCGTGCCCACGGCCTTCATCGGCGGCATCTCCGGGCAGTTCTTCCAGCAATTCGCCGTCACCATCGCGGTCGCGACCGCGATCTCGTGCTTCTGCTCGCTGACCTTGTCGCCCGCGCTGGCGTCGCAGCTGCTGCAGGCCCATGGCGACAAGCGTCCCCCTGCACGCTGGAACGTCATCGCGCGCGGCTGGGGCGCCTTCACGAGCCTGTTCAACCGGGTGTTCGAGCGGCTGGCGCACGGCTATGCCCGTGTAGCAGGTTTCGTCATCCATCATGCCGCGCTGATGCTGCTGATTTATGCGGTGCTGATCGGCGGTGCCGGCTGGCTGCTCACCACCACGCCGCAGGGCTTCATTCCGGCGCAGGACCGCGGCTACGTGATTGTCGCCGTTCAATTGCCGGGCGCCGCCTCGCTGGCGCGCACCACCGAAGTCGTGCGCAAGATCGAGAACATCGCGCTGGCCACGCCGGGCGTCGTGCGCGTCCCCGCGCTGGCGGGATTGTCCGGTGCCACGCGTACACAGGCGGGCAATGCGGCGGCGTTGTTTCCGGTGTTCGACGAGCCCGAAGCGCGGGCCAAGCGGGGGCTGACCTCCAATTCCATCACCGCCGAGTTGCGCAAGCGGCTGGCGGTGATCGAGGAAGCCTTCATCATCGTGATCCCGCCACCCGCGGTGCCCGGCATCGGCACCGGCGGGGGCTTCACGATGCGCATCCAGGACCGCCAGGGCCGCGGCAGCAACCTGCTGGCGGCCGCGACCGACGACCTCGTCGCGGCCGCGCGCAAGGCGCCGGGATTGACGGCGGTGTTCTCGCCCTACAGCGCCAACACGCCGCAGGTGTTCGTCGACATCGACCGGGTCAAGGCGCAGAAGCTCGGCGTTCCCATCGCCAACATCACCGATACGATCGAGACCTATTTCGGCTCGGCCTATGTCAACGACTTCAATCTGTTCGGCCGCACCTACCATGTGACGGCGCAGGCCGATCTGCCGTTCCGTAAGGAGACCGCGGATCTGGCGCGGCTGCGCACCCGCAATGCCGCTGGCGACATGGTGCAGCTCGGCAGCGTCGTCGACTTCAAGGATGTTTCCGGGCCCGATCGCGTTGCGCGCTACAATCTCTATCCGTCGTCGGAGGTGCAGGGCGAGACGCTGCCGGGAACCAGCTCGGCGACCGGGATCGCCACCATGAAGCGGCTCGCGGACGAGACCCTGCCGAGCGGCTTCTCCTATGAATGGACGGATCTGAGCTATCAGCAGGTCACCGGCGGCAATTCGGGGCTCTATGTGTTCCCGATCTGCGTGCTGTTCGTCTTCCTGGTGCTGGCAGCGCAATATGGCAGCTGGAGCCTGCCGTTCGCCGTCATCCTGATCGTGCCGATGTGCCTGCTCGCCGCCACCATCGGTGTCAGGATCATGGGGCAGGACGTCAACATCCTGACCCAGATCGGCTTCGTGGTGCTGGTCGGTCTCGCCGCCAAGAACGCGATCCTGATCGTGGAGTTCGCCCGGGACATCGAGCGCGAGGGCCGTGATCGGCTGGAGGCCGTGATCGAGGCCTGCCGGCTGCGCCTGCGGCCGATCCTGATGACCTCGTTCGCCTTCATTCTCGGCGTGCTGCCGCTGGTGGTCTCGACGGGGTCGGGGTCGGAGATGCGGCAGGCCGTCGGCGTCGCGGTCTTCTTCGGCATGCTCGGCGTGACGCTGTTCGGACTGATCTTCACGCCGATCTTCTACGTTGTGGTGCGCAATCTCGCCGACCGCGCCACCGGGACGAAGCCGGTTTCGGCGCACGAGCACTCGTGACGGGCGCCCAATTGCGGGCTGCCGGGGAAGGGGTGGGCGAGGCCGGGGTTATCACGTAACATCGGCCGGCGTTCGGGATCCTGTTTGGGACCGGGACCGCATCAAAACAAAAGTGCTGGGAGAACATTCATGAAATCGGGGTTTCTGGCCGTTGCTACCGTGGGGGCGCTGCTGGTGGCAGGGCCGGCATCGGCACAGGTCAAGATCGGCATCCTCAATGACCAGTCCGGCGTCTATGCCGATTACGGCGGTAAATATTCCGTCGAGGCCGCCAAGATGGCGATCGAGGATTTCGGCGGCGAGGTGCTGGGGCTGAAGGTCGAGCTGGTCACCGCCGACCACCAGAACAAGCCGGATCTGGCGTCGTCGATCGCGCGGCGCTGGTACGACACCGAAGGCGTCGACATGATCACGGAGCTGACGACATCCTCGGTCGCGCTCGCGATCCAGGACCTGTCGAAGGAAAAGAAGAAGATCGACATCGTGGTGGGCGCGGCGACCTCGCGCATCTCGGGCGATGCCTGCACGCCCTACGGCTTCCACTGGGCCTATGACACCCGCGCGCTTGCCGTGGGCACCGGCGGCGCGCTGGTCGAGTCCGGCGGCGACAGCTGGTTCTTCATGACCGCGGACTACGCCTTCGGCTACGCGCTCGAGAAGGACACCAGCGACATCGTGACGTCCAAGGGCGGCAAGGTGCTGGGCTCGGTGCGCATCCCGCTCAACTCGTCCGACTTCTCCTCCTTCCTGCTGCAGGCGCAGAGCTCGAAGGCCAAGATCATCGGGCTCGCCAATGCCGGCCTCGACACCACCAACTCGATCAAGCAGGCGGCCGAGTTCGGCATCGTCAAGGGCGGCCAGAAGCTCGCCGGCCTGTTGATGACCTTGTCGGAGGTGCACGGCCTCGGCCTCGAGGCGGCGCAGGGCCTGGTGCTGACCGAAGGCTTCTATTGGGATCGCGACGACAAGTCCCGCGCCTTCAGCGAGCGCTTCCTCAAGCGCACCTCGCGGATGCCGAGCATGATCCACGCCGGCACCTATTCGGCGACGCTGTCGTACCTGAAGGCGGTCAAGGCGGCCGGCACCAAGGAGTCGGATGCCGTCGTGGCGAAGCTCAAGGAGCTTCCGGTCGATGACGCCTTCGCGCAGGGCAAGGTGCTCGCCAACGGCCGCATGGTCCACGACATGTATCTGTTCGAGGTCAAGAAGCCGTCGGAATCGAAAAAGCCGTGGGACTATTACAAGCAGCTCGCCACGGTCCCTGGCGACAAGGCGTTCTTCTCCGCCAAGGACAGCGGCTGCCCGCTGACGAAGTAGCTGCTCCACACAACGGTGTCGTCCCGGGCTTGACCCGAGACCCATACCGCGTGAGCCGTCTTGAGGCAGGCTGGGCGTCGAAGACTCGTGCGACCGACGTCCGCCGGTGGCTATGGGTCCCGGCTTTCGCCCATAGGCGCTAAAATAGACTTGCGGCGAAGAATCAGTTGTGATTCCAAC
>NZ_BSCT01000061.1 GCF_030159255.1 Bradyrhizobium sp. SSBR45G | reverse complement strand
TTCTTCGCCGCAAGTCTATTTTAGCGCCTATGGGGTCAAGCCCGGGACGACGGCGGTGTTTGCGGCGGCCTTCTCATTCACACGATGGCGGCCTAGTCTAACCAACAACACGAACGGAGGAAATCAATGAACAAGATCATCGGCCGGGTCACCGGCGCGCTGCTGGCGCTGACGTTGAGCACGGGGCTGGCGAGCGCTGCGAGCAAGGTCACGATCGCGATCGGTGGCGGAGCCTGTCTGTGCTATCTGCCGACGGTGCTGGCGAAGCAGCTTGGCGAGTATGAGAAGGCCGGGCTCGAGGTCGAGCTGGTCGATCTCAAGGGCGGCTCGGACGCGCTCAAGGCCGTGCTCGGCGGCAGCGCCGACGTGGTCTCCGGCTATTTCGACCACTGCGTCAATCTCGCGGCCAAGAAGCAGGAGATGCAGTCCTTCGTCGTCTATGACCGCTACCCGGGCTTGGTGCTGGTCGTCGCGCCGTCGCACAACAAGGAGATCAACTCGATCAAGGATCTCGCCGGCAAGAAGGTCGGCGTCAGCGCGCCGGGCTCGTCGACCGATTTCTTCCTGAAGTACATGCTGAAGAAGAACGGCGTCGATCCCACGTCGACGGCGGTGATCGGCGTCGGCCTCGGCGCCACCGCGGTCGCGGCCATGCAGCAGGGCCAGATCGACGCGGCCGTGATGCTCGATCCCTCGGTGACGGTGCTGCAGGGCAGCTATCCGGACCTCAAGATCCTCTCTGACACCCGCACCCAGCACGACACGCTGGAGGTGTTCGGCGGCGAATACCCCGGCGGCGCGCTGTATTCGACCGTGGCCTGGATCGCCGGCCATGAGAAGGAGACGCAGGCGCTGACCAATGCGATCGTGGCGACGCTGGCCTGGATCCATGCGCATACGCCGGAGGAGATCATGGCCAAGATGCCGGAGGAACTGGTCGGCAAGGACAAGGCGCTGTATCTGGCCGCGCTGAAGAACACCATTCCGATGTACTCGCAGACCGGCAAGATGGATCCGAAGGGCGCCGACGCGGTGCTCGCGGTGTTCTCGACCGGCTCGCCCGATGTCGCCAAGGCCAATATCGACGTCAGCAAGACCTTCACCAACAAGTTCGTCGAGCAGGCGAAGGGCACCACCGGCACGAGCACGAAGTAGAGGGATGGCGGACGTCGTCATCCACCGCGTCACCGCGCTCGACCTCAAGGTCGAGCGCTGGGACTGGCCGTTCGCGAACCAGCGCCGCGATGAGGTCGCGGCGCATTTCGCTGACAAGCAGCGCGAGAAGCCGGCGTTGTGGAACGGCCGCATCCTGCTCGGCCGCGATGCCCGCTTCGACGACGGGCAGTTTTCGGCCAGTTATTTCGAGACGGATTTCGCCAGCCTGCTGGCGTGGCGCGACTGGGGCTATCCGGACCGCGCGGTGTTCAACGGCTTCGGCATGGGCGCGCTGCGGGCTGCCGACGGCGCCTTCATCCTCGGCGAGATGGGCGCGCATACGGCCAATGCCGGCCGCCTGTATTTCCCCGCCGGCACGCCGGATCTCGCCGACGTCAGCGGGAACGTGCTCGATCTCGCGGCCAATGTCGCGCGCGAGGTCGAGGAGGAGACCGGGCTGACGCCGGCGGACTATCGCGCGTCGGCGCATTGGGACTGCGTCGTGACGGGCGCGTCGATCGCGTTGATGCGCGTGCTCGATGCCGCCGAGACCGGCGAGGTCCTGCAGCGCCGCATCGAAGCCAATCTCGCCGCGCAGGACGAACCGGAACTCGCAGGCGTCCGGCTGGTTCGAAGCAGGGGCGACCTGACCGCGGCGATGCCGCGCTTCGTCACCGCCTTCCTCGAAACGCAGTTCAGCGCCGGAGAGACGTCCTCATGAGCAAGACAGCGCGTCCGCTTGCCCGCGAGCTCGACCCGTTCATCTCGCCGTTCCGGATCGATGGCGGCCACAAGTTCCATCTCAAGTCGCACAAGACCAAGGTGAAGGGCGGCCTCGACAAGGAGCAGGGCGAGGCGATCATCGAGCAGAACCGCAAGCGTCTCTCCGACTTCCAGGAGAAGCTGTACGCGCAGGACCGCTGGTCGGTGCTCGTGCTGCTGCAGGGCATGGACGCCTCGGGCAAGGACAGCGCCATCAAGAGCATCTTCGAGGGCGTCAATCCGCAGGGCTGCGAGGTGACCTCGTTCAAGCAGCCGACGTCCAAGGAGCTCGACCACGACTTCATGTGGCGCAGCGCGATTGCGCTGCCGGAGCGCGGCCGCATCGGCATCTTCAACCGTTCCTATTACGAGGAATGCCTGGTCACGCGCGTGCATCCGGAGATCCTCCAAGCCGAGAAGCTGCCGCCCAGGCTCGTGACCAAGGCCATCTGGCACGAGCGCTTCGAGGACATCTCCGCCTTCGAGCGTTATTTGTCGCGCAATGGCACCGTGATCCTGAAGTTCTTCCTCAACATCTCCAAGGAGGAGCAGCGCGAGCGCTTTCTCGACCGCCTGGAGCAGCCGGCGAAGAACTGGAAGTTCTCGATGGGCGACATTACCGAGCGCGCCAAGTGGCACCGTTACCAGGCGGTCTACCAGGACATCGTGCGCCACACCTCGACGCCGTTCGCGCCGTGGCACGTCGTGCCGGCCGACCACAAATGGTTCGCCCGCGTCGTCATCGGCTCGACCATCGTGGCCGCGCTCGAAGGGCTCGACCTGCATTTCCCCCGCGTCGATCCGGCCGCGCGCGAAGAGTTCAAGGCGGTGCGCAAGGCACTGGAGACCGAAGGCAAGGGCGGGAAGACGAGCGGCGGGTGAGGGCAGGCTGAAGCGGGACGCCGCGCAAACGCCCTCTCGTCATTCCGGGGCGCGCGCAGCGCGAGCCCGGAATCCATAGCCACAGGCCGTCATTGGTTGGCGCAGCGCGCCGTTGCGGGCGTCTCGTCTCCTCAGGGGCGGTCGTGGTTATGGATTCCGGGCTCGCGCTGCGCGCGCCCCGGAATGACGGAGGAGAGAGCGTTCGATGTAACTCGGGCGCGCACGCGAGGCAGGATGCCCTCCGCTCGCGCGCCCCGCCGTCACCTTCACGCCGCGCCGGCCTGCCGCGCGTCGTCCACCGTCAGGAACCGCTGCGTGAACTCCGCGGCCGGCATCGGCTTGCCGAAATGATAGCCCTGGCCCTGCTCGCAGCCGAGCCGCAGCAGGAAGTCGGCGGTGGCCTGGTCCTCGATGCCCTCGGCGATGACGGAAAGATCGAGCTGCCGGCTGAGGCTCACCGTCGAGCTGACGATCGCGGCATCGTCGGCCTGGGTGAGCAGGTCGCGGACGAAGGAGCGGTCGATCTTCAGGCCGTCGAGCGGGAACTTCTTGAGATAGGTGAGGCTCGCATAGCCGGTGCCGAAATCGTCGAACACGAGGCCGACGCCGAGTGCCCGCAGCCGGCCGAAGGTCTGGAGCAGGCCAGGCTCGTCGTGCAGCAGGATGTCCTCGGTCACCTCCAGCTCGAGCAGATCGGGAGAAAGGCCGGTGACCTTGATGAGTTGAGCGACGAAGGCGGCGAGATCGCCCGCCTCGAATTGCGACGCGGCGAGATTGATGCCGACCCGGATGCCATGTCCGGCGAGCTCCCACGCGCGGGCCTGACGGCAGGCGGTCGTGGTGACCCAGCTGGCGACGGCTTCCGACAGCAGCGAGGTGTTGACGATCGGCATGAAGGCGCCCGGCGCCAGCAGTCCGCGGGTCGGGTGGTGCCAGCGGATCAGGGCCTCGGCCCCGAACACGCGGCCGTCAATGAGGTTCACCTGCGGCTGATAGAACAGCTCGAACTCGCCGCGTTCGACGGCCAGCGCGAGCTCGGCCTCGAGCGTCAGCCGCTCCTCGATGTCGGTGCGGATGGCATCCTCGAACATCACGTGGCGGCCGCGTCCGACCGCCTTGGCCCTGGAGAAGGCGAGATGGCCGTTGCTGAGGAGCTCGGCCGCGGTGCGTCCGGCTTCGGGGTGAACGGCGACGCCGACGCTGAGCTTGATGCGCTGCTGACGTCCGCCGGCGTCGAGCGGCGTGTCGAAGCTGCGCGAGAGATGAATGGCGAATTCGTCGACGGTGCCGCCGAGGGCCGAACCGGCGATCGCGATGGCGAACTCATCGCCGCTGAGATGAGCTATGAGTCCGGCGTCGCCGATCTCGTCCGTCAGCCGCTCGGCCGCGGCGCGCAGGATGCCATCGCCATGGGCGTGGCCGAGCATGTCGTTGATCTCCTCGAAGCCGTCGAGACCGATCACCAGCAGCACGACCTGGTCCGACCCGTCAGCTTTGTCTTGCAGCAGCGCTTCGAGCCTGGTTTGCAGGGTGTCGCGGTTGATCAACCCTGTGACGGTGTCGTGCTCGGCGAGGTAACGGATGCGCTCGGCCTCGCGCTTGCGCACCGAGATGTCGCGCAGGATCACGCCATATTGCAGGCCGTCGGCGCCGTGCCAGGCGGAGAAGCTCGCCTCGACCGGAAACACCTCGCCGTCCTTGCGGCGGCCGTCGAACTCGGTTGTCGCGCCGCCGGGCAGCAGGGTCGCCGGCAGCGCCGCTTCCTGCTGCGGGAACAGATCGTCGGTGCCGCCGTCACCGGCACGCAGGCGTGCGAACGGCTGGCCGATGATCTCGTCGGCGCCATAGCCGAAGATCGCGACCGCGCCCGGATTCCACACCGTGATCCGCTTGTCCTGATCGGTGCACACCAGCCCGTCGCCGATCGACATCGCGATGCGCTCGAACCGGCTCTCGGCGACATTGCGCAGCAGGCCGCGGAAGTCGATCTCGTCGAGCGCGGTGGCCATCAAATAGGCGACGAGCGCGATCTGCAGCAGCGAGGTGTCGAGCACCAACGCATAGCGATGATGCAGCAGCAGTGCGACCGCCTCCAGGCTGATGCTGAGACATGCGATCAGCAGGCTGCGCCGCGCCGCCGAGAGGTGCCGCCAGCTCGCCAGCATGATGGTCACGATCAGGAGCAGGCCGGCCACCATCGTCGCGGTCGACGTCATGACGAAGGTGCGGTGCTGAAGGATGGATTCGGCCGCGAGCGCCTGCAGCACGGCGCCGGGCAGCACCCGGCTGTTCGGAACGCTGTAGTGATCGCCGAGCTCGATCGCCGTGGCGCCGACGATCACCCGCTTGCCCTTGAGCCGGGCCAGCGTCGTCTCATCGCCGCTGAGCACGTCGACATAGGACACCCGCGGCAGCGACGAGGCGTCGATGCCGTAGTCGATCAGGAACGACGTGTCCCGGGTCGCATGGCTGCCGGCGAGAAAGGCGCCCATCGATTGCAGGAACGCGTCCTGCTGAAAGTCGCCGAAGGCGTAGCTTCGGACCCGGCCGTCGCGCGCCACCACGATGTTCACGAACGCCGACCACGCCAGCCGTTCGAACTGCGGCAGCGGCTGGTTGACGTGAAGGGTGGATTCTTTTCCGATCGCGTTGAGCTGCTTGAAGGTCGGCAGCACGACCGAGCCCTTGGCGTTCAGCAGCGCCTCGGCGAAGGCCTGGTCGGAGGCGGGATCGGATGGCGCGCTGAAATCGACGTCGAAGGCGACGTCGGTCACGCCGGCGCGCTGCAGCTGCCCGAGCAGGCGGGCATGGGTGGCGCGCGGCCACGGCCAGACGCCGATGGCTTCGATCGAGCGCGGGTCGATCGCAACCACCGCGATCTCGCCGCTGGCGGGACGGCTGTCGAGCCGGAAGCGCAGATCGACCAGCGCATGGCTGAGCAGCTCGTAGCAGCCGGACAGGCCGACCGTCAGCAGTGCGACGACGACCAGAATATGCGGCATGAACCGCCTGACCATGCCCCCTCCCGAACGTTCGCGGACCGGCTCGACGCCCCGTGCCCACGATGCCGCATTCACCTGTGTGTCCCCATCTGCAGAGCGTTCATCCGCGCTCGCGGCTCCGACCGCATGATGCCGATCACGTCCGGTGTCGTGGGACGCATCGTCTCAGTTCTTGTCGTGGCCATATGCGTGGGCATTGCCGTGCCCGCTGTTGCCGTTGCCGCTGTTGCCGTTGCCGCTGTTGCCGCTGTTGCCATTGCCGCTGTTGCCATGGCCGCTGTTTCCGTTGCCGTTCCCGCTATTGCCGCTGCCGTTCCCGCTGTTTCCGTTGGCGTTCCCACTGTTGCCGTTGCCGTTCCCGCTGTTGCCATTGCCGTTGCCACTGTTGCTATTGCTGCCGCTGCCGGCATTGGTGGTCCCGGTATTGCCGGCGGATCCGCTCGGCGAGCCGACCGCCGCCGTGACCGCAGCTGCGACCGAAGAATCTCCGGAGGTGCCGTTGGTGGTCGCCGAACTGCTGGTCGAATTGCCGTTGCTGCCGCGCGGGTCGTTCCATGCAGCGCTTCGTCCGCTGCCACCGGCCGCGGCGTGTGCGCCATGCGCAAGGCCGCGCGTCGCCTTCTGGATGTTGAGGTTGACCTCGCCGATCGAGCTCGAGATCCGCACGACGTTCGGCTTGGCCGCGACCGCGGTCGTTGCGGCGGGCCGCGGTGACGGGGTTGTCGATGTGCCCGCGCGGAGTGCAGGGGCGCTGCTGTTCAGCGCGTGGATCACGCTGCCCTTGGCCTCGCGCGGTGCATGCAGGCCGTCGCGTGGGACCTGAACGCGATCGATGGTCGGTGCACGCGGGCGGCCCTGCTCGATCGGGCTGAAGCTGCCGGCGCCCGACAGGCTGAGGCCCGAGCGGCCGGCGTTGAGGGTGGTGGCCGTCTGGCCGGGCATGACCTGGGCGATCTGTCCGGACTTGAAGTCGGAGACCTGCACCTGGCCGCGGCTGACCTCGACCTTGGTGTTGCGGCCGCTGATGGTGACGCTGAACTGCGTGCCCTTCACGACGGCGGCGAGATAGGGCGTCTCGACCTCGAAATGCTGGACGTTGCGCTTCTCGACATCGAGCAGGATCGAGCCGGCGCGCTGCAGGATCGTGGTCGCCATGCCGTCCTTGGCTGCGGCGGGCAGGCCGACCTCCGAGTTCGGCGCGATCACGATGGTCTCGGCGCCGCGCGTCAGCCGCACCCGCCCGTTCGGACCGGTGCGGATCATGTCGCCCGGCTTCAGCGCATCCTCGCGGCCGAGCGATACCTGGGCTGCACCCTGGCTCGTGACCCAGACGTCACCGGATGATTTGCTCACCAGCCACGGCTCGCCGTCGGCCGCAAACGCCATGGGCGTTGGGACCAGCAGGCACGCGATCAGTATCAGCAGGCGCTTGAATGACATGATAGCGACTCGGGTCGTTGGTCGTCTTTGAAACTAATCGAAATGTTTCAAGAGACCCTTAGGAGTTGTGACCGAGTTTTGTTCACGCATTTACGCTTCATTGACCTTAACAAACTAAAAACGAAGCATGCGTGCTTGTCGTATCGAGAGAGTAGGGCGTCCTGCGGGCCGGCGCGCCGGTATGCCCGCACGGCAGGCGTTGCGGCCGTTGCGAGGAACCGCCGTTGCGACATCGCTCTGCCTGTCTGCAATCGGGCTCGCCAGCGCCGCGCATGCGCAGCAGGTCAGCCAGCCGAGCTTCGATCCGCGCCAGACCGAGAAGGTTTTCGACGAGCAGTCACGTTCCGCCCAGCCGGCGCCGCCGCGGCCGCGCGCGCCGCAGTTCGAAACGCAAAGCGGCGGCGGCGACCGCAAGACTTTGTTCACCCTGCGCGGCGTTGTCCTGACGGGAGCATCAGCGCTGCCGGCCGAGCAGCTGGCGGCGGCCTATCAGCCCTATCTGGGCAAGCCGGTGTCGCAGGCCGATCTCGCCGCCATCGCGACCGCGATCGGCGATCAGTATCGCGCGGCCGGCTATCATCTCAGCCGGGCGATCGTCCCGGCGCAGGACATCAGCAACGGAAGGGTACGGATCCAGGTCATCGAGGGCGGGATCACCGAGGTGAGCCTGAAGGGCGAGGGCGCGGAGGAGTTCGGCATCCGGCCGATGCTGGGTCCCGTGCTGGCCGAGCAGCCGTCGCGGCTGGCGACGTTGGAACGGCAGTTGCTGCTGATCAACAGCCGCGGCGGCGTGCGCCTCGTCGACTCCACCTTGGAGGAGATCGGCGGCACCACCGGCCATTTCCGCCTCGTGCTCGAGCTCAAGACCTGGCACGTCTACGGCTTCGCTGGCGTCGACAATCTGGGCTCCTCGACCGTCGGCCCCTGGCAGAGCTACGCCACCGCGGCGTTCAACTCCTATCTGCTGCCGGGCGACACGCTCACCGCCAACCTCTCGACGACACCCGCAGACCCGCGCCAGCTCGCGTTCGGGCGGCTGTCCTACGACGTGCCGGTCGGCATCGATGGGGCTCACATCGGCGCGTCCGCGCTCTACAGCGAGGTGCGGCCGGGTGACGTCAGGCGGCTCTTCAACGACAACACCGTGACCGAGACATACGAGCTGCGCGGCGGCTTCGCGCCGATCCAGTCGCAGCGCGCATCCCTCAACCTGACGCTCGCCGCCGCCTTCAGCGACGTTACCGAGCGCGACCTGTTCGGCATCTGGTATCGCGACCGCATCCGGACCTTGACCTTGACCGGGGATTATCGCTGGAAGGATGATATCGGCGGCGACAACTATCTGACGCTGGCCTACAGGCAGGGGCTGAACGTCTTCGGCGCGACCCCGGCCGGCGATGTCATGGCGTCGCGCGTCGGCGCAGCGCCGAGCTTCTCCGTGGTCAATGGCTGGTTCACGCGCTACCAGACCTTGTCGGAGGCGTGGTCGCTGAAGATCGCCGCCGCCGGCCAGCTCGCCTCGGGACCGCTGTACAATTCGCAGCAATTCTATCTCGGCGGCCTCGCTTATGGCCGCGGCTATGGCAGCGCCCAGATCAGCGGCGACAACGGCATCGCCGGCACGTTCGAGGTCCGCTTCGAGCAGAAGCCGGACTGGGCCTATCTGAAGAGCTATCAGCTCTACAGCTTCTTCGATGCGGGGCTTGCCTGGAACGACGGCTTTCGCCCGTCCGATGGCGTGGCGCTGACCTCGGCGGGGGCAGGCATGCGCTTCACCTTCCCCAACGACTGGCGCGCCGATCTCGGCGTCGCCGTGCCGCTCGGCTACCGCGCGCCCGATAATTCGACGCGCAGCGCGCGGCTGCTGCTGACATTGTCGAGCGTGCTGAAGCTGTGCCCGCAGCGCGGGCAGGGGCCGTGCATCTAGACCGGCTTGGGTCTAGACCGGCTTGGCCGCGCCGTGGAACAGCCGGCCCTTCTCGGTGATCAGCACGATCGCCAACGCGGTCGCGGTGCAGGCGAGAAAGCCGGTCGCGAACGGCAGCGGCGTGCCGTCGAAGGCCTGGCCGACCACGGCGCCGGCGGTCATGCCGAGCAGGGTGGTGATCGAGCCGTAGAGCGAGGAGGCCGTGCCGGCATTGGCGCGCTGCGGCTCCATGGCGAGCGCCGTGAAGTTCGCGAACATCAGGCCGAACGAGAACATCATCGCGCCCGACAGCACCATGAACAGCCACAGCGGCAGGGCGCCGAGCAGCGCCGCCGTGAAGCAGACCAGCGCGATCGCGACGCAGCCGATCAGCGCGCTGTGCGAGATCTTGCGCATGCCGAGCCGGCCGACCAGGCGTGCATTGAGGAAGCCCGCCACCGCGATGGTGGCCGAGATCGCCGCGAACGCCAGCGGAAAATAATGGCCGAGATGATAGACGCCGGTGAACAGCTGCTGCGACGACAGGACATAGGCCAGCACGGCGCCGAAAATGCCGCTGGCGGCGAGCGCGTAGCCCAGCGTCTGGCGGTTGGTCAGCGTGGCGCGGAAGGCGGCGCTGATCGAGGCCACCGAGAACGGCTTGCGCTCGTTGTCCGGCAGCGTCTCCGGCAGGCGGAAGATCGTCCACAGCAGCGCGACGATGCCGTAGATGGTCAGCACGACGAAGATGCCGCGCCACTGCGTCAGCAGCATCACGGCCTGGCCGAACGCCGGCGCGACCACGGGAATGGCGATGAACACCATCATCGCCAGCGACACCACGCTGGCCATGCGGCGCCCGGCATAGCAGTCGCGCACGATCGAGGTTGCGATCACGCGCGTCGCCGCGGTGCCGAGGCCTTCCAGCACGCGTGCCAGCAGCAGCGTCTCGAATGACGGCGCGGCGATCGCGAGCAGGCTGGCGATGACATAAAGCACCATGCCGCCGAGCAGCACCGGGCGGCGGCCGAAGCTGTCCGACAGCGGACCGATCGCGAACTGGCCGAAGCCGAAGCCGATCACGAAGGCCGTCAGCACCGCCTGCACCCGGTTGGCGACCCCGATGTGGAACGCCGATCCGATGTCCGGCAGCGCCGGCAGCATCATGTCCATGGCGAGCGGGTTCAGCGCCATGATCGCCGCGATCACGATCACGAACTCGGTGAAGGCCATCGGCTGGTGGCGGACGATTTCGATGGTGTCGGCACTGGTGTCAGCCAAAGCTGGGGCCTTCCGTGATGTCGATGACGGGGGGAAAATCGAGCTGACGGATAAGTAGCGGACTTGCTGCGGCGCACAAGACGCGTTTCGGAATGGCTGGTCATCAGGCCCTAGAGCTGGCGCTGGCGCGATTGTGACCGCGCGTGACCGGGCGCAAATTGCACCATCCGGCCGGCGATGGTAACGCGCGTGTGATCGTCTTGGCGGATCACGAGCCCGATGCAGACCTACAAGATCGTCGTCTATGTACCCGTGGCGGACGGAGAGGCCATACGCCGCGCGATGGGGGAGGCCGGCGCCGGGCGTATCGGCAATTATGATAACTGTTCGTTTACCGTGCGGGGCATCGGCCGGTTTCGGCCGCTCGCCGGCGCCCATCCCGCCATCGGCGCCGTGGGCCGGCTTGAGACGGTCGAGGAGGAGCGCATCGAGACCGTGTGCTCCGGGGAGCGGCTCAGGACCGTGCTGAGCGCGATCCGCGCGGCGCATCCCTATGAGGAGCCGGCGATCGACGTCTATCCGCTCGCGGCGGTGGACCTCGCATGACGACGCTTCGTGGTCTTGGTGCGATGCTGCTCGCCACCCTGCTGATGATCCCGGCCGCCGCAGCCCAGGACACGGCACCGGCGGAGCAGATCTCGGCGTTCCGCCTCAAGAACGGCGAGGGCCGCGTCACGCGCGACGCCACGCTCGACCGCATCGCGATGGAGCAGGCGCGGGCGATGGCCGAGAAGGACGATCTCAGCCACGAGGTGCTCGGCCCGTTCAACCGCCGCGTCGCGCCGTCGAAGGCCGGCCGCGCCGCCGAGAACATCGCCTATGGCTACGACAATTTCGACAAGACGCTCGGCCAGTGGATCAACTCGGCCGGCCATCGCAAGAACCTGCTGCTGCCCAAGGCCACCAAGGTCGGCATCGCCAGCGCGAAGACGACCAGCGGCAAGCGCACCTATTGGGCGATGGTGATCGCCGGCGACTACGATTCGGACAGGCCGAAAGGCAGCCCCAAGAGCAAGGGCAAGCCGGCCGTCGCGCAGGCCAGGCCTGATGCCAAGTCCGACGCCAGGTCCGACTCGAAGCCGCAGACGCGCTGGGGCGCGAAGCCGCCCGCGTCGAAGGACTGTCATCTCAACATCAAGCTCATCGGTCTCTGCATCTGAGCGCGCCCGTATCTGCGGCGCCACGTCTCACGCGCGATCACGGGGTTGTGCGGGACGCTCCATTGATCGCGCGAACTTAGTTGTATATGCAAGCTGTGGTTGTCGTTTAGACAGCCAGAAACGTGAAATTTTTCATCTCATTTTGAACGGAGACCATCATGGCAGTCGTTGAGCAGGCTTCGGCCACCAGCACCAATCCGCAGACCGCGTCCAAATCATTCCCATGGACGCTGACCTCCTATGAGGAGCAGGGCAATCTGTGGCTGAAGTGGACCACCGGCGCGCCGTTCCGTGCGCAGCAGGGGCAGATTGCCGTCTACAACAACGGCTTCCCCGCCGATCCGCAGAAGGACCGCAAGGCCTGGTCGTGGGACAACGAGCACGGCGGCGGCTCGGGCTGGGACACCGGCTTGCGCTACGGCTCCGACTGGAGCTGCGCCTGGATCGCCGAGAAGAGCCCGAACGGGCCCTACACCTACGTGGTCACGCTCGTCACCAAGGGCATCTGACCGCGGTCGCATCGCTAGTGCGGACGCGCTGAACAAGCGGATGCGGGCGAGGCCATCGCCCGCATCCTGCTGTGCGAGACCTTTCGCATGAGATCTGTGGCCGCCGGTTGCTAACGCGGCTGCTTCAGATGCAGATAGCCGGGATCGAAATCGCCGATCGCGCAGATCCGCTGCCAGTTGTGCACCGTCAACGTGCCGGCGCGGAAATCGACGGCGCGGCTGGCGCGCAGCTCGCCCAGCGTGCGGTTCACGGTCGCGATCGCCATGCCCAGCGCTTCGCCGAGCTGGATCAGGCTGAGCGGCAGCCGCAACTGGTCGTCGCGGACATGCCCGAGCGCGCGGGCGCGGTAGAACAGCTCGCAGAACAGATGCGCCATGCGCGCCGGCTTGGCCCGCGCGCTGTTGTTGGTGATCGCCTCGCGGAACATCGCCGCGTCGATCAAGGTCTCGCGCCAGATCGCAAAGCCGAGCGCCGGCCGCCGGCTGATGGCTCGCGTCAGCTCCTTGTGTGCGACGCCGGCCACCACCACCGGGCCGAGCGCGCAGACCGCATGGTCCATGCGGTCCAGGAACAGCGCCTGTGCGTCCGGCCAGTCGCCGGCCATGTGAAACGACAGATATTGGCGGCCGCCGTTGGCCAGCAGATGATAGCGCGCCACCCAGCCCGACAGCACGACGACGGAGCGATCCGGCTCGTCGCCCTGGCGGATCAGGTCCTCATGATCGGCCAGCTCGCGCGGAGCAAAGCTGAAGCGCCCGATCTCGGCGATGTCGTCGCCCGCCAGCCGGGAATGCTGCTTGAGCTTGTTGAGGACGATGTTGTCGGCTTCCATGGACATCGCGCTTGGTGCTGCCTCGACGTATCAAATGAGACGGAGCGGCCCGCGGTTCCTATTAAGCTCGCGATGGTATCCGGGGGGGGGCGGAGCGAATTACAGGCCGCCGCATCGGGAGAACGGCTGTGCCCCACATCGCGTTCCTTGAAAGGCTGCGCCGATGGTTCGGCGGCAGCGGTGCCATCGAGACGATCGCGCCAGTGCCGAGCGAGGGGCGGCGGAAACAGCCGGCGCACCCGATGTCCGACCAGGAGCTGTCACGCGCGATCCGCGAGCTTCGGAGCCCGTCGCCGTCCGAGGCGCGCCTGGAGAAGCTCGCCAGACGGCCCGGCGACACCGAGCCGGGCTAGACGCGCCACACCTGGTGTTTCCCCCGGGGGAACCCGGCTTGGCAAGGCCGGCCGACTCGCGCATCAATAGGTGATGCTCGATCTCCTCGCCCGCCACTGGGTCGCCGGTGCCGTGTTCATGGCCGCCGCGCTGCTGGCGCTGGTGCCGCTGCTGTCGGCCGACTGGCCCTTGGCGCTGCTGCTGATCTTCCTGCACTCGCCGGGCTACATGATCCACCAGGTCGAGGAGCACGCCGGCGACCGCTTCCGCCGCTTCGTCAACACCGTGATGTTCGGCGGCCGCGAGGCGCTGACGACGGGCGACGTGCTCTGGGTCAATTGCGGCGCGGTCTGGGGCATCGATCTCGCCGCGCTCTACGTCGCATGGATCGCCGGCCCGGCCTGGGCCCTGGTCGCGCCGTATCTGATGCTGGTCAACTCGGTCGGCCATATCGGCCCGGCGCTGCGCTTCCGCGGCTATAATCCGGGCCTCGTCACCGGCATCGTGCTGTTCATTCCGCTCGGCCTCGTGACGGTGCTCACGATCCCCGCGACATCGGCGCAGCATGCGCTCGGCTTCGGCCTGTCGCTGCTGCTGCACATCGTCATCGCCGCCAACGCCATCCGCCGCGCCCGCGGCGCGGGGCTGGCCAAGGCGTAGGGGCGCGTACCGAGCTTCTCCGACGTCATTTGACGGCTTGCCCCTCGATCGCCAGCTCCTTGCCGTAACGGCCCTTCGTCTTGAAGGTCACCTTGTCGCCATCGAAGCTGAGCCGCCAGGTGCGCTCTTCGCCCTGGCCGATGAACTGCACGTCGATTGCAAACGTCGTAGCGTCGGTCCAGCTGCCCTTCATGGCCCGGTAGATGTAGGGCTCCCAGGGATGGGGTTGCTTCGTCTTGCGATAGGCGCCGTCGAGGCCGATCGGACTCCACAGATGCAGCACGCCGCCATCGCCGCCTTGCCGCGGGATGTCCCATGCGACATGCGGGTCGGGTCCGGTGAGATCGAGCGTGATCGCGTTGACGCCGAGCGGGCCGGGCGGGAAGCTGTAGGTCCTGCCCGAGATACTGGCCGCGATGTCCGGCACGGCGCCAACAGTGCTTCGTGTCTCCGCCGCGGCGTCGCTGACGGCCGCGGCGAGGGCCGCTGCAGCCTCGGGCGCGGCAGGCAAGGCATCGCTCGATTTCACCGTGGCGAGGATGTCGTTCGCGAGCTTGCGGAACGGACAGAAGTCACGGGCGGTCGTCACCGCCACGATGTCGGCGGCGGGCAGCACCATGATGATCTGGCAATGATAGCCCACCGCCATGACGACGCTGCGGTCGGGCAGGGCCCAGAACTGGTTGGCATAGTTCAGGCCCGGATCGAACGGCGCCTTCATGCTGGTCGTGGCGTGGTTGACGGCCTCGATCCAGCTGGGCGGCAGCAATTGCTGCTCGCCCCAGCGGCCGCCGCGCAGATACAGATAGCCGATCCGCGCCATGTCGCGCGGCCGCAGCGCCAGCCCGAAGCCGCCGCTGGAAATCCCCTTGGAATCTTTGAACCAGGCGTGCTCGGTGATGCCGAGCGGCGCGAACAGTCTCTCGCTGGCAAAGTCATCCGCGCTCTTGCCGGTGAGCTTCGTGACGATCGCGGAGAGCAGATGCGAGTTGCCGCTGTTGTAGTAGAAGGTCTCGCCCGGCGCATGCGCCATCGGCCGGTCGAGAACGTACTGGACCCAGTCGGGGCTCCGTCCCATCTCGAACATCGATGTCTCCGTGCCGCCCATATAGCCTTCGTCCCAGTCCAGGCCGGAGGTCATGTTGAGCAGATGCTGCACGGTGATCGCCTGCTTGCGCGCGTCGACATTGTCGATCTTGCGATCCCCAAACAAGTCGAGCACCGGGTGATCGAGGCTGTCGAGCACACCATCCTTTTGCAGCATCGCGATCAACGTGGCGACCACCGCCTTGGTCGCGGAATTGATGATGTGCAGCTCGTCCGCGTGATAGGGCGCGTAGGAGGCATCGAGCACGATGCGGCCGTGGCGCGTGATCAGCAGGCTGTCGAACCGCATCGTCTTGCCCGACGCGACGAGCTTCGCCAGCGCGGCCGAGTCCATCCCTTCGTCCTCGGGCGCGGTGGCGGGCCATTCGGATTGCGGAAAGCCGGCCCGGCTCATTTCCTCGGCTCCGGCGTGGCGCGCGAGCGGACAGGTGAGCAGCAGGGCGACGGCAAACCAGAATCTGGTTCTGACATGCAACATGGCATTTTTCCCCGGCAAATGGCGCGCAGGACATGCTATCGGAGCGCGACAAGCAATCAAAGATTGCGTGATGATGAGCGCGCGCGCCGCAAAACTGGAGCTTTTGCGGGAGGAGCTTTGCGCAGCGCCGAGTGTGAGCGGCTGCTTCACGCCCGATCCGGCGCTATTCGATTTGTGCCTCGTAGACGAGATGGCGCAGCAACGAGCACTATGCTGGCGTCGTGGGCCAACGGAGCATCCACGACGAAGCGTCCATCGATGACGTCATGCTATCACCGGCGCTCGCCTCATATTCGGTGTCGTCCCGGACAAGCGCGCTCCCGGCAACGCGCAAGCGTTGTCCGGCAAGCGCGCGCCGATCCGGGATCCATAACCCCAGGGAGTTGTGCGAGGCACGCTGCCCGACCTTTCTCGCCCAGCCACGTCGGCCGCGGAGTATGGGTCCCGGGTCAGCGTCCGCCAACGCTTTCGCGTTGTCGGACTTGCCCGGGACGACAGCGAATGTGTGGCTGGCATTGTGGGCCAATCGAGAATCCACCGCGGAGCGTCCATAGAATGACGTCATACGGCCACCGGCGTTCTCCTCATATTCAGTGTCGTCCCGGACAAGCGCAACGCGCGCATCCGCAGCGCCCGGTTGGTCCAGCGAATTGGACGCGGGCTCATACTTGTCCGGCAGGCTTTACATACCTTGCTATGACCTGGGCCAGTTCAGCGTCGCTGGCGAAATCTCCCCGAGCAGCCTCGGCGAGCCCCGCCTCGATCTCGGCGAGTTGCCAGGCTTCGCGCTCGACGAAGTCCTCGATCGCTAGCGCAGCAACTTCGGAGCGCGGACGGTCGAGCCGCTCGGCCAGCTCGTCGAGCTTTGCGGCCGTTGCATCCGATAGACGGACAGTGAAGGCGGTCATGTGAATCTGACTTGAAGTTATCCTGGATTGTGCGCGACCGTGTTCAGTGCGTCAACTATTTGCCGGACTGAGATCTTCTTCGGTCGCGCTCACTTTGCCCAATGCGCCCGCAGCGCCGCCGCGATGCCTTGCGGCCGCTCGACGATGCTCCAATGGCCGGCGTCCCGCTCGACATGAAGCGGCGCGCCGTGGGCTTGCGCAAACCTGCTGAGGGTGTCGAGCGGCACGAAGGGATCCTGCGTGCCTGATATCACCAGTCCGTGCCGCGGCAGTTGTGCGAGCCGCGCGATCCAGTCGCCCTTGAAGCGCAGCCCGTCGGCGGAGCGATACAGCGTGAGAATCGCCCGCCGCATCGGCGCCAGCCACGCCGTGGCTTCGCGCGCGGCGAGCTCCGGCGGCAGCCCGCTCTGCCGGAACATCCGCGCCATCGCCCGTTGCGAGGACACCGCCATGAAGATCTCGCCGAACACCGGCGTATTCCAGATCCGCGCGATGCGATGTCCCCGATAGTCCGGATCGAGCGCCGCGCCGGCCACCGCCCATGACCGCACCAGCTCCGGCCGCAGCGACGCCGCGCGCAGCACCAAGAGCGCCCCCCAATCATGCCCGACCAGGTCGAGCGGCCCGAACGCCGCATGCTGCGCCTCGATCAGCGCCACCAGCCAGTCCGCGTAGCCGTCCTTGGTGCATGCAAAACCCGCCGGGGCCTCGCCGCAGAAGCCGGGCAGGCAGGGCACCGCCACGGTCTCACCGAGCGCCGCGATCAGCGGGCCCCAGATCGCGGGCGTATCCGGAACGCCGTGGAGGAGGATGCGGTTGGTCATGACGGCCGCTTGTAGCACGCCGACGCATGACCCGATCGGGCGCCAAATGATACCAATTGTGATGGATCTGGCGTAGCATCAGGGCGGCCGCGACATGCGGGGCATGCGCCTGCCACCGCGCTGAGGCCCGCTTCCACACCTCGACTTCCCTCCCGATCGACCGGTGACCCCCGATGTCCACGACGACACAGACCGCTTTGCCGGACGCGGCGAGCCCCGAACGCCTGACCGAGGTGCTTCGCAAATCGCCCGGCCTTGCTCACATCCGTGTGGCCGATGTCGTCGTGGAGAGCGCACAGACGACGGTGCTGTCGGAGATCATGCGTCTTGGATTGGCCTATGACGGTGACGCGCCCGGTGCGCCGCGCTCGCTCGTCCTCAAGACCGGCCGCGCCGACCGGCGCGGCAATGCGCACTGGGATGCGGGCCGGCAGGAGGTCGCGTTCTACGATCAGGTCGCCGCGGCGAAGCCGTGCCCGCAGCTACTGCGCTGCTTCGACGCCGCTTGGGACGCCGAGACCCGGGCGTGGCACATTCTGCTCGAAGACCTCTCCGCGACGCATCTCGTCGCGACGGCCTGGCCGCTGCCGCCGAACCCGGAGCAATGCGCGCAGATGCTGCGCGCCCGGGCCCGCCTTCACGCCGCGTGGTGGGACGACCCGCGCCTCGGCGCGTCGGTCGGCGTCCTGCAGGACGACAGCGCCATCGACGCCGGCCTGCAGCAGTTCGACCGCAGCTTCGCCGGCTTCGTTGATCGCTTCGGCCATCTGCTGCCGGCGGAGCGGCGCCGGCTGGTCGAGCGTCTGATCGCCAACGGGCGTCGGCTCCACACGCATCATCGCTCCCATCGCAACATGACGATCGTCCATGGCGACTCGCACGTCTGGAACATCTTCCTGCCGCGCGATGGCGGCGACGACGTCCGGATCTTCGACTGGGATTGCTGGCGCGTCGACGTCGCCGCCGACGATCTGGCCTACATGATGGCGCTGCATTGGTATCCGGACCGGCGCCAGCAGATGGAGCGCGCTCTGCTCGACGACTATCACGTCGCGCTGACCGAGAGCGGCGTCACCGGCTACGATCGTGCCGCGCTGGCCGAGGACTATCGCCTGGCGGTGCTGTGGCAGGCCACGACGCCGATCGGCCAGGCGATGTCGAACATCCCGCCGCTGATCTGGTGGAACAATCTCGAACGCATCTTTCTCGCGGTGGATGATCTCGGCTGTCGGGATCTGCTGGATTGATGTGCCTCG
Source organism: Bradyrhizobium sp. SSBR45G (assembly GCF_030159255.1). Classification (GTDB taxonomy): domain Bacteria; phylum Pseudomonadota; class Alphaproteobacteria; order Rhizobiales; family Xanthobacteraceae; genus Bradyrhizobium. The sequence goes on along the minus strand of NZ_BSCT01000061.1, from coordinate 10,742 downwards.
GGCAGCGTCCGCCGCCTATGTCGGCGCAACGGAGGGAGCACCTCATGATGCTCTCGCGGCCGCTCAACCCGCGATCTGCCGGGTGATCGTCGTATCCGTGATCGCGTCGTCCCGGGTGAGCAGGAACGCCTTGGACAGGATGATCGAGAGCGTCGCATCGCCTTCGAACGGCAGCATCAGGGCGCCGGAGCTAGGCCCGGCGGACTTGCCTCGTCCGGGCACGATGCAGAGATACTGGCCGTTCGGCTCCATCTGGACGTTGCCGCTGCCGAGATGAATCCTGTAGGTGCGCAGGTTTCCGCGCACGGTCAGGAAACGGTCATCCAGCGTGCAGCGGTCGGCGATCACCAGCGCCGGCAGCAGGCCCGCCAGCGCCTCGCCGCGGGTCTTGGCGGACGGGCTCAGATCTCCGAACGCGTAGGACTGCCAGTAGTCCCGGTAGGCGCCCTCCGGTCCGCCATCGCTCCAATTGGGATCATTGCCGACGCTGCAGACGCCGACGAACAGGTCGACGTCGCGCATCAGCTCCGAGAACAGCAGTGGCGGAACGTCGGCGAGCCGTAACGTTTCGCCATTAGCGGCAACGAAACGCACCTGATCCGTCGCGATCAGGTCGTACACGCCGGTATGGCCGATCTCCGCATTTTCGATTCCGTTGACCCAGAACTCGACGACCAGATCGTGCTCCGGCAGCGGCCGCGTCGGTGTGTTGTGCGAATCCCAGGCGCCCATCAGCTGGTAGGTCCAGCCGCGCTGGTCGCACAAAGCCTTGAACTGATGCTGACGGATGATGTGGGCGGCGAAGCGATTGGAATAGATGTCGGTGGTGCGCTCGGCCTCGGTGAGCAAATAGATCTCGCGATGTGCCTGCTTGAACGGCTGGGTGATGCCGCAGGCCGCGAGGCGGCGCCGCCATGCGAGGACGTGCAAGGCCTTGTTGCTCATCGGATGCCAGAGCGACACGGTCGTTCCGGCGTCGAGAGCGAGAGGACGGCCTTCGACGTCCTCGATCGCGCTGTCGCCGCGCGGCAGGCCGGCGACGCCGCCTGTCGCCGAGGTGAACCGCCAGATCAGCCGCCGCGTCATCCCGGCCAGCAGCGGATGATCGAGATAGCGTGCGCGCCAGTCAGCGAGCGGAATCTCGCGTTCCGAGAGATAGAGCCGTTCGATGCGTGCGGATTGTCCGGCCAGCGCGGCCTCGATCTCCTTGCGCAGGCGTCGGGCCGTTGCCAGCACGTCGGGCGCCGCGTCTTTCAGCGCTGCGGGCGGGGAGGCGGTCTCACGGCCGCTGCCCGCGCGGAAGCTCAGCGTCACCTCCTTGCTGCCGGTGATGCGCAGGATCGCCGCGCCGTCGCCCATCGGCATCACGCGTTCGCCGGCCGGTGTCAGATCGAAGGTCGGCAGCGCGATCTCCTCGAGTTCGGCGGCGCTGATCTGCCTGTCTGCCGCAAGCTCGTCGAGCGTCGCCGCGATCCGGCGCACCACCAGCGGATAGCGGATGCGGCTCTTCAGCCGCGTCAACTCGGCGATGGCGAGTGGCGTGCCGAGCGCGGCCAGCGCCTGGATCGTCGCATTGCCGAGTTTGATCGAATGCGCGCCCACCATCGGGATCTTCTTGAAGCACAGCTCGCAATGGCGGCCGAGCCGGGGCGCGACGAAATCCTGTGGGGAGGCCGCCATCATCCAGATCAGGCTCCGGATCGTATCCTCGTTGGGGTCTGCCGCCTGAGGATCGGGTGTGTAGGCCTCGATCCAGCTCATGACCTGCTCGGCGAGCGCGGCCTCCTGCGCCATCAGTTCGTGCGCGGTGTTGAGGAATTTCGCGCTCGGCTTTGATTTTCCGGCGGCGCCGATGGCGAGGACGAGCGCCTGATGTTGGTGGTTCGTGAACGGCTGCGCGAGCACTTGCTTGGCCCAGTCGCTGGAGAGCAGCACCGGTCCTTCGAAAGCGCGCGGCACGAGCTTTTCCACGCGCGCGGCAAACGTTTTGCCTGCTCCTCCCGGGGCCCGCATGGCGGTGGCAAAGAAGATGATTGCGTCGGCAAGCTCGCTGTTAGGAGCCGTGCGCTCGGCCAGCGGCTTGATTTGGCGAAGCAGCCGGTCGTAGGCCATCTTGTGGCGGAACTTATAGACGTTCTCGCCGCAGATGCGTAGCAAGGTCGCCAGCTGACTCTCTGTGAGTGGAAGGGTTTCGTCCAGCAACTCCGTTATGAGATATCCGAGCCGGTCCAGTCGGGTCCAGGGATTGAAGCCATTGTCCTGAGGTACGCCGTTTCGGATCTGTTCGTCGAGCGCCTTCATCCGGGATAAGATGGGTATCATGAAGAGTGGCCACTCGCTCTGCGGACGCGACAGCACGGCTTTGGCGGTCGGGAGATCAGACAGTTCGGTGTGCCAAGGTGCAGCTGAAGACTCCTGCTCGAAGGCGGCAATCAGGTCCGCTGGGAGCCGCTCCGGCATCGGCTCTGTCGATCCCGCGCTAGTCTGCTGCGACGACAACCGTTTGATCAGATCCATGATCTCAGCCGCCGACCAGCGGCACCAGCTTGATGAATCGCACTTCAGTCCCGGGCGTGATGGTGATCGGTTCGTCGAGATCGAGCATCTGCCGGCCGTCGACGACGACCAGAATCCGCGTGCGCTCGAAGGCCTCGGTGGCTGCAGCGAGCTGCCGGGCGGCATCGACCGGGAGCGGACGGGTCACGCGCTCGCCGTTCAGTCGCGTCTCCTCCTCGCTCGGGGCAACCACGAGCGGACGGATGGTGGGATCGGCGGCGTTGATCGCTGCGACCTCCTCTTCGATCCGGCGCTTCAGCACCTCGCGCAAGGTCATGCGCTCGCTGGCGAGCTGAAGCTGTCGCGCAATCGGGGCGTGCCGGCCAGGGGCCTCGTCGATGATCTTGAGAGCAACGGTCATGGGACCAGTCTGTTGCGGGACGGCCCTTCGCGCAAGCGCTTGTTGCCGGCCGGGCGATGCCGAATCTGGCCGTCAAAAAATCACTTTCTTTTTTTCAGAAATCATGCTTATCTCCCGGCCATCCCGCCTCATCGGAGAGGGGCGTACGCGTCGTCACGATACGTGGAGTGCGGGGAGCGATGGCCGTGGGGCGCCGGTGGACGACCGGCGTCTTGCGGACGGCCAAGTCGTGTGGTCCTGGCACCCCGAAGCTGGTGTCAAGCCGGTCGCGTTCATGACGAGCGCGCCGGTGACGGGGGCAATCAAGCCGGTCCCCGGGGAGAGCACGAAGTAAGCCGTAAAGCCGTTGCGCAGGGGAGGCCGGGATGTCCTGGCCGGACCTGTGGTTCCTGCCCCGTGCACTTCCTTCCGCACGGGGGCCGCGGGTGTCGGCAGACGCCCGGCCTTCCCTGCACCCTCGATTTTGCGAGGGTTCGATGCTGATGATCAGCCTGGGCACGATCGTGCTGCGGGATGGTGAGGTGCGTGCTGATGCAGATGCCGACACCGCCAACCAACCCTTCGCTGTCATCCCGGACAAGCACGCGGCCACGCGTGCGCCGATCCGGGATCCATAACCCCAGGGAGATCTGCGAGGCACGATGGCCGCTCCAGTTCGCCCAGCCACATCCGTCACGGCGTATGGATCCCGGGTCAGCGGCCACCAACGCTGGCGCGTTGGCGGCCTTGCCCGGGATGACACCGTTGGTGTGGAGAGCGGCGCTGGGCAATCAGGACCTTTATGGATGTCGAAACCCCAGGGAGATCTGACGCAGGATGCCCAATACGTCACCCCTCCTGTCCCTTATTCTCCGTTGCGAGGCCGTTTCATTCCCGGTAAAAGCTCGGGCGAGGGCACCTCGGCAACAATCCATCAACGGTTTTGCCGCACTGTTTTCGTGTTCTCGCAAAGGGTTTGGCAATGCTGATTCGCAGCGCAGAGATCGAGGCCATCGCCGGGGCAGACGCCCGGACGATCGCGCTCGCCGCGCTGCAGCCCGCCGACCTGATCGGCGCGATCGAGCTTCTGCTTCTTAGCTGCCCCTGAGGGCCGGCTGGGCGGGATGCGCCTGGGCACTCAGGGGGTTGCTTCGACACCGAAACACCCTTCAGCGCCCAATCTTCAGAGATCCTGACAGACAAGCGCACCACCCGACACTTCGAGGAAAGCAGATGTCCAATCCCGTTCAGTCCGACAAGGACCGCGTCGTCATTTTCGACACCACCCTGCGCGACGGCGAGCAGTGCCCCGGCGCCACCATGACCTTCGAGGAGAAGCTCAACATCGCCGCCATGCTGGACGGCATGGGCGTCGACATCATCGAGGCCGGCTTCCCGATCGCGTCCGACGGTGACTTCGAGGCCGTCAACGAGATCGCCAAGCGCACCCAGAACGCCGTGGTCTGCGGCCTGTCGCGCGCCGGCGCCAAGGACATCGACCGCTGCGGCGAGGCCATCCGCCCGGCCAAGCGCGGCCGCATCCACACCTTCCTGTCCACCTCCCCGGTGCACATGAAGTACAAGCTGCAGATGGACCCGCAGCAGGTCTTCGAGCTGGTGATCTCCTCCGTGACCCGCGCGCGCAACCACACCGACGACGTCGAATGGTCGTCCGAGGACGGCACCCGCACCGAGTTCGACTTCCTGTGCCGCTGCGTCGAGGCCGCGATCAAGGCCGGCGCCACCACGATCAACATCCCGGACACCGTCGGCTACGCCGTGCCGGAGGAATATTACGACCTGTTCAAGCGCGTGCGCGAGACGGTGCCGAATTCTGACAAGGCGGTGTTCTCCGTCCACTGTCACAACGATCTGGGCATGGCGGTCGCCAATTCGATGGCCGGCGTTCGCGCCGGCGCCCGCCAGATCGAATGCACCATCAACGGCATCGGCGAGCGCGCCGGCAATGCGGCCCTGGAAGAGGTCGTGATGGCGATGCGCGTGCGCAACGACAAGCTGCCGTTCTGGAACAAGATCGACACCACCCAGCTGACCCACGCCTCGAAGGTGGTGTCGGCCGCGACCTCGTTCCCGGTGCAGTACAACAAGGCCATCGTCGGCCGGAACGCCTTTGCGCATGAGAGCGGCATCCATCAGGACGGCATGCTGAAAAACGCGCAGACCTACGAGATCATGCTGCCGGAGACGGTCGGCGTGAAGCAGACCTCGCTGGTGATGGGCAAGCATTCCGGCCGCCACGCCTTCATCCACAAGCTGGAGGAGATGGGCCACAAGCTCGCCGGCAACCAGGTCGAGGACGCCTTCGTCCGCTTCAAGGCGCTGGCCGACCGCAAGAAGCACATCTACGACGAGGACATCGAGGCCTTGGTCGACGAGGGCATGGTGAGTGCCCATGACCGCATCAAGCTGCTGTCGCTGACCGTGATTGCCGGCACCCATGGGCCGCAGCGCGCCACCATGAAGCTCGACATCGACGGCGTCACCAGGATCGAGGAGAGCGAGGGCAACGGTCCGGTCGATGCTGTCTTCAACTGCATCAAGTCGCTGGTGCCGCACGAGGCCAAGCTGGAGCTGTACCAGGTCCACGCCGTCACCGAGGGCACCGACGCGCAGGCCGAGGTTTCGGTGCGGCTGTCGCAGGACGGCCGCTCGATGACGGCCCGTGCCGCCGATCCGGACACGCTGGTCGCCTCGGCCAAGGCCTATCTGGGCGCGCTCAACAAGCTGGTGATGAAGCGCCAGCGCGACGTGGCGCAGGGCGCGGCCGCGGCGGCTGCCGCGAGCTGAGCTGGAATTTAAGACGTCGTTCCGGAGCCGGCCAAATGCGCGTTGGCCCCGGAACGATCGCAGACGCGAGCGGCGGACCTGGCTCAGAGGCAGCCTGGAATTGTTTTACTCCGTCATTCCCTGGCGCGCGGAGCGCGAGCCCGGAATCCATACTCCCGGTCGTGGTTATGGATTCCGGGCTCGCTCGCTTTGCTCGCGCCCCGGAATGACGGAAGAAAACGGGCGGACTCTCGCTATTGCGCTGCAGCACGGGAATCCCGCGTCTGCGGCTAACGGTCAATGGCATTCCCGCCGGCTACCCGCTAACAATGTCGGTGGCATACAAAGCGGGGGCGTCATTGCAATGCCCCCCGAACACTTCGGGAGGACAAGTTGCGCCACGTCAGATTCCGCCATTTGATCGCGACCGCTGCGTCGCTCGCGGCTTTTGCGCTCGCCGGCCCGGCCCAGGCGGCCGACAATCCGATCGTGATCAAGTTCAGCCACGTGGTGGCCTCGAACACGCCCAAGGGCCTCGCCGCCGACAAGTTCAAGGAACTGGCCGAGAAGTACACCGACGGCAAGGTCAAGGTCGAGGTCTATCCGAACTCGCAGCTCTACAAGGACAAGGAAGAGCTCGAGGCGCTGCAGCTCGGCGCCGTGCAGATGCTGGCGCCGTCGAACTCGAAGTTCGGCCCGATCGGCATCAAGGAATTCGAGGTGTTCGATCTGCCCTATATCCTGCCGGACCTCGCCACCTTGCGGAAGGTGACCGACGGGCCGCTCGGCGCCAGGCTTTTGAAGCTGCTCGAGCCGAAGGGGATGATCGGGCTGGCGTACTGGGACAACGGCTTCAAGCAGATGAGCGCCAACAAGAAGCTGGTCGATCCCGCCGACTACAAGGGGCTGAAATTCCGCATTCAGTCCTCGAAGGTGCTGGACGCTCAGTTCCGCACCCTCGGCGTCATCCCGCAGGTGATGGCGTTCTCCGAAGTCTACCAGGCGCTGCAGACCGGCGTCGTCGACGGCCAGGAGAACACGCCCTCCAACATCTATACCCAGAAGATGCACGAGGTGCAGAAGTACATCACGCTGACCAATCACGGCTACATCGGCTACGTCGTGGTCGTGAACAAGAAGTTCTGGGACGGCCTGCCGCCGGACCTCCGCGACGCCTGCGACAAGGCGATGAAGGAGGCCACGGCCTATGGCAATAACCAGTCGGCCAAGGAGAACGACGACGCGCTGGAGGAGATCCGCAAGTCCGGCAAGTCGGAGCTGGTCAAGCTGACCCCGGCGCAGGACGATGCGATGCGCAAGGCGATGCAGCCGGTCTACAAGGACGTGGCGGGGCGTGTCGGCCAGCCCTTGATCGACGAGTTCCTCAAGGAGACCCGCGGCACGACCAATTGATGGCGTGAAGTGAGAGGTGCGCGGGCGGGTGGCCCGCGCATCAGGACGGCAAGGCGCCGGGCGGGCGCCCAGACAAGCAGACGGCGCGTCCAAGCGTCGCGACGATCCGACTGGTGGGGGTAGGGGACTTGGGTTTTCTGTTACGCATCCTCGATCGGCTCGAGGAGATCCTGATCGCATTCTTGATCGCGGCGGCCACCTCGATCATCTTCCTGGCCGTGCTGCACCGCTATCTGGTCGGCATCCCGCTGCTGTATCCGATCCTGTTTCCCATCGACATGTCCTGGGCGCAGGAGCTTTGCATCTACATGTTCGTGTGGATGGCGAAGTTCGGCGCCGCCTATGGCGTCCGCACCGGCATCCATGTCGGCGTCGACGTCCTGGTCAACATGCTCAGGCCGTCGCTGCGCAAGGTGACGATCCTGTTCGGCCTGCTCTGCGGGGCCTTCTTCACCGCCGTCATCGGCACCATGGGCGCCAAGTTCGTCTACGGCCTGTCGCTGACCGACCAGGTGACGCCGGACATGGAGCTGCCGAGCTGGCTGGTCTATCTGTGCATCCCGCTCGGCTCCTACCTGATGTGCTTCCGCTTCCTGCAGGTCGCCTGGCACTATCTGCGCCACGACGAGCTGCCGCATCATGACCACGCCTATGTCGAAGGCGTCGATGCCAATGCGACGGAGGCGCTCCGATGAGCAGCCTCCTCATCTTCAGCCTGCTCATCTTCCTGATGCTGACGGGCATGCCGATCTCGATCGCGCTCGGCCTGACCGTGCTGTCCTTCGTGTTCTTCATGACGAATGTGCCGACCGAATCGGTCGCGCTGAAACTGTTCACGGGCATCGACAATTTCGAGATCATGGCGATCCCGTTCTTCATCCTGGCCGGCAACTTCCTGACCCATGGCGGCGTCGCGCGGCGGATGATCAACTTCGCAACCTCGATGGTCGGGCACTGGTATGGCGGCCTGGGCCTGGCCGGCGTCATGGCCTGCGCGCTGTTCGCCGCGGTGTCCGGCTCCTCGCCCGCGACCGTGATCGCGATCGGCTCGATCATGCTGCCGGCGATGGTCAAGCAGGGCTTCCCCAAGCGCTTCGGCGCCGGCGTGATCACCACCTCGGGCGCGCTCGGCATCCTGATCCCGCCCTCGATCGTCATGGTGGTCTATTCGGTCGCGACCGGCGGCAGCATCGCGCTCGATCCCGCGGGGCATCGCGTGTCCTCGGCCTCGGTCGGACAGCTGTTCATGGCCGGCGTCATTCCCGGCCTGATGCTGGCGAGCCTGCTCGGCTTCACCACCTTCTACCGCGCCTGGAAGAACGACTATCCCAGGCTGCCGCGCGCCAGCTGGGCCGAGCGCCTCACGGCCTTCCGCAAATGCGTCTGGGGCCTGCTGCTGATCGTGATCGTGCTGGGCGGCATCTACACCGGCAAGTTCACGCCGACCGAGGCCGCCGCCATCAGCGCCGTCTATGCCTTCGTCATCGCCGTGTTCGTCTATCGCGACATGTCGCTGAAGGACGTGCCGAAGGTGCTGCTCGGCTCGGCCAACATGAGTGCGATGATCCTCTACATCATCACCAACGCCGTGCTGTTCTCCTTCCTGATGGCCAACGAGAACATCCCGCAGCAGATCGCCAACTGGATGGCGACCGCCGGCGTCAACTGGGCGGTGTTCCTGCTGGTGGTGAACATCCTCTTGCTGCTCGCCGGCAACGTGATGGAGGCGACCTCGATCGTGCTGATCATGGCGCCGATCCTGTTCCCGGTCGCGGTCAAGCTCGGCATCCATCCGGTGCATCTGGGCATCCTGATGGTCGTCAACATGGAGGTCGGCATGTGCCATCCGCCGGTCGGCCTCAACCTCTACGTCGCCTCCGGCATCGCCAAGATGGGCATCACCGAGCTGACCATCGCCGTGATGCCCTGGCTGCTGACGATGCTCGGCTTCCTGGTGCTCGTCACCTACGTGCCGGAAATCTCGCTGTGGTTGCCGCGCATGCTCGGGATGCTTTGAGGTGCAGCAACGAAATGAAACCGAATTGCAAAAACAGAAAGCTATTTGAAGCAATTACATCTTTGTAACGTCGTACACTCTGTCCAAACTGTAAGTTGAATGCCGGGGGCGGCAGGCTCATGTTCCCCTCAGGCTTTCCAAGGAGGTTGGCATGAGAAAGTTCACCATTGCCGCTGTCGCCGTGCTCGCCATTGCCGGCTCGACCGCGGTCTACGCCCAGCGCGGCTGGTTTCATGATCACATGCATCATGTGCGGATGAATCCGGAAGATCGCGCCGCCATGCTCGATGCGCGCATCGCCTCGGTTCATGCCGGGCTGAAGCTGAATGCGGATCAGGACAAGCTGTGGCCGCCGGTCGAGAGCGCCGTGCGCGATCTCGTCAAGCTGCGCTTCGACCGCGCCAATGCGCGGATGAAGGCTCCGGACGACGCGCAGGACAAGGACGTCGATCCGGTGGCGCGGCTGCGCGAGCACGCCGACACCATGGCGGTGACGGCGGATGCGATGAAGAAGGTCGCCGATGCCGCCGACCCGCTCTACAAGACGCTCGACGATGGCCAGAAGCGCCGGCTGTCGCTGCTGACGCGGCCGATGGGGCGCATGATGGGACCGGACGGTCCGCGCCACCACCGTTGGATGGAGCGTGGCGAGGGCGGCCCGGAGGACGGCCCGCGCTTCGGCGAGAACAGATTCGGCCCGGGCCCGATGGGCCATCCGCCGATGGGGCGCATGGGCTGGTCCGACGAGGAATCCGATTCCGGGCGCCTCTGACGGCCGGCTCCGATCCGCCTGATTCCGCTTGGAATTTCACCTGGGGAAAACCGCCGCCCGCCGGCGGTTTTTCTGCATCGAAACTGCCGAAAAATCGTCAGGGATCGCTGGACATCCCGGAATCGCTTTGCTAAACGACCGGCTCTTGCGAAGGCTTTCTCCGGACGCAAGCTCCGGGCGCATAGCTCAGTTGGTAGAGCAGCTGACTCTTAATCAGCGGGTCCTAGGTTCGAGCCCTAGTGCGCCCACCAAGCCTTTCAAGGACTTAGCCAAAATAGGGCGCGGAACCTACTCATCGGTTTGACGACCGGTTTGAAAAATCTGTTCGCCGTCCGTGCGCCCTGTCGCCCATGCAGGTAGATGTTCAGATCTCGCGGCAATGAGAAGTTGCGCGCAGTTTGGTCTTGCACATTTGCCGTGAACGGGAGTCGAGCGTCCCGGATCGGGCAAGATCCGCTGCTCGCTCTCCGCGTCTAGCTGTACATGCCGCTCAACTTTTGGATGGCAGATTCCGCAAGGTCCAGACGGCCGCCAAGGTAATGCGCGTCCAGGATCTCCTGTACCGTCTTCAGTGAATGGCCTGTGATGGCCGCGATTTCCGGGACGGAGCAGCCCGACAGCGCGAGGCGCGTCACGGCAGTACCGCGAAGGTCATGGAAATGCAGATCCTTCAGCGACGTTTTCTTGAAGGCTTTATCCCAGCTCGTTCTGAAGCCGTCTTCTGTCCATGGTCGGCCGAACGAGTTGACTAAGATGGTTACCGCGGAGCGTTCCTTCTTCAGGGCAGCGTCCAGCGCCGCCTTGAGCAACTGTGCTGTTGAGGTAGGCCGGCGATCGGCCGGCCTCAAGGCTGGCGC
>NZ_BSCT01000060.1 GCF_030159255.1 Bradyrhizobium sp. SSBR45G | reverse complement strand
GCCCCTCACCCCAACCCTCTCCCCGTGAAGAACGGGGAGAGGGAGCGCACCGTCGATGACGTGCGAGTTCCGACGTCACGTCCAAACATGAGGGTCCCCACCAGCTTCACAGCAGGCGATGGTGCGAAGCAGCCCTCAAATCTTCAGCTCACTCCCGGTCACCCGCCGGAACGCTTCGAGATAGCGCTGGCTGGTGGCATCCACCACGCTCTGCGGCAGCGGCGGCGGCGGGGCGTCGCCGTTCCAGCGGCCGGCCCTGCGCTCGGAATCGAGATAGTCCCGCAGCGGCTGCTTGTCGAAGCTCGGCTGCGGCTGGCCCGGTCGATAGGCGTCGACCGCCCAGAAGCGCGAGCTGTCCGGCGTCATGACTTCGTCGATCAGGATGATGTGGCCATCCTTGTCGCGGCCGAACTCGAACTTGGTGTCCGCGATGATGATGCCCTGCTCGCGCGCCAGCTTCTCGCCGCGCGTATAGATCGCGCGCGTCATGCTCTCCAGCGTGTAGGCCGTCTCGTCGCCGACCACCTCGCGCATCCGCGCGACGGTGATGTTCTCGTCATGGCCGGTCTCGGCCTTGGTCGCCGGGCTGAAGATTGCCGGCTCCAGCTTCTGGCTCTCGACCAGGCCCGCGGGCAGCTGCTCGCCGGCGAGCGTGCCATGGGCCGTATATTCCTTCCACGCCGAGCCGGAAAGGTAGCCGCGAATGACGCATTCGATCGGAAACACGGTGGTGCGTTTGCACAGCATCGCGCGTCCGAGAATTTCGTCGCGATGCGGCTTGAGCTCCGGGACGGCGCTGATGATCTCGTCCGTGTCGGCCGAGATCATGTGGTGATGCACCACGCCTTCGAGCGCGTTGAACCAGTACGCCGAGATCTGCGTCAGCACCGCGCCCTTCATCGGGATGGTCTCGGTCATCACGACGTCGAAGGCGGAGATGCGGTCGGTGGTCAGCAGCAGCACGCGGTCGTCGCCGACGGCATAGATGTCGCGGACCTTGCCGCGGCCGATTTTCGGGAGCGGCAGATTGCTGGCGAGAAGCGTGGTCATCGTACAGGGCTTTCGAAACGGGAGCGTTGCGACCGCAATAGCCTATTCCGGCAGCGGAATGAACTCGTGCTCCTGGGGAACGGCGGCGAAGCGGCCGGTTTTCCAGTCCTGCTTGGCCTGCTCGATGCGCTCCTTGCTGGACGAGACGAAATTCCACCACACGTGGCGCGGCCCTTCCAGCGCGTCGCCGCCGAGGAACATCATCCGGGTCGGCTTCACCGTGTGCACGCTGATGGCATCGCCCGGGCGGAAGATCAGGAGACGCGGGCCCTCATGGCGCTCACGCGCGATCTCGACCTCGCCGTCGACCAGATAGATCGCGCGTTCCTCATGGTCAGGATCGAGCGGCACCACCGTGCCGGCCTGCGCCGTGACCTCGACATAGAACCAGGGCGAGACCATCGTCACCGGCGAGGCCTTTCCGAACGCCTTGCCCGCGATCACGCGCGCGGAGAAGCCGGTGTCGCTGACCGTCGGCAGCGCGCCCGCCGCATAATGCTGGAAGCTGGGCGCGATCTCTTCCGACTCTACCGGCAGCGCGATCCAGCTCTGCAGGCCCAGCATCTGCTGGCCGTTCTGCCGCTGCAGGTCGGGCGTGCGCTCGGAATGCGCGATGCCGCGGCCCGCGGTCATCAGGTTCATCGCGCCGGGCTGGATCTCCTGGACATTGCCCTCGCTGTCCCGATGCATGATGGCGCCGTCGAACAGATAGGTGACGGTGGCGAGCCCGATATGCGGATGCGGCCGCACGTCCATGCCCTTGCCGGAAACGAACTGCACCGGGCCGAAATGATCGAAGAAGATGAACGGGCCAACCATCTGCCGCCGGCCATGCGGCAGCGCGCGGCGCACCGCAAAGCCGTCGCCGAGATCGCGGGTGCGCGGCACGATGACGTGCTCCAGCGCATCGCAGGAGGCGGGATCGCCGAATTCGGGATCGATCGATGGCTGCCAGCTCATGGGACCCTCCTGACACGTGGTCGCGGGAGCTTAGCAGCTTTGCTGCGGCGAGGGCAGGGCAGGAGGTCGCGGCGCGGCCGCGATTTGAACGGAGGAGCGGTCCGGCCTAGTGTTCCACCGCTGACAATGGACCTCTGACGATGCCGCTCGACAGCCTCGATCTCGCGCTCCGCGCCGCCGCCATTGCATTGCTGGCGGTGCTCGCCGTGTCGCTGGGACGCGACCTCGGCAGGCAGCTGGTCGGGCGGCTTGCGATCGCGCTGGCGCTCGGCTCGGCCGCGCACGCCGCGACTTTCAACATCGGCGGCGCTGCTGCGCCGTCGCTCGCATCCGCGCCCTTGATTGCGCTCGCGACCGCCGACATCGTCGTGCTCTGGCTGTTCTGCCGCGCGCTGTTCGATGATGGGTTCGCGCTGCGCTGGCGGCATGGCCTGATCTGGCTTGCGGTGTTCGGCTTCAGCCTGATCAGCTGTCTGGTGATCGGGCCATCCGGGCATGCGCGGGCGGTGATCGTCGCGAACAACGCGCTGGCGCTCGGCTTCGTCGGCCTGACCTTGGCGCAGACGATCCGCACGTGGTCGGCTGATCTCGTCGAACGGCGGCGGCGCGTCCGCGCCTTCGTCGTCATGGCGGCGCTCGGCTATGGCGGCATGAACGCTCTGCTGCAGATCGCGGCCATCGGCAGCGGTGGCTCGGAGCTGGCCAATGTGATCAACGCGACGATGTTCCTGGCCGTGGCCGGCGCGGTGACGCTGATGCTGCTCAAGGTGGGGGCTGGGGACGTGTTCGCTCCGGAGGCGCCCCCGGCCGTGGCGAGCGTGCAGGCGCCCGCGGCTGTGGCCAACGCGGCTGAGCCTGCCGCCAACCGCAAGCTGGTCGATGCGCTGATGCGGCTGATGGCGGACGAGCGGATCTATCGCCAGGAGAACGTCACCATCGGCCTGCTGGCGACGAAGCTCTCCATTCCCGAATACCGGCTGCGGCGGCTGATCAATGGCGAGCTCGGCTACCGCAACTTCAATACGTTCCTGAACAACCACCGCATCGAGGAGGCCAAGGCCGCGCTCGCCGATCCCGCGCAGGCCGAGGTGCCCGTCATCACCATCGCGATGGACGCGGGGTTCCAGTCGCTCGGCCCGTTCAACCGCGCCTTCAAGGCGGTGACGGGGGTGACGCCGACCGAGTACCGGCGCATGAGGCTGTCGACGGCGTGATGAGCTCCGGATTGAAATCACAGAGGAATTCCAAAATCGGCGAGGCCGTCGCCGGTTTCGGACAGCGCCCGTTTCGAATTCGGCGAGCCGCAGGGCTGCGGTTGCGGTGTGGTCCGGCAGGTCCAACTGCCGGAGCTTGCCATGACCCGCCGCCGCCTGCTGCTCGTTCTCGCCTCCACCGTGACCCTGAGCGCCCTCGCCATCGGCGCCGCACGCGCCCGCGACGTGCCCCAGGTCGCGACCGGCTTCATTGCCAGCGTGCTGTGCTCGGAGATTTTCGTCTCCGGCCTCGATCCAGACCGGATCTTGTCGGAGACGCAGGCCGCGATGCCCGGTGCCGGGCTGCTGACCTGGGCGATGGACATCCGCCTCGATCGCGCCGCCAAGGATGTCACCGTGACCCTGCTCGGGCTTGGCCGCAGCCACGCCGTGTTCCGCGACGGGCTCGGCTGTCATATGGACCATGGCGAAACGGCGGATTCGCCGGCCATCCGGCCGGCTGCGCCAACGCCCGCCTTGTTGCCCGACATCGCCCCGCCGCGTGTCGTGACACCGGTCACTCCAGCCCTCGCCGCAGCGCTCGATCGCGCCTTTGCCGAGCCCGACGCGCCACCGTTCCGGCGTACCCATGCCGTCGTGGTGCTGAAGGACGGCAAGGTGATCGCCGAGCGCTACGCCCAGGGCTTTACGCTGGATACGCCCTTGCTTGGCTTCTCCGCGACCAAGTCGATGACCGCGACCCTGATCGGCATCCTCATCCGCCAGGGCAAGCTCGCGCTGCACGCGCCCGCGCCGGTCGCGGCGTGGCAGAGCGAGGGCAATCCGCGTCGTGCCATCACCGTCGATCACCTGCTGCGCCACACCGCGGGGCTCGCGCTCGGCAGCTCGCAGCAGGCCTCGCTGTTGTCGGCGCTCGAGCCGGTCAATCGGATGAAATACGTCGAAGCCGATCGCGCCGCGTTCGCCGAATCGATTCCGCTCGAGACCACGCCGGGGGCGGTCAGCAACTATCACGACGGCAACACCGTCATCCTCTCTCATCTGATCCGCGATGCCACTGGCGGCAGCGCGGCGGATGTGCTGCGCTTTGCGCATCGCGAGCTGTTCGATCCGCTCGGCATGCGCAGCGTGACGATCGAGTTCGACGCCGCCGGCACGCCGGAGGGATCGAGCCAGATGCTGGCCACTGCGCGCGACTGGGCGCGGCTCGGCCAGCTGTATCTCGACGACGGCGTCATTGCCGGCCGCCGTATCCTTCCCGAAGGCTGGGTCGAATATGTCAGCGCGCCGACACCCGGTGCCTTCGTCGGACTCGGCGCCGGCTTCTGGACCAATCGCGGCGACAGTTTTGGCGC
Organism: Bradyrhizobium sp. SSBR45G; assembly: GCF_030159255.1. GTDB lineage: Bacteria > Pseudomonadota > Alphaproteobacteria > Rhizobiales > Xanthobacteraceae > Bradyrhizobium. The sequence goes on along the minus strand of NZ_BSCT01000060.1, from coordinate 27,116 downwards.
CAACTATCGCATCTCCCATGGCTGGCCGCGCGATGCGTTCTTCGCCAAGGGCTCGATCGGCCAATATGTCGTCGTCATTCCGTCCGAGCGCCTCGTCATCGCGCGCTTCGGCCGCACCGTGAACTGGCCGCCGGAGGCCGATGGCGTGGCGCAGCTCGTCAGCGATGTGATGGCCGCAACGCGGGGCGAGTGACGCATGGTTCAGGCTCTCCCCAGCGCGGTCGCCTGCGCAACCAGATCGAACCGCTCCAGCGACAGGATCGCGTCGGCAAAGTCTTCCGCACGACGGCTGAGGACGGGCCGCGCCAGGGTGATGAACTTGTCGCTCATCGCCTGCGCCGAGGGGAACGAGGTCGGCTCGCCCGAGGGATCGTCGTGCAGCCGCTCATGCACGCCGTCCTCGGTGGTGATGGTGACGCGCGCGCCGAACGGATGGCTGCGGCCGTGCTCGAGCTTGTCGTCCTGCACGACATCGAACTTGTCGGCGAGCGCATTGATCGCGGTGTCGCCCAGCCTCGTGTAGTCGTCCCAGCCGAAGCGGCCCTGGTCGAGCGCCAGCGCACCGGTGAAGAACATCGAGAACTGGCCGCCGACGATCGAGGTCGGATGCCGCTTGGTGGCGGCATCGCCCGTCAGGGTGATGCCGTTGCGATGCAGGCCGACCTCGACGCTTTTGACCTGGTCCGGCGTCAGATTGTGCTCGCGGCGCAGCGCGATGATGGCGTCGATCGCCGCATGGGTGTAGCGGCAGCTCGGATAGGGCTTCACGCCGATCTTCATCGTCTCATAGGTCGTGCCGAGACCGGCGACGGCCTTCTCCCGATGCGGCGTATCGGTGTAGCCGACCAGCAGGCCATGCTTGCCCTCGACGGATTCGGTCGCGCCGACGAAGTCGTTCTTGGCCAGCGTTGCAGCTATGACGCCGTTCATGGCCGACGCCCCGACCTGATAGCGCTTGTTCCAGGCGCCGTTGACGAGAAATTGCAGCGAGCCCGCGGCCTGGCTGCCGGATACTCCGAAGGCGTAGATGAGCTGCTGCTCCGACAGGCCGAACAGCTTGCTGGCGGCGGCCGCCGCGCCATAGGTGCCGGCGGTCGCGGTCGGGTGGAAGCCGCGGGCATAATGCGAGGTCGGGTCGAGCGCGTTGCCGAGCCGGCAACAGACCTCGTAGCCGGCGACGATCGCGGTCAACACCTCACGGCCGGACGCGCCAACCATTTCGCCGACGGCGAAAGCGGCCGGCACCACGGGTGCGCTCGGATGCAGCGAGGAATCGGCGTGGGTATCGTCGAAGTCGAGCGAATGGCCCATCGTGCCGTTGAGCAATGCCGCCACCGCCGGGGTCCAGGTCCTGGAATCGCCGAACACGGTCGCCTCGCCGGCCGAATCCAGCTTCAGCGCCGCCAGCATCTTCACCACCGACGGCGTCGATTCCGCCTCGCGGCGGGCGCGGATGGCGCTGCCGAGAAAGTCGAGGGTCAGCACCTTGGCGCGGTCGAGCACCTCGGGCGGGATATCGTCATATTTCAGCTCGGCGACATAGCTGGCGAGCGTTGCGGTTTCCTGGGCCATCGTGTTTCCTCGCTTTGTTGAAGCCAGCGTAGGCAGACTGATTCCGCCTTTCAAGCCGGTCGGTCCCGGTGGGAAGCTGCCATGCCCGGATCGCGCTGGTCCTTTTCGGGGTGAGTGATTGATGGCGTCGTTCAAGCAACTGCTCCGCCAAGTGCGCGCCCGCAAGCCACACATGGCGCTGGCCGTCCGCGGCACGGTGGCGGCGACGCTGGCCTTCGCGATCGCCACGGCCTTTCAGCTGAAGCTGCCGCTGTGGGCGGTGCTGACCTCGCTGATCGTCACGCAGGGCAGCGTCGGACGCTCGCTGAAGGCGACGCGCGACTACATGTTCGGCACCATCGGCGGAGCGCTCTATGGCGGCCTCATCACGGTCTACATTCCGCATTCCGGCGAGCTGCAGCTGCTCGGCATGCTGATCCTGGCGGTGACGCCACTCGCCTTCATCGCCGCGATCAATCCGAGCCTCAACGCGGCGACGGTGACGTCCGTCATCGTGCTGCTGGTGCCGACCATGGGCAAGCTCGACGGCATCGGCTCGGCGGTCGACCGCGTGTTCGAGGTCGCCGTCGGCGCGCTCACCGGTCTGGCCGTGTCGTTCATCGTGCTGCCGTCGCGCGCGCACGTCCAGATGAGGAGCGCTGCCGGCCGGTTGCTGGAGCTGATTGCGGCCGCCATGACCGAGCTGCTGGCTGGCCTGTCGCGCGGCCGCGACAACGACGCGCTGCACCGGATCCAGGACGGCATCGGCACCGCGCTGACCGCATTGAACGCGACCGGCGCCGAGGCCGAGCGCGAGCGTTCCGCGCGGCTGTCGTCCGGCGCCGACACCGGTCCGCTGCTGCGAACCGTCCTGCGGCTGCGCCACGACGTGGTGATGATCGGGCGCGCCAGCGTGGTGCCGCTGCCGTCGGAGCTGCAGGCGAGGTTGTCGGGCCCGGTGACGCGTGTCAGCGACGCCATCGCAGGCTATCTGCGCGGCTCTGCCGCTGCGATCCGCAACGGCTCCGGTCCGCCGGCAATCTGGCCGGTCCACGTCGCGGTCAAGGCCTATGCGGAGGAGGTCGCCGCCGTCCGCAGCGAGGGCCTCACGCGGGGCCTGCCTGGCGATGCCGCCGAGCGCTTCTTCGCGCTCGGCTTCTCGCTTGAGCAGATGCGGCAGAACCTGATCGATCTCGAGCGCGTCGTTGCCGAATGGGCAGGAGCATCGGCCGGAAAACCGCATCGGCCCGAGCCCGAGGAGACGCCTGACACGGCTAGTGCGTAGTCTCGTCATCGCGCCAGCCGCCGGAAACGCAGCACCAGAAGGGCTGCATAGATGCCGGTGCCGACCGATAGCCCGATCCAGATCCCGGTCGCGCCGAGCGCGGTGTGGAGGCCGAGCAGGTACGACGCGGGAAAGCCGATCAGCCAATAGCCGAGCACGGCGAGCAGCAGCGGGATGCGCGTGTCCTTGATGCCGCGCAGCGCGCCGACCGCGATGGTCTGCAGCGCATCGGTGATGAAGAAGGTCGTGCCGATCAGCAGCAAGGTCGCGGCCAGCGCGACCGTCGCCTCGGCGTCTGCCATGCCCGCGCCGAGGAACAGCTGCACGATCTCGAACCTGAAGATGATGATGCCGAGCGTGAACAGGACCGCGAGCGCAAGGCCGAGCAGCATCGCCATCAGGCCGGCGCGGCGCACGCCGCGCGCATCGTTGCGGCCGGCGGCATGACCGACCCGAACGGTCGCAGCCATGCTGATGCCAAACGGGACCATGAACAGGATTGCCGTGATCTGCAGCGCGATCTGATGCGCGGCGAGTGCGGGCGTGCTGATGAGGCCCATCAGAATCGCCGCGGCCGAGAACAGGCCGTATTCGAGCAGGAACGACAGTGAGATCGGCGCGCCGATGACGAGGAGCTGCCGCATCAGCCGCCAGTCGATGTGTCCGAGCTGCGCCAGCACGCGATAGTCGCGGAACGGCGGACGGAATGTTGCAAACCACAAGCCGGCGAGAAACGTGCCGGTGTTGACCAGGGCGGTCGCGAGCCCGACGCCAGTCAGGCCGAGCCGCGGAAAACCCCACAGTCCGTACAGCAGCGGGTAGACCAGCAGCGCGTTGAGCGGGATCGCCGCCAGCGTAATCCACAGCACCGGTTCGGGACGGTTGACCGCGCCCATGAAGCTGCGCAAGGCCAGAAACCACAGCATCGGCGCGATCCCCCAGGCGAGGCCGGCGAGATACTCCTGTGCGAGATGTGCCACGCCCGGCGCCTGTCCCAGCCCGAGCAGGATGGCTTCGCCGTCCAGCGCGATCAGCATGATCGGCAGCGCGATGACCAGGCCGGCCCACAGGCCGACGCGCAGCGCGCGCCGCACCAGGGCGGCATCGTCAGCGCCGAACGCCTGCGCGGCGAGCGGCGCCACTGCCGACATCAGGCCCATGCCGAAGGTCGAGCCGACAAAATACACCGTGCCCGCCAGGGCTGCCGCCGCGACCGCATCGCCACCGAGCCGGCCGATGAAGGCGAGATCGGTCGACATCATCGCAATCTGCGACAGCTGCGTCAGCGCCATCGGCGCGGCGAGCCGAATGGTCTCCCAGAGCTCATGGGCGAGAGAAGCTGTCGGCGCCGCCGGTGGCGGCGCGTGGTCGGTTCCAGTTGTCGAGGTCATGATCGCCGGTATAGCAGCCGCTTCTGCGCGATGCACATCGCGCGGGGGGCGATCGTGTTGGTGGCCGGACCATCCGAGCGGAACAACGCCGCGCCGCGGCAAGGTCGTCGAGGCATCCGTTCGCGATGAGACCTCCATCTCTGCTCTCGTCCAGGCATATGGAAGGGCAGCGACTCGCGTTCTCGCGGCACGACATGCCCGAGTGATGCGTTGGTTTCGTCCCCTCGTCAGCAAGAGGGGCAGGGAAGGCCGGGTGCTTGACCACACCCATGGCCCGCCTGCAAAAGAAGTAGCAGGCGGCAGTCACCACAGGTGGGCCGCGCATCCGGCCTTCCCTGCGCAATGGTTGGAACGGCTTATACGTAGTCTCCCCGGTGCGCCGTGCGTGTTGGCCACCGTCGCCAGCAGATCGTTCGCCGGCTTGACCTCAGCGTCGGGAGGCCAGGACCATACGATTTCGCCGTACACGGCCGCTCCTTCGTCCACGCGCCGGCCCCGAGTTGCTACCCGAGCGCGCGCTGTGAGCAGCCGCATCCATCGCATCCCACCCTCAACGGTCCGTGACGATCGCGAAGCGCCCCTCTCATGAGGACGGGATGCGCGCATTGTTTCCGAATTTCGGAAATAAAGCAAGTGGAAAATTTCGGTGGATGATGTCGATTGAAGCATGTCGCTGAGCCGGCTGACGAATCGCGGGCCTCCGCGCACGCGGTCTCGCCTTGTTCGACCGATCTGTCATGAGGCAAAACAGGTCTCGATCGCGAGGTCGAGAAAATTGCGGGGTGAGTCGCAAAGGCGGATGCCCTCGATCCGGACGTCAAGATTGGGTACGGTTCGCTCGGCGTGATCTGAAAGGTAGTCGAGCATGGCGATCGTTCTTGAAACTGTCCACGATCGGTTGCCTGCTGATTTTGAAAAGCTCGAGGTGGATGCGAGAGCCGGCGGTCACACCAACATGACTCGGCTCGCGGCTGAACTCACCGAGAGCCCGGCGATGTTCCACCGCGTGATTGCGGCGCGGGTCAATGGTGCGCTGGCTGCAATAGGTGGAATCACCGACGAGCCGGCGTCGGCCCAGCAGCCTATTTGGCGTATGCGGCGGCTCTACGTGCACCGGGACTTCAGGCGCCGCCGCGTGGCGCAGGCCATCGCGGAAGGGCTGCTGCACGTGGCAGCAGGCAAGGTCGAGCTGGTGACCGTCCATGCGGGCAGCGATGACGCGGCGCGCTTCTGGGAGGCGATGGGGTTTGGTCGCGTTGCGGGCCGCGCCTGGTCGCATCAGCGGCGAGCATAACGCGCGTGGACTTGCGATGTCGCAAGCCGAGCGTGACGCGGAGGCGAGCGTAGGCGGACGGCGGGATCGCCCGCGAGAACGAACAGACAAGTAGGGTGGGCAAAGCGATGCCGCAGGCGGCGCGTGCCCACCATCAGGGGGCGCGAACGTCATGGTGGGCACGGCGCGAGAAGCACAGTGTACGAGCCGAGACAGCGTGGGCGCGCCTTTGCCCACCCTACGTTTTCTGCACTGGTTAGTTCCAGCCGAACTCCGCTAGCGCCAGGCGAGCCTGTTGGTCGAGTTCCTCCTGTCGCTCGTTGTCTTTCGGCGCGTGGCAGAGACGCTGGAGCTCCGAACGAAATTGCAGAGCGACATCTTTTGGAAGCGACGGGATGATCGTGCCGATGATCCAGTACTTCCAGACGTCATCGTCCGCTGTCAGGACATTCCAGATGTGGGGAGCCATCGGTGCGCCGATCGAGGCCAGGAAGGGCGCGAGGATGTGGGCCACTGGCCAGTTGCAGTCCCGCAGGCACGCCGTCAGCTCCGCAAGGATCGGTGCGACCGCCGGATAGCCTGCGGCGACGGCCGCCCGCGCGCGATCGAGGTCATGCTTCCCGCGTGGAATGAGATGATGGACGTCGTGCGTGGGCATCTCGACCATGTCGCTATCTGCTCGTCTCGGCGCTCTGACCCAGCTCGCGCCGCGACAGCGCGTCCGCGGCGGTTGCCGCTGCCGTGCGCACGTGGCCGTCGCGGTCAGAACGGAGTGTTTCGAGCCGGGGAATGAAGGCCGAATGGCCGAATGTGCCGGCGAGTTCGCAGGCCCATACGCGATGCCGCGGCGGATCGTCGGTGCGGAACGCGTCGAACAGTTGCAGCCAATCGGATGTCCCCACGTGCTCGCGCAAGGTCCATGCGGCCTCGCGGCGAACCGCGCGCTCGGGATCTCTGGTGTAGATGTGAAAGAGCGGTTGGAAATCCGTGTCCTGCCAGATGGCGCCCAGTGTGCGGATGGCCGCGTGCCGGGTCGCATGCGACGGACTCCTCAGCAACGCTGCGACGACATCATGAGCCTCGGCCCATGCCCAATCCTCCACGACCTTGCACCCTGTGCGGGCGACATAGTCCGACGGGTCGGTCAGCGCAGCCAGGATGATGGTGCGCAGCGCCTGCCCACGCGGGTGGCGGCCGATGCTCTCGATCGCGGTTCGACGCAGGAATTGGTCTGTCTCAGCCGCCGCGTCGCGCAAGATCGTGACCGCATCGTCATCGTCGCGCGCCAGGAGCGCGCGGATCGAATCGTGCGTGAGCGAGGCTGCGAGGGCGGATGACATGGCGCGAGGGGCACGTTGATGGTCTTGGGAAGACAATACCGAAGTGGGAAGACAATACCCAAGGTCACGCCTCGCCGTAAGCCATCGGCCGTCGTGCTGTGCTATTCTGAGCCGCAGAAGCGAGTGGGAAAAGACGGTGCGCGGCGCGAAAGAGGACAACTCCAGCACAACTGGCCCAGAGCCGGCAGGATCGCCCGGCCCCAATCTGCAGGCATGGATCGATGTCCTCGGCGCCGTTCCCGGTGGGGCCGTGACGGAAGCCCAGATTCTCGCCTGGGTCGAGGGACCGTTGCGGCGGTTCTTTCCGTTTCAGCGCTTTCTCGGCGCGTATGGCCGGCTCACGGGTGGCCGCATCCGGATGCGTAATCTGGTGACGTCGGGTTACCCGGATGCGTTCGTGGCCGGGCTCGAGGAGAGCTTCGATCTCGGCGCGCGCGGCTGCTTTGCGTGGTGGGTGCATAACAGGGCCGCGTTCATTCTCGATCCGGCCGATCCGCCGCCGTTTGCGACCGCGCGCGAGCTTGATGAGATCGGGCAGCTGTCGCTCGGCGTCGTCGCGGGCCATGGCGTCATCGATCCCTTTGCCAATGCCGGCACCTATCTCAGCTTTGCCGGTGTCACGGCCGACCACCCGCAGCACGTGCGCACCTCTCTCAACCTGATCGCGCCGGTGCTGCATGCGCTGTTCCTTGCGACCGAGCAGGTCGCGGCGCCCAAGCTCGACCTTGCCAGGCTCACGGACCGGCAACGTGAGCTGGTCGATCTCGCGCTGATGGGCCTGCCGGACAAGACCATCGCGTCGCGTCTTGGGATTTCCGAGCACACGGTCGGCAATCATTTCCGCGTCATCTATGAGCGGCTCGGCATCAGCAAGCGCAGCCAGCTGATTGCGTCGCTGAAGTAGGCGCGCGGGTTCAGTTGGCGCCGGTCCTGCGAAGCTCCTAGCACGTATGTGCCATCGACCGGCCGCGCGCCGGGTGCTGTCGTGGCGGCAAGCGGATCCGGTTCGCGGGTCCGCGCCCAGGGTGATCCGCCATGACATCGCTCATCGTTCCTCCACTGCTGACCGTCGCCAGTGCCGCCGCCTTCATGGTCCTGGAGCGGATCGCGCCAGGTCGTGAACTGCCCAATTCACCCGGCTGGTACGGGCGCGTCCTCGCCGTGATCCTGTCGCAGGTCGTCGTCACGCTCATGACCGGCAGGCTCTGGATGCAGCTGCTCGACGGCGCCTCGCTGCTCGATCTGCGCGCGCTGCATTCGCCGGCGCTGCAGGGGTTTCTGGCGTGGCTGGTCGGGACCTTCTTTTTCTACTGGTGGCATCGCATCCGTCATTTGAATGGCTGGTGGCGGCTGTTTCACCAGATCCATCATGCGCCGCGGCGCATCGAGACCGTCACGTCGTTCTACAAGCATCCGGTCGAGATGCTGGCCGATAGCGGGCTCTCCGCGCTGATCCTGTTTCCGCTGCTCGGCAGCTCGCCCGCCGGCGCATTGTGGTTCAACCTGTTCGCGGCGACGAGCGAGTTCTTCTACCACGCGAACTACAAATCGCCGCGCTGGCTGAAGTATGTCATTCAGACCCCCGAGCTGCATTCGCTGCATCACGAGCTCGACGTCCACTCCGGCAATTATGGCGACCTGCCGATCTGGGACCGGCTGTTCGGGACCTATCGCGACGCCGATGAGTTCGCCGCGCGATGCGGCTTTCCCGGTGAGAGCGAGCGGCATCTGGGACGCATGCTGCTGTTTCGTGATGTCTATGCGGATGAGTAGGCTAGGCAAAGCGGCGCCGCGAGGCGGCGCGTGCCCACCATCGGAAGCCGCGCGAGCGTCGCGGTGGGCACGGCGCGAGAGGCATGGCGTACAAGCCGAGACAGCGCGGGCGCGCCTTTGCCCACCCTACGTTTTGGTGACGTTTTCGCGCGCGGTCATTGCGAGCGCAGCGAGGCAATCCAGGCTGCCACGGCAGCGGAATTCGGGATTGCTTCGGGGGAGATTGAGCGGCGGGCCGCCCGATCACGCGGGCGCCATGACCTGCGAGAGCATGGTCCTCACGACCAGCCGGTGAAACGGCATGATGGCGGCGAGATAGCAGCGGCCGAGCGCGTTGTGCGTCTGCACCAAGGTGGTCGCGGTCATGCGCGAGCCTGAGCCAAGGGCGGTCGCAGCAGGGGCGGCATCGATCACGACGCGAAAATCCAGATGCTTGTCGTCGAATCCGATCACGATCCGTTGCGGCGTTTCGTCAACGACCGGAAATATCCCGATCATGGGACGCGGGCTGCGCTCGTCCGCGCCCGATGCCTTCAGGCCGAACGGCTTGACCAGCACATTGCGGAGTGTCACCAGCACATCCATCCAGCGGGGCGCGTGGCCGAGCATGCGCTCGGCCGCCACGCGGGCCGTGATGGCATCGCCTTCGATCGTGATGCGAAAGGCATCGGTGAAGTTCGCCTCAGCAAGCCATCGCGCGCGATCAACCTCGGGACGGATTTCGATGACGGTCATCGGTCTGCCTCACGCTGCCATGATGCCGATCTACCGCCCGCGCTCCGGCACGCGGGTGATCTTCGCGCCCAGCGCATTCAGCCGCTCGTCGATGCGCTCGTAACCACGCTCGATCTGGTCGGCGTTGTCGATATACGAGGTGCCCTCGGCGCAGAGCGCGGCGAGCAGCATCGCCATGCCGGCGCGGATGTCGGGGGAGACGACGCGGGCGCCGCGCAGGCGGCTGGGACCTGCGACGATGGCGCGGTGCGGGTCGCACAGCACGATGCGAGCGCCCATCGAGATCAGCTTGTCGACGAAGAACATCCGGGACTCGAACATCTTCTCGAACATCAGGATCACGCCCTCGCATTGCGTGGCGGTGACGATCGCGATCGACATCAAATCGGCGGGGAACGCCGGCCAGGGCTGGTCCTCCAGCTTCGGCACATGGCCGCCGAAATCGTCCTTGATCCTCAGGGTCTGCTCCGAAGGCACGATCAGGTCATCGCCAGCGACCTCGCAGACGATGCCGAGCCGCTCAAAACCCATGCGGATCGAGCGCAGATGCTCGGTGCCGGCGCGCACGATGCGGAGCGGCGAGCGCGTCACCGCGGCGAGCCCGATCAGCGAGCCGACCTCGATGTGGTCGGGCTGGATGGCGTAGGACGCCTGGCCGAGCGTGCTGGCGCCATGGATCACCATGGTGTTGGTGCCGATGCCCTCGATGTTGGCCCCGAGCGCGACCAGGAAATGGGCGAGGTCCTGCACGTGCGGCTCGGAGGCCGCGTTGCGCAAGTAGGTCGTGCCGTGCGCGGCGACGGCGGCGACCAGCGCATTTTCGGTCGCGGTGACGCTGGGCTCGTCGAGGAAGACATCTGCGCCCTTGAGGCCGGAGGCGCGCAGCTCGATCTTGTCGGTCGCGGTGACCGTGGCGCCGAGCTGCTCGAAGGCGAGGAAATGCGTGTCGAGGCGGCGGCGGCCGATGACGTCGCCGCCCGGCGGCGGCAGCGCCACTTCGCCGCAGCGGGCAAGCAGGGGGCCGGCCAGCAGGATCGAGGCGCGGATGCGCGCGCACAGGTCCGGATCGAGGTCGGCGGCGCGGATCTCCTTGGCGTGGATCGTGAGCCGGTTGCGGCCGCGCCATTCGGCCGAGGCGCCGACCGATCGCACCAGCTCGACCAGGGTCTCGGTGTCGCGGATGCGCGGCACGTTGTCGAGCGTGACCGGATGCTCGGTCAGCAGCGCCGCGGCGATGATCGGCAGCGCGGCGTTCTTGTTGCCGGACGGCTCGATCGCGCCCTTGAGCCGGTGACCGCCCTCGACGATGTATTGAATGGGGGCCATGCGCGAAAACCCGTTCTGAGATGGTGATTTGCCAGAGGACGGCGGAGCCTGGATCGTCGACGGAAATAGCACGGAAGGCGCGGGCAGGCCACTGCGCCCCTGACTCAAGGGGCCGTAGTCCAGGGATCGATGACGGTCAGGCCGGCCGCCGTGAATGCGCTCGTATCGCGGGACGCCACCGCGAAATCATGCGCCGCGGCGATGGCCGCGATATAGCCGTCGGGCGTTGGGAAGCCCTTTCCGGCGGCGCGCGCCTTGACGGCCAGTTCGGCATAGCGTCGGGCTGCGCCGGTATCGAACGGAAGGATCCGGGTTCCGAACAGCTCCAACACGCCATCGAGGGCGGTGGTCAGCCTCTCCTTGCGTCGTCCTTTGGGAAGCACGCCAATGCCGAACATCAGTTCCGCCACCGTGACACTGGAGAGATGAAGCGTCTCCGCCACCTGTTGGTCGAGCCATGCTTGGACCGCCGGCGAAGGCTCTGGTTTCATCGCCTCCGAAACGACGTTGGTGTCGAGCAGGATCATTTGAAGCGCAGCGGTTTGGCCGGCTGGTCGTCGCGGTGCAGTTCCAGGGCTTCGACGTCGGCGTTGGTGAGCCCGATGTTCCGGCTCATCTCTGCCAGCGCGGTGCCGAGACGCAGTCGCCCCTCCGGCTGCACGGCTGCGTCGAGGATGGCGCGAATTTCGGCTTCCGTGCTGCGATTGTGCCGCGCCGCCCGCACCTTCAAGGCGCGATGCGTCTCATCCGAGAGGTTGCGAATGGTGACTGCTGGCATGACGGCAGATGTCCGATATTGACTTGTGATATCAATATCAGAAAATGCTATCATTGTCTACGACGTGGTCGACTGCCCGGTGCGGGTATCGGTTGGGACGAGAGGCCGCGCCTACACGTCCACGTTCGCCGACAGCGAATTGTCCTGGATGAATTCGCGGCGCGGCTCGACGACGTCGCCCATCAGTTTGGTGAAGATGTCATCGGCCTCGTCGACCTCCTTGACCTTCACCTGGAGAAGCGTGCGTGCGTCGGTGTCGAGCGTCGTCTCCCAGAGCTGCTGCGGGTTCATCTCGCCGAGGCCTTTGTAGCGCTGCATGGCGATGCCCTTGCGGCCGGCATCGGTGACAGCCTCGAACAGGTCGACAGGGCCATGAATCACGGTCTGGCTGTCGCCGCGGCGCAGGCTGCCTGGCTTGGCATAGGCGCCCTGCAGACGGGCGGCGTAGTCGTCGAGCTTGCGCGCATCGACCGAGGCCAGCAGCGCGTCGTCGATCACGGCCACGTCCTTGACGCCGCGTACGGTGCGCTCGAACGTGAATCCCTGGCCTTCGACGAAGTGACCGATCCAGCCGCGCTCGACCTCGTCCGCCAGCACGTCGAGCCGTCTGGCGATGTATTCGGCCGCGGCGTCCGCGGTCGCGATGTCGCGGGTGATGTCCGGCCGCAGGACGCCGGCGATCGCGGCCTGCTCGACGACCTTGCGGTCGTAGCGGCTGTGCAAATTGCCCAGGATGTTGCGGACGAGGCGCGCCTCCTCGACCAGCGCCAGCAGGTCGCGGCCTTTTCGGTCCTCGCCTTCCGCGGTCTTGAACAAGCAATCGTCCAGGCCGGTGCCGATCAGATAGTCCTCGAGCGCGCGCTCGTCCTTCAGATACTGCTCGGACTTGCCGCGCGTGACTTTGTAGAGCGGCGGCTGCGCGATGTAGAGGTGGCCGCGATCGATGATCTCGCGCATCTGCCGGTAGAAGAAGGTCAGCAGCAGGGTGCGGATGTGGGCGCCGTCGACGTCGGCGTCGGTCATCACGATGATCTTGTGATAGCGCAGCTTGTCGATCGAGAACTCGTCGCTGATGCCGGTGCCGAGCGCGGTGATCAGGGTGCCGATCTGCTCGCTCGACAGCATCTTGTCGGGGCGCACGCGCTCGACATTGAGGATCTTGCCGCGCAGCGGCAGCACCGCCTGGAATTCGCGATTGCGGCCCTGCTTGGCGCTGCCGCCGGCCGAGTCACCCTCGACGATGAACAGCTCGGATTTCGCCGGATCCTTCTCCTGGCAATCGGCCAGCTTGCCGGGCAGCGAGGAGACGCTGAGCGGGCTCTTGCGGGTCAGCTCGCGCGCCTTGCGCGCGGCCTCGCGCGCGGCTGCGGCCTGGATCACCTTGCCGACGATGGTCTTGGCCTCGCCGGGATGCTCCTCGAACCACGCGGCGAGCGCCTCGTTCAGCACGTTCTCGACCACGGGGCGCACTTCCGAGGACACCAGCTTGTCCTTGGTCTGCGACGAGAACTTCGGATCGGGCACCTTGACGGACAGCACGGCCGTGAGGCCCTCGCGGCAGTCGTCGCCGGTCAGCGCGATCTTTTCCTTCTTGGCGTGCGACTCGGCATAGCCGTTGACCTGGCGCGTCAGCGCGCCGCGGAAGCCGGCGAGATGGGTGCCGCCGTCACGTTGCGGAATGTTGTTGGTGAAGCACAGCACGTTCTCGTGGTAGCTGTCGTTCCACCACAGCGCGGCCTCGACGGTGATGCCGTTGACTTCCGAGCGCACCATGATCGGCGCGGGCACGATCGGCTTCTTGTTGCGGTCGAGATATTTGACGAACTCCTCGACGCCGCCCTCATAGCGCATCTCCTCGCGCTTCTCGACCGCGTGGCGCATGTCCGAGAGCACGATGTTGACGCCGGAGTTGAGGAAGGCGAGCTCGCGCAGGCGATGCTCGAGCGTCGCGTAGTCGTACTCGACCATCTTGAACGTGTCGGTCGACGCCAGGAAGGTCACCTCGGTGCCGCGCCGTCCATTGGCGTCGCCGACCACGCGCAACGGAGCGACCGCGTCGCCATGGGCGAACTCGATGATATGCTCCTTGCCCTCGCGCCAGATGCGCAACTGCAGCTTGCTCGACAGTGCATTGACGACGGAGACGCCGACGCCGTGCAGGCCGCCGGAGACCTTGTAGGAGTTCTGGTCGAACTTTCCGCCGGCGTGCAGCTGGGTCATGATGACCTCGGCCGCGGAGACGCCTTCGCCCTTGTGGATGTCGACCGGAATGCCGCGGCCGTCGTCGCGCACGGTGACGGAATTGTCCGGATTGAGCACGACCTCAACCGCGGTGGCGTGGCCGGCCAGCGCCTCGTCGATGGCGTTGTCGACGACCTCGTAGACCATGTGGTGCAGGCCTGAGCCGTCATCGGTATCGCCGATATACATGCCCGGGCGCTTGCGCACGGCATCCAGGCCCTTCAACACCCTGATCGATTCTGCGCCGTATTCGTTCGCGGTTGCAGGCTCGTTTTCGGCGATGGTTTGCCGGGCGGGTTCGGTCATGTGAGGCCTTTGAGAGGATCCCGAAGGGCGGTGTCGCGCAGGGGATGCTGGAGACGCTATTTGTGCCACGAAAGACGATGCGCGCCTAGCGCAAAAAGCCGCATCCTAAGATATTGAAGAGATGGGTTTTTTTAACGGTTTTTCAAGCCGTCCGAGGGTCCTCTTCGGGCACTGCGAAAGGCCGATTCGGATGCGATTTTGCGGCAGCTCGAAACGGCCTCGGCAAGGCCTCGTCGGGGGCCTTCCAACGACCGCAGGCCGCCCGTGGGGCGGCCTGGGAGGCGTCTCGAAGATCGGGGGCGCGAGCGCAGGCCGTGGGGCCTGCGCAGCGTCAATAGAGCGGCAGCGGCATGGCCTGGCCGGTCGGGCCGACCATCAGGCCCCAGGCATCGCCGGCGCCGAGCTCGATCGCATCTCTGATCGGCGCGCGGCCGGCGATCCTGATCTCGTAGCGGTACTTGCCGGGGGGTAGATCGAGCAGCGGGCCCTTGGGCGTCTTCGGGCTGCCGGTGCCGGCAGCGATCTTGACGGACTGCTTGTTGATCGTCAGCACGGCGTCCGCATCGCCGATATTGCCGAGCATCAGCCTGGCCTGTCCCGGCTTCGGCAGGATCTCGGTCTTCGCTGCGGCCTCCGCGTTCTTCTGCACCAGGTTGACCGAGGTCTCGCCCCGGGCGCGGCCCAGCGTCAGCAGCGCCGGGCCTTGCGGGGAGGCGAAGGCGAGCCGGACGCGATCGGCGCCGGTCTGCGCGCCCTCGGGCTTCTCCTGCCAGCCGCGCTTGGTCAGCTCGGCACGGTAGAACGCCAGCACGGCGTCGAGATCGGCAGGCACGCTCGCCTCCAGCTCGAGGCGCACCGGCGTGTCGAAGCCCGGTGCCTTGGAGGTCGACAGCGAGGTCGAACTGCGCTCCTTGGGAACCGGCAGCGCCGATGACGGATCGGCTTCGAGCGGCGTGCTGTCCTTGGCCGGTTGCGCGGCGGCCTGGGCGGCTGCAGCAGGCTGGGCGCCTGCGGCGGGCTTGGCGGACGCGAGCAGGCCGGTGCCGTCGGCCGTCACGTTCACCTTGGGGCCCATCTGCATGATCGTGAATGCGACCGACTTGCCCTTGGCGGAGAACTCCAGCCGCGCCATGGTCGGATTGTCGATCACGGTCGGCGCTTCCTTCCAGCCGGCGGGCTTCAAGGTTCCACGAAAGAAGCCGGCGAGTGCCTTCACCGAGGAGGTCGAGTTGAATTCGAGGCGGCCCTGGCTGCCGTCGAAGGTCACCGCCTCGGCGGTTTCGGGCAGCGCGATCGGCGCGGGATTGTCGGCCAGCGCCTTGACGGGCGCGTCCGACATCGCACCAGCCTGCGTGGCACGGCGCACCTCGTCGGCGGCGATCACCTGCTTGGCCATCGCGGCGGCATCCGCCATGAACCTGTCGTCGGCATCCTTCTTCGCCTTGGCGCGCGCCGCGAGCGCAGCCTCGGTGGCGCGCACCGACAGTTCGACCATGGTGAAATCATATTTGCGGACGAGCTTCAGCGTGCCGGTCTCATCAGTGGACGCGACCTTGAGCGTCACATCGTCCGGCGTTCCCGGACCGGCCGCCTCGATCCGCCAACCGCGCGCCGGGAGCTCGCGGGTGTAGAAGGCAAGCACCGCCGGCAACTCCGCCATGACCGCGCCCTTGGCCTGGCGGCTCGGCGAGGTCGCGCTGCCCAGGCTCTGCGACGATTTGGTCGGCTTCGGCATCGGCAGGCCCGCCCGGTCGTCGCCGGCTTCGAGCTCGGTCGGCAGCGCGAATGGCGCGATCCGGATCTCGACATGGGTCTTGCCGTCATCGCGCCGGGTCAGGCTCAGCATGACCGGATTCTGTCTGCGGTAGCCGTCGCTGTCGTCATGGCCATAGAACGCGCGCACGCCGTTCGGCGCGGTCTCGCTGAGATCGGCATTCGGCCAGCGCGCGGCGGTCTCGGCGGTGAGCGGCTGCCAGCCGAGCGCGGTCATCTCCTTGGCGAAGAACGCCTTGGTCGCATCGAGCGGCGTTGCAACGATGCAGGACAGATAGGGCCGCGTCTCGTCGAACATGAGGTCGGCGGCGCCGTCGGGGAACGGCAGGTTGGCGTAGATGCGCGTCGCGGAGTAGGTCGCTTCCGACTGGCCGGGGCGGCCCGCGCTGCCGGTGAAATACACCGTCAATCCTTGCTTGCCCTTCTTGTAGTTGAGCGTCGCATTGCGCTCCTCGAGCGGCCGGACGAAGCGCACCCAGCCGTCGGCGCCGAGCAGCTGCTGCGTGGCCGCATTGGTCGCTTCGACCGGGGTCGGGACGCGATACACCACGCGATATTTGTCGGGCCGTGAGGTGTCCTCGACTGCACCTTCGAGCCGCGGCAGCGCGTGGACATCGGCGATGCCGTCATCCGCGCGCGCCGGCACGGCGCTGTTCGCGAGCAGCAACAGCCCGCATGCAAACAGCCGCAGCCGCGGCGCCGCGATGGCCTGCTGCCAAAGCTCTGACATCACAAATCTCCGGTATTTTCGGGCCCGCGCGTGCCCTGGCATCTGCCTGACAAGGGGCGGCCGGCGGCACCATCATGCGATCCACCGACAACTAGTCGAAGCAGGAAACCGGAAGGTTCAAGGTCGGAATGAGTTACCGCCGCGCGGTGATGCGGCCGGCGTCGACGTCGAAGATCTCGCCGAGCTCGTTGAGTTCGGCGAAGGCTGCGGGGTCCGCACCCGTCAGCCACACCTGGGCACCGAGCGTGCCGAGCTCGGCGAACAGCGCGGTGCGGCGGCCGGGATCGAGATGGGCGACGATCTCGTCGAGCAGCAGCATCGGCACGATGCCGGTGGTTTCGGCGACCAGGGTCGCATGCGCGAGGATCAGGCCGATCAGCAGCGCCTTCTGCTCGCCGGTCGAGGCATCGCGCGCCGGCATGTTTTTCGGCGCGTAGACGACGTGCAGATCCGTGAGATGCGGGCCGTCGAGCGTGCGGCCGGCCGCGGCATCGCGCGCGCGATTGTCGCGCAACATCGCGCGGTAGCGGTCCTCGACGGCGAGCGCAGGCTCGCTCAAGAGCGCATTCTCCATCCAGCCGTCGAGCGCGATCTCGGCCGACGGGAAGGCGGAGGCCGCGCCGCGCTGGCGCAGCATCGCAGCGAGCTTCATCGCGGTCTGGCCGCGGCTCGCGGCGACGGCAACCGCAAGCTCGGCGGTCTCGCGCTCGATCGCGTCACACCAATGGTCGTCGAAATTGCGCACCTCGAGCAGCCGGTTGCGCGAGCGCAACGAACGCTCCAGCGCCGAGACGCGGCTGGAATGCTCGCTGTCGATGGCGAGCACCAGGCGGTCGAAGAAGCGCCGCCGCTCCGACGCCGCGCCCATGAACAGGCCGTCCATCGCCGGCGTCAGCCACACCATGCGGATGTGATCGCCGAATGCGGCCGCCGAGCCGACCGGCTCGCGATCGATGCGGCAGCGTCGCGTCGTGTTGGCGTCGCTGCGCGGCGGCTCGATGCCGGTGCCGAAGGTCGCAAGCCCCAACGCGCCCTCGATCTCCGCGGAGACCGCCCAGGAGCCGTCACCCTGATTGTCGGCGACATCCTCCAGCGTCGCGCGCCGCAGGCCGCGGCCCGGTGCGAAGAACGAGATCGCCTCCAGGCAGTTGGTCTTGCCGGCGCCGTTGGCCCCGACCAGCGCAACCATGTCCGCCTGCACGCTGACGCTGGCAGCGCGATAGCTGCGGAAATGCGTCAGCGCGAGGCGGTTGATGCGGGAGGGGGTCATTGAGTGAGCGGTCTATGATTCCGTCATTGCGAGCGAAGCGAAGCAATCCAGCACTGCTTCGATACGACGGCCCACCGGGCCTGGATTGCTTCGTCGCTCCGCTCCTCGCAATGACGGAGAGAGCGCGCGTCGGGTGGACAAAGGCGCGCAGCGCAGTGCCCACCGCTTGTTAGTTCGGGATGGTGGGCACGCTTCGCTTTGCCCACCCTACGCATTGTCGTGTGACATGTCTCACACCCGCATCGGCATCAGCACGTACAGCGCGTTCCTGTTGTCGCGGTCCTGGATCAGGGTCGGCGAGCCCGGATCGGCCAGGCGCAGCACCGCGACCTCGCCCTCGATCTGGGCGGCGATGTCAAGCAGGTAGCGCGAGTTGAAGCCGATATCGAGCGCGTCGGAGGCGTATTCGACCTCGAGCTCTTCGGTGGCGCTGCCGGAATCGGGGTTGGTCACCGAGAGCACCAGCTTTCCGGGCGCCAGCGCGAGCTTCACCGCGCGGCCGCGCTCGCTGGAAATGGTGGAGACGCGGTCGACGGCGGCGGCGAAATCAGCCTTGTCGACGACCAGCTCCTTGTCGTTGTTCTGCGGAATGACGCGGCCGTAGTCTGGGAAGGTGCCGTCGATCAGCTTCGAGGTCAGGACCACCTGTCCCAGCGTGAAGCGGATCTTGCCCTGCGACAGCTCGATCCTGATCTCGCTGTCATTGTCCTCGATCAGCCGCTGCACCTCGCCCACCGTCTTGCGCGGTACGATCACGCCGGGCATTTCGGCGGCGCCGGCGGGCTGCGGCAGGTCGACCTGGGCGAGACGGTGGCCGTCCGTGGCCACGGCGCGCAGGGTCGGCTGCTTGGCGGTGCCGCCGGCGTGGAGATAGATGCCGTTGAGATAATAGCGCGTTTCCTCGGTGGAGATCGCGAACTGGGTGCGGTCGATCAGGCTCTTGATGTCCTTCGCCGGAACCCCGAAGGCATGCGTCATGTCGCCCGCGGCGAGATCAGGGAAGTCGCTCTCGGGCAGAGTCTGCAACGTGAACTTGGAGCGGCCGGCACGGATCGCGAGCACCGCGCGCTCGCCGTCGCTCTCCAGCACGATCTGCGAGCCATCCGGCAGCTTGCGCACGATGTCGTAGAACATGTGCGCCGGCACCGTGGTGGAACCCGCGGTCGCGGTCTCCGCGGCCAGCGTTTCCGTCACCTCGAGATCGAGATCGGTCGCCCGCAGCGACAGCCGGGCATTCTCGGCGCGCACCAGCACATTGCCCAGGATCGGGATTGTGTTGCGCCGCTCGACCACGCGGTGGACGTGGCCCAGCGACTTCAGGAGTTGCGCGCGTTCAACGGTGACCTTCATTGCACTATCCGCCCGTTCCCAACTGAGCTCGTCCTGGAATGCCGGCGGGCTGAGCAGCGCCGCGGCCGATGGCACCTCACGCCCGAACGGAGCTTGGCCAGCGTCCAGGAGCGTGAAGGGGAGGCGTAAAGTGGCGCGGATGGGGCCCAAGCGCAAGAGATGGCGGGCCGATTTCCCATGTTTCGGCAGGCGTTTCCGGCGACCCCGGACGTGATCGGAGGGGTGTCCGAGCAGTGCGACGGCCGCGGCTGGGGACGGACCTTCTGTCCGCTCCCTTGGCCGTTCCCTGGCCGTGCGGGCGACTAGTCCTGCAGCTGGCGCTTCAGGGATTCCACTTCGTCGTTCAGTGCGACGTCCTTGCCGACCAGCGCCTCGATCTTGCGCACCGCGTGCAGCACGGTGGTGTGGTCGCGTCCGCCGAAGCGGCGGCCGATCTCGGGCAGGGAACGCAAGGTCAGCGTCTTGGCGAGGTACATCGCGACCTGGCGGGGGCGCACCACGTTGGCGGTGCGGCGCGACGACAGCAGGTCGGAGCGGCTGACATTGTACTGCCGCGCCACGACGCGCTGGATGTCCTCGATCTTGATCCGCTTCGGCTCCTGCGGGCGGACCAGGTCGCGCACTTCGCGCTCGGCCATCTCGAGGGTAACCGGCTGGCTGTTCAGCTTGGAATGCGCGAGCAGCCGGTTGATGGCGCCTTCAAGGTCGCGGCCGTTATGGGTGATGGAACGGGCGAGATAGTCGAGCACCGGCTCCGGCACGTCGAAGCTCGCATGATGCGCGCGGGCTGCCGCGACGCGCGATTTGAGAATGCCGAGCCGCAGATCCTCGCCGAGCGAGCCCATCTCGACGACGAGGCCGCCGGCGAGCCGCGAGCGGACGCGGTCGTCGAGGCTTTCGAGATCGGACGGCGGCCGGTCGGCGGCGATCACCACTTGGCGTCCGGCATCGATCAGCGCATTCAGCGTGTGGCAGAACTCGGCCTGGGTCGACTTGCCCTGCAGGAACTGCAGATCGTCGATGACGAGCACGTCGATCCCGCGCAGCGCTTCCTTGAAGGCCAGCGCCGTCTGCGATTTCAGCGCGGCGACGAAGCCGTACATGAACTTCTCGGCGGTGAGATACAGCACCTTGCGCTCGCCGCCGGAATTGCCGGCCCAGGTCACGGCCTGCAGCAGATGCGTCTTGCCGAGGCCGACCCCAGCATGGATGTAGAGCGGGTTGAACATCACGGGATCGCCGCGGCGGCCGTCGGCAACCTGGCGCGCTGCGGCATGGGCGAGCGTGTTGGCGCGGCCGACGACGAAGCTTGCGAAGGTCAGGCGCGGATCGAGCGGCGAGCCGCCGAGCGCGTCATGGCTGGTTGCCAGCGACGCCGCGGCCGCCGTGCGCGCGTCGGTATTGGCGGGCCTGGCGTCGCTGCGCTCGGTGCGGCGGGCTTCGACGGGCGCGGGCGCCTCCTTGACCGGCGTCGCGCAGCGCATCGCGGTGCGGACGGAGAGATCGATCCGGTGCACCTCGGGCATCTCCGCCTGCCAGCATGACAGCACGCGCTCGGCATAATGCGCCTGGATCCAGCTCTTCAGGAACCGCGTCGGCACCGACAGATGAACGCTCTCGTCCTGGACGGCTTCGAGGTCCATCCGGGCGAACCAGCTCGTATAGACGTCCTCGCCGACGGTCGAACGCAGCCGACCCTTCACGCGAGACCAGCGTTCCTGTTCCGAATTTGTCATGGCAGTCGCAACTTTTCGAATTGAGTGGTGGTGTCGTGTGATCGCCGTGCAGATGTCCATCGAAAGACACGTCTGCCGGGGGCGAGACCTCAAGCGGAAGCAAACTCCAGGCAAAGCTTCGCCGTCCGGCGCGCGCGCCGTCGGGCAGATCCATGCTGGTCGAGGAAGTTCTCCGCGAGGTCAGCGCATACTGCGATGCGCAGGGAGGGGTGGACCGATGGCCGTGCTGGCGATGTTGACCGCTA
Organism: Bradyrhizobium sp. SSBR45G; assembly: GCF_030159255.1. Taxonomy (GTDB): domain Bacteria; phylum Pseudomonadota; class Alphaproteobacteria; order Rhizobiales; family Xanthobacteraceae; genus Bradyrhizobium. The sequence goes on along the minus strand of NZ_BSCT01000060.1, from coordinate 6,013 downwards.
AGGGTGCGTGATCCGGAACCGGCTTTTGGTGTTGAACCGCGATCTGTCCGTAAAGCATGCAACCTCCCCGCCTCGCCGTGATTGCTCACGGCAAGTTGTCATCCCGCACATGTCCAAAGGCAGCCGCGTCTGAACCCCAAGATTCAGCCGCTACGCCATAACATCCCGTCCATTGTCCACTCGCTGAGCGCAGCTGTCGCAAGCTCCGACCGGTTCGAGCGCTGTCGTATTTCTCTTGTTTAAAACGGCGCAACGATGATGTTGTGCCCGAGAAATTTAGACAAAGCTCGGTCGTTCCCCATATTGCTATGGGTACCATTCCGGCCATCGCTTTTGAAAGCGTCGCCAACGCGCACACCGCCGCCGATTTGCACGTCCGCCCCGTTTCTAAAACCGCGCTGGTCTCAAGATCGTGGGCGCCGCGAGTGGATTTAAGAAATACACGATGCGCCGGGACTCGCAATCCATTTGATCGGTGCACGCGTGACGAGTCTTCGCACCGCTTGCCGCACGGTGTTGCGCGTTAAGAAAGCAAGGTTTTGAATCATCGCGAGGAATCTCGGATGTGACAAACAACATGGTCTGCCCAAAATTTCTTCATAATTTTTTTACGTTCCGGCCAAGCCCGAGCGCTTTTCCAAACACTTGGTCTCGCTATGCGCTTAAGTCATTTTCGAGCCGATGTTTTTCGCGATTACTTCAAGCGGGTAACTCCCGACGCGCCGTGTGCGCGAAGTGAACGGCACTTTGTGTGCTCTTGACATCGACGCGTTCGGCGCGCGCGCAGATTCGCATCTGTTTCCGGTGAGACAAAATTGTCACCGCGTAAAATTACGGAACGCCACGTGGAAGTACGGAACGTGTCAGGCTGGCACGACAGCGCATCTGTTCCATTGCGCGCGAAGATCGCAACGCTGTTGTGATGTCACCATCAGATAGAAGCTGCGAATGCGTCACAAGAAGAGCGTACAGATGACATCCGCAGCAGATGACGTCGGCACGAGCGCAAAGGACAAGAGCGCAAAAGAAAAGCCCGGCGTGAGCCGGGCTGTTTGCAACTTGATAGTTCGTCGGTCGCGCGATCACATCACTTCGCGGCGAGCTTCGCGATCTGATGCGCGAGCCGCGACACCTTCCGGCTGGCATTGTTCTTGTGAATGATGTTGCGCTGCGCGGCGCGCATCAGTTGCGGCTCCGCATTGGCCATCGCCTTCAGCGCGGCGTCGCGGTCGCCCTTCTTGATCGCGTCCTCGACGGAGCGAACCGCACCGCGCATCTGGGTGCGGCGCGACTTGTTGATGATGGTGCGGCGGGCAATCTTGCGCGTCGCCTTCTTCGCGGAGGTCGTGTTGGCCATGCTCTCAAATATCCTTCGACGGCGAGCAGTCGCCGCAATCTGCGGGTACGCGCGCGGCCCGCTTGACGCGGCCCCATCGACGCGGTGGGTTGTTCGGACGCCTCTCTGAGAATGCCATGACCGGAGCGGGTCTGCTCGGCGGATCGGCGCTGCTCAAAGAACAGCGGCGGCGGGATCGCCCCCACCGCCAATGGCGACCTTATAGGCGCGGCCCCGCCGACCGTCAACGGTCTCGGAAGCCGCATCGGTCGCCGGAACCCGCCCAAAAGCCAGTTCTAAGCCCCTGACGAGGTTGAATTTCTGAGGAGCCCCCGCTATGGCCTTGCTGCCGGTCGGGGCGAGCGAGAGAGGGCAGGTGTGGCATGATCCGCGGTTTTTTCCGCCTGGTGGGGCTGTTGCTGCTGGCCGGAAGCTTCATCTTCCTGGTGTATGACGGGGCGCGCTGGGTGGCGGATCAGGCCCTGCAGTTCACCCGTTTCGGCCAGCTCTGGAACGATGTCCACCAGGCCAGCCAGGCTGCCTTCAAGGCCTGGGTCGAGGCCAAGGCGCCGTTCCTGTGGGACTGGATCGTCAGGGGCTTCCTGGATCAGCCGGTGTTTGCCGTGCTGGGCGCGCTCGGAATCCTGCTGATGCTGCTGTTCCGGCCGCGCAAGCCGCTGATCGGCTATGGCCGAGACTGACTGCGCGCGGGCTTGGGTCACATCCGCGCCGTAACATTGCTGCGGCCGGCGGCGTAGAGACCTATATCATCGCTACACCGAAGGTCATTGCGCCGCGGGACTCTCTCCCGCGGGCGAATGCCATGTCCGGAGACACCCCATGTTCTTCTCGCGCAAGCCCCTCGCCATGCCGACCGCGGCCGACGCGCTGCCCGGCCGCACCCAGCCGATCCCGACCGCGAGCACCCATTTCGTCAACGGCCACCAGCTGCTGCCGCCCTTTCCCGCCGGCCTCGAGCAGGCGGTGTTCGGCCTCGGGTGCTTCTGGGGCGCGGAGCGCAAGTTCTGGCAGCTCGGCGACGGCATTCACGTCACCGCCGTCGGTTATGCCGGCGGCCATACGCCGAACCCGACCTATGAGGAGGTGTGCTCGGGGCGGACGGCGCATACCGAGGTCGTGCTGGTGGTGTTCGATCCCAAGCTGATCTCCTATGAGCGCCTGCTGAAGACGTTCTGGGAGAGTCATGATCCGACCCAGGGCATGCGCCAGGGCAACGACGTCGGCACGCAATATCGCTCGGCCGTCTACACCTTCAGCGAGGCGCAGCGCGCGACGGCGGAGGCGTCGAAGGCCGCCTACGAAACGGCGCTCCGTGCCAAGGGGCTCGGCGCGATCACAACCGAGATCGCGCCGTCAGGGCCGTTCTATTTCGCCGAGGACTATCATCAGCAGTATCTGGCGAAGAATCCGGCCGGCTATTGCGGTCTCGGCGGCACCGGCGTCGCTTGCCCGATCGGGGTCGGCGTCGACGCGTAGGCGGGCCGTCTGCGTCCGGCCCGCGGGTGAGGCTGGCGCGGTGAAGCTCAGGTCCCTCTCCCGGCCAATGGGGGAGGGATTTCGTTTTCAGCGGCGTTGAACGCGCTGGCGCGCACTTGCGTATCGCGTGGTCCACACGCGCCAACGGTTTGTTAACCTTAACCGCGCATGACTAGAGCACATCCTCATTCAAGGATTGTTCGAGTGCGCGCGTTGTTGCTTCCGGTCATTGCTGTCTTCTCCACGATCCTGCTGTCGGGCTGCATGCACACGGCCTCCCCCGTCGCCGTCGGCCAGCCGCAGAGCGATCTCGACACGATGGCCTATGGGATTCCTTCGACTGGCCCGGTTGCCGCCACCGGGCAGGGCGGAGCGATCCCGGCGCTGCGCGACGCATTCGCCGCCGCTCCGCGCGGTGCCTATGTCATCCCTGCCGGCTATGCGCCGGGGCGCAATGAGTCTGCTTACCACCTCGACGCCGGCGACAAGCTCCGCGTCGTCGTCTACGGCCAGGAGGGGCTGACCAACACCTATGCGATCGACGCCTCCGGTTCGATCACGATGCCGCTGATCGGCAGCGTCCCGGCGCGTGGCCGCACCACCGCCGGCCTCGCCGCCGAGATCACCGCCAAGCTGCGCAACGGCTATATCCGCGAGCCGTCGGTGGCGGTCGAGATCGAGGCCTATCGTCCGTTCTTCATCCTCGGCGAGGTGCAGGCGCCCGGGCAGTATCCCTACGTTCCCAACATGACGGTGGAGAGTGCGATCGCGATCGCCGGCGGCTTCTCGCCGCGGGCGCGGCGCGACATCGTGATTCTGACGCACACCGATCCGTCGGGTGCGGCCCGCTACGAGGTGCCGCTCGGCACCTCGCTGAAGCCGGGCGACACGATCCAGGTTGGCGAGCGCTGGTTCTGATCTCGCGTCACTTCACTATACAGCGATGATCCCGGAGACCTGAATTCCGAGTTGGCGCTGACGCGCCCGAGGATGACGGCAAGTTTTGTTCTCCGTCATTGCGAGCGAAGCGAAGCCATCCAGGGTCACCCGCGCGACTCTGGATTGCTTCGTCGCTTCGCTCCTCGCAATGACGGCGTTATTCAGCGCAGGTTCTGCGCGAAGAACGCCAGGCTGCGTGTCCAGGCGAGATCGGCGCTCGGCTGGTCATAGCTGGCGCGCTCGTCGCAGCCGAAGCCGTGCTGGGCGCCGGGGTAGACGAAGATCTCGACGTCCGGCCGCTTGACCCTGATGGTCTCGACGTCGGTCAGGGGAATGCCGGCATCCTTCTCGCCGAAATGCAGTTGCGTCGGCACGGTCGGCTTGTCGTCGGCGAAGCGCACGACGGCGCCGCCATAATAGCCGATTGCGGCCTTCAGCCCCGTGAGCTTGGTGGCCGCCGCATAGGCGATGCTGCCGCCGAGGCAGAAGCCGATGATGCCGACCGGCCCGACATCCTTGACGGCATTGATCGCAGCCTGGGTGTCGCGCAACATCGCCGGCCAGTCCGGATTGGCGACGAATTTCCGCGCCACGGCGATTTCGTCAGGTGAATAGCCCGAGGTGAAGTCGAGCTCGACGCGGTCGAAGATCGCCGGTGCGATCGCGACATAGCTCTCGGCGGCGAGGCGGTCGCAGATGTTGCGGATGTGATGGTTGACGCCGAAGATCTCCTGGATCACGACCAGCGCGCCTTTCGCCGCTCCGGTCGGATCGGCCCGGTAGGCGCCGGGCTGAAAGCCGTCCGATGCGGTGAGCTTGATGTCCTGTCCCACGTCTTGAGTCCTTTGCGAATTTGCGATGCGGTCAGCGCCACATCCAGTTGGTGCCGTAGTCCTCTTTCCAGCCGGTCAGCCGTCCCTTGCGGAACTTGAGGAACAGGCGATAGCGATGCGGGACCAGTCCGCTGCCGCCGAGGTCGCGCAGCGCCAGAAAGGTCTCGTTGCCGGGCGAGCCGTTCAAATAGGTCAGCGGCTGATCCAGCGCCTGCGATGTCTCACCGACATCCATCCCGAAGGCAAGCGGTGCCACGTTGGATAACGTCGCTGTGAAAGGCGTGCGGCCAGCAGAGAGCGGTCGCGCCTCTTGGGCCATAGCGTCGCCTGCAATCAGCAGGCCAGCGAGCAGCAGGGAGGACGAGAGCAGGGCGACGGCAGCGGGCGGTCTTCGGGGCACGGGCGTTCTCATGAGCTGGCGTCCTCCCTCCGGTAGCGCCGTCGACGGTCATCGTTCTTAGCCCGTGCCGCGCCGCTATCCCAGCGCTTCGGCGTTGCACAACGCAAATTGCCGATTCATTTCGCGAGCCGTTGTTCCAAATTCCGTTGCGTCACCGCGACAACGCGATCATTCTTATGATGGCTGGCATCTCACCGGTGGGTTCCAGCGAAGCGACAAAACCGAACTTCGCCGTAAGCGAAGTCGAAGCGCCGGGCGGGGAAGAAACCAATGCCTAATCTCACCATCAACGGGCGGAGCATGTCCGTCGACGCGGCGAACGACACGCCGCTGCTATGGGTCATCCGCGAGCAGTTGCAGATGACCGGCACCAAGTTCGGCTGCGGCGCGGGGCTATGCGGCGCCTGCACCGTGCATGTCAACGGCGAGGCGGTGCGCTCGTGCCAGACCATGGTCGGCGACGTCACCAACAAGAAGATCACCACCATCGAGGGGCTGTCGCAGAAGGGCGATCATCCGCTGCAGAAGGCGTGGATCGCCGAGCAGGTGCCGCAATGCGGCTACTGCCAGTCCGGCCAGATCATGCAGGCGGCCTCGCTGCTGGCCAAGAACACCAGCCCGACCAAGGAGGAGATCGTCGCGCATATGGACGGCAATCTCTGCCGCTGCATGACCTATTCGCGGATCCAGAAGGCGATCTCGCGCGCCGCATCGGAGATGCGCACCGCCTCCAACGTCACCTCGAGCGAGCGGAGCCCCACATGAACACGCATGTGACAAACACCACGGGCGAACGCTTAGCTGCTCCGGCGACCGATCTCAGCCGCCGCTCCTTCCTGGTCGGCACCGCCGCGACCGGCCTCGTGCTCGGCTATGCCGGCCTGAGCGATGGCGCGCTGGCTGCAACGACGCCGAGCAGCTTCGAGCCCAGCGTCTGGTACTCCATCGCACCTGATGGCCTGGTCACCGTGACCTGCGGCAAGGCCGACATGGGCCAGCACATCGCCT
>NZ_BSCT01000059.1 GCF_030159255.1 Bradyrhizobium sp. SSBR45G | reverse complement strand
ACCGCCAGTTGAGCCTCAGTATATGTTAAAAGCCTCAACCGGACAGCCGTGGGCTTGTCCCGGGCATCCACGTCGTTCCCAGTATGCCGAACGACGTGGATAGCCGGGACAAGCCCGGCCATGACGATGTGGAGACGGTTTCGCGAAAAACTCAGATTGGTCATATGCGATAGCCCTGCCTGATCGTCGGATCGGCGTCTCGGGAGCTGCGGACCTGATGCTTGCACATGGCTTCGCTGCCTCGCGGCGCGCTGTTGCGCCCGAGCTGTGCTGATCGACCGCCTTCTTCTTGGAAGAGGGCACGGGGAATGCCGGGCGCTGGCCGCACCCATGGCCCGCCTGCGGAAAAAAATGCAGGCGGCAGGTACCACAGGTTCAGCCGAGGACACCCGGCATTCCCCGCGCGATGGTTTTCACGGCTGCTTCGCGATCTCCCCGGTGCGCCGGGCTTTCTGGCCACTGTTGCCCGCGCGGCGCGTGAGCACCGCGACGAGCGTGATACCAGCTTCGGGGTATCAGGACCACGCGACTTGACCGTGCGCATCGCCGCCGCTCGTCGGCGCGGACATCCACGCTGCGACAGCAACACGCCCACCGCATCCCGCCTCGACGTTCGTGACGACCGCGAAGCGCCCCTCGTGTGAGACGGGACGCGCAGAGTAGATCATGGTTTCTGGAAAAAAGAAACAGGAATATTTTTGCCGGGAGGACTGGACAGGGGGGATGCGTCTGACGCCGCGGATAAAATCAGTCTTGAGGCGCATGCGGATGACGTGACGTCTCGGCCACCTCGTTGCTCCTGAGAATGATCGCGTTTCGCGGAGGGACCATTAACCGTGATCCTGAAAGCGGTGGTCCGATGCTGGGCGGGACGGCTCATCGCGATAGATTACCGTCCTGTTGGACCTGCCGTCACGGAGAGACGAATGCTGTGCTTCGAGGTTTGGAGAAATGGCGAAAAGCTGACCACGGCTGGCGTCAGCGAGACGGGCGTCCTATCATTCATCTTGACCTGGGTCGGGAGGGAGCCGAATGCCTCGGCGATCGCGGCGTCCTCAGCCGGCGCGATCCCGGGCATTCATTGTCAGGTGGGAGGCATCGACGGCGCCGCTCATGTCGACTGGTATGAAACCGACCAGTTGAAAGTCGGCGATGAATTGCGGGTCCGCCTCGTCTCGTCCGATCTGTCCGATCCTCCGACGCACTCCGAAGTGGAAGCGGTGCCCCGCGGCCATCCAGACTGGATCAGACGGCACCGACCATGATGAGCTGGGAGACGTTGAAGCGATGGCGGCCACCATGTCTCGCGGCTCTCCGGTGAAAGGACCGTCCCTTTTCGAAAAGTTGGAGCTGTGGTTTTCGAAAAGCCGCGTGGTCGACGGTCTTTGGATCGGAAGTGCGCAGTCGAGCCCTGACCCGGCTCTGCAACGGATCGAAGCTGCGCTTCGTCTGATCGAACGCCATTCTCCACTTCACTACAGGCGCATCAAGCGTAGCCTTTCTCGGATCTGGGTCCGATTGGTCCCGCACGGGGCCGGATGCAATCTACATCACTTGAACGCTTGCCTGCTCGACGAGCGGGTCTTCGATTCACAAGCCACAACGGTTGAATGGATTGCGTCCGCCATCGTTCATGAGGCCACCCACGCAAGGCTGGAGATGTGGGGTCTTCGATACGACGAAGCTGTTCGTCTCCGGACCGAACGAATCTGCATGCGGCGAGAACTGGATTTTGCGCGGCATCTGTCCGGCGTCCACGCCTTGCAGCAAGATATCGCCGAGAGGCTCGCATGGTGCCGTGACGGGAACGAACACTATACCGATCAAAACATGTGGCAGGATATCGATCGGGGCCACGCGGAGGCACTTCGTTATCTGGGAGCACCAGAATGGGTGATCGCTCTCGTGTATCGGGCAAGAGATCTGTCTCATGGAATTCGTCGCTTCATACGGCGCCTAGCCGGCGCTTCCGCGCGATGATCGCGATCGTCCGCGTCTCGCCCGCAGCGGCAGGGCCCATCCATATGCCGTCATCTCGCCGGCCGCGCGCTTTTCGTCTCGCCGGCGCGGGACGACCATAGCAGTGCGAGCGGGCCGGTCGCGATTCCGGCGGCGAGGACGATGAAGGCCAGCGTCCATCCGGCGGAGCTCTGCGGACCTCCAGCGAAATCGAGCGCGACGCCCGTTCCCCAGGCGCCGGCGGCCGACAGGCCGAAGCCGACCGTGGAGTGGAGCGCGAGCGTTGCACCCCGGTGCTCGCGGGCCGCGGCGGCCGACATGCCGGCGGTGAGTGCACCGGAATCGGCGGGGACGGTGAGGCCGTAGGCCAGCAGCAGACTTGCGACCGCCCATGCCGGCGCATCGGCGTTCAGGCCGATCAGCAGCGCGACCGCGGCGGACGCGATCATGACCGTCGTGATGGCGCGGTGGCGGCCGAACTTCAGCGCGGCCTCGTTGCCTAGGATGCTCGCGGGCATCGACACGATTGCGAACACGAAGCTCACGACGACCGGCGACATCCACGACGGGCTGCCCTGATGGGCCGTCACATAGGTCCAGAACCCGACCAGCCAGGTCCTGACACCGTAGAGCTCGAAGCAGTGGGCGCCATAGCCGAGGATGTAGCCCAGCGCCTCCCGGTTCGCGACCACGGGCTTGAAATCCAGCAGCCGTCCGGGCTTGTGCTCCGGCCTGTGCGTCTGCATCGCCAGGCACACGATGACCATTGCGACCGGGCCGATGCCGGTCAGCACGAAGGCAACCCGCCAGCCCCAATGATCCGCGACGAGCTGCGCGACCAGAAACGAGAGTCCCACGCCGAGCGAGAAGCTGGACGTGTACAGTGTGACCGCGCGGGACGTATCCCCGGCCGGCAGCCGATCCGTGAGAGCCTTGAGCCCGGGCATGTAGGCGCCGGCGAATCCCAGACCGGCAAGCGACCAGATCGCCATGCCCGACCAGAAGCCGACCGCGAACAGGCCGAACGCGATGGTCGCAACTCCGCTGACGATCGATCCGCACAGAAGAACGAGGCGCGCATCGATCCGATCCGTGAGCGTCGTCAGCACGGGGACCGCCAGCATGTAGCCGAACGCATAGCCACTGGCGAGCAGCCCGCCTTCGGCGGCACTCAGCCCCCACGCCGGCATGAGGTGCTGGGCGAGATTGGCTGACAGCGCGACGTGCGGCAGCAGATTGCCGACCTGGCCAATGCACGTCGCCGCAATCAGCGGCCTGCCGTTGAGGCTACGAATGTCGTCCTCCATCGGGACAGGCTGCAGTGTCGTTTGGGAGCACGAAGGAACATTCGCACGAGCGCGAGTCCTGCGGCTGCGGCGTACCATGCCATGTCGTCCAACTTCGGCGCAAACAGATCAGCGCGAAGCTGCCTCGATCTCAGACGTCAAAATACATCGATGGTCGGAAAACGCGGCTCCCCAGTGATGCAATCCCACAAATAGATGGCGAGGCCGACGTCGCCGGTCCACAGCGAATAGCGGCCGCGGCCGGTCGCCATCCGGGTGGCGCGAAACTGCGCGATGGCCGTCATGGCGAACTGGCGTGCGCGGTCGAGCCAGACCGGGTCGTGCGTGCGGCGATAGAGCTTGAGGAACGCGTAGCCGTTTCCGCCCGTGCCATGGCAGAGGTTCGAGCCTTTCGTCAGCGGTCCGGCGGCCCAGGTGAAGCGTCCACCGTCCAGCAGCATCGCGTCGAAATCCGGCGTCGCGAACGGCGCATCGGCAAAGGTTGTCACCATGCCCGGCGCGCCATGACAATGCTGGCAGATGACGGGCCGCTTCTCACGCTTGCTGCGCGGCCCCCATGTCGTTCCGATGTCGTAGCGCCACGCATTGGCTTCGAGCGCCTTCGGGACGACGTCTGCAACGAGGGCCTGCTGCGCCTCGGTCAGCCAGTGCCATCCGAGCAGCAACGGAATGACGTTGCCGGCGAAGCCATGAACGGGTCCGAGCCAGCGGTCCTTGGCGCCATACAGATCTTGCGTCCAGAGCGGGCCCTGCGGCGTGTCCTCGAGTTCGGACAGCAGCCGGCTCGCCTGTACCTCGAACAGGCGGCGCCAGCGCGCCTCCCCCGTCATCCCGGCCATGTGGACCGCTGCGACCATCGATCCCGGCAGGCCCCACATCAGCTCCCGGATCGGCGCCTCATTGTTCTTTTCGGCGTGCCAATAGACGAGGTCGGCGAGGCTCGACATCGGCGCGAGCCGCATGGCGAGCAGGGCAGCTCCCATCTCGCCCCGGAGCAGCGAGCCATGCTTCTCATAGTCGGCCGGCGAATTGGCGGCGTGGTCGATGACCGTCAGCTCCATCAGGCGGGACAGCACGGGGCGGAAGTCCTTGGCTGCCCGCGTCGCGCGGATGCGGTGCAAGTAGTCCAGGCCCCAGATGACCCCGGCTGCGCCCGTGTAGAAGCTGGGGTCACCGTCTGCCTTCCCATCGTCGCTGGGGTGGGCCGGCCAGAACGTGTCGGGGTCGAATTGGGCGATCGCGTCGGCTGCAATGTCGTCGATCGCGGCCCGAACGGCCGCTTCGTCCCAGGGGGTCTGTAGCAGCGGGCGATGGCGTCCGTAGGTAATCATCGCATCGGTCCCCCCGGGTGGTCTCCACGTCGGACGCGATCAAGATGGCATGAGTTCGAACGGAAGCTCAAGACGCGCGTGTCGGAAGGATCGTGATCCGTTTGACGACTCCGTCGGTGCCTGGATCGTTGCACGAGGGCGTGGTGCCAACCTCCGACGCCGGCTTTCAGCACGCGTCCGCCGCCCGACCGAAGTCGAGCATCATGTGCGTTTCGTCGTAATAGCGGTCGCCGTGTTTCGAGGCCCTCGGCTCCATGCCGAAGGCGACGAAGCCGAGGCTGTCATAGAGCTTTCGCGCGGGCTCGTTGTCCCGGATGACGGTCAGTTGCACGATCTCGACCTGCTCGCGAGCGACGTCGAGCAGGGCGCGCACCAGCAGGCGTCCGAGTCCGAGGCGTCTCGCGCCCGGTCGGACATACATGCCCCACAACCGGCCCTTGTGGACGACCTTCGGACCTTGCTGGACGGAGAAGCCGGCCGTTCCAACCAGCTTGCCCGCATGAAACGCGCCGAGCACATGGGCGTCCGCCAGCCGGCCTGCGAACCACGCCACATCCAGCGCATTCTCGAGCTCATACGTGCTGCCGAACAGTTCCGGGCTGGCCTGCAGGGCTTCCAGACGGATCGCCTTGAAGCTCGCCGCATCATCGGCGCCCAGGCGCCGCAGCGTCACATCAGCGCTCATGGCAAGAGTTTCGTCAGACATTCGCCACCTGTCCCCGTCGCCTTGTTGGACCACGCAACGATTGTGATCGCAAGCGGCGGCATCTGATGGCTTTGGCTCGGCTTCGGTCGCTTTGCTCTGCTGGATCTGCGACGCTCGACGCGAAACCTCCCCTTGGGATGCAGGCCATCGCACATGACCAATCTGAGTTTTTCGCGAAATCGTTTCGCCATCGTCATGCCCGGGCTCCGTCCCGCCTGCGCGGCCGAAGCCGCTTCGGCGCGGCGAAGGCCCGGGCATCCACGTCGTTCTCAGTATGCCGGACGACGTGGATGGCCGGGACGGAGCCCGGCCATGACGACGTGGAGGCAGACGAGCGCAACATTTCGATCGTCAAGTGCGATTGCCTTGCCTTGGGATGGCTGCCGGGTGCCTGGGGTCTTACGTGTCGATCGATGCGACGCAGCAATGAGATCGCAGCAGCGGGCAGCAGGAGCCGCGCACGCGGCCGTTGCGCGTTGCAAGTTCCTATGGAGCGGCCGCCGCGGAAGCTGATAGAAGCGCTGAACGACACGAGACAGCAGGGATGAGGACGCACATGACAGCCAAGCGCGTGGTGTTCACCGGGGGAACCGGCAAGGCGGGCCGGCATGTGCTGCCGCATCTGCAGGGCAAGGGTTATCGCTTGCTCAACGTCGATCTCAAGCCGTTCGATCATCCGGGCATCAACACGCTGATCGCCGATCTCTCGGACAGCGGCCAGGCCTTCAACGCGCTGACGGCGCATTTCGGCTTCGGTGGTTTCAATGCCGGGCGGCCGCCGGCGGCGCCCGATGCAGTCGTGCACTTTGCCGCGATCCCGCGGGTGCTGATCGAGCCCGACAACGAGACCTTCCGCGTCAACGCCATCAGCACCTACAACGTGATCGAGGCGGCGGCGAAGCTCGGCGTCCGCAAGATCATCATCGCCTCCAGCGAGACCACCTATGGCGTCTGCTTCGCCGAGGGCGACAAGGATTTCCGGAGTTTTCCGCTCGAGGAGGACTACGACACCGACCCGATGGACTCCTATGGGCTGTCCAAGGTCGTGAACGAGAAGACCGCGCGGGCCTTCGCGATGCGCTACGGCATCGACATCTACTGCCTGCGCATCGGCAACGTCATCGAGCCGCATGAATACGACATGTTCCCGCGCTTCCTCGCCGATCCGCCGTCGCGCAAGCGCAATGCCTGGTCCTATATCGACGCCCGTGACCTCGGTGAGATCGTGCATCTGGCGATCGAGAAGGACGGGCTCGGCTTTCAGGTGTTCAACGCGGTCAACGACACGGTGACGGCCAACATGCCGACGCGCGAGCTGCTGCAGCGCTATTGCCCGAATGTGCCGGTCACCCGCGAACTCGGCGAACGCGAGGCGCCGCTGTCGAACCGCAAGACACGCGAGGTGCTCGGGTTCAAGGAGGAGCACGATTGGCGGAAATATGTGAAGCTCGGGTAGGGCAGGCGTAGGGCGGATTAGCGCAGCGTAATCCGCCATTCCGGCTCTCGCGCCCATCACCGCCCTTCGCGCGGGGAGGCGGATTACGCTGCGCTAATCCGCCCTACGGACCCGTGCCTTCCTTCACGCCATCCGCCGGCGGATGGCCAGCATCGCGAGCGACAGCACGATGGTGCCGACGATGAACACCGCCGCGGCCGACACGATCGCCGGGCTGATGTTCTCGCGGATGGTGGCGAACATCTGCCGCGCCAAGGTGCGCTGGTTGGGGCCGGCGACGAACAAAGTCAGCACGACCTCGTCGAGCGAGGTGGCGAAGGCGAACAGGGCGCCCGAGATGATGCCGGGCAGGGCGATCGGAAACGTCACCGAGCGCAGCACCACGACCGGCGAGGCGCCGAGGCTGGCGGCGGCCTGCTCCAGCCGGATGTCGACGCCCTGCAGCGCCGAGGAGACGTTGACCAGAACGAACGGCACGGCCACCACGGTGTGCGCGATGATGACGCCGAGATAGGTGTTGGTGAGGCCGTAGCGCGAGAACATCAGCTGCATGCCGACGCCGAGCACGACCGCCGGCACCACCATCGGCAGCAGGAACACGGTGCGCAAGGTCGAGGCCAGCAGCGAGGCGCGGCTGCCGCGCAGGCCGAGCGCGGCGAGCGTGCCGAGCACGGTCGCGAGCGCCGTCGTGCCAGAGCCGATCAGGAGGCTGTTGACGATCGACAGCCGCCAGGAATCGGCCGTGACCAGCTCCTTGAACCAGCGCGTCGAATAGCCGGGAATCGGATAGTTCAGGAACACGCTGTCGGTCAGCGACAGCGGCAGCACGGCGACCAGCGGGCCGAGCAGGAACACCACCACCAGGATCGCGAATGTGAGCTTGATCAGCGCCAGCGGCTTCATGCGCGCTGCTCCTCGGCCGAGGTCAGGCGGATATAGACGGCGTAGAGCAGGATGGTCATGGCGAGCAGCACCAGGCCGAGCGCGCCGGCCATGCCCCAGTTCGCCGCCGCCGTGGCGTAATAGGCGATGACGGACGAGATCATCTGGTCGTTGGCGCCGCCGATCAGCGCCGGCGTGATGTAGTAGCCGAGCGCCGCCATGAACACGAGCAGCGCGCCGGAGACGACGCCGCGCATCGCAAGCGGCAGCAGCACGTGAAAGAACGCGCGCAAGGGATGGGCGCCGAGCGAGGCCGCCGCCGGCATCAGATTGCGCGGGATCGCGATCAGCACGCTGAAGATCGGCAGCACCATGAACGGCAGCAGCACATGCGTCATCGCGATGACGACGCCGAGCCGGTTGAACATCAGCGGGATCGGCGTCGAGGTCAGGCCGAGCCCCTTCAAGGTGGCGTTGATCAGGCCGTTGTCCTGCAGCACGACATACCAGGCGGCGGTGCGCACCAGCAGCGAGGTCCACAGCGGCAGCAGCACGGCGCCGAGCAGGATCTGCCGGCGCCAGCCTTCGACGGACGCCGCGACCATCGCGAAGGGCAGGCCGAGCGCGATGCAGGCGAGCGTGACCAGCGCCGAGGTGACGAAGGTCCGGATCATGATCAGCCGGTTGGCCGAGGCGCCCTCCGGCATCGCGGCGATGCTGCCGGCTGGATTGCGCTCGAAATCGACGGCGGCGAGCAGGTTCTTGTCGGTCCAGGGCGAGGCGACGGCCTCGGCGATCGTCGCCCAATAGGAGGTCTCGCTCCAGCGCGCATCGATCGCGGCGAGGTCGGCTGTGCTGGTGCCGTCGAGCGCGCGGCGGGTCTTGCCGAGCAGGCTGCGGAAGCCGGACTGCGCGCTGTTCAGGCGGCGGACGAGATCGCCGAACTGCTCGTCGTTCTTCAGCGCGCGGATGTCCTCGGCGAAGGCGGCCAGCGCCGGGGCCGGCGGAGCGCCGGTGCGGTCCCAGCCGGCCAGCGCGCGCGCCGTGCGCGGCAGCGCCTCGGTGGCGACGGGATCGGAGACGGCCGATTTCATCATCGTCACCAGCGGCACGACGAAGAACGACAGCATGAACGCCAGCAGCGGCGCCAGCAGCAGAAATGCCTTCAGCCGTTGGCGGAGGTCTGGTCGCATGATCCCACCACCCAGACATCCGACGCGGCAAAGGACAGCGCGACCTCGCTGCCGACCTCCGCCGCCTCGCTCATGCGGTCGCCCTTGATGATCAGCCGCTGCGCGCCGACCTCGGCGACGAGGCGCATGTGATCGCCGAAATACACCGCATCCATGATGCGCGCGGTCAGGCGGTTCGCGGTAGCTGCGGCGTGGTCGTTGATCCGGATCGCCTCGGGGCGGATCGAGACCTGGACGTCGGCGCCCGCGATGCGGCCGGCGCCGGCATGGGCCGACAGCGACAGGCCCGACGCCGTGGTCAGGTGCACCGCCTCGCCGGCTTGGGCTGCGACCTTGCACGGCAGCAGGTTGGTCTCGCCGATGAACTCGGCGACGAACGGCGTGCGCGGCAGCTCGTAGATCTCGCGCGGCGGGCCGATCTGCTCGATCCTGCCGTGGTTGAACACGGCGATGCGGTCGGACATGGTCAGCGCCTCGTCCTGGTCGTGGGTGACGAACACGATGGTGAGGCCGAGCCTGCGGTGCAAATCGCGGATGTCGAGCTGCATCTGCTCGCGCAGCTTCTTGTCGAGCGCGCCGAGCGGCTCGTCCATCAGCACCACCTTCGGCTCGAACACCAGCGCGCGCGCCAGCGCGACGCGCTGCTGCTGGCCGCCCGAGAGCTGCGCCGGCTTGCGCTCGGCCATCGCCGACAGCTTCACCATGTCGAGCACGCGCGCGACGCGCGTGGCGATCTCGTCCCTCGGCGTGTTGCGCATCTTGAGCGGGAAGGCGATGTTGTCGCGCACGCTCATATGCGGGAACAGCGCGTAGTTCTGAAACACTACGCCCATGTTGCGCTTGTGCGGCGGCAGCCCGTCGACCCTCTGGCCGTCGACCATGATGGTGCCGCCGCTCGGCTGCTCGAAGCCGGCGAGCATCATCAGCAGTGTCGTCTTGCCGGAGCCGGACGGGCCGAGCAGGGCGATGAACTCACCTCTGGTGATGTCGAGGTCGAGGTGGTCGACGACGGTCAGCGCGCCGAAGCGCTTGACCACCTGCCGGAACGAGATGAAGGGGCTATCCATGACGAAGGCTCTCGGCGCTCTGGTTCACGCCGGTACGCTTGCACGAGGGGCGCGGACGCGCGGTGCTGAAGCTCAGGCTCGCGCGTCCGGAGTTGGAGCAACGAGCAGGCTCAGCGCGCCAGCCAGGCGTTGAAGCGCTTCGACAGCTCTTCCGAATTGTCGGTCCAGAACCCGACATCGAGCGGGATCGCCTGCTTCAGATTGTCCGGCGTGGTCGGCAGCTCGGCGGTGTATTTCTCCGGCACGAGCTTGGCGGCGGCGATGTTGGGCTGTCCATAGGCGATGTATTCCGGCAGCTTGGCCTGGTTCTCGGCCAGGCTCGCAAAGGCGATGAAGTTCATCGCGGCGTCCTTGTTCGGCGAGCCCTTCAGCACGACCCAGCTGTCGACGGCGTAGATGCTGCCCGGGAAGACGAAGCCGAAATGCTTGCCCTCGGTGCGGTTGATGGCGCTGATGCGGCCATTATAGACCGAGGTCATCGCGACCTGGCCGGATGACAACAGCTGCAGCGGCTGCGCGCCGGCCTCCCACCAGACGATGTCGGGCTTCAGCGCATCGAGCTTCTTGAAGGCGCGCTCGACGCCCTCCTTGGTCTTCAGCACCTTGTAGACGTCGGCGGCCGGCACGCCGTCGGCCATCAGCGCGAATTCGAGCGTGTATTTGGCGCCCTTGCGCAGGCCGCGCTTGCCTGGATATTTCGCGGTGTCCCAGAAATCGGCCCAGGTCTTCGGCGCATCCTTGATCTTGTCGCCGTCATAGGCCAGCCCCGTCGACCACACGATGGCGCCGACGCCGCAATCGCTCACGCCGGCCGGGATGAAGCTGTCCTTGCCGCCGAGCTTGCTCCAGTCGAGCTTCTCGTAGATGCCGTCGCTGCAGCCGAGCTCGAGCTCCTCGGCCTCGACCTGCACCGCGTCCCAGTTCGGCACGCCGGCCTTCACCTTGGCCTGCAGCACGCCATAGCCGCCGTCCCAGCTCTCATCGAGCACGGTAGCGCCGAGCTTGGCGGCGAACGGCTGGAAATAGATCTTGCGCTGCGCGTCCTGATAGTTGCCGCCCCACGACACGACCGTGAGATCGCGCGCCTGCGCCGACGCGACGAAGCCCAGCACCGCGGCTGCAGCCACCACCATCGTCTTCGCGATGCTCATCGGCGCGCGCGAGGCGACCCGGCCCGTCTTGTTCGACATGACATTCGTGGGGGTGGTCCGCAGAGACAACATCATCGCTCATCCGTCGCGCTTGAGAGGTACAAAAAGCTATCGGCTGGACCCAGCCGTGGCAAGCGCGAGTTTTGACCGCAAACTGATGCTATTTTGGCGTTAGCGCTCCGTTGCGGGGCAGCGCAGCAAAGCGCAGAGATCGAAGATGGTCGTGCGCTGCCGCAGATCCTTGGTTCCGGACGCTGGTTCACGGCGGACGAGGGCGGCGCCTGAGCGGCGCGCAGGCCTGCCGCAGCCGGTCGCCGTAGTGTTCGTGTCGTTCGATATGAACGCAGCGCAGGGTCGGCTCGCTGAGAGCGCCAGCGCCTACGAGAAGCTCACCAGCGTCGCGCCGCAGCGCTTTGCCGATTGGGTTTGCGAAGACCAGAGCCGCCTGAGGCCGTCGGGCGAACCGTGAAACGCCACGGGCCGCTTGTTGGCATCGCCTGAGATCGGCGCCGGTCTACAGACCGGCGCTGCAGCCATCGCGCTCCGGGCAGATCTGCGAAAGTGCCGGATCGCGTCCTGCGGAATTGTCGACGACCAGGCCCAACGCCGGCCGAGGGCTCGCAACAGCGCGATGCGGGCCGGCCAGCCGGCGAAATGCACGATGTGCGCCGATGCGCTGAAATCCCTCGGCGGTCTTCATCAGCCGGGCTGCGACCATTTGATTCAAAAAATCCATCTTGCAACTCCTTTGGTCAAATGACCCGGCGGCCTGGTGCGGGACAGGCCGCCGGGTCGGCGCAACGTGCTGGAGTTGGCGTCCTCCATCTCGCTGCGCTGGTCTGTGATCCGGTTCACAATTGGCCCAGAATTGATCGGGGCCCGGATCATCGGTTGCGCGTGATGAGGATGCCGACTGTCTGTTGTCCTTACGGATAACAAGACGATCGTGTTTTCTTCATCCGACATCACGCATGTTCACATTGGCGTTTACTCCGCGGGCTGGGCCGCGGCGGTCCCGTGGCTGCCATGCTGGGTGAGCGGCTTCATGCCCGACAGCGTCCGCAGCAGCACATAGAATACCGGCGTCAGGAACAAGCCGAACACGGTGACGCCGATCATGCCGGAGAACACCGCGACACCCATCGCCCGCCGCATCTCGGAGCCTGCGCCGGTCGACAGCACCAGCGGCAGCACGCCCATGATGAAGGCCATCGACGTCATCAGGATCGGGCGCAGCCGCAGGCGGCTGGCTTCGATCGCGGCGCGGAGCGGCGTGCGCCCGGCGAATTCGAGCTCGCGCGCGAATTCGACGATCAGGATCGCGTTCTTGGCGGACAGGCCGACGAGCACGATCAGGCCGATCTGGGTGAAGATGTTGTTGTCGCCCTTCGACAGGTAGACGCCGAACATCGCCGCCAGCAGCGCCATCGGCACGATCATCAGGATCGCCAGCGGCAGGGTCAGGCTCTCGTAGAGCGCGGCGAGCACCAGGAACACCAAGAGGATCGCCAGCGGAAATACCCACAGGCCCGAATTGCCGGCGATGAACTCCTGATAGGTCAGGTCGGTCCATTCGAAGGCAAAGCCCGGCGGCAGCACCTCGGCCGCGACCCGCTCGGCCGCCGCCTGCGCCTGGCCCGACGAGAAGCCGGGCGCGGCGGCGGCGTTGATGTCCGACGACAGGAAGCCGTTGTAGCGGATCGCACGCTCGGGGCCGGCGCTCTGCCGTACCGTGAGCAGCGCCGACAATGGCACCATGTCGCCGGAGGCGGCGCGCACCTTCAGTTGACGGATGTCGTCGGCGCGGGCGCGGAACGCCGCGTCCGCCTGCACGCGCACCGAATAGGTGCGGCCGAACTTGTTGAAGTCGTTGACGTAGTAGGAGCCGAGGTAGATCTGCAGCGTGTTGAAGACCTCCGTCACGGGCACGCCGAGCTGCAGCGCCTTGGTGCGGTCGATGTCGGCGAACAGCTGCGGCACGTTGACCTGGAAGCTGGAGAACACGCCGGCGATCTCCGGCGACTTCTGCAGACCTGCCATGAACGCCTTGGTGACGTCGTTCAGCGCCTCATAGCCGAGGCCGGCGCGGTCCTCGATCTGCAGCTTGAAGCCGCCGATCGTGCCGAGGCCGTTGACCGGCGGCGGCGGGAACATCGCGATGAAGGCGTCCTGGATGCCGGCGTATTTCTTGTTGAGCTCCATCGCCAGCGCGCCGCCCGACAACGATGGATCCTTGCGCTCGTCGAACGGCTTCAGGGTCGAGAACACGATGCCGGCATTGGAGGAATTGGTGAAGCCGGAGATCGAGAGGCCGGGGAAGGCGACCGAGCTCTCGATGCCCGGCTGCGTCAGCGCGATGTCGCTCATCTTGCGGATCACCTCCTCGGAGCGGTCGAGCGTGGCGCCGTCCGGCAGGCGGGCGAAGCCGACCAGATATTGCTTGTCCTGACCAGGCACGAAGCCGCCGGGCACCTGCTTGAACAGGACCGCGGTGGCGCCGACCAGCAGCACGTAGAGGATCATCACCGCGGCCTTGCCCGTGATCACCTTGGAGACACTGCCGCTGTAATTGTCGGAGGCACGTACGAAGGTGCGGTTGAAGCCGCGGAAGAACCAGCCGAGCGCGCCGTCGAGGATGCGGGTCAAGCGATCCTTCGGATCGTTATGGCCCTTCAGCAGCAGCGCCGCCAGGGCCGGCGACAGGGTCAGCGAGTTGACCGCCGAGATCACGGTCGAGATTGCGATCGTCAGCGCGAACTGCTTGTAGAACTGCCCTGTCAGCCCGGAGATGAAGGCGAGCGGCACGAACACGGCGATCAGCACCAGCGCGATCGCGATGATCGGCCCCGACACCTCGCGCATCGCCTGATAGGTGGCGTCGCGCGGCGACAGCCCGCTCTCGATGTTGCGCTCGACGTTCTCGACCACGACAATGGCGTCGTCGACGACGATGCCGATCGCGAGCACCAGGCCGAACAGGCTGAGCGCGTTGATCGAGAAGCCGAACAGATGCATCACCGCGAAGGTGCCGACGATCGACACGGGGACAGCCAGCAGCGGGATGATCGAGGCGCGCCAGGTCTGCAGGAACAGGATCACGACGATCACGACCAGCACGATGGCCTCGAACAGCGTGTGCACGACCGCCTCGATCGAGGAGCGCACGAACTGGGTGGGGTCGTAGACGATGTGATACTCGACGCCCTCCGGCATCGTCTTCTTGATCTCGGCCATGGTGGCGCGGACGTTGTCGGAGATCTGCAGGGCGTTGGAGCCGGGCGCCTGGAAGATCGGAATCGCCACCGCCTGCTTGTTGTCGAGCAGGGAGCGCAGGCCGTATTCGGAGGCGCCGAGCTCGATGCGGGCGACGTCGCGCAGCCGCGTCACCTCGCCATGCGCGCCGGTCTTGACGACGATGTCGGCGAACTGGTCCTCGTTCGACAGCCGGCCCTCGGCATTGACCGAGAGCTGCAGATCGAGGCCCTTGACGCTGGGCGACGCCCCGACCACGCCGGCGGCGGCCTCGACGTTCTGCGCCTGGATCGCCTTGACGATGTCGGACGCGGACAGGCCGTGCTCGGCCGCCTTCTGCGGATCGACCCAGACCCGCATCGAATAGTCCCCGGCTCCGAACAGCTGCACGTCGCCGACGCCGTCGATGCGCGCCAGTCGGTCCTTGACGTTCAGCACCGCGTAGTTGCGCAAATACGTCGTGTCATAGCGGCCGTTCGGCGAGATCAGGTGCACGACCATGGTCAGGTCGGGCGAGCTCTTCTTGGTGATGACGCCGAGCTGGCGCACCACGGCGGGCAGCCGCGGCTCGGCCTGCTGCACCCGGTTCTGCACCAGCTGCGTGGCCTTGTCCGGATCGGTGCCGAGCTTGAAGGTGACCGTCAAGGTCATCGCGCCGTCGGTGGTCGCCTGGCTGCTCATATAGAGCATGTTCTCGACGCCGTTGATCTGCTCCTCGATCGGCGTCGCCACCGTTTCCGCAATCACCTTCGGATTGGCGCCGGGATAGGTCGCGCGCACCACGACGGAGGGCGGCACGACATCGGGATATTCCGAGATCGGCATCGCGAACAGGGCGATTAGGCCGCCGAGAAAGATGAGGGTCGACAGCACGCCTGCGAAGATCGGCCGGTCGATGAAGAATTTGGACAGGTTCATGGGAGGCCCCGTGGTCGGGAGAGGTTCAGCGTGTGGCTGACATTGTTAGTTGTTGGTAGACTTGTTGGAGACGCTGCACGGCGCCAAAGGTGATCTCGATGCCGCCTCCCACTCGGTGTCATCCCGGCGAACGCCGGGACCCATACCGCAGACGGCTGATTGGTGAAAAAGACTGCGCGTCATCTTTCTTTGTCGACAAGCGGGGCCGGTGGTTATGGGTCCCGGCGTTCGCCGGGACGACAGCTGAGGTTGGCGTTGGCAACTGGACTCCAATGACGATCAGCGCTGCGCCAGCTGCTTCGCGTCCGCCCCATCCCGCGCGCCCATCTCGGCCACCTGCGTCTTCAGCAGCGCGCCCGGGCGCACCCGCTGCAGGCCGTTGACGACGACGCGTTCGCCGGGCTTCAGGCCCGTCGAGATGATCCGCAAACCCTCGACGCTGCCGCCGAGGGTGACCGGGCGGTAGACCGCGCGCTCGTCGTCGCCGACGACCATCACGAACTTCTTGTCCTGGTCGGTGCCGATGGCGCGCTCGTCGAGCAGCACCAGGGATTGCTGCTGCGGCTGGCCCATACGGACGCGGGCGAACTGGCCGGGGATCAGCTTGCCATCCTCGTTCCTGAACACGGCGCGCACGCGGATGGTGCCGCTCTGGCCCTGGACCTGGTTGTCGATCAGCTGGATGTGGCCGGACGCCATGGTGCCGCCCGAGGTCGTCATCTCCACCGGGATGCGGTCGAGATTGCCGCGCGTGGCCGAGCCATCGGCAACCGCGCTCAGCGCGCGCAGCACGACGTCCTCGGTGGCATCGAAGCTCGCATAGATCGGGTTGACCGACACCAGATTGGTCAGCACCGGTGAGGCCGTGCCGGCGGCGACGAGATTGCCGGCGGTGACCTCGATCCGGCCGACGCGGCCATCGACCGGCGCGCGGACCTGCGTGTAGTCGAGATTGAGCTTCGCCGTCTGCAGGGTCGCCTCGGCGGCCTTGACGTTGGCGATCGCCTCGCGATTGCCGTTGTCACGCTGGTCATAGTCGCGCTTGGTCACGATCGAATTGCCGACCAGCTGCGCGCCGCGCTCGAGCTCATTGGCGGCAAACGCCGCCCGGGCCCGCGCGGCTTCGAGCTGTGCCTGGGCGCGGTCGACCTCGGCGGCATAGGGCGCGGGGTCGATTTTGAACAGCACGTCGCCGGCCTTCACCAGCGAGCCCTCCGTGAAGTTGGTGGCGAGGATGGCGCCGGCGACGCGCGGCCGGATCTCGACCCGCTCGACCGCTTCGAGCCGTCCGGAGAACTCCTCCCACAGGCTGGCCTTGCGCGGCTCGACCACGGCGACCGTCACGGCAACGGCCTGCTCCGGCGCGGCGGCCCGGGCCGCCTGCGGCACGGCACTGAGGTTGAAATAGCGGGAGCCGGCATAGGAGCCGGCTGATATCACCAGGCCGGCGAGGGCAACGGTGCCCAGCCACCGCTTCAGGCGGCCGGAGGAACGAATTTCAGGCGAAGGCATTGTCGCGCTCCATATTGTAGTGCTCGCTACAAATGTGGCGCTGGCAACTCGTTCGCAAGAGACTTATGTATCGGATGCTACGAAAATCCTAGATGGAACTTTGGCGCTGCGGCAGATCAAAGAAATGGCTAGGAATCACAAATAGATAAGAAACTGGATTTGGGGCGGAGACGGGAACAGGAGCTTTGCAGATGGCCATCGGACGGCCCCGGACATTCGACCGCGACACCGCGCTGGACCAGGCGATGGAGGTTTTCTGGCGTCACGGCTATGAGGGCGCGACCATCGCCCAGCTTACCGACGCCATGGGCATCAACCCGCCCAGCCTCTATGCCGCGTTCGGCAGCAAGGAAGCCCTGCTCAGGGCCGCGCTCGACCGCTACACGGCGCGCCGAGAGGCCTGGATGGACGAGGTGCTGAGCGCGCCGACCGCGCGCGAGGTCACGTCGCGGATGCTCATGGGAGTCGCCGAGAAGCAGACCGATCCGGCCAATCCGCCCGGCTGCCTGCTGGTGCAGGGCGGCCTCGCCTGCGGCTCCGGCTCCGCCAACGTGCCGTTCGAACTCGCGGCACGCCGCGCCCAGACCGAGGAGCAGCTCAGGCATCGTTTCGAGCGGGCAAAGGATGAAGGCGATCTGGCATCTGGCGCCGATCCGGCCGCGCTCGCGCGCTATGTGTCGGCTGTCATCACCGGCATGAGCGTCATGGCCTCCTCAGGCGCCGACTGCGAGGCGCTGGCGCAGGTCGCGGCGGTAGCCGTGAAGTCGGTTGAGGATCAGTCCGTGCGCGCGTAGTGCCCAGTCGCCGAAGCCAACCCGCTGTGCGACATTTCTCATTCCGGCTCGCATGAAGCGCTCGCAAGCGCCGGGCGCCTAGTCCCGGCGCGTCGGACGCCGCTCACTTTTGTCCGAAGCAGGCCTGTTCTGGAGCACCGTCCGCATGATGCCGCCGAACAGCAATATCGCGACCGGCCAATGAAACCAGATCTTGTGCAGACCGCTGAAAACATTGATCAGAATCAGAAAGCCGGAGACGGTGAGCGCGACTGCGAGCGGACGAGGCAGGCTCGTGAAGTGATCCGAGATGGAGGTGATCCACGTCGATCGCTGATCGCCGTCGCGGAACGGAGATCGAGCGTTCGACGCCGGGAATGCGCGCGCATCGAGTACGCTGTCGTCAAGCGGGATGTCGGCTCGCTGGCCGGAACGGGCGCCGATCGTGACACGATAGCTGGTGACGGGCGCGACGTTCTTGAGCTGTTGCTGGCCGAGACAGTCAAAGCCGAGAGATAGTTTGTTGTGCACCTGATCGTAGACGGGGGCGGAGATCACGATGCCGCCGGGCTCCGCCACTTCCTGCAGTCGTGCCGCGATGTTGACCCCGTCGCCGAAGATGTCGGAGCCGTCCACCATCACGTCGCCCAGATTGATGCCGATGCGGAATTGCATCCGCTGCGCGTCAGGCGTGTTCGATATCCGACTGGAAATTTCCTGCTGGATCTCGACCGCGCATTGTACGGCCTCGACGACGCTGGGGAACTCGGCAATCACGGCATCGCCCCAGGTGTTCACGATGCGCCCCTCATGGCGCTCCACCAATCCCGCGATGGCCGCGCGGTAGCGACGCAGCGTCTCCAGCGTTGCGGCTTCGTCGGCTCCCATGAGGCGGGAATAGCCGTGCACATCCGCGCACAGCACTGTCGTCAACCGCCGTTTCAATTTATCGTCCGTCATCGCCCTCCATGGTAGCCTCACTGACGGCTGAATGCATCAGACATCATTGATTGCGGTCGGATCGCTGCTGAGGCTCGCCGGGCGGGACGATGTGCCCCTGCCTCCTCTCAAGACCGAACGGGTCAGCTTGTCATGCGTGTGTTCTCTGCCGCCCTCGCCACCGAGACCAACACTTTTGCGCCGATGCCGACGGGGCTCGCGACGTTCCACGAGCGGGCCTATTTCCCTGCCGGCACGCACCCGGACAAGATGCAGATGCATGGCGGGCCTCTCTGGGCGGCGCGGCAGGTCGGGCCCTCCAAGGGCTGGACGCTGATCGAAGGACTGGTGGCCGCGGCCGTGCCGAACGGGCTCGTCACGCGTGCGGCGTTCGAGACGCTGCGCGACCAGATCCTCGCCGATCTCAGGGGCGCGCTGCCGCTCGACATGGTGCTGATCGGCCTGCACGGCGCGATGATTGCCGATGGCTACGACGATTGCGAGGGCGAGCTGCTGGCGCTGATACGCGAGATCACAGGCCCCGACGTGGTGATCGGCGCCACGCTCGATCCGCACGTCCATATGACCGAGCTGATGGTCAGAAGCGCCGATCTCCTGATCTGCTGGAAGGAATATCCGCACACCGACATTCTTGAGCGTGCGCAGGATCTGGTGAAGCATTGTACCGATCTCGCCGAGAAGCGGCTGAAGCTGCGATCCGCGCTGGTCGACACCGACATGATCGTGACCCTGCACACGACGCGCGAGCCGGTGCGCAGCTTCGTCGACCGGATCACCGCGCTGGAGGGCAAGGACGGCATCGTCTCGGCCTCGATCGTGCACGGCTTCGCCTGGGGCGATACGCCTGAAATGGGCACCAAGGTGCTGGTCTACAGCGATGCTGCTGTTGATCCTGATGGCGCGAAAGCGCAGGCGCTGGCGCGCAAGCTCGCAGATGAGCTGATCGGCCTACGCGAGGCGGTGACCGAGCGCATGCCGGGCGTCGACGCGGCGCTCGACCAGGCCCTTGCGAAGGACGGCACCATCGTGCTCGGCGATGCCAGCGACAATCCCGGCGGCGGCGCGCCCGGCGATTCCACTTTCATCCTGCGCCGGCTGCTTGACCGCAACATCGGCCATGCCTGCCTCGGCCCGCTCTGGGACCCGATCGCCGTGCGCATCGCCTTCGATGCCGGCGTCGGCGCCAAGCTGCCGTTGCGCATCGGCGGCAAGATCGGCCCGCTGTCCGGTGATCCCGTCGATGCGACCTGGGAGATCAAGGCGCTGAAGGAGAACATGGTGATGACCGGGCTCGCGGGTACGCCGGCCAAGCTCGGCGATTGCGCGCTGATCGAAACCGGCGGCGTCGAGGTCGTCATCACGACGTTCCGCTGCCAGGCGTTCGGCACCGATTGCTTCACCCAGCTCGGCTGCGAACCGGCGACGCGCAAGCTCGTCGTGGTGAAGTCAGCGCAGCATTTCCGCGCGGCGTTCGCACCGATCGCCGCCGACATCATCATGGTCGATGCGCCCGGCGTGGTCGCACGCGACGTGACGAAATTGCCCTACGAAAAGATCAAGCGTCCGAAATGGCCGCTCGACGAGTTGCCGCAACTCACGCGCGTATGAATGTCCCAGACTGCGACGCCGTGGCGCGCGATGTTAATTTTCGGAACGCGGCTTGAACGAACCGCGTCCGAATCGGCTGCGCATCACAGTGCGGGGTCTGTTCACGGCTAGATATCGCGGTGTGGTGCCACGACCTACGAGATGCAGACGTTGCGATGGCAAGCCACGTCTGGCTTGGTCGCGAAAGGTTAAGACGGCCTCCTCTAGCTCTCGCGGCACGATGTCCCGGAGTGCGACGCTGCTGAGCGCGATGTTAACTTTCAGAACGCGGCTCGAACGAATAGCGTCCGAATCGGCTGCGCATCACGGTGCGGGGTCTGTTCACGGCCAGATGTCGCGGTGTGATGCCGCGACCTACGAGATCCAGACATTGCGATGGACGGCTGCGCCTGGATTGGTCCTTCAAACGTTAAGGCGACCCCCGCCGCCGCTCTCATGGCACGATGTCCCAGAGTGCGACGCTGTCCATTGCGACGTTAACGTTCGGAACGCGGCTGGAACGAACCACGTCCGAATCGGCTGCGCAGCGAAGTACGAGCTCCGTTCACGGCTAGATGTCGTGCCTTCGGCGCACGGCACGCTACATCGAGGCGCCGTGTCATGTTGTGCGGTCCGAGCCACCGTGAAATGGCTTAACAGCCGGGCATGCGTGCCGGGCTCGTTCAAGCGCTGCGCCGCATCCGTGCGATGAGACCGATCGGCGTCGGCGTGAACGGTCCCGGCGGGGCGCGCGTGATCAGGGCGACCAGCATCAGTGCGATGATCGCGATCCAGAAGCACAGCCAGAACGCATCGCCATAGGCGAGCACATTGGCCTCACGCTGGACGCGTGCCGCCAACGTTCCGATGGCGCGCGCCTGGGCCTCGCCTGCGCCATGGCCGGCAAAATAATCAGTCAGCCGCCGCAGCACCTGCGCCACCTCGCCGTCGCCTCTCTGGATGTTGAGACCGAGATAGCTCGAATGCACCTGCTCGCGCACCCGCAGCCACGTTCCCATCAGCGCGACGCCGATCTCGGCGCCGCCGAGCCGCATGATCTGGATATAGGCTGCAAAGGTGGTGGCGCGCGCAGGATCGGCATTGGACAGCGCGAGAATGATGATCGGCAGCAAGGTCAAGGCCTGCCCGATCGACTGCAGCACGACGATGATGATGAAATCCTCGCGGGCCCAGGCATGGGTGAGCTGGGTGCCGAGCAGATTGGCGGCCGCAAAGGCGCCGAGGCCGAGCACGACGACGAGGCGCGGATCGAAATGGCGCAGCATCCAGATCGACAGCGGCACCAGCACGATCAACGGCAGCGCGCCGTAGATCAGCAGCAGCGAGCCGCTCTGCTCCGGGCGCAGCTGCGTGATCGTGCCGAGGAAGTTCGGCACCAGCGACGCGTTCGACAGGCTGGTCAGCGTGTACAGCAGGATCACCGCCAGCGAGAGCCCGATGTTGCGCGAGAACAGCACGTTGAAATGCGCCCAGGGCTGCGGCGCCAGCGCCTCGTTGATGAGAAAGAGCACGAACAGCACGGCGCCGCCCGACAGCAGCGCCACCACCGTGCCGGACTGCAGCCAGTCGAGCCGGTTGCCCTGGTCGAGTCCGGCATAGATCATCGACACCGCGCTGCCGAGCAGCAGCATGCCGCCCCAATCGGCGTCCTTGAGCAGGGCGCGATTGACCGGCTCGGCCGGGGTGCCGAGATAGACCATCAACGCCATCAGTGGCGCCAGCACGACGCCCTGCCAGTACAGCCACTGCCAGCCGAGATGCTCGACATAGAAGCCGACCAGCGAGGTCGAGGTGTCCAGCGCGAAGCCGACGCGGATCGCATAGATCGAGATCGCCGGCAGCCACCAGCGGATCGGCAGGTTGCGGAAGATGATCATCAAGGTCGCCGGCACGAAGGTGCCGAGCAGCATGCCGTGGAGAATCGCGAGCGCGATCAAGGTCGGATAGTCGCGCACGAACGGAATGATCAGCGACAGCGCAGCATAGAGCAGGCTGGGAATGCCGAGCACGCGGCGCAGGCCGAAGACGGTCGCGAGCCAGGCCACCGCCGGCGCAATGAAGATCTGCGAGCCGATCGCGGCGGTCGACAGCCAGGCGCCCTCGTCGAAGCCGAGCGCGAAGGCGCCGCGCAGGTCGGGCAGGCCGACCGAGGTCAGCCGGCTGTCGAAATTGGCCAGGAACGAGCCGAGCAGGACGGCGCCGACGGCGAACAGCGGATGCGCCGCCTGGCCGCCGCGCGACAGCGGCCCGCGATCGGCCTCGCTTCCGCGCTCACTTGGCGCCATCGGCCTGTCCGGCGGTGCGGATATGGGTCACGACCGACATCCCCGGCAGCAGCCGCGCCAGCAGCGGCTGGTTGCCGTCGAGGGCGATGCGCACCGGAATGCGCTGCACGACCTTGGTGAAATTGCCGGTGGCATTGTCGGGCGGCAGCAGCGCGAATTGCGAGCCGGAGGCCGGCGCGATGCGCTCGACCCGGCCGTGCAGCGTCTCGCCGGGGAACGAATCGACGGTCACGTCCACCGGCTGGCCGGGCGCGACATGGGTGAGCTGCGTCTCCTTGTAGTTGGCGATGACGAACACCCGCGGCAGCGGTACCACGGCGATCAGGCTGCTGCCGATATTGACGTAGTCGCCGGTCTGCACCTGGCGCTGTCCCACGACGCCGTCGAACGGCGCCGTGATCTTCGTGTAGCCGAGCTTGAGCCGAGCGGCTGCGAGCGAGGCCTTGGCGCCCGCAAGGTCGGCGCCGCGCTGCTTCTTGGTGCCGGTCAGCACTTCGAGCTGATGGCGCTGTGCCGCGATGACGGCGCGGCTGGCGCGCACGTCGGCCTGGGCCTTGGCATAGGCGGCGGTCGCCTGCTCGAGCCGCTGCCGCGTGCCGGCCTCGCTCTGCGACAGCGACTGCTGGCGCTCCTCCTCCTGCCGCGCCTGCACCTCGGCCGCGCCGGCCGAGACCTGCTGCGCTTCGGCTTGCGCAATGGTCGCGTATTGCAGCTCGACCTGGTTGCTGAGATTGTCGAGCGCCGCCTGTGCCGCCTCGACATTGGCCTCGGCCTGCGCCACCTGGGCCTCGTAGTCGGCGGGATCGATCTGGATCAGGAGATCGCCGGCCTTGACCTGCTGGAAGTCGCTGACGGCGACCTTGAGCACTTCGCCGGCCACCCGGCTCGAGAGCTGGGTCAGGTCGGCGCGGACATAGGCGTCGTTGGTGGACTGGGTGGTGGCGCTGCCGGTCCAGGCATTCCAGCGCGAGGACGCCAGCGCCACGAAAGCCAGCGCCACGGTCACCGCGAACAGCGGAATGGCGAGACGCGCCCAGCGGCCGGGGGCTGCGCTCGACGCGGGCGGGGATGGGGATGCAGCACGCGACGCCGCATCGAGGTTGCTCGATGTTTCGCTCAAGACACGCCTCCTGCACGGCCCGGCATGGCTCGGGCCTGACGATTGGTACCCCATTCTGCGCGACGCGCCACCTGGACTCTGGTCGATGAGGCATGCGCGCGAGGCGCGGGACCTCCGCGCGCCGAATGGAACCCGCGGACATGGCGGGCGATGGGAGCCTGCCGCAGCGGCTCCGCGCCGGCAGATTAACGACATGCACAACCAGCGCTTGGTGCCGGCCGGCAGCTGCTCTACCGTGCAGCTTTTTGCACGGCCGGCAGCCCGGCCGCACCACGATAAGGGATACGGACGGATTATGAGTACGAGAGGGGCGATCCTGATTGCCGGCGGCGCCGGCTACATCGGGGCTCATTGCAGCAAGGCCGTCGCAGCGGCGGGTTTCACGCCAATCGTCTATGACAATCTGACGACGGGGCACCGCAGCTTCGTGCAATGGGGGCCGCTGGTGGTCGGCGACATCGCCGACAGCATCCAGGTCGCGAGCACGATCCGCCAGCATGACGTCAAGGCGGTGATGCATTTTGCGGCGTCGAGCGCCGTCGGTGAATCCGTCGCCGACCCGCAGAAATATTATCTCAACAACGTGGCCGGCACGCTCGGCCTGCTGCAGGGCATGCGCGAGGCCGGCTGCTCGCGGCTGGTGTTCTCCTCGACCGGCGCGGTCTATGGCAATGCCGGGCGCGATCCGATCCCCGAGAGCGCTGCCGGGCCGACGGTGAACCCCTACGGCCGCTCCAAATACATGATCGAGCAGATCCTGGCGGATTATCGCGCCGCCTACGGCTTCTGCGCCACGGCGCTGCGTTACTTCAACGCCTGCGGCGCCGACGCCTCAGGCGCGATCGGCGAGCTGCGCGATCCGGAGACGCATCTGATCCCGCGCGCGCTGATGGCGATCCTCGGCCATGTGCCCGACTTCGCGATCTTCGGCACCGACTACGAGACGCCCGACGGCACCGCGGTCCGCGACTACATCCATGTCGATGACCTCGCCGCCGCCCATATCGCCGCCATCGGGCGGCTGCTGGAGGGGCATTCCGGCGGCGCCTACAATCTCGGCACCGGCAGCGGCTATTCGGTGCGCGAGATCGTTGATGCGATCAGAAACGAGACCGGCGAGCAGGTGCCTCTGGTGGTTCGTGAGCGCCGCGCCGGCGATCCGCCGATCCTGGTCGCCGATCCCAGCCGCGCCGCGCAGGAGCTCGGCTTCAAGGCGCAGCACTCCGATCTCGGCCACGTCATCCGCTCGGCCTGGGCCTGGCACCAGCAGGCGCACCCGCGCATCGTGTGAGGCGCAGGGGACGCGGATAGTCCTTTGAAGCTGGCTTACGCCGCCGCCGGCGGCGTGTGCGCGCAGTCGTCCATGAAGCGCATCTCCGCGCGCTCGTCGTCGACCGACCAGCGGCCGATCTCCGAAGCGTCACGGAAGAAGTGGACGCTGTGGACCGGCGAGCGGAAATCGTCGCCGCGAATCATCCGGAGCAGGGTCTGCGCTACACGGCAATGATCGCCGGGGAGCCTGAGGTCGAAAAATGCGTCGCCATAGCCCGGCAATGTCCTGCCGGCCGAATCGCGAACTTCCATGCGCAACTGTGCCATGCTCGCATTCAACGACAGCAACGGTTTCCGCCCGGTAAATGCCGCCGCCATGGTGCTGGTTTCCGACGCGGCGGCGACGCTTCATGTCGGCGCGGATGAGCCGAGAAGGGGCATGGCCGCCTGCTTGCCCGCCTGCCGTCTGCCGTTCAGCGCCCGCCCGACGATCGTGTTGCGCACCAGCAGATGATAGCTCGCCAGCATCGTGGGGACCGCAACCAGCAGGATCAGCGCGTATTTGACCGACCATGGCCAGTCGAGCTGCGACACCGCCACCTGCAGCGCCATCACGATCGGCATATGGATCAGGTACAGCCAGTAGGAGGCGTCGGCGAGATAGCGCCGGGTGCGGCTGAAGCCGGCCATGAAGCGCAGCGCCAGCCCGATCGCGGCAAAGCTCGCGGTCCAGATCGCCAGCGCATAGACGATCGCGCCGGCGAGCCGCAGCGTGGCGAGGTCGACCGGTGCCGCCCAGAGGTGGCCTGATGCCAAGAGCAGCGCAAGCGCCAGCGCGAAGCTGAGCCCGATCAGGCCGAGGGCGGCGATCGTGGTGAGCAGCCAGCGCCGCGCCAGCACCTGCAGGAGCGCAATCTGCCGGTGCAGCAGCCAGCCGACGGCGAAGGCGGAGCCGAAGCCGATCCAGGCCTGGCCGTTGGTGATCAGCGACGTGTCCGGCGTGCGCACGCCGATGAAGCCGATCCAGCGCGGGTCCAGGCTGAGCGCGATCATGATCGGCAGCGCGAGGATCGCCGGCGCGAGCCGGCTGTGCATGATCAGTGCGAACAGGCGATCGGCGGCGGCGCGCCACCGGCCGTCGGCGTCGATCGTGGTCACGACCCAGCGCAGCAGCAGCGCCGCGGCGTAGAGCTCGATCAGCACGTAGAGAAACCACAGATGCGCCAGCGGAAAGCTTGGCAGCGCCGGCGGCCAGCCGGCCGCGCCCGGCACCGGTCCACCATGCGGAAACCGGCTGGCCCATATCACCACGGCGACCATCGGCGCGAACACCAGCGGCCAGCCGACCACGAGCGGCAGCGCGATCCTGAGCAGGCGGTCCTTGATGAATTCAGCGGCGCCGCGCCGGTGCAGGCTCATGCGGGCGAACAGGCCGGCCATGAGAAAGAACGTCGTCATCCGGAACACGTGGATGACGAAAGTGGTGATGCCGAGCAGCGGACTCGGATGGATGTCCTCGACGAACCAGATCCGGCTCGGCCCCGGCGGCACGAAGGACAGCGCCGCGTGCAGCACGATGCCGAGCAGCAGGGCATAGGCCCTGACCGCGTCGAGCGCATGCAGCCGTTCGGAGGCGGGCGTGGGGATGTTGGTGCTGGGCATGGGGACCTCGACGGAGAGACGACGCCTCGCCTCTATGCCCGCACGCGCCATGTCCGGTTGGCCGGATCAGGAATTCGGCCAGCCGAATTCTTCAGTCGGCTTGCCGAATTCTGCGATCTCCGTCGTTTTCGGCCGATATCTCCGGCTTCGCCAGGGCCTGCCGCCGGAATTCGGTCGGGGTCACGCTTGTCGCGGCCTTGAAGGCGCGGTTGAACGGTCCGATCGACTGGAAGCCGGCATCGATCGCGATCGTCAGCACCGGGACGTCGCGCTGGCTCGGGTCGGACAATGCGGCCTTGGCGTCGTCGATCCGGTAGCGGTTGAGGAAGGCGTTGAAGTTGCGGTGGCCGAGGCCCTCGTTGATCGCCTGCCGCAGCCGATATTCGGGCACGTTGAGCTGGGCCGCGAGCCCGCCGATCGACAGCCCCTCCTGCCGATAGATGCGCTCGACGGTCATGAGATGGTCGAGCCGGCGCAACAGCAAGGGCGCGATCGCCGGCGGCTCGCTGGCCGCCACCTCCGTCTCATGCGGCGCGTGCGGGCCGCCAGTGGCGACGGTCGCCGGCAGCAGCGCCGCGGCGGCGTTGGCCTCGAACAGCTTCCAGCTCGCCAGCATTGCCAGCACGCAGAGCGTCAGCGCGGTGACGAAGCTGCTGGTGCCGCCGAGATTGGGCTTCAGGCCCAGCGGAGCAACGGGCAGCGGCAGCAGCGATGGCGCCGCGATGAAGGCGATGAAGCCGAGGTTCAAGGCGAGCACGGCCATGCGCAGCAGCCGGCGCCGCGCGATCAGATCGTCGCGCCAGGTCGTCACGGTCTGCATGATCGCGAGCAGCGAGAACGTGAGCGCCACGATCGAGAGCCCCTTGGCACAGACCTTGGTGAGCGCTGGCCACATCGGCCAGCTCAGCGACGCCGTGAAGCCGAGCGCGATCACCGCCAGCCAGACCAGGCCGTGCCAGCGCCGGAGCGCGAAATCGTCGTCGAACGCGGCGCGCGCCCACAGCCAGAACACGACCGGCTGCGCCGAGAGCAGCGGCAGCGTCCACCAATAGGTCGACGACGGGACGAACGGCGCGGTGGCGATCGCAAACCCAGCGCCGCCGGCGGACATCACCAGGCCGAGAATCGCGGAGGCGTTGGCCGGGCGCAGCCTCGCCAGCACCAGCACCATCATCACGAACAGGCCGCTGGCGGCGCCGCGCAAGCCGAGATCGAGCGCCGTCAGACCGATGTCATTCACCTTGGTTCGAGCCCCGCCTTGGAACCGGGCCATCTTGCATCCGGAGCGTGTCGGCGACAATGCCGGCACGGCTCGCGCATGATCCGGAAAAGTGGAAACCGGTTTTCCGACAAGATCATGCTCTAGTGGAGCGAGAACAGGCCGAGCGCCGCGCGCACGTCGCGCAACGTCGCCGCCGTGACGGACTGGGCCTGCGCGGTGCCGCGCCTGACGACCGACAGGACATGGTCGGGGGCGCGCGCGAGGGCGGTCCGCCGTGCACGGATCGGTGCCAGGACGGCCTGCAGCACATCCTCCAGGCGCTGCTTCACCACGCTGTCGCCAAGCCCGCCGCGGACGTAGCGGGCCTTGAGATCGGCGACCACAGCATGATCCGCATCGAAGGCGTCGAGATAGGTGAAGACGACATTGCCTTCGATCCGGCCCGGGTCGGTGGCCCGGATATGCTGCGGATCGGTGAACATGCGCCGAACGGCGGCGCGGATCTGGTCGGCCGTGGCGGAAAGCGGAATCGTGTTGCCCTGCGATTTGCTCATCTTGGCCTTGCCGTCGACGCCCGGCAGGCGCCCGACGCTCGGGATCAGCGCGCGGGCTTCCTGCA
Source organism: Bradyrhizobium sp. SSBR45G (assembly GCF_030159255.1). Lineage (GTDB taxonomy): Bacteria > Pseudomonadota > Alphaproteobacteria > Rhizobiales > Xanthobacteraceae > Bradyrhizobium. The sequence continues at coordinate 4,863 of NZ_BSCT01000059.1, read as the reverse complement.
GCACGTCGCGGCCGGCCTGGCGGTTGATGCGGCGGACGATCTCGTTGGTCTGCTCGATCAGCGGCGCCTGATCCTCTCCCACCGGCACGATCGTCGCTTTGAAGGCGGTGATGTCGGCGGCCTGGGCGACGGGATAGCAGAGAAAGCCGGCGGGAATGTCGCGGCCGAAGCCGCGCGCCTGGATCTCATCCTTGATCGTCGGGTTGCGTTCGAGCCGCGCCACGGTGACGAAGTTCATGTAGAGCAGCGTCAGATCCGCCAGGGCCGGCAGATGCGACTGCAGGCAGATCGTGGTGAGCTCGGGGTCGATGCCGACGGCGAGATAGTCGGTCGCGACTTCGAGAATGGTCCGGCTGACCTTCGCCGGATCATGGGCATTGTCGGTCAACGCCTGCGCATCGGCCAGCAGCAGGAACTGCTGATGGCTGGATTGCAGCGCGACCCGGTTCTGCAGCGAGCCGACATAATGGCCGAGGTGCAGGGGGCCGGTGGTTCTGTCGCCGGTCAGGATGACCGGGCGTTGTGGCAGTGAGAGTGGCATCGTGGTTCTCCTTGGGAGGTGAGAACCGCCGTTCGACCGGACTCTTCGAGCTGGTGAGGATGCAGAACTGTCGAGGATGCAAACCAACGTCGCAGGCCGATGAACGGCGGCGACGGTTGCAGAATGACGAGACCGTGCCGCTCCTAGACGGAGCGCCACCAAGTGTATGCACAGATGGTATCGGCCTTGATCATGCGCGCCATATGGCCGAAACGGCCGATGAAAGCAACCGGTTCACGCGCTTCGCCGTGGCGCGGTTCGTTTCACGGGGCCGCCTATTCCAGATCGATGGCGTGATACTGGCCGGTCTTGTCGAGCTGCGTTCCCCACACCTTGTGCAGCGCCTGGTGGTCGGAGGGGCCAAAGCTCAGCTTCGAGCCGACGCCCAGCTCGTAGTTCTGCATCGACTCGAGACTGTTGACCAGCGCTTCCGTATCCACCGCCGGTCCGGTGCGCCGCAGCCCCTCGATCAGGACGTTGGCGGTGAGATAGGCTTCCAGGGAGGTGTAGTCCGCAGGCTCTCCCGGAAAATATTTGGCCAGCGCCTTCTTGTAGTTCAGCGTGACGGAGGCGTAGCCGTCGACCGCCGGCGTGACCTGGGTGCAGATGACGCCGTCGGCATAGCGCGGGCCGAGCACCATCAGCTCGCTGGCGAGCCCGGTGCTGCCGACGCCCGAGATCGTGGCGTAGATCATGTCGGGGTGGCTGTCGCGCGTCTTCTCGATGAACTTCGCCGCCGCGCGGAAGGTGGCCACGAGCACGACGGCCTTGATCGCTGGTCGTTGTCGCTTCAACTGCGCGATCGCGTCGTCGACAGCGACGGTGTTGCGGTTGTAGCTCATGCGGAAGATCTCGCCGGCATTGCCGCCGCGCAGCCCGCGCATCGCCTTGGCCACGCCGTCCCATCCAGCATCGCCATAGGCGTCCTGCTGGGTGAGCACGCCGATCTCCTGCGGACGCAGCCGGCGGGTCTTGACGAGATAACGGACCAGGGCGTCGGCCTCCTCGGCGTAGCCGGCCCGGTAGTTGAAGACATAGCGGTCCGGCGGATCACGCCGCAGCGACGGCGCGCCGGTGAAGGCTCCGAAATACAAGGTGTGGCGTTCGAGCGCGTAGGGAACGGAGATCAGCGCTGTCGGGCTGCCATAATTCTCGACGAAGCCGAACACCTTGTGCTGCTCATAGAGCTCCTTCATCGCGTTCAGCGTTCGGGTCGGCTCATAGGCATCATCGGCCGTGTACAGCTTGAGCTGCCGGCCGTTCACGCCGCCATCCTCGTTGGCCTGCGCGAATGCGAGCTCGATGCCGAGCTTGAGCTGATGGCCCATTTCCTTGGCCGGGCCGGAGAACGGAGCTGCCATGCCGAAGCGGATCTCGCTCTCCGTCACCCCCTGGACCGCGGGCTGCGCACCGGCCTGCGGCGCCGCCGCAGCCATTCGTGGATCGAACTTCGGCAGGCGGTCCTCGTCCCTCAACCGCGCGCTCGGGTCGGGCGCTGTGATGGCAGCTGCATTCGCAATCGCTCCCGTCGGGAAGCCGTCTTGAACGGGAGCAAGCGCCTGCGGGGCCTGCGCCGGCGATGACGGCAGCGTCGCGGCCACGGCAACGTCCGCACGGCTGTCGGGGGAGAGCACAGCGGTCCAACGTGCCGGCAATTTCATCGCGGCAAATCCGGCCACGCCCGCCGCCAGGGCGAGCAGCCCTAGGATGCTCAGGAAGCCTATGGCGCGCCGCTGTCGCGGCGGCGGCGGAACTTCCTGGACGCCGAACCGTGACGCAAATTCGGCTGGCGTCGGTCGCTCGTGCTCGTCGCGCCACGACGGTTCATACAGCGGCCGGCGGCTATCGTCGTAGTCGGACGGGAATGGCGGGTCACGGTGGTCGTTAGGCGCACGCAAATGTCTCACGAATTCCCCCTTGGCTCGCGCGTCCTGGCGTCATTGGCGTTTTTTCTTGGAGCGCGCGGCGGCCATCCACTGCAGATGCTGCCGACCGGATGAGTTGACCACGCGTCGAGTTGTGCGCAAGTCTTGCGGACTAACACGCGCCGTAGTCTGTTAGTAGATCGGCCGGTTCCCGACATCTTGTCTGGAACAAGTCCGAACATCGCCATGATACTGCGAAGCAATGCGGCGTTAGTTTGTTCCGGCCTTCAATTCGCGCTGACGTCCGATGGAACTCGCGCCGGTGCGAGACAAGAATAGGAGAGACGCAGCGAGAGGTTGCCGGACTTGATTGTTAGCAGCGGAAGCGCCTGACGTCGCTCGCTTGCGAAGCGGTGCTCGCGTTTCAGTCTCTCGTCACGGATTCGTCTTCTCTTCCAGCAGCCCGGTCACCATGGCCTGCACCATGGTCGCGATCTGCTGACGCAGCGCCGCGAGCGGCACGGCGATCAGCTTCTGCTCCAGGCCGAGCGCGACCATGCCGTGCACGGCGGAAAACAGACTGCGCGCGGTGACGCTGATGTCGTCGAACGAGCGCTGCGGAAACAGCGCGGCCAGCGGCTGGTGGATGTGGCGGAACAAATGCATTTGGTCGGCAACCGCCCAGTCGGGCAGCGGCTTCTCCGGCGGCATGCGGTGTTCGAACAGCGCGCGCCAGAGCTCCAGATTGTGGGCGGCGAAGTCGCAATAGGCGATCGCGATGCGCACCAGCGCGGCGGCGGGGCCGGGCGGGCCGGCGCTCTCGGCAGCCGACAATTCGGCATCGAGCCGCGCCAGGGTGCGCGAGCCGACCATCAGCACCAGCTCATCGACGTCGGCGACGAGATTGTAGACCGCGCCATTGGCGACGCCGATCTCCTGGGCGAGATCGCGCGTCTTCAGGCCGGCCAGACCCCGGGTCTTGATCATCCGCTCGGCGGCCTCGATCAGGGCCTCGCGCTGTTTCGCGCGTCGTTCCAGGGTTTTGGACATCATTAACCATTTTCTTGAGCGTCGCTCATAAAAATGCTTGAGCGTCGCTCATGTTTGCGCTAGAAGTTCGTTCATGAGCGATGCTCATAGCAGGGAGTTCACAATGTTCAAGACCGTTCTGACGCTGTTTCGGGGCACCGTGGCCGTTGCGGAGGAGGAGCTGCAGGATCGGACCGCACTGGTGATCCTGGATCAGCAGATGCGTGACGCCGCCGCGGCCGTCGAGCGCAGCAAGCGGGCGCTGGCCTTGGCCATCGCCCAGGACCAGCAGGAGGGCAGGCGGCTCGAGGCCACACTGGCGCGGATTGCCGATCTCGAGGTGCGCGCCACTGCCGCGCTCGATGGCGGCCGCGAGGATCTGGCTCGCGAGGCCGCGCAGGCGATCGCCGGCCTCGAAGCTGAGCGCGACGCGACCAGGACGGCGCGGGCGCTGTTTGCCACCGAGATCGCGCGCTTGAAGAGGCACGTCTCGGGGGCCGAGGCGCGCATCGCCGAGCTCGATCGCGGCCGGCGCATCGCCCGGGCCTCGGAAGCCGTGCGCAATTTGCGCCGCGGCGGCATCGAGGCGGCGCGTCCCTACGAATGCACGTTGCCGGAGGCGGAGGCGACCCTGAGGCGGCTGCGCGAGCGGCAGATCGAGGCGCAGGCCGCCGACGAGGCGCTGATGGAGCTCGACGCCGCGACCGGTCCGATCACCACCGCGGAGAAGCTTGCCGAGCAAGGGTTTGGCCCGCGCATCAAGACCACCGCCGACGACGTGCTGGCGCGGCTGAAGGCCGGCCGCAGCGCTCCGGCGAACTGAAATTCGTCACCACCGATCTCAACGCATCCAACCCATCATCCACATCATAGGAGCCGACCATGAACCAGAACGTCCAGCCCCACAGCGGCGCTTTCGTCACCTTCACTTATGCGTCGTTCGGCGCGTCCGCCTTCCTCGTCGCGCTCGGCGTGTTCTTCATGCCGATCGATCTCTGGATGAAGGGCTATCTGACGATGGGCATCGTCATGCTGGTGCAGACCTGCGTCACCTTGACCAAGACCTTGCGCGACCGCCACGAGAGCAGCAAGCTCGTCAACCGCATCGAAGACGCCCGCGCCGAGCGCCTGCTGATGGAAGTCTCGAAGGCGGCGTGAGCCGCGCCTCTTCGCCTCTCCCCGCTTACAGCAGGTTACCTTGGCGGGCGGCGTGGCTACCATTTCCCTCGGAAATCTCAGTCCGAGGGGTGAGCTCGGGGCGAGATCTCAATCCTCACCATGAGCACATTGCTCATGGCGGATGGGCAACGCCACTTGCGGAGATGTCCCCTCATGGTGAGGAGCGCCGCAAGGCGCGTCTCGAACCATGAGGCCCGAGATCCGGGCCTCGCCCTTCGAGACGCCCGCCTTCGGCGGGCTCCTCAGGGT
>NZ_BSCT01000058.1 GCF_030159255.1 Bradyrhizobium sp. SSBR45G | reverse complement strand
GCAAGTCTATTTTAGCGCCTATGGGCGAACGCCGGGACCCATACCCCCAGGGAGCGGTTCGAGGCAGGCTGGTGATTGGCCTTTTGCCCATCACGACCGCCGCGGCGTATGGGTCTCGGATCGGCGCTACGCCGCGCGGTCGCGCGTCGCAGCTTGTCCGGGACGACGTCTGAAATTGGAGCAGCCATGGACGCACGTGAGATCATCAAGCCGGGCATGCGCGCCGAGCGGCTGCTGGTGGTGCCGCCGGAGCGCACCGTGGGACATTTTGTTCCTCATATGCCCATGGTCTATGCGACGCCGATGATGATCCTGGAGATGGAGATGACGTCGGGCGACGCCATCAATCCGGTGTTGCCGCCGGGCTGGGTCACGGTCGGCACCGAGGTCAACGTCCGGCATCTGGCCGCCTCGCCGGTCGGCGCCACCATCCGCACGGTGGCCGAAGTGATCGAGGTCGAGCGCCGCGTGATCCGCTTCAGCGTCGAGGCCTACCACGGCGAGGTCAAGATCGGCGACGGCCGCCACGGCCGCGGGCTGATCAATGTCGCGCAGTTCAAGAAGCGGTTCGCGGTGCCGTAGCTGGCCATCTCACCGTCATTGCGAGGAGCGAAGCGACGAAGCAATCCAGGGTTACGCGCGTGACTCTGGATTGCTTCGCTTCGCTCGCAATGACGGCGGAGGGAGTGAGGGGCTACTTCGCCAGTTCCTTCGACCGTGCCGTCGCCGCCGCCACCGCGCGCTCCAGCAGCGGCTGGAAGCCGTCGGCGGCCATCAGCACCGAGAGCGCCGCTGCGGTGGTGCCGCCGGGCGAGGTGACGTTTTGGCGCAAGGTCGCGGATGGGAGCTCCGAGCGGTGCAGCAGCTCGCCGGCGCCCGAGACCGTGTCGCGCGCGAGCCTCGTCGCCAGCGCCTCGGGCAGGCCGGCGGCGATGCCGGCGCGGGCGAGTTCCTCGGCGAGCAGGAACACGTAGGCCGGACCGGAGCCGGACACGGCGGTGACCGCATCCATCAGCGTCTCATCATCGACCCATTCCACCGCGCCGGTGGCGCGCAGCAGCGCGTCGGTCAGCGCGCGCTGGGCGGCGCTGACATTGGCGGCGGGCACCGCCACGGTGATGCCGCGGCCGATCGCCGCCGGCGTGTTGGGCATCGCGCGCACCACGGCGCCGCCGATCGTGTGCTGCAAGCTCGCGATCGTGGTCCCGGCCATGATCGACAGCGCCAGCGTCGTGCCGCCGACCCACGGCTTCAGCGCCGGTCCGGCCTCCTGGAACATCTGCGGCTTGACGGCGACGATGACGACCTCGGCCGGTCCGGCGCTGGCCGGGTTGAGGCGGACGCCCTTGGCCGCCAGCGCGGTGATCTCCGCCGACGGCATCGGCTCGATCACCACCACGCGCGCGGGATCGAGACCGCCGGCCAGCCAGCCGGTCAGCATCGCCCCGCCCATCTTGCCGGCGCCGGCCAGCACGATGGTGCCGGTGAGATCTTGCAGTTCGTTTTTGGCCACTGACGTCACCGCACAAAAGCTGTCGTCCCTGCGAACGCAGGGACCCATAACCACAGGCGGTTCTAGTGGAGCGAGGGCAGAGCGACAAGCATCGCGCGCCACACCGGTATCACGCGGTATGGGTCCCGGCTCGGAGGCCGGGACGACATCGAGTGTGTCGAGGCAGGGCCGCTTACGCCTCGCCTTCGGTATCGAACAGCGCCGCCGCCATGGCGTCCTGGGTCGACTTGCCGGCCCAGACCACGAACTGGAAGGCGGGGAAATAGCGCTCGCAGGCGTGGATGGCGCCGGCCAGCATGCTCTCGCATTGCGCGCCGGAGGCGGTGATGCCGCCCGGCAGCACCAGCGCCTGGCGGTGCATGACCATGCCGGTGTGGGTCCAGATGTCGAAATGGCCGAGCCACAGCTGCTCGTTGATGGCCGCGATCAGCCGCTGCACCTCGGCGCGGCGCGCTTCCGGAATCTTCATGTCGAAGGCGCAAGCCAGATGCAGCGCCTCGATCTCCCCCATCCAGGTGAAGGAGAGCTGATAGTCGGTCCACTGGCCCTTGGAGGCGATGGTGATCTCGTCCTCGCCGGAGCGCTCGAACATCCAGTTGTTGTCGGCCGCGATGGTCTCGACCACGCTCAGCGGATGGTCTGCGGAATCGATAGTGCTCTCGAGCAGGGACATGCCGTCTCGACCTCGTCTTCTTGATCTCGTTGGTACATACGCGGCGACCCGGCCCGCGCCCTCTGGCGCTTTTCGACCCGGCTGCAGTCCCGGAGGTACCGGGGCGTGCGAGGACAAACTGATGTGATTTGCGGAATCTGCGCAACGGGGGGCTGAGTCCGTCCACAGCCAAACACCGCTTCGTCCACAACTCCTGTCCGGCCTGTGGAATCATGGCCGAAAGAGAACAAAACGGAATCGGACACGCGCAGCCGCTTCGGCGGACCGCCGCCGGTCACCCAATTTCGATCGAAAGGCTGCCGCAGGCCGCATGGCCGCCCCTCGCGTCGTGCAGGTTTCAGGCCTTGCCGGAGGCGTGGACCCCCTTCATAGTTCACGCGGGCCGTCCATTCCGGGCGGCTTTGTTCTCAGGGCGGGGCGAAATTCCCCACCGGCGGTAAGCGCTCTCGGTCGAGCGCGCGAGCCCGCGAGCGCCTTCTCTGTACGGCGTGATTCGGAGAATCCTGTTCTCCCGATCGCCTCGGATGGAGAAGGGTCAGCAGATTCGGTGCGACTCCGAAGCCGACGGTTACAGTCCGGATGAAAGAGAACGGGTCCCGGCACTCCGCGCCTCACGCGCGGGGGCGTCGTCGTTCCGTGTGCCCTGATTCTGGTCTGACGAGGAAAACCATGAATCAGATGCTGCAAGACGCTCCTACCGCTACGTCTTCCGACACCATCAGTGCCGAAGCGCCGCCCGCGGCGCAGACGCCGATCGAGACTGGTCCGCCCGACGAGCGGGCTCGTTCACATCCGCGCTTTGCCAAGCCGCAGCGTGTCGCCTTCGTGCAGGCGGCTTGGCACCGCGACGTCGTCGCCGAATGCCGGATCGCGTTCCTCGACGAGATCGAGGCGCGCAATATTCCGCGCGACCGCGTCGACATCTTCGAGGTGCCCGGCTCGTTCGAGATTCCGCTGCATGCCCAGCTGCTCGCCAAGACGCGGCGCTACACCGCGATCGTCGCGGCCGGCCTCGTCGTCGATGGCGGCATCTACCGCCATGAGTTCGTCGCCGACACCGTCATCAAGGCGCTGATGGACGTGCAGCTGCGCACCGAGGTGCCGGTATTCTCGGCGGTGCTGACCCCGCAGCAATTCCACGAGACGCAGGCCCATTTCGATTTCTTCCGCAAGCATTTCGCGACCAAGGGTGTCGAAGTGGCGACGGCCTGTGCGGAGACCTTGCTGAGCCTCGAGCGGCTGCGCAGCCAGGTGGCCGCGGGGATCATCTGAGGCGTTTTTCGTGTGGCTGGTCGAGGCCAGCCACACCCGCGCCACGTTCAAGTTAAGATTCGCGATCCCACGACAATGGCAGTGAGCTCCCCTCCCCCTTGCGGGGAGGGGTCGGGGGTCTCCGGGCGCTGAACCTCATGATCTGCACCCTCGGTCTTGCTTAGCAAGACGGATGCTATGGCGCGTGTCATCGCATCCGTCCCCTGGACGCGAGTGATCATCACTGAGAGCACGATTCGCGGACCCCCACCCCCGACCCCTCCCCGCAAGGGGGAGGGGAGCGCACCGTCGGTGCGCCACTCACCTGAACCCCAGCGACAACACGCCCCCTCGCGCTCCGCGCCTTGTGTTGTCATTCTCCGCGCGCCGCCTGTAAAATCATCCGTGGGAGGAGGCTGGCCCGTGGCGACGGGCGGCCGGCAAGGATGATCGAAGGATACGATCCTTATCTCGTCGCGCTCTCGGTCGTGATCGCGAGCCTGGGTGGCTATACCGGATTCAGTCTGACCGCCCGCATCCGCAGCGGGCCGGGGGCTGATACGCGCGTGTTGCTGTCCGGCGCTGCCGGCATCCTGGCCGTGGGCATCTGGACCATGCATTTCGTGGGCATGATGGCGGCGCCGCTGCCGGCGGATGCCGTCTACCTGGTGTTGCCGACGATCGTCTCCTTTTTGATTTGCGCGCTGGTCGTCGGCATCTCCCTGTTCTTCGTCAGCATCGGCGATCCGTCGCCGCAGCGCGTCGTTCCCTCGGCGCTGCTGCTCGGCGCCGGCATCGCCAGCATGCATTATGTCGGCATGCACGGGCTCGCGGGCTCGTTCGGGCTCACGCATGATCCGCTGTTGGTGACGCTGTCGGTCGGCATCGCGATCGTCGCCGCCTATGGCGGCCTGCGCATCTTCCTGGCGCGGCAGGACGGCCTGCGGCTCGCCATCAGCGCGCTCGCGTTCGGCATTGCCGTTTCAGGAATGCATTATACGGCGATGCTGGGGATGCATGTTGAGCCGCCTTACGCGCCTCATCATTACGTTCCCGCAGGGCTTGTTGCGTCGCCGCAAGCGCTTGCGATCGTCGTCTCCGTGCTGTGCTTCGTCATTGCCGCGGCATTTCTGTTGTCGCTCGTGCCGGACCGCCGCCAGCCCGAACCGGTTCCTTCAGTCGCTGACCCAGCGCCGCAGCTCGCGCCGGAGCCGGCTGCAATCTCCGCCGCCGCCGAGCCGGCCCCCGAACAAGCGCCGCCAAGCCGAATCATCGCCGCCCCGCTCGGCGGCATCGGCCAGCCACCGCGGGTCGTCGCCGCACGGCTGCCGCTCGAAGGCGCCAACGGAACCCATTTCATCGATGCCGGCGACGTCCGCAGCGTCCGGGCCGATGCACACTATACAAGGGTGCACGACGGCACCCGCGAGCGCATGTGCCCATGGTCGATCTCCGAGGCCGAGGCGCAGCTCGATCCCGGCCGCTTCATCCGGGTGCATCGCAGTCACATCGTCGCAATCGAGCACGTGACCTTTGTCGGCAAGGAAGGCGAGGGCGCGATCATCGAGCTTGACGGTCCGTCGAAGCCGCGGGTGCCGGTCAGCCGCGCCAAGGTTGCGGAGGTCAAGGCGCGGCTGGGTCTGGTGCGACGGCAGGCCTGAGCCACCTCGAGCTTCGCGGCTGCAACGGCGCACGCTCATTCGCCGCAACGCACATGAATGGATCATACGTGACGGTCGTGTTGCGGGTGCGGTCTCGCGCTGCCCTGCACGGCCAAGCGCGCGATTGGGTCGTCCTCGCTGACGCAGTTCGTGCGCGGACACCCCCATTTCGTGCGATTTCACCGTGCTCCGTGCCGGCTGCGTTGCGCGGCCCGCCATCCCGATCGACTCTCCGCGCCAACAGCGCTCGTCGCAGACATCCGTGCTTCGCTCACGCAGCACGAATGTCCGACGTATCGGCGCAGCGGCCAAGCCGACAAGGCACGCCAGCACAGGAGGGGAAACGAGATGATTCCTGGCCCATTCGACTATCACCGGCCTGCGAGCGTCAGCGACGCGATCAAGCTGCTCGCCGATCTCGGCGACGAGGCGCGGCCGCTTGCCGGCGGCCACAGCCTGCTGCCGATGATGAAGCTGCGGCTGGCGACGCCTGCGCATCTGGTCGACCTGCACGGCATCGCCGGCCTCAAGGGCATCTGCCGCGACGGTGACCGCATCGTCATCGGCGCGATGACGACGCAGGCCGAGTTGCTGGCGTCCGCCGAGATCGGAACCAGCCTGCCGATCCTGCACGAGACCGCGCTCTTGATCGCCGATCCGCAGGTGCGCTACCGCGGCACGCTCGGCGGCAACGTCGCCAACGGCGATCCCGGCAACGACATGCCGGCGCTGATGCTGGCGTTGGATGCAGCCTATCGGCTGGAAGGTCCGAACGGCGTCCGCGAGGTGGCGGCGCGGGAGTTCTATCAGGGCGCCTATTTCACCGCGCTCGAGCCGGGCGAGATCCTGACCGGGATCAGCATTGCCGTTCCGCCCGCGGGCCACGGCTACGCCTATGAAAAGCTGAAGCGCAAGGTCGGCGATTACGCGACCGCTGCGGCGGCCGTCGTGCTGACGATGGCGGGCGGCAAGGTTGCGAGCTGCACCATCGCGCTGACCAATCTGCACGAGACGCCGCTGCTGGCCACCGACGCGGCGAACGCCGTGATCGGCACCACGCTCGATGACGCCGCGCTGAAGGCGGCGGCGACCGCGGCCCGCGCGATCATGCAGCCGGCCTCCGATGCCCGGGGACCAGCCGAATATCGCACGCATGTCGGCGGCATCATGGTGATGCGCGCCCTGCAGCGCGCGGCGAGCCGGGCGAGCTGAAGCTCGCTTCGCCAAGTGACGAACACTCTCGTCTCCCTCCCCTCTTGTGGGGGAGGGCGGGGAGGGGGGTAGCCCCAGGCGACACTGCCGCCGTGGACCCCCACCCCCGACCCCTCCCCGCAAGGGGGAGGGGAGCGCACTGACAACGCGGCTCGAGTCGAGCCCAAGCCCACGCCTTGCGATCTTCCAGGGAGCACCAAATGCCCAAAACCCACGTCACGATGAAGGTGAACGGTAGCGAGGTCGAAGGCCTCGCTGAGCCGCGCACGCTGCTGGTTCACTTCCTGCGCGAGCAGGCGCAGCTCACCGGCACCCATATCGGCTGCGAGACCAGCCATTGCGGCGCCTGCACGATCGACATCGACGGCATGAGCGTGAAGAGCTGCACCATGCTCGCGGTGCAGGCCAACGGCTCCGACATCACCACGATCGAGGGCATGGCCAACGCCGACGGCTCGCTGTCGGCGCTGCAGGAAGGCTTTCGCATGATGCACGGCCTGCAATGCGGCTTCTGCACGCCGGGCATGATTCTGCGCGCGCATCGGCTGCTCAAGGAGAACCCGTCACCGACGGAAGCCGAGATCCGCGCCGGCATCTCCGGCAACATCTGCCGCTGCACAGGCTATCAGAACATCGTCAAGGCGATCCAATACGCCGCCGCCAAGATCAACGGCGTGGAATTCCAGGAGGCCGCGGAATGAACGACATGACTCCCACGCGGGAACAACGCGAAGCCGCGCTCGAAGGCATGGGCTGCAAGCGCAAGCGGGTCGAGGACATCCGCTTCACGCAAGGCAAGGGCAACTATGTCGACGACGTCAAGCTGCCGGGCATGCTGCATGGCGACTTCGTGCGCTCGCCGCACGCCCATGCGCGGGTGAAGGCGATCCACACCGAGGAGGCATTGAAGGTGCCCGGCGTGCTCGCGGTCATCACCGCAGAGACGCTGAAGACGGTCAACCTCGCCTGGATGCCGACGCTCGCGGGCGACGTGCAGATGGTGCTGGCCGACGGCAAGGTGCTGTTCCAGAACCAGGAGGTCGCCTTCGTTGTCGCGACCGACCGCTACGCCGCCGATGATGGCGTCGCCAAGGTCGTGGTGGAATACGAAGCGCTGCCGGTGCTGGTCGATCCGTTCAAGGCGATGGATGCGGACGCACCCGTCCTGCGCGAGGACCTCGCCGGCAAGACCTCGGGCGCGCACGGCCCGCGCAAGCACCACAACCACGTCTTCGAGTGGGCGATCGGCGACAAGGATCTCACCGACGCGGCGTTCGCCAAGGCCGATGTCACCATCAAGGAGATGATCTCCTATCACCGCACCCACCCGTCGCCGCTGGAAACCTGCCAGTGCGTCTGCTCGTTTGACAAGATCAAGGGCGAGCTGACGATCTGGGGCACCTTCCAGGCGCCGCATGTGATCAGGACGGTCGTGGCGCTGATCGCCAAGATCCCGGAGCACAAGATCCACGTGATCGCGCCTGATATCGGCGGCGGCTTCGGCAACAAGGTCGGCGCCTATCCCGGCTATATCTGCGCTGCGGTGGCTTCGATCGTGACCGGCAAGCCGGTGAAATGGGTGGAGGACCGCATCGAGAACCTGACCGCGACGTCGTTCGCCCGCGACTATCACATGACGACCGAGCTTGCCGCGACCAAGGAGGGCAAGGTCACCGGCCTGCGCGTCCATGTGCTGGCCGATCACGGCGCCTTCGATGCCTGCGCCGACCCGTCGAAATGGCCGGCCGGCTTCTTCAACATCGTCACCGGCTCGTATGACTTCCCGGTCGCGCATTGCGTGGTCGACGGCATCTATACCAACAAGGCGCCGGGCGGCGTCGCCTATCGCTGCTCGTTCCGGGTCACCGAGGCGGCCTATTGCATCGAGCGCGCGATGGACATTCTGGCGCAGAAGCTCGGCATGGACCCGGCCGACTTGCGTTTGAAGAACTTCGTCAAGACGGAGCAGTTTCCGTATCACTCGGCTTTGGGGTGGGAATACGATTCGGGCGACTATCACACCGCCATGCGCAAGATGATGGAGGCGGTGGACTACGCGGGCTTGCGCAAGGAGCAGGCCGAGAAGCGGGCGGCGTTCAAGCGCGGTGAGACCCGCGACATCATGGGCATCGGCGTCTCCTTCTTCACGGAGATCGTCGGCGCCGGCCCGTCGAAGAACTGCGACATTCTTGGCATCGCGATGTTCGACTCCTGTGAGATCCGGCTGCACCCGACCGGGGCCGGCATCGCGCGCGTCGGCTCCAAGAGCCAAGGCCAGGGCCACGAGACCACCTGGGCGCAGATCATCGCCACCGAGATCGGCATTCCCGCCGACAACATCATGGTGGAGGAGGGCAACACCGACACCGCGCCCTACGGTCTCGGCACCTATGGCTCGCGCTCGACGCCGGTCGCGGGTGCTGCCATCGCGATGGCGGCGCGCAAGATCAAGGCCAAGGCGCAGATGATCGCGGCCTACAAGCTCGAGGTCCACGAGGACGATCTCGAATGGGACATCGACGGCTTCCGCGTCAAGGGCCTCCCCGAGAAGGTGATGTCGATGAAGGACATCTGCTGGGCGGCGTACAACTCGGTGCCGCCGGGCATGGAGCCGGGGCTGGAGGCGGTGAGCTACTACGATCCGCCCAACATGACGTATCCGTTCGGCGCCTATCTCTGCGTGATGGACATCGACGTCGATACCGGCGTGTACAAGGTCCGGCGCTTCTACGCGCTGGACGATTGCGGCACCCGCATCAACCCGATGATCATCGAGGGCCAGATCCATGGCGGCCTCACCGAGGCTTTTGCGATCGCGATGGGCCAGGAGATCCGCTACGATGCCGAGGGCAACGTCGTCACCGGCTCGTTCATGGACTTCTTCATGCCGACCGCCGTCGAGACGCCGCATTGGGAGACCGACTTCACCGTCACCCCGTCGCCGCATCACCCGATCGGCGCCAAGGGGGTCGGCGAAAGCCCCAATGTCGGCGGCGTGCCGGCCTTCTCCAACGCGGTCAACGACGCGTTCGCGTTCCTGGGCTCGACGCACATCCAGATGCCCCACGATTTCTGGCGCAACTGGCAGGCGGCGAAGAGCCTGGGCGTGCTGGCGTAGACCACGGCCAAGAGCACTCCCGTCATTGCGAGGAGCGCAGCGACGAAGCAATCCAGAGTCCCGCCCACTACCCTGGATTACTTCGCTGCGCTCGCAATGACGTAGAGAGAGACGACTGTGTAACGGCATCGGCAGCGCGCTCCCCTCCCCCTTGCGGGGAGGGGTCGGGGGTGGGGGTCCACGGCGGCAGTCTCGCTTGGGGCACCCCCTCCCTGGCCTCCCCCACAAGGTGGGAGGGAACGCACTCAGGTCGCGGTGGAGATCGAGAATCAAACGCGCATGAAAACCCGCGACGATATCGCCAAGTCTCTCGCCGCCTCCGGCTACATCGCCGATAGCGAGCTGGCGACCGCGCTCTCCCTGATGCAGCTGCTCAAGCGGCCGCTGCTGCTCGAAGGCGAGGCCGGCGTCGGCAAGACCGAGGTGGCCAAGGCGCTGGCGTCCGCGCACGGCACCGAGCTGATCCGGCTGCAATGCTATGAGGGCCTCGACCAGAGCTCCGCGCTCTACGAGTGGAACTATCAGCGCCAGCTGCTGGCGATCGAAGCGCATCGCGGCCAGCCTGACACGATCGAGGACCAGATCTTCTCGGAAAAGTACCTGCTCGAACGGCCGCTGCTCGCGGCCATCAGGCGCGCCACGCCGCCGGTGCTGCTGATCGACGAGATCGATCGCGCCGACGACGAGTTCGAGGCCTTCCTGCTGGAGCTGCTCTCCGACTTCCAGGTCTCGATCCCCGAGCTCGGCACCATCAAGGCCACCAGCATTCCGCATGTGGTGCTGACCTCGAACGGCACCCGCGAGCTGTCGGACGCGCTGCGCCGGCGCTGCCTCTATCACTATGTCGACTATCCCGATGTCGACCGCGAGGCCCGCATCATCCTGACGCGGGTCGACGGCACGTCAGCGTCGCTGGCTCTGCAGATCGCGCGGATGGTCGAAGGCTTGCGGAAAGAGGAGCTGCGCAAGGTGCCGGGGGTCGCCGAGACGCTCGACTGGGCCGCGGCACTGGTCGGGCTCGACGTGCGCGATCTCAAGGACCAGCCCGAGATCGTGCACGACACGTTGATGTGCCTGCTGAAGACCCATGAGGACCGCTCTCGCGTCACGCGCGAGGTCGCGGCCCGGCTGCTGGGGAAAGTCGCATGAGCTGCTGCGGGGCGACGCCTGATCACGAGGACCTCGACGCCGTCGCCCGGCTGGTCGCCGGCCATCTCGGTGCATTTCTCAAGACCTTGCGCGACAACGGCTTCGCTGTCGGTCTGCCGGAAGGACAGGATGCTGCAGCCGTGATGGCCCACGGCTATGCCGACAAGCCTGGCCTGTTGCGCTCGGCGTTCAAGCATCTGTTCTCGGCGCGCAAGAGCGAGTGGGACCGCTTCGACGGCCTGTTCGATGCGTTCTGGCTGCGCAAGCGCGTCCGCTCCCGCTCCGTCGTCGCCGGATCGCCGCCGGCTGCGAACAGCCCCTCGTTGAAGATGCTGCAGGAGGCCAATGCCGGCCAACAAGGGCCGCAGGGGGCGACCGATCAAATTCCATCCCAAGACGCGCCGCGGGAGGCTGGTGGGGAAGGGCGCAGCGAGGGCGCCTCGCGTGTCGACGTGATCGGTGACACCGACTTCCGCAAGCTCGCCGATCCCGACCAGGTCGCGCTGGCGCATGAGGCGGCGGCGCGGCTCGCCAAGGCGATGCGGACGCGGCTGACGCGCCGCGACCAGATCAGGCGCAAGGGCTGGAGGCTCGACCTCCGCCGCACCATCCATCGCAACATTAGTCATGGCGGCGTGCCGATCGCGCTGGTGCATCGCCGACGCAAGCACAAGCCGCTGCGGCTGGTGGTGCTGCTCGACGCGTCCGGCTCGATGAGTGCCTACACGGCCATATTCCTGCGCTTCATCCATGGCGTGCTCGACGCCTTCCACGAGGCCGAAGCGTTCCTGTTCCACACGCGGCTCGCCTACGTCTCCGACGCGATGAAGGAGAAGGACGCCGCGCGGGCGCTCGACCGTCTCTCGATGATGGCGCAGGGCGCGGGCGGCGGCACCAGGATCGGCGAGAGCCTGCAGACCTTCAACCGCTGGCACGCCGCGCGCGTGATCCATTCACGCAGCTGCGTGATGATCGTTTCCGACGGCTACGAGACCGGAGATCCTGATCTGCTCGGCCGCGAAATGGCGCAGCTGCGCCGCCGCTGCCGTCGCATCGTCTGGCTCAACCCGATGCTCGGCTGGGACGGCTACGCGCCCGAGGCGCGCGGCATCAAGGCCGCGCTGCCCCACGTCGACCTCTATGCGCCCGCGCACACGCTGAGCTCGCTCGCGGCGCTGGAGCCCTATCTGGCGAGGTTGTGAGATGGCCATGGATGGCATCGATCTGAGTTCGAGGCATGCTGTCGCGACATCGGCAGAGCGCTCCATCCCCCACGCAGGGGGAGGGAACAGAGCTTCCATGCCGCTGCAGATTGCCTCGAACCTGTGTCAGAGGAGGCATTCATGACGACCTCCTTCGAGCTGCTCGATCTCGCTACCCAATTGAAAGCCAACGACGAGAGCTTCGTGCTTGCCACCGTGGTGCGCACTGTGTCGGTGACCGCGGCCAAGGCTGGCGCCAAGGCGATCATCCGGCCCGACGGCACCATCGCAGCGGGGTGGATCGGCGGCGGCTGCGCGCGCGGTGCGGTGCTGAAGGCGGCGCGCGAGGCGCTCGCCGACGGCGTTCCGCGCATGGTGTCGGTGCAGCCGGACAATTTGCTCGCGGAGCTCGGCGTCCGTGCGGGCGAGACTCGCGAGGGCGTGCGCTTCGCGGCCAACATGTGCCCGAGCAAGGGCACCATGGATATCTTCGTCGAGCCGGTGCTGCCGCATCCCTCGCTCGTCATCCTGGGCGCGAGCCCGGTGGCGCTGTCGCTCGCCGCGCAGGCGCGCCCGCTCGGCTATCACGTCACCCTGGCTGTGCCCGCATCCGATCTGCTGACCACGCCGGAGACGGATCTGTTGATCGATGGCTTTGCGCTCGATCGGCTCGGCGAAGCCCGGCGCTTCGTCGTGGTGTCGACGCAGGGCAAGGGCGACGAGGCGGCGTTGCGCGCCGCGCTCGGCTGCGATGCCACCTATCACGCCTTCGTCGGCAGCCGCCGCAAGATGGACAGCCTGCGCGACAAGCTCATCAGCGACGGCATCGACTCGGTGCTGCTCGACAGGGTGAAGGCGCCGGCCGGTCTCGATCTCGGCGCCATCACGCCGGAGGAGATCGCAATGTCGATCCTGGCCGAGATCACGCTGACGCGCCGGCGCGGCCAGCGCGGGTGATATCAGGTCGACGGCGTCAGCGGCAGGTCGAACGTCACCTTGAGGCCGTCGGCGGCGAAGTCGCGCGTCACCTGGCCCTTCAGGGCAGCCCCGAGGATGCGATCGAACAGCAGCGAGCCGAAGCCGTTGCGGGCGGGCGGGGTGACCGGCGGTCCGTCGCTCTCCCGCCAGCGCAGCGCGAGTCGGCCATCCTCGAGCGTCCAGCTCAGCGACACACGCCCCGCATCGTTCGACAGCGCGCCATACTTCACCGCATTGGTGACGAGCTCGTGCAGACCCATCGACAGATAGAGCGCAATGCCCGGCGCCAGCTGCACGGTGGAGCCGTCGACAGCGACGCGGTCGGATTGCAGCGGCGCCAACTCGGCACAGACCAGCTCGTCGAGCGCGATCGCCTCGCGGCCGCGATCGAGCGCCAGCGCGTGGCTGCGGGTGAGCGCGGCGATGCGGCCGCGCAGCGCCTCACCGAACTCGGCCAGTGCGGAATCGGCGCGGACGCTGAGCGCGATGACGCTGTCGACCAGTGCGAGCGTGTTCTTGACGCGGTGATTGAGCTCGTGGACCAGCACGCGATGGTGTTGCTCGATCGAGCGCCGTCGCGCATTCTCGGTGCGCAGCGCGATCTCGTCCATCACGATCTCGCTGAGCTCTGTGAGCTGCGCGATGTCGTCCTCGCTCCATGGCCGCGGCTCGTGATCGATCGCGCAGAGCGCGCCGATCACCTCGCCGCTCGGCAGCTTCAAGGGCACGCCAAGATAGGCGATCACGCCAAGGACGGGGACCGCGAGATTGTCCTTCACCAGCGGGTGCTGGTTCGCGTCGCTGATCACCAGCGGCTGCGCCGAGGTCACGACATGCTGGCAGAACGAATGGCTGAGCGGCGTCTCGCGCAGCGAGGCCCACGGCTCGCACAGCCCGACCGAGCTCTTGAAGAACTGCCGGTCGCGGTCGACCAGCGCGATGATCGCCGCCGGCGCCTGCAGCAGCCGCGTAGTGAGGCGCGTGACGCGATCGAAGCCCGGCTCGGGCGGGGAATCCAGCAGCTCGGTCTGCAAAAGTGCATTCAATCGGTCTGGCGCGGGGGCGTCGCGATCGGACGGCATGCTGGTCTTCGTTCGTCGGGCGGTTCAGCCGGTGGCGACATGCAGCACGATCCGGCGCTGGCCGGCCGTGCTACGCGGTGAATTCGGCTGGAACGAAGCCGGGACAATACGCGATGCAACCCTCGACGCGGGCATCAAGTGCGCGCGGACGAATCCAGGTTCCACGGGGGACAACCAAGGGGCAGACTGTGGCCTGACGAAGGCAAGTCCGACATTCTGCCGCAGGTTCTGTCTGGCATACATTATACGATGACATTCCCCGCGCTTAGCGGCGGAAAAGTATGATGATTATCCTCCCTTCACGGCGCCCGCAGTTAGTCCAGCGACGATCTGCCGTTGTGCGAACACCGTGAGCAGCAGCACCGGTAGCGTCACGATGAGCGCCGCGGCGGCGAGCGGCCCCCAGCTCAACTGATCGAATGAGATCATGTTGTAGACCGCCACGGGAAGCGTGCGCGTCTCGCGTCCCGCCAGCACGATGCCGAACACGAAGTTGTTCCAGGAGAAGATGACCGCGAGGATGAAGGCCACTGCGAGGCCGGGCTTCGCCACCGGCAATGCCACGTGGCGGAAAACCTGCCAGCGCGTGGCGCCGTCGATCCGCGCGGCCTCCTCCAGCTCGATCGGCGTGGTCTCGAAATAGCCGATCATGATCCAGATCACGATCGGCACGGTGACGACGAGATGGATGATGATCTGCGGCCATAGCGTGCCGAGCAGGCCGAGCCATTGGAACAGCAGGAATAGCGGGATCAGGTAGGACAGGCCGGGCGTGATGCGCGCGATCAGGATCACGATCGCCGATTTGTGCGCGGCCATGCGGGCGATGCCGTAGCCCGCGGGCACGCCGACCAGCATCGCCAGGAACGTCGCGCCGCCGGTCACCAGCAGGCTGTTCTTGAAATAGGTGAAGAAGCGGTTCGACGACAGCACGTCGCCGTAGTTCTTCCAGGCGAAATGCTCCGGCCAGAACACCGGCGGATAGGCGGCATTGTCGACCTCGAACTTCACCGACAGCGAGATCATCCAGAGGAAGAACAGGATCGCCGGCGAGACGATCAGGAACACGCCGAGCGCCAGGGCGAGCCGGCCGAGCAACGTCTGCGCGCTCATGTGTCGCTCCCCAGCGCATTCCATTGCGCGCGTCGGCGCAGCCACAGCAGGAGCGCGGTGAGCGCCACGATCAGCGCGAAGAACACCACCGCGATCGCCGAGGCATAGCCGAGGTCGTAATAGACGAAGGCGACGCTGTAGAGATAGAGGTTGATGGTCTCCGATGCCGAGCCAGGCCCGCCCTGGGTGATCGCGAAGATGATGTCGAAGCTCTTGATGGCGTCGATGGCGCGGATCATTGCGGCGATGAACAAAAACGGCATGATCAGCGGCAGCGTGATGTAGCGGAACATCTGCCAGGTGCTGGCGCCGTCGATCTGCGCGCTCTCATACGGCTCCGTCGGCAGCGAGGCGATGCCGCCGAGCACGATCAGCATGACCAGCGGGGTCCATTGCCAGGTCTCGACCAGCACCAGCGAGGGGATCACCGTGCCCGGGTGAAACACCCAGAGCTGCGGCGGCAGGCCGGCGAGCGACAGCAGGTAGTTCAGGATGCCGAGCTGCGGGTGGAACATCATGGTCCACACCAGCGCGATCGCGACCGGCGTCGCCATCATCGGCATGATGAACAGCGCGCGCAGCAGCCCGCGTCCGGGGAAGCGCGCATGGAATACGACCGCCGCGAAGGTGCCGAGCACCAGTGGCAGCAGCACCGACAGCGCGGTGTAGGACAGCGTGTGCCCGACCGATTCGACGAAGCGCGGATCGGCCGGCAGCCTCGAATAGTTCGACAGTCCGACGAAGGTCGTGGGCGAGCCGACCTTCCACTCCTGGAAGCTCATCCAGATCGTGAACAGCCAGGGAAAGATGATCACCGCCAGCACGGTGACCAGCGCCGGCACCACGAACGGCCAGTACGACGGCGGCCGCAACGCCCGCTCCGGCGCGGCGGCCTCGCTGGCCGCGCCGGACACTTGCTCGACGATCGTGCTCACGCTTTCTCGCTGCGCTCCAGGATCGGACGGAACTGCTCGTGCGCCTTCTTCAGCTCGGTGGCCGGATCGGCGCCCGACAGCGTGGCGGTCAGAGCGGCGCCGACGAGGTCGCGGAATTCGGCGACCGGGATGATGACCGGCAGGCCGAGCTTCGAGATCTTGCCGGAATCGATCGCCGACTGCAGCCATTCCTTCGGCATCTTCACGCCGCCCTGGATCTCGGCATCGCCCAGCACGGAGTTGCGGAACGGCACGCCGCCGCCGGCCTGGACCAGCCGCGCGCCCTGCGCCTTGGAGACCATCCATTGGCACAGCAGCCAGGCGGCCTCCTTGTTCTTGCACGCCGCGGGAATTCCGACGCCGTCGCCATAGGTCGCCGAGTATTGCCCCTTGGGTCCGGCCGGCACCACGGTGTAGCCGACCTTGCCGACGACGCGCGAGGCGTTGGCGTCTTCCAGCGGCGGCGCCCAGCCGACGCCGTCGATCCACATCGCCGAGCGTCCCTGCGTGAACGAGGCCATCGACTCCATCCAGTTGAAGCCGGCGACGCCCGGAGGTGCGCAGGTGGTCAGGAGCTTCTGATAGAGCTTGGTGGCCTCGATCGCCTCGGGACCGTCGGTCTGGATGTTGCCCTTGGCGTCGAGGAATTCGCCGCCATAATTGAGGAAGAAGTTCGTCCACAAGGTCATGTTGGCGTTACGCAGGCCGCGGCCGACGAAGCCGAACGTCCCGTCCTTGGGATCGGTCAGCTTCTGCGCCGCCGTGACCATCTCGTCGAGCGTCTTCGGCACCTCGACGCCCTTCTTCGCGAACAGCTCCTTGTTGTAGTAGAGGATGAAGTAGTCGACCGACCACGGCAGCGAGAACATCCGGCCCTTGTCGTTGCTGGCGTAAGTCAGGCCGGCGGCAGAGAAATCGCTCGGCACGAGGTCCGGCGCCGTCAGGTTCGGATCCTTCATCATGTCGGTGATGTCGGCGAGCCAGCCGGCTTTCTCGAACTGCCGCTTCTGCACGTGATAGCTGAGATGGACGACGTCGAAGCTCGGCTTGCCCGACGACAATTCGATCACGACCTTCTGCCGCTGCTGCTGTTCCGGAATCTGCTCGGATTCTACCTCGATGCCGGTCAGCGCGGTGAATTCCTTGATATTTTTCTGCAGATTGTCGCCGCGCGGGCCCTTGGCGAGGATCACTTCGAGCTTGGTGCCGGCATATTTCTTCCACTGCGGCTCCGACCAGGCCGGCTGCCCCGTGAGCGCCAGCGCGCCTGCTGCTGCCGTACCCGCTAGCATATTGCGGCGCGTGATCGCGGTCATCGGTATCCTCCCGAGAATGTTTTTTGTTATCGTCCGGGAAGTGTAGCGCGATCTGCTGGCACTGCAACAGGGCGATCAGCAATGTGCGCAGATGTCACGACATCAGCGTGACGCGCTGCAGCGAAGCGTGCCCTGCGACTCTCATGCCGGAGCCCCGGCTGTGAAGTCGGTGCGCTCCAGCAGCCAGGAGATCGCAAAGCCGGCGACGAGCCCCCAGAACGCGGCGCCGATGTTGAGCAGCGGCACGTCGGCGACAGTGACGAGAAAGGCGACCAGAGCGCCCAGCGAGAACCGCGCCTTGAACGCAGTCACGAACGCGGTCTGCAGCACGCGCAGCATGGCGACGCCGGCCAGCGTCGTGATCAATGATTTGGGCGCGATCAGCAGCAACGACGTGAAGGTCGGCGCCAGCAGGCCGAAGCCGAGCGCGAGCAGGCCGACGAACATCGCCGCGGTATAATGGCGCTTGCGCTCGCCGCCGGAGATGACGATCGCATTGGTCGGTCCGGTCAGGCAGGTCGAGACCCCGCCGACGACCGCTGATAGCGCCGAGCCGATGCCGCAGGCTACCGTCACGAGATTGATCGGCGGCTTGTGACCCGCGGCCTGCAGCACGGCAAATCCCTGTCCGTTCTGCACGACGAGCACGGTGACCGCGAGCGGCACGACGAGCTCGATCATCGCCGCCAGCGACCAGGACGGGGTCGGGATCACCGGGGTGATCAGCGCGAGCCGCAGCGCCGTGCCATGCTCATAGCTGCCGGACAGCAGCGCCGCGAGCGTGCCGACGATCAGCGCGCCGATGATCGGCGGGCAGCGCCGGCCGAGCGCGGGCAGGGCCGTCAGCACGAGCCAGACGGCGACCATCGGTCCTGCGATCACGAACTCGGTCAGCACCGCGCGGACCAGATCGAGGCCGAAGCGCAGGAACACGCCGGCGACCATGCCCATCACGATCGGCATCGGCACCAGCTGCATCGCGCGCTTCACCCAGCCGGAGAGCCCGAGGACGAGCATCAGCAGCGCCGTGCCATAGAACGCCCCGACGACCTGCGGAAAGGACAGATGCGTCAGCGATTGCCCGACCAGCACAGTGCCCGGAATCGTCCAGAACAGCACCAGCGGCTCGCGAAAGAACCACGACAGCAGCAGCGTGATCGCCCCGTTGATGAAGAACACGCCGAAGATCCAGGACGCGATCTCGGCCTGCGACAGCCCGCCATTGGCGCCGACCGACAGGATGATCGCGACCGGTCCGGTGATCGCGAACAGCCAGCCGATGAATCCGTGCGAGGCGTAGAGCGGGCCGAAATCATCGGCGATCTGGCGGATGCCGGGCGGCGGGCCCGCGGGACGTTCGATGGCGCTGAACATGAAGGGCAGGGCTCGGGCAGTATTCTTGTTGTTGTCCTCGGCGTCTCGGGGAATGTGGCTGAAGCGGCGTGGCCGCGCAAGACGGGCGGCCATTGGCAGCCATCAACCGATGCGATACGAGGAGCGCGTCCATAGTATGCATTGTCGGGTCAAGGGAGCATCCGAGCGTGGCAAGGCGCGGATTCGAAACGATTGCAGGCTCCAGGCGCGGAACGGTCTGGCTCGTCGTCGTGTCGTTGGCTCTCACGAGTGCGGCGCACGCTGAGGATCTTGTTGGCAAGCGGGTGCCGCCGTTTCCGGGCGGCTTTTCTGAAGGAGGCGGAACGTGCATTGTAATCGGAAGCAAGGACCCTTGCGCCCGGGGCGTTTCAATCATGCTCAACTCGGCCGGCGAGGGTGTGGCGGTCTTCGCGTGGGCTGCTGATGGCCATGATGAGCAACGCAAGCCATTCAAGCTCGTCTCGGACGTTCTTTCTCATCCCAAGCTGAGCAAGGGCTATCATATGGAGTGGAGCCACTGCCGACTGGATGGTGCCGCGGATGATGCCGTCGTGGCAGTCGTCAGAGATGCGAAACGCACGTGGTTGAGAGCTTCCGCCTGGGCGTATCGGCTGGAAAGCTCGTCTGGAAAATTCGTCAAGTTGGAGCCGAAGCGGGTCGATTGTTACAATCCCGCGATCGATGCGGCTGACTGAACGAGTCGAACCGGCAGGCGCGAAGGGGCCGGCTCGTCGCGAATGTCAGGCCCACCTATCGGATAGGTGAATATCTGCGCGGGAAAGTCGGGTCGCCGAGCTATGCCGCCTTTGGAAGGATCGTTCCTATGAGCATGGCGCTCGAGACGCTGCTGGGCTTGGAATTCGGGACCGTGGCACGCCTTGATCACTGAGGCAAAGCTCGCGTCGTCCAAGATCGAGGAGAGAGACCTGAGCGCCGGATTCTTTCAGGAGTTTGCCTCGCCCGATGGCGATGCGACCATTGTGGTCGAGGATGACGGCCGCGTCGCCTACGCTTATTGGCTCAATGCCAAGGGAGCCATCTGCGGCGACGTCTGGCTTTATAATCGCTGTCCCGCTCCCCAGCAGCCCGAGTGGACCGACCGCAACGCCGCACCCTATGCCAATCCGGCCGCTTTCGTCGACCAGACCGTCGCGTTTGCTCCGCCGGCAGCGGTGTCCAGCCTGACGGTCGCATGGTAAAGGTCGGGGCCGGAATTGATCGGCAGTATCGTCATCTCTGAGATGGTGCTGGCCGAACTGGTGCACGGCAGCAAGCCGGGATGGTCGCGGCTGGCGGCACAGGATGGACCTCTGGCCCTGCGGTTGACGCGCGAGCGCCTGACCGACCGGGCGATGCCGCAGCGTTGACGGCGTGCGTCAGCCCATCGCGACCGCCGCGACCGACAGCAAGGCCAGCATCGCCGTCGAGCTTAGGAGTTGCAGCGAGCCCTCTGGTTGCATGCGCCAGCGTAGCACCTTGTCGGCAAGGCCGAGCGTCGCATCGTAGAATTCCGCCGCGTAGGCCTGGTTCAGCACGCGCGGATAGCGTGGTCCGGCGGCGGAGGACATCAGCACGTGGATGAGCGTGGCCGTTGCGACAACGCCGATGATGCCGGGCCGCAAGGCGGTGCTGTGGGCAAGTTTGAGGATAAGTGCGGCGCCGGCATAGGTCGGGATGGCCTGGAACAGCGCGGTCAGCACCATCCCTTCGAGCAAGTTGAGAACGGGCGCCTTCGGCGCCAACGGGCTGGGAGACGAGATCGCGTGCATGGGGATCGTCCGGTTGCGGAGGGCCCTCGATGAGGACCAGACCGCTCCCGTGTAGTCCGCCCAGGCCGTGAGCACCGTGAGGGGCATCACACCGGAGATGTCGCGACCGGCTGACGCAACGAGCCGTCAATCTCGGACGCGGCGACGTCCCAACTACATCTTGCCCTGGCCGTTCACCTGGCTCTGCTGCTCCCGGCGCTCCTGCTCCTTGGCGTGGTGGCGGCCGTACAGGCATCCAGCGGCCGCGCCGAGCACGCCGTGGTGACCGGCATAATGGCCGGCAACGCCACCGACGATGGCGCCCTTGATGCAGCCTTTGGCCTCGGCGGCCTGCGTGGACAGCAATGCGACGGCTGCGACGGACAAGGCAAAGAGGGTCTTCATGATCGTGCTCCGCAGAATTGTTTGCTCTCTAACCGCGAGCGTGCGGCGCGGTTCCGCGATGCCGCCAGACGAAGTCACGAACCTTTTGATGGCGCTCGTGACCTACTCCGAGAGGTTTGATGGCGCAGGGCAGCCGTCGCCAAGCTTCCATTCACCGTGTCGGCGCATTTGACCTGCAGATGATCTTACAGGTGATTGACGATCGGCGAGCAGTCTCTCCAGAACGGCTGGCGCGGACAAGGGGACTCCCGTCAGTGGAGACAGGATGATCGAGCACATCAACAAGCAGCGCGTGCGCAAGCTGCTCGAAGCCCATGCCGCCGGCGATTTCGACGCGGTGCTGGCCCATTGCACCGACGATGTCGAGCACTTCGCCTCGGCCCCGATCGACATCTTCCCCCATCTCGGGCGCCGCCATGGCAAGGCCGAGGTGCGCCAGATGTGGGAAGCCGCGCGCAGCCGCTATGTCGACATCAGGCATGAGATCAAGACCATGATCTGCGAAGGCGATCAGGTCGCCGTCGACCTGCGCATTTTCCTGCGCAAGCGCGACAATGACCGCATCGTGCAATACGACCTTGCTGCCTTCTACACGTTGCGCGACGGCCGCATCAGCCGCATCCGCGAGATCATGGATACGTTCGATCTCGTTCAGCAGGTGCTGGAATGCGATCTCAGCCGGCTGCTGATCGCAGGGACATCCCGGGCCTGAGACCCCGTTTAGCTGCGCGGTGAGCAGGCGATCACGGAAACGTCACCAGCGGCTGCCGCTTCGCTTTGAACCTCACGGTCGCGCCCCGAACCCATCAGCGGGTGGGCTACGGGGCATTGGCGACATGAGAATAGCATTCCTGGCGATGGCCGGACTGGTGATGGGCGTCGTCGGCGGCGCGACGATCGGCATTGGGCTCGGACTTGCCTGGATCGAGCTGTTCAACACCAGCGAGTTCGAAGGCTACGCCGGCATGCTCGTCTTCTTCACCTTCATGCCGCTCGGTGCTCTGGTCGGCGGCATTGCTGGTGCCGTCCTGTTCGGCATGGCGGCCTTTCGCGACCAGGAGGTCGCAATCGCCCGGCAACGGATGACCTACGAACAGCGCTAACGCCTGGTGAACGCGCCGCAGGCTCGGTCGTCGCGCATTTGTGCAATGCAAAAACAACCGTTGCGCGTGCCTGTCATGAGCGTATCCAGGGATATCAGAGAGTTGGATTCGGCGCACCGCGCGACGTCATTGACGACATCGCCCGATCGCCGCCGCGCCGCCCTGCAAGCCAGATCAGGATCACCGGAAAGATGACGGAGCACAGCCTCTGGCGTCTGTCGCGCGCGTTGCATGGCGCGATCAACGACCGCCATTTCGACGCGCTCGCCGCGATGCTCGACGATGACATCGACTGGGCCATCTACGGCCCGATCGACATGTTTCCGTTCCTCGGCGCCCGTCTCGGCAAGGAAGCGGTGCTCGATTCGGTCAGGCAGATCTCCGACAACGTGCATATCCGAAAGCTGGAGCGCGAGACGCTGATGCTGGACGAGAGCGCTGCGGCCACGATGGTCCGCTGTGCGATGACGGCGCAGGATTCTGACAAGCCGATCACGGCCCGGCTCGCGCAGTTCATGCAATTCCGAGCCGGCAAGCTGGCGCGGCTGCGCATCCTGATCGATACGTTCGATCTGGTGGAGCAGACGCTTGGCCGTCCGATCGACCTACCGCGGATCGGCAGCTTCGCCTGATGCGTGTAGTCGCTCGGTCTTGCTGCAATGAAGTGCAAGCGCGATCAACAAAAACCCAACACATCGTGACTGACACGGCCATAATTTTGCGCCAAGATTCCACCATATTCGGGCGAACAGGTTGGGGCGGCGGGGGTTGCTCACATGACATCGAATGGTTGCGCGCTGGCAGTTTTCACGGCCGGCTTCGGCCTCCTTGTGTCCGCTGCGCAGGCCCAGACGTTGATCCAGGCGCCGCCGCAGCCGCTGCAGATCGTTCCTTGGCAGCAGATCGCGCCGGCACCGCAAGATGCCGATTCGGATGAGCCCGAGAATCAGGTTGCGGCAGCCGATCCGATGCAGGGCATCGAGGTCGACAAGCTCGACTGGAGCCAGCTTGCGATCGACGAGACGACCTTCCTCGATCGCCCCGAAGCCGCCGCTGCAGCAAAGCGCAAGGCGGCCGCCGAGAAGGCCGCACTTGATTGGTCCAACCAGAGCAAAGGCAGCGCCGCCGCGGGTGTGTCGGTCAAGCAGTCGGTCTCTACGTTCTGGGATGCGCGTGTAGGCGCCGACATGACCGTGACACGGCAGCCGACCACGATGTCCGAATTGCTGGCCGACAAGGCTGAGAATGGCGGCAATACTCCGCAATCCGGCGGCTCGGCCTGGGCCGCGGTCACTGCGCCCGGCGCCGGTTCGATCTGGGACAAGACGGCCATCGAGGCCCGGGTCGATCCAGGCTCCGACCAGAGCCGGCTTGGCACGACGATCACCAAGGCGGTGCCGATCGATCACTACAATCTGACTCTGCAGAATGGCTACAACGTCACGCAGCAGGGCATGGTGCCGATTCCCGGCGCGGCACCGAAGACCAGCCGCAGCTTCGATACCGAGCAGTCCGCTCGGCTCTCGATCCAGGACACCGGCACGAGCGTCACGGCCGGACAGACATTGTCATCGAGCGATGATAAATGGCTGCGCAAGATCGGCGCTGAGCAGAAGCTGTCGGACGGTCTGAGCGTCTCCGGCTCGGTCAGTGAGACCGCGCAGGGGGGCACCAGCAAGAGCATCTCTGCCGGCTTCAAACGAAGCTGGTAAGGTTAAAGAATTGTGGCGGCCCGCCACGAATGATCGAACGGTCGCCGCAGCTTCGCCGCGTTGCGGCCCAATTTGGCCGCACTGATAGGCTTTGAGAATTTCGTCGTGCGGGGACACCGCGCTCGCTAGAACGCGAACTGAGGAAATAGCCGATGAATGTCATTCGTCCGGACAAGATCGATGGAACTGAAGCCGAGCTGGATACGGATCTCGCTGCGGTCTCCGAAGTCGAGGCCGGCATTCGTGATTTCGTACGTAATGATATCGCCTATCTGCGTCGCCCCAACGCCGCGGCCACCGCTGAGGCCGCGATCGATGCCGATGCAGCGGTCAACAGCGTCACCACGCTGATTCAGCGCGTCGCCGGCACGTCGCTGTCGGAGATCGAGAACCTGATCGGCGAGCTCGAGGGCCTGCGCGAGCTGCTGCATGCCGAGGGTCAGCGCGTGCAGCGCGAGATCGCGAGCTATGCGCAGCTGAGCCAGGCGGCGATGAAGTCGACCCGGGCCATCGCCGAGAACGTGACCCAGTGGAAGCGCGCCGCTGACGGCCTGCGCAGCAGCTGATCGCTGTCATCTGTCTTCAAGGCGAACCGTCACGCGAGCCATCGCGTGGCGGTTTTCCTGTTGGGGAGACGCCATGTCCTTGAACGTTGAGTGACGGCTCTGCGACCAAAACATGCCACGCGGCTTGCGGGCATATTGCGTCAGGGGCGGTCATCTCGATGGAAACGATCCGGCCGGAAAACACCGATCCGATCCCGCTGCGGCTTCAGCCTCAGCGGATCGGGACCATCATGGTCCGCTTCGTCGGATTGTTGCTGGTTGCGACGGCGGTCATGGTGCTCATCTGGAGCCGCTAGACCGCCGATAGAACAGGGACTGCTCTGGGCGTCCCTCGGTTAACGGCTGCTTAATCGATCACTCGTCGACGGACGCTGACGACTCGAGCGAGTACGAGCCATCGGCATAGCCCTTCACGACCATACCTGTCGCGAGCATCACCGCGAGCGTCACGCTGGCAAAGATAAAGCCGAGGAGTTTCAGACCACTGCGATCTGCCATACTCATCCCCCACATCCTGATCCCTGGTTGGCTGTCTTATAGATTCCGGGTTCAGAATGCGTTAGCGCGAAGTTGGTTCCGAGAAGACAATCCTACGAGACGTGACCTTTTCGCCTCAACCGTTGTTCCGTCTCGGCACAAACGCCGACGCGAGTACCGAAAACACCAGCTCACCGCGCTGATTGATGCCGGTGTTTCGCGCCTGCAGGATGCCCCATTGCGGGCGCGAGGCGGATGCGCGGAGCGAATCAACTTCGCTGGAGAAGGTGATCGTATCGCCGGCCAGCACAGGCTTGAGCCAGCGCAGTTCGCGAAAGCCGGGCGAGGGCCCTCCGACCGCGACCGGCTCGCCGCGCGACCGCGCGATCTCCGCAAGCCGCTGATTGTCGGCGACGATCAACTTCATGTAGATGGACCCGACATGCCAGCCTGAAGCGGCAAGCCCGCCGAACAGCGAGTTGCGGCCTTCCTCCTCGTCGAGATGAAAGCGCTGTGGATCGAACTGCCGGGCGAAACGTTTGATCTCATCCGCGGTGAACGTGTAGGAGCCGAGCTCGCGGCGCTGGCCGACCTTGAGATCCTCGAAGAAGCGCATCAGTCCACCAGCCCGCCGCTGTCGCGGCGCTCGACGATGATCGGGGAGACCATCTCGCAGAGACGCTCACCTGCCGTGTTGCGCACGCTGCATTTGAACGTGACGATGCCGGTCGACGGTCGGCTCCGCGACACCCGGGCCTCCAGGATCTCGACATCGAGCGTCAGCTCGTCGTCCGGCCGCAACGGCGACAGCCAGCGCACCTCGTTCACGCCCGGCGAGCCAAGCGAGGCGGTGCGGCCGATGAAGCCGTCGAACATCATGCGCATCATCAGCGAGCAGAGATGCCAGCCCGACCCGGACAGGCCCTTGAGCATCGACTGCGAGGCGGCCTGCTCGTCCAGATGCATCGGCTGCGGATCGAACTCCGACGCGAAGGCGATGATCTCGTCGCGTGTGACGTGTCTCGGGCCGAAGCTGCCGAAGTGGCCTTGCGGAAAATCTTCGAAGGTGAGGGTCATGGGGTCGGGAATGGCTGAAAGAAGCCCGATTGTGGCCGTACCTTGCAGCAATCACAACCGGGCCGCTCGCATGGCTGTCGCCCGATCCGATCGCAAGAGTGCGCCAGAAGGTGCCGGATACCGCGATCACTTCGGCCGCCGCCGCTCATGTCGTCTGGCGCCGGATTCGCGCAGGACTTAAAGACGGACGTGAGTTGCGATTCGGACGTGGCTGGGGGATCAGGATGTTGGAATTTCGCGATTTGTTCCAGTGGGACCGCTTCATCACGCCCACCATCATCAAGACGTTCTATTGGCTCGTGATCGCCCTCATCATCCTCTGGGGAATCCGCGGCATCTTCACCGGACTTGCCGAGATGGCGATCAGCCCGTTCGGCGGCTTCCTGCTGCTGCTGTCGTCCATCGCTGGCGTCATCGTCGGCATGGTGTTCTCGCGCATCATCGCAGAGTTCGTGCTGATCGTGTTCCGCATCAACGAGCATCTCGGCGCGATCCGCGAGCAGGGGCGGATGTAGCCGCCCTGCCCAGTCTTAATTGTTGAAGCGGAAGTGCATCACGTCGCCGTCGGCGACCACATATTCCTTGCCCTCGAGGCGCAGCTTGCCGCCCTCGCGCGCGCCCGCCTCGCCGCCGAGCGCGACGTAGTCGGCATAGGCGATCGTCTCGGCGCGGATGAAGCCCTTCTCGAAATCGGTGTGAATGACGCCCGCGGCCGCCGGCGCCTTGGTGCCGCGGTGGATGGTCCAGGCACGGGCTTCCTTCGGACCGACGGTGAAGTAGGTGATCAGGTCGAGCAGCTGATAGCCGGCACGGATCAGCCGGTCGAGGCCGGCTTCTTCGAGCCCGAGCGTCTCCAGGAAATCCACCCGCTCCTCGCGCGACAGGGTCGCGATCTCGGATTCGATCTTGGCCGAGATCACGACGGCGACCGCACCTTCCTCCTTGGCGCGTGCGAACACGGCCTGCGAGAAGCTGTTGCCGTCCTTGGCCGAGCCTTCCTCGACGTTGCAGACATACAGCACGGGCTTCGACGTCAGCAGGCCGAGCATGCCGAACGCGCGCTCCTCTTCCGGCTTGCGCTCCAGCAGCCGCGCCGGCTTGCCGTCGCGCAGCAGCACCAAAGCGCGGGTGACGAGATCGTGCTGCTCCTTGGCGTCCTTGTCGCCGCCCTTGGCCTTCTTGGCGAGGTTGTCGACCCGCTTCTCGAGGCTGTCGAGATCGGACAGCATCAGCTCGATCTCGATGGTCTCGATGTCGGCGAGCGGGGCGATCTTGCCCTCGACATGGGTGATGTCGGAATCCTCGAAGCAGCGCACCACATGGGCGATCGCGTCGACCTCGCGGATGTTGGCGAGGAACTGGTTGCCGAGGCCTTCACCCTTGGAGGCGCCGCGCACGAGACCTGCGATGTCGACGAAGGTCAGCCGCGTCGGGATGATCTGGCCCGACTTGGCGATCGCCGCGAGCTTGTCGAGCCTCGGATCCGGCACCGCGACCTCGCCGACATTCGGCTCGATGGTGCAGAACGGATAGTTCGCCGCCTGCGCTGCTGCCGTCTCCGTCAGCGCGTTGAACAAAGTCGACTTGCCGACGTTCGGCAACCCGACGATCCCGCATTTGAATCCCATGATCCGTCTCGCATCCTTTTGAGCGACGGCCTCAGGCGCTCACGCGGCGCCGGCATCGCCCTTGTCCAGAAAACCTTTGGCCTGCAGCGCCAGATGCACCTTGTTGGCGAAGGTGGAGTCGCGCTTGCCCGTCAACAAACCTGCATTGTCGGCCACCGCCTCGCACAGCGCCTCGACCCAGGGCATGTCGGCCTTGGCGAAGTCCGACAGCACGTGGCCATGCACCAGCTCCTTGACGCCGGGATGGCCGATGCCGAGCCGGACGCGGCGGTAGTCGTTGCCGAGATGCGCCGAGATCGAGCGCAGCCCATTGTGCCCGGCGATGCCGCCGCCGACCTTCACGCGCAGCTTGCACGGCGGCAATTCCAGCTCGTCCTGAAACACGGTGACGTCGCCGACGCCGAGCTTGAAGAAGCTGGCCGCCTCCTGCACGGCGCGGCCGGATTCGTTCATGAAGGTGGTGGGCTTCAGCAGGATCACCTTCTCGGAATCGAGCGTGCCTTCCGAGGTCTCACCCTGAAACCTGCGGCGCCAGGGTGAAAAGCGGTGGCGCCGCGAAATCTCGTCCACGGCCATGAAGCCGATATTGTGCCGGTTGCGCGCATATTTCGCGCCGGGATTGCCGAGACCGACGAACAGCAGCATGACACGGCATCCGGACATGCCGGTGCTCCGGCCGGCGCGAGCAGGGCCCGCGCCGGCCGAAGGCACATCGGCTTACTTCTTCTTTTCGGGGGCCTTGGCGGCGGCAGCCGGCGCCTTGGCGGCAGCGGCAGGAGCCTTGCCAGCGGCAGCCGGCGCAGCGGCAGCCGGAGCAGCGGCTGCACCAGCGGTCTTCGCCTCCTCGCCATAGCCGGACGGCGGCACGATGGTGACGAGCGTCGCGTCGTCGCGCGACAGCGTCTTCACGCCGGCCGGCAGCTTGACCTCGGAGATGTGCAGCGAGTGGTTGATCTCGAGCGCGCTGACATCGGCCTCGATGAACTGCGGGATGTTCTCCGCCAGGCACTCGAGGTCGAGCGTGTGGGTCACGATGTTGACCGTGCCGCCGCGCTTGACGCCCGGCGCGCCTTCCGAGCCCACCACGTGCAAGGGCACGCTGACGCGAATGGTCGCGCCCTGGCCGAGCCGCATGAAGTCGACGTGGATCGGGAAGTCCTTGACCGGATCGAGATGGAAGTCGCGCGGGATCACCCGGTGCTTCTTGCCGTCGAGGGTGACGTCGAAGATCGTGGTCAGAAACCGGCCTGCCAGGATGCGCTGGCGCAGCTCGCGGTCTTCCACCGAGATCGGCAGCGGGGGCTGGTTGTCTCCATAGATTACTCCGGGCACTCTCCCGGCGCGACGCTCTGCCCGTGCGGCCCCCTTGCCGACTGACGGACGGGCGGTCGCCTTCAGTTCTCTGACGGTCGCCATCGTGTTAAGTCCTTGTTTTAAAAAGTTAAAGGCCGCAATGCGGCCCGTTGCTGGACGTCCTTCGGCAAGCCTCCAGGGGTGCGGGGGCCGCGGACGTGGCGGGGTTCTAGCGGCAAACCCGCGAAATGACAAGGAAATGAAGGCGCCACCGGCCCCCGTCCAGTCCCGGCCTGTCCAGCCGCGGCCTGCGCGTGGGCGATCCGGCCGCGCCGTCAGCCCTCGACCTTGCCGCCCGCATCCGGGGCGCCGCCGAGCTTGGCCTCCAGCGCGGTGATCCGGGCCTTCAGCGCCTCGTTCTCCTCGCGGGCGAGCCGGGCCATGTCCTTGACCGCCTCGAACTCCTCGCGCTTCACGATGTCCAGGTCGTTCAGGATCTTTTCGGCCTGGTTGCGGATGACGGAATCGACCTCCCGCTTCATGCCCTGGGCAGCGCCCGCGGCATCGTTCATCAGGCGGCCGAGTTCGTCGAAAAACCGGCTGTTGGTCTGAGTCATGCTGAAAACTCCACGTCCCGCGACGAGCACAATGATGAAAGACAGAATGGCGATCCGTCCCGCCGCCTTCAAGATCGGCCCGTCTTGTCACGCCAAGGTTTCCTTGTCATCGTACTTGTTGCGCCGGCCCGCCGCGCTGTATGAGCGGCCCTGGCTGGCATCGCGCCGTCCCTGCGACGGGGCCCGTTCAAGCCCGCATCGCCCGCGCGCGTCCCGAAGCGGAACGCCGTGCCCACGAAAGCCTGTGAATGACGCCTCTCCTCGTCGACTTTCCCGTGTTTGATCCCGTCGCGATCGCCATCGGACCGCTCGCGATCCGCTGGTACGCGCTGGCCTATATCTGCGGCATCGTGCTCGGCTGGCTCTACGCCCGCTCGCTGCTGAAGAAGGAGCGGCTGTGGGGCGGCCCGGCGCCGGTGTCGCTCGCCCAGCTCGACGACTTCATCCTCTGGGTCACGCTCGGCATCATTCTTGGCGGCCGCACCGGCTACGTGCTGTTCTACAACCTGCCGCACTTCATCAAAGAGCCGCTGGATATCTTCCAGCTGTGGAACGGCGGCATGTCGTTCCATGGCGGCTTCATGGGCTGCGTCGTCGCCGTGATCTGGTTCGCCCGCCGCAACGGCCTGCCGATCCTGTCGCTCGGCGACATCACGACGGCGGTCGCCCCGATCGGCCTGCTGCTCGGCCGCATCGCCAATTTCATCAAACCCGAATTGTGGGGCCGCGCCGCCGACCCGAGCCTGCCCTGGTCCATGATCTTTCCGACCGATCCCACCCATCTGCCGCGTCATCCGAGCCAGCTCTATGAGGCCGGCCTTGAGGGCCTGCTGCTGTTTTGCATCCTGGCGGCCATGATCCGGTTCGGGGCACTGAAACGGCCCGGCTTCATTCTCGGCAGCTTCATCGGCCTGTATGGCGCAGCCCGCATCGTCAGCGAGCTGTTCCGCGAACCGGATCCGCAGCTCGGCTTTCTCTGGCAAGGCCTCACCATGGGCATGCTGCTCTCGGTGCCGATGCTGATCGTCGGCGCGATCCTGGTTGCCCGGGCGCTGCGCAAGCCGGAGGTCCATCACGCCACTCCCTCGCTGCAGGCCCAGCCGTGATCGAAACGTCTCCGCTCCACACCGAGCTCAAGCGGCTGATCAAGGCATCGGGTCCGATGCCGGTCTGGCGCTACATGGAGCTGTGCCTGATGCATCCGGAGCACGGCTACTACATCTCGCGCGATCCGCTCGGGCGCGAGGGCGACTTTACCACCGCGCCGGAAGTGAGCCAGATGTTCGGCGAGCTGCTCGGCCTGTGGGCGGCCTCGATCTGGAAGGCGGCCGGCTCGCCGCAGCAATTCCGGCTGATCGAGCTGGGGCCGGGCCGCGGCACCATGATGTCGGATGCGCTGCGCGCGCTGCGCGTGCTGCCGCCGCTCTACCAGACGATTTCGGTGCATCTGGTCGAGGTCAATCCGGTGCTGCGGGAAAAGCAGAAGGCGACCCTGACCGGACTGCGCAACGTGACCTGGCACGACAGCTTCGACGACGTTCCGGAAGGGCCGAGCGTCATCTTCGCCAACGAATATTTCGACGTGCTGCCGGTGCACCAGATGGTCAGGCGCGAGACCGGCTGGCACGAGCGGGTGGTCGAGCTCGATGAGGAAGAGAACTTCGTGTACGGCACGGCTGCGGATCCGACGGCGGGC
The DNA here is from genome assembly GCF_030159255.1 of Bradyrhizobium sp. SSBR45G. Taxonomy (GTDB): domain Bacteria; phylum Pseudomonadota; class Alphaproteobacteria; order Rhizobiales; family Xanthobacteraceae; genus Bradyrhizobium. The sequence goes on along the minus strand of NZ_BSCT01000058.1, from coordinate 3,497 downwards.
TTCGAGCTGCTGCTGTCGCCGCTGGTGCGCGCCGCGCCGGCCGGCGCAATCTTCGAGTGGCGGCCGGACACCGAGATGATGGCGATCGCCAAACGCCTGCGCGAGCAGCGTGGCGCCGCCGTGATCATCGACTACGGCCATGTCCGCAGCGATGTCGGCGACACCTTCCAGGCCATCGCCCGCCACAGCTTCGCCGATCCGTTGAAGACGCCGGGCCTTGCCGACATCACCGCCCATGTCGATTTCGACGCGCTGTCGCGCACCGCGGAGGCCGTCGGCGCGCGCGTGCATGGCCCGGTCACGCAGGGCGAGTTCCTGCAGCGGCTCGGCATCGAGACCCGGGCGCTGACCCTGATGCAGAAGGCCTCGGCCGAGGTCTCCAACGACATCGCCAGCGGGCTGAAGCGGCTGATCGGTGGCGGCCGCGGCGGCATGGGCTCGCTGTTCAAGGTGCTCGGCGTGTCCGATCCGTCGATTCCGGTGCTGGCGGGGATCAACGACGAGCATACCAACGACAAGACGGGAGGCGCGTGATGCTGGTGTCATCGGATGTGATGTCCGCGATTCCAGGTCTGCGCCATGCCTTCTTCACCCGCGAGGGCGGCGTCTCCGAGGGCATCTATGCCGGGCTGAATAGCGGGCTGGGATCGAACGACCGGCCGGACGACGTCCGGGAAAACCGCCGCCGGATGGCCGCGCATCTCGGCGTCGCGCCCGAGCAGCTGCTCAGCCTGCACCAGATCCATTCGCCCGATGTCGTGGTCGCGACCGGGCCATGGGAGGGCGCGGTCAGGCCGAAGGCCGATGCGCTGGTCACCGCGATGCCCCATCTCGCGCTCGGCGTCACCACGGCCGATTGCGGGCCGATCCTGTTCGTCGATCCGCAGCGGCGCGTCATCGGCGCGGCCCATGCCGGCTGGAAGGGCGCGCTCACCGGCGTGCTCGAGGCCACGCTGCAGGCCATGGAGAAGCTGGGTGCCGAACGCAGTCAGATCATCGCCGCGATCGGCCCGCTGATCCGCCAGCCGAGCTACGAGGTCGGGGCTGAGTTCGTCACTCGCTTCGTTGACGCGGACGCCGAGCATGCGCGCTTCTTCCTGCCCGCGCAGCGCGAGGGCCACGCGATGTTCGACCTCGGCGGCTTCATCCGGATGCGGCTGGAAAACGCCGGCGTGCTGCTGATCGACGATCTCGGCCTCGACACCTATGCCGACGAACGCTTCTTCAGTTACCGCCGCTCGGTGCACCGCCAGGAGCCGGACTATGGCCGGCATGTCCACGCCATCATGCTCCAGGACTGAATAAGACTGAATGCTCGAAGGCTGAAGCTGGGCGCGATTGTGGCCGCATGTGGATTGCTTAACCCTTTCTGTACAACTGAGTGCACTCTGTCCCATTCTGTGGCAGCGGCGACCTAGACGTTAATCGATTTTAACGATATCGCTCCCGACGATGAGGGGAGCGCCGACACCATTTCGACCGATCAGCCGCGCTGCGCAGCACGCCTGCGTTGCCGCTATTCTGATCCTGTCCGCCGCAACGCTTGGCGGCTGTGCGAGCGGCAGCGGTGGTCCGGCCAACGCCTATGCGATGGCGCCGGCGTCCGATGGCGCCACCATCGCCTTCGAGCAGATCGACGGTCCGCCGCCGCAGATCTTCGACCGCATGGTCGGCGTGCTCGACAGCGAATCCAAGCTGCGCAGCATCGCCATCGTCTCGCGTGAGGCGCCGGCCGCCTATCGTGTGCGCAGCTATCTCTCGGCCCAGGTGGTGAACGGCAAGAGCGTGGTTGCCTGGGTGTTCGACGTCTATGATCGCAACCAGCAGCGCGCGCTGCGCCTGTCGGGCGAGGAGCCGATCGGGCGGGGCGGACGCGATCCCTGGAGCAACGTGGACGACATGGTGCTGAGAAAGATCGCGCAGGCCGGCTTCAGCGGGCTCGCGAGCCTGCTGAACGGCACGGCGCCGGCCGAGAGCGCACCGCCCGCAGCGGCGCCCGCCACCCGCGGACCCGCGGTCGCGGCGGTGGAACCTGTCTCGCCCACATCCGACGGCACCAGCGTCGCCGCGCTCGGCTACACCGACCATTAGGCAAACAGGCGCATTTTGCGCCGCTTTTTGACCGGGAAAACACTTGCTGCGGGTTGCCATGCGCGCAGTGTCCTTGATATCACCTCGCCCGTGCAAAGTCGCCGGTTCCACGGATAGCCCGATATGCTGAACAAGGTCTCCAGCGAGCCGCGAGGAGAATTCGCGATGTCGGCCAAGAACGGCTCCATCAAACTCGTCGCCGGCAACTCCAATCCGGCCCTCGCCGCCGGCATCGCCGCCGAGCTCGGATTGCCGCTGACGAAAGCCGTGGTCCGGCGCTTCGCCGACATGGAGATCTTCGTCGAGATCCAGGAGAACGTGCGCGGCTCCGACGTCTTCATCATTCAGTCGACGTCCTATCCGGCGAACGACCTGCTGATGGAACTCCTGATCATCACCGATGCGCTGCGCCGTGCCTCCGCGCGCCGCATCACCGCCGTGGTTCCGTATTTCGGCTACGCCCGTCAGGACCGCAAGTCCGGCTCGCGCACGCCGATCTCGGCCAAGCTGGTCGCCAATTTGATCACCCATGCCGGCGTCGACCGCGTCATGACGCTCGACCTGCATGCCGGCCAGATCCAGGGCTTCTTCGACATTCCGACCGACAACCTCTATGCCGCGCCGCTGATGGTGCGCGACATCAAGGATCGCTTCGATCTTTCCAACGTGATGGTGGTCTCGCCCGACGTCGGCGGCGTGGCGCGCGCGCGCGGCCTCGCCAAGCGCATCAACACGCCGCTCGCCATCGTCGACAAGCGCCGCGAACGTCCCGGTGAGTCCGAGGTCATGAACGTGATCGGCGACGTCTCGGGCCGCACCTGCATCCTGATCGACGACATCGTCGATTCCGGCGGCACCCTGGTGAACGCGGCCGATGCGCTGCTCAAGCACGGCGCGAGGGAAGTCTACGCCTACATCACCCATGGCGTGCTTTCCGGCGGCGCCGCGACCCGCATCACCTCGTCGCGGCTGAAGGAGCTGGTCATCACCGACTCCATCCAGCCGACCGAAGCCGTGCGCAACGCGCCCAACATTCGCGCGCTGCCGATCGCCCCGCTGATCGCCGAAGCCATCGGCCGCACCGCGGCGGAAGAGTCGGTGTCGAGCCTGTTCGACTGAGACGGGGTCGAACGGCGGTGCTTCGATTGAGGCTGTCGACCAAGGCCGTTCGACCGAACTGATCGTCCACGCATCGAGGCGTCGCCATGGGCCCCACTGTCATTTCCCGCGAAAGCGGGGAATCCAGTACGCCGCGGCCTGTCGGTCAATTATTGCCACCTCCCTTTACTGGATCGCCTGGGCCGAGCCGGGCGATGACAGTTGCGCGTGTGGCATCAAGACCGCCCCACACGTGTCGTCCCGGCGAACGCCCATAGGCGCTAAAATAGACTTGCGGCGAAGAATCA
>NZ_BSCT01000057.1 GCF_030159255.1 Bradyrhizobium sp. SSBR45G | reverse complement strand
GGTTGGGCACGGTGTAGAAGAAGTCGGCGCCGTTGACCGTGAACGAGTCGAGCGGGCCCTTCTTGTCGACCGAGGGCGACAGGAAGTCGGGAATACCCCAGCGCGCGGTCGGCCAGGCCGAGACGACGTCGTGGCTCAGCGCGATCAGCTTGCCGTTGCTATCGAGCCCCGCCTTCACTTTTTGATAGGTGAGCGGCCGCGAGTAGTCCATCGTCATGTCGTTTTCGCGGGAGTAGATCACCTTGACCGGCTTGCCGACAGCCTTGGCCGCCTGCACCGCCGGCACCATCATGTCGGCATCGAGCCGGCGGCCGAAGCCGCCGCCGAGCCAGGCCTGGTGCATCACGACATATTTCGGGTCGATCCCGGCAGCTCCCGCCGCGATCGCGCCGGAGCGGGTCGCGAACTGATTGCCGGAGTAGATGTGCAGGATGTCGCCCTTGAACTCGGCGGTCGCGTTCATCGGCTCCATCGGCGCGTGGATGTTGATGCTGGTGGTGTACTCCGCCTCCAACACCTTGGCCGCGCCCGCCAGGGCGGCGGCGGGATCGCCGTCCTTGACGAAGAACTGCCCGGCATCGTCCTGCGCCTGCAGCCGCATCGCCTCGGTGATGATGCTGTCGGTGCTGACATTGGCGTGCGGGCCCTTGTCGTACGTAATCTTGAGCGCGTCCGCGGCCTTCTTGGCATTCGCAAAGGTGCTGGCGACCGCGACCACCCAGCCCGACGTCGAGCCGGTCTTGTCGTCGAGCGTCACCGCCTTGATGAAGCCGGGGACCTTCTTGGCCTCGCTGTCATCGACGGACTTGACGGTGGCGCCGAAGCGCACCGGCGGCGTCACGACCTTGCCGTAGACCATGCCCGGCAGCATCGTATCGATGCCGTATTTCGCCGTGCCGTTGGTCTTCGACGGAATGTCGAGCTGCGGCACGGAGACACCGATCATGGTGTACTGATCGGGCGTCTTCAAGCTCAGCGCCTTCAATTCGTCCGGCGTGAAGCTCTTGGTGATCTTGCCGCTCTTGACGATCTCGGCATAGGTCATCTGCTTCTTGGACTTCGGATGCATCACGACGGAGTCGCGCACGACGAGCTCCTTCGCCGGGACGCCCATCGCGTAGGCGGCGGCCTCGGTGATCGCGATGCGGCCGGCGGCGCCGGCGCGGCTCATGGCGTCGAAGTTCATCATCGTGCTCCAGCTGCCGCCGGTGATCTGGGCGCCAAGCACGGGATCGTTGAACTTCGGATCGTTGGAGGCGAGCTGGACCCGCATGTCCTTCCAGGCGGCGCCGAGCTCCTCGCAGACGATCTGCGCCATGGTGGAGGCGATGTGCTGGCCCATGTCGGCCTTGCCGCAGGTCACGGTGACCAGGCCATCGGGTGCGATCGCATACCAGACGCTGGGCTCGAAGTTGGCGGGCGCAGCAGCCGCGAGCGCGCTGTCGGAAAGCCCGGCATAACCGAGCACGAGGCCGGTGGCGGCGGTGCCGACCAGGAACGAGCGGCGGCTGAGATCGGTCGTGGCGAGGCGCTCGCCTGCGGTGGTCTTCACATGCGTGTTCATGTGGGGCTCCGCTCGCTCGAGGTGACGTTGGACGCGGTGCGCATCTCGGAGGCGGCGCGCGAGATCGCCTTCTGGATCCGCGAATAGGTCATGCAGCGGCAGAGATTGCCGTCCATATGCGCGACGATCTCCTCCTTGCTCGGGCTGGTGTTCTTGGCGAGCAGCGAGGCCGCCTGCATGATCTGGCCGGACTGGCAGTAGCCGCATTGCGGCACCTGCTCGGCGATCCACGCCTTCTGCAGCGGATGATCGCCCTTCTGCGACAGGCCCTCGATGGTGGTGATCTTCTTGTTCGTGACGTCGCCGACCATGGTCTGGCACGAGCGCACCGCCTCGCCGTTCACATGGACCGTGCAGGCGCCGCACAGCCCAGCGCCGCAGCCGAACTTGGTGCCGGTCATCTGCAACTGCTCGCGGATGACCCATAGCAGCGGCGTGTCGTTCGCCGCGTCGACAGAGACGTCTCTGCCGTTGATACTGAGTTTCGCCATTGCCAAGAACCTCCTTACGGGACGGATTTGCGCTCAAGCGAACGCCCATCGGCGTTCCGGCTCATCTCGGCCGTGCGGCGCCCCATCGCCCGCACGCTGCCGTGATTGGTGAATTGCAGTCTCGGCCCGTGACAGCGACGGCAAGGATTTGCGGTCGCTGTCACGGCGATATTCAGATCAGCTCTTGCGCTGAGCCGCCTGCCTGCTGGCGCAGGCGTACATGTTGATTTCCATCCCGACGGGGACTTCGACGATCTTGGGGGCAGTCCAGCTCATGCGCGTTCTCCCGGAGAGGATGATCAATGCCGTGCGACAGACGGCCACCTGCATCTCCGGCAACTCTCCGTACCCGGCGCCTGCAAGCGTAGCGACTGCGATCGGGCCTCGCCGGAGCGGGACCTCGAAAGTCTGGATCAGTTCGTTTGCGTCGTGATCTGAATCCGCGTCTGATCGACGAAGCTCTTGGCATCCTGATCAGGCTTGCGGAACAGCTCGCGCTCGACGGTCAGCATCCGGCCGGGCACGCTCTTCTTGCAGACCTCGCGCAGGAACACGCCGCCCACCGGCTGCTCGCTCGCGGTCGGCTGCTGCTCCTTGCAATCCCAGCCGTCGGCGCCGTAGCGCGACTTCACCTGGTTGCCGAGCAGGAACGCCTTCTTGCGGATGTAGAGGCGCGCCTTCGGGTCGGTCTCGATCGTGAGACCGGAGACCTTGCCCTTGTCGTCGATGACCGCCGTGAGCAGCACCGGGTGACCGGCAACCTTGGTGCCGTCCTGGCTGGTCTCGGGATCGAACTCGAACCGCACAGCGCGACGCGTCTGGTCATCGGCCGGACAGTTGCGCCACGACGACCACGCATCAAGCTTGCGGTCCGGATCTCCAGCGCAGACCAGATTGACATAGCCGTCATTGGGCAGGTCGCCGACCGGCATGCCGACCGTGATGTCGCGCAGGTCGTAGCTCGGCACGGCCTGCGCGGAGGCCGCAGGCATCACGACGGATAACAGCAACGTGGCGAAGATCGCCGCACAGGTGAACGGTTTCATTTCGATGGCTCGCTTGCGGGCTTGGTGGCACTGGCCTTGTAGATGTCACAGACGCGCGACGTGGTGCCGAAGAAGGTGGTGCACTCGTCGTAGTTCGGCTCGCCTCGACCTTTGATATGCGCGAGCACATAGTCCGCGACCGCTTCGATATCGTTGGGCCGCAGGAACGTGCCGCCTTCGGGCGGCACGCGCTCGCCGACGTCCTGGCGATTCATGTCGTAGCATTTGCTCGTATCATAGGAGCCGCGCGCGAAGTACGGCATGCCCGTGCCGGGCCGGCCGCAGGTCACGGTCTCGATGATGTGCTCGCGGCTGAGCTCGGTCTTGCGCAGCGACAGCGCGTCGCCGCCATAGCCACCACCGCCGTTGCCGTGCCATTTGTGGCAGCCGACGCAGTTCGCGCGCTTGAACACCGCCTTGCCGGCCTCGGTCGGATCAGCCGGCGCGGCGGACTGCGCGAACGCGAGCGGCGCCGAAAGAACGACAAAGGCGAACGCCATTGCGGACGGAATCGGACTGAATCTCATCGGATCATCTTGTCGAACGTGGAAAAAGGAAGGGGCGGAGGCGCTTTCGCCTCCGCCCCTCGCGACATCACAGTGAGAAGACGTAGAGCATCGAGCCGGGCTGGATCTTCTTCAGCTCGGGCGTGGCTTCGATGAACCACTTGTCCCAGGCGCCGCCGAGACCGACGAGGATCGCGATATACTGCTTGCCGTCGACCGAGAACGTCACGGGAGGCGCATTGACGCCGCCGCCGGTGTTGAACTCCCAGAGCTTCTGCAGGGTCTTGCCGTCGAGCGCCATCACCTCCCCCGAGGGCTGGCCGGAGAAGACCAGATCGGGCGTGGCGAGCATGCCGCCGAGATTCGGGAACGGCGTCTCCATCTTGCTGGCGATCTTGCCGGTGGTGACGTCGATCGCGGTGACGCTGCCGGTGATCTTGAACGGCTGGCTCGGTCCGCCGCCGGTCCAGAACTCGCGCGCCTTCAGCTTGTCCTTGGTCGACTCTTCGACGGTGATCCGGTTGCAGCTCTCGATGACCGGAATGTACCAGAGCTTCAGATCCGGATTGTACGCAGTCGGCGGCCAGTTCTTGCCGCCCATGTTGCCGGGGCAGATGTCCGCCACCTTGTTCTCACGATGCGGCGTGACCGACGCATTGTAGCGCTGCACCGGGTTCTTCGGATCATACTCGATCGGCTTGCCGGTCTCGGCATCGAGGCCCTTGGTCCAGGTGACCTTCTTGACGAAGGGCAGGCCCCAGAGGAACTTGCCGTTGGTGCGGTCGATCGCATAGGCAAAGCCGTTGCGGTCCGCCTCGAGCGCGAGCTTCAGGGTCGATCCGTTCGGCGCGGGCACGTCGACCAGGACGTTCTCGGCAACGCTGTCATAGTCGTAGGGGTCGTTCGGCGTGTGCTGATAGTGCCACTTGATCTTGCCGGTGTTGGCATCGAGGGCCAGCGAGCTGTCAGTGTAGAGGTTGTCGCCGGGACGATAGGCGTTGTCCCAGTCCGGACCGGGATTGCCGACGCCCCAGATGATGGTGTCGGTCGACGGGTCGTAGGTGCCCGTCACCCAGGTCGAGCCGCCGCCGGCCGCAGCGGCGTCGTTGCTGTCCTTCCAGGTCTCGCTGCCGGGCTCGCCCTTCGCCGGAATGGTGTGGGTGCGCCAGACTTCCTTCTGCGTCGACAGATCGGTCGCCGCGATCCAGCCGCGGATGCCGTATTCGGCGCCGGCCACGCCCGAGACCGCCATGTTCTTCACGATCAGCGGCGCACCGGTGATGACCTCGCCCTTGTCTGGATCGGCGACCTGGCGCTGCCAGGCAACCTGTCCGGTCTCCTTGTTGGTCGCGATCAGGCGGCCGTCGAGCGTATGCGAGACGACGAGATTGCCCCACAGCGCGACGCCGCGATTGTCGACGCCGCAGCAGGCGACCGCGCCGGCCCAGTCGTGATCCGTCTTCGGATCCATCTTCCAGACCAGCTGGCCTTTGCCGCCGCGCGCATCGATCTTGTAGACCGAGCCCCAGCCGTCGGTGACATAGATCATGCCGTTCTCGACGATCGGCGTGCCTTCGAGGCCGCCATGGCTCCAGATGCCGCCGCCCTCGACGCCGCCGAGATGCATGGTCCAGGCGACCTTGAGATTCTTGACGGTGTCCTTGTTGATCTCCTTCAGCGCCGAGAAGCGGGTGCCGGAATAGTTCTTGTGATGATGCAGCCAGTTGCCGGCTTCCTTGTCGGCATTGAGCAGCCGCTCCGGCGTGATCTCATCGGCGGCCCGCGCCGCAGAGCCGAGCTGGAAACAGGCAATGGCTGCGCTGGCCAGCAGCACCGCCCGAAATGTTGACCTGACGTGATTCCTCATCGTTTCCTTCTCCCATTCTTGATTATGAGCTCGATCGAAAACCGCTCCGCAAAGCTTGCAGCGAAGAGGCAGCAGGCGACAGACAAGTTCAGGGGACTTGCAAGTTCAGGGGGACTTGCGAACCTCGACCTCCGTTTCGATGGATCCAGCCTTCTGGAAAACGATCGTGCAGGTGAAGCGCTTGCCGGGCTCGAGCGGCTCGCGGGTCTGCAACAGCATCACGTGATAGGCGGTCGGCAGCAGCACCAGCGTGCTGCCCGCGGCAATCGGAATGTTGGGAATCGAGCGCATGGCCGGCGCGCCTTCGCCGCGATCCACGGTGTGGCGTTCGGAGAAATTCGCGATCGGACAACGCACGCGCATCAGGGCTTCGGGCGACGTCGTGTCGTTCCTGATCGTCACCAGCAGGGGGATGTCACGACCGACCTCAGGCGCCGCAGGCACCCAGGCATCGGACAACGTCAGACCTTCACCGGCCGACGCGGGTACAGTCGCCATCGCGACGACAATGGCAGCAAACACCACCGATAGCCCGCGCAACACAGCCACAATCAGCCCGCCGCGCACGCTGCCCTCCGAGGGCGCCGAGCAGCTCTGGTCACGCTTCGAACGAGCCGGTTGATCCGACACGGACGCCCTCCCCGATCATATGAAAGCCGTTTTAACTTGGCTTCTTATTTTTGAATTCGTACTCTGAATTCGAATTCGTCGCAATTAGATTTTCACGCTTGGCGTGTTATTCTTCGCTAAAATGTGATGGCTCATGCGAATCGTGTCCCCTGCCCCCTCCCTGGTCGACCAGGTCGTCGAAGCGATCACTGACGAGATCGTCAGCGGCGTGCTCGCGCCCGGCTCCCGGCTCATCCAGGATGATCTGGCCCAGGCCTATGGCGTGTCACGCCAGCCCGTTCAGCAGGCCCTGGTGCTGTTGCGCGGCTGCGGGCTGGTGCAGAGCGCGCCCGGCCGCGGGCTGATCGTGGCGCCGCTCGACCCTGGCTTTGTCCGCGATCTCTACGAGATGCGCGCGGTGATCGAAGGCCTTGCGGCACGCCTCGCTGCGGAACGTGCGAGCGATCGCGCGGCGCGCGAAGGTCCGGCCTACATCGCCGCCGGCCGCGAGGCGGCCAGAAGCGGACTGGTCGGCCGCAAGATCGAGACCGATATCGCCTTCCACCGCTTTCTCAGCGAGCTCTCGGGCAATGTGCTGATCGACGAGACGATGGCGCCGCATTGGCCGTATCTGAAGCGCGTAATGTCCGACGTGCTGCAGAAGGAGGAAGGCATGTCCCTGACGGTCTGGGACGAGCACGCCGAGATTCTCGCCGCCGTGATCGAGGGCCGCAGCACCGAGGCCGAACGGCTGAGCCGCGACCACATCGCACGCGCCGCTGGCGTCTTCATCCACCATATCGAAGCTCAGCAGGGCGACAGGCCGAAGCAGCGGCGCACGCTCTCGGGACGCAAGATGTCGTTATGAGCAAGATGCAGCGTCCACCAGCGGAGACGGGGGCGCCAGGCAGGCGCTCGATCGCATCCGATCACGGACGGAACCTGACGTTTGAATCGTTGCAGGAGGCCGCGTGCCGCCGCTGAAAACCCAGCCGAGCCTGACGGAACGTGTCTACCAGCGAATCCTCTCCGATATCGTTGGCGGAGAGCTGCCGGAGTCCGCACGGCTGATCCAGGATGATCTGGCGCGCGACCTCGGCGTATCGCGCCAGCCGGTGCAGCAGGCGCTGCTGCTGCTGCGCAACCATGGTTTTGTGCGCGAGGCGCCCGGACGTGGCCTCGAGGTTGCACCGATCGACACCGACTTCATCCGCAATCTCTATGAAATCCGCGCCGTTGCCGAGGGCCTCGCCTGCGGGCTGGCGGCGACCCGCGGCGCCGAGCGGGCGGCCGAAGAGGGTCCCAGGCTGATCGAGGAAGGCCGCCGCGCCGAGCGCGAGCACTCGGTCGAGAAGCTGATCGAGGCCGACGTCAAGTTTCACGAGTTCCTCTACGAGATCTCCGGCAACTCCGTGATCCAGGACACCACCCAGCCGCATTGGCTGCATCTGCGCCGGCTGATGGGCGAGGTGCTGATGCGCGACGAGACCCCGCGGCGGATCTGGGACCAGCACGAGGACATCCTGAACGCCGTCATCGCCGGCGATGCGCAGAAGGCCGAGGATCTCGCCCGGCAGCACATCACGCGAACAGCCACCGTGTTGCTGGCGCGACTGTCGAAGCAGCGCGATCGCGTGCCGGTCGCGACCGCATCCTGATATCAGCGGCGGCGGTCGCAGCGACGAGCGATCAGCCAGCCGCCGGCAGGGCGAAGGAGAACGTGGCGCCGCCATCAGGCTCGTTGCTCGCGACCAGCTCGCCGCCATGCTCGCGGACGATGCCGTAGCTGATCCACAATCCCAGACCCGTCCCTTCGCCGACGCGCTTGGTCGTGAAGAACGGCTCGAAGATGTGGCTGAGATGATCCCTGTCGATGCCCGGACCATTATCGGTGAGCCTGAATGCGATCTCGCTGCCCTGGCGCGACGCCGTGACGACAAGGCGCGGCAGCTCGATCGCGCGCATCGCATCGATCGCGTTCTCGACCAGGTTGACGATCACCTGATGCAGCTGGCCTTCGTTGCCGGATATCCACAGATCGGGCTCGACCTCGATCTGGATGTCGACGCGGTGCTGCTTGGTACGTCCCGCCCACAGCACCGCCGTGTTGATCAGCCGCTCGATGTTGACCCGCTCGACCTCGCCGAGCTTGGAGAATGACAGCCGGCGCAGGTTCTTGACGATCTCGCTGATCCGCACCGCGCCTTCCAGCGTGCCTTCGATCAGCGGACCGAAATCTTCCAGGATGGCATCGATCCGCAGATCCTTGCGCAACGCTGCGACCGCGTCGGAGATCGGCTGCTCATGGACCGCATCGAGATAGCCGACCAGCGACGTGCGGTAGCGCATCAGGGTGTGAACATTGCCGTAGACGAAGCTGATCGGATTGTTCAGCTCATGCGCGACGCCGGCGACGAGTCGGCCAAGGCTCGCCATCTTCTCCTGCTCGACCAGCTGCCGCTGCGCCCGCTGCAACTCCTGGTGGGCCTTGTGCAGGGCTTCGTAGGCGCGACGGAGCTCGCCGATGGGGCGCCCGGTCAAGACCACGCCGATGAAGCGGCCGCGATGGTCGTGCCGCGGCGAGCTGTTGATCGCGAACAGGTCGGAGCTGCCGCCGGCTGCGGCGAAGCGCAGCTCGCCATCGACCACCTCGGCGCTGCTGCGCGGCTGCAGCAGCGCCCCGAGCTTGCCGTGATGATCGACATCGATCATCTCGGCGATGTTGCGACCGGCGATGTCAGCAAGGATGCGGCCCGAATTCCGCTGAAAGGCCGAGTTGGCCTGCTGGACGTTCCCCCTGGCGTCGCAGACGACGAGGATGTCCGAGACCGACTCGATGACATTGGTGACGAAGGCCTGGGCTTCCTCGAGCTCGGCATTCTTGTGCTCGAGATCGACTTCGTAGCGCAGCAGGTCGGAATAGACCTCGTCCATCTTGCGGATCACTTCGATCCACACGCCCTCGCGCTCGCTGTCGAGTTCGAGCGTGCTGCTGCTGGCGATCAGCTTCAAAAGCGTGTCCGCCCCGGACGACTCAGGAGAATGCGTGGCCTTTGCCATTTTTCTTCAGATCGTATCTCGACAATTTGTTGCGCAGGCCGACCCGGGACAGGCCAAGCTCGCTGGCGACGCGGCTGATGTTACCCTCGTATTTTTCTAGACAGCCGACAATGATTGTCTTTTCGAGATCTTCGACCCGATCCTTGAGACTGCCATGGCCGTTCAGCTTGCCGTTGACGGCGGCGGGGGCCGCGCGGCGGCCGTTGCGCCGCCCGGCGAAGGGCGGGCAGCGCAGTTCGTCGGCATCGGCCAGCACGGCCATGCGCTGGATCTCGTTCTGCAGCTCGCGGACGTTGCCCGGCCAGTGATATCTGGAGAACTCCTCCAGCGCCTGCGGCGCGAAGCGCAGATGCGGCCGGTTGAACGAGGTCTTCACCGACGCCAGCACGCCCTCGGCGATCAGCGGGATGTCCATCGGGCGCTCGCGCAGCGAGGGCATATGCACCGGAAATGCGGCGAGCCGGTAATAGAGGTCGCGGCGGAAACGGCCGGACTCGACCTCGGCTTCGAGATCGCGGTTGGTCGCGGCGACCACGCGCACGTCGACCTGACGGACGCGCTGCGCGCCGAGCGGCCGGATCTCGCTCTCCTGCAGCACGCGCAGCAGCTTGACCTGGAACGCGGGCGAGGTCTCGCCGATCTCGTCGAGAAAGATGGTGCCGCCGTCGGCGACCTCGAACAGGCCGATGCGGTCCTGATAGGCGCCGGTGAAGGCGCCCTTCTTGCAGCCGAACAGCTCGCTCTCCAGCAGCTCGTCGGGCAGCGCGCCGCAATTCTCGACGACGAAGGCCTTGGTGGCGCGCGCTGAACCATAGTGGATGGCGCGCGCGAGCAGCTCCTTGCCGGTGCCGGACTCGCCGGTGATCAGCACCGAGATGTCGTAGTCGGCCGCGCGGCGGCCGAGCTCGATCACGTTGCGCATCGGGCTTGCCGCCGAATGCACGATGCGGTCGAAATCGTAGAGCTGCTTGGCGGCGCCGCGCTTGACCGAGACGACCTTCTTGATGTGTGCCGGCGTCGCCTTGACGTCGACACCCGCGGTCTCCGTCTCCTTCTGCAGCCGATACAGCTGGACGGCCTCGCGCACGATCTCGACCAGCCGATCCGGCTGCCAGGGTTTTGTAATATACTGATAGATGCCGGCTTCGTTGAGCCCGGCGATGATGTCCTCGGAATCGGAATAGCCGGAGATGATCATCCTGACAGGATCGGGCCACATCTCGCGCACGCGCTTCAGGAAGCTCACGCCGGATTCCTGCGGCATGCGCTGGTCGCAGATCACGGCATGCACGATCTCGCCTTCGAGCAGCTTCTCGGCATCCGCCGTGTTGCCGGCGCACAGGACCTCGAAATCCTGGTTGAGGACGCGCCGCAGCGCCTCCTGCGACCGGACTTCGTCATCCACGACCAATATCGTTCCCTGAATTCCCATCTCAGCAGATCCGCGGCAGCTGCTCGCCCGACAGCCAGTCGACGATGCGGCCGCCACCGAAGCTCGTGGCCATCTGGACGAAGCGGTGATCGTCGCCGACGGCCTCGCCGATCTCGGCGGCGTCGCGTCCGAGCGGATGCGCCTGCATGGCGGCGAGCACGGCGCCGACGACCTCCGGCGCGACGACCGCAACGAGCTTGCCCTCATTGGCGACGTGAAGCGGATCGAGCCCGAGCAGTTCGCAGGCTGCGGCCACGGCCGGCTTCACCGGGATGGCCTCCTCCTGCAGGCGGAAGCCGAGATTGGATTGCTGCGCGATCTCGTTCATCGTGGCCGCGAGCCCGCCGCGCGTCGGGTCGCGCATCAGCCTGATGCCATTGCCGCCGGCGGCCACCATGTCGGCGACCAGACCATGCAGCGAGGCGGAATCGGAGACGATCTCGGTGTCGAAGGTCAGGTTCTGCCGCTTCGACATGATGGCGACGCCGTGGTCGCCGAGACTGCCGGACAGCAGCACGCGATCGCCCGGCCTTGCCTTGTCGGCCGAGAGGTCAAGCCCGTCAGGCACGACGCCGACGCCGGCGGTCGAGATGAACACGCCATCCGCCTTGCCGCGCTCGACCACCTTGGTGTCGCCGGTGATGATCGCGATGCCGGCATCGCGCGCGGCCTGGCCCATCGCGTCGGCAATCCGCTTCAGATCCGCGAATGAAAATCCCTCCTCGATGATGAAGCTGGCCGACAGATAGAGCGGCTTGGCGCCTGCCATCGCAATGTCGTTGACGGTGCCGTGCACCGCGAGCGAGCCGATATTGCCGCCGGGGAAGAACAGCGGCGACACCACATAGCCGTCGGTTGTCATCACCATGCGGCCGGCCGCGACATCGAAAGCGGACTGGTCGTTGCCGCGCGCCAGCCATTCATTGCCGAAGGCCTCATGGAACAGGCCGGCGATCAGTTGCGCCATCGCGCGGCCGCCGGCACCGTGCGAGAGATCGACACAGCCGTTCTTGAGGTCGAGCCGGCGCTGGTGCATGCTCATGATGCAAGCCTCCGCTGATGGTCGCGGAAGCGGCCATAGGTCCAATGCGCCGCGCAGGCGCCCTCCGACGACACCATGCACGAGCCGACTGGCGTCTCCGGCGTGCACGCCGTGCCGAACAGTTTGCAGTCCACCGGCTTCTTCAGCCCGCGCAGAATCGCCGGACATTCGCAGGCCGGATTGTCGGCGACGACGCGCTCGGACATGGCGAAGCGCAGCTCGGCATCGAGATGCGCAAAGGCCGGCCGCAGCTTCAATGCGCTCGACGGAATGCTGCCGAGGCCGCGCCACTCGAACTCCTCGCGGAGCTCGAAGATCTCGGCCATCTCTCGGATGGCGCGCCCATTGCCGCGGCCGGTGACCGCGCGGCGATACTGGTTCTCCACCTCGTGCCGGCCGTCATTGACCTGCTCGATCAGCATCAGGATCGCCTGCATCATGTCGAGCGGCTCGAAGCCCGCGATCACGACCGGCTTGCCGTCGTCGCGCGCGAATGGCGCGTAGGGCTCGGTGCCGATCACGGTCGAGACATGGGCCGGTCCGACGAAGCCGTCGATCTCGATCGGCGTGTCGCTGTCGAGGATCGCGCGCATCGCCGGCGGCGTCAGCACGTGGTTGCAGAACACGCTGAAATTCGTCAACCGCTTCTTTTCGGCGGCCCGGATCATCACCGCGGTCGGCGGCGTCGTGGTCTCGAAGCCGATGGCGAAGAACACGATCTCGCGGCCCGGATTCTGTTCGGCCAGCGCGATCGCATCCAAGGTCGAATACACCATGCGGATGTCGGCGCCGCGCGCCTTCGCCTTCAGCAGCGAGGAGCCGCGCGAGCCGGGCACCCGCATGAGATCGCCATAGACGCAGAGGATGACTTCGGGCCGCGTGGCCAGCGCGATCGCCATGTCGATGCGGCCGGCCGGCAGCACGCAGACTGGACAGCCGGGGCCGTGGATCATGCGGACGTTGTCCGGCAGCATGTCCTCCAGGCCGTAGCGCGCGATCGCATGGGTGTGACCGCCGCAGAACTCCATGAAACGATAGGCGCGCGCCGGGTCGGCCTTGGCACGGATCGCGCGCGCCAGCCCCATGGCCAGCTCCTTGTCGCGAAACTCGTCGGCATATTTCATGGCGCAACCTCCGCCGCCGCTGCGCCCATCTGCCGGAGCAGATCGAGCGTCTCGCGTGCCTCTTCCGGATCAATTTTTGTGAGCGCGTGGCCGACATGGAGAATGACGTAGTCGCCGACGGCGATCTCCTCGATCAGCGCGACCGAGACCTCCTTGCTGACGCCGTCGATCGACACGATCGCCATGTCGTCAGGCAACAGCTTGATCACCTCAGCAGGTATGGCCAGGCACATCAGACGATCCCTCCGGGCATAGCTTGTTGTTCGCCGAGTTGCAGGCCTGCGACCCAGGCCTGGCCCAGGCTCAGACCGCCGTCATTGGGCGGCAATCGCCGCGGCAGCAGCGGCTTGAGCCCGGCCGCAACGCAGCCGCGGACGATCTCGTCCGAGAGATGAGCATTGAGGAAGCAGCCGCCAGCCAGCACGACGCTGCCGACGCCGGTCGCGCGCGACGCTGCCGCGATCCAGTCGACGCAGGCGGCAGACAGCGTGCCGTGAAAGAGCTCGGCGGCATCGACGGCATGCAGATCACGTTCGATCAGATAGGTCAGCAGCGGCCGCAGCGACAGCACGCCATCCTCGATGATCCAGCCGTGCGCCAGCGTCGACGGCGCACGCACCAGCGCCTCGAGCTTCATGGCGGCCTCGCCCTCGTAGCTCTGGATCGTACTGACACCGAGCAATCCGGCCACCGCATCGAACAGCCGGCCAGCGCTGGTCGTGACCGGCACATCAGCGCGCTCCAGCAGCATCGGCAGATGCCGCGCCTGAGGCTGAGCGGCAAAGCGCGATGCAATGTCGCCGCCACGCCCGGCCTCGTGCAGCACGGACGCCGCCATGCGCCAGGGCTCGCGCGCGGCGCGGTCGCCGCCCGGCATCTTCAATGGCGCGAGGTGTCCGAGACGTTGAAAGCTGGCTCCGTGGCACAGCAAGAGCTCACCGCCCCAGGGGCCGCCATCGCTGCCATAGCCGTAGCCATCGAGCACCAGCGCAAGCGCGGGCTCGCGCAATCCATGCTCGGCGATGACCGACGCGGCATGGGCATGATGGTGCTGGACGGCGAAGGTCGGCAGGCCGTACGCATGCGCGAACCGCGTCGACGCCATGTCTGGATGCAGGTCATGCGCGATCACCACCGGCTCAACGTCGAGGATGGAAGTGAGATGGCGGATGGTCTCCTCGAAGAAGCGGATCGCGGCGGCCGTGTCGAGATCACCGAGATGCTGCGACACGAACGCCTCGTCGCCGCGCGTCACCGTGACCGTCGCCTTCAGCTGCGCGCCGACCGCGAGCACCGGCGGCATGACGCGCGGCAGCCGGATCGGTTCTGGCACGAAGCCACGGGCACGCCGGATGAAACGGGGAACGCCGGATGTCACCGCGAGCACGGAATCATCGGCGCGGATGACGATATCCCGGTCGTGGGTGACGATCAGATCTGCAATATCTGCCAGCCCAGTCAGCGCCTCGTCATTGTCGGTCAGCAGCGGCTCGCCGCTCGGATTGGCGCTGGTGCAGACCAGCGCCCACGCGGTCTCGCAGTCCTGCGCGCGGAGCGCGTCGAAGATCAGATGATGCAGCGGCGCGACCGGCAGCATGACGCCGATCCTGGTGAGACCCGGCGCGACCGACGGCGCGACGACGTGGCGCGATCTCACCAGCACGATCGGCCGCGCGACCTGCTCCAGCACGACGCGCTCGGCTGCATCGATCTCGGCAATCCCGGATGCAACCGCAGCCGAGGCCACCATCACCGCAAACGGCTTGCCATCGCGCTGCTTGCGCATACGCAGCCGCTGAACCGTCTCCTCGCGGCGAGCATCGCACAGCAACTGATAGCCGCCGAGCCCCTTGATGGCGACGATCCTGCCGTCAGCAACTGCGGCCGCAATGTCGCCCACCGCGTGGCTCAGCCGCGGCCCGCAGTCGGGACAGGAGATCGCCTCGGCATGGAAGCGGCGCCCGGCGGGATCCTCGTAGTCGGCGCGGCAGGCCGTGCACATTGGAAAGCGCTTCATCGCGGTCGCCGCACGGTCGTAAGGGAGGCATTCGGCGATGGTGAAGCGTGGGCCACAATGGGTGCAGTTGACGAAGGGATAGAGGTGGAAGCGGCTGCCGGGATCGAACAGCTCGGCGAGGCAAGCCGGACAGGTGGCGGCGTCCGGAACGATGCGGGTGGTCACCCGCCCACTGATGCTCGCGTTGATCCGGAAATCCGCACTTGCCTCGGCCGCGATCGTCTCGACGGCGATGTCATCGATGCGCGCCAAGGGCGGCGCCTGCCGCGGCAGCGCCTCGACGAACGAAACGACGTTCTCACCCTCGACCTCGATGACGACGCCGTCAGCGTCATTGGCGACGAAGCCGCCGAGGCGATGGCGCGTGGCCAGGCCATGAACATAGGGACGAAAGCCCACGCCCTGCACGGCACCGCGAATGCGGAGCCTGAGGCGCGTGCGATCCGTCGCCAATGTCGGGCCCGGCATGCTCATCCCTGTACCGCGCCCAGCACGCCGGCACGCATCTTGTCCGCCTGCTTCCGGATCCAGGCATAGAACGCGGAGAAGCCTTCGCCGGTCTTGGCAGAGATTGTCAGCACCTCGATCTTCGGATTGACGCGGCGGGCATATTCGATGGTCTGCGCGAGATCGAAGTCGAGCACCGGCGCCAGATCGATCTTGTTGATCAGCATCAGCGCAGACGCTGCAAACATGTCGGGATATTTGAGCGGCTTGTCCTCGCCCTCGGTGGTGGAGAACACCACGATCTTGCAGGCCTCGCCAAGATCGAAGGCAGCCGGACAGACGAGGTTGCCGACATTCTCGATGAACAGCAGGCCGCCGCGCAGCGGCGCCAGCCGGCCATAGGCTTCGCCGACCATGGCCGCATCGAGATGACATCCCTTGCCGGTGTTGATCTGGATGGCTGGCACGCCGGTGGCGCGGATGCGCTCGGCATCGTTGGAGGTCTGCTGATCACCCTCGATCACCGCGACCGGACGGCTCTGCTTGAGGTCCGAGACGGCACGAACCAGCAGCGATGTCTTGCCGGCGCCTGGACTCGAGACGAAGTTGAATGCCAGCACGTCGTGTGCAGCGAAGCGCGCGCGGTTCTCCGCCGCCAGACGGTTGTTCTTGCCGAGGATGTCGCGCTCGATCTGGATGATACGCCCGCTCGACAGGCCGGCAACCTCCTGGCCGGCCGGGTTGGCCGAGCAGTCGATGTGATCGGCAGAGCCATGCGCGTGGTGGTGGTCATGCCCATGATCATCATGGTCGTGATGATGGTGACCATGACCATGATCGTGGTCGTGGTCGTGATCATGGTGGTGATGACCGTGGTGGTGCCCGACATGATCATGACTGTGATCATGTCCGTGAGCATGATGATGGTGATCGCCGTGATCGTGATGGTGATCACCGGTTTCGATCGAGGATTTGCCGTCACCGCAGCCGCACACCGTACACATCACTCGACCTCCAGCTCCTTGACCCGCATGTCCTCGCCGCCCGTCACCTGCAGCTGATGGCTGCCGCATTCGGGGCAGGCCTCATAGCGCTGGCTGATCTCGACGCTGCGCGAGCAGCCGAGGCACCAGGCCGTGCCCTTCTGTTCGATGATCTCCAGCGCCGCGCCGCGCGCGATCGTATGGGCCGTGACGGCCTCGAAACAGAACCGCAGCGCCTCCGGCGCGACATGGCTCAGCGCGCCGATCTCCAGCCACACGGTCTTCACCTTCGCGAAGGCGCCCTTGCGCGCCTCCTGCTCGACGATCTCGACGATGCCCTCGCACAGCGCCATCTCATGCATCGGCCATCTCCCGCACCGCCAGGCGATAGCCGACGCACGGATCGAACGCGCCGACCATCGTGCGGATGGCGTCGTGATCCCGGGGGCAGCGCAGCGCGGCGCCGGTCAGGCTGCGCACGACCGGCCCGCGGGGATGGAAATTCCATTCCGTCGGTGCCAGGTACTCGAACCGCGCGATCACGCCTTGCGCATCCAGCTCGACGACATGATGCAGCCGGCCACGCGCGCATTCGACCGCCGCCCCGCCCCGGCCGGCGCCGAGCGCATAGCTGGCAACGACATCACGATCGGCCGCTGCATCCTCGGCCTCGCCGGCCTCGATCCAGCGCAGCAGCGCGGCGATCTCCGCAACCTTGGCCGACAGCCGTTCGACCGGCCCAGCGTCGAGAGAGCTGCCGCGCACCGGCTGCCGGGCCCAGACGCCGGTCTCCGGGACGCGACCATCAAGCTCCGGGCTCTCCGCAAAGACGGTGCCCGCATCCATCAGCCGGGAGACGACCGCGCGATCGTCGGCGGCCGACAGCACGCCATGCGGTGATGGCATGTGCCTCCATCCTCCATCCTCGGCGGCCTCCTGGACCGTCCCCATCACCAATGCGAGTGGAGTTCCCGGCGAGGCAAACTCCATCGCGAAGTTTATGCCGAGAGCCCCCAGGCCCATTTTGATCTGTGACAAGGTTTCGGCGCGCGGCCTCGACGCAGGCCGACCAGAATAGCCCTGCAGGGATGCAACGGCCTGGAGGAGCTCCGGCGCCAGGCGCAGCGCGCCGGGATCCCCCGCCAGCGGCCCGAGCAGCAGGCCGCGCAGCAGCTCGGCGAAACGCTCGGTGATGACGGCGTTGATGCGCCGATGGCGCGTCAGTGGGGTGGCCTGCTCGCCGCGCGCAGCCTCCAGAGCCGACAGCAGCGCAACCTGGTGCGCAGTGGCGCACAGCGAGAACAGCCGCGGCAGCGCCGCCAGCAGCGTCTCGGCCGGCTTGCCGGCAAACAACCGTCCGAGCGGCGGCCGCGTGCGCGGCAGGATATCGACGCCGGTGATCACCTGGTCGGCGACCGCGAGCGTGATATCGATATGATTGCGGAAGGCGAGCGTCATGGACGGCTCTCCGCGAGGGTGCCGCGCAGGAAGGCGCGGCGATCGATCGCGCGCTCGGTCTTGCGCGCTGGCGGCGCCGCGTCATCGGGCGCTGTCATCAGCGTGGCCATTGCGGCCTCGGCAGCGGTGCGGGCCGCCGCCATGTCCTCGAACTCGAACATCGGCGAGAACAGCGAGCAGCTCGCGATCCCTCGGATCCCGGCGATGTCGCCGATCGTGAATGCGAATGCGCCTGCCGGGAGGGCGATCGTCACGGACGATCCGGCAATGCCCTGCTCGACCGGAGTGACGACGTTCATGAACCAGGGCGTGATGACGATGCCGATCGTGCGCCCCTGAAAGCAGGTGAAGCCGACGGCTTCGACGGTGAGCGCATCGTGATAGATCGGCAGCTCACGCATGGTGCGGGCGCCGATCTCGCGATAGGCGCAGGCGAGACGCTCGCCCCACGCGGCGGGCGCATCCTCAGCAGTCCCCTGCCCGGCCGCGGCGGCGGTCATGACTCGACCGCCATGAACTTGGCCTTCGGCGCATCGCAGTTCGGGCAATGCCAGTCGTCCGGCAGGGCCGAAAACGGCGTGCCCGGCGCAATCTGCGCGACGCCGTCACCCTCGGCCGGGTCGTAGCGCGTCCAGCAGATGCCGCACTCCAGCAGCACATCGTCGGCGAGGTCGCTGCGGACACCGAAATTCTCGAAGCCGGCGGTCATGTGAAATAGGCCTCGATGATCTGGCTCAGGCGCTCGGCGGAATCCTCGAAATCCTCGGGCGCGGCAAGCGCGACGACGGGGACGCCGCCGACCTCGAGCGTGTCGAGGATGATCGTGTCCATGGCGTTGAAGAACTGTACCGACCAGACATGGCGCACGCCGGTCGCGAGCACGCGGCAGGTGCCGTAGCCGCGCGACACGAGCTGAATGGGGCCGTTGCCGAGCGTCTGCTGCAGGAAGCTCATGTCCGCCGGGCTCATCGGCAGCAGTGTGAAGTTGATGGTCTGCGAACGCTGGCCGGGCTTCCAGGACAGCGCACGCTCGCGGATCTCGGCCAGCACCGGCAGCGCATTCATCGTCCCTTCGGGCGCAGGCCCGATGATGATGTCACCGGCAGTGAGATCAGCTGCGGCGCGCGTGACGATCTCCGGAACGGCCCCGATCTCGATGTAGTCGTGGCTCTCATCCGCCTCCAGCCGCACCCGCCACAAGCCCGCCAGCACGGACTCCTGGATCTGCGCCAGCCTCCCGTCGGGCAGCGCCACGACACCGGCCACCTCGCCCTCGCCGAGCACGTCGTCGATCAGCCGGCGTTCGAGATCGTTGAGGCCTTCGAGCCGGAACAATTGCGTCGGCGCATCGGCGGTCTGGCCGGCCATCGCAGCAGATATCGTCGACAGCAGGTCGACCGCGCGTGGGCAGCTGCGCGCAAGCGCCTCGGAGTCCAGGGTGGCGAGCTTGGCCAGGGCGCCCGATGCGGTCAGACCCTTGTACTGGCTGTCGAGCGCCTCCTCGCCGATCGGAAACACGCTGACCGGCTGCTCGGCGCCTTCGGGCGCAATCCAGAATCCCGGCTTCATCGATCTGCTCCTGAGGGCTGGTGGGCGGGGACGATACTGGCGACGACCGTCGCAGCCGCGCCGATCGGGCGATCGATCAGACGCGAGATGCGGTCGACATAGACGGACCAGTCCTGGATCTTGGCGATCACGCCGAGCACATCGGTGCCGCGGCACAGGATCAGCGACGGCTGCACGCGCACGCCGAAGCGCGCGCCGAGCACGGCCTCGGCGTCGCGCGCGATCACCGCGCCGCGCAGACGGTTCTGGAACGCCGCGATCAGCTCGGGCAACACGATGGCGACGTCGAGCGCCTCCGGAAATCGCGCGGGATCGCCGGCCGACAGCAGCACCGCGACCGCACCGGCGCGGTCCACGTCAGCCAGAAACGCATCGATGGTGCCGGCATCGACCTCCGGCAACCCGCGTCGCCCGCGCGCGGGATCACGCTGCAGCATCTCCATGGATGTTCCTTCCTGACCGGTTATCAATTGTCGGGTGCTGAATGGACAGCAATCAACGTGCCAGACGACGTCACCCCAGCGAACGCGCTAAACATCAGAAAAATCGGAGATATTTATTCGCGTTAAGAGCTGCGCAAGGAATTTGCAAAGTTGCTTTGCAGACGAAGGCCGACAACTTTCTTTTCTGATGGATACTTTGTTGTCGGCTACCCGACAGGCGTCTGGCGAGCCGGAGGGCGCTATCGCAGATGCTCAGGCAGCTCCGGCTCACGTCCGACCAGGTCGGCGAAGAAGTCGTCGCAGTTCTCGCCATTGATCGCGGCCTGCAGGCCGCGGAGCGCCTCGCCGATCAGCCGCGCTTCCTCGTCGTCGAGCAGGCGCACCGCGTTGTCGAGATAGACCAGCACCTTCGCGCCAACAGGCGGATTCGACAGCAGCAGCACCGAGACGCGCCGCATCTCGCCGTCACAGCTGCACAGCGCCGAGACGCCATCGGTCTCCACGATCGTCATCGGCAGGCCGAGGCACATGATGAACTCCCTTGCTGAACCCTGCTACTCGGCCGGGTCCGCCCGCATCTCGTAGCTGTGATGATCGATGTCGTTGGCGAGCAGGCGCGCGTCGCCTGCAAGTGGCTCCGGTCGCGGCACGGCCGATACGCCCCACGCGGCGAGCACAGCACAAGCCAGTTCGATCGCCGGCGCAATCTGCTTGCGCACCGGCTCGGTGAGCGGCCCGCCCCAATCTTCGAGGTCCGCCGGCTGGCAGCCGATCAGCGCCAGACAGCGCGGATAGCGGCCGAGCAGATCGGCCGCGCTCAGGACCTCCTGGAAGCCGGTCTGGTGCAGGCTCATCTTCTTGGCACCGGTGAAGCGCGGCACCTCATCGTCGCGGACGAGCTTGAGCTCGCCCGGCGCTAGTCCGTAGTCGATGGCGTCGAACACGATCAGGCCGTCGGCGTCCTCGACATAGTTGACGAGGTAGAGCCCCTGCGTGCCGCCATCGAGAATCGTGACATTGTCGGGCACGGCGTAGCGGCGGTGGAATTCCTCCACCACCCGCACCCCGAAGCCCTCGTCGGCCCACAGGATGTTGCCGATCCCGAGCACCAGGATGCGGTTCAGTTTCGCCTCGTCACCCATCGCGATGATCCCCATCACTCGCGGAACTGCCGCTCGCCCGAGACCATCGAGGAGATGATGCTCTGGCGCGACATGATGTCCTCGCGGATCGCGGCATAGACGTGCACCGTTACGAACATCACCAGCGCCCACATGCCGAGGTGATGATACGTGTGCACATCCTGGCTGTTCGGCCAGATCGAAAACACCCAGCCGAACAGGCGGTACTGCCAGCTGTCGATGCCCTCGCCTTCCGAATAGAGCGCAAATCCCGTGACGATCATGAAGGCGACGAACAGCGTGAAGCCGGTGAACATCGCCGTCTGCGCCAGCGGATTGTGGCCGACATACATCTTCGGCTCGCGCTCCAGGAAGGCGTACCAGCGGATCTCATGCAGCACTTCCTTCCAGAACTGCTTGCGATGCACCGGGATGTAGAAGATCTGCCGGGAGTGATGGTTGCCGACGAAGGCCCAGAAGATGCGGGCGAGGAAGAACACCGCCAGCACCTGCCCGGCCGCGAAATGCGTGAACCGGATGTAGCCCATCACGAAGCTCGCCGATGCCTCGCCTTCGACTGATGGCAGCGGCGTTCCGATCAGGTAGCCGGTGATCATCAGCACGACGATCGCGAGCGCGTTCACCCAATGGCAGATGCGCACGGGCGCTTCGTACACATAAACCGTGGGACGGCCGACCGCGTGCTCGCCGGCCGCGTCGGCTGCGATCGCAGCGAGGTTCGGCTCGGCCTCGGCTGGACGTGCAACTGCATCCATCATGGTGCTTCTCCGCCCTACCTGACCTTGACCGTCGCCATTTCCTGGCCGTCCGGGCTCATGACATGCGTCGAGCAGGCCAGGCACGGATCGAACGAATGGATCGTGCGCAAGATCTCCAGCGGCTTCTCCGGATCCGCCATCGGCGTATCCATCAGCGAGGCCTCGAACGCGCCGATATTGCCCTTGGGGTCACGTGGCGAGCCGTTCCAGGTGGTCGGCACCACGCACTGGTAGTTATCGATCTTGGTGTCCTTGATCTTGATCCAGTGCGCCAGCGCGCCGCGCGGCGCCTCGGTGAAGCCGTAGCCCTTGGCCTCCTTCGGCCAGCTCTCCGGCTTCCACTTCTCGGTGTTCGCGGTCGAGGAATCGCCGGCCTTGATGCGCGCCACCAGCTTGTCCTGGAAATAGCGCATCTGGTTGGCCGCCCATTCGCATTCCAGCGCCCGCGCCGCGGTGCGGCCGAGCGTCGAGAACAGCGCGGTGACCGGCAGGTTCAGCGCCTTCAGCAGCTTGTCGGTCGGCTCCTTGAACTCTGGCTTGTTCTGCGCGTAGCCGATGATGTAGCGCGCCAGCGGGCCGACCTCGACCGCGTTGCCGCGCCAGCGCGGCGCCTTGATCCAGGAATATTTGCCGCCCTCGTCGAGCTCCTTGATGTCGGTCTTGGTGCCCTTGGCGTTGGGGCCGAGCTGATAGTTCGGCTCGGTGACGCCGTCCCACGGATGCAGCCCCTTGGTCTCGTCAGGATATTTGTACCAGGAGTGGGTGACGAACTCCTGGATCTGGTCGGGGTCGCCGTGGTCGATCGGCAGGATCTCGTTGAGATTGCCGTTGAGGATCACGCCACGCGGCAACTTGAGATTCTTGGCCGAATAGTCGTTCGCGTTCTCCGGAATGTCGCCATAGGACATCACGCTCTTGCCGGAGAGGCCGCCGCCATAGAGCCAATCCTTGTAGAACGAGCCGATCGCCGCGACGTCCGGCAGATAGACCTTCTGCACGAACTCGATCGAGCGATCGATGATCGACGAGACCAGGTTCAGCCGCTCCATGTTGATGGCGCCGACCGCACCGGTGCCGTCGACATTGATCGCACAGGGCACGCCGCCGACCAGCCAGTTCGGATGCGGGTTCTTGCCGCCATAGATGGTGTGGATCTTGACGATCTCCTTCTGGAAGTCGAGCGCCTCCAGATAGTGCGCGACGGCCATCAGGTTGGCTTCAGGCGGCAGCTTGTAGGCGGCGTGGCCCCAATAGGCGTTCTTGAACGGACCGAGCTGGCCAGACTCGACGAACTTGGTCAGCCGGATCTGCAGGTCCTTGAAATAGCCCGGCGACGACATCGGCCAGTCTGAGATCGATTGCGCCAGCGCCGAGGTCGCCTTCGGATCGGCCTTGAGCGCCGAGACGACGTCGACCCAGTCGAGCGCATGCAAGTGATAGAAGTGCACGAGATGATCGTGCACCTGCAGGCAGAGCTGCATGATGTTGCGGATCGAATTGGCATTGTCGGGTATCATGATCCCCAGCGCATTCTCGACCGCGCGGACCGAGGTCAAGGCGTGGGTACCGGTGCAGACGCCGCAGATCCGTTCGGTGAAGGCCCAGGCGTCGCGCGGATCGCGGTTGCGCAGGATGGTCTCGATGCCGCGCCACATCGTGCCGGTCGAGACCGCGTTGCGGATCACGTTGTTGGAATCGACATTCACCTCGACGCGCAGATGGCCTTCGATGCGCGTCAGCGGATCGACCACGACGCGCTTGCCGGAATTGTCGAGATTGAAGCCGTTGGGAGTCTGGATGCCCATCGTTGCCTGCCCTGAATTTCGATTAATGATCTTGCTTGGTGTCGTCGCGCTTGCCGGCGAGCCGTTTCACGGCCGTGACCGCCGCATGCGCCGCGACCGCCGCGCCCACGGTACCGGCGGCGACCATGCCGACCTCGTCGGCATTGCGCTCGATGCCGAACTGCTTGATGGTGGTGAGCCGGTCGTAGAACGAGCCCTTGTCCCAGAAGCCGTCCTCGGAGCAGCCGATGCAGCCATGGCCGGACTGGATCGGGAACGACACCCCGCCATTCCAGCGCACCGTCGAGCAGGCGTTGTAGGTGGTCGGCCCCTTGCAGCCCATCTTGTAGAGGCAGTGGCCCTTGCGCGCGGCCTCGTCGTCCCACTCCTCGACGAACTGGCCAGCATCGAAATGCGGCCGGCGATAGCACTTGTCGTGGATGCGCTGCGAGTAGAACATCTTCGGCCGGCCCTGGCGGTCGAGCTCGGGCAGCTTGCCGAACGTGGTGATGAAGGTGACGACGCCGGTCATCACCTCGGCGATCGGCGGGCAGCCCGGCACCTTGATGATCGGCTTGTTGGTGATGACCTTGTCGATCGGCGTTGCCTGCGTCGGATTGGGCTTCGCCGCCTGCACACAGCCCCATGAGGCACAGGCGCCCCAGGCGATGATCGCCATCGCGTCTTCGGCCATGAGCTTGAGCTTCTCGACGAACGGCTTGCCGCCGTCGATGCAGAACATGCCGCCTTCGTTGAGCGGCGGATTGCCCTCGACCGCGAGAATGTATTGTCCCTTGTACTTCGCGCGGGTCTCTTCGAGAATCTCCTCGGCCTGATGGCCGGCCGCGGCCATGATCGTGTCGTCATAGTCGAGCGAGATCATCGACAGCACCGCATCCTTCACCAGCGGATGCGCCGAGCGGATGAAGCTCTCCGAGCAGCAGGTGCATTCCAGTCCGTGCATCCAGATGACCGGCGTACGCGGCTTGGTCTCCAGCGCATTGGCGATGCGGCTCGCCGCCAGCGGACCGAGGCCGAGGCTCGTTGCCGTGAGGCTGCAGAATTTGTGGAAGCTGCGCCGCGTGATGCCCTGGCGCCTGATCACGCTGTAAAACGTTTCGGTTGCCGCGCCCATGAGTCCTCCCCCTGCTATCGCGTTGGCGATCATCTGATCGCTATCTGGCGAGAGGGGACAGCAAGATGCGGGCCAGCATCCGTCTCAGTTTTGAATCATAATGATTCCAGATGCTTGAAGCGGAGGTGGCAGCATAACAAGTACCTGAGCCCGGGATCGCGCGGCGAAATCGGAAATCACGCGCTTTGCACCCGACAAGTTCGTTACCGCCCGCCGCTTTTCGGTTGCGACGCGCTCAATGTGCGGTGCAGACCATGCAGGGATCGAACGATCGGACGACGTGCTGGATGCCGACGGCGCGCGCGCCGGCATCGCCGACCTCGGTGCCGACCAGCGCCTGCTCGAGCGGGCCTGCAACACCCTCGGCGTCGCGCGGCGAAAAATTCCAGCTGGTCGGCGCGATGATCTGGTAGCGCTCGATCCGTCCGGACCGCACCGCGAGCCAATGACCGAGGCTGCCGCGCGCGGCTTCGACGAGGCCGACGAAGTGACCGTCGGCGATGTCGGCACTGCTCGCGCAGAACGGCTCGCTGAGGCGCAGCGCCTTGATCCAGCCTTCGATCGACAATGCGAGCTGCGCCGTCTCGATCAGCCGGGCGATGACGCGGGTGCGAACATTGCTGCCGCCGCTCGTAACCAAATTCGAGATCAACGGCTGACCATCGATGGCCTGTCGTGCGAGTGCGCCGACCTCGACCGGCTGGCCGGCCAGCCGCGGCGCCTTGCACCAGCTGTAGGCGTCGGCCTTGTCGGCATCGGGCACCGTGCGGCTCTCGGCCGGGTCGAGCGAGGTCTCGCGCATCCAGGCGTGCGACACGTCCTCGGTGATACCAGCAACCGGCAGCGCCTCGATCGCTCCACTGCGCGACCGAATGCCGGCGCGGAAGCGGGCGCCATCAGCGTCATGATAGGCGCCGAAGCTCATCAACAGGCCGGGGCCCCTGCCGAGATCGGCGAGAGACAACGCGTCGGCCAGCCGCAGGAAATGCGCGAAGTCGCCATCGCGTCCCTCGCGCCAACGATCGAGCTCATCTGGTGTCGACAGCGCAAGCACGTTCTCCAGCCTGTCGGCAAACACCACGCGTTCGAGGAAGCCGCGGAACGACGCTGCGATCGCAGTCAGCCGGATGCGCTCGCCGAGCTCGATGGCGCGCGTCGTCCCGCCCGGCTGGAACGCGAGGCTGTGCGGCCATTTGCCGGCGATGACGCCCATCGTCTCCAGCAGACGCGCCCGCGCCGGCAGAGCGTCGCGCGCAGCCGATCCCTTGGTCGCGGTGAAACGCTCGGCCACGGCGGAATGCCAGCCGTGCGCGGCGTAGGACGCGCGGGCGAAGTCGGGCATGAAGAAGATGTAGAAGTGCGTGAGGTGATCCGCGGCATTCTCGGCCGCATGGGCAATATTGGTGGCGAGCACGCCGTTGGGCGCCGGCATCACGCCCATGGCCTGACGCAGCGCGCTGGCTGCGGCGATGGACTGCGACACCGAGCAGATGCCACAGATGCGCGGCGCGATCACCAGCGCGTCGAGCGGGGGCCGTCCCTCCAGGATCTGCTCGAAGCCGCGATAGAGCGGCGCGGTCACCTCGGCGCGCGCGACGCGGCCTCGTTCGATGTCCAGCCGAACCTCGAGATCGCCTTCGACACGATTGAAAGGTCCGACCGTGATCCGCGTCATGGGCTGCGCTTGTCGCCGGAGCGGCTCGGCGGCACCACGACGTGATCGGCTGTGGCATTGACGCGTACGCGCCGCGGCGTGGCCGATTTCGACAGCGCGGCGAGCGCCACGAACCAGGCCTTGGGCATGTCGGTCGGCAGCCCGACGGGAATGCCGGCAAGCTTGGCCGTCTGCAGATAGTTCTGCGCGCTCTCGAAGCCCGGCGAAGTGCAGGCAATGCAGGCATAGCCGCCCTTGGTGCAAGAGCCGCCGCCGTTCCACGAACGCTGATTGCAATCGCCGACCGCCTGCGTGGCGCGGCAGCCGAGATGCTCCATCAGGCAGCCGCGCTCCGACATGACTTCCGCGCTCGCCTTGAACTCGTAGAACTCGTTGCGCGAGCAGCCGTGATGAGCGAGGTGATTGGCGATGAAGGTCGGACGTCCCACGGCGTCGAGGCCGTCGCCGCTCAGATCGCCGGTCGTGAGCGCCAGCAGGCTCTCCATGACCCAGCCGGGATGCGGTGCGCAGCCGGCGACGTTGATCACCGGCAATCCCCGCTTCGAGCGGAAGCCCGAACCGAGCGCGCCTCCCACGTCGCTGCCCTCGAACTGCAGCCCGACCGCATCGGTCGGATTGACGCCGGCTGCGGGAATGCCGCCATAGGCGGCGCAGCTGCCGACGGCGACGACGTAGTCCGCCAGCGGCGCGAGATCAAGCAGCCAGTGATAGATCGAGCGGTTGGTGCCCGCGAGCATGTTGAAGCGGCCGCTCAGGCTTGGCCCGCGCGCGACCGAGCCTTCGAGCACCAGCAGATCGAGCCGCTCGCGGCCATCGCGGATCGCCTCGAGCAGGTCCGCGACTTCGTCGCCGGTCTGCTCGCTGACCGATGGATGCCAGATCAGATCGATGCCGGATTGGCGCAGTTCGTCGAACCAGCCGGAGGCGCCGCTTTCCAGGATCGACATGGTGCAGCCGCCGCAGCTTGCGCCCTGCAGCCACAGCATCCTGGTCATCGCCTCCGAGCCGGCCATCGTGCGGTCCCGCTCCTATCCCGCGCCATGCGCCGGGCCCCGTTGCGCCACCGGGTTTAGCGCCCCAGCGCGAATGCTGGCAAGCGCCTCGCCTGGTGCGTCCTCGGCGCCGCGACGGCGGCGGCCGATCAGCATGGCCCCGGCCCAGATCAGTCCGAACAGTCCGACCACGACGATCCCGAGGTTGCCGACCTCATCGCCCAGGCCAATCGAGCCGAAGCCGAGCCGCGGCGCCAGCAGCGAGACGGCTTCGATGCCGCCGATCACGACCGCAATCGCGACCGACGCGCCGGTGATCACCAGATTGTAGCGCCGCTTGCGCGCGGGATCGGTGAGCGCCCAGCGATAGGCGCCGACCATCAGCATGCTGTCCGCCGTATCGACCGTGGCCATCGCCGCCGCGAACAGCGCCGGGAACACCAGCACATGGGCGAGGCTCGCGCCGCGGGCCGCCTCGGTCGCAGACAGGCTGAGCAGCCCGATCTCGCTTGCGGTGTCGAAGCCGAGGCCGAACAAGAACCCGAGCGGATACATGTGCCAGGCGCGTGACACGATGCGCAGCACGGGGCGGAGAAGGCGAATGAGGATGCCGCGTCCGGCGTTTCCGGCACCTTCCTTGTCAATTTGCGAATCCGCCGGGCGACGCCAGAGGTTCACGAACAGGATCAGGTTGGCGAGGGCGATCAGCAGCAGGAACCCTGCCGAGACCGAGGTGCCGATGGCTCCGCCGATCGCCCGGATCGCGCTGTCTTCGCTGAGCAGGTCCGCACCGGCGACGAGGCTCACCAGGATGGTGGCGATGACGACGACGCTGGAATGGCCCAGCGCGAAGTAGAGTCCGGCTGCGCGCGGCGCGTCGCCGTCCTGCACCAGCTTGCGCACCACATTGTCGATCGCCGCGATGTGGTCGGCATCGACCGCGTGGCGCAGGCCGAGCAGCCACGCCAGCATGGCCGTGCCGACGATGGCGGGCCGGTCGGCGTAGAGCGCGAAGGCCCACGCCCAGGCGAGCGCATTGGCGAGAACGAGGCCGGCCAGCAGCGCCGTGGTCCGGCCGCCGGCCGCGGTGAGCCAGGCTGGAACCGAGCGGCTGGGGCGAGGATGATCAATTGGGAAAATTGTCATACTCACCAAGAGAGCAAGACCCGCGCCATTCGGCAAGAGGGCTGTCCGCCGGCAAAAGCCGCCGCGAATCCAGCGAGCCGGCCACCGCACCTCCCGGACCAGCCTTGTTCCTTGGCAACCCGCTATCCGGTCACGCACAAACAATAACCAGCCGTGCCCTCCTCTGCTCCCCTCACCGCGCCGAGGCGCTCTGCGCCGCGATCTCGCGCCGCACCGTCGCCTCGAACTGGCTCGCGGGCGCGGCGAACATCAGCCGGGTCTCCTCGTGGAACGCGGAGAAGATGCCGACCACGGCGGGCTGGCCGCCGACCTCGGCCATGATCGGAGAGCCCGAATAGCCGAAATTGGCCAGGCAATGCACCGTCAGCAGCCGGGCATCCTTGGTCATGCCGGCGCTGCAATTGCGCTGGCCGGTCGGGGAATAGCGGCGCTCCTGGCCGTAGCCGATCTCGGAGATGGTGCCGGCCGCCGTCGCCGCCGCGAGCTCCTCGCGGGTCAGCGCCTTGACCGCGACCGGCTTCGACGGCAGCGGATCCTTCAGGATGATCAGCGCCCAATCGGCCGGCGAGCGGTCGAGCGACCATTTGTCGTGCTGGGTCGGGACGAAGTCCGGGGCCACGATCAGCTTGTCGGCGACCGACGAGGCCGCCGGCGTACCCCGGTTCATGCCGGCGAGGAAGCGGACGTTGCCGGGGCTGACCTGCGCGACGCCATTGAACACGCAATGTGCGGCGGTCAGCACCACGCGGGGCGCGATCAGCGTGCCCGTGCACCACCCGCCGGTCGAATACTGCGCGACGGTGACGACACCGATCGACGACGCCGGCCAGGAGGTCGGGTCCACGACCTCGCCGATGTGCCGGTCGAGCCCGAGCAGCTGCTCGGCGCGCGGACTGGCGATGCCGCCGTCGGCCGCTTCGAATTTCGGCTTCCAGCTGGTGATGATGGTCTCGGCCTGCAGCCGCTGCGGCTCGGTCAGCTTGGCGCGCTGCACGTCGCGGCCGGCCGAGCGCACGCCGTTGCGGCCGGCCATCACCAGCCAGGCATAACCCTGCACAGGATCCTGCGTCACGCCGCGGCCGCCGAGCATCATCAGGCCCAGCATGTATTGCGACTGGGCGAAGCCCTGCGCGGCAGCGCGGCTGAACCAGCGGACGGCTTCGCGCGGGTCGCAGGCGACGCCCTCGCCATTGACATAGGCGATGCCGAGATAGTGCTGGGCGACGGCAAGGCCCTGATCCGCCGCCTTGCGGTACCAGGCCAGCGCCCCGGCCGGGTTGCGCGGCTGGCCCCAGCCGAACGCCTGCATGAAGCCGACATCGAACTGCGCCCGCGCATCGCCCTTGGCCGCCAGCGGCTGCAATCGGCGCAGCGCCTCCGCGTGCTGTCCGCTGCCCGCGGCAGCGACGGCGTCCTCGAGCTCGGCGGCCGAGGCGCCGGCCACGCTGCCGAGCAGCACGGCCAGACATATGACGAGGGACTTGATCAAGGGCGTCCGCTGGACCGGAATCATCGTGAGGGATGGTTCAGCACACAGGGTCAAGACGGCGGCGGCGTGGCGAAAAGCGGACCAGGATCTCCTTATTCAGGCTTGCCGCGCTTCACGACGCCTGCTCGCTCTTGGCGAAGCGGTCGTCGAGCGCGTAGCCGGCGCCGCGCACGGTGCGGATCGGGTCCTGCTCGCGGCCGGGATTGAGCAGCTTGCGCAGGCGGCCGATATGCACGTCGACGGTGCGCTCATCGATATAGATGTCGCGGCCCCAGACGCTGTCGAGCAGCTGCTCGCGGCTGAACACGCGGCCAGGATGCTCGAGGAAGAATTCGAGCAGGCGGTATTCGGTCGGGCCGAGATCGATCGGCCGGCCGGAGCGCGCCACGCGGCGCTTCTCGCGGTCGAGCTCGATGTCGCCATAGGACAGCACGGTGGCGAGCCGCTCAGGGCTCGCTCGCCGCAGCAGGCCCTTCACGCGCGCCAGCAGCTCGGGCACCGAGAACGGCTTGACGATGTAGTCGTCGGCGCCGGTGGCGAGCCCGCGCACGCGCTCGCTCTCCTCGCCGCGCGCCGTCAGCATGATGATCGGCAGCTGCCTGGTCTCGGACCGCGCCCGCAGCCGCCGGCACAGCTCGATGCCCGAAAGGCCCGGCAGCATCCAGTCGAGCACGACGAGATCGGGAATGCGCTCCTTGAGGCGCGTGTCCGCCTCGTCGCCGCGCGCCACGGTCTCGACCTCGTAGCCTTCGGCCTCGAGGTTGTAGCGCAGCAGCGTCGTCAGCGCCTCCTCGTCCTCAACCACCAGAATTCGCGCGCCCATGTCTGAACCGTCTCTCTCAGTTGCCAGGGATCGTGGTCGCGAAGCTGGTCATGTCGCCCTTCGGGCGCTTGTCCATGATCTGCTGGCCCTCGATCATATAGAACACGGTTTCAGCGATATTGGTCGCATGATCGCCGATCCGTTCGATGTTCTTGGCGCAGAACATCAGGTGAATGCAGAACGAGATGTTGCGCGGATCCTCCATCATGTAGGTCAGGAGCTCGCGGAACAGCGAGGTGCAGATGGCGTCGACCTCCTCGTCGCCCTTCCACACCGTCATCGCCGCCGGCAAATCATGCGCGGCATAGGCGTCCAGCACCGTCTTGACCTGCGACTGCACCAGATCGGTCATGTGCTCGAGGCCGCGGATCAGCTTCAAGGGGTGAAAATCGCTTTCCAGCGCCGCGACGCGCTTGCCGATGTTCTTGGCGAGGTCGCCGATGCGCTCCAGATCGGTCGCCACGCGCATCGCGCCGACGATCTCGCGCAGGTCCACCGCCATCGGCTGGCGGCGGGCAATCGTGAGCACCGCACGCTCCTCGATGATGCGCTGCAGCTTGTCGACCTCGACATCGGTGGCGACCACCTTCTGGCCGAGCGCCACGTCGCGCCGCACCAGCGCATCGACGGAATCGACGATCAGCCGCTCGGCGAGGCCGCCCATCTCCGACACCAGCCGTGTCAGGTCCTGCAGATCGCTGTCGAACGCCTTGGCGGTATGTTCACTGGCCATGATGATCTCCTGAGGGCAATGCGTCGGCGTCAGCCGAACCGGCCGGTGATGTAGTCCTGGGTCCGCCGATCGCTCGGCGAGGTGAAGATCTTGCTGGTCTCGTCGAACTCGATCAGCTCGCCGAGATACATGAAGGCGGTCTTGTCGGAGACGCGCGCCGCCTGCTGCATGTTATGCGTGACGATCGCGATCGTGTAGTTCTCGGCGAGCTCCTGGATCAGTTCCTCGACCTTGGCGGTCGAGATCGGATCGAGCGCCGAGCACGGCTCGTCGAACAGGATGACCTCGGGCCTGACCGCCACGGTGCGCGCGATGCACAGCCGCTGCTGCTGGCCGCCCGAGAGCGACAGGCCGGAGGCGTTGAGCTTGTCCTTGACCTCGTTCCACAGCGCGCCGCCGCGCAGCGCCTTCTCGACCCGGTCGTCCATCTCGGACTTCGAGATCTTCTCGTAGAGGCGGATGCCGAAGGCGATGTTTTCGTAGATCGTCATCGGAAACGGCGTCGGCTTCTGGAACACCATGCCGACGCGGGCGCGCAGCAGGTTCAGATCGAGCTTGGGATCGAGAATGTTGGTGTTGTCGAGCATCAGCTGGCCGGTCGCGCGCTGGCCCGGATACAGGTCGTACATCCGGTTGAAGATGCGCAGCAAGGTGGACTTGCCGCAGCCGGACGGGCCGATGAACGCGGTGACGCGATTGGTGCCGAGCGACAGGTTGATGTTCTTCAGCGCGTGATGGTCGCCGTAGTAGAAGTTGAGGTTGCGCGCGGTGACCTTGGCCGGAGCCTCGGGGAGCACCTGGCCATGCAAAGCGTGATTGGGCTGACTGACGGAGACGGACAGTTCGGTCATTTCGTGTTCCTCTCGGCGCCGAGAATGCGTGCTCCGACGTTCAAGGCGAGCACGGCCAGAGTGATGATGAGGGCTCCGCTCCAGGCCAGTTGCTTCCAATAAGCATACGGGCTCTGGACGAAGTTGTTGATGGTCACAGGTAGGTTCGCCATCGTCTTGGAGAGGTTCATGCTCCAGAATTGGTTCGACAACGCGGTGAACAGCAGCGGAGCAGTCTCGCCGGCGACGCGGGCGGTCGCGAGCAGAACGCCGGTGATAAGGCCGGAGCGCGCCGCGCGATAGGCGATGCGGCGGATCACCAGCGAGCGCGGCAGGCCGAGTGCGGAGGCCGCCTCACGCAGCGGATTGGGCACCAGCAGCAGCATGTCCTCGGTGGTTCTGAGCACCACGGGGATCACGATGACGGCCAGCGCCAGCGCGCCGGCGATCGCCGAGAAGCCGCCCATCGGCACCACCACGGCACCGTAGATGAACAGGCCGATGATGATCGACGGCGCCGACAGCAGAATGTCGTTGATGAAGCGGATCACCGAGGTCAGGCGGTCGTTGCGGCCATATTCAGCGAGATAGGTGCCGGCAAACAGACCAAGCGGCGCACCGATGCCGACGCCGATGATGGTCATCATGACCGAGCCGACGATGGCGTTGCGCAGACCGCCTTCGCTCGACCCCGGCGGCGGCGTATCGGCGGTGAAGACCTGCAGGCTGAGGCCGGCCAGACCGTTATAGAACAGCGTGAACAGGATCAGCGCCAGCCAGGTGACGCCGAACGCGGCGGCGGCGACGCAGAGGCCACGGACCACGATATCCGTGCGGCGGCGACGCGTGTAGATCGGATTGACGGGATTGGGCTGAGCTTCGATGGCAGTCATTACCTTATTTCCCTGCCTTGGTCTCGAGCCGCATCAGCATCAAGCGGGCCGCTGCGAGCACGAAGAAGGTCAAGACGAACAGCAGGAGACCGAGCAGGATCAGGCTCGACTGGTGCAGCCCGTCGCTCTCCTGGAATTCGGAGGCGATCGCCGCCGAGATCGTGGTCCCCGGCGCGAAGATCGAGGACGAGATCCGGAACGAGTTGCCGATGATGAAGGTCACCGCCATGGTCTCGCCGAGCGCGCGTCCCAGCGCCAGCATGATGCCGCCGATGACGCCGACCCGCGTGTACGGGATCACGACGCTGCGCACGACCTCCCAGGTGGTGCAGCCGACGCCGTAGGCCGCTTCTTTCAGAACCGGCGGCACCGTCTTGAACACGTCGACCGAGATCGCGGTGATGAAAGGCAGCACCATGATCGCCAGGATCAGCGAGGCATTGAACAGGCTGAGATAAGATGGCGGACCGGCGAAGATGTCCTGCAGCACCGGGATGTTGGCGCACAGGCTGATCATGAACGGCTGGAACGTGGTGGCCAGGAACGGGCCCAGCACGAAGAAGCCCCACATGCCGTAAATGATGGAGGGAATGCCGGCGAGCAGTTCGATCGCGATGCCGATCGGACGGCGCAGCCATTGCGGGCAGAGCTCGGTCAGGAAGATCGCAATGCCGAGACCGACCGGAATGGCGATCAGCATCGCGATGAACGAGGTCACCAGCGTGCCGTAGATCGGACCGAGCGCGCCGAGCACCGGAGGATCGGCCGAGGGCGCCCAGCGCTTGGTCAGCAGAAACTGGAAGCCATATTCCTTCATCGCCGGCCAGGCGCCGATGACCAGCGAGATGATGATGCCACCGAGGATCAGCAGCACCGAGATCGCCGACAGACGGGTAATCCAGTAGAAGGTCACGTCGCCGAGCTTGAACGCGCTCAGCGCGCGGGCGCGGTCGTAAGGCCCTGCAGAGGCAGCGATGTCGCTGACCTCGGATTGAACGGCCATGTCCGCCAACTCAGCCCCCTGTTTCTTTGACACGATGAAAGCCCGTCCGGATCCCTCTCCCCGAGACGGGGAGAGGGCCACTTTCGATGAGCGGGATCAGCTCTTGATATCGGCCGACCAGGTCTTCTCGATCAGCTTCACGACGCTGTCGGGCATCGGGATGTAGTCGAGCTCCTCGGCCAGCTTGTCGCCCTTCTCGAACGACCATTTGAAGAACTTGATGGCTTCGGCGGAAGCCGCCTTGTCGGTCGGTTCCTTGTGCATCAGGATGAAGGTCGCCGCCGTGATCGGCCAGGACTTGTCGCCGGGCTGGTTGGCCAGGATGACATAGTAGCCGGGAGCCTTGGCCCAGTCGGCATTCGCCGCAGCCGCCTGGAAGGCTTCGACGGTCGGCTGCACGGTCTTGCCGGCCTTGTTGACCAGACCGGTGTAGGTCAGCTTGTTCTGCTTGGCATAGGCGTATTCGACATAGCCGATCGAATTCTTGGTCTGGCCGATGTTGCCCGACACGCCCTCATTGCCCTTGGCGCCGACGCCGACCGGCCACTCGACCGCGGTGTTGGCTCCGACCTTGGTCTTCCACTCGTCGCTGACGCCCGAGAGGTAGGTGGTGAAGTTGAAGGTGGTGCCCGAACCGTCGGAGCGGCGGACCACGGCGATCGCGTCGGACGGCAGCTTCACGCTCGGGTTCAGCTTCTTGATCGCGGCGTCATCCCACTTGGTGATCTTGCCGAGATAGATGTTGGCGAGGGTCTCGCCGTCGAACACCAGCTCACCCGGCTTGATGCCGTCGAGGTTGACGACCGGCACGATGCCGCCCATCACCTGCGGCCACTGCACCAGGCCGTCCTTCTCGAGCTGCTCGGCCTTGAGCGGCGCGTCGGTGGCGCCGAAGGTCACGGTCTTGGCCTGGATCTGCTTGATGCCGCCGCCGGAGCCGATCGACTGGTAGTTCAGACCGTTGCCGGTCTCCTTCTTGTAGGCGTCGGCCCATTTGGAATAGATCGGGAACGGGAACGTCGCGCCCGCGCCGGTGATGTCGGCCGCGAATGCCGACGTCGATGCGGCGACCAAGCCGGCAGCGACGAGTGCTTTGACGAAGTTCATGCTGGTCTCCATGCTTGGGAAGCGAAGCGCCATGTGCGCCCGATTGCGCTTCCCCGGCCGCTTTAAGGGGCCTCGATGCTGCTTTTATAAAGGTTCGATGACAGTCGGATGACAGTCACAAGCCCTTGAGAATGATTGATATTTCGACTTCGCCCCGAATTTATACGGGTCGCTGGTCCGGGTTCCACGGGCCCCGCCGCCGGTGCCCCGAACGAGCAACGCTCAACCCTCGCTCCGGGGTCCAACGGCCCGCTGCCGCTCTTCTGCCCTCGCCGTCCGCCCCACATTCGGTGTCGTCCCGGGCAAGTCCGCAAACGCGAAGCGTTGGCGGAAGCTGACCCGGGACCCATACGCCGTGGCGGTCGTGGCTGGGCGGGATCGGGCGGCCATGGTGCCTCATACGTTTCCCTGGGGTTATGGATCCCGGATCTGCGCGCGCTTTGCGCGCTTGTCCGGGACGACAGCGAGGATGGGGCGGACGCCGCTGGCAGCATGACAGTCCTCAATAGTGGACACTTCACCTTGCGCGCTTCGTCGGCGCACGCCGCCGCCCCATATTCGGTGTCGTCCCGGGCAAGTCCGGCAACGCGAAAGCGTTGGCGGACGCTGACCCGGGATCCATACGCCGCGGCGGAATTGGCTGGGCGGGATCGGTCGGCCATCGTGCCCAAAACATCTCCCTGGGGTTATGGGTCCCGGATCGGCGCGCGCTTTGCGCGCTTGTCCGGGACGACAGCGG
>NZ_BSCT01000056.1 GCF_030159255.1 Bradyrhizobium sp. SSBR45G | reverse complement strand
GCTATCAAATGATGCTAAAACTATCTTAGCGCCTATGGGCGAACGCCGGGACCCACAACCACCGGCCGACGCTTTGATGCAGAGCGTCGGCCACGCGGTCTCAAAGAGGCATCACGCGGTATGGATCCCGGATCGCGTTCGCTTCGCTCACTTGTCCGGGACGACGCGTGCTCATCCCCCCAGCGCGCCCTGCGTATTGACGTAGAGCGCGTAGATCGACTGGCTGGCGGCCATGAACAGGCGGTTGCGCTTGAGGCCGCCGAAGCAGAGGTTGGCGCAGCGCTCGGGCAGGGCGATGCGGCCAATCGGCGCACCGTCCGGCGCGAACACCATGACGCCGTCGAGTTCGGGCGTGCCCATGCCCCAGCCGCACCAGAGATTTCCGTCGACGTCGCAGCGCATGCCGTCCGGCGTGCCCGGCCCGGCATCGATGTGGACGCGCTTGTTGGACAGAGTCGTGCCATCGGCCGAGACGTCATAGGCGAGAATCTTGCGGTTCGGCACGCCGCGGGATTCGACGACGTAGAGGATGGATTCATCGGGCGAGAAGCACAGCCCGTTCGGCCCCAGCACGCCCTCGGCAACGATGGTCGCCCGGCCGGTGGCGCCGTCGATCCGGTATACGTTGGCGTCGATCTCGGGCTCGGCCTTGTAGCCCTCGTAGTTGCCGAGCAGGCCGAAGGTCGGATCGGTGAACCAGATCGCGCCGTCGGATTTGACCACGATGTCGTTCGGCGAGTTCAGCCGCTTGCCGTCGAACGAGTCGATCAGCACGGTGATCGACCCGTCATATTCGGTGCGGGTGACGCGGCGGCCGCCATGCTCACAGGTGACCAGCCGGCCCTGGCGATCCCTGGTGTTGCCATTGGCGAAATTGGACGGCTTGCGGAACACCGACACCGCGCCAGTCTCCTCCTCCCATTTGAGGATGCGCTGGTTGGGGATGTCGCTGCACAGGAGATAGCGCCCGTCGCCGAACCATACCGGTCCCTCGGCCCAACGCAGGCCCGTCGCCAGGCGCTCCACGGCCGACAGCTTGAGCCAGTATTTCTCGAAGCGCGGGTCCAGCGCCTGGATCGCCGGATCGGGATAGAAGGTGGCAGGGCGAAAGCCCTGCACGTGAGCGTTTCCGTCGGACATTTGGCCCGTCCTGTTATTGCGCGGTTGCTATCTCTGCTATCATTGGCCAGTAACGACCGCAAATCTGCGGACCCAACACGAGGGATGAAATGCCACGTATCTTGATGACTGGAGCGAGCGGTGGAATCGGCTCTTCCTTGCGGAAGCTGCTGCCGCCGATCTATCCGGACCTTTTGCTCAGCGACCTCCGGCCGCCGGCCGATCTCTCCAGCCAGGAGACCTTCAAGGCGGCCGATCTTGCCGACCTTTCCCAGGTCGAGGCGCTGTGCGAGGGGGTCGACGGCATCATCCATTTCGGCGGCTACTCGGTCGAGGGGCCGTGGAACGACATCCTGCAGGCCAACATCATCGGCGGCTACAACCTGTTCGAGGCGGCCCGCCGCAAGGGTGTCAAGCGCGTGGTGTTCGCATCCTCGAACCATGCGGTCGGCTTCTATCCGCGCCACCGCAAGATCGACAACGACGTGCAGCCGCGCCCGGACGGACGCTACGGCGTCAGCAAGGTGTTCGGCGAGGCGCTCGGCTCGCTCTATGCCGACAAGCATGGGCTGCAGGTGACCTGCCTGCGCATCGGCAATTTCGGCGACAAGCCGCTCGACAAGCGCCGGCTCTCGATCTGGCTGAAGCCGGAGGATCTGGTCCAGCTCTGCCGCATCGGGCTCGAGCATCCGGACATC
Organism: Bradyrhizobium sp. SSBR45G; assembly: GCF_030159255.1. GTDB lineage: Bacteria > Pseudomonadota > Alphaproteobacteria > Rhizobiales > Xanthobacteraceae > Bradyrhizobium. The sequence continues at coordinate 34,775 of NZ_BSCT01000056.1, read as the reverse complement.
CATTTCGAGGTGCTGTACGGCGTGTCCTTGAACGAGCGCGCCTGGTGGGACAACCAGCGCGCCTATGATCTCGGCTACCGCCCAACCGGCCGGTCCGAGGATTTCCGCGAGCATGCTCTCGCCGAGCAGGCCAAGCTGCCTGCCGATCCGATCGGCGATTATTTCCAGGGCGGCGCGTTCTGCACCACCGAGTTCGATGGCGACACCAGCCGGATCATCGACTGGGGTTGAGGCAAGGTCGTCATTCCGGGGCGCAGCCGCGCCCCGGAATGGACATTGCGACAACGAACAAGAAGCAGAAAACAACAAGAGACCGACATGACTGATGGCCTGCGCAAGGGACTGACCGCTTACGGCGATGCCGGATTCTCGCTGTTCCTGCGCAAGGCCTTCATCAAGGCGGCGGGCTATTCGGACGACGCGCTCGATCGCCCGATCGTTGGCATCACCAATACGTACAGCGACTACAATCCCTGTCATGGCAACGTGCCGCAGATCCTGGAGGCCGTGAAGCGCGGCGTCATGCTGTCGGGCGCGATGCCATTCGTGTTTCCGACCATCTCGATCGCCGAGAGCTTTGCGCATCCGACGTCGATGTATCTGCGCAATCTGATGGCGATGGAAACCGAGGAGATGATCCGCGCGCAGCCGATGGATGCCGTGATCGTCATTGGCGGCTGTGATAAGACGCTGCCCGCGCAGATCATGGCCGCGGTGTCGGCCGATCTGCCGACGGTGGTCATTCCCGTGGGACCGATGGTGGTCGGGCATCACAAGGGCGAGGTGCTCGGCGCCTGCACCGACTGCCGTCGGCTGTGGGCCAAATATCGCGCCGGCGAGATGGACGACAGCGAGATCGAGGCCGTCAACGGCCGGCTGGCGCCGTCGGTCGGCACCTGTATGGTGATGGGAACGGCCTCGACCATGGCCTGCATCACCGAGGCGCTCGGATTGTCGCTGCCGATGAGTGCGACGATTCCGGCGCCGCATGCCGAGCGTTTCCGATCGGCGGAGGCCAGCGGGCGGGTTGCGGCCGAGATGGCCAAGGCGAAGGGGCCGAAGCCGAGCGAACTGCTGACGCCGGCCGCCTTCAAGAATGCGCAGGTGGTGCTGCAGGCGATCGGCGGCTCGACCAACGGCCTTGTGCATCTCACCGCGATCGCCGGCAGGACGCCGCACACGATCGATCTCGATGCGTTCGACCGGATCGGCCGCGAGGTGCCGGTGCTCGTGGATCTCAAGCCGTCCGGCGATCACTACATGGAGCATTTCCACCACGCCGGTGGCGTGCCGAAGCTGATGAAGCAACTCGGCGACCTCATCGATCTCGATTGCCGCTCGATCACCGGCCAGGCGTTACGCGACATCGTGGCCGCTGCCGAGGACGTGCCTGGGCAGGACGTGATCCGCTCGCGCGACGACGCGATCAAGCCGGAGGGCGGACTCGCGGTGCTCAGAGGCAATCTCGCGCCGCGCGGCGCCGTCATCAAGCATTCGGCCGCAAGCCCCAAGCTGCTGCAGCACACCGGGCGCGCTGTCGTGTTCGAGTCGATCGAGGACATGACCTTGCGGGTCGATGATCCCGACCTCGACGTCTCGGCTGACGACGTCCTGGTGCTGCGCAATGCCGGCCCGAAGGGCGCGCCGGGCATGCCCGAGGCCGGCTATCTGCCGATCCCGAAGAAGCTCGCGCGGGGCGGCACCAAGGACATGGTGCGCATCTCCGATGCGCGCATGAGCGGCACCGCGTTCGGCACCATCGTACTGCACATCACGCCTGAGTCCGCGGTCGGCGGGCCGCTGGCGCTGGTGCAGACCGGCGACATGATCCGGCTCGATGTCGCAAAGCGCAGCATCGACCTGCTGGTCGACGAGGTCGAACTCGCCAGACGCTACGCTGCACTGCGGCCGGCAGCGGCGCCGGAGTGGGCCGGTCGTGGCTACGCGCATCTGTTTCACGAGACCATCCTGCAGGCCGACGATGGCTGCGATTTCGACTTCATGCGCCGCATGGGGAAGAAGTAGCGGGATCTGTATCGCCCACCGCTTTCCATGTTCGATTGACAATGCTCCAGACCCGATGGGATGATCCCCAAAAATAGAACCGGGGAGGGGACGATGAACAGTCGATCCAGGATCGTCAGCGGCCTCTTCGCCGCGGCGGCTCTGCTACTGGCCGCCAGCGTCAACGCGCAAGACGTCAAGCACTACCGCTTCGCCTATGATCAGCCGCGCAACACAGGCTACTCCGTCGCCGGAGACCTGTTTGCCGACAAGCTCAAGGAATTGAGCAAAGGCACCATGATCATCGACCAGTATCCCGGTGCTCAGCTCGGGCAGGAGCCGCAGATCCTGCAACTGGTCAAGGCGGGCGATATCGATTTCGCCATCGTCTCTTCGGCCAACACGGCGACGATTTCTCCGCAGGCCGGCGTTATGTCGCTGCACTTCCTGTTTCGCAACGAAGCTCATGTGATCAAGGGGCTGGCCGATCCGCAGGTGTTCGAAGCGCTCAAGACCATGATCGACGAGACCACGCAGGGCCTGCACGTGATCGGCACTGGCTCGCAGGGCGTGCGGCACATCTACAGCAGGAAGGAAGTGCACAAGGTCGATGACGTCAAGGCGATGAAGATCCGCGTCCAGGCCACTGCGACCGAAGATACGATGTTCCCCGCCTATGGAGCGCAGACCGTGCATATGCCGTTCGGCAGCGTCTACACCTCGCTGCAGACCGGGGTGGTCGAGGCCGCGGAAAACAGCATCAACGTCTACCTCGTCAACAAGCACTACGAGGTCGCGCCGGTGCTGTCGCTCACCGAGCATGAGGCGAACAACGCGCTGGTCTTCATCAGCGACAAGCTCTGGCAGAGCCTGTCGGCCGAACAGCGGCAATGGGTGCTGGCGTCGGCAGCCGAGGTCAGCGCGAAAGAACCGGCAAAAGCCTTTGAACTGGAAAGGACGGCGGCCGCCAAACTGAAATCGTTTGGCGTCAAGATCGTCGAGGATGTCGACAAGAAGAGCTTCACGGCGATCGCCGATCCCTATCTCGACAAGCTCGCGAAAGAGCTCGGCCCGCACGCGGAAAAGATCAAGAATCTGATCCGCGCGATCAATTAGAATGAGCTGATCCGGCAGCCAGCCGTCGTGCTTGTGAAAGCCGTGACCGATAGCGCGCGGCAATCACCTGATCGGCAACGCGCTCAACAATCGTTGCCGATGTCCTGGGCGGCGTTCCGCGGGACACAGGACAGTCTGGTCCGCGACGACAGCCAGGAACGACGGGGAACGTCGATGCCCATTGCCGACAAGCTCGTTCTGCAGCGTCAGCGTCACCTGAAGTGGCGCATACTCGATCCGCTCGAGCTGGCTCTGATGATGCTTTGCGGCGCGCTGTGCTTCGGCTTCTCGGTGTCGGTCAGCGCCGACATCGTCACGCGCACGATCGGCCATCCCTGGCTCTGGCTGCAGGAGGTCACGTCCAGCCTGTTCGTCTATGCGATCTTCGTTGGCGCTGCGGTCGCGACCCGCCGCAACGATCATCTCTATCTCACGGCGATCGCCGAATCGATGCACGGCACGCCGCGCCTTGCGGTCGAGGTCGTGTTGCGGCTTGTGGTGCTCGGCGTCGCGCTGTGCCTGGTCTGGTTCGGCTACCTCAACTTTCTCCGCGGCTTCGGCAGTTTCCGGTTGCCCTCGGGCACGCCGATCGCCTCGCTCTATGTCGTCATCCCGCTGTCCGGCCTGCTGATTGCGCTGTTCGCGGTCGAGCAGCTGGTCAACGGCATTGTCAATGGCTTCGACCATCCGGAACCGGTGGACCAGGAGGCCGTGATCCCGCCGATCCACGCCGGCTCCGACCGGAGCAATCCGACGTGAGCGCTCCCGTCATCCTCGGCCTGATGTCCGTCTGCTTTCTGTCGTTCGGCTATCTCGGCGTGCCCGTGCCGTTCTCGCTGCTGGCCGGCGTGTTCGTCGGCGCCTTCCTGGCCGACGTCTCGCTGGCGGCGGTCGTGCAGAAGATCTTCGACGGCGTCGATTCCGAGGCGCTGCTTGCAATTCCATTCTTCCTGCTGGTCGGCGAACTCATGAGTTCGGCCAATGTCGTGATCCGGATCGCCAATCTGTCGGTGTCGCTGGTCGGACATATCAGGGGCGGGCTGTCGCAGGTGGTGGTCGTGTTCAGCATGTTCTTCTCGGAAATGTCGGGGTCGACGACCGCCGACGTCGCCGTGATGAGCCGCGCGCTTGGCGGGCCGATGCGGCGCGAGGGCTACGAGCCGGCGTTCATCGCCGCGATCATCGCGGCCGCCTCGACCATCGCGGCCCTGGTTCCGCCGAGCATCACGGCTGTCGTCTATGGCGCAGTGGGCAACGTCTCGATCGCCGGCCTGTTCATGGCCGGCGTCGTGCCCGGATTCATGATCGGCTTTGGGCTGATGCTCTATTGCTACTTCTTCGGTCCCTCGGGATTGCGCAAGCCGCGCGCGCCGCTGCGGCAGATCGCCTTTGCGACCGCGGATGCGGCGCTGCCACTCATGATCCCGGTGATTCTGCTCGGCGGGATCCTGACCGGCTGGTTTACACCGACGGAGGCCGGCGTCGTCGCCGTCGTCTGGATCATTTTGGTCGTCATCCCCGCGCTCAACCGCGGCCATCTGAAGAACATACCTTACGATTTCTGCCTGGCCGGTCTCATCTTCTCGCTGCCATTGATCACGATCGGCGCCGCGAATGCGTTCGGCTGGATGCTGGCCTATCTGCGGGGCGCCAGCTTCATCGCTGAATGGATCACCTCGATGGCCGGCAATGATCCGCGCTACATCATGCTGCTGATGGTGTTGCTCTTCACCGTGATCGGCGATTTCATCGAACCGGTGCCGACGATCATCATCTTCATGCCCCTGGTCAACGCGCTGACCCAGGCCGGGGACATCAACAGCGTCCATATGGGGGTCGTCCTGATCGCGACGCTGGCGTTCGGCCTGATCACGCCGCCTTACGGGCTCGTGCTGCTGATGGCGTCGAAATTCGTCGGCGTCAGCTTCGGCAAGGCCTTGCGCGCGGCGCTGCCGATCTATGTCGTGTTCCTGTTCACCATCACCTTCACCATCTTCTTCCCGAGTGTGGTGCTCTGGCTGCCGAAGCAGGTCATTCCGGAGTCTGTCGGGTGCTTCAAATCGCCGGCTGGAACCGGCTATATCTGCCCGAACTGAGTCATGAAAAGCTTTGCTATTTCTCCTTGCTTGTGAACTTCCGGACTGCGGTCCGGAAGGAGTCGCTATGCATGCAGTTGATGATCGCGTCGCGTTCGGCGGCGAGCTGGTCTTCGACCGAGCTGATGGGCGCGCGATGGATCAGCGCCTTGGTCGCTGCGATCCCCGCCGGCATATTTTTCGCCAGGCGCTCTGCCAGCGCCTGTGTCGCGGCGGCGAGTTCGGAGATGGGAACGACCTTGGCGACCAGGCCCCATTCATACGCCTGCGTCGCTGTGAAGCTGTCCTCGGCCAGGAAAATCTGCAGCGCGCGCCTGACGCCGACGGCGGCAACGACACCGAGCGTGCCGCCGCCGTCGGGCGAGACGCCGAGCTTGGCATAGGCCGGCGTGAAGCGGGCTTCCTCGGCGGCGATGCAGAGATCGGCGGCGAAGGCGAGCGACAGGCCGGCACCGGCCGCGGAGCCGTGCACGCTGGCCAGCACGATCTTCGGCATGCGTCGCAGGCTCGCGATGAAGGCGTGGTAGTGATGCAGGAGCTCGCTCACCACGGGGGTGATGGTGTCGGCCTCGGCGGCAGCCCCGATGGTCTGCAGGTCGCCCCCGGCAGAAAAGGCGCGGCCTTCGCCCTTGATGATCAGGACCCGGATGGCCGGGTCGGCTTCGACCTGCGAGGCAAGCTGCTCCAGGCGCTTGGCAATCGCGAGGTTGATGGCATTGAACGCTGCCGGGCGGTCGAGCGTGATGGTCGCGATCGGACCCTCGATGCTGAGGCGGGCAGGTTCCGCTACGGCGTCCGACATTCGTTCCTCCCTGGTGTCCTTGTTGCCGCATTTAAACCGTACGGCGGGACCGGTGACAATGCCGGGAACATCTGCGACAACCCGGTTCCGTCGGCTTGGACAATGACAGAATGGGGCAGGGAACAGTGGCGAAGGGACCGGTTGTGATCGTTGGGGCGGGGCATGCGGGCTTTCAGCTCGCGACCTCGCTGCGTCAGGCAGGCTTTGCCGATCCGATCCATTTGATCAACGACGAGCCACATCTGCCGTACCAGCGCCCGCCGCTGTCGAAAGCGTATCTCAAGGGCACTGGCGGCCCCGAGACCCTGATGTTCCGGCCGCAGAAGTTCTACGCCGACCAGACCATCGACCTCGTTTACGACCGCGTCGTCGCCGTCCAGCGCGAGCAGCGCGAGGTGCTGCTCGCCTCGGGCAAGACGCTCGACTACGGACACCTCGTGTTCGCGACCGGGGCGCGCAACCGGCTGCTCGACATTCCCAACGCCAGTCTTCCGGCGGTCCGCTACCTGCGCATCCTCGACGACAGTGAAGCGCTCAGAACGTTGCTGGGCGATGCCAAGCGTGTCGTGGTGATCGGCGCCGGCTTCATCGGGCTCGAATTCGCGGCCACCGCACGCTTCAAGGGGCTCGAGGTGGATGTGCTCGAGCTCGGCGCGCGGGTGATGGCGCGGGCCGTCACTGCGGAGATCTCCGACTATTTCCAGAAGCAGCATGCCGATGCCGGCGTGCGCATCCATCTTGGCGTGCAGGCCACCAGCATCGAGGCCGACGGCAACAAGGTGACCGGCGTCAGCCTGAGCGACGGGCGGCACATTCCGGCTGACCTGATCGTGGTCGGTGTCGGCGTGCTGCCGAATGTCGAGCTTGCAGCCGAGGCCGGCTTGCAGGTCGCCTCGGGCATCGTGGTCGACGAATATCTCCTGACCAGCGACCCGCACATCTCGGCGATCGGCGATTGCGCGCTGTTCGCCAGCCCGCGCTTCGGCGGCACGCTCAGGCTGGAGTCGGTGCAGAACGCCACCGATCACGCCCGCTGCGTCGCCGCGCGGCTGACGGGCGACGTCAAGCCGTATGATGGACAGCCCTGGTTCTGGAGCGACCAGGCCAATGACAAGCTGCAGATCGCGGGGCTCACCACGGGCTATGACCAGGTCGTGCTGCGCGGGGACCCTGCGCAAAAGGCATTCTCCGCATTCTGTTACAAGGAGGGCCGGCTGGTCGGCATCGAGTCCGTCAACAGGGCCGGCGACCACATGTTCGGCCGCAAGCTCCTGGCGGCGGGCGGCACTGTGGATGCGGCCAAGGCTGCTGATCCGAGCTTCGACCTGAAGAGCGCTCTCGCCTAGAGCAGCGCGCGCACCTCCTCGGCTGTCGGCATCGACGGCCCGGCGCCCATCCGCTGCACCGAGATCGAGGCGGCGACGTTGGCATAGCCGATCGCATCCGCCATCGCAGCGCCCTGGGACAGCCGCGCGGCGAGCGCGCCGACGAAGCAGTCGCCGGCGCCGGTGGTGTCGACAGCCTTCACGGCGCGGCCTTCGACCAGCTTCGCATCGTCACCTGCAACTGCGACCGCACCGCGCGCGCCGAGCGTGACGCAGATGGTCTGATCGGGGCGGGGATTGAGGGCCCGAACCGCGTCTTTCACTTGGGGCGGCGTCGGCGCGTCGCCAAGCTCGATGCCGGCCAGAAACCCGAGTTCGGTCTCGTTGAGCACGAGGATATCGACCAGCGCGAACAATGCGCTCTCGAACGCGCTCGCCGGGGCCGGATTGAGGATGGTGGTGGCGCCGGCCGCTTTCGCGCGTCGAAAGAACGCGGCGATCGTGGCCTGCGGGATCTCGAACTGGCTGACGGCCACGTCACCCGCCGCCAGGGCAGCCTGCGCCACATCGTCGGCGCTGACCTCGGCGTTGGCCCCCGGAATCACCACGATGGTGTTGTCGGCCTTGGCGAGTGTGATGATCGCCGTGCCGGTCGACACGCTCGCAGAGTCCTTCACCGCAGCGAGATCGATGCCCTGAGCCCCGAGGAACGCGCGCAACTGCTCGCCGAACGCATCACGGCCGAGCCGGCCGATCATCGAGGTCGGTGCGCCGAGCTTGGCGGCCGACACCGCCTGGTTGGCGCCCTTGCCGCCTGGAAAATACATCACCGACTGGCCGGCGACGGTTTCGCCGATGCGCGGATGGCGCTCGGCCGTCGCCACCACATCCATGTTGATGCTGCCGGCGACGACGACGCGTCCCATCCGCTGTCTCCCTTGTACGCCGCTAGACGCGGGCCTCGAATTCCTGCTTCACCAGCTCGATGTCGGCGAGCGTCGGCAGGCCGGCCTCGTTGCCGAGCTTCTGGATCTTGAAGGTCGAGGCCGCGCGCGCGAACTCGAAATGCTCCTTCCAGCCCTTCGCCGGATTGGCCAGATAGGAATAGACGTAGGCGCCGTGGAAGACGTCGCCAGCGCCGTTGGTGTCGATGACGCGCTCGCGCGGGATCGGGTAGGCGGGCAGCGTATGCACGGCACCGACCTCATCATACCACAGCAGGCCCTTCTCGCCCTGGGTGACGCCGCCGATGCGGCAGCCGCGGCTCTTGAGGTAGTCGAGCATCTTCTCCGGCGTGAGGTCCATCTGCTCGCAGAGACGCTCGGCCACGATCGCGACGTCGATATATTCGAGCAGCTCATGCGTATTGGTGCGCAGGCCGCCGCCGTCCAGCGAGGTCAGGATGCCGGCCTCGCGGCACAGCTTGGCGTAATGGAGTGCGGCATCGGGCTGGTGGCCGTCGACGTGCAGCGCCCGGCAATTGCCGAGGTTGAGCAGCGGGAACGGATGGATGTGCGCGTCGTCGCGGCAGCGCACGATGGCGCGCTTGCCGTCCTTGGGCATGATGAAGGACAGCGAGGAGGCGTTGACCTTCCGGGGATGTACGGAGATGCCGTATTTCGCGGTCATGTCCTGGAACATCCGCCCGAGCCAGTCATTCGCGATGGTGGCGATCAGGTCCGGCACGACACCGAGCTTGGCGCAACAAAATGCCGCAGTGACCGCATTGCCGCCGAACGAGACGGCATAGTCGGATGCGACGTGCTTCTCGTCCCCCGTCGGCATGTGGTCGGTGATGAAGGTGACGTCGATGTAGGTCTGTCCGATGAAAAGGGCCTGCATGGGTATTTCTATCTCACTAAGGGGTGATCGCGGCCCCGGCGCCTCAGCTTAGCAAGCGGTTAAGGCGGATCAACGCTGAAATTCTTCGTCAAATCGTCACCATGGTGGTCGAGATCGGCCGGGTGCCCCTGCCGCCGCCGCTTGGGTCGCGCTATGGTTGCCGGCCGGCGGGAGCACAGATTCGGGAGCGGGATATGAGTGTCTATGCGGGACCGGTCTTCGAGATGGCCGCGAACCAGTTCAACGTGATCGCCGACCACCTTGGCATCCCAGCCGATGAACGGGACCGGCTGCTGCTGCCCAAGCGGGCGATCACCGTCTCGTGTCCGATCCACCGGGATGACGGCACGATCGCGGTCTACGAGGGCTACCGGGTCCAGCATCTGCTGACGATGGGTCCGACCAAGGGCGGCACCCGATTCGCCCCGACCGTCGACATCGGCGAGGTCGCCGCGCTGGCGATCTGGATGAGCTGGAAGTGCGCGCTCGTGGGCCTGCCCTATGGCGGCGCCAAGGGCGGCGTGACCGTCGATCTGTCGACGCTGTCTCGGCGCGAGCTCGAATCGCTGTCCCGCCGCTACATGCAGGAGATGATCCCGTTCGTCGGCCCGCATACCGATGTCATGGCGCCCGACATGGGCACCAACGAGCAGGTGATGGCCTGGTTCATGGACACCTATTCCATGTATCAGGGCCAGACCGTGACCGAGATCGTCACCGGCAAGCCGGTGTTTTCCGGCGGCACGCTCGGCCGCCGCGAAGCCACTGGCCGCGGCGTTGCCCACACCTCGCGCCGGGTGATGGATGTGCTCGGCATCGATCCGGCCAAATCCACGGCCGTCGTGCAGGGCTTCGGCAATGTCGGCTCCTACGCCGCGCTCGGCTTCCACCAGATGGGCATGAAGGTGATTGCGGTCAGCGATCATACCGGCGCGCTCCACGATCCGCGCGGCCTCAACATCCCGGCCCTGATGGAGTACGCGAGCGCGCGCGGCAGCATTGCCGGCTTCTCCACCGAGCTCGCCTTCGATCCGAAGGAGATCCTGACGCTCGCCTGCGACATCCTGGTGCCCGCGGCGGTCGAGCGTGTGATCGACGCCAAGGTGGCCGCGAACCTGAAATGCCGGATCATCGCGGAAGCGGCCAACGGCCCGACGACGCCGGACGCCGATCTGGTGCTCGACCAGCGCCGCGACGAGATCTTTCTCATACCCGACATTCTCTGCAACTCCGGTGGCGTCGTCGTCAGCTATTTCGAATGGGTGCAGGACCTGCAGCAGCTGTTCTGGGAAGAAGAAGAGGTGATGCGGCGCGAGTACCAGATCCTCGACCGCGCCTTCGAGCGGATGGTGACGCGCGCCAAGGCCGACGGCATCTCGCACCGGACCGCGGCGATGGCGATCGGGGTCGAGAAGGTGCGCAACGCCAAGAACACGCGAGGGCTGTTTCCGTGATCACCGGCCTCGACCATATCGTCGTCCTGCTCGAGGACATCCAGGCCGGCAGCGCCGCGTTCGAGACGCTGCTGGCGCGCAAGCCGTCCTGGCAGAATTCGGGCGAGGGCGCCGATCGCGTGCTGTTCACGCTCGACAACATGACGCTGGAGCTGATGGCGCCGGCGGGACAAGGCCCCGCCGCCGACCGCATCCGCAACGTCATCAAGATCTGGGGCGAGGGCCTCGCCAGCCTGTGCTTTGCCACCCATGATATCGGCAAGATGCATCGCCGGCTGGAGCGCGTGGCGCTGAAGCCGGACCCGGTGACCGAGGTCGAGAATATCGATCGCGTCTCGGGGGCGACGCTGCACTGGAAGCGCACGCGGGCGATGACCGACCTCACGCGCGGCGTGCGCATGTTCTTCCTCGAGCTGCGCCAGCCGCGTCCGGCCTCCGCCAAGACCGCCGACTCGGCCGTGCTCGGCCTCGATCACGTCGTGGTCTCGACCGAGGACCCCGAGCGGGCCGCGGCGCTCTACGGCGCCCGGCTCGGCCTCGACATGGCGCTCGACCGCAGCCATCAGGAATGGGGCCAGCTGATGTTCTTCCGCTGCGGCGATCTGATCGTCGAGGTGGTGAAACGTCCCGTCGCAGGCAATGACAAGGCCAACGACAAGCTGTGGGGCCTGACCTGGCGCGTCGCCGACATCGAGGCCACGCGCGCCCGCCTGCTCGCCGCCGGCCTGCAGGTCTCCGAGCCGCGCGCCGGCCGCAAGCCGGGCACAAGGGTGATGAGCCTCTACAGCGGCACCTGCGGCATCCATACGCTGATCCTTGAACAGACGCCGCGCGCGGCGGAGTGAGGTGGTTCGATACGGCTGTTCGAGATCTTTCCTCTCCTGGTGGGAAGCGCCGCAGATGCGTTCAGGCGGTGGTCTCGCATCGGCTTGAGAGCCGAAAGGCCAGGGGCCTCGCCCTTCGAGACGCCCGCCTTTGGCGGGCTCCTCAGGGTGAGGGTCAAAGGCCGTTGGCTGGGACGGCAATGTCGGCAATTGAGGCGTCGTCAATCGAATTGAGTGCGCCCGAAATGAGTGCGCTAGGTCCTGTCGATGAGCACGCGGTCCATGGTCCAGGTGCAGCCCCGGTTTCAGAGCTGGCCCCTCTCCATGAACACGCCTCTTGGCGTGTTCGTGGTCCGGTGGGCAGTGCCCCGGCTTTTGCCCCTCATGGTGAGGAGCGCCGCAGGCGCGTCTCGAACCATGAGGCCCGGGACGGCGCGGCGGTCGCGTGGCCGACCAGATGTCCCGAGCATCGGAGGTCCGTGGGACGTGATATAGGTCGGGTCGTCTTTCAACGTTCCGTTCCCGCCGATGATGTCGCCATCCGATCATGCTGCTGCCGTGCTGCGTCCCTGCCGTGTCTTCATGCTCGGCGCGACCGGGACGATCGGCCGGGCCACCGTGCGTTCGCTGCTGGCGCGCGGTCACGAGGTGGTCTGCTTCATGCGTTCGCGCGCCGCGCCGGACGACAGCGCGTCGTTGCCCGCGGGCGTGACCGTCAGGACGGGTGACGTCACCGATCCCCTCTCGCTCGCGCGTGACGGTTTCCGCGGCGAGCGCTTCGACGCCGTCGTGTCCTGCATGGCGTCGCGGACCGGTGTCCCGCGCGATGCCCAGGCGATCGACTACCAGGCCCACGTCAACGTCTTGGACGGAGCACGCAACGCCGGTATCACGCAGTTCGTGCTGCTGTCGGCGATCTGCGTGCAGAAGCCGCTGCTGGCGTTCCAGCAGGCGAAGCTGGCATTCGAGGCGCGGCTGATCGAGCAGGGCGTGACCTATTCGATCGTCCGGCCCACCGCGTTCTTCAAGTCGCTGTCGGGCCAGGTCGCGCGGGTCCAGCAGGGCCGGCCTTATCTGGTGTTCGGCGACGGCCGGCTGACGGCGTGCAAGCCGATCAGCGACAACGACCTCGGCGACTATCTGGCCGGCTGCCTCGATGACGAGCGCCGCTGGAACCGGGTGCTGCCGATCGGCGGCCCTGGCCCGGCCATCACGCCGATCGAACAGGGCGAGCATCTGTTCGCGCTGCTCGGACGCAAGCCGAACATCCGGCGCGTCCCGGTGGCGCTGCTCGATGGCATCATCGCCGGGCTCAGCATCTCCGGGCGGATCGCGCCGTCGCTCGCCGACAAGGCCGAGCTCGCCCGCATCGGCCGCTACTACGCGACCGAATCCATGCTGGTGCTGAACCCCGCCACCGGTCGCTACGACGCCGACGCCACGCCGTCGACGGGCTCGGAGACGCTGTTCGACTACTACGCTCAGTTGATCCGCGGCGAGGCCGAGGCCGAGCGCGGCGATCACGCGGTCTTCTGAGCCCCTATATCTCCCCGTCATTGCGAGGAGCGCCAGCGACGAAGCAATCCAGAGTCGCGTGCGAGGCCCTGGATTGCGTCGCTTCGCTCGCAATGACGGGTGAGACTTGTGATCAAGCTCGCCGTAATGATGGTGAGACATGTGTTCGCTATCTCGCGGCGCGCTGTCGCGTCCGAGCTTTGCTGTTCTCCTGCCCTCTTTGGGAAGAGGGCACGGGGAATGCCGGGCGCTGGCCGCACCCATGGCCCGCCTGCGGAAAAAAATGCAGGCGGCAGGAACCACAGGTTCAGCCGAGAACACCCGGCATTCCCCGCGCGATGGTTTGACGGCTGCTTCGCGCTCTCCCCGGTGCGCCGGGCTTTCTGGCCACCGTTGCCCGCGCGGCGCGTGAGCGCCAGCACGGGCGTGACACCAGCTTCGGGGTGCCAGGACCACGCGACTTGACCGTGCGCATCACTGCTGTTCGTCCGCGCAAGGAGACCTCACGCGCAGCACCAACACGCCCACCGCATCCCGCCTCGACGTTCGTGACGACCGCGAAGCGCCCCTCTTGTGAGGCGGGACGGCGGGAGTAAATCATGAATTCTGATAAGACGAAAGAGAAGTATTTCGCGGGAACGGCTGGATGTGGGTATCCGTCTGAGCCCGCTGATGAAATCAGTTTTTCTGCGCGGGCGATTTCCGACGGGGACCTTTGTGAAGAGCTGGCCAATCGTGCATTCTGCGTCGACAGCAGCGCGAGTGAGCAGCCCGTTGATCGGTATGGTGAAGAGACGAGTCGAATTCGGTCGCGAAGGAGAGGTGATGCTCGAGCTCTGCTCAGATGATGTCTTGAAGAAGCTTCTGCACGGACAGAGCATCTCCGACCAATCGCCATGGTCCTCCAACGACGAGGGGGAGATCGTCGGCTTCTACAGGGCGATCTGTGAGGATCTGTGCCGTGAGTTTGTCCTCTCGTCGGAGATCGAGTGGGAGGACTATGGTTCGGGATACGCGTCCTACATCGATGCGTGGTTTTATCGGGATAACGACCGGTTCAAAGTTTCTTCCAGTCCGGAATGTCGCGGATATACGGGACTCTTCGTTCTATTCAGCCGGCTGTCGCCCTATTTCGTGGTCGGCGAAGGGACCAAATCATGGAACGTCAACGGCGGCGGGCGCAGCTACCTGCCGTCATTCGAACTGGTTGATGATTTCACTCATCAGCCAGTGGCTGATCTGTTTGGAGAATTGGAGCCGCGCCTTATCCAAAGGGGCCTTGTTCGGCTGCGGAAGGATGATCTCGGGCAGCTACTGCCAGAGGACAGTCGTGTGCCGACGATACTCTGTGATCCGCCGTATCGTGCATTCGACGCATTGTTTCACTGGGCAGATTGAGCAGTGAAGAGTTTGATGAAGCAGCGCGCACGCGAATGATGCGTGATGATTAGTTCATTGAACGGAAGCTACACCGCCCGTGTGGCCGCCCCTCACCCCGCCCCTCTCCCCGTGAAGAACGGGGAGAGGGAGCGCACCGACATCGCCGCGCCGACGTTCGTCTCTCTGTCGAGTTCGGGGGTCAATTGTTATAGCCAGGTCTGTCGTCAACCACACACGGCACGCTCGCAAACCCCCGAAACCTGACGCGTCCACCCCGCACCGGCTCCCCATCCAGCTGATAGTTCGGAAACCGCGCCAGAAACCGCGCGATCGCCACCGCGCCCTCCAGCCTGGCCAATGCCATCCCCGCGCATTGATGGGCGCCGGTGCCGAAGGCGAGGTGGCGGTTGGCGAGGCGGGTGATGTCGAAGCGTTCGGGGTCGTCGAACTGGGCGGGATCGCGGTTGGCGGCGCCGATGCACAGGGTGACCGAGGTGCCGGCCTCCAACCTCACGCCGCCGAGCTCGACCGGCTCGGTCGTCATGCGGTTGCCGAGCTGGTTCGAGCTCTCGTAGCGCAGGATCTCCTCGATGGCGGTGCGGATCAGGCCGGGTGCTTCGATCAGCTTCCGCCGCTCGGCCGGGTGCTCGCACAGCAGGACCAGGCCGTTGCCGATCAAATTGGTCGTGGTCTCGTGGCCGGCATTGAGCAGGAAGATGCAATTGTGCAGCAGCTCCTTTTCGCTCAGCCGCTCGCCATCGGCCTCACCCTGGATCAGCCGCGTCAGCACGTCGCGTTCGGGATGACCGGGGGCGGCGCGCCGGCGGGCGACGAGGCCTTCGAGATAGGCGAGGAATTCCGCAACGGCCCGATTGCCGCGGTCGAATTGCGCGGATGACAGCACCGGCTCCAGCGCGCCGAGGATCGCGAGCGACCAGTCGCGCAAGGGGGCGCGCTCGTCATGCGGCACGCCGAGCAGATTGCCGATCACCTCGATCGGAATGGCCGAGGCAAAATCCGCGATCAGGTCGAAGCGGCCCTTGGCCGCGATGCCGTCGAGCAGCCCATCGACCAGCGCGATGATCGCAGGCTCCATCTCGGCGATCGCGCGCGGCGACAGCGCGCCCATGATCAGGCGCCTGACACGCGTGTGCGCCGGCGGATCGTTGAAGACGAGGCTCGTGGTGTGGTGCTCGTACAGCAGCGAGGCGCCGTATTTCGGCGCGAACTCGCGCTTCTTGTCCGAGGAGAACGCCTTCGTCGCCTTGTAGGCGGTGACGAGATCGTCGTAGCGGGTGAGGACATACGCGCCGTTGCGCAGGCGCTTGACCGGCGCATGCCGGCGCAGCGCCCGATAGGTCGGGTAGGGGTCGGCGTAGAACTCCGGCGTCAGGCGCTCGAGATCGAAATCATGGGCGAGCGCGGCCTCGTCGGTCATCCCCTGGTCCTCCCGGTCGATTGTCGTTGGTTGCCGCGACCGTCGCACGGCCGGCCGCGGAAGGAAATGCGCTCGCCGGTGTCCGTCCGCGCCCTCACCACCCCAGCGTGCCGCAGATCCGCCTTGTTGTCGCGGTACAAACATGCCTTCGGCTGAGCCGATTTCTCTCCTGTGATTTCATGGACTTGCCTGCTGATTGCTGCTGCGTTGCGGCAGGTTTCTTGACATGGATCAAGTGAGTATTTACTCACAGGCGATGTCCACTTTGCGCATGACAAGCGATCTCCGTCGGCAGCTGATCCTTGGCGCAGCCAAGCGCTGCTTTGCGCGCCACGGCTATGCCGGCACGACGACGAAGAGCGTGGCCGCAGCGGCGGCGATCTCGGAGGCGCTGCTGTTCAAGCATTTCCCGTCGAAGGCGGCGCTCTATGCCGAGATCCTCGCCGAAGAATGCGAGGCCGATCCGGATTTCGAGCTGCTGCTGGGACAGGAACCTTCGACCGCGATGCTGGTCAAGCTGATGGCCGGAATGGTGCGCCATTTCCTCGGCATCGCCGACGGCCCCAATGACGAGGAGGAGCAGCGGCTGCGGCTGATGGCCACCAGCCATCTCGACGACGGCGAGTTCGCGCGGCTGCTCTATACCAAGATCGATGATCTGATCGGCGGCAAATTCGTTAACTCGCTTGAAAGCGCCGTTGCGGCTGGTGATGCGGTCCGCCTGGCGGCAGCCCCGCGAGATCTGTTCTGGTTCGCGCATCACACCGTATTGATGGCGGCCTTGACCCGGCTTCCGTCGACGCCCTGCGTGCCCTATGGAACCGCGGTTAGTCTGGAGCGGCAGCTCAGCGAGTTCATCCTGCGCGGCATCGGACTGACCGACGCTGCGATTGCCTACCATCTCGACCACGAATTGTCGCAACCTCCGGCCCGGCCGGCGACGGCAGAAAGTGCATGACATGAACATTGCGACGGAACCCAAGCTCTCTGGCAAGCCGATCGACGACAAGCCGCGCAAGCGTACCCGCCCGGTGCTGTGGTTCATCGTGGTCGGCCTGCTGCTCGCGGCGCTGGTCGGCGGCTTCGTGTGGTTCAACATGTTCCGCGACAAGATGATCGCGCAGTTCTTCGCCAACATGAAGCCGCCGCCGCTGAACGTCAGCATCGGGAGTGCGACCACCGAGACGGTGCCGAACCTGTTGACGGCGGTCGGCGATCTCGCCGCCGTGCACCAGGTCAACGTCACCTCGGACGCGTCAGGCCGCATCACCGAGATCATGTTCATGCCGGGCACGACGGTGAAGCAGGGTACGCCGCTGGTGCAGCTCTACGATGCGCCGGAGCAGGGCGACCTCGCCAACTTCAAGGCCCAGGTGACGGTGGCGCAGCTGTCGCTCGACCGCGCCAAGCAGCTGGCCTCGCGCCAGTTCGGCCCGCAGGCGACCGTCGATCAGGCCCAGGCCGCCTTTGATCAGGCGCAGGCCGGCGTCGCCAAGACCGAGGCGCTGATCGCGCAGAAGCTGGTGCGCGCGCCGTTCGACGGCGACCTCGGCGTCCGCAAGGTCGAGGTCGGCCAGTATCTGTCCGCCGGCACGCAGATCGTGTCGCTGACCGATCTCTCCGAGCTGTGGGTCAACTTCACCGTGACCGAGAAGGACAGTGGCCAGCTGAAGGTGGGGCAGACCGTGCGCGTCGGCGTCGATGCCTATCCGGGCAAGACGTTCGAGGGCAAGATCACCACCATCGAGCCGCAGATCGCGACCGATACGCGGAACATCCGCGTACAGGCGACGATCGCCAATCCCGAGCGCATCCTCAAGCCCGGCATGTTCGCAACCACCACCGTGGTGCTGCCGGACAAGCCGCCGGTGCTGACGGTGCCGGAGACGGCCGTCGACTACACGCTCTATGGCGACTCGGTGTTCCTGATCAACGAGAAGAAGACCGATGACGGCAAGACCACGCTGACGGCCGATCGCATCTATGTGCAGACCGGTGACCGGATCAATGGCCGCGCCGTGATCCTCAAGGGCCTCAAGGAAGGCGACCGCGTCGTCGCCGTCGGCCAGCTCAAGATCCAGTCCGGCGCTGCGGTCGCGATCTCGACCGATCCGCCGCCGCCGGTGCCGGCCAAGCCGCCACGCTACTGATCGACCATGAGCCAATGCCGGGCCGTCTCGTCGAGGCGGCCCGTTCGGACCTCACCTGACTTCTGCTGACGGGATTGCCGCGATGCGTTTCACCGATATCTTCATCAAGCGTCCGGTGCTGTCGGTCGTCGTCAGCCTGCTCATCCTGCTGCTCGGCCTGCGCGCCGCGTTCGAGCTGCCGATCCGGCAATATCCAAAACTGTCCAACACGGTCGTGAACGTCACGACCGTCTATCCCGGCGCCTCCGCCGACCTGATCCAGGGCTTCATCACGACGCCGCTGGAGCAGGCGGTCGCGTCCGCCGAGGGCGTCGACTACATCACCTCGTCCTCGGTGCAGGGCACCAGCACGATCCAGGTCTTCGTCAAGCTCAACTTCGATCCGAACCAGGCGCTCACCGAGGTGCTCGCCAAGGTCAACTCCGTCCGTTATCTGATCCCGAAGGAGTCCAACGACCCGATCGTCACCAAGACCACGGGCCAGACGACCTCGGTGATGTATCTCGGCTTCTCCAGCGAGGAGCTGTCGGGCTCGGCGATCTCGGACTATCTCACGCGCGTGGTGCAGCCGGTGCTGTCGACGGTCGACGGCGTCGCCGCCGCCAACATCCTGGGCGGCCAGACCTTCGCGATGCGGATCTGGCTCAACCCCGACAAGATGGCCGGCCGCAACGTGTCGCCGACCGACGTCGCGGCCGCCATCGCCGCCAACAATTTCCAGTCCGCCGCCGGACAGGCCAAGGGCTATTTCATCGTCTCCAACGTCACGACCAATACCGGCCTGACCGACGTCAACCAGTTCAAGCGGATGATCGTCAAGGCCAAGGACGGCGGCTTCGTCCGGATGGAGGACATCGCGACGATCGAGCTCGCGGCGCAGAGCACCGATGCCAGCGTCGCCTTCAACGGCGAGCGCGCCATCTTCATCGGCGTCGACGCGACGCCGCAGGGCAACCCGCTCAACATCGTCAAGGGCGTGCGCGCGCTGTTCCCCGATCTGCAGCGCAATCTGCCGCCGTCGATGAAGATGAAGGTGGCCTACGACTCCACCAAGTTCATCCAATCCTCGATCGACGAGGTCGAGCATACGCTCGGCGAGGCCGTCCTCATCGTCATTGTCGTGATCTTCCTGTTCCTGGCCTCGCTGCGCTCGGTCATCATCCCCGTGGTGACGATCCCGCTGTCCCTGATCGGCGTCTGCACGATGATGCTGGCGCTGGGCTTCAGCATCAATCTGCTGACCCTGCTGGCCATGGTGCTGGCGATCGGCCTCGTCGTCGACGACGCCATCGTGGTGGTCGAGAACATCCATCGCCATCTGGAGGAGGGCAAGGCGCCGGTCCAGGCCGCATTGCAGGGCGCGCGCGAGATCGTCGGTCCGGTCATCTCGATGACGATCACGCTCGCGGCGGTGTATGCGCCGATCGGCTTTCTCGGCGGCCTCACCGGCTCGCTGTTCCGCGAGTTCGCCTTCACCCTGGCCGGCTCCGTCGTCGTGTCGGGCGTCATCGCGCTGACACTGTCGCCGATGATGTGCTCGGTGCTGCTGAAGAGCGCCGACGAGGGACG
The DNA here is from genome assembly GCF_030159255.1 of Bradyrhizobium sp. SSBR45G. GTDB lineage: Bacteria > Pseudomonadota > Alphaproteobacteria > Rhizobiales > Xanthobacteraceae > Bradyrhizobium. The sequence goes on along the minus strand of NZ_BSCT01000056.1, from coordinate 15,260 downwards.
CTTTGCGCGCCTCGTCAACCGCGTGTTCGGCGCGATGACCCGCTGGTATGGCCGCCAGCTCGACCGCTCGCTCGACTACCGGCCGGTGACGGCGCTGTTCGCGCTGACGATCCTCGGCCTCGTCGGCTTCCTCTACATGCACACCGCCAAGGAGCTGGCGCCGGAGGAGGATCAGGGCATCGTGTTCTCGGTGACCAAGGCGCCGAAATACGCCAATATCGACTACATCAACTTCTACACCGACAAGCTCGACAAGGCGTTCGCGAAGTTTCCCGAGACCGACCTGCGCTTCGTGCTGAACGGCATCAACGGCCCGCAGGGCGGCTTCGCCGGCATGCTGCTGAAGCCCTGGGACGAGCGCACGCGCTCCTCGATCAAGCTGAAGCCGCTGGTGCAGGCCGAGCTGTCGAAGATCGAGGGCATCAACGCCTTCGCCTTCAACCTGCCGGCGCTGCCGGGCGGCCCCGGCGGCCTGCCGGTGCAGATGGTGATCAGCTCCACCAACGGCTTCCAGGCGGTCTACGAGCAGATGGCCAAGCTGAAGGCGGCCGCGCGCAAGAGCGGCATGTTCATCGTCTCCGACAGCGACCTCGATTTCAACCAGCCGGTGGTGAAGGTCTGGATCAACCGCAGCAAGGCGAGCGATCTCGGCATCACCATGCAGTCGATCGGCAACACGCTGGCCGTGCTGCTCGGCGGCAACTACATCAACCGCTTCAACCTCGAGGGCCGCTCCTACCAGGTGATCCCGCAGGTGCCGCGCGACAAGCGGCTGTCGCCGGAAGCGCTGTCCGGCTACTATGTCGCGACCGCGGCCGGCCAGCAGGTGCCGCTGTCGACGGTCGTCAACATCGAGACCGCGACCGACCCGAACTCGCTGACGCATTTCAACCAGCTCAACTCGGCAACCTTCTCCGCCGTGCCGATGCCGGGCGTCACGGTCGGACAGGCGGTCGATTTCCTGGAAAAGGAAGCCAAGAACCTGCCGTCCGGCTTCAGCCACGATTATCTCGCCGACGCTCGCCAGTATGTGCAGGAGGGCAATCAGCTCGCCATCACCTTCGGCTTCGCGCTGATCATCATCTTCCTGGTGCTGGCGGCGCAGTTCGAGAGCCTCAGGGATCCCCTGGTCATCATGATCAGCGTGCCCATGGCGATCGTCGGCGCGCTGATCCCGCTGTTCTTCGGCCTCGCGACCATGAACATCTACACCCAGGTTGGCCTGCTGACCTTGGTCGGCCTGATCACCAAGCACGGCATCCTGATGGTGGAGTTCGCCAACGAGCTGCAGCTCAGCGAAGGGCTCGACCGCCGCCGGGCCATCGAGACCTCCGCGCGCATCCGCCTGCGGCCGATCCTGATGACGACGGCAGCGATGGTCACCGGCCTGATCCCGCTCTTGACCGCAACCGGCGCCGGCGCGGCCAGCCGCTTCTCGATCGGCCTCGTCGTCGTCGCCGGCATGTCGATCGGCACGCTGTTCACGCTGTTCGTGCTGCCCGCCGTCTACACCGTCATCGCCACCGACCACCAGGCCGCCGCCAAGTCCAAGCGGGCTCGGGAGATCGCCCAGTTCGACGCCGAGCCGGAGCCCGTGCTGAAGGCGTCGTGACGACCCGGGTGCTTTGAAGCGATCAACGGCGGCTGCCTAGGCAGCCGCCGTTTTGTTTCGGACTGTCTCACAATGCCCCCCGCTGTCGTCCCGACGAACGCCGGGACCCATAGCCACCGGCGGTCGTTGTTGCGCGAGACGGTCACTCCGCGCGTGCCTCAAACCCCGGCCTGTGGTTATGGGTCCCGGCTCGAGGCCGGGACGACAGCGGAGGATGACGCGCCGGCAGTGGTCCTGCGCCGGACCTCCGACGCGAAACGCCTCACTCCTCCTGCTGCGGGTCGAGCGCGTCGCGCAGGCCGTCGCCGAGCAGGTTGAACGACAGTACGACCAGGAAGATCGCAAGCCCCGGCCAGATCGCCATCCACGGCGCATGGGTGAGGAAGCGCTGGGCGGCGTTGAGCATGCTGCCCCAGGACGGCGCCGGCGGCTGCTGGCCCAATCCTAAGAACGACAGCGCGGCCTCGGCGATGATGGCGGCGGCGACTGACAGGGTCGCCTGCACCAGCAGCGCCGGCATGATGTTGGGCAGGATGTGCCTGACCGCAATCTGCAGGTCGGTGTCGCCGAGGCTGCGGGCGGCCTCGACATACTCCTCGACCTTGACGCTCATCACCTCGCCGCGGGTCAATCGGACGAAGATCGGCGTCGCCGAGACTCCGATCGCGATCATGGCGTTGCCGAGGCTCGGGCCCAGGAACGCGGCGAGCGCAATCGCCAGGATCAGGAACGGGCAGGCGAGCATCGCATCGGTGATGCGGCTGATCAGGGCATCGATGAAGCCGCCGCGATAGCCAGCGAGCATGCCGATGGGCACGCCGATCGACAGCGCGATGATGACCGAGATGGCGCCGGCCAGCAGCGAGGCGCGCGCGCCGTAGATCACGCGGGCCAGCACGTCGCGGCCGAGGTCATCGGTGCCGAACCAGTGCGCCGCCGACGGGGCCTTGCGGACCAGGGCCCAACTCGTCTTGATGGGATCGTAGGGCGCCACCAGCGGCGCTGATATGGCGAGCAGGACGAACGCCGTGATCAGGCCGAGCCCGACCATGGCCCCCCGGCGCTTGACGAGGCGGCGCAAGGTGCGCTGCATCGGCCGTTCGAGCGGGGCGAGGGCGCGGGTGCCGGGCGGAGCTGACAGGATCGTCTCGGCCATGTCAGCTCCTCAGACGGGGATTGACGAGGACATAAGCGAGATCGGCAACCAGATTGAGCATGATGTAGATGGTGGCGGTGACCAGCACGACGCCCTGCACCACCGCGTAGTCGCGGTTGAATACGGCATCGACGATCAGCTTGCCGAAGCCGGGAATGGAGAAGATCTGCTCGGTCAGCACCGCGCCGGACAACAGTGTGCCGAGCTCGAGTGCGCCCAGCGTGATGACCGGCGTCAGGGCATTGCGCAGCGCGTGGCCGAGGATGACCTGGCGCTCCGAGATGCCCTTGGCCCGCGCGGTGCGGATGTAGTCGCTGCTCAGCACCTGCAGCATCGCGCTGCGGGTGTGGCGCATCAGGATCGCGGCGATCGCGTTGCCGAGCACGAAGGCCGGCATGATGGTGGCGGCGAGGCTCGCGCGCCAGTCCTCGGCGAGCAAAACATAGCCCGAGGCAGGCAGCCAGCCGAGCTGGATCGAGAACACGAAGATCAGCATGATGCCGAGCCAGAAGTTCGGCGTCGAGATGCCCCACAGCGCGAACAGGTTGGCGGCATAGTCCCAGGCGGTGCCGCGCTTCACGGCGGAGACGATGCCGGCGGGAATGCCGATCAGGAACGCGATCACGATCGCCATCGAGGCGAGCTGCAGCGTCACCGGCAGCTTCTGCAGGATGAGGTCGCGCACCGGCATCTTGATGCGCAGCGACTCGCCGAAATCGCCCCTCAGTACGCCCGTGATCCAGTAGCCGTACTGAACGGGCAGCGGCTGATCGAGGCGATATTGTTTGCGGATCTGCTCGATCACGGCGGGATCACGCTCCTCGCCGGCCATCACGAGCGCGGGATCGCCGGGCAAGAGCTGCTGCAGCGAGAAAATGAGGATCGAGACGAAGATCAAGGTCGGGATGATCTGAGCGAGGCGGCGGGCGAGGAAGGTCAGCATGGTACGCTCAACTGCCTCCAGGTCGTCATGGCCGGGCTTGTCCCGGCCATCCACGTCGTTCTCAGCGTGCCGAACGACGTGGATGCCCGGGACGAGCCCGGGCATGACGGAGTAACTAATTGCCATGCTTGTTCGTCGCGACGGCTCTGCATCTTTTCATGCAAGCGAAATCGTCGTGCGTAGCACTCCTCTCCCCAGCTCTCCCGCACAAGGGGGGAGGGAGCGGAGTCAGCGCGGGGCGCGGGCACTGGCTTATGTGAGAGGCTCACTTCAGCTTCAGTCCGACGACGCGCAGCAGGCCGTCCGGCATCGGCTTGAAGCCTTCGAGCTTCGTGGTCTGCGCGAATAAATATTTGCGGTGATAGAGGTAGAGGATCGGCTCGTCGGCCTGCACCTCGCGCGCCAGCGTCTCGTAGATCGCCTTGCGCTTGGCCTGGTCGGTGACGAGCCGCGCGTCCTCCAGCGCCTTGTCGGCGGCGGCATTGCTCCAGGCGCTGTAGTTCAGCGCCGCGCCGGAATGCAGGTGGTTGAACGTGTTGCCGTCGGGATCGCTGCGGCCGCTCCATTCCAGCATATAGGCCTGGTATTCGCCGGCCTCGGCCTGCTTCAGCGACGTCGCGAATTCGGTGATGCGGATCTTCAGATCGAAGCCGGCCTCCGCCGCCATCGCCTGCAGCACCTGGGCCGCAGCCTCGCTCTCGCTCTCCTTCGGCACCATGAAGTCGACCGCGACCGGCGGCGTCACGCCGGCCTCCTTCAGCAGCGCCTTGGCCTTCTCGACGTCGCGGCCGCGGATCGGGAACGCGGCCTGGTAGTACGGATTGTCCGGATTGACCCACTGATTGCCCGGCTTGAACTCGCCGTTGAAGATCACCTGGTTGAGCGCTTCGCGGTCGATCGACAACTCCAGCGCCTGCCGAACCTTGGCCGACTGGCTCAGCGGGCCCTTGGTCTTGTCCTTGCCGATGTTGAGCGTGATGCTGCGATAGCCGAGGCTGGTCGCGGTCGCAAGCTTCAGCCGCTTGTCGCCGGTGACATCCTTGATGTCGGTGGCGAGCAGCCGCTCGATCATGTCGAGGCTGCCGGACTTGAGGTTTGCCAGCCGCACCGTGGCGTCGACGATCGGCTGATAGACGATTTTGTCGATGAAGACGTTATCCTTGTTCCAATAGTCCGCGAACTTCTCGAACACGATCTTGTCCTGCTGGACGCGCTCGACGAATTTGTAGGGACCGGCGCAGACCGGGCGCAGGCCGAACTTGTCGCCGGCCTCCTTGGCCGCCTTCGGCGACACCATCATGCCGGCACGGTCGGTGAGCTGGGCGAGCAGCGGCGAGAACGGCGTCTTCAGCACCAGCTTGATGGTCAGGGGATCGACCACGTCGACATGATCGAGCGAGGCGATCTCCGGCTTGCGGAACGAGCCGGGTGTGGTGAGATGGCGGTCGAGCGAGAACTTCGCGGCCTCTGCGTCGAACGGCTCGCCGTCATGAAACTTCACGCCGGGCCGCAGCTTGATCGTGACCTCCTTGCCGTCGGCGGAGGTCTCGTGCGACAGCGCGAGCTGCGGCACGATGTTGAGCTTGTCGTCGATGTCGAACAGCTTGTCGCAGACCGCGGCGAACACGATGCGGCCGACATAGGTCCGCGCCATGGTCGGATCGAGGATGTCGGCATCCTCGGCGAGCCCGATGCGCAATGTGGTCTGCGCCTGCGCGGTTGGCCCGACACCGGCCATGACAACGGCCGCGAGCGCGGCCAAGCACCAGTTTCTCGTCATCAGATGTCCCCTACGCGCGAATGCAGCTTGTGGTGTTGCCCTGTTCATACCAACCCCGATGACATCAAGTCCTTCCGGCCGGTCATGTCTGGTTCTTGAGCGCAGCGGCGATGCCGGCGTCGATGGTCGCGCGATCGGTGATCCCGGTCGGATTGTCGCGCGTCGGCATGAACTGCCGGAACACGGCCCAATGCTTGCGGCTGACGTTTTCCAGGCGTTCGAGCTCGGCGAGCGGATCGGGGTGATCATCGACGCGCAGATCGAGATCCGACCATTCCTCCTGGCCGCGGATGAGCAGGGCGGCTGATTGCTTGCCGCGCTTGTCGCCGCCTGCGGCCTCGCCGGCCTTCATCGCCGCGATCAGGCGCTGCGCGAAGGGCAGCCGGCCGCTGGCCAGATAGGCCTTGGCGGTCTCGTCCAGCACCTGCGGGCCGGCCAGCATGTTGCCGGCGATCGAGAAGCCGTCGCCCTGGAGATGGCCGCACCAGTCGATGCAGTCGCGGCCGGTATGCGCCGCGATCTGGCCGTTGCGATCGAGGATGTGGAGCTGGCGGCTCTCGCGGCCGGGATCGGCGGCCGTGAGCAGCTCCACAATCTCCAGGGGATGCCGGCCATCGCGCAGCAGCGTCGCGCCGTCGATGCCATAATAGGGATTGACCAGCGCCTGGGTCGCGATGCCGCCGCGCCCTGCGACGATGAACGGCACGCGGGCGCCCACCGCGAAGAAGCGTGTCGCGACGGCGATGCCGATCCGGCCGCTGTCGTCCTTGGCAATGATCGACCAGGTCATCGGCGTCTCGCTGTCATCGTCCGGCGGCGTAGCCCTGCATGCCCCGTGGATTGGCTGCGGCCCTGCGGCGGCCGCCGACACGCGAGGCCGCGGTGAGACGGCCCTCCGACCAGTCCGGCCCGACCTCGACGACGTGGCCGCGGCGGCGCAGCTCCTCGATGGTTGCTTGGGGCACGCGGTTCTCGACCACGAGGACGCCGGGACGCGCGGTGCGCGGCCAGAACGAGATCGGGAAATGCTCGGAGTGCCAGGCCGGGGCGTCGATCGATTCCTGCAGGTTCATGCCGGCATGGACGTGGCGCAGGAAGAACTGCGTGTTCCACTGGTCTTGCTGGTCGCCGCCGGGCGAGCCCCAGGCCGCATAGGGTTCGCCGTCGCGCAGCGCCATGGTCGGTGACAGCGTCGTGCGCGGCCGCTTGCCGGGCACCAGCGCCGCGGGGTGATCCTCTTCGAGCCAGAACATCTGCGCGCGCGTGCCCAGGCAGAAGCCGAGCTCAGGGATGACGGGAGAAGATTGTAGCCAGCCGCCGGAGGGCGTCGCCGAGATCATGTTGCCGTCGCGGTCGATGATGTCGAAATGCACGGTGTCGCCGCGCACCTCGCCGAAGCGCCCGACGGTGGGCTCGCCCGAGCCCATCGCGCCGACCGCCTCGCGGTTTCCATCCGCCCGGCGCAGCTCGACCTTGGCGCCGAAGCCGTCGATCGATCCGGGCCGCAGCTCGAGCGAGGCCTTCTCCGAGATCAGCTTGCGCCGCTCGTCATTGTAGGCGTCGGACAGCAGCGTCTGGATCGGGATGTCGGCGAACGCGGGATCGCCGTAGAACGCCTCGCGATCGGCAAAGGCGAGCTTGGCGGCTTCGATCTGCCAGTGGATGAAATCGGGGCCGGTCGGATCGAGCCCGTCGAGCGCAAAACCTTTCAGCAGCGCGAGTTGCTGCAGCAGCACCGGCCCCTGGCTCCAGACGCCGGCCTTGCACACGGTGTAGCGGCCGTAGTCATAAGTGAGCGGCGCCTCGATGGTCGGCTGCCAGCGCGCCATGTCGTCGGCCGTGAGCACGCCCTTGTGGCGCGATCTGGAGACGTCCATCACCTCCTGGGTCCGGCAGAAGCGGTCGATCGCCTCGGCGACGAAGCCCTGCGACCACGCCTTGCGGGCGCGCTCGATCTGCGCGTCGCGATCCCCGCCCGCGCTCTCGCCTTCTCTCAGGATGCGGGCATAGGTCTCTGCCAGCTTTGGATTGGTGAACAGCGTGCCGGGCCGCGGCACCTCGCCATTCGGCAGATAGAGCGCGGCCGAGGTCGGCCAATGCGTCTTGAACAGCTGCTCGACGGTCTGGATCGTGGCCGAGACGCGCTCGACCAGCGGATAGCCGTCGCGCGCATAAGCGATCGCCGGCTCCAGCACGTCGCGCAGCCGCATCGTGCCGTAGTCGCGCAGCAGCAGCGTCCAGGAGTCGAAGGTGCCGGGCACGCAGGCGGCGAGCAGGCCGGTGCCGGGCACCATGTCCAGGCCCTCGCGCTTGTAGTGCGCGATGGTGGCGCCCGATGGCGCCGGACCCTGGCCGCAGATCACCTCGGTGCGGCCGCGTTTGACGTCGTGTACGATGATCGGAACGTCGCCGCCGGGGCCGTTCAGATGCGGTTCGACGACCTGCAAGGTGAAGGCCGCCGCGACGCCGGCATCGAAGGCGTTGCCGCCACGCTCTAGCATCGCCATGCCGACGGCGGTCGCGATCCAGTGTGTGGACGTGACGACACCGAAGGTGCCGTCGATCTCGGGGCGGGTGGTGAAGGGATCGGGGTTGACGAAGCTCATGGTGCCCTTTGGCCTATCCTAGTCACTCGCCGTCATTGCGAGCGATAGCGAAGCAATCCAGGGTTCCGACGGGACTCTGGATTGCTTCGTCGCTTCGCTCCTCGCAATGACGACTTCATTCAGATTTCGCTTCACGCCGCTCATGCGGAAACGGCCATATCAGCGGGCTGGTTCACCGCGTGACAGGCGACGCCGCCGATGAGTTCGGGCGCCTTTTGCCGGCACAGATCGAACGCTAGCGGGCAGCGCGGGTTGAAGGTGCAGCCATCTGGCGGATTGATCGGATTCGGGATCTCGCCCTTGACCGGAATGCGCTGGCGGCCGGACATCGACAGGTCCGGCACCGCGCCGAGCAGCATTTTGGTGTAGGGCATGCGCGGATCGCTGAACAGCGTGCGGCCGTCGGCGATCTCGACGATGCGGCCGAGATACATCACGCCGATGCGGCTCGCCATGTGGCGGACGACCGCAAGGTTGTGGCTGATGAACAGATAGGTCAGCCCGAACTTGTCCTGCAAATCGCGCATCAGATTGAGGATCTGTGCCTGCACGGAGACGTCGAGCGCCGAGGTCGGCTCGTCGCAGACGATGAACTCGGCCTCGGAGGCAAGCGCGCGCGCGATCGCGATGCGCTGGCGCTGGCCGCCGGAGAATTCGTGCGGAAACTTCTGCCCGTCGTCCGGGTGCAGGCCGACCAAGGTCAGCAACTCACCGACGCGGTCCTTGATCTGGCGCTCGCCCTCGATGACGTTGAAGGCGCGGATCGGCTCGGCGATGATGGTATCGACGCGGAAGCGCGGATTGAGACTCGCGTAGGGATCCTGGAACACCATCTGGATGCGGCGTCGCAGCGTTCGCCGCACCTGGGCCTGGCGCGCATCGCTCATCGACACGCCGTCGATGATCACTTCGCCCGACGTCGGCGGCAGCAGTCCGACCACCATCCGCGCGACCGTGGTCTTGCCCGAGCCGGATTCGCCGACCAGCGCAAACGTCTCGCCCTTCCGGATGCCGAAGCTGACGCCATCGACGGCTTTGAGGAACTCCTGCGGCTGACGCTCGATGACGCGGTTGAGCCAGGGCTTCGAGACGTCGAACACCCGGCGTAGGTTCCTGACCTCGACGAAATCGCTCATGCCGCGGTCTCCGTCGCGTGATCATAGAGATGACAGGCGACTGCCTGCGTGCCCTGCCGCAATGGTTCGGGCCGGTCGATGCGGCAGCGGTCGAAGGCGACGCTGCAGCGCGGATTGAACGAGCAGCCCTGTGGGATTGCCGACAGCCGCGGCATCGAGCCTGGAATCTGCACTAGGCGCTTCTCCTCGCCGGCCAAGGTCGGGATCGCGCCCATCAGGCCCTTGGCGTAGGGATGCAGCGGGTTCTTGATGACCTCCTGCACCGGACCGATCTCGGCGACGCGGCCGGCATACATCACGGCGACGCGGTCGCAGGTCTCGGCGATCACGCCCATGTCGTGGGTCACCAGCATCACGGCGGTGCCATGGTCGCGGCCGAGCCGCTTGATCAGCGAGATGATCTGCGCCTGCACCGAGACGTCGAGCGCGGTGGTCGGCTCGTCGGCGATGATCAGCTCCGGCTCGGCGCACAGCGCGAGCGCGATCACGACGCGCTGGCGCATGCCGCCGGAGAATTCGTGCGGGTAGCCGTCGATGCGCTTCTCGGGCGCGGAGATGCCGACCTCGGCGAGCAGGTCGATCGCGCGCTTGCGCGCTTGCTGCTCGGTCAGGTTGGTGTGGGTCCGGATCGTCTCGATGATCTGGTCGCCGACGCGATACAGCGGATTGAGCGAGGTCAGCGGATCCTGGAAGATCATGCCGATCCGCTTGCCGCGGACCTTGCGCATCTCCTCCGGCGGCAGGTTGTCGATGCGCAGGCCGGAGATGTGAATCTCGCCGCCGGAAATACGGCCGGGAGGGTCGATCAGGCCGATCACCGCGAGGCCGGTGACCGATTTGCCGGCGCCGGATTCGCCGACGACGCCCAGCACCTCGCCCTTGGCGATGTCGAACGAGACGCCGTCGATCGCGCGCAGCAGCCCGCGCCGGGTCGCGAACTCGACCTGAAGATTGCGCACGGACAGAACGGGGGCGGTCATGAGGTCAGGCCTTCGCAACGCATGAACGGGATCATCGCAGTTTCGGGTTGAGGGCGTCGCGCAGCCAGTCGCCGAGCAGGTTGATGGCGAGGATCAGCCCGGCCAGCGCAATGCCCGGGAAAGCGACGATCCACCATTCGCCGGCGAACAGATAGTTGTTGCCGATCCGGATCAGGGTCCCGAGCGAGGGCATCGTCTCCGGCATGCCGGAGCCGAGGAACGACAAGGTCGCCTCGGTGATGATCGCGAGCGCGAGATTGATGGTCGCGATCACCAGCACCGGTCCGGTGGTGTTGGGTAGCACGTGGCGCAGCATGATGACGGGAGCGGGCAGGCCGATCAGCTGGGCTGCGGCGACGTAATCCTTGTTCTTCTCGACCATGACCGAGCTGCGCACCGTGCGCGCATACTGCACCCAGAAGGACAGGCCGATGGCGAGCACCAGGACGACCAGCATGCTCAGCCAGTCCAGATGATTGCCGGACACCGATTTCGCGACGCCATTGACGAGCAGGGCGATCAGGATCGGCGGGAAGGTGAGCTGCACGTCCGCGATGCGCATGATCACGGTGTCGACGCGGCCGCCGAAATAGCCGGCGATCAGGCCGAGCGTGATGCCGAGCGCGCCGGAGAACGCGACGCCGAGGATGCCGACGACGAGCGAGACCCGCAGGCCGTAGAGGATGGCGGAGAGCACGTCGCGGCCCTGCTCGTCGGTGCCGAGCAGGAACGGGCTCTGTCCATCGGCGGTCCACAGCGGCGCAATCCGCGAGTTCAAGAGCTGGAGCTGGGCGGGATCGAACGGATTCTGCGGCGACAGCAGCGGTGCGAAGATCGCGAGCAGGAAGAACAGCAGCGTGATCACGGCCGCAACCACCGTCAGCTTCGAGCGGCGGAAGGAATAGAACAGGTCGCTGGCGAGCGCGCGCTTCAGCCAGCCATTGGCGGCCGCGCGGGGCGCATCGACGGGAGCGGGGTGGGGGAGGGCGGCATCGCTCATGATCAGGCCGCCCGGCTGATGGTCGCGCGCAGGCGCGGATCGACCACGGTGTAGAGGATATCAACCACGAGATTGATGGTGACGAAGATCAGAGACACCATGATGAGATAGGCCGCCATGATCGGGATATCGACGTTCTGCACGGCCTGCACGAACAACAGGCCCATGCCCGGCCATTGGAACACCTGCTCGGTGATGATCGAGAACGCGATGACAGAGCCGAACTGCAGGCCGACCACGGTGATGACCGGAATCAGCGTGTTGCGCAGCGCATGGCCGAAATGGATGGCGCGGGTCGTTAGTCCACGGGCACGGGCGAAGCGGATGTAGTCGGTGCGCAGCACCTCCAGCATCTCGGCGCGAACGAGCCGCATGATCAGGGTCATCTGGAACAGGCCGAGCGTGATCGAGGGCATGATCAGCGCCTTCCAGCCGGACACGGTGAACAGTCCTGACGTCCACCAGCCGAGCCTGACCGTGTCGCCGCGGCCGAACGACGGCAGCCAGCCCAGGGTGACGGAGAACAGATAGATCAGCAGGATGCCGATCAGAAAGGTGGGCAGCGAGATGCCGATCAGCGACACCATCTGGAACAGCTTCGCCATCACCGAGTCGCGGCGCAAGGCAGAGAACACGCCCATTAGGATGCCGAAGAACAGCGACAGGATCGTCGCGCAGATCGCGAGTTCCAGGGTCGCCGGCATGCGCTCCTTCAGGAGATCGGAGACCGGCTGCCGGAACTGATAGGACACGCCGAACTTGAATTGCGCCGCGTCGAACAGATAGCGGCCGAACTGGACGATGAAGGGATCGTCGAGGCCCAGCGATTGCCGGATGCTGGCGCGTTCCGCGGCCGAGGCATCGATGGCGACCAGCTGATTCACCGGATCGCCGGCGAAGCGGAACATCGCGAACGAGATGATGCCCACGGCGATCATGACGCCGATGGCCTGGATCGCTCGACGAAGCGTGAAGGCGAGCATCTTGTCCTTTCAGGTCCTTCGAGATGCGAGGGCGCGTAGCACCTGTCACATCAAATGAAAAGTCCCGAAAAGCAGTTCTGCTTTCCGGGACTCTTGGTCGTTGTGCCGACTACTCGGTCTTGGTGGCGAGGAACAGCAGCACGGCGTTGTCGGCGCGCAGCGGGATCTTCACCTTTTTTGACACGCCCCAGGCCACGGCCTGCTGGTGCAGCGGGATGTAGCCGTAGTCCTTGATGCCGATCTCGAAGGCCTGCTTGATCAGCTGATCGCGCTTGGCGGTATCGGTCTCGACCAGGACCTTGTCGGTCAGGGCGTCGAACTCCTTGTTGCAGTAGTTGCCGAGATTGGCTTCGCCCCGGGTGACGTCCTTGGCGTCGTCACGGCAGCCCATGATGTCGTGCATCACGTTGTGGGCGTCCATCGAGGACGGGGTCCAGCCGAGCAGGAAGAACGACGTGTTGTAGCCGCCGGGCTTCAGCACCTTGGCGAAGTACTGCGCCTTGGGCTGCGCATTCAGGTTCACCTTGACGCCGATGCGCGCCAGCATGCCGACGACGGCCTGGCAGATCGCGGCGTCGTTGACGTAGCGATCGTTCGGGCAGTCCATCGCGACCTCGAAGCCGTCGGGATAGCCCGCCTCGGTCAGGAGCTTCTTGGCGGCGTCGGGGTCATACTTCGGCCGGGTGAAGTCCTTCGACAGCGCATAGAGCTGCGGCGCGATCATCAGCGCCGACGGCGTCGACAGGCCGCGCATGACGCGGGTCTTGATCAGCTCGATGTCGATCGCCTTGTAGAACGCTTCGCGGACGCGGATGTCCTTGAACGGGTTCTTGCCCTTCACGTTCGAGTACAGCAGCTCGTCGCGCGTCTCGTCCATGCCGAGGAAGATCGTGCGCAGCTCGGGTCCCTTCAGGACCTGGGCGTTCGGGCTGGAATCGACGCGGCCGATGTCCTGCACCGGCACCGGCTCGATGATGTCGACCTCGCCGGACAGCAGGGCCGCGACGCGCGTGGCGTCGGACGAGATGGTGGTGAACACGATCTCCTTGAGATTGTGCTCGGGCTTGCCCCACCAGTTCGGGTTCACCTTGAACACCGTCTTCACACCGGGCTGATGGCTCTCGATGATGAAGGGGCCGGTGCCATTCTCATGCAGTGCGGCGTAGCTCGGCGTGGTTGCCGAGACCGGCGTCGGCGCGATCGAGTTGTTGTCCTCGCACCACTTCTTGCTCATGATGTACCACGTATCCCATTGCGAGATCAGGATGGGATTGGGCGCATCGAGCTTCACGTCGACGGTGTAGTCGTCGACCTTGACGAACTTCGCATCGGGCGGAACGTTGGACAGGAAGTTGGAGCCGGTGGCGCGAACGCGGTCGGCTGAGAAGATCACGTCGTCGGCGGTGAAGGGTTCACCATTGTGGAACTTGACGCCCTTGCGCAGATGAAAGCGCCAGCGGGTCGGCTCGGGCGTTTCCCAGCTCTCGGCCAGCGCCGGAATGATCTTCAGGTCCTTGTCGCGCGCGGTCAGGCCTTCGTAGACATGGGCGTGGTGCGCAATCGTGGTCGATTCCTTGAAGGTGTAGGGATCGAGCGACTTCAGCGTCCCCTGGTTGGCATAGCGCAGGGTCTGGGCCGAGGCCGGCAGCGCTGCGAGGCTGACGAATGCGATCGCCGCCGCGATGAGCAGGGATTTGCGTCCCGACATATGTTCAAATTCTCCGCGTTTGACGCTTGTTTTCTCGGCAGGCGCGATTCTGTCCGGCCTGCCTTGCTTCGAAGTTCGTGATGTCTGCGGCGCCTCTTGCACGAACTTCAAGAAGCAACAAGACGCCGGGCGATGTGCTTGCAAGTCTGATGCCGCGCCGGAATGAACTGATCCCGAGGCTGATCCCAAGGCTGCTCCCAAGGCTGCGGCCTGGCGGACCCGCGGCACGTCGATTGCGTTATGTTGCCAGAGTTCAGCGGCGGCACACAAGGACAGTTTGTTTAAGCCTAAACGAGATGGTTATCCGCGCCGCCCCGATGTGCAGCGCACGCGGCGGTTTCCATGCCGGGCGGGTGCCCGCGGGATCAGGATTGACCATGTCACGGGAATTGCGCACCTGCAGCAACGCGCCGCTTGCTAGAGGGCGCCCCTGGTGGTGATACTGTACGTCCTCCACGTCGAGTCCGGGTGTCTCCTGGTAACGGGGCCCGGCAGGCGAGGTGCGGAGATGGTTCGAACAGCGCGGAGCGGACATGAAAGTCAATATCGAGATCGATTGCACACCGCTCGAGGCGCGGCAGTTCATCGGACTTCCCGACCTTGCTCCGATGCAGGCCGCCGTGATGGACAGGCTGCAGCACCAGATGACGAGTAACATCGACAAGCTGACCCCTGAAGCGATCATGCAGAGCTGGTTCACCTTCGATCCGCGGCTGGCCGAGCGTTTCCAGGATATGATGCTGACCATGACCGGGCTCGGCGGCAGTCGCTCGAACGACAAGAAGTCGGCCTGACGGCCGGCTGCGGCCGACGCGGATTTCGTTTTGCGGAACTCTGAAGAGAGGCGACGCGCCTTCACCTCGCGGCATGGCGCGTGCACCATGCCGGAGCCATCGACCGACCAGCAAAGGCCAGCTCAGCAGCTCAAGCGGAGCGCATGAACGATCCAGCCTGGATGCCGTCGTTGCAGTTTGCAACGACCAACGGAATCCGCATGGGCTACTACGAAGCCGGCTCCTGGAAACGTATCTCGTCCGCGACAGCGGCCATTGGACGCAGCAGGAACAGCCGGAGGAGGTCAGCGCCAAGCTGATCGAATGGCGCGACGACGGCGGTTCGGTGGAAGGACGGTGAGGCAGATCGTACGCCTCAGCGAGGAGCAACGGCCGAGCCAAACAACAGCTGTCATCCCGGACAAGCCTGCCGACGCGTAGCGCCGGCTGGCGCAGATCCGGGATCCATAACCTCCGCATTCAATGAGGCGCGTGGAACGCGCCGCCTGCCCATTTCGGACATCACGCGGTATGGGTCCCGGCGTTCGCCCATAGGCGCTAAAATAGACTTGCGGCGAAGAAT
>NZ_BSCT01000055.1 GCF_030159255.1 Bradyrhizobium sp. SSBR45G | reverse complement strand
ATTGTCAGGGATCAGCCCGGTCCAAAATGTCAGGGATCAACCCGGTCGGACCGGGTGCTGAACTGACTTGTGAGCGACCTGGATATTTGAGTTGTTTGTGAGTTGTTAGAGCGTCCAGGCCGCGTGCCTCAATTGGGGGGCGCGGATCGGTGCTCTCGTTGGGGGCCCCTCATTGACAGCATGACTCGCGGACCCCCACCCCCGACCCCTCCCCGCAAGGGGGAGGGGAGGCCACCGTCATCGTTGCTTCAGCTCGGATACAAGCTGCTCTGGTTCGTCAAGTTGGCTCCAGTGCTTGATCGGCGACCGGCAGCTCCAGCCTTACGCTGAAATCCCCTGCGCCGCCGACAAACCGCAAGCTGCCCCCATGCGCCTGCGCGACCTCGGCGGCGATCGCGAGCCCGAGGCCGGAGCCGCGGGAGGCGTCGCCCTTCTGGAACGGCGACAATGAGCGTTGTTGCGCCTCCGCCGCGATGCCCGGCCCGTCATCCCAGACGATGATCGCGACCCGCGTTGCCGTTTTCTCCACCCGCACCATCAGCCGCGTCTTCGCGCCATGCGCCAGCGCGTTGTGGATGAGATTGGCGAGCGCCTCGCGCACGCTGATCGCGTCGACCGCGATCACAACGTCCTCGTCTGACGGCACGAAGCTGACGGAGACCTCGCGGTCGAGCGACAGCGGCACGCTCTGCGACAACACCGACTTTGCCAACGCATTGATGTCGGTCGCGACGAAGCGCGGCGCCTGGGCTCGGTGCTGGATCATGGCGTGGTCGAGCAACTGGCTGGTGAGGCGGGCGAGGTCTGTGATGCGGCTGCGTAGCCGGTCGAGCGCCTTCGGATCTTTGGTCTGATCCGTCAACAGCTCCACCTCGGCGTCGATCGCCGCGAGCGGCGTGCGCAGCTGATGGGTGGCGTCGGCGATGAAGCGCTGCATCAGGCTGATGCGCTCGGACAGGCGCTGCATGAAGCCGTCGATGGCGCCGACCAGCGCGCGCACCTCGCGCGGCGGCGTCATGGCGATCGGGCTCAGATCATCCGGCCGGCGCTTGACGATCTCGGCCTCGATCCGCGTCAGCGGCGCGAACACGAGGCGAAGGCACAGCGCGGTTGCGACCAGGGCCAGCAGGCTCATCGCCGCGATCAGGCCGATCGCCTTGGAGGCGAGATCCCAGGTCAGCGCGTCGCGGGCGCGCAGGGTCTGCGCCAGCACGATCGTGCTCCAGCCGTCGCCGGGGGCGCCGTCGAGCCGCCGCGCCACGGCTGCGATGCGCACTGCCTGGTCGCGATAGACGCCGTCGCGCAGAACGACGCCTTCGCGCAGCGCCGCGGCGGGCACGGTCATGGCGAGGTCGTCATAGCCGGCAACGACCACGCCGCGCGGATCGGTGACCCGGTAGAACACGAGGTCATACGCCGACAGCGTCGCGAACGCCGCCGCCGGCGGATCGAGCGTCACGACGCCGCCATGCATGTAGACGTTCTCGGCGATCTGCACGGCGCCGCCGGCGATCAGCTTGTCATAGGCATCGCGCGCGGCGGTGGCGGCATATTGCCAGGCGGCCAGGCTCAGCACGACGGCGCCGACCGCCAGGATCGCGCCGATCGCGATCAGGAGGCGCGCGCGCAGCGAGGCCCTGATGTCACGAAGCGTGGAGCTGATAGCCAAGGCCGCGCTCTGTCTTGATCTCGACGGATGTCGCCGCCAGCTTGCGGCGAAGCCGCGCGATGAACTGCTCGACGGCGTTCGGGCTCGGGTCCTGGTCGAAGCTGAACAATTGCTCGACGAGCTCCTCCTTGGCGACGTAGCGCCCGGGACGCGCCGCCAGGATTTCCAGTACGGTCAGCTCGCGCCGAGTCAGATCGAGCGGCTGGCCGGCGACGCTCGCGGTGCGGCCGGCGCGGTCGATCACCAGCGGCCCGAGCGTCAGCAGATTGTCGGACTGGCCGGCCGCCCGCCGCAGCAGCGCGCGGGCACGCGCATCCAGCTCGCGATAGTCGAACGGCTTGATCAGATAGTCGTCGGCGCCGAGGTCGAGCGCGCCGATCCGGTCGTCGACCGCGGAGCGCGCGGTCAGCACCAGCACCGGCGTACGCAGGCCGCGCTTGCGCAAGTGCTTGAGCACGGCAAAACCGTCCATGTTGGGCAGCATCACGTCGAGCACGATCAGGTCATAGGTCTGCACCTCGAGCAGCTCGCTCGCAGTGCGGCCGTCCTTCTCCCAGTCGACGGCATAGCCGATCCGTTCGAACCGGCTGGTCACGGCGGCGCCGATCTCGGGCGTGTCTTCCACCAGCAGGATGCGCAAGGTCTCGTTGTCCGCCTCGGAGTCAGGTTCGCGTCAGTCTTCTCCTCTATCACTTCGAATAAGGACGCCGAAGTGCACCAAGCGAAATTTCGCACTGCAACATCAAGGAGGGGAGGACGTATGACTGTCCATCAATCGCCGTCTCAGTTCGAGCCACTGCTCTCCGTCGAGGGCGTCACGCTCCAGTACAAGACGCCGGATACGCTGGTCACGGCGACCTATCGCGTCGATTTCAAGGTCTTCGATTCCGACCGTTTCGTGCTGCTCGGGCCCTCCGGTTGCGGCAAATCCACCCTTCTCAAGGCGATCGGCGGCTATCTGAAGCCGACCGAAGGCCGCATCCGGCTCAAGGGTCACGACGTCACCGAGCCTGGGCCGGACCGCATGATGGTGTTCCAGGAGTTCGACCAGCTGCTGCCCTGGAAGACGGTGCGCGAGAACGTCGTGTTCGCGCTGACCGCCAGCGGCCGGCTCGGCACGGCCGAGGCCAACGAGCGCGCCAAATCCTATATCGACAAGGTCGGCCTCACCAAGTTCATCGACTCCTATCCGCACATGCTGTCGGGCGGCATGAAGCAGCGCGTCGCGATCGCCAGGGGCATGGCGATGGAGCCGGACGTGCTCTTGATGGATGAGCCGTTCGCGGCGCTCGACGCGCTGACCCGGCGCAAGATGCAGGATGAGCTCTTGCAATTGTGGCAGGACACCCGCTTCACCGTGCTGTTCGTGACGCATTCGATCGAGGAGGCGATCAAGATCGGCTCGCGCATCCTGCTGCTGTCGCCGCATCCGGGCCGCGTCCGCGCCGAGCTCAACAGCGTGCCGCCGGGCACGATGGGCTCGCCCGAGCAGGTCGCGCTCGAGGCGCGCATCAACGACATGCTGTTCGGCCACCACTGAGGGACGGGAGAGAGATCATGAGCGAGACGCTGGCACTGCGCCCCGAAATCGTCAATGCAGACACGCCCCTCGGCGACATCAAGGTCGAGGCGAGCCTGTCCATCATCGAGCGCATCTACCACATCGGTGCGGTCCGCAAGGCCATCATCCTGGTGGCGCTGGCCGCGCTGTGGCAGGCCTATGGCCTGTGGCTCGGCAATCCCTTGCTGTTTCCCACCTTCACCGACACGCTGTCCGCGTTCTTCGAGAACATCGGCAACGGCGTCATCCCGGCGCGCACCCTGGTGTCGCTGGAGACGCTGCTGATCGGCTACGGCGTCGGCATTGCGCTCGCTGCGGTGCTGACCACGATCGCGATCGGCTCGCGGATCGGCGCCGACATGCTGGAGGCGCTGACCTCGATGTTCAACCCGCTGCCGGCGATCGCATTGCTGCCGCTGGCGCTGATCTGGTTTGGTCTCGGCAAGGGCAGCATCATCTTCGTGCTGGTGCATTCGGTGCTGTGGGCTATCGCGCTCAACACCCATTCGGGCTTCCGCTCGGTCTCCAACACGCTGCGCATGGTCGGCCTGAACTACGGCCTGCGCGGGCTGAAGCTGGTGCGCTTCATCCTGATCCCCGCCGCATTCCCGGCGATCCTCACCGGTCTCAAAGTGGGCTGGGCCTTCGCCTGGCGTACCCTGATCGCGGCCGAGCTGGTGTTCGGCGTGTCCTCGGGCTCGGGCGGGCTCGGCTGGTTCATCTTCGAGAACCGCAACCAGCTGGAGACGGCCAACGTGTTCGCCGGCCTGTTCACGGTGATCTTCATCGGCCTCGTGGTCGAGAACGTCGTGTTTGCGACGATCGAGCGCAAGACGGTGCGGCGCTGGGGCATGCAGCACTGAATTCGGCTATAACCATAACAACAAGGGAGACGACCATGTCCTGGAGCAAATCAATCGTCGCCGCGATCAGCCTCGCCACGCTGCTCGCCACCACCGCCGCACAGGCCGAAGTCAAGGAGATCCGCCTCTCCAAGGGCTACGGCATCCTCTATCTGCCGCTGATCGTGATGGAGGATCAGAAGCTGATGGAGAAGCAGGCCGAGAAGGCCGGGCTCGGTCCGTTCAAGGTGAGCTGGCAGCTGCTCGACGGCGGCAACATCATCAACGATGCGATGATGGCGGGCTCGCTCGACATCGCCGGCACCGGCGCGCCCGGCTTCATCACGCTGTGGGCCAAGGCCAAGGGCATTCCGGCGGTGGAGGTGGTCGGCGTCAGCGGCCTCTCCTCGACCTCGCTGTGGATGAACAGCAACAACCCGGAGATCAAGTCGCTGAAGGATTTCAAGTCCAGTGACAAGATCGCGCTGCCGGGCATCAAGACCTCGCTGTCGGCTGTCATGCTGCAGATGATGGCGGCGCAGGAGTTCGGCAAGGAGAACTACGCCAAGCTCGATCCGATGACGGTCGGCCTGCCGCATCCGGAAGCGGTGGCGGCGCTGGTCTCGGGCAAGACCGAGATCACGGCGCATTTCACCTCGCCGCCGTTCTCCTACATCGAGCTCAAGGATTCCAAGATCCATCGCGTCGCGAATTCCGCCGACGTGCTCGGACGGCTGACGATGGACGTGGTGTTCGCCCCCAAGCGGTTCGTCGATGCGAATCCCAAGGTCGTGCAGGCCTTCCTCGATGCGCTTGACGAGGCCTGCACGCTGATCGCCAACGACAAGGCCGCCGCCGCCGAGATCTACGCCCGCACCGCCAAGGTGAAGACCACCAAGGAGGAGGTGCTGGAGATGCTCCAGGACAAGGACACCTGGTTCTCGTCGACGCCGGAAGGCGTGCTGAAGATCGCCGAGTTCATGCACGGCGTCGGTTCGATCAAGGTCAAGCCGGCGAGCTGGCAAGACATGTTCGTGACCCAGCTGCGCGACCGCAAGGGCAGCTGAGCGTCTCGGATACCGCGACCACGGTAGGCTCCCTCTCCCCGTTCTTCACGGGGAGAGGGTCGGGGTGAGGGGCAGCGGCACGGGCGGTGCAGCTGTTCTACTGCGAACTAATTCTCGCCATCTGCGCAAACTTGATAGGGGACACGCCCCCATGGTTTCCATCGGAGGCGTAGTCGTCGTGCCCGTCCGATGGACCTTGATCCTGACTCCGGATGTGCCATGCCCACCCGGATTGCTGCGCAATCCGACCTCTCCCCGCAAAGGGCGGGGCTATCGATTTGACGATCGAAGTGTTGTGCTCGTCTGTTTCCACGCCGTCATGGCCGGGACAAGCCCGGGCATGACGATGTGGAGACGGTTTCGCGAAAAACTTAGATTGGTCATATGCGATAGCCCTGCCGCAAAGGGCGGGGAGAGGTTGCAGCACCCGTGCCGAGAGAGATCGCTTCACCGAACCGACGCATCGGAAGGAAATGCGATGCGCATCCGCAGGCCGCCTTCGGGCGAGGTCGACAGATCGAGGCTCGCGCCATGCGCGTCGGCGATCTGCTTGACGATGGCGAGACCCAGCCCGCTGCCGCCGGTGCTGCGGCTGCGGGAATTATCGAGCCGGAAGAATGGCTCGAACACCGCGTTGCGGGCGTCTGGCGGAATTCCCGGGCCGTCGTCGTCGATCGCGATCACGACCTCGCGGCCGGGCAGTTGTCGCACGGTGCAGCGTGTCGCGAAGCGCAGCGCATTCTCGATCAGATTGATGAACAGGCGCCGCAGCGCCGTCGGCTCGGCCAGAACGTTCAGCGGTCCATGGCCGAGCTCGGCCTGGATGCGCGCTCCGCTCTGGCGCCGGTCCTCGACGATCTCCGCGAGCAGAGCCTTGAGATCGACCGGCTGCCGCTGGATCGCGGCGAAGCCGCCGCGGGATACAGCGAGGGCGTCCTCCAGCAGGCGTGTCATCTCGTCCAGGTCGGCGGCGGCCTTGTCGCGCTGCTCCTCCTCGGGCAGGCGCTCGACGCGCAGCCGCAGCCGGGTGATGTAGGTCTTGAGATCGTGCGACACCGCGCCGAGCAGCAGCGTGCGGCCGCGCACCAGCTCGGAGATGCGGGTCTGCATGTCGTTCACGGCCGTGATCAGCCTGCGGATCTCCGGCGCGCCCGCCGGCTTCACGTGAACCGCGGTCGCATCGCTGCTGAACTGGCCGAGCGACTGGCTGAGCTGGCGCAAGGGGCGCGCCTCGCGCGCGATCGCGATCACGGCGGCCATGCCGATCAGCGCGCCGAGCAGGCCGACGCCGAAGCCGGGCGGCAGGCCGAGAAGGCGTCGACCGGTGACACCGCTGGCTTCGAACACGAGGTAGCCGTGGTCGCGCAGCGACACGGCAAAACGTACCGAGCGGCCGACGTTGCGCCAATTGTCGCCGATGTGCCAGTCGCGCCAGCGCGGCAGCCCGGCGCGGGGCCTCAGCACGATCACGTCGCGCGGCTGCAGCGACTGCAGATATAACGTCAGGAATTGTTCGGCGAGCGGCCGGCGCACGGCCTCCGCGGAGGCCTCGGGCCGCTCCTGCGTCAGCGTGACCTGGAGACGTTCGCTGCTCACCGCCTTCAGGACCAGGGGACGATCTGCCGGCCCGGCGCTCTCGATCAGCTGGACGATGGCGCTGACCTGCTCAGGGACCGGAAACAGCCGCCTGAAGATGTCCTCGCGCGATTCGCTCAGGAACAGCCAGCCGAGGCCGACCGCCCACAGCGCAATCAGCGCGAACAGCACGATGGCCATCAGCCGGCCGGCGAAGCCGAGACGCCCGAGCACGGCTTAAAGCTCCTTGACCGAGCCGGTGAAGATGTAGCCGGCGCTGCGCACCGTCTTGATCAGCTCGTCCTCGCCCTCGCGCTCGATCTTCTTGCGCAGCCGGCTGACCTGCACGTCGATGGTGCGGTCGAGCGGATCGGCCTGCCGGCCGCGGGTCCAGTCCATCAGCTGCTCGCGCGACAGCACGCGGTTGGGCCTGACCAGGAAGCAGCCGAGCAGCTCGAACTCGGCGCTGGTCAGCGGCAGCGGCCCTTCCTCCGCATGCGCGATCTCGCGCTTGTCGAGATCGACCGTGAGCTTCGCATTGACGAGGAAGCGGCGGTTTTCCAGCGGCGCCGGCTCGGCGCGGCGCAGGATGGCGCGGATGCGCGCCACCAGTTCGCGCGGGCTGAACGGCTTTGGCAGGTAGTCGTCGGCGCCCATCTCGAGCCCGACGATGCGGTCGATCTCGTCGCCCTTGGCCGTCAGCATCAGGATCGGCACCCGCGAGGTCGCGCGCAGCCGGCGGCAAATGGAAAGTCCATCCTCGCCCGGCAGCATGATGTCGAGCACGACGAGATCAGGATCGCCGAAGGTGTTGCGAAACCGGTCCAGCGCCGCGCCGCCGTCGCCGACATCGACGCGAAAACCTTCGCGCGCGAGATGGTCGCGCAGCAGGCTGCGGATCTCGATGTCGTCCTCGATGATCAGGAGATGGGGCCGCTGGTCCATGCTGATAGCTTTAAGAACACCTCGTTGTGCCGGGCAACCCCGCCCGGAGGACCGTTACAAAACGTTACACTGTCGCCCCTTCCTGCAAACCGCCCGCAAACTTGGTGGGTGATGCTCCGTCTACGCCATGAGGCGGTGGTGACGTAACAGGAGAGACAGATGCTTTCAGTTCGGACCTCATTCGCGGCTGTCGCGATCGGCGCCATGGTGATGGCCCTGGGCACCTCGGGCGCAAATGCCTGGACGCGCAGCGGCGGCGGCATGGGTCCGCGCGGCGGCACGTGGTCGACCTCCGCCTCGGGCGGCTGTGTCGGCGGCAGCTGCAGCCGCAGCCATGGCGGCACCTACACCGGCCCGCGCGGCCGCGTCGTGACCAACAGCGGCGAGACGTCCTGCGCCGGCGGCACCTGCACCCATACCGGAACGACCACCGGGCCCAATGGCGGCACCGTCAGCCGCAGCAGCACCGTCACGCGCTGAGGCAGCCGCGACGCAACGCTGCGATCCGCAGCCTTTCATTTTGCCGCGATGTCGCCTATCTCACCTTGCGAAGGCAACGCCGCGCCCGGACAAAGTTCCCGGGCGCGGTCGGCCGAAGGGGGAAATTGCGATGCGGAGATTGCTGACCGTGCTGGCGGCGCTCATGACGCTGAGCCTGACCAATTGCGGCTACAACGCCATCCAGACCAATGACGAGCAGGTCAAGGCGGCCTGGTCCGAGGTGGTCAACCAGTACCAGCGCCGCGCCGATCTGGTTCCCAACCTGGTCAACAGCGTCAAGGGCTTTGCCCAGCAGGAAAAGGACGTGCTGCTCGGCGTCACCAACGCCCGCGCCAAGGTCGGCAGCGTGCAGGCCACGCCCGACGTCGTCAACGATCCCGCTGCGCTGCAGAAGTTCCAGGCCGCCCAGGGTGAATTGAGCAGCGCGCTGTCGCGGCTGCTGGTCGTGACCGAAAACTATCCGCAGCTGAAATCGGATGCGCTGTTCCGCGACCTGATGTCCCAGCTCGAAGGCACCGAGAACCGCATCACGGTGGCGCGCAACCGCTACATCAAGTCGGTGCAGGAGTATAACGTCGGCATCCGCACCTTCCCGAACAATCTGACCGCGATGGCGTTCGGCTACAAGGAGAAGGCCAACTTCACGGTCGAGAACGAGCGTGAGATCTCGGTCGCGCCGAAGGTCGACTTCAACGCGCCGTCGCCAGCGCCCGCCAAATAGCCGGAGCATCCGATCTTGCGCGTGCGCTCGGCCGTCAAGGCGCTGCTTGCGACGTTGCTCGTCTGCCTCGCCACAATGGTGCTGGCCGACGTCGCGGTGCCGCAACTCACAGGCCGCGTCGTCGATCAGACCGGCACGCTGTCCTCGTCCGATATCGCCAGCCTGACGCAGAAGCTGAGGGATCTGGAGACCCGCAAGGGCAGCCAGGTCGCGGTGCTGATCGTGCCGACGACGCAGCCGGAGGCGATCGAGCAGTTCACGATCCGCGTTGCCGAAGCCTGGAAGATCGGCCGCAAGAAGGTCGACGACGGCGCGCTGCTGGTGGTCGCCAAGAACGACCGCAAGCTTCGCATCGAGGTCGGCTACGGCCTCGAAGGCAGCCTCACCGACGTCACCGCCCGCCGCATCATCGACGAGGTCATCACGCCGAGGTTCCGCAGCGGCGATTTCGCCGGCGGCATCGACGCCGGGGTCGATCGCATCATTGGCGTGATCAATGGCGAGGCTCTGCCGGCGCCGCAGCCGCAGGCGTCGCATGGCGTCGATCTCGACATCGATTCCATCGTCTCATACGCGCCGGTCGCCTTCTTCGGTGCGATCTTCCTCGGCGGCGTGCTGCGCACGCTGTTCGGCCGGCTGCTGGGCTCGCTGGCGACCGGCGGCGCGATGGGAATTCTGGCCTGGGTCCTGGTCGGATCGATGACGCTGGCGCTGCTGTCCAGCGTCGCCGGCATCGTCATCGCCTTCATCGCCGGCGGCTTGCCCGCGACGATGCCGTCGTCATCAGGCCGCCGCGGCGGCTGGTCGAGCGGCTCGTCGTCATCAGGCTGGAGCAGCGGCAGCTCGAGCGACAGCGGCAGCTTCTCCGGCGGCGGCGGCAGTTTTGGCGGCGGCGGCGCCTCGGGCAGCTGGTGAGAACGGGGCGCGCGACCATGGGCATCAGGCGGATCGGACGGCACCTTCTGCATCACCACTGGCAGCTGAAGCGGATCTTCACGCCCGCCGTGCTCGTGCGCATCGAGCAGGCGATCAAGGACGGCGAGCGCACCCATGCCGGCCAGCTGCGCTTCGTCGTCGAAGGCGCGCTCGACGGCCAGCCGCTGTGGCGCAACCAGCCGCCGCGCGAGCGCGCGCTCGACATCTTCTCGCAGTTGCGGATCTGGGACACCGCGCACAACAACGGCGTCCTGATCTATCTGCTGCTGGCCGATCGCGACGTCGAGATCATCGCCGACCGCGGTATCCATGCAAAGGTCGGCGCGGCGGGCTGGGAGACAATCTGCCGGGCGATGGAGGCGGAGTTTCGCCAGGGCCGTTTCGAGCAGGGCACGATCTACGGCATCGCCGCGGCCTCACGCGAGCTCGCCAGGCACTATCCCCCGCACGCCGGCGAGACGAACGAGCTGCCCGATGCGCCGGTGGTGCTGTAGCTCACGCCATCTCGACATTGTTTTGCACCGCTCTCACCCGGTCATTGCGAGCGCAGCGAAGCAATCCAGAGTCCTTGCTGAGCCCTGGATTGCTTCGCTGCGCTCGCAATGACGCGGATAGGTCGGTTTGCTCGCAACCTACTCCGTCGTCGCAGACACGTCGTACCGCCTCGCCATCGCCTGCGCCAGCTCGGCCATCTTGGCGCGCAGCTCGGGTGGGTCGAGCACGTCGGCCTCGGGGCCGAAGCGCAGCAGCTCGCCGGCCGCGTGCCACAGCGTCGTGCCGGTTGGAATGGTCGCGATGCGCCAGCCATCGGCATCGGCGTCATCCGCAAGACGCGTGCGCGCTCGCACATAAGGCTGGCTCCACACCTCCAGCAATTTCACGCCGAGCGGCGACAGCCGCACGGTCGCGATGTTCGGATGCAGCTCCGCTTCCAGCCGCTCGGTCGCGGCCCGCCAATGCGCGGCGAGATCGAACGCGGGAGGCCGTGCGAAGCTCTCGTCCGTCACGGTGCAGTCGAGGATCCGCGCCACCCGGTAGGTGCGCACGCTGCGCTCGACCTTCCCTGCGAGATACCAGCTGCCGCCCTTGAGCACGAGCCCGAGCGGCGCGACGCGGCGGCGCTTTTCGGCACGCCAGCTCTGATAGCGGATGTCGACCAGCCGGTCGGCGAGCAGCGCATCCGCAATGGCGCGCAGATGCGGCGGCTCCTCGGCCTCGCCGAACCAGCCGGGCGCATCGAGATGGAAACGCGCCTGCATGCGGCCGGCATTGGCACGCAGGCTCTGCGGCAGCGCTGCGACCAGCTTGGTCTGCGCCGTGCTCAGCGCATCGAGGCCGAGCGCGGCGGCTGGCCCGGGCAGGCCGGCCATGAACAGCGCGTCGGTTTCCGCCGGGGACAATCCGTTCAGCCGCACGCGATAGCCGTCGAGCAGGCGGAACCCGCCCTCGGCCCCGCGCTCGGCATAGACCGGGATGCCCGCCGCCGCGAGCGCGTCAATGTCGCGATAGATCGTGCGCACCGAGACCTCGCACGCCTCGGCCAGCTCGGGCGCGGTGGCCTGGCCCTTGGCCTGCAACGTCGTGAGGATGGACAGCAACCGGCTCGCGCGCATGCGCTTCTTAAATCATACCTGACACGGGTTGTCAGGTATGGTGTGCGACAAGCCCGGCATCACAGCCGGCCACGGGAGGAACCATCATGACCACCGACGACAAGATCACGCTGTATTATTCGCCGCAGTCCCGCGCCGCCGGAGCGCGCGTCCTGCTTGAGGAGCTCGGCGCGCCCTATGATCTCCACGTCCTCAACATGAAGGCCGGCGAGCAGCGCAAGCCGGAGTTCCTGGCGATCAACCCGCTCGGCAAGGTGCCGACGGTTGGCCATCGCGGCCAGATCGTGACCGAGCAGGTCGCGATCTTCATCTATCTCGCCGATCTGTTTCCCGAGGCCGGGCTGACGCCCGCGCTCGACGATGTCAGGCGCGGGCCCTATCTGCGCTGGATCGCCTATTACGGCTCCTCGTTCGAGCCGGCGGTCATCGACCACTTCATGAAGCGCGAGCCGGCGCCCGTCACGCAGTCGCCCTACGCCGACTACGACACGATGCTCGGCGCCCTGGAGCAGCAGCTCGCCAAGGGACCCTATTTGCTCGGCGAGCGCATGACCACCGCGGACATCCTGTGGGGCATCGCGCTGAACTGGACCATGATGTTCGGCATCGTGCCCCGCAAGGACGTCTTCACCCGCTATGCCGAGCGCATCACGTCGCGCGCGGCGTTCCAGCGCGTCACCGCGGCGGATGCCGAGATGGCCGCGCAGCACGCGGCGGCAGCCGGTGGTTGAGTTGCCTGGCGTGAAGCAGAGACCCCGCCGATGGCGGGGCCTCGCGTCTGTCGATTCGCCAGGAAGATCGTGCTACGGGAGTTTTCCGCGACGCGCGCGTGGAACGCTAAGATGAAGGTCAAGGTAGTTAGCAAAGCACAGGCAAAGGAAGAGCGGAACTGAGTCGGCGACTGCACCGCAGAGGTGTGGTTGCTGCGGATGTTGATGACGAATCGTCGGCGGGAAAAGCAGGATGATGGCACGACGCACTCTACTGGCACTTCTAGCAGGAAGTTTGGCATCGCTGCTGTCGGCTTGCGGCAGGAGCGATGCCACCTTTCGTTATCGGCTTGCCTTCTCGGTCAGCATCAATGGAGCCGGAAAGTCGGGCTCCAGCATCATCTCGGTGCATTACTGGAAGGGAGGAGCCTCTTGGGGGACCGGTGAAACGACCTACGCCATCGTGAAGGGCGTTGCCCCGGTTGTCGACCTCGGCCAATACGGCATGCTGGTCGCGGCGATGGCATACAATGTCAGGGAATGGGCCACCCGCAGGAAGGAGCATGGGCTGGCCTGCAAGCAACCGCTCACGGCAGATTCGTTGCCAGGAAAGTTCAGCACAGAGCCGGCAACGCTCGCGCATCTCCGTGAGGGCAAGCGTGACCTAACAGAGGATTCCTACCCCGCCTTCATCTGGTTTCCGCCTGGCCAGCCCTACGAGCGGGCGCAGCAGATCTGCCCGGAAGAATTTTCCCGCGTGATCGGTGCCAAGGTCGAATTGCAATCCGTCACGATCGAGGTCGCGCCCGACGCGCCGTTGCTGACAAGACTCGAAATCAGCGCTCCCTGGTTGGACGAGATCAGAGCCGATCAAACGAATTTGGGTGGCGTTACGTCCAAAGCAGGAATTTTCAAGCCGTATCGTACGAGCATGATTGAAACAGACGGTACTTAGCGATGACCGACGCAGCCGAACTGCTACTTCCGTCTCTTCTGGTATTGCGGAAAACTACTCACTCAGTGCGGATGGCGGCGCCATTTGCGCCCGCCATCCCGTCCGCTGTTGTTGAGTGCACTGTCGCGAAAATGGCCGCCCGCGTCTTCCCGATCCGCCTCAAGCCCGACGACTGGGCCAGCGGCGACACCCATTGGCTGCTCGACGTCAGCTCCCCCTCCAAAAAAGCCGCCATCGCGGTGCTCGCGAACTTCAAGCAGGTCGTGAAGGACAAGCCCATCCGCATCCACCCGATCGTGAGCCAGCTCGTCGATCCCGACGTGTTGGAGAGGATGAAGGTGCGGACGGTGGGGCAAGGCAGGATAAGCAACTCCCAATGAAGGAAAGCGCTAAGCCTATGAGCGGTTGGAAATCCCTTCTTGAGAATGCGGCTGAGCTTTCGCCAATCCGTCTTAGCTTCCGACTGGTCTGGCTAGCACGATGACGAAGTCCAGGACTTCTGAGACCTATTCGCAATCCCGATTGTTCGGTTACAAGGCGCGGCATCCACGGATGAAGTTAGCGAGGAGAGCTGCATGAGCAACAGAGTCTGGTTCAGTAGCGTGATGGAAGACTACCGCATCGGTTACAAGCAAGGACTCCGAGCTAAATTCCTGGGGGAGGACTGGGAACCGGCGCGGCATGAATCGAGCGAGAGTGAAAAAGTCTTTGCGGCTATGCAAAGGCATACGCAGGGCTACGCGCTAGGGCGCCATGATCTTCCAGAAGCAATCGCTGTATTCGACAAGAAGCGATTTAAGCTTGTAGGAGATCTGTTTATCGCTGGTCGTTTTTTTGCCGCGAGAGAACGCTTGGCGGAGGTGCTGGCGCGATTCGATCTCGGCAGTGGTAGCCTTGTTCCATTCCAGATATGCCAAGATGATCTGAAAACGCCGATCGAAGAAAAATTCTACTATATCAATCTCGGAGCAAGAAAAAGGACGTTCCTTCCGACCGAAAGCAAGAGTGTGGAGTTGCTCGTCTCGAACAAGGAAACGGGAAGCGAGATCTGGAAAATCAATTCCTGGGCCAAAGACGGCGATGTCGCGCTCTCCTCTGCCGCTCTGGATGGCCCAGATTTATGGGTTGAGGAGATCGTTCGTCATAAACTCTTCTTGACTGAGGAATTGGTCTCCTCGTTGCTCTTGGCAAAATTGAAGATTGACCTTCAACTCACAGAGTGCCGTCTCATGGAGCGGGAGCAATGAACGATTGCGATTTCGGTGACAGTGCATAAAATAAAGCAGTGACAAGGCGCCCCTGCCGTCACCGTCCGGGAATGATCGGGAGCAGAACGTGAGACGGACGGGAGGAATCCACGAACACGGTATTGGTGGCGACGCGCGTCGACAGGCCGCGTCCTTCCGGCGCTCCGGTGTTCGGGTTGACGTCGAAATGCGGGAAGTTGCTCGACGAAATGTCCAGACGAATGCGGTGGCCTGTCTTGAACAGGTTGGAGGTCGGCAACGCCGTCACCTTGATGGGATAGGTCCTGCCGGGCTCCATCAGGCTCGGCTCCTCCCAGCTGTCGCGATAGCGGCAGCGCAGGATGCCCGAGGTCAGATTCATCTCGAACCCTTCCGGATAGTCCGAACTCGGCGGGTGAACATCGATCAGCTTGATCGTGAAATCCGTATCCGGGCAGTTGGACGCGATCCACAGGGAGGCCTTGATCGGGCCCGTGACCTCGACATCGCGCTCGAGCGGCGGCGTCTCGAACACCAGCACGTCGGGGCGCGCGGCGAGCGGCAGGAATGGCGGCTTGGCGCCGTAGACCGCCGCCGTCTCGCGCTGATCGAAGGCGCCGCCGCGCATCAGGGGCTCGCCGGATGTAACGGCGCCGCCGATCGTCGGGACGGGATCCCGCGGATCGAAGTCGTAGCTGATCGGATCGGCATCGGCAGCAGGCAGGGCTTCGGCGAGCGCGCCTGATCCGTGGCAGTAGAAGCGCGTCCATTGCGTGCGCGGGATCGGCCAGTCGGTCTCGCTGCGCCAGCGGCCGCCATGATCCAGCCGCCCCTCGGCGTTGCGCCGTCCGCTGCCGCCGCCCATCACGAAGATGCGCACCGGCGGCTGCTCGCTGTCCGCGTTGGCGATGCCGCGCAGGTGCCGGTCGAAATAAGCGAGGCGGTAGGCGAAGTAGTCCTGTCCGGTGGCGTTCTCGAAGGTCGCCTCCGGCCCGAAATCGACATCGCCGGCGAACGTCGTCGATCTGGCCCCATGTGTCCACGGCCCCAGAATGAGCCGCGCCGGCTGCGCCGACTGCTGGCGCGTGCCGGTGAAATTGTCGGTCGCCGTGCGGGAGTAGGGATCGTACCAGCCTGAGAGATGAACGGTGGCGCTGTGCGCCAGCTGGGGATAGAAGCCGGCGGCGTAGATGCCGAGGCGCTTCCAATAGCCGTCGAATGTGCCGTGCTGCCACTGGTCGAAGACGTAGTCCTCGTAGTCGGGGATCAGGCTGATCGGCGTGTGGCCGCGCTTCCAGGGCATCGATGCGAACCAGGCCTTGAGATCGACCGCCTTCAGCGCCGCAAGGCGGACGGGGTCGCGGGCCAGCTCCGGGCTGTCGAGCCCGAGATTGTAGGCCCAGGTCACCTGCTTCAGCTCGAACGCGCCACCCTGCCGTATGCCGCTCTGATAGGCGTTGGAGAAGCCGCCGAAGTCGAGAAACACCGCCTTGAGGCCGGGCGCCCCGGCGCATGCCGCCGCGGCCTGGGTGTGGGCGTCATAGGAGGTCCCGAGCATGCCGATCCGCCCGTCGCTCCAGGGTTGGGCGATGATCCATTGGCACATGTCGTAGCCGTCTTGGCCGTCGTCGAGATATTTGACAAACTGGCCCTCGCTGCCGCCGCGGCCGCGCGTGTCCTGATAGATGAAGACATAGCCGCGCCGCACGTAATAGTCGGCGACCTCCGCCCGCGTGCGCCTGCGCCCATCGGCCGTCATCTCGCGCGCGGCGGTCTTCTCGCGCCCATAGGGCGTGCGGTTCATGATGACGGGCCATCGCCCGTCCAATGTCTTGCCGTCGCTCGCCGGCCAGTAGATGTCGGTGGCCAGATGCACGCCGTCGCGCATCGCCACCATGATGCCCTTGTCCGCAAGCACGTCGGAGGCGGACGCCGCTCTCTCCGCCGCCGCGTGCGCCGGTGCGGCGCCTACCGCGCCGAGCGCCGCCACGCCTTGCACGAAACGCCGCCGCGACAGCCGCTCCGCTTCGATCATCGCTCTCAGCTCCAAATCCGGCATTCGGTGATTGTGGACACCATCATCGCATAGAGCCGCAGCATCATGCCGAGGTCGCCACTCCACCCTTCCTCTCGTACGTCTTGAGGACGATCTGGCTGCGCGACTCCGAGATCAATGGAGAGGCGGCGATCTCGTCATTCAGGGCCGACAGGTCGGCAACACTGGGCAAGGTCACCGTCGCGAGAGCGTCCCACTCGCCAGCCAACGAAGCAACCGACACCACCCCGGGCAGCGAGGACAGCCAGGTCAGGGCGCGATCGCAGGGGCGCTCGGCGATGCGGATGAACAGGACCGCGCGGGCGAGGCCGACCCCTTCACCCATCGTCGCATGATAGCCCTGGATGACGCCGCTCTGCTCCATGGCCAGAATGCGCTCCTGCACCGCCGGTCGTGACAGACCGATCTCGCGGCCGATGGCAGCGGCGCTGAGTCTCGCGTTCTGCTCCAGGAGCGCGATGATGCGCTTGTTGGTTCGGTCGATGTCCATTGCAAAGCAGTGATTGGCGAGAAACAGCGATTCGCAGGCGTCTTCCGTCGAAGCGCAAGCTGCGCCCTGGCAAAGGAATTTCTACCATTTCTCTGGTGAAAGGGAGACATGATTCGTGCAGAAGATCGTGCCACGCGAGTTTTTCGCAACCCGCGCGTGGGACGCGCTGGACATCGAGCGTTTCGCGTCCCCCGCAACCGTCCGGCTGCACTGGACCGACGAGCCTTATCGATGGCACGTCAACGACGGCCCCGAGGTCTTCGTCGTGCTCGACGGCAAGGTGGACATGCATACGCGCTCCGCAGGCGGCACGGTCGTTCACGCTCTTGAGGTCGGTGACATCTTCCACGCCTGCGCGGGCGACGAGCATGTCGCCCATCCCGTCGGCATGGCCAGGGTGCTCGTGATCGAGCACGAGGGAAGCGTCTGACCGGCACGGCTGCAGGATCTGCAAAATGGTCTCCTTTCAAGAGTTCAGCCGCTTCGTCAGACACGTCACCAGATACGGCAAACCGATCTCTCCCGAGACCGACGTCGTGCACGACCTGGGCGTTGCAGGCGCCGATGGAGAAGACTTCGCACGAGCCCTGCTCGAGACATACGGTCTTCGACTGACCCGCGACGAGATCCTGCAGCACTTTGGCGAGGAGCGAGCGATGACGCCGTGGCATCTGCTGATCTGGCTCTGGGATCAAGCCGAGCGCCTGAAGCCGCTCACCGTCAGGGAGCTCTACGACCGGATCATCGAGATGGAGCAGGGTGGATCGGCGTAGCCAACGACTCGGTGACCGTGCACGGATGTCGATGGTGCGCACCGACTCTTATCAAATCTTTCGCCGAAACTGTTCGCCCCGCCGGTCGCAGCTAGAATCTGGCGGAGTTCGCCGTCGCTCTCGAATCGACTTGATCATTCATGATCAATCAGGTTTCCTTCGGCCAATTCCCGGGATCGTCATAGGGCGAGCCTCCGACGTCGGCATGGCGCTCGCGATAATCCTTGGAGTTGCAAAGACAGTTTCGCAAAAGAAAGATCCGGAATCGCCGTGCAGCCGCCTCGCGTTCGTCCGGCGAGCGATAACCTGCATCCTCTGCGGCAAGCGCCTCCAACCGTTCAAGACCGGCCACGGTGCCCTGCAGCCCCAGGGCGTTGTATGCGCCCCGATCTTCCTGATACGTGCCAAATTCGGAGGAAATGCCGATGCCCTTCAATCTGCCGACGGCGGCGTGGAACGTGGGGCTGGCCTCGTAATATGAACGCCCGGTCCGCATGCTCTCGCTCAACTGCGCTCTTTCATCCGCAGCGGCGTCACGTCCGTTGAACATGATGGTATGCACGTCAGGTCGACCGAATTGAAGTGCGACTTCAGTACAGAACCGGTCATTGACTTTGAAGGCCCGCCAATACCGGTAATATTTGAGAAGCCCGCGCCCTCTGGCATCACCAACAGGATTAAACAGCCAGCGCCACCCCTTCTCGACCCCGAAATGCGTTGGCGGGTTGTGACGGGTAAAGCGGTTCAAGCGAGCTATGACGATCTTGCTCAGCAGCGAACCCGGCTCGAGGAGCCGCAAGAACAAGTCATCCGGTTGAGCGCGCGGTGCGACCATGCCTAGTTGACCTCGCGCGTCACCGGGTCGTCAGCCCCCTGGATCAACTCCACCAATCGGGCTGCTCCATCACCGACTGCGGTGAGACGCCACCAAGGGGCCTCGTCGGCCGTATCGGGGAGCCAAACGCCATCAACCCAACGCGCGGCCAAAGCCTTGACGACGCCTATGCGGTTGCCTCTGAGCGCCGCAAGCCTGACATCCTCGGGAATGGAAGCCAGCGCCTTGCGCATCTCCAGATCGACGTCCCGCTCCTCGAGCTCCTGACGCGACAAATTGTTCTCGTCCCAGTAGCTGGTCATCTGCATCGCACGGCCGATCTTGTCCGTCCATATGCAGGCATTGCCCGCCGGCCTGGCGTAGTCCAGCGCCACAAGTGCGTCCATCACGGGCCTGATATCGTCATGCGGGACAAAGGGCAGGCGCTTGAGCGACAGATGACCCTCCTGGTCTGCAACCGAGAGCCACGGTTCAAGGACGTCGTCGATCGGCGGCAATTTGACTTCGCCGTTCCGCGATCGCTCCGTGACGAATTGTACGACCCGGCCACCATCGATCGCCAGCTTGTGGTCGGGAGTCGCCAGCCCCAGCCGGTGGAGGATGAGCAACGCGCCTTCGTAGGCAGACAGGCCGCCCGAACCGTCGAGTTTGGCGCCAACACGGGTGCGCGGCTCGCCAGGCTCACAGCGTTCCGTGGTGGCGCGCACCAGCGAGGCGGCAAGCTCGCCATAAAGTTTGTGAATGGCCATCGTGCGGGCAATAACATGGGCAATGTGGACGAACCGTAAAAGGAATTGAGTCCCTTTCACGCCGTATGGTTGGGCGGCTAGTCCGAGGGGCGGATATTACGGTGACATATTACGGTGACAGTGCACTAAACTAAGCAGGGCGGTCATGCTGCATGCAGCTTGCCTCTCTCGTGCGCCTCCACCCGACGGGCAATTCCTGCATCCCCGTCATGCGCAAACTGCCCGTCGAGCCAGTTTGCCGCACGCTGTCGGCTTGCAATGTCGGGCAAATCACAACGATGATCCCGGCCATCCCGCCTGCAATGAAGAGGGACGTTTCGGCCGATCGTCACGAGGCGTAGCAGCGGGGAGCGGTGGCCGCGTCAAACCTGGGGCTCTGCGCAAGCAGGGCCGGCGAGCAGGTCTGGTGCGGACGGTCAAGTCGTAGGGTCCTGGCATCCCGAAGCCGATGCCACGCTTGCGACAACGCTTGAGGCGTTGCGCAGGTCACGGGACCAGAAAGCCCGGCGCACCGGGGAGACTACGAAGCAGCCGTAAAGCCATCGCGCAGGGAAGGCCGGGTATGTCCGGCTGAGCCTGTGGTTCCTGCCCCGTGCATTTCTTCCGCACGGGGGCCGCGGGTATCAGTCGATGCCCGGTCTTCCCTGCGCCCTCTCATCAGAAGGAGGGTGATCACCGGCAGAATCTCGGGCGCAATCGTGCCGCGAGCCGATTTGGCGCGGCTCGTCGGGGCTGATCAGGACCAGGGCCGGCCTTACTGCCGATCGTCCGCTGCGCAGGGACCAGGCCCGGGAGCGATGAATATTCGAGCACCGCTTGCCACATCTGCTCCACGTTGTCGGCGCAAATCCGCCCCGGATGAATCCCTAAAACTCAGGTAAGCCCAGCAAAAGTAAGATTTTGGCAATCAATCAAACGCTAACTAAGGTTACCAAGGGCTCAACGTCATCCGGAGACTTGAACGTGAGCGAGCAAAAGGCCGAACAGACCAGCCTTGGCATGGCCGATCCGGGCATCGCCAATGCTGAGCCGGCGCTGAAGACCTCTGTGTCCCCCGATGTTGTCGATACCGCCGTACCGGCGCTCGCGCCAGTCGGGCCGGCGATGATCTCGCCCGATCATGAGTCGCCGATGGCGGACCGCCCGGCCGCGGACATCAAGCCTGCGCTCCCCGAAAGTTCCACGGCGAAGCCCGAGGCCAAGCCTGAGCTGGTCGTGGTGGAGGCCGTGCGGGCCGGGACGGAGACCAAGGTCGCGGCGACCAAGCCGGATGCGGCCAAAACCGAAGCGGCCAAAACCGATGCGGCCAAGACTGACGCAGCCAGGACTGACGCCATGAAGGCCGATCCGCTCCCGTCTGAGGACATCAAGGCCGGCGTCCTCAAGACCGTCGCGACATCGACCGAGGCAGCGAAGCCGGAGCTCAGCAAGGCGGAGCCGAAGCGGCTCGACCTGGTCAAGTCCGACAAGGCGAAGCCGGATCCGATCAAGGCCGACAAGATCAAGGCCGATGCCATCAAGACCAGCGGCACCAGGCCGGATCCGGTCAAGGCCGGCCAGAGCGCGTCGAGCCAGGCGGCTGCCAAACCCCCTTCAACCATCCTGGATCTGATCCGGACCGAGCCGGTGAAGTCGGAGCCGGTGAAGATCGCGGCTGCCGCCGGCGACCTGCTCAAGGTCGAGACGCCGAAGCTGTCGACGCTCGCGTCCAACGCACCGAAGATCGGCCCGATGGGGACAACCGCCCCGAAAGCCGAGCTGCCGGGCAAGCCGGAGACGCCGGTCAAGGTGGAGACCGCAAGCAAGCCCGCGGCCGCCGTAAAGCCCGACGGCGCCGCCAAGCCGGAGCCGGCTGTCAAACCCGAGTTGGCCGCCAAACCGGAGATGGCCGCAAAGCCGGAGACGGTTGCCAAGACCGAGGCTCCGACCAGGACCGAGCCCCCGAAGCGGCCGATGGCCGCGGCGGATGCGGTCGCCGAGCCGGCGCGAATGGCGGGGATGGCCGGTGCCGCGGTCGATAAGGCGACCGCCTGGGCCAGGTCCAAGCTGAAGGCCGAACCGTTCAAATTCGATGCGCGCGCCAAGCCGTCGCCTGCCGCAAGCATGGCAGCCGGCGCGGGAGCGGCAACGCCGCCGTCCTCGGGCACGCCCGCGATGCCGCGTGCCGTGCCCGCCGGCCGGCTTGGACTTCCGGCGATTGCCGCGATCGTGCTGCTGGCGATGGTGGTCGGCGGCGTGGCCGGCGGTCTCGCCACCGCCACCTTCGTCGATCGCTCCACGGGCGGCGTGGCCGACACCGGTTCGGGCGGCGCGGCCGATCCGACGCTGAGTGCGGCGGTCGCGCGGATCGACAACGAGATCGCCAACCTCAAGGCCAGCCTCGAGCAGACCAGCCAGACCAGCCTGGTCGAGCTGAACAAGTCGGCCGAGCGTCTCGACCGGCTGGAGAAGGTGCTGGGGGAGCTGACCACCAAGGCAGGCAAGCCCAGCGAATTGCAGCGGTTGAGCGAGGCCGTGGATCGGTTGCGCGCCGCGCAGGCCTCCGCAGCCACGCAGGCGACCGCCCGTGACAGCACGGCGTCCGTGCCGCAGCAGGCCATCGGGGCGATCAATGCGGCGGTCCCGCCGTCAGGCGTGCCGATGCGACAGGAGGCAAGCCGGGCCGAACCGGCCAGGACCGAGCCGACCAGAACCGAGACAGCCAGGACCGAGACGGCCAGGACGGAGCCGGGCCGGGCCGAGGCCGCCCGCGCCGAGGCGGCGCGAGCCGAGGCGACCCGCACCGAGACCAGCAAGCCCAAGGTCGTCGAGGGCTGGGTGCTGCGCGACGTCGGCCGTGGCGGCGCGCTGATCGAGGGCCGCGGCGGCCTCTACGAGGTCTATGCGGGGGATCCGGTGCCCGGCCTCGGCAAGGTCGACGCAATCCGCAAGCAGGACGGCCGCTGGGTGGTGTACACCACCAAGGGTCTTGTCGTCGCGCGCTGACCGGCCATCTCTTCCATAAGCGAATCCGACGAGGCGCCTCACCGCGACGTGAGGCGCCTCGTCGCACAATTGTCCGCCGCTGCCGCCTTTCGGCTATCTTCGGCCCCTAGCAAGCCGGCGCGCGGAGGGAGTGATGGCCCGGCCCGCGAGGTCTGGTTTGGAAGAGGAGGCGCGCCTTGCGTCGGTTGATAGTTGGCCTGGCCATGCTGTGCTCGAGCTCGCTCGCGCAGGCAGACGAGAGCGCGCCGCTCGAGCGCGGCACGGCGATCCTTGAACCGTTTGCGCTGCGCGCGCTCGACAACGGCCCGTTCGGCCTCGGCCGGATGCTGGCGCCCGCGCGGGCCGGCGACGCGCCGCTGACCGACGCTGCGTTGTTCGCGCTGCCGTCGATGCTGCCGGTGCGCAAGGGGCTCAAGGCGGAGTTCGACCGCTACGTCGAGAAGCACAAGGCGTCCCTGCCGAACGAGAGCATCGGCGTCGGCACGTCCTACGCGTTTCAGCTGTTCGACCGCGCGATGCTGGATTCCGGCGATGCCCGTTTCGTGCTGGCGGGCGTCGTCAACCGCATGGACCGTGCCTTCGTCGATCCCGAGCATTGCGGCGAGGTGCGGCTGCTGTACCGTTTGACGCGGACCACGCCGCCGGAGGCCAAAGGCGGCGAGATCTCCTCGCCGCGGCTGCCGATGACGCTGAACATCGTGCTCAAGGCGCGTAGCGACGCGGAGGCGAAGAGCAACACGCCGAGCTGCGCCGAGATCGCCAAGCGCTGGCTGGCGACATCGGAGCTGCAGCTGACGGGTCCGGAGCTCGCGGCGAAGCTGTCGGAGCCGGACGGGCCGCTGGCGCTGATCCGGCCGGAGAACATCCACCGCATCGAGACCAATCTGCAGATCGCGCATGCGCCGAAATCGGCGGTCCGCGATTTCCGCACCGACTACATGATGAAGGTGTTCGACTATCAGGCCGCGAGCGGGACGTTCGAGGAGGCGGTGCTGGAGGACCAGATCGATCGCGACCGGCTGCTGTCGGATGCCGCGCTGGCGCGCGAGTTCAAGGACTGGCTGCTCGATCCCGTCCATCTCGGCGAGCTCGACCGCGGCATGGCCGTGATCCCCGACAAATTCCTGGCGAAGGTTGCGGTGGCGCCGACGCCGACCGGCTTCGTCAATTCCGACATGCTGCCCGCCTACGGGCTGGTGCAGGGCGATGCGAGCGCGCCGGCTCCGCTGTTCACCGAGGCCGATGTGGTCGGGGCGCTGGAGAAGGCGGCCGCGCAGGGGATGACGTTGCAGAACATCCAGTCGGTGGCGGGTTTCGAGCGCCGTCTCAACGATTCCAGCTGCGGCGGCTGCCACCAGACTCGCGGCATCGGCGGCTTCCACTTCCCCGGCGTCGACTGGATGGCGGAGAAGCCGTCCAACACGGTCGTGGTGCCGGGCTCGCCGCACTTCTTCGGCGACCAGGTCCGCCGCCGCGACATCGTCACTGCGTTCGCGGAGGGGCGCACGCCGGATTTCTCGCGCGGCTTCGCCAGCCGCCCGCAGCTGCGCGGCAGCGACGAACTCGCCGGCACGGTCTACAATGACGGCTGGGGCGGGCATTGCTATGCGAGCAGCGCCGCGCCGGCCGACAACGACAAGAGCTTCTCCAAATGGACCTGCGCCGCGAACCTGTCCTGTCAGACGGGCCCGGCGACGCGGTTCGGCATGTGCTTCATCGCGACGCGCTAGCTCAGGCCACCGCGCCCCGCGCGCGCAAGCTCTGGATGGCCTGGTCGTCGAAGCCGGCGCTGCGCAGGATCTCGTCGCTGTGCTCGCCGACCCCGGGCGGCTTGCGCGGGGCGACCTTGCGCTGGCCATCGATGAAGATCGGGCTGTTCACGGTCAGCATGGTGTCGTTCTCGAACGGCACCAGCACCTCGTTCTCGATCATCTGCCGGTCGGTCGGAATGTCGTCGAGAATGCCGACCACGCCAAACACGAGCCCGCTGCCGTCGAGGATCTTGCGCCATTCGGCCAGCGGCCTGGTCGCGAAGACGGCGTCGAACTCATGGATCAGCTCGACCGAGCGGGCGTGGCGGTCCGCCTTGGTGGCAAAGCGCGGATCGTCGATCAGGTCGTCACGGCCGAGACAGCGGGCGAGGATCGGCCATTGCTTCTCCTCGTTGAGCAGCGACAGCATGATCCAGCGGCCGTCCTGGCATTTGTAGTGGTTGGCCACCGCGTTCAGCGCCCGCTCGCGCGGCCGCCGCTCGGTGAAGGTCGCTCCGCACAGCTTGGCCTGGGCCAGCACGGACGCCGCCCAGACCCCGTTCGCCATCAGATTGGAGGCGACGTGGCAGCCCTTTCCGGTGCGCTCGCGCTGGTACAGCGCGGTGACGATGGCGCCGTAGAACGCCATGGCGCAGGGGTGATCGCCCATGCCGGCCACCGATCGCGCCGGTGTCGTGGTCTCGTCGGCGCGGACCAGATCCATCAGCCCCGACCGCGCCCAATAGGCATTGCTGTCGAAGCCCGGCTTGTCCGCTTCCTCGCCCTTCTCCCCATAACCCGTGAACGACGCATAAATCAGCCGCGCGTTTAACGGCGCCAGCGTCTCGTAGGTGAGGCCGAGCTTGGACCTGACGGAGGGCGGGAAGTTGGTGATGAAGACATCGGTCTCGCCAACCAGCCGCTGCAGCACCGCCTGCGCTTCCGGCTTCGACAGATCGAGCGCGATGCTGCGTTTGTTGCGGGCTTCGAGATACCAGGCGTAATTGTGCTCGCTGCGCGGATAGCCGGGCAGGTTCGGCAGGTTGCGGTAGGGATCGCCGGCGCCGGGCGGTTCGATCTTGATGACGTCGGCGCCGAAATCGGAAAGAACGGTTGCGGCGGCGGGTGCGGCGATGAAGCTCGCGCAGTCCAGCACCTTCAGGCCGTGGAAAATGCCCTTGTCGTCCATGAGGCTCAGCTCCCGTTTCCTTCCGTGCGCTGGAATTTCAACGTTGGCACGGTTCGATCGCCATTTGACGCGTCTCTGGCGGGCGAGGCAATGGCGGGGAGGGAGCTTCAACTACAAACAAACGTAAGATGTGATCAGGAGCGGGCGCCGCTCCTGTCTTGGATCGATTCTTGGATCGATGGATCGCGTTGTGCTGGCCTGGTGAGAGGAACGATGCACGCCGTTCAATCCGTGGGGCGGAATGGCGCGGCCGGTCGACTGCTACACCTTCAAGTTCTCGGCCGAGCTTCTGCCGCGGTTGGCGATCTCCTCATACTCGATCGTCTGGCCCTCGTTGAGGGTCGTGAGCCCGGCCTTCTGCACTGCTGAGATGTGGACGAAAATATCCTTGCCCCCGGCCGCCGGCTGGATGAAGCCATAGCCCTTGGTCGGGTTGAACCACTTGACCGTACCTTTAGCCATACGTTGCCTCCGCGGGAGCAATCCAGTTCGAGCCGGCGGTCCCCGCAAACCGTCAGGCCCGGATTTTGAGAATACTGCGGTTGTGACGGGCTTGATAGCGCAAACAGCGGGCGCTTCTGGCCCGAATTGATCGATATCATGGCGGCTTTGCGGCCTTGCCCGTCCGCCGCTCCGCCGTGACCGGTCTTGTTATGACAGCGCATGCCACGAACAGGTTCAAGCAGCGCTCATGCGGCGGCGCCTTCGTCGGTCGGGCTCTGCGACACGAGATCGGCGGCGTCCGCGGCCGTCCTTACGCGCATCGGCTCAGCGCGGCCGCGGATCTCCACCTCCTGCTGAGGCAGCAGGCCCGAGGCGCGCCCGGCCCGCTCGTAGACGTCGTCGGAGATGATGACCTGGCAGCCGAGCGTCTTCGTCATGTCCTGCAGCCGCGATGCCACGTTGACGGCATCGCCGAGCGCGGTGAACACCATGTGGTCGCGATAGCCGACCTCGCCGACGATCACTTCGCCGCCGTGAATGCCGATGCCGAAACGGATCGGATCGTGCAGATCGTGGCTGAGCACCGCATTGAGTTCGGCGATGTTGACCGCGATGTCATGGGCGGCCTGGACCGCCTGCCTGCAAGCGACATGAGGATCGACCCCAAGTCCGAACAGCGCGAGCATGCCGTCGCCGACGAACTGATTAGGCTGACCGCCGTTGCTCAGCACGGCCTGCGAGACGGCGCCCAGGAAGCGGTTGACGATGAACACGACGTCGAACGGCAACCGTTTTTCAGCCAGGCTGGTCGATCCGCGCATGTCGACGAACAGGCTAACGAGATAGCGCTCCTGCCCGATCGCGGCGCGCTGGCTGCCGGGCTCGCCCGGCGTCAGGTTCGGCATGAACAGCTGAAAGAACGAGAGATCGTCCGTGGGGCGCAACTGGCAGGCCAGCCTGATCGAGGGGTCGTTTGCGCCGACCTGGGCCAGCACGAACGCCTCGCGTGGCGACGGGGCCGGCAGCCCGCTTGGATCGCCGATCACCCTGATCCGACAGGTCGAGCAGCGGGCGCGGCCGCCGCAGGTGCTGGCATGTGGCACGTTGTTGCGATGGCTCGCTTCGAGCACCGACAGACCCTTCGGCACCCGGATGATGCGCCCATTGTTGTAGGACAATGTCACCATGCCGCCACGCCGCTCATGCAGCGCACGGAGGCCGCGGGCCGCGAGCACGGCGCCGATTAGGCCGAGATAGCCGATCAGGAAGCCGTTCATGATGGTCTCGAGCGTGGCCTGCTCCGAAGCGGTGCCGGTCTGTTTCGGCGACAGATTTTCGGCGCGCCACTGTGTCGTCGCGCTCGCGCTGATGATGTCACGGCCTCCCCGATAGAAGCCGAGCAGCGCCAGCGCTGGGATCAGGACCGCGCAGGCGAGCAGCCACGGCGCGGCGCGCTGATAGAACGGCTTCAGACGCAGCCAGAAGTGCAGGCCGATGCAGCCATGGCTCCACGACGTCAGCAGCGCGGCCGACATCAGCCAGACGCGCCAGGATGGCCCGGCCCAATAGGAGTACAGAACCTGCGGGTAGAGCTTGTCATGGCCGTAGAGCGTGTGGCCGAGGCGGACACCGGCGATGTGGCTGAAGATCAGCGCCGGGATGCTCAGGCCCAAGATCAGCTGCAGCGGCTCCAGCGTGCTGCGGCTGAATTGCCGGCGCTGGTAGAGCGCCCATACGCCGAGACCGCCATGGGTCAGCGCGGCGGCATAGAACACGATAGCCACCGGCAGGAACTGCCAGAAGGCGAGGTGATACGCGACCCCGATCGCGAGCGCCTGCAGTGAGACGTTGCCGAGCGCATGGTTGAGAAAATGGCTCAGCAAGTAGCTGAACAGAATGAGGCCGCAGATGAGCCGCACCTGGCGCACGCCGATGCCGCGAGAAACGGTCTTCAAACGATGGTAAAGCGAGATGGTCATGCGATCCGTGTGATCTTGAACCGCGATTCTAGAGAGTTATTCCCTGTCAGCCTAGAGCAGCGTGCTGCGGGGGCGGGGCGATCCAAGCGGCCGGGAAAGTTGACAGGTCGGGCGTTGTCGGGGAAAAGCGCCGCGTGACGGTCCATTCCCCCAGCATCGACAGCTCGCAAAACCGGTCCACGCGCGCCACATGGTGCGTCGCTGCTGCGATCATCGCGGCGATGACCCTCATCCGCATCGTCTATGCTGCGACGCTCGATCTGCGCACCGACGAGGCGTATTATTGGACCTGGTCGAAGGAGCTGCAGCTCTGCTTTCTCGATCATCCGCCAATGATCGCCTGGTTTATCCGGCTGGGGACGGCGCTGTTCGGCGACACCAATCTCGGCGTGCGCTTCGCGGGAATCCTCGGCATGGCGGCGACGCAGCTGCTGCTGGCCGACATCGTGCGCCGTGTCACCCACAACACCCAGGCGGTCATCCTCGCGGTGCTGCTGCCCGAAGCCGCGCTGTATTACGGCCTGCTGATGGCAAAGGTTGCGCCCGACGTCGCGGCGATCCCGTTTGCGCTCGCGATGATGTGGGCGCTGGTGCGTCTCGCCGAGAGCGACGACGGCCGCTGGTGGCTTGCTGCCGGCCTGTTCGGCGGACTTGCGCTGCTGTCCAAGTTCACGGTCGTGATGATGCTGCCTGCCGTCGGCGCGTTCCTGCTGGTTCCGGCCTGGCGCGGCCGCTGGCTCCTCAGTCCCTATCCATGGTGTGGTGCGCTGATCGCGCTCGCCGTGTTCTCGCCGGTGCTGATCTGGAACGTGCAGCACGACTGGGCGTCGTTCCGCTTCCAGTTCGTCCGCGCCACCGCACCGCATGATCTCTCGCTGCGGACGTTCGGCGATTACCTCGGCCTGCAGTTCGGGCAGGTCGGCTTCGTCCTGCTGCCGGTCACGCTGTCGGCCCTGACGCTGACCGCCTGGCGCGGCTATCGCACGCGTGAACCGGTTGCGATCTTGCTGTCGACCGCCGTGCTCGTGCCCTTCCTGTACTTCCTCTGGAAGTCGCTCACGCTGCGGATCGGCGATACCTGGCCGATGTTCATGTGGCCGATCGGTTTTGCGGCCGTCGCCATCAACATCGTCAAGCTGCCGCAGGACGGTGCGTCGGCGTGGTTCATCCGCTCGACCGTGCGTTGGGCGCGCATCGCCGTCGTCTCCGGCATCGCGATGGTGGTGCTGATCTTCCTCTACTACATCGCCGCGCCCTGGAATTTCCTGGGGCGGACCGATCCGATCGGCGCCGAGGCGGGCTATCAGCAGGTGGCGGCGCGGGTGGAGCAGGAGCTGGAAAAAACCGGCGCGAGCTGGATCGGGACCTCCGATTATCGCACCTATGCGATGATGCGCTGGTTCTTCAGAGGACGCGTGCCGGTGGTCCAGATCAACGAGCGCGCCCGCTTCATGGGCTTTCGTGATCCGGGCATGAGCCTGATCGCGGGACATGACGGCCTCTATGTCGTGCGCGAGCCGGACAACACCGGCCAGTTGCTCGCTGACACGACGGCACGCCGCGCGCCGCTCGGCCGCGTGGATCGGATCTGGCGCGGCCGGGTCATGGACAGCTACGCGATCGACAGGCTGACGGGCTGGACGCCGGAGCTGTCGCCGCCGCCAGCCTCGCCCTTCTACCAATGGCGCTG
This sequence comes from Bradyrhizobium sp. SSBR45G, assembly GCF_030159255.1. Lineage (GTDB taxonomy): Bacteria > Pseudomonadota > Alphaproteobacteria > Rhizobiales > Xanthobacteraceae > Bradyrhizobium. The sequence continues at coordinate 7,781 of NZ_BSCT01000055.1, read as the reverse complement.
GCTCGCCGGTGATCTCGACTCCACGCCGCGCGCCTGAGCGTCATTCCCCGTCCTCCTGCTTGCGCAGCAGATCCTTGGCGAGATCGGCGAGCGCCGGGCGCGGCAGTGCGGCGAACGGCATCGGCCGCGTCACGTCGATGGCTGCGAGGCCGAGCCGCGCGGTGAGCAGGCCGTTGAGCACGCCTTCGCCGAGCCGCTGCGACAGCTTGGCGGCGATGCCGTGCCCCAGCACCTGCTGGATCAGGCTGTCGCTCGCCGCCATGCCGCCGGTGATGGCGAGATGGGCGATGACGTGGCGCAGCAGGCTGATCATGCCGAGCGCGCCGGGCCGGCCGCCATAGAGCATCGCCAGCTGACGGATCATCCGCAGGCTGGCGACGAACACGAACAGCACGTCGATCAGCGCGCGCGGGCTCACCGCTGTCACCACGGAAACCCGCTGGGCCGCGACCGACACCAGCCGCCGGGCTTCGATATCGAGCGGCATCATCAGCTCGCGCTCGGCGAGCTTGATCATGTCGGCGCCGTCGATGATGTCGTCGGCGTGACCCGCGACCTCCGCGCGCGGCCGCGCCAGCCGCGGATTGGCGTGGGCGATCCGCAGCAGCTCGGCCACCACTTCGCGGCTCTCGCGGCGGTCGTCGGACAGCAGCACGGCGGCGGCGCGCTGATGCAGCTTCTCGATCGTGGCGAGCCGCACCAGCCCATAGGTTTCGCGGCCGATCACGGCGGCCAAAGCGATCGCTGCCGCTGCGGCAAAACCGGTGCCGACATAGCCGAGCGCCTCGCTGCGCGCGAACAGATCCTCGATCAGCCTGGTGACGCCAAGGCCGAGGCCGAGCAGGACGAGGCCGCCGACGGAGCCCCAAAACACCGCACCCCAGCGAAAGCCGCGCCGGACCGGCAGCACGGCCTCGATCGGCACCGGCAATTGCGCCGGGTCGGCTTCCGGCGTGATCTGGATGCTGCCGCGGCCTGGCCGGCCGGCATCCTCCGCATCGACCACCACGACATCGGGATCGTCGAGCCGGAACGTCTGGGGACGGCGGGGCTTGGAACGTTCCTTGGCCCGTTCCTTTGCGCTTTCGCTCATTGCAGCCGGTCTCCGATCAGGAACTGAAGGGCGCGGTCGAGACGAATATGGGGCAGGGCCGGCTCACCGCCAGCGTCCGGCTCCAGCAGCGGCGGGCGGAAGCGGAGGAAGCGGAAATCGGCGCCGTCGGCGCCCGCGCTCGACAGGCCGCGATAGGCGCCGCCCTTGAACAGCTCCTCGGCATCGGCCGGCAGCTCGCCCGGAAACGTCGCCACCTCGGTGTGGCCGTCGAAGATCTCGCCATTGGCGCTCTCGCCGGCGGCGGGGGTGCCGAGCAGCGACGGCAGCTTGTCGCGGCCGCGAGCCACCAGCGCCTCGCGGGTCGCCCTGACCGCCGCCAGCGCGACGACGTCGATCTCGGCGCCGGTGCTCTCGGCGCGGGCGACGGCGCGATTGACGGCGCGGCGGAGCACCGCCTCCAGCCGGTCATGGCTGGTGTGATGCAGATGGTCGGCCTTGGTGGCGGCGAACAGGATGCGGTCGATGCGCGGCCGAAACAGGCTCGACAGCACCGTGCTGCGCCCGACCCGGAAGCAATCGAGAATGCCGGTCAGCGCGGCTTCGAGATCATGCAGCGCCTCCGGTCCGGCGTTGAACGCGGCGAGCGCGTCGACCAGCACGATCTGGCGGTCGAGCCGGGCGAAATGGTCGCGGAAAAACGGCCTGACCACGATGTCCTTGTAGGACTCGTAGCGGCGGACCATCATTGCCCACAGCGAGCCGTCCGGCGCCTGACCTCCCTCCGGCACATCGAGTGGCGCAAAGGTCAGTGCCGGCGATCCGGCAAGATTGCCGGGCATCAGGAAACGCCCGGGCGGCAGCAGGCTCATGGCGAAGCGGTCGTCACGGCAGGCGCGCAGATATTCCGTGAACAGGCGGGCCGCCTCGAGCGTGGCCGGCTCGTCCTCGCGGCCCTCTGGCGAGAGTGTCGCCAGCTGGGCATGCCACGCGGCCGCCAGATGCTCTCGCGGAGCACTGCGCGACAACGCCAGGCTTTCCCGCGCCCATTCCTCGTAGCTCTTGTTGAGCAGCGGCAGGTCCAGCAGCCATTCGCCGGGGTAGTCGACGATGTCGAGCGTCAAGGTGCGCTCGGCGCCGTTGCCGCGCTGGAATTCGATCACCAGCCGGAGCTCGCTGATGTCGACCGTCGAGCTCGGCCAGCGCCGTTCCGCCACCAGCGCCTGCACATGGCTCTCATAGGCGAAGCGCGGCACGCCGTCGTCCGGTTGCGGCGCCAGATAGGCGCGGGCGATGCGGCCGGAGGCGAGGGCCTCGAACACCGGCAGGCGTCCGCCGCGCACCAGGCCATGGATCAGCGCAGTGATGAACACGGTCTTCCCGGCCCGCGACAGCCCGGTGACGCCGAGCCGAATTGCGGGATTGAAGAAGCTCTCGCCATAATCGAGCAGGGCGCGGGCCGAGAGCCGCGCTTCCTCGACGAGTTCGGAAAATGACACCATGGGAGGGAGGAGGATTCGCCTGTTGAAAAGGGCGTGAGCGATTGTTGAAAGGTGGCGATGCAAAACGCGGGATTCAAGCTCACATTTGCCCCGCGTTCCGGGTAAGAATCATCGCTTGAACGGAACGTTGACCACTGGAAACCATAATCATCCCGGCAACATTGTCCCCGGCAAACCAGCGCCAGGTTCTTCCATGACCGTATTCCAACTGAAGCAGCTCGCCTCCACCTCCGTCCATGCCGCCACCGGCGCCATGCGCTGGAACTACGACAAGGTCGAGATGATCGCCGACGGCGTCGTCCACATCGTCGGCATCGCCGCCGGCCTGGTCGCTGCGACCGTCCTGGTGGTGCTGACCGCGATCTATGCCAGCCCTGTCGATATCATCGTGGTGTCGGTCTACGTCGCCGGCCTGCTGTCGATGCTGATCCTGTCGGCAACCTATAATCTGTGGCCGGTATCGCCGACCAAATGGGTGCTGCGGCGGTTCGATCATTCGGCGATCTATGTGCTGATCGCCGCCACCTATACGCCGTTCATCGCCGCGCTGAAGGATTCGCTGTTCTCGGCCGCCCTGCTGATCGGGGTCTGGGGCGTCGCTATTTTCGGCATCGTGCTGAAGCTGCGCTGGCCGGGCCGGTTCGATGCGCTGTCGATCGGCCTTTATCTGGCGCTCGGCTGGAGCGGCATCATGATGTATGACCGGGTCATCGCGGTCATGCCGACCTCGGTTCTCGCCTGCGTGCTCACCGGCGGCATTCTGTACAGCCTCGGCGTGATCTTCCACTCGTGGCGACGCTTGCGCTTCCAGAACGCGATCTGGCATGGTTTCGTGTTGCTGGGCGCCGGCTTCCATTATACCGCGGTGCTCGACCTGGTCTTGACCTAGACAATTCCACGCGGAGGGCTTTGCATGCAGGTGACCGGCAAGATTGTGGTGGTCACCGGCGGAGCCCGCGGCATCGGCAAGGCGCTGTGCGAGGCGTTTGCCCTCGACGGCGCGGCCAAGGTGATCGTCGCCGATCTCGATGAGGCCGGGGCCAGGGCCGTGGCGGATGTCATCGGCGGCGCGGCGTTCAGATGCGACGTGTCCCGGGAAGCTGACATCGCGCATGTCATCGCGGAGACCGAGCGGCAGTTCGGGCCGATCGCGCTGTTCTGCTCCAACGCCGGCATCGGCGGCGGCTTCGATCCGCTGTCGGTGAATGTCGGCGGCACCTCCGACGAACCATGGGCACGCAGCTGGGCCATCCATGTGATGGCGCATGTCTATGCGGCGCGGCATCTGATCCCGCGCTACAAGGCGCGCGGCGGCGGCTATTTCCTCAATACGATCTCGGCGGCCGGCCTGCTGTCGCAGGTCGGCAGCGCGCCTTATTCGACCACCAAGCATGCCGCGGTGGGGTTCGCCGAAAATCTCGCGATCTCGCACAAGGCCGACAACATCAAGGTCTCGATCCTGTGCCCGCAGGGCGTCGACACCGACATGCTGCGCGCGATTCCGAAGGGCCCGCAATCCGGCGACGGCGACCTGACGCCGGAGCAGGTCGCGCAGGACGTGCTCAAGGGCCTTGCCGAGGAGAGCTTCCTGATCCTGCCGCATCCGCAGGTGCTGGGCTACATGCGCAAGAAGACCGAGAACTACGACCGCTGGCTCGGCGGCATGGCCAAGATCCAGGCGAAGATGCGTGAGGACTTCGGCAAGTAGCTGCGCGGTCATTGTCGTCGATCATCCGGCAGCAGAACCTTTTGCAAACACATTGGCACTGGGCTGTCTCCGTCCTTCGTCATTGCGAGCGAAGCGAAGCAATCCAGGGCTGCGCGCGCCACTCTGGATTGCTTCGCTTCACTCGCAATGACGGTGTGGCGGGTCCTGCGTCTCTATCCAGACGGATCATGACATGACCTCGCGGTCTCGCGGCACGGGAAGCCCGAGTTATCCGATCAGCATCGCCCTTCTGTTCGTACGAAGGGCGCAGGGAATGCCGGGTGATGGCCTCACCCATGGCCCGCCTGCGGAAAAAAATGCAGGCGGCAGGTACCACAGGTGCAGCCGGATCGACCCGGCATTCCCTGCGCGGTGGTTTTCACGCTTATATCGCGCTCTCCCCGGTGTCCGGCTTGTTAGCCACCGTCGCCCGTACGACGCGTCAGCATCGTCACGGACTTGGCGCCAGCCTCGGGGCGCCAGGACCACGCAACTTCACGTCCGCAACAGCATCGTTCGTCCGCGCCTCCGAAGACGCGCTGCGAGCTCTCGCGGCCACCGCATCCCCGCCTCGCGTGTCGTGACGATCGCGCGCAACGCCCCTTCGTGTGAGGCGGGATGCGCGGAAACATCGACCTGATTTGCCCGACGGTGCAAGGCCGCACGCTGCGGCATTTCAACACGACGGGCAGTGTCCTCATGGCTCGCATGCGCGATCTGCCCGTCGGGCGCATCGTCAGTCCGGCGGTTGCATGTCTGCCGCGTGCCGGGCTTGCAGGGGGCGGACGTCCAGCAGCAGTCCCTCGCGCAGGGAGGCGGCGACGGTCGCCCCCTGGAGCTGACGATCGAGCCGATCCTCGTATTGCAGCAGATGAAGCTGCGACGTTCCGACGCAAGGCGGCATAGTGTCCGCCGCCGCAGCACTCCGCCCGACCTTTGTCGGGACGGCAACATGGCGGCGCCGCCTTTCAGTCACGAACCATGCGGCCGGGCGCATTCGACCGCCGTGCCGACTAATTAGTTCTTTGTGCGAACTGCCCCCGCATCCCGCGCGAAGGCTCATGGCAGATTGTCGCGAACGCTTCTCACTCTCGCATGAAATCTCCCCAGCTCGGCAAAACTTCCGCCGACCTTTGCCAGTCATTTGCGGACAAGGGGAGTTGGTCGCGCGCACCTGCTGCGTGATGTCGGCGACGCCCCGACGTGATCGCAATCATCTCTGCACAGCCCCGGCGTCCCGTTGCAAGCTCATTCACCTCATAAGACCGGCGCGTTCGCCGTGCGGACGAAGCGGCTCATGGTGACGCGATCCCAGAGAGGGGTCACGCTTGCGCTGGTCGAGGTGCTGCTCCTGACCGTCATGGTGGTCGATGCCGCTTCCGCGCAGCAGACCATCAAGACCAAGCCGACGGACGTGGTTCCCGGGCGTGCCGACCGGCTGTTCTTCCGTCACATCACGGCGCGCAGCATCTACTACAACGTTCCCCGGATCACCAATGACAGCCGGACGCTGATGATGCGCCAGGATCCGCGCGGCGTGAGCGCGCTGTTGCGTCCCGTGCGCGAAGCCGGGGCGCCGGCGCTCGCAGCGCCGGGCAGGGGCGCTACGCCGGCTGGCGGCTTCCTGTTCGCGGCGTTCCAGCCGGCGCGCGCCGCACTGGCGCCCACCGCAGCGGTCCGCGCGGCAGCGCCTGCGCCGCAAGCCACGCCCAGACAGATCGCAGCGCCGGCGGCCCCTGCGGCTGCGGCGGCGCCACCTGTCCAGCCCGAGACCGCAGCTGCCGCTTCCCAGCCGGCGGCCGTGCTGCGCAATCGCGACGTGCTGCCCGAGCGCAACCTCGACACCGTGAAGCCGCCGGCGGTGACTGCCGAGGCCAAGCCCTATGATCCGACGGGCATCACGGTCGGGTCGTTCCTCGTGAAGCCCGCGGTCGAGATCCAGGCCGGCTACGACAGCAATCCCACGCGGCGCACCGGCGGAGCCGGAACTCCCGTCGTGATCGCGGCCACCGAAGTCTCGGTGCGCTCGCAATGGGAGCGGCATCAGCTGAACGCCGATTTCCGCGGCGCCTACACCGAGGACACCAACGTCCGCTCGCTCAGCCATCCGACATTCGAGGCGCGCGCGCAGGGCCGTTACGACGTCATCGAGGGCACCGCTTTGACCGGCGAGGCTCGTTTCGTCAACGATGCCCTGGCGCTTCCGGGGGCGGTCAAGCTGCCGCGCGCGACGACCTTCGGCGGCAGCGCCGGCGTGCTGCAGAAGATCGGCCCGACCGAGATCGCGTTCAAGGGATCGGCCGACCGCGTCGTCTTCAACGATGCAATGATCACGGCCAACGTGCCGCTGCGGACGCAGGACCGCAACTACACGCAGCCGGGCGCGCAGGTCCGCGTCACCTATGTGCTGACGCCGAACATCTCGCCTTTCATCGATATGAGCTTCGACCGCCGCAACCACGACCTGCAGGTCGACTTCAACGGCCAGCGCCGCGACTCCAGCGGCATTGCCGGGCGCGCCGGCGCCGTGATCAACATGGGATCGCTGACCGGCGAAGCCTCGGTCGGCTATCTCACGCGGCGCATGGACTCGCCTCTCATGCCGAACGTCAGCGGCGTGATCGCGGATGCGACGCTCGCCTGGGCCGCGACCGATGCCACGACCTTCGTGCTGGTGGCGCGCTCACAGGCCTCGGAAACTCCCGCGCTTAACGTGTCCGGCATCCTGTCACGCGACGTGATCCTGCAGATGGACCATCAGTTCGAGCCCTGGCTGATCGGAACATTGCGCGCCGGCTACGGACTGGATCAGTTCGTCGGCATCGGCCGCACCGATCAGCGCACCTTCGTCGCGGCCGGCAGCACCTACAAGATCAACCGCAACATCCAGCTGAAGAGCGAAGTGCGCACCGAATGGACCCGCTCCAACATCGCGATGAACAACTTCATGGCGGTGGTCGGGTTGGTGGGTGTGCGCGTGCAGTATTGAGTGAGTTCGGCAGACGCGCCAGACTCAGCTCGCTGCACACAATAAGAACACCCGTTCCGCTGCCCCTTGCCCCGCCCCTCTCAGCGCGAGCGAAGCTCGTGGCGGCCCCATGGAGAACGGGGAGAGTGAGCGCGCCGTCTTCGTGGCCAAGGTTGTTGTTGCTATTGGAGAGTGCAAGCTCAGTCGGCTTGATGAGGCAATCTTTGTCGACGCGGGCGCTGCAACCTCTCTCTGCCGTTTGCGGTAGGGCTATCGCATATGACGATCGCAGTTTTGCGCTCGTCTCTCTCCACGTCGTCATGGCCGGGCTTGTCCCGGCCATCCACGTCGCTCGGCACGCTGGGAACGACGTGGATGCCCGGGACGGAGCCCGGGCATGACGGAGTAACAAATCGGCAGGATCGTTCGTAGGGACCGCTGCGCGTGTTCATATGCGATAGCCCTGCCCTTTGCGGCACGGCTATCGCATATGACGATCGAAGTGTTGCGCTCGTCTGTCTCCACGTCGTCATGGCCGGGCTTGTCCCGGCC
>NZ_BSCT01000054.1 GCF_030159255.1 Bradyrhizobium sp. SSBR45G | reverse complement strand
ATGAAACGCGGCGCAAACCTCTTAGCCCGAGGCGAAGTGTGAATCCGGTAGCCCCCGCGCGCGGGGGAGGGCGGGGTGGGGGCACCGCGCGGGCAGTCCCGCCGGAGCGTTCCGCCACCCGCATCGCATCTTCGATGCGATGCGACCTCCCCCGCAAGCGGGGGAGGCGCTGACCGCAATCGTCGCAAGCCGTGTGCCCAACACGGAAACGACTTGCCAATCAGATCTCCTTCTTCTGCATCGCGCCCGCGATGTAGTCGGCCTGGCGGATCGCCAGGGCCACGATGGTCAGCGTGGGATTGCACGCCGCGCCCGTGGTGAACTGGCTGCCGTCGGACACGAACAGGTTCTTGATGTCGTGGGTCTGGCCGAACTTGTTGACGACGCCGTCCTTGGCCTTCTCGCTCATCCGGTTGGTGCCGAGATTGTGCGTCGAGGGATAGGGCGTGGTCGGGTAGGTGACCGTGGCGCCGACCGCCTCGTAGATCGCCGAGCCCTGCTTGTAGGCATGCGCCCGCATCGCGACGTCGTTGGGATGATCGTCGAAATGCACGGACGCCACCGGCATTCCGAACTTGTCCTTCGCGGCCGGATCGAGCGTGATGCGGTTGGTCTCCTGCGGCATGTCCTCGCCGACCAGCCACATGCCGGCCATGCGCGGATAGGTCTCCATCGCCGCGGTGAAGCTGCGGCCCCAGGCGCCGGGATTGAGGAACGCGGCCATGAAGGGCAGGCCGAGCGACAAGGTCTCCATCTCGTAGCCGCCGACGAAGCCGCGCTTCGGATTGAACGCCGCCTCGTCGCGGACGATGCCGGCCATCGTCGTGCCGCGATACATGTGCACGGGATTTTCGAACGTCGCATAGACGCTGCCGGTCATGTGCCGCATGTAGTTGCGGCCGACCTGGCCCGACGAGTTGGCAAGGCCATCCGGGAACAGGTTCGAGGCGCTGTTGAGCAGCAGCCTGGGGCTCTCGATCGAGTTGCCGGCGACGGCGACGATGCGGGCCTTCTGCAGCTGCATCTTGCCCTGGCTGTCGGCATAGACCACGCCGGTCACCTTGCCCGAGGCATCATGCTCGATCTTGATCGCCATGCTGCCGGGGCGCACTTCGAGATTGCCGGTGGCCTCGCCCTTCGGGATCTCGGTGTACAAGGTCGACCATTTCGCACCGGACTTGCAGCCCTGGAAGCAGAAGCCGATCTGCTGGCAGGCGCCGCGGCCGTCGCGCGGCTGCGAGTTGATCGCCATGTTGCCGGTGTGCACGGTCTTGTAGCCGAGCTTGCGGGCGCCGGCTTCGAGGACCTTGAAGTTGTTGTTGCCGGGCAGGCCGGGAATGTCGTTGGTGCGGGTCACGCCCATCTTGAACTCGGCCTTGGCGTACCATGGCTCCATCTCGGTGAGCGTCACCGGCCAGTCCAGCAGGCTGGTGCCGGGCACGCCGCCATAGGTGGTGCGGGCCTTGAACTCGTGCTCATCGAAGCGCAGCGAGGCGCCGGCCCAGTGCACCGTCGAGCCGCCGACCGCCTTCACGATCCAGGCCGGCAGATTGGCGAAGTCCTTCGCCACGCGCCAGTTGCCGGACGTGGTGCGCATGTCGGTCCAGGCGAGCTGGGTGAAGCTCTCCCATTCGTCGTTGATGAAGTCGGGAATCTCGTAGCGATTGCCGGCTTCGAGAATGACGACCTTGATGCCCTTCTGCGCGAGCTCGTTGCCCAAGGTGCCGCCGCCGGCGCCCGAGCCGATAATGACGACGACGCTCGAATCGGTCTGATCGAATTTGGCCATGGTGGTTTCCTCCGTGTTCTCTTTGTTGTTCGCCGGCGTCAGGCTTTCGGCAGCCAGTCGATGTCGGAGAAGCCACGGTTGATGTAGCCGCCATGCTCGGCGGATGAGCCCTCGTAGCCGAACTTCGGCCAGAGCTCCTTCTGATTGTACAGCGACACCACGAGGTCGCCGCGGATGGTCTTGAAGAAGGTCGTCTGCTCGATACCCTGCAAGAGCGCGACGCGGTCGACCTCCCACGGCACCTGCGCATACGGCACCTTGTGGCGGTCCTTCGCATCCTGGTCGAGCCGGGCAATGCCGTCATTGATCATCGCCTTGACGGCGGCGTCCTCGGCCGCCTTGTCGTCCCAGGGCTTGACGGCCGTGATGTAGTAGCGGTCGGCAAGGAAGTCGTGCGGGTAGATGTCGCGTGCGACCTTCACCAAGGTCTTCAGCGTAGCCGGCGTCAGCGCCTTGGCATCTTCGGCCCAGGCATCGGTGACGCTGAGGCCGGTTGCCGAGGCGACGGCCGCGGCCGGCACCGTCGCAGCCGCGCCCTTGAGAAAGACGCGGCGGTCGTATTTGTTGCGGCGATCGACTTCTCTCATGGCACTTTCCTCCGTTTGTTTTTTACTTGTGTCGTGTCGTAGTTCCTTGGCCTCAGCCGAACCGGCCGCCGCGCTGGATCACCTCGATCTTGTAGCCGTCGGGATCGCTGACGAAGAAGAAGCGCGCGAGCGTTGCGCCGTTGTGCTTGAAATCGCGCAGCGGACCCGGCGCGAGGTTCTCGCGCTCGAAGCGGGCATGCTCGGCGTCGAGGTCGTCGACCACCACCGCAAGATGGCCATAGCCATCGCCGAGCGTGTAGGGCTCCTTGCGGTCGAAATTGACGGTGAGCTCGACTTCGAACGGCGACGACGGATGGCGCAGATAGATCAGCGCGAAACCGTCGAAGCGCAGATTGTCGGCGATCTCCAGGCCGAAGGCGCGCTTGTAGAAGTCGAGCGCCCTGGCCTCGTCGAGCACGCGGATCATGGAATGGACGGGCTTGGCCATCTCAATTGTCCTTCAGATAGGTGATGATCGCGGCGCGCACGTCGGGCTTGGCCTGGCGGTAGGCCATCACGGCGCCGGGGATCAGCTCTTGCGGATTGGTCAGCCAGGCGTCGAGCTTGGCTTCGTCCCAGGTGAAGTCGGCCTTGGCGAAGCCGGCCGAATAGCGGAAGCCCTCGACCGAGCCGGCGCGGCGGCCGACGACCTTCGCCAGTGGCGGTCCCTGGCGCACAGGCTCAGCGCTGCTCAACGTGTGGCAGACGCCGCATTGCTGCTTGAACAAGGTCGCGCCGTCGGCGGGCTTCGGGGCGGGCAGCGCCATCTGCGCAGATACGATCGTGGTGCTCAGCACCGCGCACACGAATGACCCGCAGAGAAGAAGCGCATATTGCGCCGCACGCCGTCCCGACATCGATCCTCGCTCGCGATTTTCTCCGAGCGTAGGTCGCAGCCGGCGCGCCGTGGTAGTAGCCGGCTGTTTCGCGAGGAACAAAGCGTGCGCAGGTGGGTGCAGCGCGGAATGTGCGTCAGCAATCCAGACTGATCGTCATGCCATCGATCGTCGACGCAGCGGCACGAGATTTGAAGGTGCTAAGATCAAGCGTGGGCAGGTCGTTTTGCATCACGCTGCGGACGTCTCTCGCTCGACTATGATGATCGCCAACTAATCGTCGAACCGGCGCCCGCCGCGACCGGCCTTGACGTCGCTGCGGATCTTCTTGCCCTCGAGCCGGCGCTGCTTGGAGCCGAAGGTCGGCTTGGTCGGGCGCCGCACCTTCGGCCTGATCATCGCCTCCTTCAACAGCGTGACGAGACGGTCGATCGCATCAGCCTTGTTGCGCTCCTGGGTGCGGAAGCGCTCGGCCTGGATCACGATGACGCCGTTCTTGGTCATGCGCTGGCCGGCCAGCCGCGCCAGCCGTGCCGTCGCATCCTCGGGCAGGGTGATCCGGCTGGTATCGAAGCGCAGCTGCGCCGAGGTCGACAGCTTGTTGACGTTCTGGCCGCCGGGGCCGGAGGCGCGCACGAACGTGATCTCGATGTCGTCTTCGTTGATGGCGAGGTCGCGGGAAATCCGCAGCATGGGGCACCAGTGGAATCGAGGTTTTCGCGCGCACCATAGCGGGTTTAGGGGAGGTGTGCGCGGGTTCACATCGCCGGCATCGTTGGCTCGGGACCGTCATCACGATCTCCGCTGTCATCCCGGCGAACGCCGGGATCCATAACCCCAGGGAGTGGTTTGGGGCAGGCTGGTCGTTGACACCTGCCGCCTCACGTCGGCTGCGGCGTATGGATCCCGGATCGGCGCAGCGCCGCGCTGGCGCGCGTCGCGGCTTGTCCGGGACGACAGCGAGGGTGGGATGGTATGCACGGCTCAAACAGCGATCGACATGGCTTCGCGCTCTCGCGGCATCTCACGCCCGAGGCTTGCGTTCGTCATGGCCCTCGCGAACATGCAGAGGGCGCGGGGAATGCCGGGCGCTGGCCGCACCCATGGCCCGCCTGCTTAAAAAATGCAGGCGGCAGGTACCACAGGTTCAGCCGAGACATCCCGGCATTCCCCGCGCGATGGGTTTCACGCTTATACGCAGTCTCCCTGGTGCGCCGGGCTTGTTGGCCACCATGATCCGCGCGGCGCGTTAGCGCCGTCGCGAACGTGACACCAGCGTCGGGGTGTCAGGACCCTGCGACTTCACGTCCGCGACAGATCGTTCGTCCGCGCCCTCGATGAGAAGACGCTGCGATCCCTCGCGGCCACCGCTCCCCGCCTCGCGTGTCGTGACGATCGCGCGCAACGCCCCTCCGCAGTGAGGCGGGATGGGCGGAGATAATCATGAATTCCGAAAAATAGCAAGATGATTATTTTAATCGGAAGCCTACGCGTGGTCCTCCGCTGTCGTCCCGGGCAAGCCGTCAGCGACGCGAAGCGGGGCTGACGGCGCCGACTCGGGACCCATACGCCGCAGCCGACGTGAGGCGGCAGGTGCCAATGACCAGTCTGCCCCAAACCTCGCCCTGGGGGGTATGGGTCCCGGCTCAAGGCCGGGACGACACCGTTTTTGTGGCGCCGGCGGCGGTCAGCCGCGATCGATCGTCAGGGTCGGGCTTGTCCCGCCGCGTGGTTGAATCCGCTTCGGCGCGGTGAAGGTGCGGCCATCCACGCTGCCGACGACCTGAAAAACGTGGATGCCCGGGACAAGCCCGGGCATGACGGAGTAACTAACAGCCATTGTGCAGCGCTGAAAGCAGGGCGACGAGCGCCCTGTGCTACGCTCAGTTCGTCTTCGTCACCGGCGCCGTTGGCGGCACCTGCGCCGGCTCCGCCGAAGCCTGCGGCGTGCGGCCGACCACCGCGGTCAGCAGACCCTGGCTCCAGAGCTGCTTGGCCGCTTTCTTGGCGTCGTCGAGCGTCACCGCGTTGACGATCTCGCTGCGCTTCTCGATGTAGTCGATCGGCATCTTGTCGAGCTGGTATTGCAGCAGCGCCTGGGCGAGCTTGGAGGAGGTGTCGAGCGCCAGCATCTGCGAGCCGTTGATGTAGGACTTGGCCTCGTCGAGCTCCTGCTGGGTCGGGCCTTCGTCGGCGATGCGGCGGATTTCCTGCTCGACGGCGGCGATGGTCTCGCCGGCGCGGTCGAAGCGGGTCGCCGTGTTGCCGATGAACAGGGCGGAATGATCCATCCACAGCAGCGCGTCATAGACGGAGTAGGCGAGGCCGCGCTTCTCGCGCACTTCCTTGTACAGCCGCGACGACAGGCCGCCGCCGCCGAGGATGTGGTTGACGACATAGGCCGCCATGAAGTTGGGGTCGTGGCGGCGGATGCCGGGGCCGCCGAAGGTGATCACGGTCTGCGGCACGTCGAGCGCGACCAGCACGCGCTGCGGCGGCTTGGCGGCGGCGACGTCGGGCACCGGCGTCAGCTCGGCCTTGGCCGGCAGGCTGCCGAAGGTCTGGTCCAGGAGCTTGCCGAGCGTGGCCGGATCGACGTCGCCGACGACGGCGACCTTCAGCGTGTCCTTGGCGAGCACGCGGCGGGTGTAATCCTTGAGATCGTCGACGGTGATGGCCGGCACGCTGTCGAGCGTGCCGTTGGCCGGCCGGCCATAGGGGTGGTTGGGGAAGGCGAGCTCGAGGAACTTGCGTCCCGCCAGCGAGCTCGGATTGGTCGTCTCGCGGCGCAGGCCTGAGATCACCTGGGAGCGGACGCGCTCGACATCGGCGCTGTCGAAATGCGGCGAGGTCAGCGCCGTGCGCAGGAGGTCGAAGGCTTCGTCCTTGTTGTCGCGCAGCATGCGCAGCGAGCCGCGGAAATTGTCGCGCGCCACCTGGAAGGAGAGCTCGATCGCACGGCGGTCGAGCCGTTCATGGAAGGTCTTGGAGTCGAGATCGCCGGAGCCCTCGTCGAGCAGATCGGCGACGAGATTGCCGACCCCGGGCTTTCCGGCCGGATCCTGCGTGGCGCCGCCCTCGAAGGCGTACTCCATCGCGATCAAGGGCACGGTGGCGTCCTGCACGAACCAGGCCTCGATGCCGCCGGGCGAGACCAGGCGCTGGATCTTGGTGGCGGCCTGGGCGGCCGGTGCGAGCGTGAACGCCGCGGTGGCGACGGTGAGTGCGCAGGCGACGCGGCGGGCGAAGGTCATTGTGTTCATCACGACCGCTTCTCCTCGCGCTTGGCGGCATTGTCCTTGATCAGATAGCCGGTGACCGAGCGCTTCTTGTCGAGCCATTTCTGCGCGGCGGCGCGGACCTGCTCGGCGGTCACGGCGCGGATGCGATCCGGCCAGCTTCGGATGTCCTCGATGCTCAGCCCGGTGGTCAGGCCGCCGCCATACCAGCGCGCCATCGTCGCCTGGTTGTCCTGGGCGTAGATTGCCTCGGCAATGAGCTGCGTCTTGACCCGTTCGAGGTCCTCGGCGCGCACCGGATTCTGGGCGATCTCGGCGATGACGCTGTCGACCACGGCCTCCACCTGGGCGAACTCGACGCCGGGTCGCGGCGCCACCGCGACGGAGAACTGGCTCGGATCGAGCGAGGTGCCCTGATAGGACGCGCTGGCGTTGACCGCGAGCGGCTTGTCGACGACGAGTGCGCGGTAGAGATAGGAGTTGCTGCCGCTGCCCATCAGCTGCGCCAGCACATCGAGGGCTGCGGATTCGCCGGTCGCTGCGGTCGTGGCCGAGGGCACCAGATAGAAGCGGCGCATCGACGGCTGTTCGACATGCGGATCGGCCAGCGTGACCGTGCGCGGCGCGATCGGCTCCGGCTCCTGCGGTCGCAGCCGGCGTGCGGGGATGTCGGCCTGCGATGGGACCTTGGCGAAGGTCTGCTCGACCAGCGGCCGGACCTCCTTGGCGTCGGTATCGCCGGCAATCACCAGGATCGCGTTGTTCGGCGCGTAAAAGCGGCGGTAGAACGCCAGCGCATCCTCGCGGCTGAGCTTCTCGATCTCGGGCTTCCAGCCGATCACCGGGCGGCCGTAGGGATGATTGACGTAGAGCGCCGCCATGACCTGCTCGTTGAGGCGGGCTTCCGGCGAGTTGGCGACGCGCATGTTGTACTCTTCGAGCACGACATCGCGCTCGGGCAGCACGTTCTCGTCCTTCAGCACCAGGCCGGTCATGCGGTCGGCCTCGAACTCCATCATCCTCGGCAATTGGTCGCGCGGCACGCGCTGGAAGTAGCCGGTGTAGTCGACCGAGGTGAAGGCGTTCTCATTGCCGCCGATCTTCAGCACGGTCTTGGAGAACTCGCCGGCCGGATGCTTCTCGGTGCCCTTGAACATCAGATGCTCGAGGAAGTGCGCCAGCCCCGATTTGCCGGGCGTCTCGTCGGCGGAGCCGACCTTGTACCAGATCATCTGGGTGACCACCGGCGTGCGGTGATCCTGGATCACGACGACCTGCAGGCCATTGGGGAGGGTGAAGCTGGCGGGGGGCTCGGAGGCGAACGTGGTTTGCGCCGACGCGCCGGCCGTGAACGCAAGGAGGGAGACGAGCGCGGCGGCGACGGAGTTGAACCGGTGCGAGGACATCATGATCCTTCTGAAGGCCCGCGAGGTCGGGCGATCGGGTTGGGGCGCAGCATGCTACACCGCGCGGAACGGAGCCCGGCGTCACAAAGAGGCGATGGCATCGTGCCGTCGCAAGACATTAAATTTCGCTAACGGCCAAGCCGCCGGTCAATCCGGGGCGCCCCGGTGAGGCCAGCCGCCTCACCGTTCCTTGCCGGTCATGATGTCCAACTGCTTGGCGCCGAGCGGCTCCTTCGGGCCGGTGCCATAGGCGTAATTCGGCGACGGGGTCTGGTAGCCCGGGGGCGGCTGGGTCAGGCTCTCGCGCTGCGGCTCGGAGCTGAACTTGGCCTCCTCCTTGTCATTACCCTTGAACATGCCGAACAGGCCGCCCTTGAAGCCGAGCTGCGACGGGCTCAGCATCGGGTTGTTGGTCACGCCGGGCTGCACCGGCTCGGTCTGCTTGGCCGAAGCGGTGCGGCCCATCTTCATCTCGGCCGGGGTCAGCTGACGGGACGAATTGGCGGGGTCCTTGATCTCCTTCTTGCGGGCCGCGGCGGCGGCGCGGCGCTGCTGCTCGTCCGGGTCCTTCGGCCAGTTCGGCGCGGTCGCCTTGGCCTCGGAGGCCGGCGGGGGGAGATCGATCTTGGGCGGCACCACCAGCGGCGAGCGCTCGCGGTAATTGATGGTCGGCGTCTCCATGTTGGTGCCGCCGAGGCCGCGCATCAGGTTGTCGACGATCTTCTCTTCGAAGGTCTTGTCGTCCTCTTCGTCGTCCTGGGCGCGGGCGGCGCCGGCGGCCATGACGAGCCCGATGCCGAGCGCGACGGCGGACAGCCGCAGGGTACGAAGGGCTGCGTGGGTCATGATGCGGCCACTGACTTCGGTCTTGCGCATGGCTTGTCCTGTCCTCGCTTGTCCAGTGCTGGCTTGTCCAGTGCTCGTGCTCCGACGAACCGGCCGCTGCCCGACCGATTTGCACCCGCGCCCTGCGCGGCTCGTCCGGTCACCGGCCGATCCCGAAAACGTGAAGAACGTCAGTCTCTTGACACCCGGATCGGCACCGGCCGGTATCGACCCGGATCAGGGCGCTTTTGCGGCATGGACCCCAAAGAAGGAGTCATACAGCAGGGCCGCCACCCCGGCAACGATGGCCACGTCGGCCAGATTGAAGATGTACCAGTTATAGACGGTGCCGCCGATCTCGACGTGGAACAGCGCGAAATCGACCACCGCGCCATAGGCCAGCCGGTCGATGCCGTTGCCGATGGCGCCGCCGATGATCATGCCGAGCGCCGTCGTGGCCAGCTTCGTCTCCGAGCGCGCCATCCAGACCGCCAGCAGCACCACGGCCACAGCCTTCACCGCCATCAGCCCATATTGCGCCAGCGCGCTCTCGTTCTGCAGCCAGCCGAAGCTGATGCCGATGTTCCAGGCCAGATACAGGTCGAAGAACGGCGCGACCTTGACCGTGCCGCGGTTGGCGAGGTCGAACACATACAGCAGCCACAGCTTGGAGGCCTGGTCGAGCACCAGGGTGACGAAGCCGGCGAGGAGGCCGAGGCGGAGGCGGGGGGTCATCGGGTGAGCGCGATCATGCGAAGCAACTCGCGGCAAATACCGCTGTCGTCCCGGCGAACGCCGGGACCCATACCGCGTGATGTGTGTTGGCGGAGAAAGTCTGGGTCATCGTCCTTCGTCAACATGAACGCCGGTGGTTATGGGTCCCCGCGTTCGCGGGGACGACGATTGTGGGTGTCGTAGGCGGCTGGGCAGCCTCACGCGAGAAGCCGCCGCTGCCTGTTGGGTCGAGACGTTTCCACAATCTCTGCTGTCGTCCCGGCGAATGCCGGGACCCATACCGCGTGATGTGTGTTGGCGGAGCAAGTCTGGGTCATCGTCCTTCGTCAACATGAACGCCGGTGGTTATGGGTCCCGGCGTTCGCCGGGACGACAGTTGTGGGTGTCGCGCGGTCACGCGTCACATACCGACGCCCAGCGCCTTCCACTCCCGCAGCGCTTGCGCGTCGCGCGGGGAGACGTCGGGATAGTCCTTGTCGTCGCCGACGCTCTCCAGGATCTTCCAGGAGCGGGCGCATTTGCGGCCGACCGCCTTCTCCACCACCACGGCGACACCCGGCACCGCATCGAGCCGGAACGCGCCCTCCGGTGCCTCGCCTTCGCGGACCTCGTAGTTCGAGGTGATGCAGATTTCGGCGAGATCCGTATCGAACAGCGTGCCGAGCAGCGAGCGGTCCGCGACGTAGATGATCGGCGAGGCTTCGAGCGAGGAGCCGATGGTCTTGGCGGCGCGCGCGAGCTCCAGCGCGCCGGTGACGACGCGGCGGACGTTGCGGATGGTCTCCCACTTCGCGGCGAGCGCATCGTCGCGATAGCCGTCCATCGCATCCGGGAACAGCGTCAGATGCACCGACGGCGCGGCGTCGGGGCGAACCATCCGCCACGCCTCGTCGGTGGTGAAGGACAGCACCGGCGCCAGCCATTTCAGGATCGCGTCGCAGATCAGGTCGATCGCGGTCAGCGCCGCCTTGCGCGCCACCGAGGACGGCGGATCGCAATACAGCGTGTCCTTGCGGATGTCGAAATAGAACGCCGACAGCTCGGTGTTCATGAACGCCGCGAGCGAGGAGATCACCGTCTTGTAGTCGAACGCGGCATAGGCGCGGCCGATGACTTCGGCATGCTGGCCGAGCTGATGCAGCATCAGCCGCTCCAGCTCCGGCATGTCGGCGAAGGCGACCGCGTCGCTGCGCTTGTAGTGATGCAGGGTGCCGAGCATCCAGCGGATCGAGTTGCGCAGCTTGCGGTAGGTCTCGATGGTGTTCTTCAGGATCTCCGGGCCGATGCGCTGGTCGTCGGCATAGTCGGTCGCGCACACCCACAGGCGGAGGATGTCGGCGCCGGAATCCTTGATCACCTTCTGCGGTTCGATGGTGTTGCCGAGCGATTTCGACATCTTGCGGCCGTTCTCGTCGAGCGTGAAGCCGTGCGTGAGCACGACGTCATAGGGCGCACGGCCGCGGGTGCCACAACTCTCCAGCAGCGAGGAGTGAAACCAGCCGCGATGCTGGTCGCTGCCTTCCAGGTACATCACCGTGTCCTGGCCGCCATCGACCTTGCGCTTGATGCCGGAGAGGCCGGGGAAGTGCACGGGGTCTTCGAGCACGAAGGCGTGGGTCGAGCCGGAATCGAACCAGACGTCGCAGATGTCGTCGACCTTCTTCCAGTCTTCGTTCGCACGCGATCCGAGGAAGCGCTCGCGCGCGCCGTCGGCGTACCAGGCGTCGGCGCCTTCCTTGGCGAAGGCGTCGGTGATGCGGGTGTTGACGGTTTCGTCCTGCAGGATCTCGGCGGAGCCGTCGGCCTTCTCGCGCACGAACACGGCGATCGGAACGCCCCAGGCGCGCTGACGCGAGATCACCCAGTCCGGGCGGTTGGCGATCATGCCGGTGATGCGGTTCTGGCCGGCGGCCGGCACCCATTGCGTGACCGAGATCGCGTGCAGCGCGCGGGCGCGCAGCGTGTCGCCGGACTTGGCCTTGCCGTCATCGGCAATGTCCTTGTCCATCGCGATGAACCATTGCGGCGTGTTGCGGAAGATCACCGGCTTCTTGGAGCGCCAGGAATGCGGGTACTGATGCTTCAGCCGGCCGCGCGCGAGCAACTGGCCTGCCTCGGTCAGCGCCTTGATGACCGCCTCGTTGGCGTCGCCCTTCTCGCCCTTGTCATTGATGACCCGCTTGCCGGTGAAGCCGGGGGCATGATCGGTCAGCGCGCCGTTCTCGTCGACGGTGTAGGGGATCGTGGTCGCGATGCCCCTGCCGTCGAGCTCGCGCGCGTTGGCCATCCAGACGTCGAAGTCCTCGCGGCCGTGGCCGGGCGCGGTGTGCACGAAGCCGGTGCCGGTGTCGTCGGTGACGTGGTCGCCCGGGAGCAGCGGCACCACGAAGTTGTAGCCGCCGGCGAGACCCTTGAACGGATGCGCGCATTCGACCGCATCCAGCGTGTCGCCGGGGATGTCGCGGACCTTCTCGAACGACGTCACGCGCGCCTGCTTGAACACGCTCTCGGCGAGCGCGTCGGCCAGGATCAGCTTGTCGCCGGTCTTCGCCCAATTATCGGCGGGCGCGTCGGTGACCTCATAGAGGCCATAGGCGATCTTGGGCGAGAACGAGATGGCGCGGTTGCCGGGCAGGGTCCAGGGCGTGGTGGTCCAGATCACTACGGAGGCACTGGCGAGCGCGCCATGCGCCGGCGAGGTCACCGGAAACTTCACCCACACCGTGTCGGACTGATAGTCCTCGTACTCGACCTCGGCCTCGGCCAGCGCGGTCTTCTCGACCACGCTCCACATCACCGGCTTGGAGCCGCGATACAGCGTGCCGTTGGCGGCGAACTTCATCAGCTCGCGCGCGATCTGCGCCTCGGCCGGATAGGTCATGGTGGCGTAGGGATGGTCCCAGTCGCCGATCACGCCGAGACGCTTGAACTCCTCGCGCTGCACGTTGAGCCAGTGGTCGGCATAGGCGCGGCACTCGCGGCGGAACGCGACCATGGCGGCGCTATCGCGGAAGTCGGGCTTGGTCTTGCCCTTCTTGCGATAGTTCTCCTCCTCGATCTTCCACTCGATCGGCAGGCCGTGGCAGTCCCAGCCCGGCACGTAGTTGGAATCGTGGCCGAGCATCTGCTGGCTCTTGGTCACGACGTCCTTGAGGATCTTGTTCAGCGAATGCCCGATATGGATGTTGCCGTTGGCGTAGGGCGGGCCGTCATGCAGGACGAATTTCGGCCGTCCCTTGGCGGTCGCGCGCAGCTTGCCGTAGAGGTCGATGTCGTTCCAATATTTCAGGATCTCCGGCTCGCGCTGCGGCAGGCCGGCGCGCATCGGGAAATCCGTCTGCGGCAGGTACAGGGTCTTGGAATAGTCGGCGGCGTCGGACTTTTGCGGCTTCTCGGACATCTTGATCTGGCTTGATGAGCTCAAAGAGGGGCGCTGAGGCGCGATCTGCGATCGCGGGCGGCGGAACGAGCAGAGACATCCCGGTCTTGCGCCGAGCTCGAAAAGCTCAGGCGGAAGCCGGGCCGCTAATGCCGATGATGCGCCGTATCAACATGGGGCTCCCTCATAGCAGCCGGATGGCGAAATCGCAAAGCGATCGTGCGCCGGCCCGGAGCCGGTCGAGGGCTCAGCCGATCTCGCCGAGGCGGGGGAAGAGACCGGCGTTCGCCGCCAGCAGGGCGCGGGCCTTGGCGCTGTCGTCGTCCATCTGCCGGATCAGGGCCTCGATCGAGGTGAATTTGGCCTCCTCGCGGATGAAGCCGATGAAGGCGACATCCAGCACCTCGCCATAGAGGCTGTCCTTGAAATCGAACAAAAAGGTTTCCAGCAGCGGCGCGCCATTGTCGAAGGTCGGCCGGCGGCCGAAATTGGCGACGCCGTCGATCAGCACCCGCTCAGTGCCGCGGCCGCGCCCGACGCGGACGGCGTAGATGCCGTGGCGCAGCCCGCAATCGCGGTCGAGCCGCATGTTGGCGGTGGGGTAGCCGAGGTCGCGGCCGCGCTTCTCGCCGTGGATCACCTCGGAGGTCACGAACCAAGGGCCGCCGAGCATGGCGGTCGCCTCGGAGACCTGGCCCTCGGCGAGGGCCTCGCGGATCGCGGTCGAGGACACCGGCCGCTCGTCGATGTCGACATGGGCCTGGATATCGACCTCGATGCCGAGCTTCGGGGCCTCGTTGGCGAGCAGGCTGGGCGAGCCGACGCGCCCTTTGCCGAAATGGAAGTCGTAGCCGACCGCGATTCCGGCGACGCCGAGCCGGCCGATCAGATCATGGTGAATGAAATCCTGCGCCGAGGTCTGGGCCCGGCCCTTGTCGAAGGTCATCACCACGGCACCGGTGAGCCCGGCGCCGGCCAGCAGCCGCAGCTTGGCGGTCTCGTCGGTGAGCCGGAACTGGGGGGTATTGGGGCTGAAGAAGCGCCGCGGATGCGGCTCGAAGGTCAGCGCCAGCGCCGGGCGCCCCCTGGTCTTGCCCATCTCGATGGCGGCGCCGATCACGGCCCTGTGGCCGAGATGCACGCCGTCGAAATTTCCCATGGCCACCACCGCGCCCTTGAGGATGTCCTGTGGCGGGGTGGAATCGCGGATGATCGTGAAAGCGGACATGTGACGGAAATATCTCGCAGATTTCGAAAGACCGCCAGCCGGCGGGGGGTGGCTCCGACGGTGGGCGGCCGGCCTGCCGAAGTCAAGCCGGAGGGGTTCCCCGGCTCATGCAGTGCAGCAATAGCGACATGCAGCGGTGGTGCAGTTAACGCGCTGTTTAACGGCTGGTGCTACTCCTGAGACTGGATGGCGGGGTCGCTGAAGACCTGAGCCTAAAGAGCGTTTTGGTAACAGTCTCGCGTTGTGTTCGCGTCTGGGGGAGTCAAGATGGCGGTTGATTTGACGATGCCGGTGCTCGTCGTCGACGATTACAGCACCATGATCCGGATCATCAGGAATCTGCTGAAACAGATTGGGTTCGAGGACATCGACGATGCGAGCGACGGTTCGATGGCGCTCAACAAGATGCGCGCCAAGAAGTACGGCCTCGTGATCTCCGATTGGAACATGGAGCCGATGACCGGCTATGACCTGCTCCGCGAGGTCCGCGCCGATCCGAATCTGGCGACCACGCCGTTCATCATGATCACGGCGGAATCCAAGACCGAGAACGTGATCGCGGCCAAGAAGGCCGGCGTGAACAACTACATCGTCAAGCCGTTCAACGCGGCGACGCTGAAGACCAAGATCGACGCCGTCTTCCCGGACATGGCGACGGCCTGACACCGGCCTGATCTGCTCCAGAAAGAAATACGCCCGGCGCTGAGCCGGGCGTTTTGCGTTTTACGATCCGCTCACCATTTCAGCTCGCGCATCAGCGCCCGTGGCGGATGGCCGAACAGCTCCTTGACCGAGGCCGGATCGAGCTGCTCGACGCCGGCGAATTCCTCGGAATGGATGCCGCGGGTCACGAACAGGCAGTCGATGCCGAAGCCATGCGCGCCGGCGAGATCGGTGCGGACGGAATCGCCGATCGCCAGCACCTCCTCGCGGCCGACCGGCCGGCCGGCATGCTGCTCGGCCAGCATCATGGCCCGCTCGTAGATCGGCCGGTGCGGCTTGCCGTAGAAGATCACCTCGCCGCCCAACTCGCGATAGAGCTCGGCGATGGCGCCGGCGCAGTAGATCAGGCGGTCGCCGCGCTCGACCACGATGTCCGGATTGGCGCAGATCAGCGGCAGCTTGCGCTCGCGGGCGCGCAGCAGCATCGGCCGGTAGTCCTCGGCGGTCTCGGTCTCGTCGTCATAGAGGCCGGTGCAGATGATGTAGGAGGCCTCCTCGAGCGGCGACAGCGCCAGCTCGAGGCCGCGATGGATCGAGTTGTCGCGCTCGGGGCCGAGCCAGAACACCTTGCCGCCCGGATGGTCGGCGACGTAATGGCGCGTCAGGTCGCCGGACGAGACGATGGCGCTGTAGACGTCGTCGGCGACGCCGAGCTTGCGCAACTGCCGCTGCACCGAATCGGCCGGCCGCGGGGCATTGGTGATGAGGATCACCGTACCGCCCTCGCGCCGGAAGCGATGCAGCGCCTCGCAGGCCTCGGGGAAGGATTCCAGCCCATTATGGACCACGCCCCAGATGTCGCTCAGCAGCACCCGCTTGCGGCCGACCAGGTCACGCAGCCGCTGTTCAAAGCGCAGGGCGGTCATGGCAGGCGCCGCAGATCAGATGGTCCCGGCGATCCGGCGGGCCAGCGCGGCATTGCCGCTGCGCGTCGCGGCGTTGGTGTTCGACACGTCGAGGGTGGTGGGGCCGGCGGCATTGGGGTCCTGAATCTTGATGTCCTGCCCACCTGCAGGGCCGGCAGCGGGCTCGCCGGTAGCAGATGCGCCCTCCGGTCGCAATGGCCGGGGCGGCGCGAACAGGAAGCCCTGGCCGAACCGCACGTCATAGTCGAGCAGGTCGACGACGCTGCTCTCGCCCTCGATCCGCTCGGCGATCAGGTCGATGCCGAAACGGCCCAGCAGGTCGGATAGATCGGTCGGATGGATGTCGGACAACGAGCTCTGCTTGGGATCGAGCAGCAGTGCCGCCGGCACCTTGATGAAGCGGACGCCGCGATCGGCGAGCTCGCGCGGCTCAAACCGGAGGTCGGTGACATGGTCGATCGAGAAGCGGTAGCCGCGCTGCGCCAGGGCGGCGAGATGCTCGGTCTCGGTCGGTCCCAGGCTGCGGAGGGTCGACTGCTTGAACTCCAGCACGAAGGAGGGCGCCAGCGCCCGGTTGGCTTCGAGGAAGTCGAGGCATTGGGCGAAGCTCGCGGGGCTGCTCAGGGTCGCCGACGAGAGGTTGCAGAAGATCCCGACATCCTTGTTGCGCACCATCAGGCGGCGCAGCACCTGAACACAGCGAAGCAGCACCATGTGGTCGATGCGGCCGACCAGGCCCGCCGCCTCCGCGATGCCGATGAAGTCCTCAGCCGCCACGATCTGGTCGCGCTCGTCGCGAAGCCGCGTCACCGCCTCGTAGAACCGGACCTTGCGCTGCGGCAGCGTCACCAGCGGCTGCAGGTAGATGTCGAGACGGTTGTCCTCGATCGCGCCTTTGACCGCGGCGAGGATCTGCGGCTGACTGCGCGGCACCGACGGGATGGCGTGCGCCGGCGGAGGGGACGTTGCGATCGGGGGCATTGCCGGCGCGGCGGTCACGGGCGGAGCGACCGGCGCTCTCGACACCGCGGCCGGAGCCGGTGCGGCGCTGAACGTGGCGGTTGCTTCTCTCGGCTTGATGTCGTGGGTCTCTGGCGAGGCGGCCCTCGCATCCGGGTAGACGGGGGACGCCACGGGCGCGGCGACCGGAGGGCTGACGTCGCGGGCCGGCGCCGGGGCGCTGTCGACAGCTGCCGCCGCGGCCGGAGGGATGGCGGCGATCAGATCCTCATGCTGGGACACGGTGACCGCGAGCTGCTTCATCAAGCCGCCGAGCTCGTTGATCTCGCCGATCACACCCTGCAGGCGGTCGGCGCTGACCGAGTTCGACGACACCATGCGTCCTTCGACGGCGGACAGGCGACGGCCGAACTCGGCGACCTGGCGCGCGAGATCCGCGGTGCCGCGCGAGAGATCAGCGATCTGGCTGCCGACGTCGGAGCGGTCGCGCAGCCGCATCGACACGGCGTTGTAGAGGATCAGAAAGGTCAGCGCGGCCAGCGAGACGATCGCGGATTCGGATCCACTGATGCCGGCCACCGAGTACAGGATCAGGCCGAGCGACGCCGCGACCAGAACCATGCAGATGGCGATGAAAATCGTGGAGATACGAATCATGCTGCGCGACGCTCCCAACCGAACACAACCTTAGCACCTCTGCTGATTCGCGAGGATAGTCGGCAGGATTCAAATACCGGACAGCGCGGTGGATTTCCGCGCTACGTGTCATTTACGCAAGTTTTCGTGTCGAAGTGGAGTTTAATCGTAGTGCCGCCCGCCCGTAGAACAACGGAGATGCGCTCAAGCCCCGGTGCGAAACGTTCCGACACAATGGGCCAGCGACAGGTGTCGCGGCGAAAACTGATCAGCTCAAATAAATTGTCTGATCTTGCGGCGACGACAGGCCCGATGCCGTCATGCCGTCATCACACGCTCGCGTGTCACGCGTCGCGACGGCGACGGCGCAACGCCGCGACGCCGATCAGCAGCGCCGCGACAGCGACGCCAATCGGCACATTGACGCCGCGTCCCGGTGTGCGCATGCGGTTCGAGGAAGCTGACGGCGCCAGGGGGATCGTACCCGGATCGATCTCGTCGCTGTCAGGTTCGCGCGCCACGGGCGAGGCGATCGCCACGCGCAGGCGGCTCGACAGCGAAGGATAATGCGGCGCCGGACGGCGCAGCTTGGCGGCCGCGACGATCCCGCAGATCAGCGCCATTGCGACCAGGAGGCCGCCGACCACGGCGAATGCCGTGAACAGGCCGTAGGTCATTTCCACCCAGCGGAACAGCGCGGTCAGGCCGACGATGCAGGCCGCGATCAGGAAGATCCCCGCCGTGGCGAACAGCCCGGCGGCGACCGCGTAGGACGTCACCGTGCCAGTCGCTTGGCGCGCACGGTCGCGCATGTAGGACTGGGTGGCGCGCCTGACGCGGTTGAGCCTCTGCTCGAGCCCCAATCGCAACAGCTCCCCTGGCGGTGCCAGCATGCGCGTTCTCCAAACGTCTATTCGCCGCGCGAACCGCCGGCTCGCGACATGAACGTGGAGGATTTGCGAAGGTTCCCGCCGCTCAGCTGTCAGCTATGGGGCGATCTCTTTAGGATAGACGATATCGCGATCGCACCAAAAACGAGCCGTCACGGGGGCCGAGGCCGGCGGGGTCAAGCACTTGGCGACGGCAGGCCGGAGGCCTTTCCCCGGGACGCAGCGTGAACCTGAAGGTAACTCTGCTTCGTCCGGTCATGACGCAAACGGAATGAGAAGGTCGCTCGACGATGGCTCGGTTTCTACTGCCGAAAGCTCCAGGGATGTACGATTACGGCGCCGACGCGCTCGACGGGGACGTGGACAAGGTTGCGTTCGAAGAGCCAGTGCCACATGCGCTGGAGCTCTATCCTCCCCGGGAGTGTTTTGGCGGCGGCGCTCGGGTCTCGAGCCGCAACATGCCGTCCAGACTCCGTCTGAAAGGACGCAAGCGGAAGCTGCTCGACTTCGACAACCAGTACCACATGCTCCTGGTCAGCCGCCGCTTCATTGACCTGGTCGAGGACCTTCAAAAGGACGTTCAGTATTTTCCTGTGAAATGCGTCTGGCACGACGGCTCCGAGGCCGGCCAGTTCTTCTTCTTCTTTACGACGGTGCTGCTCGATGCGGTCAACCGCGAGAAGACAAATGCCAAGTGGGTTCCGACACGCCGCGGGGGACAATGGCACCCCGAACCGTCCCAAACATTCGTATTCGACAAAGCCCGCATCGGCGACGTGCATATGTGGGTCGATCCGCACATGCCGACGGATGGTCCGCTCGTCTCCGAGGCATTGTTCAGGAGACTTCAGGACGCGGACGTCCGCTCTTTTTATGATGCTCCGCTGTTCGAAGAGGTTTGAGGATGGTTCAGATCGTCAAGGGGGGCTGCACCTGCTGGGCTCGGTCTCGCGTTGGCGAAGCGCCGGCGATAGGGGCAGCCGAAGCATTGTTGCGCGGGGAATGTGAGTGGAGCGGCCGACCGTGAAGAGGAAGTCAAAATGCGTCTCGCTTTTCCGCGCATCAAAAATCGTCAGACCGATGATGGCGCCGCGTCGATCACATTCTTGAAGGTCAACACGAGCAGGGATGTGGAGGATTCGAGTACCTGTTCAGGGTCAGGGCGCCCTCTGGCAATGTTGATGTGCATGCAACCCCAGAGATTGTCACGGACATGGCTGCCGCCCGGCAATTTGGCGAGGGTGGCGCGAATCTCTGGTCCTTGGACACGACGCAAGTGAGGACTTATGTCGAGCAGCTACGCTGCCGAACATGGACATACGTTCGAGGTGGGCCTGTTCGAGGTGCCTGCGAAGACCAGCGACGCCACGATTTTGATTTTGAGGGACGCGTTCTGCAAGCTGGTTCTCGAATGCTGGTCCTCGTTCAGATTCAACAACGCGGATGAGATCGGCGACCCATCGGACTCGTATCCGGACACGCTTCATTTTCGTGCCGGACGATCTGGATACGCGATTTCACTTCACCTTGATGGCTGCGCCAACCGGGGCTTTGCTTTGATGTTCGCTCCGGCACGATAAGACTTCTATGCGGTGGAAAAAAAATGGCGGCCTCAAGGGCCGCCATTTGATCGAGGCTCGATGTCCGCGCAGCTTACGCCACCGCCTTGATGACCTTGCCGACCTTCTCGATGATCTCGCCGATCTGGTCCTCGTTGATGATCAGCGGCGGGGTCAGCGCCAGGGTGTCGCCGGCGATGCGCAGCATCAGGTCGTTGTTGTGGAAGGCCTGCTCCATCGCGGAGTAGCCGCGCTTGCCGACCGCGTCCGGCAGGGCTGCGAGGTCGATGCCGGCGGTGAGGCCCACGGTGCGGATGTCGAGCACGTTGGGCAGGCCCTTCAGCGACATCACGGCGTCGGCGAATTTCGGCTCGATCGCCTTGGCGTGCTCGAACAGCTTGTGGTCGCGATAGATGTCGAGCGTGGCGAGGCCGGCGGCGCAGGCGATCGGATGCGCCGAGTAGGTGTAGCCATGGGTGAACTCGACCATGTGCTCCGGACCGCTCATGAAGGCGTCGTGGATGGTGTCGCGCACCAGCACGCCGCCCATCGGCGCGGCACCGTTGGTGACGCCCTTGGCGAAGGTCAGCAGGTCCGGCGTCACGCCGTAGCGCTCGGCGGCGAAGGCATGGCCGAGGCGGCCGAAGCCGGTGATGACCTCGTCGAAGATCAGCAGGATGCCGTGCTTCTGGGTGATCTCGCGCAGGCGCTTGAGATAGCCCTTCGGCGCCGGGATCACGCCGGTGGAGCCGGCCATCGGCTCGACGATGACGGCGGCGATGGTGTTGGCGCCGTGCAGGGCGACGAGATTCTCGAGCTCCTCGGCGAAGTGCGCGCCATATTCCGGCTCGCCCTTGGTGAAGGCCTGCTTCTCGCGGTCATAGGTCGCCGGGATGTGGTCGACGCCGGTCAGCAGGGTGCCGAACAGCTTGCGGTTGTTGACGATGCCGCCGACCGAGGTGCCGCCGAAGCCGACGCCGTGATAGCCGCGGACGCGGCCGATCAGGCGGGTGCGGCTGCCCTGGCCGTTGATCTGGTGATAGGCGAGCGCCATCTTCAGCGCCGTGTCGGCGGCCTCCGAGCCGGAGTTGCAGAAGAACACGTGGTCGAGGCCGGCGGGCGCGAGGTCGGCGATGCGGTTCGCCAGCTCGAACGCCTGCGGAATGCCGAACTGGAACGGCGGCGCGTAGTCGAGCGCGGCGGCCTGCTTGCCGATCGCCTCGGCGATCTCGGTGCGGCCGTGGCCGGCATTGCAGCACCACATGCCGGCGGCGGCGTCGATGATCTTGCGGCCATCGACGGTGATGTAGTGCATGTCCTTGGCGCCGGCGAGCAGGCGCGGGTTCTTCTTGAACGCGCGGTTCGCAGTGAACGGCATCCAATGCGCGGCAAGATCGTTCGGGACGGTGACGGCGGGGCGGGGGCTCTTGTCCAGCATGGGGACCTCTTCGGACGTTCAAGGTAGAATGGGCGACGGCGGCGGCATGATCCGAAAAAGCAGGCAAACCGGTTGCCGAGACTCAAGAACGGATCGTGCTTGATGGGCCTGAATGCGTACGCCGACGTCGTCAGCCGCTGATCCGGGCCAACCGCAAGCTATCAGTTTCGCGGGCAGACGGAAATGTCAAAGGTCCAGCGTTCCCGCTGCTCTGATGAGCGGTTTCCGCACAGCAACAGCAGAAAGTGCCGTTTATTGGAAGTTACTGCGTCATTTCGCGCCAGCGCGCGCTGCGCTGCTCAGACGAGGTCGCGCGCGGTGATCCAGAACACCTCGCCCTCTGACTCCTCGGTATCGAGCCACAGCAGCGGCAGGTCCGGGTAGGCGGCCTCGATCTGCGGACGGTCGCGGCCGACCTCGCACAACAGCCCGCCCTCCGCCGTCAGGTGGTCGCGGGCCGCGCCGAGGATGCGGTGGATGATGTCGAGCCCGTCGGCGCCGCCGTCGAAGGCGAGCGCCGGCTCGGCGCGGCATTCCCGGGGCAGGCCGGCCATGCCCTCGGCATCGACATAGGGCGGGTTGGTGATGATCAGGTCATAGCGGCGCTGGCTGAGCGGCGCGAACAGGTCGCCGCGGTGCAGCGAGATGCGCTCGCCGAGGTCGTAGTCGGCGACGTTCTTCGCGGCCACGGCGAGCGCGTCCTTGGAGATGTCGACCGCATCGATCATGGCGTTCGGAAAGTGGCGGCTGGCGAGGATGGCGAGGCAGCCGGAGCCGGTGCACAAATCGAGCGCGCTGTCGACGGCGAGCGGGTCGTCGATCAGCGAGGTGCCGTCAGCCTCGGCGCCGCCGAAATGCGTCTCCAGCAGCTCGCCGATGAACGAGCGCGGCACGATGACGCGCTCGTCGACATAGAACGGCAGGCCGCGCATATAGACCTTGTTGACCAGATAGGCCGCCGGCTTGCGCGTGGTGATGCGCGCCGTGACCAGGTCGATGATCGTCCTGCTCTCGGCGGCGGTGACGCGCGCGGTGATGAACGTCTCGAACTGATCGGGGCGAAGATGCAGCGCCTCGCCGATCAGGAAGGCGGCTTCCGACACCGGATCGGTGGTGCCGTGCGCGAACACGAGGTCCGCATCCTGGAAGCGGCTCACGGCATAGCGCAAATGGTCGAGCAGGCTCACCAGCTCGCCCGGATTGACCTTGGGCAGCTTCGGCGCCGGCGCCTTGCGCGGTGCTGCCGTCTTGACCGTCTTCGCCATCATTTCGTCCAGCGCGCTGCGGCGTCGTCGTCGTGGCTCTTGGCCTCGACCCAGCTGCCGCCGTCAGTGGTTTCCTCGCGCTTCCAGAACGGCGCGTTGGTCTTGAGATAATCCATCAGGAACTCGGCCGCCTCGAACGCCGCCTGGCGGTGACTCGATGCGGTGACCACGAGGACGATGTTCTCGCCGGGCGTGATGCGGCCGAAGCGGTGGATCACGGTGAGGCCCTGCAGCGGCCAGCGTGCCATCGCCTGCTCGGCGTGGCGCATGATCTCGGCCTCGGCCATGCCGGGATAATGCTCGAGCGTCAGCGCCGCGATCGGCGTGGCGTGGTCGTTGCCGCGGCACAGGCCGGAGAAGCTGACGACGGCGCCGATGTCGGTGCGGCCATGGCTGAGGGCGGCGATCTCGGCCGCGGTGTCGAAATCCTGCTGCTGCACCCGGACGGTGACAATCGCGGTCATGACTGATCTTCTGCGCTAGCGCTTCAGCCGCCGGTCATCGGCGGGAAGAAGGCGATCTCGCGGGCGCCCGCAATGGCCGTGTCCGGCTGCACATGGGTCTGGTCGATGGCGGCGCGGATCACCTTCGGCTTCTCGAACGCATAGGCGTAGCCTTCGCCGCGCTCGGTCAGCCAGGCGACCAGCTCACCCACGGTGCGCACGCTCTCGGGCGGCTCGACCGTCTCCTCGGCCTTGCCGATGCGCTCGCGCACCCAGGCGAAATACTTCACCTTCATCGCTCGTCTTCCGCGATCAGGTGGTGAATGCCGAGGCGGAAATAATCGTAGCCGGTATAGATCGTGAAGATCGCCGAGGCCCACAGCAGGACGATGCCGGTCATGGTGACCACGGGCGCCACGAGGTCGCCGGCTTCACCGGCGAGCAGGAACCCGATCGCGATCAGCTGCATCGTGGTCTTCCATTTGGCGACCTTGCTCACCGGCACGCTGACGCGCAGCGCGGCGAGATATTCGCGCAGGCCGGAGACCAGGATCTCGCGGCACAGGATCACGATCGCGGCCCACAGCGTCCAGCCATGGATGCTGTTGTCGGCGGCGAGCATCAGCAGGCAGGACGCGACCAGCAGCTTGTCGGCGATCGGGTCGAGCATGCGGCCGAACGCCGACTGCTGGTTCCAGATGCGGGCGTAATAGCCGTCCAGGTAATCGGTGACGCCGGCGGCGATGAACACGGCCACCGCGACCCAGCGCAGCCACAACGGATAGTCCATGATGGACTGCGCGTAGATACAGCCGACCACGACCGGTATCGCGGCGATGCGCGTATAGGTCAGGATGTTCGGCAGGGACGTCGATGTCTTGCTGGGCACGCGTGTGGTCGCAATATTCATCCGGTGTACCAATACTGCCGTCGTTCGAACGTCAACCTTTGAGCCGGTCCGCTCGGGCAGGATGACGCAGATATGACGCAAATCGCAACGAAGTCTTGCGGAGATAGGAACTCTCCTGCCCGATGACAAAGAGAGCGATCACGCTTCATTAAGCAACGCGACGCCGTCGCGCCAGTCTCCAGATCGGTTCGCGGCATCGGGCGGCCGATCGATCCTATTGCGATGCGGCGACAACGGTGCGACGGCGGTCCCTGCGTCAGATCGCCTCCGCCCGATGAACGGCGCACCAATGCGCCTGCCGCTCCGCGAACACGCGGTCGCGCACATAGGCCAGGGTCTCCTCGTCGAAGGTCTCGATGATTTGGAAGCTGAACGCGTCCGCGCCGTGGGTCGTCCAGGCCGCCTGCAGCCCGCCGCGGCGGTGGCCGCCCTGGCGCAGGGTGAACCACAGGCGATTCTGGATCTTGTCGAGGTCCGGCGCGCAGCCGATCCAGCGCGCGCCGGTGGCGGCGCAGGTCACGGCGAAGATGCCGGCGGGGGACTTGCGTTCCTTGTAGGCGGCGACGGCCGCCTTGCGCTGGTCGGGGGTCATGGTGGGCTCCAATTTAACCCGGGTAATTAACCCATATTTTTGCCCGGGTAAATTGCTTTTGCAGACAGCCCGCCAACTCGTCGCTTCGTTGCTGTCTCGGCTTTCACATGGTGAGCACGATGCGGCGGGTGGCATCATCCCTGGCCCAATTGCGTTCGATCGCGCTCAGCGGGATCGGGTTGACCGCGATCTCGAGCCGGGCAGGTATGGCCGCCTGCAACAACTCACCGGTGAGCGCGATGAGGCGTTCGAGTGGAATGCTGCCGATGCCGCTGCCCATCAATTCGATGGCTGATGCGCGCAGCACCGCGCTCGGCAGGGTGATGTCGCTGCCGCTGACGGAGCCGATCTGGACGAATCGGATCGGGCTCGCCTCCGCGCCCGCCTTGGCCGCTGCCACCAGCAGCCGCTCGGCGCTGGCGCCCCAGAGATAGTCGAGCACGACGTCGACACCCCCGGCGAAATGGGGCTTGAAGCGTTCCTCCAGCGCGTCGCCGTCGCCGACCAGGGGAATGACGGCGTCGGCGCCGAGCGCGGTCAGGGATTGCAGTATCGCGGCGTTGCGCCCGGTCGCGATCACCTTGCCCGCACCGAGATGCTTGGCGATCTGGACCGCGAGCCGACCGGACGTTCCGGTGGCGCCATTGATCAGCACGGTGTCGCCGGCGCCGAGGTGCGCGCGCTCGCGCAGCGCCGCCCAGGACGACAGGCCGGGGTTGGCGATGGCCGCAGCGGTGACGTCATCGAGATCATCGGGAAGAGCGAGGCATCGCGCCTTCGGCACCACCGTCTGTTCGGCCATGCCGCCATGGGGGGCCCTGGGAAGCACGAAGTAGACCCGGCGGCCGTCCTCGCAGCGGCCGACGCCATCGATCCCAGGCACGAAGGGAAACGCGCCGGTCGAGCTGTAATGCGTGCCGGAGGCGCGGGCCCTGGTGATCTGGCTGATCGCTGCGGCGGTCACGGTGATCAGGTGCTCGCCGGGAGCAGCGATCGGGTCGGTGAAATCGGCGTAGACCGGCGGCTGCCCGGCGTTCTGGACAATAGCGGCTTTCATGGTGGAGCTCCGGATATATGTGTATAATGCACATATATCCGGAGGGCATCGATGTCGGCAAGGAATAATGTGCAAAATACACATATAAGTGAGCAGCTGCGCGTGCTGCACGGGGCGCTGCTCGACATTGTCGCTGTGATGAACCGGCCGCAGCGCGACGAGGTGCTGATCAGGGAAGCCGGCATTGCGCTCGACCGCGCGCTGTTTCCGCTGCTGGTCGGAATCGAGCGATTCGGCCCGATCGGTGTGGTCGAGATGGCGGACCGGGTCGGTCGTGACTACACGACCGTCAGCCGCCAGGTCGCCAAGCTCGAGAGCCTCGGGCTGGTGGCACGCCAGGCCGGCGCCGCGGACCGGCGGGTGCGCGAGGCCGTGATCACGCCGAAGGGCAAGGCCATGACCGACCTCGTCGACGCCGCGCGCGAGCGGATCGGCCGCGCCATCTTCGAAAGCTGGGAGATCCGCGATGTGGATGAGCTGGTGCGGCTGATGCGGAAGTTCGCCGATGCGGTGAAGCAGGAGCCGCCGGCCGGGGCGTGAGGCCGCGTCCGCTTAGCCCGCGTTGCTGTGGAAGTACTCGAAGATTTTCCGCGCGCTTTCCGCGGAGAGGCCAGGCACCTTGCCCAGATCGGCGATCGAGGCGCGCTCGATCTCCTTCAGGGTGCCGAAGTGATGCAGCAAAGCGCGCTTGCGGGACGGGCCGATGCCGGGGATCTCCTGCAGGCCGGCCTCGCGGATGTCCTTCTTGCGCAGCTTGCGGTGCGAGCCGATGACGAACCGATGCGCCTCGTCGCGCAGCCGCTGGATGAAATACAGCACGGGATCGCGCGGCTCAAGCTTGATCGCCTCGCGCTCCGGGATGAACAGCGTCTCGCGGCCGGCGTCGCGATCCGGGCCCTTGGCGACCGACATCAGCGCCACCTTGTCGACGCCGAGCTCGGTGAAGATCTCGCGGACGGCATTGAGCTGGCCGCGGCCGCCGTCGATGATGACGAGATCAGGCCATTGCGGTACGTCGTCCTCCTTCGCCGCGCGGGCGACGTCCTTTTCCGACGGCGCGACCAGCCGCTTGAAGCGGCGCTGCAGCACCTCCTTCATCATCGCGTAGTCGTCGCCGGGCGTCAGCCCCTCCGACTTGATGTTGAACTTGCGGTACTGGTTTTTCATGAAGCCGTCGGGGCCGGCGACGATCATCGCGCCGACCGCGTTGGTGCCCTGGATGTGGCTGTTGTCATAGACCTCGATGCGCTTCGGGACCTGGGGCAGGCCGAGCGTCGCGGTCATCGCCTCGAGCAGCCGGCTCTGCGTCGCGGTGTCCGCGAGCTTGCGCCCCAACGCCTCGCGGGCGTTGGTCAGGGCATGCGTCACCAGGTCCTTCTTCTCGCCGCGCTTCGGCGTGGACACCTCGACCTTGTGCCCGGCCTTGACGCACAGCGCCTCGGCGAGCAGCTCGGCCTCCTCGATCTCGTGCGACAGCAGGATCAGCTTCGGCGGCGGCTTGTCGTCGTAGAACTGGGTGATGAAGGCGGACAGCACCTCCTCCGGCAAATAGCTCTTCTCCGCGCGCGGGAAATAAGCGCGGTTGCCCCAGTTCTGGCCGGTGCGGAAGAAGAACACTTCGACGCAGGAATAGCCGCCCTCCTGGTGGATCGCGAACACGTCGGCCTCCTCGACCGTGCGCGGGTTGATGCCCTGCTGCGACGAGATCGCCGACAGCGCCGCGAGGCGGTCGCGATAGACCGCCGCGGTCTCGAATTCGAGCTCGGTGGACGCCTTCTCCATCTCGGCCGCCAGCAGCGCCTTCACCGCCTGGCTGCGGCCGGACAGGAAGTCGGTCGCCTCGCGCACCAGCTCGGTATAGCCGGGGAAGTCGATCTCCTGGGTGCACGGCCCCGCGCAACGGCGGATCTGATGCAGCAGGCAGGGGCGCGTGCGGCTCTCGAAGAACGAATCGGTGCAGGAGCGGATCAGGAAGGCGCGCTGCAGCGCCGTGATGGTGCGGTTGACCGCGCCGGCCGAGGCGAACGGGCCGAAATAGCGGCCGGGCCGCGACTGCGCGCCGCGATGCTTGAGGATCTGCGGGGCCCAATGGTCGCCGCTGATCAGGATGTAGGGGAAAGATTTGTCGTCGCGCAGCTGCACGTTGAAGCGCGGCTTGAGCTGCTTGATCAGGTTCGCTTCCAGCAGCAGTGCCTCGGTCTCCGTGGTCGTCGAGACGATCTCGACAGTCACGGTGGCCGCGATCATCCGCAGGATGCGCGCCGGCAGCGGCGCGTTGGCGCGGGCATAGGACGACAGGCGCTTTTTGACGTTCTTGGCCTTGCCGACATAGAGCACGTCATGCGCCGCATTCAGCATGCGGTAGACGCCGGGCGAGGTCGGCGCCAGCCGCACCGCGTTCTCGATGGCGGCATGGCCGACCGCCAGTGGACCCTCGCCGACCGCCTCCTGGTTGTCCTCGGGCAGCTCCGGCAGGCGCGCCTCATCGTCCTCATCCGAGGCGGCGGGATCGAGATCGGGCGTCTCGATGGTCTCGGGCGGCAGGTCGGCCGCGGCGCCATGCCGGGATGCGGGCGCCGGCGCCTTGGATGGATCGGAGCTGTGGGTGGTCATGGCTGCAAATTAAGCGCTGGCGCGCGCTCTCGCCAGCATGCGGTGGCGCCCATGCACAGGGCAGGGCGGTAACGCTTCGTTAAGCACATTAATCGACGGGTAACCGGGCTTAACAACCGCTTAACCTAAAACTCTCGATAAATGCTCACGAAAACAGCAGGAGTTCCGTAACCAATCCGGCCCGCGCCGCTTCAGTCGCGCGGCGCATGCTCCGGGTGGCGACGGCAAGTGGCGTGGAGTGAGCGATGAACAGGTTCTTGGTCGGTGCGGCCGCTGCGGCGGGCCTGGGTGCAGCGGCTCTCGGATCGGTGTCGGCGCAGGCGGCCGATCTGAACTATGGGCAGCGGGCGCCTTATACCGTGGCCCAGCCCCTCAACGCCTATAGCTGGGCCGGCCCCTATCTCGGCGGCACGCTGGGCTACGAATGGGGCACGGTCGGCAACAGCCCGACCAAGCCGTCTGGCCTCGTGGGCGGGGTGACGGCCGGCTACAACTGGCAGAACGGCCCGTGGGTGTTCGGCCTCGAGGGCGACATCAACCTGACCGGCGCCAACGACACCTTCGCGCCGTGGAAATTCTCGAACCCGTGGTTCGGCACGATACGCGGCCGTGCCGGCTACGCCTTCAACAACATCCTGTTCTACGGCACCGGCGGTCTCGCGCTCGGTGGCCTGCGGGCCGAGACCTTCGGCCTGTCGGAGTCGCACACCGCAGTGGGATGGACGCTCGGTCTCGGCACCGAGTTCGGGCTGGCGCAGAACTGGACCGCCAAGATCGAGTATCTCTATGTCGATCTCGACAGCAGCAATTTCGTGATCACGGGGGCGAAGAACGACTATCGGTCTGGAATTGTGCGTGCAGGCATCAACTTCCACTTCTGATGGCAAAACGGGATAGGTAGAAGAAACGTCCAACGACAACCTCCCGGCCGCTCGCGCGGCCGGGATTTTTTTCGCGCCGACCAGCGACGTCATGCCATGCGCGAGCGCGCGCATCCGGCACGCACAACGCAAGCAAATGCTCTGCACGCGAGCCGGCTGCGCTGCCGGCAGCTTTCATCTGATGAATTGACGTCGACGCGCCCGCTGCGACCGCCCACGCCAACGGCGTGAGCCTTGCCGAGCAGGCCCGGTTTACGACGACAGGACCAGGTTCACCGCCTTCGGGCCCTTGCCCTTCTTGTCCGGCTCGACCTCGAAGCTGATACGTTGTCCTTCGGTCAGATCCTTCAATCCGGCGCGCTCCACGGCCGTGATGTGCACGAACACGTCGCGTCCACCGTCGTCCGGCTTGATGAAGCCGTAGCCGCGCTCGCCGTTGAAGAACTTGACTGTCCCAGTCATGGCCATCGGGAAACTCCTCCCCCGCAATGCTTCCTCCACTGCGCGCCCGCGCAGCGTCCGACCGGACATCACTTTGATCGGAAAGCGTTGGCCACCTTAACGATCAAGCGCTCGCCACGCCGGACCGTTCGGATCTTGTTAGGCCTTGATCACCCCGCCGCAACCATTCGCGGAAGCGGAACGTAAAGCCAGTCTTACAATCAGACACAATAATACGGTTCCGC
Organism: Bradyrhizobium sp. SSBR45G; assembly: GCF_030159255.1. Lineage (GTDB taxonomy): Bacteria > Pseudomonadota > Alphaproteobacteria > Rhizobiales > Xanthobacteraceae > Bradyrhizobium. The sequence continues at coordinate 10,910 of NZ_BSCT01000054.1, read as the reverse complement.
GCCGATTGACTACGGCTTTTCGACGAACATCTGCTTCAAGCTTTGGGGATGTCGAGCCGGAAACGCGCGGGGCCGCCCTGGCCGAGCGGTCTGACCAGCTCCGGCAGGATCAGCTTGAGCTCATCATGCAATGTCCAGGGCGGGTTCACGACCAGAAGCCCGGTCGAGGTCAGCGCCTCGCCCTCGACCTGCGGTGCAACACTGAACTCGATGCGCAGCACTTTGCCGGGCGGCTTCACCGCAGCTGCGAGATGTGCGACCCGGTCGGCGAGCTGCTCGGTGGCGCGGCGGCTCTTGGCGGGATACCAGAGCACATAGGTACCGGTCGTCCATTTCGCGAAAGCTGCGGCGAAGCGGTCGGCGAGGCGCTCGAACTCATCCTTTGCCTCGAACGCGGGATCGATCAGCACCATGCCGCGCCGCTCGTTCGGCGGCACGAAGGCGGGCAGGGCGACCCAGCCGTCGAGATCGACGACGCGGGCCTGGGTGTCGCGCCGCAGCGCGTCGATCAGCTGCTTGCGCGGCACGGGCGCCAGCTCGCACAGGGTCATGCGGTCCTGCGGCCGCAACAGCGCCCGCGCAATCAGCGGCGAGCCCGGATAGGCGACCAGTTCGCCCGGCGGATTGAACGGTCGGACGATGTCGAGATAGGGCGCGACCAGCGCGTAGGCCTGGTCCGACAGGCGCGCCTGCAGCAGGCGTGCAATGCCGGTGAGGAACTCGCCGCTGCGCGTGGCCTCGTCGCCGGTGAGATCATAGAGGCCGGCGCCGGCATGGGTGTCGATCACCCGAAAGGCCGCCGGCTTCTCCTGCAGGTAGACCAGGATGCGCGTCAGCACGATGTGCTTGATGATGTCGGCAAAGCCGCCGGCGTGAAAGGCGTGTCGGTAGTTCATGCCGCAGGAGTTACGCCGTTCCGCGCCAAAAGGGTACCCCGTCGATGCGCCGGCCGCGCAAGCGAGCCGACGGCCGCGGCGCTCCCGCAAGCGCCGGCCGGCATGCCGCGCAGCCGCGCGATGCGCGCGGCGCTACCCGCCGCGCAACGGCGGCATGTTGACCTCGTCGCGCCGGCAGGCCTGGCGGTCGACCTCGTCGCAGCTGCGGAATTCGAGATCCTTGGAGAGGCAGATCCGCACCTCGCTCAGCCGGGTGCGGTTGCAGGTCACCGCGATGGCCGAGTTCGTCAGCTTGGGGTTGGCCTTGATGAAGGCGTCCTCGATCGCGGCCGGCGCCAGTGTCTTGGCTTGTGACAGATCGAGGAATTCCTGCGGGATCTTGATCGCGGCGCGCGCCTTGCGGATGGCTTCGAAATAGGCCTTGGCGGACAGGCCGGAGCAGGTGCCGTGCTTGTCCCACTCGTTGTAGATCAGCCCCGGCGCCGGCATCAGGTCGAGCATCGAGGACATGATATTGCGCGGCAGGCGCGGCGACGGCTGCTCGCAATATTCGGGATAGCCGGCCTCGTATTGCGGCCACAGCCCGTGCACGACGAAGGAGTAGGGCCGGCCGCTGCATTGCTGCGAGCGGCTGCCACGGCCGCCGCGCTCCTCGGCCTCGGCGCAGAACGACGGCGACCAGGACAGCGACAGCACGTAGAAGTCGAACGCCCCCGGCGCGTTCTGGCGCCGGTCCTGCGCCTCGGCCGGCGCGACGGCGAGCGCGCCGAGCAGCAGCGCCAAAGAGACGATCGTTGTTGCGAAAAGGGCGGCAGGTCGGCGCAGGCAATCGAACATGGCGAACTCCCCGGACTATGCCAGGAGCCTAGCAGTACTCGGGAACATTTCAAGAACAAAAATAGCTGCCCGAAGGCAGCCACGCGTCTCGCCCGCTCAAGCCGGCGACAATGATCCGGCAAACGCCGTCAAATCAGGGCTTCGCGGCGCGGCAGGCCGGGTTGAAGGCCCAGTTGCGGTCGAGGCCGACGACGCAGAACTCGACGCCCTGGTCATAGCCGGCGAAGCCGCCATCCTCGATGATCGAGTAGTTGAGGGTGCGCGCCTTGCCGTCGCTGATCATGACGCTGCCGGTGCAGAAGCGGCGCGGAATGTTGTCGGACTGCCAGGGGCGGAAGGCGATCTCACGGACGTTGGCGACGCCGGTGATCGTCAGCGACGAATTCCAGAACGTGCTCTCCTTGTCCTGGAACCGGGACACGATGGTCGGAATGGCGGCCTCGCAGGGCGCCACGCGACCTTCATATTTCGGACCCGAGAGCCAGAAATTCATCTCCAGCGGATTGGCCGCATGGGCCGGAGCGGTCATGACGCAAGCGGCGAGCAGCGCGCCGCAGGCGGCGCCGAAAGTCTTGAAAGGTGTGCTGAGGTCGCGCATGGGCCGTCCGAAAGGTCTGATCCGGGAGCGTGGACCGTGCCGCGGCGGCCACAGGAGGTCAAGTGCAACGCGGCAACACTCCACGATTAGTCCTGTTAACGCGAGGCCGGTGTTCTTTTCTTGGCCGGACAGGACCTTTAGGATGGCGAACCAGATCAGGGAGAATGCAATGCCGACGCTTCGGGCCGGATTCGTGAAGACTGCAGGCCTCGTGGCCGTTGGGACGGTGCTGGCCGTCGCATCCGCCCGGGCGGACGTGGTGCCGCCCTTCAAGGGCAACGACACCGGCGGTATCATCGCCTACCAGCTCGCCCAGACCACGGATGCGCGCCAGCTCGCGGTCGACCATTGCGCCTCCTACGGCAAGGTCGCGAAGTTTCGCGCCGTCGATCCCCATTACGGCGGCTACGTCTCGTTCGCCTGCCGCTGGGTGCCGTATGGCTCGGCGCAGCGGCCGCTGCGGACGCTCTACTGAATGAACCGAATCGAGGCCTGACTAAACTAACGCCATGATTCGGCGTCATCGGTCCGCCGATCGACATCAAAGCCGGAACACAATCATGACACGTCAGCGCCTCGTCCTCGGAGTCCTCTGTGGCAGCATCCTGGGCGGGATGGCGGGCGCGGCCTTCGCGCTCGACCTGCCGGTGCGCAAGGCAGGCCTGTGGGAGCTGAAGATGATCCGGTCCGGCGGGCAGCTGCCGGAGATGACGATGCAGCACTGCACCGACGAGACCACCGACAAGGACATGAACAACATGACCTCGCCGATGGCGCAGCAGGCCTGCTCGAAACAGGACATCCAGAAGACCGCGACCGGCTATGTCAGCGATTCCGTCTGCAGTTTCGGCGGCATGAGCACGACCTCGCATGCCGAGATCACCGGTGATTTCAACTCGGCCTACACGGTGAAGACGTCGTCGAAGATCCAGGGCGGCGCCGCAGGCGCCGGCACCAAGGACACCGCCATGACGATCGAGGCCAAATGGCTCGGCGCCTGCAAGCCCGACCAGAAGCCCGGCGACATCGTCATGCCCGGCGGCATGAAGATGAACGTCAAGGACATGGCCAAGCTGAAGAACCTGATCCCGGGCGTGAAGCAGTAGTTGTTGCCGCAGTGACGGTGCGCTCCCCTCCCCCTTGCGGGGAGGGGTCGGGGGTGGGGGTCTCCGGACGCGGAGCGTCGTGGGGAGCCCGTTCTGTATTGGCTATCTCTCACCGACGGCAGGCATGCGACGCGCCGGCGGCTGCCTCTTTCTCATTGAAAGCGGGACTCGTGGACCCCCACCCCGACCCCTCCCCGCAAGGGGGAGGGGAGTGCACCGTCAGCTGGTGATATCTCGAGTCAAATTGGCGCGTTGCGCGCCGCCTACACCGGAATCCGCACGCTCGCCCGCAAACCGCCCATCGGGCTGTCGCCCAGCGTGATGTCGCCGCCGTGGGAGCGGGCGATGTCGCGGGCGATGGCGAGGCCCAATCCGGTGCCGCCCTCGTCCTGGTTGCGTGCATCGTCGAGACGCAGGAACGGCTTGAACACTTCCTCGCGCATGGTGGCCGGAATGCCCGGGCCGTCATCGTCGACGGTGATCGTCAGATAGCGGTGGTCGCGATGGCCGGTGATGGCGATCGCGTCGGCGTGGCGTGCGGCGTTGGAGACGAGGTTGCCGAGGCAGCGCTTCAGCGCCTGCGGCTTCACCGTGACCACCGGCAGGCCGTGGAACGACACCGTGGCGGAATGGCCGTTGCGCTCGGCGTCGCTGCGCAGCTCCTCGAGCGCGTTGGAGATGTCGGTCGGCTGTGCGATCTCGCCATTGTCGCCGCGCGCAAACGCCAGATAGTCCTCCAGCATGTGCGACATCTCGTCGACGTCCTTGCGCATGGCGTCGATCTCGGGGCTGTCGCCGAGCAGCGCCAGCTCGAGCTTGAAGCGTGTGAGGATGGTGCGCAAATCGTGGCTGACGCCGGCCAGCATCGCCGTGCGCTGCTCCAGCGTGCGCTCGATGCGCGCCTTCATCTCCAGGAAGGCGTGAGCCGCGCGCCGCACCTCGCGCGCGCCGCGCGGCCGGAAGTTCGGCACCTCGCGGCCCTTGCCGAAGCTCTCGGCGGCGTCGGCGAGCCGCAGGATCGGCTTGATCTGGTTGCGCAGGAACAGCACCGACACGATCAGCAGGATCGAGGAGGTGCCGACCATCCAGAACAGGAAGATGTCGGTGTTCGACGCATAGGCGGCGCCGCGCTGGGCGAACACGCGCATCACGGCGTCATCCAGCGCGATGCGGATCTCCACGAGATTGGAGCGGCCGACGGTGTCGATCCAGAACGGGCGGCTGATCTGGCGTCCGATCTGGCTCGACAGCGACTGGTCGAGCAGGTTGAAGAACGGCTTCGGTCCGGGCGGCGGCATGTCGCCCGCGGGGAGGAAGTCGACCACGAGGTTGAGCCGCTGCTGCGCGATCCGGCGCAGCATGGTGCGGTCCTTGTCCTGCGGATAACCCTTGTAGATGTCGATCAGCGCGGCGACGTCCTGCACGACGGCAGCGGACAGGCGCCGCGTCACCGTGTTCCAGTGCCGCTCCATGAACACGCCGGCGACCACCGTCTGAAGGATCACCATCGGCACGATCATGATCAGCAGCGCGCGCGCATAGAGCCCGGTCGGCATCCAGCCCTTGAAGGCATTGCCGACCACGCTGTTGACCCGCGACACGCGGCGGGATGCGGTGCGGATGAGGGTGAGGCCGGTGTCGAGCGTGCTCATGATCGAGGAGCGCTTTGTTGTTGCGCGATCGCGAGCGGCATACTCGCTGTACCCTCTCCCCTTGCGGGAGAGGGTGGTTTCGAACGAAGTTCGAAACCGGGTGAGGGGTATGCCTCCGCGATCTCGTCTGCGGAGACAGACCCCTCACCCGGCTCGCATTTCGCTCCGCTCATGCGAGCCACCCTCTCCCACAAGGGGAGAGGGTGCACCGAGTGTGCCGAAGGGCTATCGCATTTGACGTTCGCAGTTTTGCGCTCGTCCTTTTCCACGTCGTCATGGCCGGGCTTGTCCCGGCCATCCACGTCGTTCGGCATGCTGGGGACCGCGTGGATGCCCGGGACAAGCCCGGGCATGACGGAGTAACAAATGGGCAGGATCGTTCGCGCGTACGGCTGCGCATCTCCATATGCGATAACCGTGGACCGTGCCGGGAGAGCTCCATACGCCTCAGCCTTCGAGAGAGGCGGACTCGCATGATCGCTGCGGGAGAAAACGGCGCGCGTCATGTCAGAGCAGGTTTTCATTTTCAACCCGAAATCATCAGCCGATAGCCGATGCCGCGCACGGCCTGGAGGAACAGCGGGTTGGCTGGATCGCTCTCGAGCTTGCGGCGGAGGCGGTTGATCTGGACGTCGACGGCGCGCTCGTTGACGGTGCCGTTGCCGGTCAGCGCGCCGCGCGGCACGGTCTCGCCGCGGGCATTGGCGAGGATGCGCAGCATCTCGCGCTCGCGGTCGGTGAGGTGGACGATCTCCTCACCCTGCTTCAACTCGCCGCGCGCCAGATGATAGACGAACGGCCCGAACGCGATCTGCTCGATGACCTCCTCCGCCGGCGGCGGCGCGGCGCGCTTGAGGATGTTGCCGATGCGCAGCGCGAGCTCGCGTGGCTCGAACGGCTTGGCGACATAGTCGTCGGCGCCGAGCTGCAGGCCCTCGATGCGGCTGTCCGGCTCGGACCGCGCCGTCAGCATCACGATCGGCACTGAGGATTGCGTGCGGATGAAGCGGGCGAGATCGAAGCCGCTTTCGCCGGGCATCATGACGTCGAGGATCAGCAGATCGAAATGCAGGCCCGTCAGCTTGGCGCGGGCATCGCTCGCGCTCGCTGCGGTCGTCACGCGGTAGCCTTCACCGCGCAGGAAGCGCGACAGGAGATCGCGGATGCGGCGGTCGTCGTCGACGAGCAGGAGATGCGGCGCGTCGTCGGCCGGCGTCTGCTGATGATGCGGGGCGATGGCAGCGATCGTCACGGTCACTCCTTGGCAGCGGCGACAGGCGTCCTGAAAATGGCTTCCAGCACCTTGTCCGGATCATCGCGATCGATCATCGCGCGCAGGAATTGCCGGACCTTCTCGGCGCCGGCCGGTCCGACCTGCTCCAGCGCGCGGTCGATGCGCCGTGTCTGCAGTCCGGCCAGCTTGGCCACCAGCGCCTCGCCCTTGGGCGTGGCGAAAAGAAGGCGCTGCCTCCGATCATTGTTGCCGGTCTTCTGCACGATGTAGCCCTCGTCGAGCAGCTGCTTCAGCACGCGTCCGAGCGACTGCTTGGTGATGCGCAGCACGTCGAGAAGATCGGCGACCTTCAGGCCGGGATAGCGTGTGACGAAATGCATCACGCGATGGTGCGCGCGGCCGAAGCCGAACGCCTCCAGCTCGTGGTCGGCATCGCCGACGAAATCGCGGTAGGCGAAGAACAGGAGCTCGATGATGTCCCAGCGCAGCGGCTCGCCATCGGCGGCCGTCGCGGGCTCAGCCGCCCGCAGCTCAGGGCTCAACGTCGGAGACGAGAAATTTATGTCAGCCATATTGACGTTTCTGCGGTTCAATGTTACAAAACAATCGCCCACTACGAAATTTTAGATCGTTTCAGAGGCGGGCAATGGTCTCAGGGCGTGTCCGAACGGGGCCGTCAGCAACCCGGACGGGCAACCTGGGCCACGCAGCGAACAACCGTGTGATGTCGAGCGGCATTTCGGCAAACCATACTGGACTTCCGCCGGGCGCAAAAGCATGTCCTGTGGTGGCACGCTTGCCCGGCGACTGGCTGAAAGGCCGGTCGCGGCAGGTCTGAAAATTCAAAAGCCGACTGGTCCGATGGGGCGGGTCGGCGCCAGAACTCGCACATGGCGATCAAGCGGGGGAAGCAAGGACATGACTTTGACATTCGACATTAGGCCTTCGACGAACCCGACCTCCGACCAGGAGCGCGCGGCCAAGCTCGCCAACCCCGGCTTCGGCCGGGTGTTCACCGATCACATGGCCGTGGTCCAGTACAGCCAGGACAAGGGCTGGCACAGCGCGCGCGTCGAATCCCGCGCCAACTTCCCGCTCGATCCGGCGGCCGCCGTGCTGCATTACGCGCAGGAGATCTTCGAGGGCCTGAAGGCCTACAAGCGCGACGATGGCGGCGTGAACCTGTTCCGCCCCGACGCCAACGCCAAGCGCTTCTGGAACTCGGCCGAGCGCATGGCGATGGCGCAGCTGCCGCCGGAGGTTTTCATCGAGGCGGTCGAGCGGCTCGTTCAAATCGATCGCGCCTGGATCCCGGGCGGCGAGGGCAGCCTCTATCTGCGCCCGTTCATGATCGCCAACGAGGTGTTCCTCGGGGTGAAGCCTTCGGCGGAATACATCTTCGCGGTCATCGCCTCGCCGGTCGGCTCCTATTTCAAGGGCGGCCCAGCGCCGGTCTCGATCTGGGTGTCGGAGAACTACACTCGCGCCGCGGTCGGCGGCACCGGCGGCGTCAAATGCGGCGGCAATTATGCGGCGAGCCTCAAGGCGCAGGCCGAGGCGATCGCGCAGGGCTGCGACCAGGTCGTGTTCCTGGACGCGATCGAGCGCCGCTATGTCGAGGAGCTCGGCGGCATGAACGTGTTCTTCGTGTTCGCCGACGGCTCGCTGTCGACGCCGCCGCTTGGCACCATCCTGCCGGGCATTACGCGGGACTCGATCATCAAGCTGGCGCGCGATGCCGGCCGGGAGGTGCGCGAGGAGCTGTATTCGATCGACCAGTGGCGCGCCGATGCCGCGAGCGGCAAGTTGAAGGAGGCGTTCGCCTGCGGCACCGCCGCCGTCATCTCGCCGATCGGCAAGGTGCGCTCGGCGAGCGGCGACGTCCTGATCAACGGCGGCGAGGCCGGCCCCGTCGCCATGGGCCTGCGCAAGCAGCTGGTCGACATCCAGTACGGCCGAGCTGCGGATCCGCACAATTGGATCCGGGATGTGAAGTAGAGGACAGGGCTCGCTTACGCTCTGCAGGTTCTCGGCACAGTCTGGCCGCGCTGACGCTGCGCTCCCCTCCCCCTTGCGGGGAGGGGTCGGGGGTGGGGGTCCCAGCAAAGACTTCCCGTGTGGACCCCCCACCCCGACCCTCCCCCGCAAGGGGGGAGGGAGTGCACCGCATGCGCGGCGAGCGCTTGGCTCTCACTGAGATGTGTGAGCAATGCCACGCGCCAGCGCCAGCCCCGCCCTTCGGGTTGCCGCACCCCGCCCCGGCTGCTACCAACCCAAGCAACGCATTCCATCCCGTAGGGTGGGCAAAGGGCCGCGCAGCGGACCGTGCCCACCGCTGCGACGTCATCCGCCAATGGTGGGCACGCTGCGCTTTGCCCACCCTACGCATCGAGTCCCATGTCCGACAAACCGAAGAAACCCCAGAAGCTGAAGGCGCGGCTGCCGCGCGGGCTGGAGGATCGCGGCCCGGCCGCGATCGCCGCCACGCGCGAGATGGTCGAGAAGATCCGCGCCGTCTACGAGCGCTACGGCTTCGAGCCGGTGGAGACGCCGGCGTTCGAATACACCGACGCGCTCGGCAAATTCCTGCCCGACCAGGACCGTCCCAACGAGGGCGTGTTCTCGTTCCAGGACGATGACGAGCAGTGGATCTCGCTGCGCTACGACCTCACCGCGCCGCTGGCGCGCTATGTCGGCGAGCGCTACGGCACCGATGGCCTGGTGCTGCCCTATCGCAGCTACCGCTCGGGCTACGTGTTCCGCAACGAGAAGCCGGGACCAGGCCGCTTCCGCCAGTTCATGCAGTTCGACGCCGACACCGTCGGCTCCGCATCGCCGGCGGCGGATGCCGAGATGTGCATGATGGCGGCCGACACGATGGAGGCGCTGGGCATTGCGCGCGGCGACTACGCGATCAAGGTCAACAATCGCAAGGTGCTCGACGGCGTGATGGAGTCGATCGGCCTCGGGGGTGACGAGAATTTCGGCCGCCGGCTGATCGTGCTGCGCGCGATCGACAAGCTCGATCGTCTCGGCGAGCGCGGCGTGCGCGAGTTGCTCGGACCGGGCCGCAAGGACGAGAGCGGCGACTTCACCAAGGGCGCCGGACTCGACGAGACGCAGATCAAGAAGATCGAGACCTTCGTCAACGCGCGCACGCTGGTCGCGCCGCCGACGCTCGCTTATGCCGGCGACAAGGACGTCGCGCAGCGCCTCGTCGGTGATCCCGACCGGAAAGAGAGCGAGTACGACATCGCTCGCCGTATCGCCGACATGCTGCGCGAGACCTTTGCCGACTCGAAGCTCGCGATCGATGGCTTGAACGAGCTGGTCGAAATCGCGCGCCTGGTCGATGCCGCCGGCTATCAAAGCCAGATCGCGGTCGATCCGTCGGTCGTGCGCGGGCTCGAATACTACACGGGGCCAGTGTTCGAGGCGCAGCTCCTGGCCGAAATTCCGAACGAGAAGGGCCAGCCGGTGGTGTTCGGCTCGGTCGGCGGCGGCGGGCGTTATGACGGTCTCGTCTCGCGCTTCCGCGGCGAGCCGGTGCCGGCGACGGGTTTCTCCATCGGCGTCTCGCGGCTGCAGGCGGCGCTGACCTTGCTCGGCAAGCTCGATACGAAGCCGGCGTTCGGGCCTGTCGTCGTCACGGTGTTCGATCGCGAGCGCGTCGCGGACTATCAGAAGATGGTCTCGACCCTGCGCAGTCACGGCATCCGTGCCGAGCTCTATCTCGGCAATCCGAAGAACATGGGCAACCAGCTCAAATATGCCGACCGCCGCAACGCGCCCTGCGTGATCATCCAGGGCTCGGACGAAAAGGCGCGCGGCGAGGTGCAGATCAAGGACCTGATCGAGGGCGCCAAGGCGGCGGCCGCGATCGCCTCCAACCAGGAATGGCGCGAGAGCCGTCCGGCGCAGGTCTCCGCCAAGGAGGACGAACTCGTCGCCGCCGTCCGCGAGGTGCTCGCGCGCCACGACGTGAGCTGGGGATAGGGGATTCGTCACGCGCGGGCGTGACCCGCGCATCCGTCACGTCAAACGACATCGTCGATTTTGGTACGTCATTGCGAGCGAAGCGAAGCAATCCAGGGCGAAGAAGAACGACCTTTCGGAGCAACCCTGGATCGCTTCGTCGCTTCGCTCCTCGCGATGACGAACTCATTGATACCCGACTTGCTCAGGAGCGGGCTGATGCTCCTAGGCAATTTGGGCAAACTGATCGAGCCTTTGAGAACTTCGTCGTGGGAACGACGGTAAATGGGAAGGAGCAAAAAATGCCCGAGATCACCATCAACATGGCCGCCGGCCGGACCGACGAGCAGAAGACCAACATGATGCGAGACATCAGCAAGGCGCTGGTGACGCATCTCGGCGTCGACCCCGAGGCCGTCGTCATCCAGATCAACGAGGCGCCGCTGGCGCACAAGATGAAGGGCGGCAAGACCTTCGTCGAGCGCGCGGCCGAGCAGAAGAAGTAGTTGATCGCCGTTACGCCGAAGCGAAGCCAATAGCATCTGTTTCGATCACCACCGCTGTCGTCCCGGCGAAAGCCCATAGGCGCTAAGATAGTTTTAGCATCATTTG
>NZ_BSCT01000053.1 GCF_030159255.1 Bradyrhizobium sp. SSBR45G | reverse complement strand
TCAGATGCAATCCGGGTGAGGGCTCAGATGCGCCTGATCGTGTCGATACACCCCCCCCCCCCCCCCGGCCCCCCCCCCCCCCCCCCCCCGCTTCCAGGTGTCATCATCAGTTCGTGTCTTACTTGAGCGTCGTCAGCGACACGAACGGCTTCGGTGCAGGCTTCGGCGGCGCCACCGCATCCTTCAGCACCTTGAAGACGCGCTGATCGAGCGGCGTCGAGACGGTGAAGTCCTGATAGGCCTGCTCCAGGAACGACTTGCAGCGGGCTGCGACATCCTCGTTGGAGACCCCTGAGAAGTCCTCGCTGACGAGATACTGTCCCATCCGCCTGAGGATATGCAGCCGGCAGACGTTGAGCACCTTGGGGTCGTAGTCGACGTCGAGCAGCTTGAAGAACTCTTCGGCCGCGGACGTCTGCTTCAGCTGATCCAGAACATTCGGGGTTGCCGCAGTCATTGCTTTGCTCCTTGGGTCAGAATTGGATCAACCTCGCAAGCGCTGGTCGGCTGCGGAGGTGGCGGTCCCTGGCGCACCTTCTGGCGGACATGCGCGAGCTGCGCTTCGAGGAACTCGATGCGGTCCAGCATCACGGAGAGCGCCTCACCGACCGGATCAGGCATCAGATGATGATCGAGATCGATGCGCCCGACGGTGCGGCGATGCGTGAACTCCGGCCGCACCACCTTGGCGGGGATGCCGACGACCGTCACATCCGGCGGCGTGCTCTGGATGACCACCGAGTTGGCGCCGACGCGGGTGCGCGGCCCGATCGTGATCGGTCCGAGGATTTTGGCGCCGGCACCGACGACGACGCCATTCTCGAGCGTGGGATGCCGCTTGCCCGGCGACCACGACGTGCCGCCCAGGGTGACCCCGTGATACAGCGTGACGTCGTCGCCGACCTCCGCGGTCTCGCCGATCACGACGCAGGCGCCATGGTCGATGAAGAAGCGACGGCCGATCTCGGCGCCCGGGTGAATGTCGACATTCGACAGGAAGCGTCCAAGCCACGACAACAGGCGCGCCGGAAAGCACCAGCCGCGGATCCATAGCTGATGCGCAAGCCGATGCCAGATCAGCGCGTGGATGCCGGGATAGGTCAGCAGGGTCTCGATCTCGCTGCGGGCGGCGGGATCGCGCGAGCGGACGCAACCGATGTCTTCGCGGATCAGGCGGAACAGCGTGGGGGCCGCAGGCTCGGCGGTGACGGGCTTGGCAATCGGCGTATCGACGATATCGCTCATGATCAGGCAAAGCTCGCGAGCGGGTGATCACACACTTCGCGCCAAATGGCGGCGACCGCCTCCTTCGGCACGGGTCCCTTGTGGGCGACGGCATGCTTGCGCACGCGCGCCAGAATGCGCTGGGCCTGGTCGGCGCTTGCCGGCAGGCGAAGATCCGACAGCAGCGAGGTGATCGCCGACAGGCCGGAGTGCTTGCCGATCACGATCCGGTTGGAGCGGCCGAACAGCATCGGATCGAGCGCCTGATAGGTCCGCTGATCCTTCAACAGTCCATCGACATGGATGCCGGATTCGTGCGTGAACACATGCTCGCCGACGATCGCCTTGTTCAGCGGAATGACCCGCGCTGCGGCGGCTGCGACGACGTTCGCGACGCGATCGAGCTCGGCGAGCACGATGCCCGTCTCGCGCCGGTAGAGCTGCTGCAGAGCGACGGCGACCTCCTCCAGCGGCGCGTTCCCTGCTCGCTCGCCGAGGCCGATCACCGTGACCGACGCATGCGTCGCGCCGGCCTTGACGGCCGACAGCGTGTTGGCGGTGGCAAGCCCGAGATCGTCATGGCCGTGAAACTCGATCTCCAGATCGGTGGTCGCGCGCAACGCGCTGACGAGCGCAAACGTCGCGTCGGGATCGAGCACGCTCAGCGTATCCGCGACCCGGAAGCGCCGTGCGCCGAGCGATTTCGCGGTCGCGATCACCTCGGCCAGGAATCCGACATCGGCGCGCGAAGAGTCCTCGCCACCGACCGCAACGGCCAATCCTTTGCTCCGTGCATAGCCGACGACGCGCTTGAGCAGCTCCAGCGCGGCGCTGCGGCCGCCGCCGAGCTTGGCGGCGATCTGGATGTCCGATGTCGGGATGGAGACATTCACCATCGATACGCCGGCGGCGATCGCGGCATCGACATCCGCCTCGCGCATCCGGCACCAGCCGATGATGGTCGCCGGCAGGCCGGCCTCGACGATCGCCCTGATGGCGGCGATCTCGTCGGCGCCCATCGCCGGCGTTCCCGCCTCGATCTCCGGGACACCGGCCCGCGCCAGCGCGCGGGCGATCGCGACCTTTTCTCCGAGCGCGAACGCGACGCCCGGCGCCTGCTCGCCGTCGCGGAGCGTGGTGTCGTTCAGGATGACCCGGGGCATCGGGCTCGCCGAAACGATGCTCCCGTGGGATGAGCGGGCATCTCGGGCATTCCTGGGCCCGCGCTGTCCGGAGACGTCAGGCATTCACTTGCTCCGTCGCAACCTGTGACGGCCGCCAGAAGCATGACGCTCGATCGCGGCCTGCAGGTTACTCAGCAACGGCCATGCCACCGCCCGGCCACCCCCTAATCAATTGAATATTCGTTATTTTTAGCCACCGACCCGGATTGTCGGATTCGCAACAGGGTCGGAAATCCAACGTGGAGGATGGCGGGGGTGCGCGCAGCATCGCGGCTGCGGCGGCCGGCCGGTCAGGCGTTGCGCTTGCGGCGGAGATGGATGACGACGTCGATCCGCTCCATGGCGTAGCCCAGCAGCGGCTCGGGCAGCTGGTCGAACACGACGTGCTCGGGCACGTCGACGAGCTCGCCTTCGTCCTCATAGAAGAAATGCGGATGCACCGTGGTGTTGGTGTCGAAGAACGACCGGGAGCCGTCGACCCCGATCTGCCGCAGCAGCCCCAGCTCCACGAACTGATTGAGCGTGTTGTAGATGGTCGCCTGCGAAATCTTCATGCCGGTCGCGACCGCCTCGGCATAGAGCACGTCAGCGGTGATGTGACGATCGCCATTTCCGAACAGGATACGGCCCAGTTGCTGGCGTTGCTGGGTCGGACGGAGCCCTGCCTCGCGCAGCGCGTCCGCGCACCGGCGCATCAGCGTCTCGCCCGCCTCGCAGGTATCGGCCGCGGGGCACGGGCCGCCGTCGCCGTTGCAGGGAGATCCGAGCTGGGCTTCCATCAACATCGTCGCAATCCTCGAATTCACATGGCCGCGCCTGCAGCCGCCTCCTGCAGCGCGACCTCGCGCCTCCGCTCGGCCATGCGGCTCTCACCGCTCTCCTCACCGAAGCAGAGCTGGAAATCGTTGCACTGGGTGCAGACCGGCGTCGTGCACATCACGAAGCCGTCGTCCTCGCACAGCATGCGGTAGAAGAAGCGCTTCCAGCGCATGTTTCGGGTGTTGCGGCTGGCCAGCGGCGCGAAGTGGCGCAACAGGAGCCGCGACAGCTCGGAGCGCTCGCGCAGGCCGAGGTCTTCCCAGAGATGGTTCGGCTCCATCGCGCGCCGCGCCACCATGGCCGCGAGCCAGCGGCTGACGTCGCCGTCGGTGGAGCGCTGGGCCGCGAGCAGGTCGCGCACCATGGCGATCTCGTCGTCATCGGGCGCCGGCGCGGCACCGTTGATCGGCAGCCATGAGGAGTCGATCGCGGCGGCCGGAAACAGCTGGGCCAGCAGCGCGATCAGCTCGACGGTCGAAAGTCCTGCGCGCTCCGCGAGCGCGCCATGCTCCATCGCCGACACGGCGAGGATCGATGCCATCACGTGGCGATCGAAACTCGCATCGCTCTCGATCAGCGCATCGCCGGGATTGGTGCCTGTCAGCAGGCGGTAGATCTGGCGGCCACGCTGCCGCTTGTCGTCGTCGAAGCCGCCGTCATTCGGCGGTGGTTGCAGGCCGGCAGCAACGCTTTGCGAGATGTCCACGATTGCGATTGCCATAGCGCGATCTCCTGCGGCCTGCGGATGGGACATGAGAAGAGGTACCGGCCTTCCGACGGGAGGAAGGCCGGTACCAAGACTGCTTAAGCCGTTGCGGCGAGGTCGGCGGCAGTCTTTCCGATCTGGCTCTCGTCGACCGCCTTCATGATGCCGTGCTCCATCAGCATGTCCTCGAGCTCGTCCATCGTGATCGGGGTCGGGATGATGCCCTTGCCGGCGTTGACGTGGATCTTCTGGGCCAGCGAGCGGTAGTGGCCGGCCTGGACCGAGTCGGGCGCATATTCCAGAACGGTCATGCGGCGCAACTCGGCGTGCTGCACGATGTTGTCGCGCGGCACGAAGTAGATCAGCTGGGTGCCGAGCTTCTTGGCAAGAGCCTCGGCCAGCTCCAGCTCCTTGTCGGTCTGGCGCTCGTTGCAGACCAGGCCGCCGAGGCGCACGCCGCCGGAGTTCGCATATTTCAGAATGCCCTTGGAGATGTTGTTGGCGGCATACATCGCCATCATCTCGCCGGACATCACGATGTAGATCTCCTGCGCCTTGTTCTCGCGGATCGGCATCGCGAAGCCGCCGCAGACCACGTCGCCGAGCACGTCGTAGGACACGTAGTCGATGTCCTCATAGGCGCCGTTCTCTTCCAGGAAGTTGATCGAGGTGATCACGCCGCGGCCGGCGCAGCCGACGCCCGGCTCCGGGCCACCGGACTCGACGCAACGGATGTCGCGATAGCCGACCTTCATCACCTCTTCGATCTCGAGGTCCTCGACGCTGCCCGCGGCAGCGGCCAGGCTGAGGATGGTGTCCTGCGCCTTGGCGTGCAGGATCAGGCGGGTCGAATCCGCCTTGGGGTCGCAGCCGACGATCAGGATCCGATGACCCATCTCGGCCAGCGCGGCCAGGGTGTTTTGCGACGTCGTCGATTTGCCGATGCCGCCTTTGCCGTAGAATGCGATTTGTCGCAGCGATGCCATTCTGCTCTCCATCAACCGATTGCCAATGTCGCGCCCGCGTCTCGCGTGGCGTGACCGCGTCCTCTCATGTGTCCGAACCGGCAGACGGGTTGTTGGGAAGGAGCGCATCGCTCGTCCGAAGCGTCGGCGTGCACTCAGCCCTCAACCATTGCCTGGCAAGCGGTTTTGCAACGGCTGTGCCAGCGACCGCGAACAATGAAAACGGCCGTGTTTTGAAGGAGATGAGGAGAGATCTTCAGCCGATCGCAGCTTGTTGCAAACCCGACATCGGAATGTTTCGCAAGATCCGATGACGCGCCACGCTGTCCGAAACGACACAACAAAGGCCACTTTCCAACGCGGCGGGGCACGGAACGAGATTTGCTAGGTCATCCTCTGCAGCCTTGCGGCCAAGGTTTGAGGAGGATGCCATGCAGATCGGAGTTGAAACGGCGAAAGCGGTGGACCAGCGGCGGGTGTTCGTGATCGATGATGACGAGATCACACGCGCCGCCCTGCAGTTCATGTTGCACGATGAGATCGAGACACATGAGCTCGCCACGCCGGAGGAAGCCTATGAGAAGGGCGTCGACTGGCTTGCACCGAACGTGGTGCTGCTCGGCGTCTCGTTCCTGAAGCAGCGGGGCCCGGACCTGGTCCGCGAGATCCTGGCGAAGTTCAAGGGCGTGCGGATCCTGATCGTGACCGCCAAGACCGACGAGGCTGTCGCGATCGAGGGGCTGAAGGCCGGCGCGCATGGCGCGGTCGTCAAGCCGCTCACGATCGAGTCGGTGCGCAAGAAGGTCGACACCATTCTCGGCCGCGCCGGCGGGGCGCAACTGGTCCAGCTCGGCGGTCTCTGACGTGACGACCGTCGTCTTCTACGAGAAGCCGGGCTGCGGCACCAACGCGCGTCAGAAGCTGATGCTGACGCGCGCCGGCCACGAGGTCGAAGCCCGGAATCTGCTCACCGAACCTTGGACCGGCGAACGGCTGCGGGCGTATTTCCGCGGAACGCCGGTCTGGTCCTGGTTCAACCCGGCCTCGCCCCGCGTCAAATCCGGCGAGATCGAGCCCGAGACGGTCGAGGCCGTCGCCGCGATCGATCTGATGCTGGAAGATCCGTTGCTGATCCGCAGGCCCCTGATCGAAGCCGACGGCCAATGCTGTGCCGGCTTCGATCGCGAGCCTGTGCTATCGCTGCTTCAGCGCGACGAGGATCTGGAGGCTGTCCAGGGCTGCACGCGCCCCGCCCCATCGACACCGTGCCCGGAGCCGCGCTGAGCGGCTCCGGTATTGTCGTCTCAGCGCTTCAGCACCATCACCAGACGGTCGACGCGCTTGCCCTGCTTGAAATGGGACTCGACGATCTCGTCGATATCCTCCGGCTTGGTCGGCCGATACCAGATGCCGTCGGGATAGACCACCATCATCGGCCCGGCGCTGCAGAAGCCGAAGCAGCCGGCGGCGGTGACGCCGATGTCCGTCAACCGCTGTGCTTCAATGGTCTTCGTCAACCGGTCCCACAGCGGCTGTACGCCGAGCGCACCACAGCTGCCGCGCGGATGGCTGGGCGGACGCTGCGTCAGGCAGACGAAGGCGTGATATTTGTAGAGTTGCGGAATCTCGAAATCGTCATCCGCCTCGGCGACATCCGTCTCGCTCATGACGCCGGCGCCTTGATGCCCTTGTCGGCCAAGAGGGTCGCGAGCTCGCCCGCCTGGAACATCTCGCGCACGATGTCGCAGCCGCCGACGAACTCACCCTTGACATAGAGCTGCGGAATCGTCGGCCAGTTGGAGAATTCCTTGATGCCCTCGCGGATGAAGGGATCGGCCAGCACGTTGACGCTCTCGTAAGCGACGTCGAGCTTGGCGAGGATCTGCGCGACAGCCGCGGAGAAACCGCATTGCGGCGCCGTCGGCACGCCCTTCATGAAGAGAACGATATCATTGCTGTCGATCAGCTTCTGAATGCGTTCGGATGTCGACATTGACTTGATCCTTTCATCCCTGGATGCGACCGATCGATCCGGGAGCACCGGTCATTTCGGCAATGATGTCTCGAGCGCCAGCGCATGCAGAACGCCGCCCATCTGGCCCTTGAGGGCCGAATAGACCAGCTGATGCTGCTGCACCCGGCTCTTCCCGGCGAAAGCCTGTGAGGTGACGCGCGCCGAATAATGGTCGCCATCACCGGCCAGGTCCTCGATCACGACGACTGCATCCGGGAACGCCTCCTTGATCAGACGTTCGATATCAGTTGCTGCCATCGCCATCGCTGGTACTCCCGCTGGATTGATGACGGCGTCATGCAAGCTCCGAACCAGTCATTCGCAAGCCACAATCGCCGTCGCTTCGGCGTTCGACAGCTTGTCTGCGCCAAAACAAACCCTGGACGCGTCGACTTTGCGACATCGGCGCGCGCGCACCGCCGCGCCGGCGTTGAAAATGCAACATCGGCCCCGTCTTTGGCCTGCCAAGCCCCTGCGATGGCCTCTGCTGCGTCTGCGTAAAAACGGTCCGCGTCTTGCAATGATTTGATCGAGGTCAATGCAGATGCTCGAACTCGTCAGCGAACCCGACACCATCAACTTCGGCGATCTGCCGGAAGAGATCGATGCGCTGTTGCAGCAGGGCGTGGCGGCCTACCGGCGCGATCACGCGCGGGCCGACCGGCTGTTTCGCCAGGCGCTGGCGGCGGCTCCGCACGAGCTGCCGACCTATTTCTGCCTCTATAAGATTCACACCTATCAGGGCCATCTCGACGAGGCCAAGGCGGTGGCGGAGCAAGGCCTCGCCGAGGCCGCGCGTCAGGCCGGCTGGTCCTCCGATTGGCGGCAATGGGTGCCACACGATCCGCTGCCCGACGGCGCCGGCCGCTTCGCGCTCTACACGTTGAAGGCGCTGTCTTTCATCCATCTGCGCAAGAACGACCCTGACAGTGCGGTCGAGATGCTCGCCGCGCTGCGCCGGCTCGATCCGACCGGCGCCGTCGGATGGCCGGTCGTCGCCGCGCTCGCCGACGGCCTAGGGTCGGAGTGAGGCACAGCCATGCATGATCCACAGCGCAATATGGACACGACTCCGATCGATCATCCCCCGGTGCGAACCAGGACCATGAGAGGAACCAACGCATGATGACCATGCACGCCGCGCCCCCTCCTTCCCCGGCGCAGAGCGCCGTATCGACCGGCTCGCAGGATGCCGCCGAAAGCGTGATCGCCGCGTTGCGGACAGTCTATGACCCGGAGATTCCGGTCAATGTCTACGACCTCGGCCTGGTCTATCGGATCGCGCATGCCGGCGGCGGCGCGGTCGAGATCGACATGACCTTGACGGCGCCCGGCTGTCCGGTGGCGAGCGAGATCGTCCGCATGGTGGAGGATGCCGTGCAGGCCGTCGACGGGGTCACGTCGGTCAAGGTGACGCTGGTGTTCGAGCCGCCGTGGGACAAGTCGCGGATGTCCGAAGAAACGGCGCTCGAGCTGGGCTTGTTGTAACGCGCAGCTGCTTTGGCCGAGCCGAACAGAGACAGGAGCATCGCATGCCGACCGAGAGCACGATCAGGCTGACCGCCAACGACGGACATACGTTCCAGGCCTTCCGCGCCGATCCCGCCGAGACCCCGAAGGGCGCCATCGTGGTGCTGCCTGACGGCGGTACCGCCGCCGGCAAGCTGCGCAAGGTCGCGGATGCCTTCGCAGCGAGCGGCTATGTCGTGATCGCGCCGGAACTCTCCGCTCCCGCGACCTCCGAGGCCGCTGCCAACGGCGAGCCGGCCGCAGCGGTGCAGGATCCGGCGGCGCCCTTGCTCGCCGAGATCCAGTCCACGGTCGACAGCGTCAAGGAATGCGGCAAGGTCGCCGTGGTCGGCTTCGGCGCCGGCGGCGGCCTCGCCTATGACGCAGCCAACCGCGTCTCCGGCCTCGCCTGCGCGGTGAGCTACTACGCGACCGGCGTGGTCGATGCGGCCGGCCCCAAGCGCAGGGTCCCGACGCTGCTGCATTTCGGCGAGGCCGACCCGGTGGTGCCGTTCACCGCGGTCAGCATGTTCCGCGCCTATCATCCCGAGGTCAGCGCCTTCTCCTACCCCGGCGCCGCGCATGATTTCGACGGCGAGGGCGAGAGCCGTGACGAGGCCGCGGCCGCGCTCGCGCATCAGCGGACGCTCGCTTGGATCTCGCAATATGTCGTCGGCCAGGCGCCGATCGCGCTGAAGAACGCCGGCGCCTACGCGCTCGCCAAGGTCGACAAGAAAAAGAAGAAGAAGGCCGACGACGACATGGGTCCGCCGATGGATTGATGTGAGGTTGGATCGAGGACGCCGCGATGCTGCCGACCACCATCCTGATCGACGAGCGGCCGCGCTGCGTGGTGCGGCCCAACGACACCAAGGACCTCAACCGCTTCATCCGCAACGGCAAGCCGTTTCTGCTCGCCGAGAATCCGGACGGCAGGATCACTCATCGCAACGCCAGCGACACCGAGATGGCGCAGTGGCAGAACGCCCTGGCCCTGCACCGCGCCTGGGGCGGCGACGACGAGAATTTTTTCGGCGTGCCGTTGTATTAGTTGGTAGATGCATAGCTGATGCGTAGGGTGGGCAAAGGCGCCAACGGCGGCCGTGAATTTGCGCCGTCGGAAGCTCGCCGTGCCCACCATTCCAACGATAGGACGAGCTGATCGAGTTGCGGTGGGCACGCTTCGCTTTGCCCGCCCTACAGATCAGGTATAGCTGGCCCAGCGTGAGCCCGCGCAATACAGCGCCCTCTCCCCTTGCGGGAGAGGGCGTCTCCGGCCCATCCGCGCGCTCGGTCGGGTGAGGGGTATCTCTCCGCAAACAAGGCTCGTGGAGACATACCCCTCACCCGACCGCGTATGTCGCTCTGTTCTACAAGCCCTCTCCCGCAAGGGGAGAGGGCGCATTCACCGGCACCGCAGTTCGTCGTCTCATCGCTGCCGGGATGAACTCTATTTCGACTACCGCAAATCAACTCACGGCCGTGCCGCGCGCGCATCGTGCGGGTTGCCGGCCTGGTTGCGCATCCAGTCGGCGAGCTTGGTCATGGCGGCGTCGACGTCCTGCCGCGCCTGGACGTCGGCCACCGTCTCCTCGAGGGCGCCGCGCATGCAGAGCAGCCAGGCGTCGCGCTCGGCATTGCCGATGGCAAATCCCATGTGGCGCTGGCGCAGCCGCGGATGGCCCTTCTCCGGCGAATAGAGTTTCGGGCCGCCGAGCCACTCCGAGAGATAGCGCTTCAGGATGTGCTTGATCGGCCCGAGATTGGTGCCGTGCATGTCACGGATGTTCTTCGCCTCCGGCAGCGTGTCCATCCGATGGTAGAACGACTCCACCAGGCGATCGACCACGACCGCGCCGCCGATGCGTTCATAGGGTGTCACGACCGGTCCTGCCTCCGCCGTCCCGGTCTCCGAAGTGCCCGCATCCGCCATCCGGCCGTTCCTGTCTCTACTCGTCCAAGCTCGGCTGCAGGATGACCTCAGCCGGGGCGCCGGGTCCCTGCTCGTCGACGAGCTCCAGCGCGTCGACCCGCGACAATCCGGCGCCGCTGTCCATCAGCACGATAGCGTCCTTGGGCATGCTGGCAAGGGCCTCGATCAGCTTGGCAACGGTCACGAGCCCCCCTCCTCACGCAGCATCTTGCGTGGTCAGGGCCACGCCATTCTCGTCGAAATTCAGCGTCGCCGGCTCCTCATCGAGCATCACGATATCGGCCCGGCGCAGCGTCCCGTTGGGATGGTAGCTGTAGCGATGGGTCAGCTCGATCTCGCCATAGACGACCTTGTCGAAACCGGTCAGCGCCCCCGCGGCATCGTAGTAGCCACGGATGAAAGTATTGCGGTTCGACAGCTGCTCCGGCGCGATCGCCGTGACCAGCCGCAGCGGCAGCTTGACGCCCGTATACGAGACGAAGAATCGACAATCCTGCGCTGTATCCGTCATCGTGCCGCCGCTTCAGCCGAACGTCTGCAACTCAGCCGTCACGAGACGGCTGCGGTCTTCAGCGCCTCGATCTGATCGCGCGCCACCTTGAACACGCCGCGGCCGCCGGCGAAGGTCTGATAGGCCTTCATGCCGATCGCCTCGCTGAGCTTGTCGAACCATTGCTGCGGCGTCAGGCCGACCGGGCGCTCGCTGATCTCCGCCACCGTGCCATCATTGGCAAAGCGAACATGAAGCGTCACGTTGTCCATGCGATCCTCCCGTTACAGTCCCGAGCCGAAGCCCAGGAGCTCGATCTTGACGTTCTCGGTGCCGAGGATCGTCGCCTGGCAGGCGAGCCGCGACTTCGATCCGACGCCGACGATGGTATCCAGCTTCTCGTTCTCGAGCTTGGAGACCTTCGACACGCCCTTGCGCCCTTCCTGCAGGAAGATGTGGCAGGAGCCACACTTCGCCTGGCCCTCGCATTTGTGCGGGATCTCGACCTCTGCGCCGAGCAGCGCTGCGAGAATGGTGGTGCCTTCGCCCACCTCGATCGTCTTGCCCGAAGGCATTACCGTCAATGTCGCCACTTGGATTCTCCTCTTCCAGTTTGAGATCAGAACTCGTCAGTAGATCGCCGCGCCCGCCCCGACATTGACCGAGGCATCCTTCATGGTCGCGACGATGAAGGCGATCTGGTCGGTGGTCAGGTGGACGTGGAACGGCAGGGCCACCACGCGATCGGCGACCTTCTCGGTCACGAGGCAGTCGCCACGCCGATAACCCATGTTGAAATAGTGCCGCTGCAGGTGCAGCGGATTGGAATAGGCCACTGCCTCGACCTGCTCGACCCTGAGATCCTCGACGATCGAGTCGCGGCTCGACTTCGAGAACCGCGTGCCCAGATGCACCTGGTACAGGAACCAGTTCACCTCGGTGACATCGGGCCCGACATAAGGATCCTTGATGCCCTCGAAGGACTGCACCTGGCTGTAATAGATCTGCTCGATCAGCCGGCGGCGCTCGAGGATCTCGTCGATGCGCCGGAGCTGCGCGAGGCCCAGCGCCGCGGTGACGTCGCTCATCACGGCCTGGTGCGACGGGCTGCTGTTGACGACGACCGAGGCGCGCTCGTCGAGGCGGTGGGAGCGGTGGCGTCGGACGGCGACGGCAATGTCGATATCGTCGGTGACGACCATGCCGCCCTCGCCGCAGGTCAGCGCGAACGGCTGCGAGAAGTCGAACACCGAGGCGGCACCGAAGGTGCCGACCAGCGCGCCCTGATATTTCGAGCCGATGGCTTCCGTGGAGTCCTCGATCAGGGCCAGATTGTGCGCCTTCGCGATCGCCTGCAGCTCCGACCATTTGGCCGGGTGGCCGTTGGTGTTGCCGGCCAGGATGGCCTTGGTCTTCTCGGTGAGCCGCGCCTCGATCTTGCTCGGCGCCAGCGTGCCCGAATAGTAGTCGATATCGACAAAGACAGGCTTGGCGCCGACGATGCTGATCGCGTGCGCGACCTCGCGAAACGAGTAGGACGACGCGATCACCTCGTCGCCGGGACCGATCCCGAGCGCCTTCAGGACGAGCAGCAGACCGAGCGTTCCGGTCGGCACCGCGATGGCATATTTGCGCCCGAGATAGGCGGCGAACGCCGCCTCGAATTCCTCGACGAGCGGCCCGGTGGACAGCCGCGGCGAGCGCAACGTCGCCTCCACCGCCGCGATCTCAGCCGTCGTGATATCGGGATCGGACAACGGGATGAAATCGGAGCCGACCGGGGTCAGCTCGGCCTCGTCCTGCTCCTGTCTGTCGGCGTCATGCACCAGATAGGGCTTGGTCATGATCAGCTCCGTTTGGCCAGGATCAGGCCGGTGGCCTTGGCGGGATCGTCGGTCACCCCGGCGCAATGCTCGCTGGCATCGAGCAGATGCAGGTCGAACGCCGGATAGCTGCGGAACGGCGCCTCGGTGACATCGGAGGCATCGCACCGCGTCAGAACGAGCTTGGGAAAGCGACGACGCAATTCGCCGAACGCCGCACTGCCAGCATCGGGTCCGTTGAGGACCTGCTCGATCTCATCCAGTTCCTGCTCGGCAAGTGCCATGTCGCCCGTCCTCTTCTCTACTGCCAGAATATCCGCTCGGGATCGGCGTTCAGCTCGTCGACCGCCGCGGTCAACCGCTGGTGCACGCTGTGCAGCTCCCAGATCCCCTTCGCGTGATCTCTCCAGAACAGCTTCCACATTGTCTTCGCAGGGTCATGCCGCAGCAGCGCCACGTCGATCACCCCGCCGTCCTTGTCGATGTTGCGCGAGCAGCACGGACTCTGGACGTGATAGCCATCATCGACCGGCGATACCGTCGGCTCGACATAGCGGTAGCGCTTGCGCGACTTCAGCGCGCGCTCGATCCGCTTGCGATCTAGCTCATTGGGATGCGCAGGAAGGACGAAGCTGGGCTGACGCGCGGTTGCCGCCATGGCTGATCATCGCCCCTCAAACCGGGACGATCTCCTCTTCCAGGCAGCCCACGACGAGCTTCTCGCCGAACTCGACGAGATAGATCGGCATGTTTGCTTCCGTATGCGTGCCGACCTGGACGATCTCGCCCATGTCGCCGACGCCGACGAGCTTGGCCTCGGCCGGCGCATTCGGAAACGAGCCGTCGTTGACGAGATCGATCAGCGCCTTCACGCGCTGACCCCATTGGTATTTCGGCAGGCGCGGCTCGATCATGATCTATAGGCTCCCGGCAGCGGCAGCTCGTCCTCGGCCTCCCCGCGGGGAACGGTGGATTCGAGCTCCTTGCGTTTCATGCCGACGCGATTTCCGCTTTCGAGAAACTCGACGCCGTAGATGTAGAATTGCTGCAGGAAGGTTCCGATCGAGACGACGTAGCCGATCTCGCCCTTCTTCGCGAGAATCTCGCCGATCTCCTTGCCCGCATAGGTGCCGTCGTTGCGAATCGTGCGCTTCGCCTTGACCTTCTCGCCGAAGGTGAAGTACGGCGGCGCCGACAGCTCGACGAC
This sequence comes from Bradyrhizobium sp. SSBR45G, assembly GCF_030159255.1. GTDB lineage: Bacteria > Pseudomonadota > Alphaproteobacteria > Rhizobiales > Xanthobacteraceae > Bradyrhizobium. The sequence continues at coordinate 26,794 of NZ_BSCT01000053.1, read as the reverse complement.
CTCGCTGTCACGAACGATGTTGCTCATGCCGGTTTCTCCATCACAGCTCCAGAACGGTTCTCGAGCCGGCCGCGCGCCATCTCCTGCACCAGCGGATCCTCGTCGCGCGCGAGCTCGGCGAGCTCGCCAAGCGGGATCCGGCTCGCAACTTCATGACGCACGCGCCAGTCGGCATCCTTGCGCATGGCCGTCAGGAGGTCCGGCGCCAAGCGCTCGGCGATCTCCAGCCGCACCCGCGCATCGGGGTCGCTGATCATGCCGAGCAGCCAGTCACTCGGGATGCGCCGGGCAACGACGCGGCGGACCTCGGCCTCCGGGTCCCCCATCATCCTGCCTAGCACCGAGGGCACGATCCGGCGCGCGACGACGAGGCGGACGTAATAGTCGTCGTCCATCATCATCGGCATCAGGTCTTCCGGATCGAGCACGGTCGCGATGCGGATGCGCACCTCGCGATGCGGATCGTGGCGCAGCCGTAGCACCAGCCGCTTCGGCAACCGCCGCGCCGCATTCCACCGCACTGTCTCCTCGGGATCGTCGAGCAGCGGTGGCAGATAGAACGGGCTGGCATGCTTGGCCGCGATCGCGCGGACCTCGAAATGCGGATGCTTGACGTAGTCGTTGGCGAGCGCCGGGTTCCAGTTGAAGAAGCGGTCGATGCGCCGGGCGTAGCGGTCATGCACGCAGGCGTGACGGATCTTGCAGCCGCCGGCAGCGCTGAGCTGCTCGTGGGCGCAGCCCACGCAGCTGATCTCTTTGCCCTGCCAGTCGATGGCTTCGTCGATGTCGTCACTCATCGTCGAGCTCCACCCGGTCGACCACCTCGAGCAGGACCCGCGCCCCGATCTTGTCGCTAGGATCAAGGTCGAGCAGCTTCTGCACCGCAAGCCGCCCCTCGACGAGGTTGCCGAGCCGCATCTGCAAGTACGCGTAGCCCTTCAAGGTGAACATGAAGAAGCGCGGCAGCATGTGGTCGAAGCTGCCGAACTCGGCATGCTCCGGGCGGACATCGCGCCAGTGCGGCGGCAGATGATTTTCGACCGCGGCCTTGGCGAGGCAGCGCTTGGCGATCCGCAACGCGTCGTTCAGCCGCCCCTTGTAGAAATAGAAGCGGTAGAAGCCGATCAGGACCGCCGCATGATCAGGCGCCAGCGCCTCCGCCTGTTTCAGATGCGTCTCGGCGACATCATCGACCTGATAGCTCTGGCCGGCCAGCCAGAGATGATGCTCGGCCTCCTCGGGCAGGCCGCCACCGAGCAGCGCATCCGCAAGCAGCGCGTCCTCGATGGCAGTCTGGGAGCTGGGCCGGGCATCGGTGGGCATGGTGCTGTCCTAATGCTCCAGGGCCTTCAGGGCATGGGTCGAGCACGAGACCTGCTTCGGGTCGTGGAACACGAGTCCGGTCTGGGTCGCGGTATCGGCGAAGTCGATGGTGACGCCGTCGAGCAGCAGCCTGCTCTCAGCCGGCAGGAACAGCTTGACGCCGTCGCGCTCGACCACGGCATCGCCGGGCTGCGGCGTGGCGAGCACGCTGATGTCGGCGGCAAGACCGGAACAGCCGCCGGGCGAGACCGCGAGGCGGAAGCCCGAGCCGGCGCCGCCGTCGGCCCGCAGCATCATGCGCATGAACTTCTGCGCGGCTGGCGTGAGAGTGAAGTTCATCGGGGTCTCCTCAGGCCGGCGGCTGATAGCGGGGATACGAATTGTCGATGACGCAGGTGTTGTCGACCGGGCAGACCGCCGCGCATTGCGGCTCGTCGAAGTGGCCGAGACACTCGGTGCACTTCTTGGGGTCGATCACGAAGGTGCCGTTCTTCTCGGAGATCGCCACGTTCGGACATTCGGGCTCGCAGGCCGAGCAGCTCGTGCACTGCGAGGCAATGATCTTCAAAGTCATGAAACGCTCCTGTCGAAAGGGACCGGCGACGCCGGAGCGCCGCCGGGATCGGATGTCACGCCGCCGAGGTCAGAGCGCCCTGGCGGATCTCGGCGTCGCCGCGCGCGACGTGCTGGATTTCGCCGCTGTTGACCTTGTCGAGATAGCTCTTGAACCAGGCGATCGCCGATTTCTCGATGAACTCATGGGCGAACTGATCGACCGGCTCGATGCCGGCGGCCTGCAGGTCGCTCTTCGGGCAGCCGCCGATCTTGGCCACGAACACCGCATGGCAATCGTTGATGGCGCGGATCACGGTCTCCAGGCTGTCCTCGTCGCCGTAGCCGCCCTGGCAGTACAGGTCGACGCGGCGGTGACCGACGAACTTCGCGCCCGCCGTGGAGAGCTCGTAGACCTGGAACTCCTTGGCGTGGCCGAAATGCTCGTTGATCAGGCCCGAGCCCTTGGTCGCGACCGCGACCAGCAGCTTGATGTCGCTGGACTGGCCGGCGAGCGAGGCAAGCTCCTCCTGCCGGGCGACGACCTTGGCGACGCGCTCGCTCTCGACCGCTTCCTGATAGGCCTTGCGGCTGTCGATGTCGTAGTTCACCTCCATCGCCATGATCTTATCGGTTGTGAACTCGGCGGAGCGGTCCTCGCCGAGCAGGCCGACAGCGTCGGCGCGGCACTGGCGGCAATGCCGCATCATGTTCATCTCGCCTTCGCACTCGTCCTGCAGGGCCTTCAATTCCTGCGCGGTCGGGCCGCGCTGGCCGGTCAGGCCGAACACGGTACCGTGCTCCGGCGAGGAGATCAGCGGCATGATGTTGTGCAGGAAGGCGCCACGCGACTTCACCGCCTTGTTGACCTCGACGAGGTGCTTGTCGTTGACGCCCGGGATCATCACCGAGTTGACCTTGCAGAGGATGCCGCGCTCGGTCAGCATCTCCAGGCCCTGCAGCTGGCGATCGGTCAGCAGCTTGGCGGCTTCCACGCCGGTGTAGCGCTTGTGCTTCCAGAACACCCACGGATAGATCTTGGCGCCGATCTCGGGATCGACCATGTTGATGGTGATCGTGACGTGGTCGACGTTGAAGCCGGCGATGGTGTCGACATGGTCGGGCAGCGCGAGGCCGTTGGTCGACAGGCACAGCTTGATGTCGGGCGCGGTGCGCGCGATCAGCTCGAAGGTCTTGAAGGTCTTCTCGGGGTTGGCGAGCGGATCGCCGGGGCCGGCGATGCCCAGCACGGTCATCTGCGGAATGGTCGAGGCGACGGCGAGCACCTTCTTGGCGGCCTGCTCCGGAGAGAGCTTCTCGCTGACGACGCCCGGACGCGACTCGTTGGCGCAGTCATATTTGCGGTTGCAGTAGTTGCACTGGATGTTGCACGCGGGCGCGACGGCGACGTGCATGCGCGCGTAGTGATGATGCGCCTCTTCGCTGTAGCAGGGATGGTTCTTCACCTTCTCCCAGATCTCCGGCGGCAGGTCGTTCTCGCCGGCGCCCGAGCCGCAGCTCGCCTTGCCGCTGCCGCCCGAGGTGCCGCAGCCCTTGTGTTCTGCGATGGTCTGCATCACCGAGCTCAGCTTGTCGCCGTCCGGTATCGTCGCCTGTTCGTGCTGCACTGACGCGTCCATGTCCGCTCCTTAACGTTGCTGGCGAGCCGCAAACCGCCTTGGCTTAGGGTTCAGCAACTCGCGTGCCACGCCGCGGACACGATCATTTCGAAGGACTATCAACGCCTTAGCAAAATCATTGCGGCTGTCGCCTTGCCAACATGCGAAAGCCTCTCGTTTGATCCGTTGTTAGAAACGTTACAGACAGGGATCGAGGCGACGACGCGCAGCAAAACAGCGCGGCTTGCGGCCGCGCTGTTCGTGATTGTGACCGACCGCGTTCAGCCGCCGATGATGATCTCGGTGGCCCGCGCCAGCGGAATCGCGATCGGCGTCAGCCGCTCGGCAATGAAGAATTTGAGTTCGTTCTTCGACAGCGTGTCCGGCTCGACCAGGACATAATGCTCGGTGCCGGAGCGCTTGATGACCTGGCGGCCATAGGTGCGCAGCAGCTGGTCGTTGAAGCGGCAGCCGATGAACAGGAAGCTGCGGTCGGTGCGGCGATCCTTCACGGTGTCGGGAATCGGCGTCTGGATGTCGATATCGGTGAGGACCTCGACATAGTCGGCGTCGGTGATCAGGAAGTTCTTGGCCGGCGTGATGCCGCCATGCGGCTTGTAGAGCAGCGTGGTCCAGCCGCCCGCCTTCTCGCGATCGCTCTCGGCGCCCGCGGCGTCGTAGAAGCGGTACCAGCGATCCTCGCCGATGCCGGCGCGGGTGATGCCCTGCACCTCGCCCCAGTCGCTGCGCCCGGCGAGCGCCGTCCGCATCGCGCCGTCATACCAGCTGTCGACGATCATCGGCAGCGGCAGCGTTGCCAGATGCTGCTGCAGCGGCGTCGGCGCGACGGGAGCGGCGAACGCCTCGGCCATCAGCGCCGTCACCGTGGAGCGATGGCGCGTGCTCTCGATATGCTGCGCCGACGCCCAGGCGTTGCCTTTGGCCCGGCGCGGCAGCGCCACCTTGGTGCCGAAGAACGCCGCCAGCGCTTCCGGATTCATCGGCACGGCGGCGCCGGACTGTTCCGACACCGCAGGCCCGAGAAACGGAACGACCTTGCCAGCCCGGAGCTTGGCGACGACGTCCTTCAGCAGCGCCTCGGCATCGGCCTGCTTGATAATGTCGATATGCGGGAGTGGCGCGTTCATCACTCGTCCCCTTCTCCACCGCGCTTACGCGCATTGATCGTGATCGGCAGCCGCGTATCGGCGGCCATCTGCGGCAGCTCGAGCACCCAGCCATTGGCGATGCGGATCCAGCCGCCCCACAGGGTCTCGTGCTCGGTCTCGACGATCGGCTCCTCCAGGTCCTTCTTCGGGACGTAGATGGACAGGCCGGTTTCCGGCGAGCGGCGGATCATGACTTTCATTGCGTGAGCTCCGTGGGGCGAAGGGCGTCCGCCGATGGCGAAGGATGATGCTGCAGCCACGCTGGCGAGGTCTCGCGCAGCCGGCCGACGATGTCGGGCAGCACGGCAAGCACGCGCGAGATGTCGTCGTCCGTGGTGTCACGCGACAGCGAGAACCGGACAGCGCCGCGCAAGAGATCCGGCGGCACGTTCATCGCGCGCAGCACATGCGACGGCTCCATCGAGCCGGACGCGCAGGCCGAGCCGAGCGAGGCGGCGATGCCGGCCTGGTTCAGGCGCATCACGATCGGCTCGCCCTCGAGATGCTGGAAGGCGATGTTGGCCGTGTTCGGCAGCCGCTGGGCGGTATCGCCGAGCACGGCGCAATGGCCAACGCCCTGGAAAATGCCCTGCTCCAGCCGGTCGCGCAGCGCGCGCACCCGGCCCTGCTCGTCGGCGAGATGCCTTGCGGCAAGCTCGGCCGCCTTGCCGAGCCCGATGATCGCGGGAACGTTCTCGGTGCCGCCGCGACGGCGCCGCTCCTGCGGGCCGCCGCGTACGAGCGGCGCGAACGGCGTGCCTTTCCTGACATACAGCGCACCGATACCCTTTGGCCCGTGCAGCTTGTGTCCGGACAGCGACAGCATGTCGACACCGGCGGATTTCAAATCGATCGCGATCTTGCCGACGGCCTGCACGGCATCGGTGTGGAACAGCGCACCGGCGTCATGCGCGAGCTTGGCGAGCTCGGGGATCGGAAACAGCCTGCCGGTCTCGTTGTTCGCCCACATCACCGAGGCGATCGCGGTGCGCGGCCCGAGCGCGCGCGTGTAGGCATCGAGATCGAGCCGGCCGGCGGCGTCGACGCCGATCAGATGCACCGTGAGGCCGCGTCTGTCCCTGAGATATTCGACCAGCGACAGGATCGCGGGATGCTCCACCGCCGTGGTGACGATCTCATCACGGCCGGCTTGCGTCTCCAGCGCCGACAGGATGGCGGTGTTGTCGGATTCTGTTCCGCCTGACGTGAAGACGATTTCGTGATCGAAGGCCGCCCCAAGCAGGGCCTGCAGGCTCTTGCGCGCCTGGCGGACGGCACCTGCCACCTCGCTGCCGAAGGCATGCGAGGACGAGGCATTGCCGAACTGGTCCGAGAAGAACGGCAACATCGCCGCGACGACTTCGGGATCAGCTCGTGTCGTCGCGTTGTTGTCGAGATAGACCGGACGCAAGGCCGCTCCTTAATGCCGCGCCTTGGGTGCGCCGGCCACCGGAACGAGACGGACGAACTCGCCGAGCTTCTCGATCATGCGGGCCTGGATGCCTTCCAGGGTCGCGCTGGCGAGCTTGCAGAAGATGCAGGCGCCGGCGAGCTTGACCATGATCTTGTTGCCGTCGATCTCGACGAGCTCGCAATCGCCGCCGTCGCGCTTGAGGTTCGGACGGACCTCCTCGATCACGGCCCGGATGATCCGCTCGCGCTCGCTCATCTGGGCCGGCGCTTCGACGATGCCCTGGGTTTCAGCCAGCATGATGTCAGGTCTCTCGTGTTGATTGATCAAGCGAAGGAGGTTCAAGCAAACGACTTGCCGCAGCCACAGCTGGACTTGGCATTCGGATTCTCGAAGGTGAAGCCGGAGCCTTCCAGCGCGATCACGAAATCGATCGTCGTTCCCTCGAGATATTCGAGGCTCTTGTGATCAACGAGGACGCGCACGCCCTCGCGCTCGATCACGGTGTCCTCCGCCTCGCTGCCGCTCACGAGACCCATGTTGTATTTGAGCCCGGCGCATCCGCCGGCTTCGACCATGATCCTGAGGCCGTCGACCGGCTTGTCGGAGGTCGTGATCGCGTTGCGAACCGCATTGATGGCGCTGTCGGTCAGGTTGATCATCATCGTCTCGCCTTTCCCATTCGGCTGTTGCGAATGGGATTGGCAAGTCCCGTGCCATGCCGCAATGGGCTGAAAGCACTCGGCTTTTTGGATCGCTCCTGTGGCGTTTCCGACGCGTGTCGGATTTCTGACAGGGACGATTTCCGCCGCGACGCCGTACGGCTGGCGCACCTGGCTGGGCGCAAACCCGACAATGCACGACCCACGACGGCGAAAACACAAGCGAAACAACGGCAAGAGTGAGACGGCAGACAATTTGCATCAGCACCTCATGACCTCGCCGTGCGGCGAGACGGCTCATGAGATCATGCGAGGGGATTGCTGATGACCACACTGGAGAAAACGGTTGCGATCGAGACCACCGCGCTCGCGCAACTCGACAAGGACGGGCGGCTGCTCAACGCCGTTCTGAAGTCGCCGACCACGAAGCCCGGACGGTTCGGCTTCCGCGGCGACATCGCGCTGAAATTCCAGACCCAGGTCGCCGACGAGAAGCGTCCGCCGGACTTCTCGGTCGAGCAGGTGCTGACGATCGTGCAGGACGGCGCGCCGACCATCCCGGTGCTCGTCGGCTACATCCATTCGCTGGCCTATCTCGAGACGGCGGTCGAGGTGCTCAAGGATCTGCTGCAGCCCGACGGCAAGTACTTCATGTTCTGCAACAACATCGACCTGCTGGTGAAGTACCGCATCAAGATTGGCGACGTGACCTTCTATGTCCTGCCCTGCGACGAATCCACTGTCTGGAAGGAGATGCTGGAGCTGCTGTCGATCGACAAGAACGACATCAAGAAGCTCGATACGGCCGGCAAGCTCGACTACGTGCTCGACGCTGCCCGGGACTTCAACGAGAACTACGATCTCGTTCCCTACGCGGATGCGCTGGCCAAGATGGAGCCGGTCAAGAACCGCAACGAGAACCGTCCGGTCTGACATCGTCCGGCGCGATGTTTTGACGCTGATCTTGAAGCACGACGCGAAGTCCCGGGATCCATCTCCGGGACTTCGCGCGAAATCGCAGCCTCAGCCTTCCTCGCACTGCAGGCCGGTCTCGGCCTCCTCGTCCTCATCATCCTCGACCAGGGTCACACCGGTCACGCAGATGTCGCCATCGAGAACGGTCAGCGCCACCGGCGTGAGGCTTTCGCCCTTGCACGGGCCGTCGACGCAGACGCCGGTGCCGATCTCGAACAGCGAGCCGTGCTTGCCGCACAGGATGCGCAAGCCGTTGCCGTCCAGGAACTGATTGCGCTCCCAGTCGAGATTGACCTTGTCGTGCGGGCAATTGTTCAGATAGCCGAACACCTGCTTGCCCCAGCGGATCACGAAGATCGGCCAGGGACGGTGGCTGCCGTCCTCGGCGACGATCATGAGCTGGAAGCCCATGGCGCGGCGGCTCGGGATGTCGTTGAAGCTGCAGATGGCGTAGGCGACGTCGGTCGTCATGTCGGGCTCCATCGATGTCTGGCGCATGTCCGACATTGCCGCTTTCAGCACATCGAGAGCGACGGTCGGCTCGCTTGCGGAGGCACGTTGCAAGATTCGCGCAACTCCACCCTCCATCTTCGCTGCTGCGAGAGACTGGCACAGAACTTGAAAATTTCTCCTACAAACGCTGCCTTTGTAAGGAGATCGACATGAACGTGACACTGGACTTCGTCGAAAGCTCACTCGACGACATCAAGGCGGCCCTGGATGGCGGCACGCTGACCGTCTATTCGGTGGCGCGTCCGACCACCGCGGACAAGCCGGTCGATCGCAGCGGCGTGCTCGCAACCTTCACCTTCGGCTCGCCCGCGTTCGGCGCGGCCAAGGATGGCCTGGAGCAGCCGAACTTCGTCGCAGCGTCCGTCCCAGGCTCCACCGTCGGCACGCCCGGCTTCGCGCGCGCCCGCAAGGCCGACGGCACCACGGTCGCCGATTTCTCAGCCGGCCCCGGCGAGCGCGAGATCAAGTTCACCGAAGTGTCGTGCTCGCCCGGCGCGCCGGTGACCGTCGCGACCTTCAAGATCATCGCCGATGGCGGCTGGCCGGAGCGTCCGGAATATTACGACACCCGTCCGCGCCCGGGCTACCCGATGCCGAAGACGCTCTGACGCATCAGCGCGTCAGCAATCCCGTTGGCTTCACGATAATCGCGAGCGCATGCATGAGCACAGATACATCGAGCGCCCTGGTCAGCTCCGAATGGCTGGCGCAGCACCTCACCGATCCCGGCATCAAGATCCTCGACTGCACCTGGCATCATCCGAGCACCAATCTCGACGGCCGCACCCAATATCGCGGCCGGCACCTGCCGGGCTCGGTGCATTTCGACATCGACCAGGTCGCCGACAAGACGAATCCGCTGCCGCACATGCTGCCGACGGCGGAGGATTTCGCCCACAAGGCCGGGCTGCTCGGCATCAGCAACGCCGATCGCGTCATCGTCTACGACCGCCATTATGGCGGCTCGGCCGCGGGCCGGGTGTGGTGGATGTTCCGCGTGTTCGGGCATGACAATGTCGCGCTGCTCGACGGTGGCTTCGGCAAATGGACCAAGGAGAAGCGGCCCGCCGAGATGACGCCGGTGCGCCCCGAGCCGGCGAGCTTCACGGCGAGCTTCCAGGCCGGCTTGGTCGCGACCGCGGCCAGCGTCCAGAACCTAATGCAGAGCGGTGGCCAGCTGATCGATGCGCGCGGCCCCGGCAAGTTCGACGGCACGCAGCCCGACGTGTTCGCCTTCAAGCGCCAGGGCCACATTCCCGGCGCCATCAACCTGCCCTGGGCCGATCTGGTCGATCCCGACACCGGCGTGCTCCTGCCGCCGGACGCGCTCGCCGCGCGCTTCATCGCCGCCGGCATTGATCTCAGCAAGCCGATCGTCACCACCTGCGCCTCCGGCATCACCTCCTGCATGCTGGCGCTGGCGCTGTACCGGTTGGGTGTTCCGAACACCGCCGTCTATGACGGCTCCTGGGCGGAATGGAGCCAGCTCGACGATACGGCAGCGGCGGCGTGATCCAGCTGACAGCAACGACGGGAGTACGAGCATGGCAAAGACCCTGGTCAAGACCACGCAGGACGGCCGCAAGGTCGAGGTGATTGGGCTCGCGATCTGTCTCGAGGGTGAGCTCGAGGCCTTCGAGCTGGTCGAGGTCAAGCTGCATCCGAACCGGCGCAAGATCTGGGAGGCCGCACCCGACGCCACCCACATGGCCGGGCGCATTACGCTGACCAAGGACGAAGCCGCCATCGTCGAGGGCGCCTTCGCCGCCGCCCAGGCCGACATCCTCGCCAACCCCGCCGCCATCAACGAACGCTTCCGGATCGCGGCGATGTGGAAGGCGCGCGAACAGGGGATCGAGTAAAAGTCCCGGCTTTCGGCCTGGCCCTCATCTATCGGCCGTCATTCCGGGGCGCGCGAAGCGCGAGCCCGGAATCCATAGCCGCAGGCGGTTATGAGGCGTGAGATGCCTGTGGCGCTCTTCTTAGAAGACAATGGCCGTTCGCGGTTATGGATTCCGGGCTCGCGCTTCGCGCGCCCCGGAATGACGAGCGGATAGATCGTGGCCAACACAAGTCTCCGTCATCGCGAGCGCAGCGACGCGATCCAGGGCGGTGCGAGGACTCTGGATTGCTTCGTCGCCTTCGGTTCCTCGCAATGACGGCCGGCGGTGAGAGCTACTGAAAAATCCGCCCGCGGTAGCGGTAGCTGCCTTCGTCATCGACGTCGAACAGCTCGCCGATGTCGGGATGCTTGACTGGCTCGCCCGAGGCGTCGGCCACCAGGTTCTGTTCGGGCACGTAGGCGATGTAGCTGCTGTCGCCGCATTCCGCGAGCAGGTAGTAGAACGGCTGCTCCTTGTCGAGCCTGGTGTCCATGGTGATGGCGCGCCAGCCCTCGTCCTCGGAGAATGACAGGTCGACGTCGAACACGACACCGCGCAGATCGTAGACGCGGTGCCGGGTCACCTGGCCGATCGTGAATTTCGCTTCCATCCGCACCATGACAGCACGCTCGACATTCTCAGGCCGCCGGCGAGTGCGTCTGGCAGTTGGTCGGACAGACCCGGGCGCAGGCGCCGCAGCCGATGCAGGCCCCGGTGTCGTGCATGACCATGATCTTCTTTTCGACCTCGTCATCCTCGTCGTCGTCGAGCTCGACCAGCTCGCCCTCGTCGTTGATGCCCTTCAGGGTCATCACCTCGCGGCCGCACACCTTGTAGCACCGGCCGCAGCCGATACATTTCTCGGGATTGATGGCGACCAGATAGTCCGGCCGCCAGTCGCGGCCGTCGCGGGTTGAATTGGACATGATGACGGGTCCTTCGATGGGATCACGCGGTCTCGAGCTTCTTCAGCTCGGCGCGCTTCTTCTCCAGCTCGGCGAACGCCTCATGCGCCTTCTGCGCCGTCGGCAGGATCTGGTCCCAGTTGATGGGCAGCTCCTCCGACAAATCGTGCAGGTTCATCTTGGCATCCATGGCGCGTGCCGACAGCTTCTTGATCTCGGCCTTCAGGGTGTCCAGGTCGCTCATTGTCTCATCCTCGCCGTTAGTAATTTGCGACGTCTTTGTACTTCTCGATCATTTCGACGCCGGCGTTGACGAACTTGTCGCCCTCGTCGGCCAGCTTGCCGAGATTGTCGAAGCCGAAGCGATGCACGTCGCGGAGCTGCTTGTTGACCACGATCAGCCGGCCGCCGATCAGCACCATGCGGCCAAAACCCTCGTGGCTCATCTTCAGCATCGGCGAGATCATCACGCCGGTGGCCTTCTCGATCGACAGCGCGATCGCGTTGAAGAACAGCTCCAGCCGCCAGATCGTCTCCGGATCGGGATCGCCGATGATCGGCAGGGCCCGCCGCTTCTCCTTGTCCAGGATGTAGGGCTCGAGCAGGTCGATGTCCTTCTTGCCCTCCCACGCGCCATGGGTGTCCTGGGCGCGCCAGACCTTGATCAGTTCCTTGACGAAGGGCCGCTGCTCGGCGGGCACCGTGTCGACTGCTACCGCGGTATCGGACATGTTGGTTTCCTCACTCTTCGAAATCGAGAACACGTTCCTGGCCCTTGGCCAGCGCCTTGCGCAGCCAGGGCGGCGGTGTGCCCGCCAGCACCGCCTGAAGCTTGCCGAGCAGATCGTTGATCTCCTCGGGCTGGGTGACCTTCATCGGATGGATGTTGTTGGCGACGACGCGCGCGGCGCCGGAGCCGCCGATCGCCGCAACATAGAGGATGGCGCAGTCCTTGATGGCCTCGATCTTCGGCGCCAGCTTGTCCTCGTTGCCGTCCTCCTTGAGATCGCCGTCGAACTCGACGGTCTCGACAAAGCGGTGCCCCGCGGTGTCGACATCGTAGATCGCGATGTTCTTGGCCCAGCCGAAATGGGCGTCGACGCGTTTCAGATCCTGGGTAGCGAATGCGACTTTCATGTCGTCGGTCCTTTCTTCTGACACGTCAATGCAGTGGCGCCACGACGGCGGAGTCCGGCGATTCCGGCTGGAAATCCTTCCAGGGATCGAGCCAGGTGTCCGGCGTCGGCTGATGATTGTCCTCGCGATCGGCGATGATGAGATTGGCCAGCGCGAAGATGAGGTCGCGGGTGCCGCGATAGCCGACCGTCAGCAGATGTCCTGCGCCGAGCCGGTCGAACATCGGAAAGCCGATCCGGTAGAACGGGATCTTCAGCCGCGAGGCCGCCTGGCGGCCGTGCGAATGCGTCATCATCAGACCGCAGTCGCGCGCCTTGGCCAGATTCTCCAGATCTTCGAGATCGCCGATCAGCACCTCCTCGCACGGCATGCGCTCGAGCACCGGCGACTGGGTGGTCGTGACGGCGACCGCGATCTCGGCGCCCATGTCGTGCAGCATGCTGGCGACATCGAACAGCAGGTCCGGCTCGGCGCCGATGGCGAGCTTGCGGCCGCCGATGTGAAAATGCGCATCGAGCATGGCGTCCGCGAGCTGGCCGCGCTGGCGGCGATATTTCGCCGGCACCGGACGTCCCGATATCTCGCTCAGGAAGGCCATGAATTCGTCGTTCGGCAGCAGACCGCAGAGCCGCTCGAACAGCCGGTACGGCACGCCCGTCCTGGCCTGCATGGCCTCCGCCGCGCGCTTCATCTGCGCGCCGATCGCGATCGTCCAGGACGCGCTGCCCATGGTCGCGATCTCTTCCAGGCCGATGCCGCCGATCGTGGTCGGCGTGAACTCGTCGGGGATATGGCCGTCGAGCGAGCCGCCGATATCCGGCAGGAACGACGGCTCCAGACCGAAATCCTCGAAGATCGTCCTGAGCTCCTCGATGTCGCCAGGCGTCAGATGGCAGCCGGGCAGCACGTTGACGCGGGCGGGATCGCGCCGCGTCGAGGTCGGCTTGTCGACGAGCACCTCGACCATCTTGGCGACCGTCTTGTCCCAGCCGTCCTGGAACGCATCCTTGAAATCGGGTGTCGAGACATAGACCAGCGGATAATTCGCGAGCTCCGGATGCTTCTCGCGGATCAGCCGGATGTAGCCGTCGACGTCGTCACCCTTGGTTTCGGTGACACCCGTCGAGCAGATGCCGATGATCTCCGGCTTCTGCTTCTTATAGATGTTGAGGATCGCCTGCTCGACATTCTCATAGCCGCCGAGCACGGTGGCGACCTCGCTCATTGCCGTCGTCTGCATCGGCACCGCTTCCTTGAAGTGGCGCACGAACAGGGTCAGGCCGAACGAGGTGCAGCCCTGCGAGCCGTGCAGCAGCGGCATCGCGCCACGCAGGCCGAGGAAGGCGAACGAGCCGCCGATCGGCTGGCTCATCTTGAGCGGATTGACCGCGCAGGCTTTCTTTCCAATCGTGACCTTGGCCATGTGCGCCGCCCTACTCCGCCGCCTGCAGCAGCTCGGCCGGCGCCTTCTGGGCCGCCAAGATGTCCTCCACCCGGCCGGCACAGGCGCCGCAGCCGCCCGACGCGTTGGTGTGGGTGCGAACGCCGGCGACGTCGCTCAGGCCATGAGTCTTGATGGCATCCTCGATGGTGCCGAGATCGACCGACTTGCAATGGCAGATCTTCTTGGCCCGGCGCGCGGCTTCGGCGGCTACCGGATCGGCAGCCAGCGCCGCGGCTTCCGCATTGGCCTGGGCGATCGCCCTCGACTGCCAGTTGTTGTTGGCGGTCTCCCACGGCGCGCGCTTGCGCAGTTGCTCCCACATCGGATTGTAGATCGCCTTGTCGATCTCGGCGACCAGCTTGACCACGCCGATATAGCCCATGAAGGCGTGCGAGCGCTCCTGGTTGATGTCGAGCCAGGGCATGGCGGCTTTCAGCGCCACGAACTGCGACTTTCCGCCCGAGAGCATGATGTCGGCCTTGGCGTCCTTGAGCATCTTGTACATTTCGCGCGGCGCCATATCGTCGATCATGTGGGCGTCCTGGCCCATCAGCTCCTTGATGCGCTCCTTGTCCTCCTTGGTGGATTTCTTCACCGACGTGCCGACGAGCTCCATGCCGGCTTCCTGCAGCGCCGCCACCACCGACCACGACTTCACGCCGCCGGTGATCAAGAGCACCTTCTTGCCGGTCAGGCGCTTCTTGAACGGCTCGATCGCCGCCCAGGCCTTGGCCTCCTCGCGCGCGATCACCGCCTCGGTGTGGTCGAGCAGATCGGCCGGCGCGCCGCGCTCGACCAGCAGCCGCGCGATCTCGCGCAGCGAGTCCGAGGAGTCCTGGATGCCGTAGAACGAGCCCTCGAAGAACGGGATGCCGTAGCGCTCCTCCATCTTGCGGGCGACGTTGATCATCGCCTTGGAGCACACCATCATCGCCGCGCGGGCGCGGTGCGACGACGCCACGTCCTTGTAGCGGCCGTCGCCGGAGATGCAGGCGGAGATGCGGATGCCGAGCTCGTCGAACAGCGGCTTCACCTGCCAGAGTTCGCCGGACAGATTGTATTCGCCGATGATGTTGAGGTCGTAGGGCGTGGTGACCTCCGGCTCGACCGTGCCGATGACGTGGTCGAGCAGCGCCTCGCCGGCGAGCTTGTTGCCCAGATTCTTCGGGCCGACGAAACCCGGCGAATTGACCGGAATGCAAGGCTTGCCGAACTTCGCCGAGGCCGCCTTGCAGACCGCGTTGATGTCGTCGCCGGTCATGGCGGGCACGCAGGTCTGATAGACGAACACCGCCGGCGGATCGTATTTCTCGATGATTTCCTTGATCGCCTTGTACAGGCGCTTCTCGCCGCCGAACACGACGTCGGTCTCGTTGATGTCGGTGGTGAAACCGGTGCGCCAGATCTGCGAGCCCGACGAGGCTGCACCGCGGTTGTCCCAGGAATTTCCTTCGCAGGCGATCGGTCCGTGCACGAGATGCGCGACGTCGGTCAGCGGCTGCAATGCGACCTTGGCGCCGTCGAAGGCGCACCCGCCGGCGGCGCCGCCCGGCTGCAGCTGCTTGGTGCAGCCCTTCTTGCGCTCGGCCTCGGACTTGTTGGCATTCTTGCCGCAACCCGGCTCGTTGAAGACGTTCTGGATCGTGGCCGAAAGCGAGCTCATTGGCTTCTCCTGTTGACGACCGATTGCGCGTCTTTCGAAAGACAGGGCCCAGGCACGACATGCCTCCCCATGAGCCCTGCTTCCATCATCGAAACGCGGCGGCCCCGGAAGGCCGCCGCGCTGAACTCAGCGGATGATGTCGAAGCTGTAGTCCGACTTGGCCGGCACGTTGGTGTTGCGATCGATCTCGTCGAAGATCTTGTCGAGGATCGTGACCAGCACGTTCAGGCCGCCCTGATAGCCCCACACCGGGTAGCGATGCTTGTGGTGGCGATCGAAGATCGGGAAGCCGATGCGGATCAGCGGCGTTCCGGTGTCGCGCTCCAGATACTTGCCGTAGGTGTTGCCGATCAGGAAGTCGACCGGCTCGGTGAACAGCAGCGAGCGCATGTGCCAGAGATCCTTGCCCGGATACACGTGGCAGTTCTTGCCGAACGGCGACGAGTCGAACACAGCTTGGACCTTCTCGGCCCAGTCCTTGTTGCCGTTGGTGGCGAGCACGTGGGTCGGCTCGGCGCCGAGCTCGAGCAGGAACGCGGCGAGGCCGAGGCAGAGATCCGGATCGCCGTAGATCGCGAACTTCTTGCCATGGATATGCGCGCTGGAGTCGGCGATCGCGTCGACCAGGCGGCCGCGCTCGAGCGCGATCGATTCCGGGATCTCCTTGCCGGTGATGCGCGACAGCGCCATCACGAAGGCATCGGTGCCGGTGACGCCGACCGGATGGTGGAACGAGACCACTTCCTGGCCGTGGTTCTTGATCAGCGGCAGGGTCTTCTCGGTGCAGTAGTGCTGCATCGAGATGGTCGCCTTGGCGTGGACGGCGTTGGCCGCCTCCTCCAGGGTGGTGCCGCCATCATACATGCGGAACTCGCCGTCGGTCGGGGTGTCGAACACGTTCGAGTTGTCGCCGAGGATCGTGTATTCGATCCCCATCTCCTCGAAGATGTGCTTGACCTCGCGGATGTTGCCGACGGTGTAGCCGTCGAAGCCGCCGATGAAGTTGATCTTCTCGTTCGGAACGCGCTCGAGCTTCGGCGCGGTACCGGCCTTGCCGTCCCAGAAGTGCTCGAGAATACCCTTCATCGCATTGTCGTAGCCGGTGACGTGGCTGCCGACGAAGGCGGGCGTATGGGCGAAGGGAACATCGTACTCGGCCGGAACCGAGCCCTTCTCCTTCGAGGTCTTGATGAAGGCGTTGAGGTCGTCACCGATGACTTCCGCCATGCAGGTGGTCGAGACCGCGATCATTTTCGGTTTGTACATGTTGTAGGCGTTGGCAAGGCCGTCGATCATGTTGTTGAGGCCGCCGAACACGGCCGCGTCCTCGGTCATCGACGACGACACGCAGGAGCTCGGCTCCTTGAAGTGGCGCGACAGATGGCTGCGATAATAGGCGACGCAGCCCTGCGAGCCGTGCACGAACGGCAGCGTCTTCTCGAAGCCGACCGCGACGAACACGGCGCCCAGCGGCTGGCAGGCCTTGGCCGGGTTGACGGTCAGCGCCTCCCTGGCGAAATTCTTCTCGCGATATTCGGGCGTCTTGGCCCATTCGCGGATGCGCTCGACTTCCGCGGGATCACGCGGATTTTCGAACATCTTCTTCTTGTTGGCCAGCATCTGCTGGTATTCGGGACCACGGAAAAGCTCGAAGTGATCGAGCACATGTTCGGCAGACTGCGTCATGGGATAACCCTCTCTTTGTTCCTGTGTCGATCAGGGAGCGCTGGCTCTCCGCCGAAGGAGAGCCAGGCCGTGGGTGGTGGTGATTACTCGGCTGCCTGCAGCAACGGCTTCGGCGCCTGCTTCCAGGGGGCCTTTGCCATCTTCCAGACCGGCGAGTTGATGGCCATGTCCATATCGCGGGCGAAGATCGCGAACCCGTCATAGCCATGGTAGGGACCGGAATAGTCCCAAGAGTGCATCTGGCGGAACGGCACGCCCATCTTCTGGAACACGTACTTTTCCTTGATGCCGGAGCCGACGAGGTCCGGCTGGACCTTCTCGACGAACTTCTCGAACTCGTAGCCGGTCACGTCGTCATAGATCAGCGTGCCGTCCTTGACGTAGTGCTGGGCGGTGCGCTGATAGTCGTCATTGTGGCCGAACTCGTAGCCGGTGCCGACGACCTCCATGCCGAGGTCCTCATAGGCGCCGATCACGTGGCGCGGACGCAGGCCGCCGACGAACAGCATCACGGTCTTGCCTTCCAGGCGCGGCCGGTACTTGGCGATGACGGCGTCCATCAGGGGCTGGTACTTCGCGATGACGCGCTCGGCACCTTCCTTGATCTTGTCGTCGAAATAGCTGGCGATCTTGCGCAGCGATTCGGCGATCTTGCTCGGCCCGAAGAAATTGTACTCGCACCACGGAATATTGTACTTCTCTTCCATGTGACGCGAGATGTAGTTCATCGAGCGGTAGCAATGCAGCACGTTGAGCTTCGCCTTCGGCGTCGCCTCGAGCTCGGCGAGCGAGCCGTCGCCCGACCACTGGGCGATCACGCGCAGGCCCATCTCCTCGAGCAGGATGCGGGACGACCAGGCGTCGCCGCCGATGTTGTAGTCGCCGATGATCGCGACGTCATAATCCGACGGCTCGAAACGCGGCGCGGCGTCGGCCGGCAGCTTGTCGAACACCCAGTCCCGGATCGCATCGTTGGCGATGTGGTGGCCGAGCGACTGGGAGACGCCGCGGAAACCTTCGCAACGGACGGGAACGATGGTCTTGCCGTCATACTCCTTCGACTTGACCTTGGAGACCGCCTCGATGTCGTCGCCGATCAGGCCGATCGGGCATTCCGACTGCACGGTGATGCCGTTGTTCAGCGGGAACAGCTCCTGGATCTCGTCCATGATCTTGGCGAGCTTCTTGTCGCCGCCGAAGACGATGTCCTTCTCCTGGAAGTCGGAGGTGAACTGCATCGTCACGAAGGTGTCGATGCCGGTCGTGCCGATGTAGTAGTTGCGGCGCGCCGCCCAGGAATACTGGCCGCAGCCGACCGGGCCGTGGCTGATGTGGATCATGTCCTTGATCGGACCCCACACCACGCCCTTCGAGCCGGCATAGGCGCAGCCACGAATGGTCATGACGCCGGGGATCGACTTGATGTTCGACTTGACGCCGCAGTCGGACTTGCCGTTCTCGTGCACGTTGAGATGCTTGGCGCGGCGCTTGGCGGTCTTTTCCGGATAGACCTTCAGGACCTCGGCGATCAGTTCCTTGTTGCGCGCCTTGATCTCGGCCACGCTTTGTTTCTCGATGACGCTCATCTGGCTTTCCTCGATGATCGGTTGCGGGGGTCATCCGGCCCTGGAAACCAAGGGCCGGATGACCGGTGGCGGTTACGCCGTGGCGGCGAGCTCGGAGGCAGTCTTGCCGATCTGGCTCTCGTCGACCGCCTTCATGATGCCGTGCTCCATCAGCATGTCCTCGAGCTCGTCCATCGTGATCGGCGTCGGGATGATGCCCTTGCCGGCGTTGACGTGGATTTTCTGGGCCAGCGAGCGGTAGTGGCCGGCCTGGACCGAGTCGGGCGCATATTCCAGCACCGTCATGCGGCGCAGCTCGGCGTGCTGCACGATGTTGTCGCGCGGCACGAAGTAGATCAGCTGGGTGCCGAGCTTCTTGGCGAGGGCTTCAGCAAGCTCCAGCTCCTTGTCGGTCTGGCGCTCGTTGCAGACCAGGCCGCCCAGGCGCACGCCGCCGGAGTTCGCGTATTTCAGAATGCCCTTGGAGATGTTGTTGGCGGCATACATCGCCATCATCTCGCCGGACATCACGATGTAGATCTCCTGCGCCTTGTTCTCGCGGATCGGCATCGCGAAGCCGCCGCAGACCACGTCGCCGAGCACGTCGTAGGACACGTAGTCGATGTCCTCATAGGCGCCGTTCTCTTCCAGGAAGTTGATCGAGGTGATGACGCCGCGGCCGGCGCAGCCGACGCCCGGCTCCGGACCACCGGACTCGACGCAACGGATGTCGCGATAGCCGACCTTCATCACCTCCTCAATTTCGAGGTCCTCGACGCTGCCCGCGGCAGCGGCCAGGCTGAGGATGGTGTCCTGCGCCTTGGCGTGCAGGATCAGGCGGGTCGAATCCGCCTTGGGGTCGCAGCCGACGATCAGGATCCGATGACCCATCTCGGCCAGCGCGGCCAGGGTGTTCTGCGACGTCGTCGATTTGCCGATGCCGCCTTTGCCGTAGAATGCGATTTGTCGAAGCGATGCCATTCTGCTCTCCATCAACCGATTGCCTATGTCCCGCATGCGCCTTGCATGACGAGACTGCGTCCTCTCTCCAGAACCGGCAGACGGGTTATTGGGAAGGAGAGCATCGCTCGTCCGAAGCGTCGGCGTGCACTCAGCCCTCAACCTTTGCCTGACCAGAGTTTTGCAACTGATGTGCCAGAGCTTTGGAATCGTTAAAAAGGCCATGTTTTGAAAGAGATGCGGCCAAGCTCGGCGCTAGGATGTACTTGTTGCAAACCCGACATCGGGGGTTTTCACCCGACGCTCCCCGGCTGTGCTGTCCGAAACGACACACGTCATCACAGGCTCTACGCAGCGCAACAGCGACGAACACTCGCCAATGCTGCGCAAGCCGGCCGAAGAGCGGCGGTACGGAGTTTGCTTGATCTGGATCAATCCGTTTGCGAACGGGGCAGCAGGAGTACTTTGATGTCGAGCAAGGCGCGCATCTTTGTCATCGAAGCCGATCAGGTGATCCGCTCGGCGCTCGGCTATATCCTCAGCGAGCGTCACGAGACCTTCACGTTCGCGCAGACCGCGGACGCGCTGACCAAGGCCGCACGGGCAACGCCGGATGCGGTGCTGGTCGGGAGCAGCATCCTGGAGGACGGCGGCGCCGAGACCGTCGGCATGCTTGCACGCAAGCTGCATCAGGCCGGCATCATCGTGGTCGCGGGATCGAACAAGTCCCCGCTCGCGCTGGCGGGCCTGCGACAGGGTGCCGAAGCGATCATCGCCAAGCCGATCACCTTCGACGGCGTCACGCACGCGGTCGATTCGGTTCTGGCGCGGCGCGGTGCGGACTCGGGTCTCGCGCCATCGTCGCCCTGACGTCGACGGAGATCAGCAGATGACCAGGAGAGGATCATGTTGAAGATGACCCAGACCGCGACGCCGGGAACACCTGAGATCGAGGACATCGTCGAGAATTTTTCCCTGCTCGACGACTGGGACGACCGCTACCGCTACGTCATCGAGCTCGGACGTAGCCTGACGCCGCTGCAGGATGCCGACCGCACCGACGGCAACAAGGTGCAGGGCTGCACCAGCCAGGTCTGGGTCGCCACGTCGGTGCGTCACGGCGCCGCAGCCCCGCTGCTCGATTTCATCGGCGACAGCGACGCGCATATCGTCCGCGGCCTGGTCGCCATCCTGCTGGCGATGGTCTCCGGCCGCACAGCGCCCGAGATCCTGGCGGCCGATCCGATCGCGCTGTTCGAGAAGCTCGGCCTGCGCGAACATCTGACCCCGCAGCGCTCCAACGGCTTCCGCTCGATGGTCAGCCGCATCAAGGCCGATGCGCAGGCGGCAATGGCTGCGGCTTAGGTTTGATTATTTGATTGCTGTTTGATTGATCGCACGTATCGCGACGAACTCGGGTGCACCCTCTCCCCCAAGCGAAGCGGAGCTTCGCAAGGCGGGAGAGGGTGGCGGCCCCGGCGATGCGAAGCATCGCCCTGGGCCGCCGGGTGAGGGGTTCTCTCGGCATACTCAGACGGTCGTGACTCGCGGAGACAACCCCTCACCCGAGCGAGCCTGGAGCCGGCAGCGGCGATGCCCTCTCCCGCAAGGGGAGAGGGCGCAGCAATGGGCACCGCTTCTTTGCGCTGACCGCGAGCGAGGCTACGCGAAAAACTCCTGCGCCTTCTTCAGCGCGCGCACGAGCACGTCGACCTCTTCCCGCGTGTTGTACATCGCGAACGACGCCCGGCACGTCGCCGTCACGCCGAAGCGCTCCAGCAGCGGCATGGCGCAATGGGTGCCGGCGCGGACGGCGACGCCGGAGCGGTCGATGACGGTGGCGAAGTCGTGGGCGTGCGCGCCCTGCATCTCGAACGAGACGATGGCGCCCTTGTCGGCGGCGTTGCCGATGATGCGCAGCGAATTGATCTCGCGCAGCTGCTCGGTGGCGTAGGCGACGAGATCATGCTCATGCGCCGCGATGCGCTGCTTGCCGATCGAGGCGACGTAGTCGATTGCAGCGCCCAGGCCTGCCGCCTCGACAATCGGCGGCGTGCCGGCCTCGAAGCGATGCGGCGGGTCGCCATAGGTGACCCAGTCCCGCGACACCTCGCGGATCATCTCGCCGCCGCCGTTGAACGGCGGCATCGATGCCAGCAGCTCGCGCTTGCCGTAGAGCGCGCCGATCCCGGTCGGGCCGTAGATCTTGTGCCCGGTGATGCAATAGAAGTCCGCATCGAGATCACGGACGTCGACGTCCATGTGCACCGCGGCCTGCGAGCCGTCGATCAGCACGGGAATGCCGCGGGCATGCGCGATGCGGATGACCTCCTTGACCGGGACGACCGTGCCGAGCACGTTCGACATCTGCGTCATGGCCACCATCTTGGTGCGCGGCGTGAGCAGCTTCTCGAATTCGTCGAGCAGGAAGTTGCCGTCGTCGTCGACCGGGGCCCATTTGATCACCGCGCCCTGGCGCTCCCGGAGAAAGTGCCAGGGGATGATGTTGGCGTGGTGCTCCATGATCGAGAGCACGATCTCGTCGCCCGGCCCGATCCGCTCGCGCCCGAACGTCTGCGCAACCAGATTGACCGCCTCGGTCGCACCGCGGGTGAAGATGATCTGCTCGGGGCTTTCGGCGTTGAGGAAGGTCGCGACCTTGGCGCGGGCGCCCTCGTAGGCCTCGGTGGCGGCGTTGGCGAGATAATGCAGCCCGCGATGAACGTTGGCGTATTCGGAGGTGTAGACCTGGTTCATCCGGTCCAGCACCGCCTGCGGCTTCTGCGCCGAGGCGGCGTTGTCGAGATAGACCAGCGGCTTGCCGTGGACCTGCATGCCGAGGATGGGAAAGTCCGCCCGGATGCGGCTCACATCGTAGCCGCTTCCCTGCACCGCTGCATGCATCATCTACTCCCGTTGTCCGAGCCAGCCCAGCATCGCCCCGGTCAGCGCGTCGCGCACGCTCTCATTGGCCGCGCCCTCGATGATCTCACCGACGAAGGCCTGGATCAGCAGCGCCTTGGCCTGCTTGGGCGGAATGCCGCGGGCCATCAAATAGAACAGCAGCTCGTCGTCGATCGCACCGGTCGTCGTACCGTGACCGCACTGCACGTCGTCGGCGAAGATCTCGAGCTCCGGCTTGCTATAGGCCTCGGCCTCGTCGGACAGCAGCAGCGCCCGCGACATCATCTTGGCGTCGGTCTTCTGCGCGCCGGGGCTGACCGTGATCTTGCCCTGGAACACTGCACGGGCGGTGTCGCCGACCACCGCCTTGAAGGTCTCGCGGCTCTGGCAGTTCTCCGCCGCATGCTCGATCGCGAGCGTCGTGTCGGCATGCTGCGTGCCGGACAGCAGCGAGCCGCCGCGGATGTCGGCGATGGTGCCCTCGCCCGCGATGTGCACGAACAGCTGGTTGCGCACCAGGCTGCCGCCGGCGACGAAGCCGAGCTGGTTGAAGGTCGCGCGCGCGCCGATATTGGCGAGCAGCGACGAGATATGCAGCGCGCTGCTGCCCTCGCTGACGACCTTGATGTGGTCGATCCGCGCCTCGTCGCCGACGACGAGCTGCATCGCGGTGTTGACCTGGTATTCGCTGCCGTCGGGCCCCTGATGCGACTCGACGATGGTGGCGCTGGCGGCGGTGCCGATATTGACCTGCGAGCGCGTGAACATCGATGTCGCGACCCAGTTGGTCGTGACGAAGGCGACATGGATCGGCCGGCTCAGCACGGTGCCGGGGGCAACCAGGATGACGACGCCATTGGCGGCCAGCGCCGTGTTCAGCGCCAGCGCCGGATCGTCATCCGGCACGACGGGACCGAGGCGCTGCGACAGCAGCGGCTTGTCCGCGGCGAGCGCATCCGCCATCGGCTGGATGGTGAGGCCAGACTCAAGGTTGGCGAGGTCGGACAGCTCGGGCACGAAGGCGCCGTCGACGATGACGAGTTTGCGGAAGCCGGCGCCGGCGAACAGATCATGGGCCTCGCGCGCCCTGGTCTTGGCGGCATCGTCCGGCAGCGAGGCGAGCCGCTTGGCTTCCTTCATCTGCGTGCGCAGATCGGTGTAGCGCCACGCTTCGACACGCCGATGCGGCAGGCCGACCGCGGTGAAGCGCTCGAACGCCGCCGCGCGCACCGCTGATATCTCCTCGCCGCCCGGCAGATAGCGGCGGGCGCCCTGATACAGATCGGCCAGTCCGAGCTCGGCCTTGGTCTTGCGGATCGCGACGCCCATGATCGTACTCCCCGGCCCTTACGCCGCTTCGCTCTGGTACTGGGCGTAACCGGTCGCCTCGAGCTCGCGCGCGAGATCTGCACCCCCGGTGCGGACGATGCGGCCGGCGGCGAACACATGGACGATGTCCGGCACGATGTAGTCGAGCAGCCGCTGATAATGCGTGATCACGATCATGCCGCGCTCGGCCGCGCGCAGCGCATTGACGCCGTTGGCAACTACCTTCAGCGCATCGATGTCGAGGCCGGAATCGGTTTCGTCGAGTACGCAGAGCGAGGGCTGCAGCAGCGCCATCTGCAGCGTCTCGTTGCGCTTCTTCTCGCCGCCGGAGAAGCCGACATTGAGCGGCCGCTTCAGCATGTCGGCGTCGATGTTCAGCGTCTTGGCAATCTCGCGCACCCGCTTGATCAGATCCGGCGAGGACAGTTCCGCCTCGCCGCGCGCCTTGCGCTGGGCGTTGAAGGCAGCGCGCAGGAAGGTGAGCGTTGCGACACCCGGAATTTCCAGCGGATACTGGAACGCGAGGAACACGCCCTTGGCGGCGCGCTCGTCGGCGGACATCGCCAGGAGGTCCTCGCCGTTGAGAGTGACCTCGCCGGCCGTGACCTCGTAGCCGGGCTTGCCGGCGAGCACATAAGAGAGGGTCGACTTGCCGGCGCCGTTCGGCCCCATGATGGCGTGGATCTCGCCCTTGTTCACGGTCAGATCGAGGCCCTGAATGATCTTCCGACCGCTAGCGATCTCGGCATGGAGCCCCTTGATTTCGAGCAAGGCCGTCATCGAACACTCCTTCTCATCTTGTCGCCAGGCGACACGTTCTTAACCGACAGACCCTTCGAGCGAGATCGAGATCAGCTTCTGCGCCTCGACCGCGAACTCCATCGGCAGCTGTTGCAGCACGTCCTTGACGAAGCCGTTGAC
This sequence comes from Bradyrhizobium sp. SSBR45G, assembly GCF_030159255.1. GTDB lineage: Bacteria > Pseudomonadota > Alphaproteobacteria > Rhizobiales > Xanthobacteraceae > Bradyrhizobium. Next base: position 2,173 of record NZ_BSCT01000053.1, on the reverse strand, counting down.
GACGAGGCCGACCGCTTCCTCTTGGCTGAGCCCGCGCTGGATGCAGTAGAACAGCACGTCCTCGGAGATCTTGGAGGTCGTGGCCTCGTGCTCGAACACCGCCGAGGAGTTCTTGGCCTCGATATAGGGGACGGTATGCGCGCCGCATTTGTCGCCGATCAGGAGCGAATCGCAGGCGGTGAAGTTGCGCGCGCCCGACGCCTTGCGATGGGCGCTGACGAGGCCGCGATAGGTGTTCTGCGACTTTCCGGCGGCGATACCCTTGGAAATGATCCGGCTCGACGTGTTCTTGCCGAGATGGATCATCTTGGTGCCGGAGTCGACCTGCTGGAAGCCGTTGGAGATCGCAATCGAGTAGAACTCGCCGCTGGAATTGTCGCCGCGCAGGATGCAGCTCGGATATTTCCAGGTGATCGCCGATCCCGTCTCGACCTGGGTCCAGGAGATCTTGGAATTGGCGCCGCGGCAGTCGCCGCGCTTGGTGACGAAATTGTAGATGCCGCCGACGCCCTCGGAATTGCCAGGGTACCAGTTCTGCACGGTCGAATATTTGATCTCGGCATCATCCAGCGCGACCAGCTCGACCACGGCGGCATGCAGCTGGTTCTCGTCGCGCTGCGGCGCCGTGCAGCCCTCCAGATACGAGACGTACGCGCCCTTGTCGGCGATGATCAAGGTGCGCTCGAACTGGCCGGTGTTGCGCTCGTTGATGCGGAAATAGGTCGACAGCTCCATCGGGCAGCGCACGCCCGGCGGGATGTAGACGAACGAGCCGTCGGAGAACACAGCCGAATTGAGCGTCGCGAAGTAGTTGTCGGTCGTCGGCACCACGGTGCCGAGATATTTTTGCACGAGATCAGGATGCTCGCGCAGCGCCTCGGAGATCGGCATGAAGATCACGCCGGCCTTCTTCAGTTCTTCCTTGAAGGTCGTCGCCACCGAGACCGAGTCGAACACGGCGTCGACCGCGATTTTGGTCCGTGGCGCAACCGCCTCGCCATCGGCATCGGTTTCAGCGGCCGCTGCCGGACGCTCGACGCCTTCGAGGATCTCGACCTCGCGCAAGGGAATGCCGAGCTTCTCATAGGTCTTGAGAATCTCCGGATCGATCTCGTCGAGCGAAGCAACTTTCTTCTTCGGCTTCGGCGCGGAATAGTAATAGAGATCCTGGTAGTCGATCTTGGGATAGCCGACGCGGGCCCAGGTCGGCTCGGTCATGGTCAGCCAGCGGCGATACGCCTCCAGCCGCCATTCCAGCATCCAGGCCGGCTCGTTCTTCTTGGCCGAGATGAAGCGGATCGTGTCCTCGGACAGCCCCTTCGGGGCCTTCTCGGATTCGATGACGGTCTCGAACCCGTAGCGATATTGATCGACGTCAATGTCCTTGACGCGATCAATGGTCTCCTGAACCGCTGCCATCTCTCACTCCGCTTCCAATTGTCAGTCCAGGCGCCCGCGTCAGGCGGGCACGCAGGTGTCCGGCACCGGACAGACGGCAGCGCATTGCGGCGCATCGAAGTGGCCTTCGCACTCCGTGCACTTCTTCGGATCGATGATGTACATGTCGTTCTTGAGCCGAATGGCCGCGTTCGGGCATTCGAACTCGCAAGCCCCGCAGACCGTGCATTGTGAGGCGATGATCTTATAGGTCATGTGCAGCTCCCCGCGATCCCTGCGACATCGGACGACGTCTTTCACGCGTTATCTTTCAAGCGCCGTGCCAGAGCCCACTTGGTTGATTTCTAAGGAGGATTCTAAACTTCGCCGTGGCAGCCAGCTGTCGCTCTCCCGACAGCATGTCGCAGATGCGACAGGACGGAGTACGAAGCGGGCGCTTGTCCGGATGCGCTGAGTCACGAAACAGTTGGACTCGATCTCTCACCCCGATCGCGGGGCGCTCCCCTCCCCCTTGCGGGGAGGGGTCGGGGGTGGGGGTCCACGAGCACGCTGCACGTGATGCGCGCCAATGCTGTCACCAGCGGAGTGACGATGTGTGATGTAACGAGCAGCTGAGCGGACGTGAATACAGCGAGCGAACTGACAACGATCAGCGCCCGGTCCGACCGGGTTGATCCCTGACATTTTGGACCGGGCTGATTCCTGACAATATTCGATCATTGCTGGGTTGTCTCCGCCGTTTCCTGCGCGACGCGGAGCCGCGCACGCGGCGGAG
>NZ_BSCT01000052.1 GCF_030159255.1 Bradyrhizobium sp. SSBR45G | reverse complement strand
CCTCGGAATGCCTGTCACTGAGATTATCGTGTCTCACTTGAGGGGGGCAGTCCAGTGCATATAACTGAACCTGCCGGATGTAAATTTAAGTGCACTGTCACGGTCATAAAGGGATCGACTTCCGGCTGGACAATTGCAGAGAGGGCGCATGGAAGACCTTATGGACCGCGCCGCCCTGGCCGACACGCGAGCAGCTTCAGTGATGCTGCCGTCGACACAACACCGATCAGGCGTGCTCGATCACATCAGCGTCGCGATATCATGGATCGGCACCGCAGCCCCGGTGGGCAGAGGCGCAGCCGTGCGATCGCTTTGCATCAGACCCGCCATGGCGCCGTGCCCACCCTCTCGCGACGCAAGCCGACGCGCCCCAGGCACGGCTATCGCATATTACTAATCTGAGTTTGTCGCGTGTATCCTCATCGTCATGACTGGGCTCCGTCCCGGGCATCAACGTCGTTCTCAGCGCGCCGGACGACGTGGATGGCCGGGACACGCCCGGCCATGACGACGTGGAGAAAGTCGAGCGCAAAACTGCGATCGTCAAACGCGATAGTCCTGCCGCCCCAGGGGTCCGCGACGCGACCGCAATCAGCCGACGCACGCCCGATCCGACACATGCCCGCCATACGCCGCGGCTACCAATCGAACGCACAGCCTTGATGAGGAGCACCATGGCCGACAACGACCTCGACGTCTACCTGACCGCGCGCAACGTGCTGGTCGAAATGCGCCTAAATTTGGCCAAGGCCGTTTCGGCCGGTTACAAAAAGGGCGAAACGGAAACTGCGGTCAAGAGCCTCATCGAGGTCCAGCAGGCCATCGACGTGATCGACCACGCGAGCGAGGAGCTGGAGGAGCTCGACGAGGGCGAGCACGACGAGGACTGAAGCACTGCGCGATCAGCCCGTGCCATGCTGCATCGACCATCCTCAGAGTGAGCACGATCCGGGACGTCTCCTGCAGGGAGATTGAGGTCCGAGGGTGGGCAAAGGCGCAGCCGAGCCGTCGCCTCACAGCCAGTTCGTGATGGCGCCGTGCCCACCATCACCGCCCCGCATGCCGCCCGACGGTGGGCACGCGCCGCCTGACGGCGGCGCTTTGCCCACCCTACGCGATGACCAACGAACAACGACTCGCGAATGTCCATCGCTGCGGCCTCAAATTACGGTGACAGTGCATTTAATTCCGACGGTCGCGCGGTTTCGAGGGCCTCGGTGGTATCACGCCCGATCCCGGCATCCCGACATCACCGCGGCGGCATCCTCTCGAATCTCGGCAGCGCTGGATCGAGGTGATCCCAGGCCTGTCCGGCCGCCGTCCAGGACACCAGTTGCGGCTTGTAGCGGCTGGGGTCGTCGAGGCTCGCTGGCGGGACGATGAAGACGTCGGGCATCGCGGGAAATGTCAGGTGGAGGTGCGAGCCGCAGGTCGGGCAGAACGCGCGCTGCTTGACGGTGCCGCCGTCGCCGACACTCTGCCAATGCGACACCTCGCCTTCGACCTTGACCTCCGCCGCGACGAAGGTGAGGTGCGATTGATGGCCGGCGCCGCTGTCGCGCTGGCATTGCCGGCACTGGCAGTCGAGCATCACGGCGGGCTCGCCCGAGATCTCGTAGCGCACCGCGCCACAGGCGCAGCCGCCAGCGTAGGACTGGGTCATGTCGCTCTCCCGTTGCATCAGTGCCGCTGCTTCGACGACGCCTCTTCGCCGGCGATCCGGTCGAGATTGGCGACGACCTTCTTCCAGCCTTCACTCATCTTGCGATAGGCGGCTTCATTGGTCGGAAGCACGAAGCCGGAATGCACCAGGCGCAGGCGCGTGCCGGTCTCGGCCTTGGACAGGCTGAAGGTGACCACCGTGTCCAGTGGCGCGCCGTAGCCGACATTGCCCTGATGGCCGCCCTTCCATGCATAGGACAGCCGCTCGTTCGGCACGACCTCCAGCACCTCGCAATGAATGGTGCCGTCCCATCCGCCGGCGGGCGTGGTCTGATAGGTGAAATGCGTCCCTACGACGGGCGCGAAGCCCGTCGGCGCCATCAGCCAGCGGCCGATCAGCTCGCCGCTGGTCAAGGCTTTCCAGATGATCTCGGGCGCATGCGGGAAGACCTCGTCGACCACGATGGCCTGGGTGTCCGGCTTGACGGCTTGGTTCATGGGTCGATGTCCTTCAGCAGGTGTCTCAGATTGGCGAAACGGTCGCGCCAGAACACGCCGTAATGGCTCATCCAGTCGGCCAGCGGCTCCAGGCCGCGTGGCTCGGCGCGGTAGTAGACCTTGCGCCCTTCGGGGCGCTCGCAGACCAGGCCGGCCTGCTTCAACGCCTTGAGGTGCTGCGAGATGGCCCCTTGCGTGACGCTGCTGCCGCGGGTCAACTCGACGACGGTGATCTCGTCGGAATTCACGATGCGCTCGAACACCGCCCGCCGGGTGGGGTCGGCCAGTGCGCGCATGACGATGGTGACGGTCTCAGCCTGGATCATGCAGAATGAATAGTCATTACTAATCAATTAGTCAATGCTAATGTTTTTTGGGTCACATCTGGGGCCCCTCGCGATCCGCTCCTGGGACTGCCCCAAGGGACGGCACGACCGCGGCGGTCGCCAACCGAAAATCCGAATTATTTAGTTTCCGTTTTCCAGAAACAATGCTATGGTGTGCCATCCCGTCCCACTTGAGGGGCGCATCGCGATCGTCACGAGCGTTGGGTGCGGGATGCGGTGGGCGTGTCGGGTTGCAGCGTGAGCGATCATGCCGACGAACGATCCGATGCGCACGGCGAAATCGTGTGGTCCTGGTCTCCCGGTGCTGAGACCAAGTCGGCGCTGCCAAGTTTTGACGAAGCGCGCGGGCGACGGGGGCAAAAAGCCGGTCCCCGGGGAGAGCACGTATAAGCCGTTCCAACCATTGCGCGGGGAAGGCCGGATGATCCGGCCCGTACCTGTGGTGACTGCCGCCTGCTTTTTTTGCTGCAGGCGGGCCATGGGTGCGACCGGCACCCGGCCTTCCCCGCGCCCTCATTTTCGAGAGGGCGGTGACACGAGCAACACTCGGGCGCGAAAGCGGGCGCGAGGATGAGAGCGCATGTCCATCGACCGTCATTCATCTCCGCCGTCGTCCCGGGCAAGCTGCGGCGACGCGACAGCGTCGGCGCGGCGCAGACCCGGGACCCATACTCCGCGGCGGTCGTGTGAGGCACGCTGGAGCATTCAGCTCGCGCGACAATTTGCGCCGGTGGCTATGGATCCCGGCGTTCGCCGGGATGACACCTGTGATGGTGGGGCCGCTTCTGATTCTACGAGAGTTGGAAACTCGCCCCTCAACCTCCGCTGTCGTCCCGGCGACGCGACAGCGTCGGCGCGGCGCCGACCCGGGACCCATACGCCGCGGCGGTCGGGTGAGGCACGCTGGAGCGTCCAGCTTGCGCGCCAATCTCCGCCGGGGGTTCTGGATCCCGGCGTTCGCCGGGATGACAGCTGTTTTTGGAGAGGCGCTGATGGCATCCAAGACGCAGAGAAGCGCTTTGAACCTTCCCTCTTCCCGCTGGAACACATCCAGACGCCTCACTCCTGCCAAACCCCGCAGAAAAACCGACTGAACCGCCCTCCCCGATCCGGTAGACTTCGCCGCGTGACACACCGCCCCACGATTCTCGTCTTCGACTCCGGCCTCGGCGGCCTCAGCGTGTTGCGCGAGGTGGTGCGGGCGCGGCCCGACGCGCATTACGTCTATGTCGCCGACGACGCGTTCTTTCCCTATGGCCATCACAGCGAGCAGGCGCTGATCGGCCGGGTGGTGCCGCTGATGGGCGAGCTGATTTCGGCACACCGGCCCGACCACGTCGTGATCGCCTGCAACACTGCCTCGGTGCAGACGCTGGCGCCGCTGCGCGCCACCTATGCGGTGCCCTTCGTCGGCACGGTTCCCGCGATCAAGCCGGCCTGCGCGCAATCCAGGACGAAGCGGGTCTCGGTGCTCGGCACCAAGGCCACGGTGGCGCGCGAATACACCCATGCGCTGATCCGCGATTTCGCTGGCGGCTGCGAGGTGACGCTGGTCGGCTCGCCGGAGCTCGCCTCGCTCGCCGAAGCGGCACTCAGCGGCGAAGCCATCACCGACGAGGCCATTGCCGCCGAGATCGCGCCCTGCTTCACCGGCGATGCCGCCGATCCTACAGCACGCACCGACACGATCGTGCTCGCCTGCACGCATTATCCGCTTCTGCTCGACCGCCTCGAACGGCTGGCGCCCTGGCCGGTCGCCTGGGTCGATCCGGCGCCGGCGATCGCGCGCCGCGTGGTCGACCTGCTGGGCCCGGCGACCGCGGGCGCCGACGATGGCGCGGCGACCATGATCTTCACCTCGAACAAGCCGCATCAGCTCAGCCGCGCGCTGACGCCCTTTTTCGGCGGCCGCGTGCCGGCCTGAGGAGCTCCGATGTCCGCGACGCCGAAACCGTTCAACCGTCTCAAGCACGCCTGGCGCGACAGGAAGCCGACGTTCGGCGCCATCGCGACCATCCCGAGCATCCAGACGGTGCGGATCATGGCGCAGCAGCTCGACTGGATCATCGTCGACCTCGAGCACGGGCCGATCGATCTCTCCACCGCGCATGCGATGATCACGGCGACCGCAGGCACACCCTGCGTGCCGCTGGTGCGCATCGCCGCCAACGAGCCGCATCTGGCCAAGGCGCCTATGGACCTCGGCGCGCTCGGCATCAACTTCCCGATGATCTCGAGCCGCGCGGAGGCCGAGAAGGCCGTGCGCAGCGTGCGCTATCCCCCTCGCGGCGACCGTCTCTGGGGCCCGTTCCATGCGCCGTTCCATTGGAACGTGTCGATGGCCGACTACATGGCCACCGCCGACGACGACATGGTCTGCATGGTCACGATCGAGCATGTCGAAGCGGTCGAACGCATCGACGAGATCATGGCCACGCCCGGCATCGACATCGCCGTGATCGGCCCCGGCGACCTCGCCACCTCGATCAACAAGCGCGGGCAGCTCGATGATCCCCAAGTGAAATCCCTGATCGCCCGCGCCGAGGCCGGCATCCTCAAATCCGGCGTGCCGATCGGCGGCGCGGCGCGCTCGGCCGAGCAGGCCAATGCGATGATCGAACGCGGCTACCTGGCGCTGGCGCTCGGCTTCGACTGGTCCTTGTTCCAGCGCGGCATTGCCGCAAGCTTCGAAGGAATCAAACGCTGATTCGCGCGAGGCTTCGCGCCGGACTTCATGTTTCAAACGAAAACCAACATTGGGGGAGAAGACCATGATGAAAAAGACGATTTTGGGCGTGTCGCTGGCCGTGCTCGGGCTTGGCGCGGCCCTGGCGCAGCAGCCGGCGATCAAGCGCACGATGCTGCAGAAGACCGATTTTCCGGACGGCTATACCATCGTCGAGGCGATCGCCGAGGTTGCGGCCGGTGGCGCGGCCGGCCGGCATACCCATCCGGGCGTCGAGACCGCCTATATCCTGGAGGGTGAGGCCGAGCTGATCGTCGAAGGCCAGCCGGACCGGCACCTCAAGGCCGGCGATTCGTTCCAGATCCCGGCCGGGGTGGTTCATGACGCCAAGGTTCACGGCGACAAGGGCCTGAAGGTGCTCGGCGTCTATGTGGTCGACAAGACCAAGCCGCTCGCCTCGCCGGCGCCCTGACGCCGCGGGGCTTTCGTCGGACCGGCGGTCGGTGCTAACAGCGGCTGCCGCCGGGGACCGGACGGCCACCAAGACAAATCGGGAGGAACGGCTTCAGGATGCGCGGAACGACCAGGACCATCTCGCTGCCGCGCCGTCTGATCATCGATCTGATGCGCGCCTCCCGTGACGTCCCGTTCGTGTCGCTGGCGCGGACCCTGAACGTCCGGCCGCTGCTGGATGCGCGCAGCCTCGCGGCCCGTCCGCCGGGCTTTGCCGCGATCTTCGTCAAGGCCTTCGCGCTGGTCGCGCGCGACGAGCCCACCCTGCGCACCCTCTACGCCAAATGGCCGCGGCCCTGCTTCTACGAGATGCCGCGCAACGTCGCGATGGTCGCCATCTCCCGGATCGAGGACGGCGAACCCTGCGTGCTGATGCAGCGGGTCGGCGATCCCGACCGGCTGACGCTGGCCGAGGTCGATGCGATCATCCGGCAGGGCAAGGACGCCCCGGCCGACCAGGTGCCGGCGTTCCGGAAGATCCTGCGGACGACCCGCCTGCCCTGGCCGCTGCGCCAGCTGGCCTGGATGGTCGGGCTCAATTTCGGCCGCCAGCGGGCCAACTGGTTCGGCAATTTCGCCGTGACCGGGGTCTCGGCCTATGGCGGCGGCGAATTGCATGCGCTCAGCCCCGGTCCCTACATCCTGACCTTCGACGTGGCCAAGCCCGACGGCACGATCGGTGCCATGATCCGCTGGGATCACCGGGTGACGGATGCCGCCCTGATCGCCCGGATCTTCGCCCGGCTGGAACAGGTGCTGAACGGCGAGATCGCGACCGAGCTGCGGACCGCCGGGCCCAAGCCGGTCCGGGCGATCAGCGGCTGAGGGAGGTGAAATCGGGGTCGTTTGCGGCGTCAAGCGACCGTGGACGATGAAATCGAGCCGGCGGGGGCGATTTGACCGCCAAAAGCGGCTCCAGCGGTTTGACAAGTCAGCGGTTTCTCCCTTAGAACCCGCCTTGCTCGCGGGCCGCTTTCGGCCCGCGTTGCGTTTCGCGACCCGTGGCCTTCTCCCTTCATGCTTTGGGGATGGGCCTGTCGGTGGACCGGGTTTCCCGGACACACAGGAGGGCGCGTTTCCTCGAACCCTAACTGAATTGAAGAGGACGCGATGACTAAGCGCAGTGAGGCGAAGTACAAGATCGATCGCCGCATGGGCCAGAACATCTGGGGCCGCCCGAAGAGCCCCGTCAACCGCCGCGAATACGGCCCCGGCCAGCACGGCCAGCGCCGCAAGGGCAAGCTCTCCGACTTCGGCGTGCAGTTGCGCGCCAAGCAGAAGCTGAAGGGCTATTACGCCAACATCTCCGAGCGCCAGTTCCACGGCATCTATGTCGAGGCCGGCCGTCTCAAGGGCGACACCGGCGAGAACCTGATCGGCATTCTGGAGCGCCGTCTCGACACCGTGGTGTTCCGCGCCAAGTTCGTCTCGACCATGTTCGCCGCGCGCCAGTTCATCAACCACGGCCACATCAAGGTGAACGGCCGCAAGGTCAACATCTCGAGCTACCAGGTCAAGCCGGGCGACGTGATCGAGGTCAAGGAAGCCTCCAAGCAGCTCGCCGTGGTGCTGGAAGCCTCGCAGCTCGCCGAGCGCGACGTGCCGGACTATATCGAAGCCGATCACGGCAAGATGACCGCGAAGTTCATCCGCATCCCGGCGCTGTCCGACGTGCCGTTCGCGGTGCAGATGGAGCCGCATCTGATCGTCGAGTTCTACTCGCGCTGATCTTGACGGAGCCGCGCTCCGCTCACATCTGATAATCCGAAGGCCCTGGCACGCGCCGGGGCCTTTGCTTTTTGGGGTTGTTTTTCGGATGAGGCGAACCGATTCCCGAATGCCACACTTGCCACGAAAACGCCCCAGCTGGGCTGACAGGGTGTCCAACCCGTGATTCACTGTCGGCAGTTGTAAAGTAGCGGGGCGTTCGCCATGGAGTTCAACAGGCGCAATATCATCTTCGGCGCGTTGCCGACCGATGCGGTCGGTTCACCGCCCCTGCCGCCGTTGCGGGCGCCGCCCCTCAGCGCTTCACCGTTACGCGCACGGCCCTCTGGCCTCCGCTACCGGTTCAACGACGGCATCTATCCTTCAACAGTCTTCGATCATCTTGAACGCTCCTGCTGGCACGTCCAGTCCGATGCGACAGCCCATGTGATCCGCCATCTCGGAACCGGGCTCACCTTTGCCGACGCGCAGCTCCGCTGTGATCCGTTCGCGCTTGAGCTTCTCCATTGCTTCGACGATTCCAGCGAGCTCGCCGACGAATGGCAGACCATGCTGATCGGCTGGGCCGCCGTGAACATGGGCTGGAACATCAAGCGCCAGCGCCCCGGCGCCGCGCTTCTTCTCACGCCATCACGGCGAAGTCCGCTGGAGTCCTGGGTGTTCGATTGCACCGAGGCGCCGCCGCTGGTGGCCGAGCCGATCGAGACCCGGCCGCTGCGGCGGCCGGACATCTGGCTCAATCCGCCGCGCGCGGCGTGATCATTCAAGGAGGCGTTTTGCGGGGATGGCACGAGTTGGGTAAGGTCCGGTCCTGAGAAGCGAACGAGGACTGCCGATGCATTACACCCCGCCCCCACGCGATCCGAAGGCGCCGCCCGTGCGCGTCAATCTGTTGTCCGACACGCAGACCCGGCCGACGCCTGCGATGCGCGAGGCGATCGCGCGGGCCGACGTCGGCGACGAGCAACTCGGCGACGATCCGACCGTGCACGAGCTGTGCGGCCGGGTCGCCGCGCTGCTCGGCAAGGAGGCCGCGGTGCTGATGCCGTCGGGCACGATGTGCAACGTCGCATCGACCCTGGTGCATTGCCGCCCCGGCGACGAGATCCTGGCGCATGAGACCGCGCATATCATCTCGCGGGAGGGCGGCGCGCATGCCGCGCTCGGCGGTTTTCAGGTGACGCAGCTGAAGGGGCCCGACGGGCAGTTCACGCCGGAAACCTTCCGCGCCGCGCTGCATCCGCGCAGCCGCTATCAGCCGCCGCAGACGGTCGTCAGCGTCGAGCAGACCGCCAATATCGGCGGCGGCACGATCTGGAAGAAGGCCGACCTCGACGCGATCGTCGCGATCGCCAAGGCAAACGGCATGGCGACGCATATGGACGGCGCGCGGCTGCTCAATGCGACGGTCGCGACCGGCATTGCCGCGGCTGACATGACCGCAGGCTGGGATTCGGCCTGGATCGATTTCTCCAAGGGCCTGGGCGCGCCGATCGGCGGCGTGCTGGCCGGCAGCGCGGCGTTCATCGATGAGGTGTGGCGCTGGAAGCAGCGGCTGGGCGGATCGATGCGCCAGGCCGGCATCGTCGCCGCCGCCTGCATCTACGCGCTCGATCATCACGTCGAGCGGCTGGCCGAGGATCACGCCAATGCACGGGCGCTGGCGCGCGGGCTGTCGCAGATCCAGGGCATCGAGGTGCAGGAGCCCGAGACCAATCTGGTGTTCTTCAAGCCCGATGGCGCCGGCGTGTCAGGCGACAAGATGGTGAGCGAGCTGCGCAAGCGCGGCGTGCTGCTCGCGATGATGGACGGCCGCATCCGCGCCTGCACGCATCTCGACGTCACCTCGGCCATGATCGAGGAGACCATCGGCCATGTCAGGGAGATCGTGCGCGGCGCATGAGGATCATGGCACGAGCGCCGCATAGATCAGCTGCCGCACATCGCTCGCGATGCGGCCGCGCTGCGAGGGCGCCTGCATCATGACGATGACGAACAGATCGTCGGCGGGATCGATGAAGAAGAACGTCCCGCCGACGCCGTCCCAGCCATATTCGCCTCGCGGCAGCGGCGGCTTCGCCACGAGGCGCACGGAGAATCCCAGGCCGAAGCCGTGCTCGGCGCCTGGAAAATAGAGGTCGTCACGCGCAATCCCCGCCGCCACGACATGATCCCGCGCCATCAGCGCCACGGTCTCGGCCTTGAGATAGCGGCGGCCGTCGAGTTCGCCGCCGTTCAGCAGCATCTGCGCGAACCGCGCGTAGTCGCTGATCGTGCTGATCATTCCCGCCCCGCCGGACTCCCAGCGCCGCGGCCGAATGGGATCGTCGAGGCCCGCGATCGGCCGGTCAAACCAGTCGCGCGGCGACGGTTCGGCGACGCGGCCGCGCCGGCTCTGGTCGGCGAGGAAGAACGCCGTCTCGCGCATGCCGAGCGGATCGAGCAATCGCTCCCGCTCGAACTGATGGAGCGAGCGGCCGGAAACGATCTCGATCACCCGACCGAGCACGTCGGTGGAGTGGCCGTAGTCCCACAGCGTGCCGGGCTGCTCGGCCAGCGGCAGCCGGGCGAGACGTTCGACGAACGCGGCGTTGTCGATGTCGCCATCGAACAGCGGCGCCTTCGCATAGAGCCGGCGCACCGCCGTCTCGCCGTAGAAGCCATAGGTGATTCCGGAGGTATGGCGCAGCAGGTCGAGGATGGTGATCGGGCTCGCGAGCGGTGCGCCGGCGACCGTCACGCTCGCGAAAGCCGGGATATAGATCGACAGCGCATCGTCGAGCCTGAGTCTGCCGTCATCGACCAGCATCATCGCGGCGACCGACGTGATCGGCTTCGACATCGAGTAGATGCGGAAGATCGCATCTTCCGTCATCGCCGCGCGGCTCGCGGGATCGCGAAAGCCGAAGCTCTGCAGCAGGACCGGGCTGCCATGCTGCTGGACCAGGACGACTGCGCCAGGGATGTTGCCGGCGGCCACCTCGGCGCGGAAGTCGTTGGAGAGCTGATCGAGGCGTCCACGATCCAGGCGGCGCGGCGACGGCTCGCCTGCCCGAGCCAGAACAGGCAAAATCGAAGCCGCGAGCACACCGCCGAGCAGCGCCCGTCGCGAGACCGGCCGATCCACGCTAGCGGCTCGGCTGCAGAGAGATCGGCGTCACCGCGGCGAACCCGCGCGCGCGCGGCTCGCGATCGCCTCGCTCAGCGCCTGGTCATGCAGATCGGCGCTCGCTTCGGAGAAGCAGCAGAAGACGATCTGGGACAGCGAGGTCTCCTCGCTGATCGCGGCGATCGATGTCGTCACGGCAATCGATGCCGCAAGATCTGCGGGGAAGCGAAAGATCCCGGTCGAGATCGCGGGAAACGCGACGGAGTCCAGACGATGCTTGTGACACAGCTCGATCGAGCGGCGATAGCACGAGGCCAGCAGCTCCGGCTCGCCGCGGTCGCCACCCTGCCAGACCGGGCCGACGGTGTGGATCACGTGCCGGGCCGGCAGCCGGTAGCCCTTGGTGATCTTGGCCTCGCCGGTCTTGCAGCCATGGAGCATGCGGCATTCCATGACGAGATCCGGCCCCGCGGCGCGGTGGATCGCGCCATCGACGCCGCCACCGCCGAGCAAAGACGAGTTCGCGGCGTTGACGATGGCGTCAACGCCGAGCTTGGTGATGTCGGCTGTGATGACCTCGAACCGGGTCGCGCCGATCTTTCGAACCGGAGTGATCAGGCGGAGGCTGCCGTGCTGACCTGGATGCCCTTCTCGGTGAACAGCTGCTGCAGCTCGCCGCTCTGGAACATCTCGCGCACGATGTCGCAGCCGCCGACGAACTCGCCCTTCACGTAGAGCTGGGGAATCGTCGGCCAGTTCGAGAACGTCTTGATGCCGTTGCGGAGCTCAGCAGATTCCAGGACGTTCAAGCCCTTATAACCGACACCGACATGGTCGAGGATCTGCACGACCTGGCCGGAAAATCCGCACTGCGGAAACTGCGGCGTCCCCTTCATGAACAGGACGACGTCGTTCGACTTCACTTCGTTGTCAATGAATTGCTCAATGCTCATCTTCGCTTCCTCTAGGGCGCCTCAAGGAACGCCTGGGGCTCGGTGCCGCGCTGATCGCAGCCGGACGGATTCCATCCGCTGCCGACCATCACTTCCCTAATATGTAGCGCAAACCGTTGGTCAGCCAAAGTAAAATGCCGAGGATCAGGCCAGCGGCCGGATCATAGCCTGACGGCAGCAATATATAGCCGTCGGCAAGGGTTTTATCCCGTAACCAAGCCCCTATTTAGGACGAACTGCCAAAAGGAACTTGTTCCGTCGAACGTCGTTTTCTCCTCCTCACCCGGAGACCCTCGTGACCAGTTCAGCGTCCGCCTCGGCCCCCCTCCCCGTCCCTGATGCGCAGACCTCCGCGTCCCTGGCCAGGAGCCTGACCGAGGCTTATCTGGCGGTCCGGGGCGAGACCGAGCGCCGCGCGGCGCCGCTCAGCCCCGAGGACCAGGTCATCCAGTCGATGCCCGACGCCAGTCCGGCCAAGTGGCACCGAGCCCATACCACCTGGTTCTTCGAGCAGTTCGTGCTCGGGGGCCACTGCCGGGGATATGCCCCGTTTCACCCGGATTATGCCTTCCTGTTCAATTCCTATTACGTCAGCGCGGGTCCCCGCCACACGCGGGGCGAGCGCGGCCTGATCACCCGCCCTGGGGCGGCCGAGATCACGGCCTACCGCCGCCATGTCGATGCCGCCATGGTCGACTTCCTGGGCGGCGCCGACGCCGCCACCCTGGCCGCCGTAGCGCCGCTCGTGGACATCGGCCTCAACCACGAGCAGCAGCATCAGGAGTTGATGCTGACCGACATCCTGCATGCGTTCGCGCAGAACCCGACGGCCCCGGCCTATGATCCGTCGTGGCGCTTCCCCACCCCGGCCGGCACGGGCGAGGGTTGGCTGAACCTGCCCGAAGGCATCCACACCGTCGGACATACCGGCGACGGCTATCACTTCGACAACGAGCGGCCGGCGCACCGGGCCCTGGTCGGGCCGGTCAGGATCGCGCGCAATCTCGTCACCAATGCCGAGTGGCTCGCGTTCATGAACGACGGCGGCTACGAGACGGCCACGCTCTGGCTGATGGACGGCTTCGCCACGGCCAGCCGCGAGGGCTGGCAGGCGCCGGGACACTGGTACAAGGTCGAGGGCGAGTGGCGCATCATGACGCTCGGCGGATTGCGAACCGTCGATCCGGAGGCGCCGGTCTGCCACGTCAGCTACTACGAGGCCGATGCGTTCGCACGCTGGCGCGGCAAGCACCTGCCGACCGAGATGGAATGGGAGGTGGCGGCCCGCGGCAGCCAGCTCAACGATGCCTTTGGCATCGTCTGGCAGTGGACGCGCAGCGCCTACAGCCCCTATCCGGGCTATCGCGCCATTGAAGGCGCGCTCGGCGAGTACAACGGCAAATTCATGGTCAATCAGCTGGTGCTGCGCGGCTCATCGCTCGCGACGCCGCAAGGCCATAGCCGCATCACCTACCGCAATTTCTTCTATCCACATCACCGCTGGCAATTCACGGGTCTGAGGCTCGCCGATTACGACTGAGCTGCTCACATCAACGCCGACACATCGCGCCTGTGCGCGTCCAGGAGAGTACCATGAACGTGCACGTGACCGCTTTGTCCAACGCCCATCTGCCGGACGAGAAGACATCCGTCTTCGCGTCGGACGTGGTCGCAGGCCTGGCGCGGCAGCCGAAGCAGCTGCCACCGAAATATTTCTACGACGCGGCGGGCTCGGATCTGTTCGAGCAGATCACGCGGCTGCCGGAATACTATCCGACCCGGACCGAGCTCGGCATTCTCCGGGACCGCGGCAGCGAGATTGCCGCGATCATTCCCGACGATGCCGCTCTGATCGAGTTCGGCGCCGGCGCGACCACCAAGGTGCGGCTGCTGCTGGAGAGCTGCCGCTTTGCGGCCTACGTGCCGGTCGACATCTCCGGCGACTTCCTCACCGCGCAGGCCGACAGCCTGCGCCGCGACTTCCCCGATCTCGGGGTTTATCCCGTCATCGCCGACTTCACCACCGCCTTCCGGCTGCCCGAAGCCATCGCAGGCAAGCCGAAGGTCGGCTTCTTTCCGGGATCGACGATCGGCAATTTCGAGCCCCATGAAGCCTGCCGCTTCCTGCGCTCGGCGCGTGAGATCTTGGGGACCGGTGCGCTGATGATCGTCGGCGTCGACCTCGAGAAGGACGAGCGCGTCCTGCATGCCGCCTACAATGATGCCGCCGGCGTCACCGCGCGCTTCAATCTCAACCTGCTGCTGCGGATCAACCGCGAGCTCGGCGGCAATTTCGACCTGTCCGGCTTCGTCCATCGCGCGATCTACAATCGCGAGCAGCACCGCATCGAGATGCATCTGGTTGCGCGGAAGGCGCAGACGATCCGCCTGCTCGGCACCACGATCTCGTTCCGGGCCGGCGAGAGCATCCACACCGAGAATAGCTACAAATACAGCATCGAGCGTTTCGGCGCGCTGGCGCGCGGGTCGGGCTGGAAGGTCGAGACCGTCTGGACGGATGCTGCGAGGATGTTCTCGGTTCAGGCGCTCGTCGCGGAGGCGTGAGGCTCGGGCTTCGTGCGAAGCGAGAGCGTTTCCCAAAGCGCGACGATGGCCAGCAGCGCGCTCGTCGCCGCGGAAAGAACCAGCGGCGACAGCTCGGTCGCAAACCAGCTCAGTCCAACCAGGGCCAGCAGGCCGACGCCGTGAGACAATTGGAGGAATCCGCGGACGTCGCGCTTGAACAGGATGGTCCCGACCAGGAAGACGAACGGTCCTCCAATCAACACCGCCGCCGTCTCGACGTCGGTATGTCCGAGCGGATGCTTGAGCACGATCTCATCGGCCACCGCCGAGACGATGATGCCGGCGACGATCGGCATGTGCAGATAGGTGTAGGCGGAGCGCGCGACGCGCCCGGACTGGGCCGACCGGGAAATCATCTCCGAGCCCGCTTCGGCGCCGCGATTGAAGTACACAGCCCACATCGCGATCGTGCCGACGAAAGCGCAGGCGAAGGCCGCGATGTTGGCACCGGTCCAGTCGAGCTCGGCGAAGGTGGCGCCGGTGACGACGATGGATTCGCCAAGCGCGATGATGATGAAGCCCGCGCAGCGCTCGGCCATGTGGCCGCCCTCGACCATCCAGTCTTCAACGGTCGACGCGCCCAGGCCCGGAATCCAGAACCGGACGGCCGGAGAGATATATTCGAGCGTGAGCGCGGCGCCCCACAGCGCCATCCGCACGGAGCCCTCGGCGAGGCCGCCGAGCAGCCAGAGCACCGCGGACGCGCTCAGCCAGGACAGAATACGGGCGGCGTTGCGGCGAACGGCGGCCCGATGCGGCGGCGTTGCGGTCATCCAGAATGCGGTCCTGCCGACCTGCATGGCGGCGTAGGCGATCGCGAACCACAGGCCGCGATCCTCGAAGGCTCGCGGGATGGACATCGATAGCACAAGTCCGGCCAGCATCAGCGCGAACAGCAGGCCTCGGACGAGCGCCTTTTCGGGATCGAGCCAGTTGGTGACCCAGGCGGTGTAGACCCACACCCACCAGACGGCGAGGAACAAGATTGCCGTCTGGGCGGCACCGAGCGGCGAGAAATGACCGATCAGATGGTGGGAGATCTGCGTCACGGCGTAGACGAAGACGAGATCGAAGAACAGCTCGACGAACGTCACTCGTCCGTGCTGGTTCGGCTCGATGACGCGAAACAGCGTTCCCCGCGGATTATCCACCGCCATCTCCCCCAGATGCACGCTGCCGGCTGCGGCGCCGATCAGCGCTGGTCCGGGACCCCCGTCTGCAGCGCCAGCGCGTGCAGCACGTCGCCCATCTGGCCGCGCAGCGATTGATAGACGAGCTGATGCTGCTGCACGCGGGACTTGCCCCGAAAGGCCTCGGAGATCACGGTCGCGGCATAATGGTCGCCGTCGCCGGCGAGATCACGAATCGTCACCTGGGCGTCGGGGATGGCGGCCTTGATCATCTGCTCGATAACGTGGGCATCCATAGGCATCCCAGTGCATCTCCCTCTGTCAGCGACGAGCGGCTCCGGGGCTCGCGGGCCGGCGGCTGCAGCTCCCCTTAGTGACCCGTCCGACGGTGCGAATCAAGGCGTTCTCGCGCGACCGTGATAGCGGAATCTAGCGCGAACCGGTTTCGAGGTCACGCCCGGAACCACTATATATCCGGATCAGATCAAATCAGCTGGTCCGGGTGACGCACCCGTGCCCGATGGCGAGGGACATCACATGAAGCTTCCAGGGCCGGATCACCCGATCACCATCACACCGAATCCAAAGCGCGTGCGGGTGCTTGCCGACGGTGTCGTGATCGCCGACACGACCCAGGCGTTGACGCTGAAGGAGGCGACCTACCCCGCGGTCCACTACGTGCCGCGCGCCGATGCCAACATGGCGGCCCTGCGGAAGACCGATCGCGTTACCCACTGTCCCTACAAGGGCGACGCGAGCTATTTCAGCATCGTCGCGAGCGGCAAGACGCTGGACAATGCGATCTGGAGCTACGAGAGCCCCTTCCCCGCGATGACCGAAATTTCAGGCCATCTGGCATTCTATCCGGACAAGGTGCGGATCGAGGAAGTGGCCTGATTGATTCCTGCTGATTGAGCGCCGCGCGGTCGGTGCGAGACCGACACCACGCGGCGGTCCACTGCGATCCGGCTTGCTACACCCTGAAGATCGTGAGTCCGAGGATCAGGAGCACGAGGAAGATCACCAGGAAGATGTAGAACAGAATTCGCGCAACGTCTGCGGAAGCGGCCGAGATTCCCGTGAAGCCGAGAACGCCGGCGACGACCGAGATCAAGAAGAACAGCAGCGCCCATTTGAGAAGAGTCACGGTATGGTCCTCCGGTCAAGCGCCGTCCCGGCGCGTTTGCCTCACTAACGACGCCACCGGGAACCGGTTCCGGCGGCGAACGAGGCCTCCTCGAGATTTTCCGCAACTCCGGACGACCCGTCCCGTAACTTCGTAGCTGGTCGGTGCGTAACGACATCAGGTGCAAAAATTTGGCGAAGCGTGTGAGAAAGCGGCTTGCAGACCGTCACGCTTGCTGATTTGCAGCACTCACGACAACATCCGGTTTTTCCGGCGCCGTCATGCGCTCCGGGGGCACAGCCCTAGCGAATGATGGTGCCAAATTCACACGAGCTCATTTAATCTGGCTCGCGCAGCCTTGTATCGACGTCCGCACGGCGCCTCCGCGGCGAGGGCCACTGCAGACGTTCCATCAGCTGCACGGGCACGGCAACAGCGGCGCTGGGGGGGCACATGGTCATATCAGTTACGCAATCGGCGGCGGCCGCGAAGGTCGACATGCAGGCCCGCCCGCGCGCGCGGGCGCGCAATGCCGCGCTCGATCATGCCCGCACCTTTCTCACGCTGGTGGTGCTGCTCCACCACGCCGTGATCCCCTACACCTATTTCGGGCACACCGATCCAACCTCCTTCCTCGGCTTCGACGGCATCGTGCTGGCCACCGACAGCTTCTTCATGGCCATGTTCTTCTTCCTGTCGGGGCTTTTCGTATGGTCGGGGCTTGCGCACAAATCGATGTTGCAGCACCTGCGCGACCGGCTGTTGCGGCTCGGCCTGCCGTTCGTCGTCGCCGCGCTGACCGTGATTCCGCTGGCCTATTATGCGATCGAGCTGCGCGCCAATCCCGACGCCGGCTTCGCTGCCTTCTGGTGGAAGACCGTCACCGTCGGTCCGTGGCCGAGCGGGCCGATCTGGTTCATCTGGGTGCTGCTGGCGTTCGACATCTCGGCGGCCCTGCTGTACCGCATCTCGCCGCGCCTGCTCGAGCCGATCAACCGGCTGTCGTTGCGCGGGTTCGCGCAGCCGCGCGACTTCTTCTTCGTCTTCCTGGTGATCACGGGCCTGCTCTACATTCCGTCGCGGCTCTATTTTGGGCCGACCTTGTGGTTCGAGGCCGGTCCGTTCTCGGTGCAGGCCAGCCGCATCCTGCTCTACGCCGCCTACTTCTATGTCGGTGCAGGGATCGGCTCGGCCAATTTCGAACGCGGGCTGCTGGCCGCCGAGGGACAGATGTCGCAGCGCGGTCTCGGCGCATGGATCGTGGTGACGCTCGTTCCCTACGCGCTGCTCTGGGTGCTGATCACGATCAAGCGCCAGGTCCTCGGCAATCCGCCGGAGCTGCCGCACTGGTACGAGGGGGCCTATGGCTTCTTCTTCGTGATCTTCAGCGCCGCGATGATGTTCGCGATCCTGTCCTACTTCCTCAACCACCGCCGCTCGGAATTCTCCGTGCTCGACCGCATGCAGGCCGACGCCTACGGCATGTTCCTGGTGCACTACCCGATCGTGCTGTGGATCCAGTATTGGCTGTTCGACCTCAGCCTGCCCGCCATCGTCAAGGCGACGATCGCCTTCGTCGGCAGCGTCTTGCTGAGCTGGGGCGCGACCTGGGTGCTGCGCCGGATTCCGGGCGCGAAGAGCGTGCTTTGATACTCCGCGTCATTGCGAGGAGCGCAGCGACGAAGCAAACCAGAGTCTCGCCTGAGCTCTGGATTGCTTCGCTGCGCTCGCAATGACGCCGGGTAGGACCACGGCTCGGACGACCATTCCCGTTGTCGTCGCCGCGAACGCGGGACCCATAACCGCAGGGCTCGTGGCTGGGCAAGATGATACTCAGCGTGCCTGACGACCGCGGCCGCGGAGTATGGGTCCCGGATCGGCGCTATGACGGCGCCACGCGCCGTCATAGCTTGTCCGGGACGACAGCGGTGGGTTATGCGGCGCTGCCGCCCATGTAGTTCGGCAGCCAGCTTTCGAATCGCGTCTTGAGCGACGCAATCTCGACCGCAGCCTCGCCGGCGATGGCCAGCTCGGTGCCGCCCGTGGTCCCGATGCGCGTGCAGGGAACGTTGGCGCCGCGCATCTTGGCGAGCACGCGGCCGGCTTCCGTCTCCGGCACCGTCACCAGATAGCGCGCCTGGTCTTCGCCGAACCAATAGGCGTGCGGCACGATCGATGCGGGCGCGGCCAGCAGGCGCGCACCGATGCCGGAGGCCATCGCCATCTCGGCGAGCGCCACCAGCAGGCCACCGTCGGACAGGTCATGCGCAGCCGTCGCGGTAGCCGCATGGATCATGCCGCGGACGACATCGCCGATGCGCTTCTCGGCGGCGAGATCGACCGGCGGCGGAGCGCCCTCCTCGCGGCCGCAGACATCGCGCAGATAGACCGACTGGCCGAGCCAGCCATGGGTCTCGCCCACCAGCAGGATCGCCTCGCCCTCGGCCTTGAAGGCGATGCTGGCCGACTTGGTGAAATCGTCGAGCAGGCCGACGCCGCCGATCGAGGGCGTCGGCAGGATCGCGCGGCCGTTGGTCTCGTTGTAGAGTGAGACGTTGCCGGACACGACCGGGAAGTCGAGCGCGCGGCAGGCGTCCGAGATGCCCTTGAGGCAGCCGACGAACTGGCCCATGATCTCGGGCCGCTCCGGATTGCCGAAATTGAGGTTGTCGGTGATGGCGAGCGGCCGGCCGCCGACCGCAGTGATGTTGCGCCAGGCCTCCGCCACCGCCTGCTTGCCGCCCTCGAACGGGTCGGCCTCGCAATAGCGCGGCGTCACGTCGACGGTGAGCGCCAGGCCCTTCGGCCCGTCCTGCACGCGCACGACAGCAGCATCGCCGCCGGGCCGCTGCACGGTGTTGCCGAGAATGACGTGGTCGTACTGCTCCCAGATCCAGCGCTTGGAGCAGAGGTCGGGCGTTGCGAGCAGCTTCTCCAGCGCCGGGATGAGGTCCATCGGCGGATTGACCTCGCGGGCATGGATCACCGGCAGCGCTGATGAGGCCACATGCGGACGGTCATACAGCGGCGCCTCGTCGCCGAGCTCCTTGATCGGCAGGTCGGCCATCACGTCGCCGCCGTGCTTGACGACGAAGCGCTTGCTCGGGGTGGTGTAGCCGACCACCGCGAAGTCGAGGCCCCATTTGCGGAAGATCGCCTCGGCTTCCTTTTCCTTCTCCGGCTTCAGCACCATGAGCATGCGCTCCTGGCTTTCGGAGAGCATCATCTCGTAGGCGGTCATTCCGGTCTCGCGGGTCGGCACCGCGTCGAGGTCGAGGTCGACGCCGAGGTCGCCCTTGGCGCCCATCTCGACCGCGGAGCAGGTCAGGCCCGCCGCGCCCATGTCCTGGATCGCGATCACGCAGTCGGCGGCCATGATCTCCAGGCACGCCTCGAGCAGCAGCTTCTCGGCGAAGGGATCGCCGACCTGCACCGTCGGCCGCTTCTCCTCCGACGAATCGTCGAACTCCGCCGAGGCCATCGAGGCGCCATGAATGCCGTCGCGGCCGGTCTTGGAGCCGAGATAGACGATCGGCATGTTCACGCCGGAAGCCGCCGCGTAGAAGATCTTGTCGGCATCGGCGAGGCCGACCGCCATGGCGTTGACCAGGATGTTGCCGTCATAGCGGGTGTGGAAGCGGGTCTGGCCGCCGACCGTGGGCACGCCGAACGAATTGCCGTAGCCGCCGACGCCGGCGACGACGCCGGACACCAGGTGTCGGGTCTTGGGGTGCTCCGGCGCGCCGAAGGACAGCGCGTTCAGGCAGGCGATCGGCCGCGCGCCCATCGTGAACACGTCGCGCAGGATGCCGCCGACGCCGGTCGTGGCACCCTGGTACGGCTCGATGTAGCTCGGGTGGTTGTGGCTCTCCATCTTGAACACGACCGCCTGGCCGTCGCCGATGTCGATCACACCGGCGTTCTCGCCTGGGCCCTGGATTACCCAGGGCGCCTTGGTCGGCAATCCGCGCAGATGGATGCGCGACGATTTGTACGAGCAGTGCTCGTTCCACATCGCCGAGAAGATGCCGAGCTCGGTGAAGGTCGGCACCCGCCCGATCAGCTTCAGGATGCGCTCATATTCATCGGGCTTCAGGCCGTGGGCGGCGACGAGCTCGGGGGTGATCTGCGGTTCATTGCGCATGGAGAAATGCCTTTGCCCCGTGGGCCGCTGGTCCCGTGAGCCTGTTTCATAGAAAGATAGGCGGGAGGGGAAAAGGCCTTTTACGGCCCTATTCCGCCCTGTCCAGAGCTTTGGCCCGAACCCGCCGGACGGGATGTTTGCAGATTGGCGACCAATCGGATTTAAGACGGTAAATCAACAGTTAAAGGCCCTCGCACGTGCACGACCTCACTCGTTCCGCCTTCGAGAACCGCCCTGGCATCCACATCGCGACCGACGGCGAATTCGCCGGCTGGCGGACCTGGATGCGCGACAGCTACGAATCCCACACCGGCCCGTTCTGGCACCGGATGGAGGAAGACGGCTCGATCCGCTGCGCCTTTCGGGTCGAGAAGAAGCACCTCAATGGCGGCGGCAACGTCCATGGCGGCTGCCTGATGACCTTCGCCGACTACTGCCTGTTCGCCTTTGCCGCGCCGATCATGCAGGGGCCGGGCGTCACGGTGTCGTTCTCGTCCGAATTCCTCGACGCGGCGCGCGAGGGCGAATTGATCGAGGCCACCGGCGAGGTCACCCGCGGCGGCGCCTCGCTGATCTTCCTGCGTGGGATGCTGCATTCCGGGACGAAGCCGCTGTTCTCGTTCTCGGGCACGATCAAGCGGATCAAGCGGCGCACGCCGGAGACCGCGAGCTCGCCGTAGCTCCAAAGCTCCGCGGCGCGCCCGGCTCTTTCCGCGCGTCATTCCGGGGCATTCGCGCGCAAAATGGCGAAGCCATTTTGAAGCAGCGCGAATGAGCCCGGAATCCATAACCCCAAGAGGTGATGGAGACCAAGATCGGCGCCACGCGCAGCTCGCAACACATGGCCACTCGTGAGTATGGATTCCGAGCTCGCGCTACGCGCGCCCCGGAATGACGCGTGGAGGGAGCGTAGGTCGCCAGCCGCTCCTACCCCGCGAGCTGCTTCTCGGCGGTCGCGATCCACTCGGCCTGGGCCTTGCGGACGTGGCGCGGGGCGCGCTTCATCTGGATCAGGAGCTCGGTGAACACCACCTTGGCTTCGTCGACCCGGCCGGCCAGCTTGAGCAACTGGCCATAGCGCACCTTGGCCTCGCTGCTCGGCGCGTAGTCCAGCAGCGCCTGGTATTCCTCGATCGCCTCGTCGGTGCGGCCGGCCTCCTGCAGCGCCCGTGCATAGAGCAGATGCGCCTCGGCCGAATTGTAGTCCGGCCAGCTCTTCTGCAACGCGTCGAGCGTCGCCAGCGCGTCGGCCGGCCGCCGGCGGGCGAATTGCGCCTTGGCCTTGCCGAGCGCGAACAACGGCTCGTGGCCCAGCGGCAGGCTCAGAATGTGATCGTAGTGCTGCTCCGCCTCGTCATAGCGGCCGACCGCAACGCATTCCTCGGCCAGCGCCGCGCGGTTGGCGATCGTGTCCGTGATAGCCACCCGATCCGACAACTCGCGATAGTA
Source organism: Bradyrhizobium sp. SSBR45G (assembly GCF_030159255.1). GTDB lineage: Bacteria > Pseudomonadota > Alphaproteobacteria > Rhizobiales > Xanthobacteraceae > Bradyrhizobium. The sequence continues at coordinate 18,873 of NZ_BSCT01000052.1, read as the reverse complement.
TTTCTCGGGATCGAGCTTGTTGGCGACGCGCTTGCGCGCCTTCTGGACGTCGTGGCTGCCGAGCCATTCGGGCACCAGCTCGACCACGATATAGGCGAGCGCGCCGATCATCGGCACCATCAGGATGATGAAGGCCCAGGGCTGCAGCCGTCCGGTGCGCGAGGCATGGTAGATCAGCGAAATGTCGAGCAGCAGAACGACGAGTGCGACAGGCACGGCAGACCCCCAACCCACGACCGGATTTACACGCCGGCGTTGATAGCGTGGCTGGCATCGGCCGACAATCCCGCGGCAGCCGCCGGCCGCTTGGCGATGCCGGTTTGACGCTGCGGCGCCACAGCCGGTTCAACGGATGCTTGCTCAGCAAGTCCGCCATGATGCAATGGCTGATGCGCCGACGCGCCGTGTTCGCTCAGCGGATATTTCGCAGCCGCCATTTCACGGTGAGGCCGCGCCGAAGCCGAACAGCGCTGCCGGATTCTCGACGAGCAGCCGGTGCCGCAACGTATTCGACGGCGCAATCTCCGGCAGCAGATCGACCAGGGCGGAGTCATCGGGCATCGGACCGCTGATGTTGACGTGCGGCCAATCGCTGCCCCACAGCACGCGGTCCGGTGCGTGCTCGGCAAGGCTGCGGGCAAACGGCACGACGTCATGATAGGGCGCGCCCGCGATCGAGAAGCGGTCGGCACCGCTGAGCTTGACCCAGACCCGCCCGCTGTCGAGCAGGCGAAACAGGATGTCCCGACAGGCCTCGAGGTTCTGGCTCAGGTCCGGCCTCGCCATGTGATCGATGACCACGCGAGCATCGATCGCCGCAATGAGGTCGACGTAGCGGATGAGATCGGCGCCGGTGACGTGGATCGCCACGTGCCAGTCGAACGGCCGCACCAGCCCAAGCACGGTCTGAATGCGCTCCGGCGCAGGCGCTCCGCCGAGATGGGCCAGGAAGTTGAAGCGCACCCCGCAGACGCCGGCCGCGTCGAGACGCGCAACGTCTTCGGCAGCCACGTCCGGCCCCAGCACGGCGACGCCACGGGTGCGGTCGCGATCCGCCGCCAGCGCATCAAGCAGCGGGCGGTGGTCCCTGCCATGGCCCTGGCTGTGCACGATGACGGCGCGGTCGAAACCGAGACGATCGTGCAGCCGGCGCAAGGCCGCAGCCGGCGCCTCGGGCGGCGTAAAACTGCGATCGTCCGGCAGCGGAAAGCGATCGAATGGGCCGAAGACGTGGCAGTGCGCGTCGCAGGCGCCGGCTGGCAGTACAGGCTGCGGGACCGGGCCGTCCTCCAGGGGCATTGCGGCTCTCATGATCGTGGCGTCAATCGCATCGGGCGCTCATGCCACCGTCGACCACGATCTCCGTGCCGGTGATGAAGCGCGCCTCGTCGGAGGCGAGAAACAGCGCGGCGTTGGCGGTGTCGCGGCCGTCCCCCATGAAGCCCAGCGGGATGCGGGCCTGCCGCGTTCGCAGCAAGGCCTCGACGTCGCCACCCGCACGCTGCCCGGCGAGACGGGCCTCGACCATCGGCGTGTGCATCTGGCCGGGCACCACGGTGTTCACGCGGATGCGCTGCGGCGCGTATTGCACGGCGACGACCCGGGAAAACTGGATCACCGCGGCCTTGGCCGAGGCGTAGCCGACCTGCGCCGAGCCGGTCCAGCGGAGGCCTGACGTCGAGGCCGTATTGACGATGGCCCCTCCGCCTTGTGCCGCCATGTGCGGCAGCGCGGCCTTGCAGGTCAGGAACACACTCTTGAGGTTGAGATCGAGCTGGCCGTCCCAGCTTTCCTCGCTCAGTTCGACCGGACCGCCCGGCGCCGACCCGCCGACATTGTTGACGAGGACGTCGACTCGGCCGAACGCCGCGATGCAGGCCTCCACCATCGCCGTGACCGCCGCCGCGTCGGTGACATCGCAGCCGTGGGCTTCGATCGTTCCGCCCTCTGCGCGCGCCCGCGCAAGCGTTTCCTCCATCCGGTCCGGATCGCGGTCAACGGCGAACACCTTTGCACCCTCGCGCGCGAACATGACCGCAGCGGCCCTGCCGTTGCCCCAGCCCGGGCCGACGCATCCGGCACCGGTGACGATCGCCACCTTACCGTCGAGGCGCTTGGTCATGCTCGTCTCCTCTCCATGAACACGCCTCTCGGCGTGTTCATGGTCCGGTGTGCAGTGCCTCGGCTTTTGCCCCTCATGGCGCGAGTTCCGGCATCTCGCCGTCCGGCAGGCCGATATCGAAGGCGTTGAGGGTGAGCGCCACCAGCGAGTAGTAGCCGGCGATGCCGACCAGATCGACCACGCCGCGTTCACCGAGAGCGCCAGCCGCAACCGCATGCAGATCATCGGGCACCCGGCCGGTGGCCAGCAGCACCTTCGTGTAGTCGTGAACCAGCTTCGCCATGCCGTCGGTGAACTCCGGCTCGCGCCGCTCTGCAATCGCAAGGATGACGGCAGGATCGATGCCGGCGGCGAGCCCGTCGCGCTTGTGGGCGTACCATTCGACATGCGAGGTCCAATGCCGCGCCGTCACCAGGATCGCGAGTTCGGACAAAGCGGGCGGCAGGGACGTGTCATAGCGCACGAACTCACCGAGCTTTTGGGCGCGGCGCCCGAGCTCCGGACTGTGCAGCCAGGCCCGCAGCGGCGCCGGGATGCGACCGCGTTTGCCGGCGATCGCCTCCTCCGCGACGGTGCGCTGGGCATCGTCCATATCGGCGGGAGCAAGGTCTCTGATGCGCATGGCTTCGCTCCCGGTCACGACACGCAGGGCAGCAGCGGCGGTGCTGCCGGCTGCGCCAGAAACGCGACCAGCCGTCCCGCCATCTCGGCCGGCGCCTGCACGTGCATCAGATGACCAGCATCATTAATGGTCGCGGGTTCGGCATGCGGGATCATGCCCGCCAACGCCATGACCTGCGCCTCCGGCCGCAACAGATCATGCGCGCCGGCGAGCAGCAGGCAGCGATGCGGGATGTCGCGCAGACGCGGCAAAAGGTCGACCTTGGCGAAAGCGAGATTGTTGCAGGCGTATCCGACCGGATCATTGCCCAGGAAGCGGCCGAGATAGGCGAGATAGGCGTTGCGATCGCGCCGCAAGGCGGGCGGATAGGAGCGGTCCAGCGTCTCGGCGGCCACCGCGCGCATGCCGGAGCGCATGCAGAGCTCGGACCGCCGGGCCAAATATTGCACGCGGTCCGCATCGACGCTGAGCGCAGGCGCGCACAGCGAAAGCGACGACACACGATCCGGATACGTCAGCGCGAAGCTGACGGCCACTGCAGCGCCCGCAGCGACGCCCGCGATATCGACCGGCCCTGCGATACCGAGCCCTGCGAGCAGCCGGTGGAGGTCGCCGACGTGATCCGTGAAACTGAACGACGATCGCGGCTTCTCCGACAGCCCGGCCCCACGCAGATCGTAGCGCAGCACACGCCGATCGTCGCCCAGCGCCGGCATCAAGGCATCGAAGCTGTCGAGGCTGCCGCCGAGCTCGTGCAGCAGCACGAGCGTCTGCGTCCCGTTCCCCCGCGCCTCATAGCGCAGTGTCAGATCGTCGAGGTGAATCCAGTTCATGGGCAATGGGCTCGTATGGTCCTGGTCGATGCCGGGCGGGCAGCGCGGTTTGACTCGACATGCCCTGCTTGCAATAAAACGCGGCAGGCGGCGGCGCGGAGGACACGACCATCGACATCCGCGAACTTCGTTACTTCGTGCAGGTGGCGCGCGCCGGCAGCGTGAGCCGGGCCTCGGCGATGCTCAACGTCGCGCAATCCGCCCTCAGCCGTCAGCTGATGAAGCTCGAGGATGAGCTGGGCGTTGCGTTGCTGGTGCGCCACGGGCGCGGCGTCCGGCTGACCCGCGCAGGCACGACGTTTCTGGAGCACGCCCACGCCGTGCTGCTGCAGATCGATCAGATGCCGAGCGCGGTCCGCTCGCCGGACTCGAGCTTTGCCGGCCACATCGTGCTCGGCGTGCCGCCCGTTGCCGGCCTGCGCATCGCGCCGTCGATCGTGATCGAGCTGCGCAGACGCTGGCCGCAGGCCTCGGTCCAGGTCCGCGAAGGCATCAGCTCCTCGCTGGAAGAATGGCTGCTGGACCGCCGGCTCGACATTGCCGTGCTCTACAACCCGCCGCCACTCGACGGCATCGCACTCGCACCGATCCTGCACGACCGCATGGTCGTTGCAGCTCCCCCGGCCCCGTCGGGCGAGACGGTTTCCGGCAAGATCCGTTGGCGCGAGCTGGCCGGATTGTCGCTCATCCTGCCGAGCCTTCCGCACAGCAACCGGCGCCTGATCGAGCAGGCGGCGATCCAGAACGGCGCGCGGCTCAACGTCACCTTCGAGGTCGACAGCGTGAGCATGACCAAGGCCATGGTCAAGCGCGGCCTCAGTGCGACGATCCTCGCCTATGCGGCCGTGGCCGGGGAGGCCGAACGCGGCGAGCTCAGCATCCGCTCGATCGAGCGGCCGCCGTTGATCTCGACCGTCTCGATCGGCATGCCGCGCGAACGCCAGCCGACCTGGCTGGCGGACCAGCTGCGCGCCCTGGTGCGCGACGCGATCGCCGAGAGCGTCAGGGACGGCAGCTGGCCCGGCGCCACGATGATCGACGACTACGTGCGCTGAGCTCATTCGCCTGCGCCCACGATGGCCGCGCGGGATGCGTCAGCCTCAGCTACCGCAGGCGCCGCAGCGCCGCGCGCCAGATAGGCGTCGAGCTTCGCCGTGTCCAACGCATTCTCCCAGCGCGCGATGGCAAAGACGGCGACCGTGTTGCCGATGACGTTGGTCAGCGCGGTGCAGGTGGCCATCAGGCGGTCGATCCCGAACAGAAGGCCGAGGCCGTTCAGGGGCAGCACCCGAACGGATTGCAGGGTCGCCGCGAGCTTGATGAAGGCGCCGCCTGCGACCGTCGTGCCGCCCTTCGACGTCAGCAGCATCACGGCGAGCACGGCGACCTGCTGCCCATAGGAGAATGGCGTATCGGTCGCCTGCGCGATGAAGCCGACCGCAATCGCCATGTAGATGCCGGTGCCGTCGAGGTTGAAGCTGTAGCCCGCCGGCAGGACGAAACCCACGATCGAGCCGTCGCAGCCGGCCTGCTCGAGCTTCTGCATCAGCCGCGGCAGCGCGACTTCGCCGGAGGCCGTCCCGAGCACCAGCAGCAGCTCCTCTCGGATAAGCCGGAGCAGCTTGAACAGTGACAGTCGCATGATGGCGCAGACCGCACCGAGCACGACCAGCACGAAGACGATCGCGGTGGCCCAATAGAGCACCACGACCTTTCCGAGGTAGAGCAGCGTGGCGCCGCCGTGGGTGCCGATCGCCGCCGCCATCGCGCCGAAGGCGCCGATCGGCGCGAGCTTCATGATGAAGCCGAGCATGCGGAACAGCACGTCCTGCCCCTCTTCGATGCCGTGCAGGATGGCCGAGTCCTTCTTCAGGCCGACGCTCAGCGCCGCCCCGACCATCACCGAAATGAACAGCACCTGAAGGATCTCACCCTTGGCGAAGGCGTCGACGATGGTCGTCGGAATGATGCTGAGAAAGAAGCCGACGGCGGTGAAGTTGCTCGCCGAGTTCGAAATGCGCGTGACGCTATCGTTCAGCGCGAGATTGCCGGCATGCAGCCCGTCGCCGGGTTGGACCACGTTGACCGCGATGAAGCCGACGACCATGCCGAGCGTGGTGAGGATCTCGAAATAAAGCAGCGATTTGAGCGCGAGCCGGCCGAGCTGCCGCATGTCGCGGACGTGGGTCAGTCCCAGGACGACCGAGCAGAAGATGATCGGCCCCAGCATCATGCGCAAAAGGGCGATGAAGCCGTCGCCGAGCGGCTTCATGTCAGCGGCCGCGCCAGGCGCCACCAGGCCGAAGACGATCGCGAGCGCGATCGCGATCAGAACTTGCACGTAAAGCTGGCGGATGATCGCCATGGCTCGTTTCGCTCCCGTTTGGGACGAGATGATTTCTCGTTCCCGTTTCGGAGCGAACTAGAGCAGACCCCGCCGTGCTATGTCCAAATCAATATTTAGATCGGCTTCCATGCCGGATGGGCATGGTTCGGGACGTGACCTGGGACATGCAAACCCGACCGTGCCGGATAGGCCGGAGCGCCGAGAGGCACGCCACGACAGGCGGCCTCCCGGCGCATTGGCGTCACTGCTGCTGGTCGATGACCTGCACGATCTTCTGATCCCGCGGGTCGACCAGAACCACCTGATCGCCGATCGCCAGGTACTGGTAGTTGGCGAGCTCGGGATTGCTGCGGGCGAGCTCATCGGGCACGCGGCGCAGGCTGAGGCAGCTCGAACCGGACGACAGTGACGAGGATGTCGTCGAGCCGACCGTGCCGGTCTCGGTGACCGCGCGGCGCAGGATCTGACGCTGATCGTCCGACAGCACGATGCGGGTCGCGTTCACGCCATAGCTGCCGTGGTCATAGCCACGATCGGCGCGCACGCCGTTCTGCGGAATGACGTCGACGATCTCGCGGCTGCGCGGATCGATGATGGCGATCTCGTCACGCACCACCGTGTAGTCGTAGCCGCGATACTCTGGCACCATCACGACGATGTCCGAGGGCAGCGGACGCGGCCGCACGCGCTCGGGCAGGCGCTCGCCGATGTTGATGCGGATATCGATGTCGGTGCGCGCCCGGTCGAAATCGCGATCGCGCTTGAGCTGATCGACCACGCGGGTGCGCTGCTGGTCGTTGACAGACACCGAGGTCGCGGAGCGCTGGCCGTCCGGCTGGGTCTGGTTGCCGGCCTGCCCGGTCGCATCCGGCTTGCGCGCGTCGTTGCCGGCGGGGCCTGCCTTCGGGTCCTGCTGCGCCGTCGATTTGTCGTCGACACGCGCTGGCTGGGTGGCCTGCTTGCTGCGATCGGCGTCCGGCTTGTCGGCGGTCTTGCCGGACTCGCGATTGCCACGCTCGTCCTGGCTTTGGCGGGGCTTGTCGCCGCCGGTGCGGTCGTTGCGATCCGCCTCACGGTCGGACTTGCGATCCGTCGCACCGGGCTTGTTGGACTCGGCGGCACGCTCCTCGGTCTTGCGCTCGTCGGCACGCCCAGGCTGTTTCTCTGCGGCCTTGTCCTCAACCTTGCCCTTGCCCTGAGCCTGTTTGTCTTCAGCGCCCTCCTTGGCGTCACGGGCACGCTCGGCGGCCGCCGGCCCGCGCTCGCCCTTGGTCTGCTGAGCGCCCTGCTTGGTGTCAGGCACGGCGCGCTCCTGCGCCTGCTCCCGCACCGGCTCACGCCCGGCCGCGGACGGCGGTTCAGCGCGACGCTGCTCCGGCGCGCCCTTCGTCTCCGACGCTGCGCGTTCTGCCGCCGCAGCGCCGCCCTTGGCGTCGGCAGCCGGACGGACCGCCTCACCACGCGGCGACGCCGCCGCAGGACCGCCCTCGCGCTTCATCTCGGATTGCGCGGATGCGGCGCTCGCGCCAGTGCCGATCGCCAGAATGATAGCGGCCGTTCCCAGCCAATGTTTCGTCGTCATGTGTGAACCTCCTCAATTCCCTGCCCCAAGGGAATCGGGCGGACAACGCGATCAACCGGCCGGCGTTGCCGGACCGCGGGAGAAAAAAGTTACGGAACGATTTTGATGAACAGCCCAACGCCGCCGCCGATATCGGCGACGAGACAGGCCGATAGCCTCTCAGCGCCGGCGCCTCACCGCGGCGGCAGCCCGAGCATGGCCAGCACGGGAATCGCGAATAATGCGAAGTTGGTGGTGCTGCTGGCCTCGCCGCCCGCGGTGCTGATCAGGCTCGCGCTGGCTTTCAGCCCGAACAGCATGCCGCTCACCTGATATTCCCTGCTCCCGTCGGCCGCCACCTTCAGGCGCCGCGCCCGGAACACGCGCGGCAGGTTGGTGCCCTTGTCACCTTCGACGCCGAGAATCGTGGTCGTCTGGCCTGGGACCCGCTGATCCAGGATCTTGACGGTCTGCTCTTGCGAGGCACGGAATTGCTCGATGGTCATGGTCGTGTCGGGGGCATAGAGCCGGTAGCTCACCTTCGAGCCCGGACCGCACTTGGTATCCTCGCAGATGAAGAAGGTGACGTCGGTGCCGCTCGGCCGCTGGGATCTCCAGCCGCTCACGGAGAAGGGCTGCGGCGGCGCGGCGGGTGACGGCGTCGCCGACGGAGTTGTCGACGGGATTTCCGCCCGGAGCCCATCCATGCCGGCCACGGTCGCCAGCGACACCGACAGAAGAAGCCAGCGCAGCGCGCACTGAGTGAATGACAGTGCCGACATCAGGACACCGCAGCGATCATGGCCAGCGCACAGATCATCGACGATCCGAAGGATGGAAGACGTGCGCTACGCTGTCTCGCCAATCGGTCGTTTGTTGGTCCATCGGTCGGCCTGCTCTGCGACCGGACCGACGCGCGCCGCGATCAGGCGGCGCGGTCGAGATGGGCGACGAGGCCGGCGAACAGGCCGCGGCCGTCGGTGCAGCCCATGATGTCCTCGACGTGATTCTCGGGATGCGGCATCATGCCGAGCACGTTGCCGCTCTCGTTGACGATGCCGGCAATGGAATGCGCCGCGCCGTTGATGTTGCTGAGGTCGCCGACCTCGCCGTCGGCTGAGCAGTAGCGATAGAGCACGCGCCCGTCGCCATTGAGCCGCTTCAGGGTCTCCTCGTCAGCGGCATAATTGCCCTCGCCATGGGCAACGGGCACACGGATGACCTGGCCGGCGTTATAGCCGCGGGTGAACGGTGTGTCCGAGCGCTCGACCCGCAGATGCACGTCCTTGCAGATGAATTTGAGCTTGTCGTTGCGCATCAGGACGCCCGGCAGCAGGCCCGACTCGCACAGGATCTGGAAGCCGTTGCAGACGCCGAGCACGAGGCCACCCTTGGCAGCATGATCGCGCACCGCATCCATGACAGGCGCCCGCGCCGCGATCGCGCCACAGCGCAGATAATCGCCATAGGAGAAGCCGCCGGGGACGACGACGAGATCGGTGCCGTTGGGCAGCTCCGTTTCCGCGTGCCAGAGCATCGCCGGCTCATGGCCGGAGATCATGCGCAGCGCGCGCGCCATGTCGCGTTCGCGGTTGATGCCTGGAAAGACGAGGACGGCGGATTTCATGATCTTACGTGCTTGCTTGAGGATTTCCGCCTCGCGGCTTGGCGAGGGTGAGTGAGTCTGACGAGAGCTCCCGGTTCAACGCTCGCACGCCGGCAAGAAGCTCATCGTCCGAATGTTCGACGCGGACCAGATCACGCGAGACCTCAAGCAGCAGCTCGTAGATCTCGCGGTCGGTCACAGCCATCGCCTACCCCAACAGCTCCACCCGGTAATTCTCGATCACCGTGTTGGCGAGCAGCTTGTCGGCGGCCGCCTTGAGGGCGGCCTCCGCCGTGGCCTTGTCGGCGCCGGCGAGCTCGATGTCGAACACCTTGCCCTGACGGACTGACGCGACGCCGTCGACGCCGAGCGATTTCAGGGCGCCCTCGATCGCCTTACCCTGGGGATCGAGGATGCCGGTTTTCAGTGTCACCGTGACACGCGCTTTCACGTCTTGCTTCCCTTTAGCTCTTGACCAGGACCGGGCCGGAGCCCGCCGGACGCTCGTTCTCCATCAGGATGCCGAGCCGCTTGGCGACCTCGGTATAGGCCTCCAGAAGGCCGCCAAGATCACGGCGGAAGCGGTCCTTGTCGAGCTTCTCGTTCGACTTGATGTCCCAGAGACGGCAGGAATCAGGGGAAATCTCGTCGGCGACGATGATCCGCATCATCTCGTTCTCGAACAGCCGGCCGCATTCCATCTTGAAATCGACCAGGCGGATGCCGATGCCGAGGAAAAGGCCGGTCAGGAAGTCGTTGACACGGATGGCGAGCGCCATGATGTCGTCGATCTCCTGGGGCGTGGCCCAGCCGAACGCGGTGATGTGCTCTTCCGACACCATGGGGTCGTTGAGTTGGTCGTTCTTGTAATAGAATTCGATGATCGAACGCGGCAGCTGGGTGCCTTCCTCGATGCCGAGGCGCTGCGACAGCGAGCCCGCCGCCACGTTGCGCACGACGACCTCGAGCGGCACGATCTCGACCTCGCGAATCAACTGCTCGCGCATGTTGAGCCGGCGGATGAAGTGGGTCGGCACCCCGATGTCGTTGAGGTGCTGAAACAGGTACTCCGAGATCCGGTTGTTGAGGACGCCCTTGCCTTCGATCACCTGGTGCTTCTTGGCATTGAAGGCGGTAGCGTCGTCCTTGAAGTGCTGGATCAGGGTGCCCGGCTCGGGGCCTTCGTAAAGGACCTTGGCCTTGCCTTCATAAATGCGACGCCGACGGCTCATTGGGATGTACCGTGTTTTGTTGAAATCCATGAAATTGGTGGGCTCCGGATGACTTTGGACAGGACCACGACGGAGCTGCCGCGAGGGCTTGGATCCGACGGAAACAGAACAGGAACCGAGCCTGTGGGAAACCTATCCCATTGGTGTCCCGAGCACAATCGATCCAGATCCCTGGACCGGAGTTTTACCGCGCCTTCCTGCGGCCTCGTGCCCGTTGTATTGGCAAGGTGTTCCAATTATTTAGGCGTGCGGATACCGCCCCGCAACCGCCTCCGCGGTTAACCCTCTTCGGCAACACTGGAAGTTCCGACCATGACCACGTTCGACAAGCGCGAGGACGCCTTCGAGAAGCAATTCGCCCATGACGAGGAATTGAAGTTCAAGGCGGAAGCCCGCCGCAACAAGCTCCTCGGCCTCTGGGCAGCCGAAAAGCTCGGCAAATCAGGCGCTGACGCCGACGCCTACGCCAAGGAGGTGGTCGCGGCCGATTTCGAGGAGGCCGGCGACGCCGACGTCGTGCGCAAGGTGCTGGGTGACCTCACCGCCAAGGGCGCCGCGGTGACCGAGGCCGAAATCCGCGCGAAGATGAGCGAACTGCTGGCGACCGCTGTCGCCCAGATCAAGGCGGGATAGTGATCAGGGGCGAATAGCGAATGGCGAGTAGCGAATAGGGCTGACCTGCCCCTGTTCGCTCTTCCCTACTCGCTATTCGCTACTCCCTATTCGTCTACTCTTCCTTGAATCCATACTCCGGCACGTTGCCGCTGGCGCCGTAATATTTGTACGGCAGGAACTTGCCCGACATCGTGATCTTGACGCGGTCGCCCTTGGCGTTTGGCAGGCGCTCCATCACCATGTCGAAATCGATCGCCGACATGATGCCGTCGCCGAACTCCTCCTGGATCAGCTCCTTCCAGGCCGGGCCATTGATCATCACCAGCTCGTAGAAGCGATAGATCAGGGGATCGGTCGGCGGCATCTGCACGCCCTCGCCGCGCATCGGCGTCTCGTTCAGCATCGTGATCTCGCTCTTCGAGAGCCCGAACAGCTCGCCGGCATTGGCGGCCTGCGGCTTGGTCAGCTTCATCTGGCCGAGAATGGCGCCGACGATCAGCACCTCGGAATAGCCGCCGATCTGCTCGCAGATGTATTTCCAGCTCCAGCCCTTCTCGCGCTTGATGTCGAGCAGCTTCTCGGTGAGGTCGGATCGCTTCATGCTTGGTCTCCCTTGATGGGTCTTCGTTGATGAGTTTCTCGGCTGAACGGACTCAGCTGGCGACCGCCTGCGGCCCGTCGCTGTCGGCCGGTTTGGACGAAACGATGATCGGCTCGGTGCGGCCGATCCTCACCACCGGCACCTTGCGCGGGTCGTGATCCGGCGTGTCCGCGGTGAAGGTCTTGCTGCGGCTGACCAGGAAGTCGATGATGTGGTTGCGCAGCGCGTAGTACAGCGGATGACGGTGCAGATCGCCGCGCAGCCGGTCCTTGGGCAGCGGATTCTCCACGATCTCGGCCAGCACCGCGCCCGGCCCGTTGGTCATCAGCACGATCTTGTCGGCGAGATAGATCGCCTCATCGACGTCATGCGTGATCATGAACACGGTCTGGCCGGTCTCGACGCAGATCCGCCGGACCTCATCCTGCAGGGTGCCGCGCGTCAGCGCATCGAGCGCCGAGAACGGCTCGTCCATCAGCATGATTTTCGGCGTGATCGACAGCGCGCGGGCAATGCCGACGCGCTGCTTCATGCCGCCGGACAGCTCAGATGGACGCTTGTGCTCGGCGCCGGACAGCCCGACCAGCTCGATATATTTCAGCGCATGCGCCTTGACCTTGGCGCGATCCCATTTGCGCCATTTCGACGAAACCGCATAGGCCACGTTGCCGAGCACCGTCCGCCACGGCAGCAGCGCATGGCTCTGGAAGATGACGGCACGATCCAGACTCGGCCCCTCGATGGCCTGGCCGTCGACAATGACGGCGCCCTCGCTGGGCACATCGAGCCCGGCCAGGATGTTGAGCACCGTGGTCTTGCCGCAGCCGGAATGCCCGATCACGCAGACGAACTCGCCCCTGGTCATGCCGAGCCAGAGATTCTCGAAGATCGTCGTGCTCCGCGCCCCGTCATAGCGCTTGGCGATGCCCTCGATCGAGATGAACTTGTCGGTCATCGGCTAAGCCTCCGCAACGGCAGTGCGCCCCCTCTCCCCGTTCTTCACGGGGTGAGGGGCAGCCGCACGGGCGGTGCAAGCGGAAAATCTGGATGACGGGCACACGCGCGAGGCTCGTCCGTGGATAGACCTGTACCCCCTCACCCGGATTGCATCTTCGATGCAATCCGACCTCTCCTCGCAAGCGGGGAGAGGTAAGGACGCAGCGGTGCCTTTGATCAACATCACCGCCCTACTCCGGAAACGTCACGAGCCGCGACACCCGGGCCAGGATCTGGTCCAGCACCATGCCGACGAGACCGATCAGCAGGATCGCGATGATCACGTTGGTGATCGAGAGGTTGTTCCATTCGTTCCAGACGAAGTAGCCGATGCCGGTGCCGCCGACGAGCATCTCGGCGGCGACGATCACCAGCCAGGCGATGCCGATCGAGATCCGCATGCCCGTAAGGATCGTCGGCGCCGCGGCAGGCAGGATCACCGTAAAGGCTCGGCGGAAATTCCCGACCTCCAGCGTGCGGGCGACGTTGATCCATTCCTTGCGGACGCTGGCGACGCCGAAGGCGGTGTTGATCAGCATCGGCCACACCGAGCAGATGAAGATCACGAAGATCGCCGACAGGCTGGAATCCTTGATCGTGTAGAGCGCCAGCGGCATCCAGGCGAGCGGCGAGATCGGCTTCATGATCTGGATGAACGGATCGAGCGCCTTGCTCATCAAGGGCGACATGCCGATCAGGAAGCCGAGCGGGATCGCGATCGCCACCGCGATCAGATAGCCCAGCATCACCCGTCCGAGCGAAAAGGCGAGCTGGATGCCGAGGCCCTTGTCGTTGGGACCATTGTCATAGAATGGCCGCTTGAGGTGCTCCCACAGCTTGGCGCCGACATCGAGCGGCCCGGGCATCGCCGACTTGCCCTGCGTCGCGGTGAGGCCCATCAGCTTGGCATATTCCGGGCTCATGTTGGCAGCCGTCCCCGTGCTGCGCGTGGCGAGATGCCAGGCGCCGAGGAACACGGCGAGCAGGAAGATGGACACGATTGCGGCGCGCAGGCGAAGTGAGGCGGTCATCGGGCGCCCCACCCACCACTGTCGTCCCTGCGAACGCAGGGACCCATAGCCACCGTCGGCGGTTGGTGGAAAAGACTATCGCTACCGCCCATGCCACAAGACAGGTCACGGCGTATGGATCCCCGCGTTCGCGGGGACGACACTGTTGGTGTGGTCAGCAGGGTCGGATTCATCGCCCCCATCACGACGCCTTCTTGATCTTGAAGCTGGCGACGTAGTCGTCCGGCTTGGTCGGATCGAACGGCTTGCCCATCACCGAGAACGACTTGTAGGAGTCCTTCGGCGGTGTGAGCCCCATCTCGGTCATCACCTTGCGAGTGTCAGTCGCCAGATAGATCTGCTCGGCGACGGCCTTGTAGTCGACGTCGCCCTTGATCTGGCCCCAACGCTTCATCTGGGTCAGCATCCACACCGCGAAGGACTGCCACGGGAACGGATCGAAATCGACGCGCTTCGGATCGGTCTTCACGCCGCCAAGGCCGTCGGCATAGGTGCCGGTCAGGACCTGCTCCAGCACGGTCACCGGCGCGTTGATGTAGTTGGCCGGCGCGATCGCCTCCGCGATCTGCTTGCGGTTCTCGGCCTTCGCCGCATAGGCTGTCGCGTCGACGATGGCGCGAGTCAGCGCGGCAAAGCTGTTCGGGGCCGCCGTGATGAACTCGCGGCTGGCGGCGAAGCTGCAGCAGGGATGGCCGTCCCAGATCTCCTTGGACAGGATGTGCAGGAAGCCGACGCCGTCATAGATCGCGCGCTGGCAGATGTTGTCGGGCGCGAGGAAGCCGTCGATGTTGTCGGCACGGAGGTTCGCGACCATCTCCGGCGGCGGCACCGAGCGCAGCTGCACGTCGGTGTCCGGATCGATGCCGTGCTCGGCGAGATAATAGCGCAGCAGGTAGTTGTGCATCGAATAGTCGAACGGAATAGCGAATTTCAGGCCCTTCCAGTCCTTCGGATCGCGCTTGTCCTTGTGCTTCATCGACAGCACGATGCCCTGCCCGTTGATGTTCTCGATCGCGGGCACGGTGAACGGGATCGGCTGCGCGCCGAGACCCAGCGAGATCGCGATCGGCATCGGCGCCAGCATGTGGGAGGCGTCGTATTCCTTGTTGATGGTCTTGTCGCGGATCACCGCCCAGCCGGCCGTCTTGACGACCTCGACGTTGAGGCCGGCCTTGGCATAGAAGCCGAGCGGCGCGGCCATGATGATCGGCGTCGCGCAGGTGATCGGGATGAAGCCGACCTTGAGATCCTTCTTCTCGGGCGTGCCGGATTCGGCGAACGCCTCGGTCGCCGTCTTCAGCGGGAAGAACTGCGAGACCGCGGCGAGCGCCGTCGCCGCGCCGACCGATTTCAGGAACGCGCGGCGCGTCGCGGCCTCCGGAAACACCGCGCGCAGCACGGCGGACGCGACGACGTTCTCATAGCGCTTCTCTTGCGATTCGACGACCGGCTCACAGCGCAGCGCCAGCAGGGCGTGCTCATGTTCGGCCGGGCTCTGATGCTGGCCGCAGATACAACCGGCATTCACGCGTGAATCGGCATCGAACGGATCATCGAAAATCGACATGTGCTGCGCCCCTTTGTCACACCCGCGCTATCAGCGCCTTCAAACTGCTCATCCGGCCGCATTTTTCAGCGGCCGGACGTGCATATCATGCAGCTTCTATGCCGCTTTGCTGACCATCGCCGGCATCGGAAGACCTTCCTCGATCGGCAGCGACGGGTCGCGCGACCACTCGTTCCACGAGCCGAAATACATCCGCACATCCTTCACGCCGGCATTCTTCAGCGCCAGGAACGTGTTCGACGCGCGTGCGCCCTTGAAGCAGTACAGATACACCGGCGTGTCGACAGTGATGCCGACGGTAGCGCATTCGGCGAGGATCTCGTCCTTCGACTTGAAGCGCGGGCCTTCGCCGGTCGGCTTCATCATGCGGTACCATTCCAGCCAGACGGCACCGGGGATGCGGCCCTTGCGCGGGCAGAAATCCTTGCCGTAGGGCGAGGACGAGTCGCCGATCCACTCGTCGACGTCGCGGACGTCGAGGATCGCGATCGAGGGATTGCCGACGGCCGAGAGCATGGCCTTGGCGTCGATCAGGATGCTGCCCGCCTCCGGCACGATCGCGAACGAAGCCTTGGTCGGCGCCGGCACGTCGGTGGTCACGGCCATGCCTGCGGCAACCCAGGCATCATAGCCGCCGTGCAGCACCTTGACCTTGGGATAGCCCAGCATCGTCAGCAGGAAATAGCCGCGGCAGGACTGGCCGAAGCCGGAGTTCATCGACTGCTCGTAGACGACGGCGGTCTCGCTGCCCGACAGGCCGGCGGCGCCGAAAGCGTCGGCGAACTTCGTCTTCAACTCCGCAATGCCTTCCGGCGTCGACGTCGCGAGATAGGTGAAGATCTCGTGGACGTTGACGGCGCCGGGAAGATGTCCCGCACCGAAGGCATCGGGATTGCGCGTGTCGATGATGACACACGGTTCTTTCTTGATGAAGTCAGCGAGTTCGCCGGCAGTAATCAGAACGTCCGTCATGGCAGGCCTCTCCTGGTTGGGATTTGTTGGTTTGCCGTTCTCGCCGGCGTCAGCCGTCGGCGAGCATCTTGCGGAGCTGCTTGGTCGCGGGGGTGACGATCGCGACAAAATAGGCCTCGCGCAGGCGACGTTCGGCGCGATTGCCCTTGATGTAGCCGCGCGCTCCGCAATGGAGCATCGCGGCGTGAGCCGCAGCGACGCTGGCCTCGCCGGCCCGCAGGCGCAGCGCGACGACCTTGCGCCAATAGGTCTCGTCCGTGTTGTAGGGATCGCTGGCGAGGCTCGTGGTCTCCCTGGCGAGTTCGTCGGCGAGCGCATGGAAGTCGACCGGCTGTTGCGGCAGATAGCGGTTGATGTGGCCGAGCGGCGCCTCGACCTCCTGCATGATCTTGATGCAGTCCTTGATCAGGCCGAGCGCCATGCCCGCCTGCAGCAGGATGAAGCCGGCGCGGATCGTCTTGACGAACGGCCCTGCCGGATCGGCGAGGATCAGCTCATCCGGCACGAACAGGTCGCGGAACTGCAGACCGTAGGTGCCGGTGCCGTCCATCGCCAGGAACGGCTGGCACGGCTGCAGGGTCACAGCCGGGTCGGCGCAATCGGCGATGAACATCACGATCTCTCCGGGCGCATCCTCGCGCTCGAAGATCGTGCCGAACATGTGGTCCGGGCCGAGATTGGAGACCCAGGGCAGCGCGCCGCGCACGACATAGCCGCCCTCGACCTTGCGGCCCTTCAACTTCAGCTTCTCGATGCCGAAGAAGCTCTTCATCGGGTTGGAGAGCCCGGTGCCGCCGAGCAGCCGGCCGCTCGCGGCATCGTCAAGCAGACGATCCTTGAGCGCCTCATTGCTCGAGTTGGCGATGTACCAGACCAGCGTGTTCTGGCACCACGCCATGAAGGCGGAAGCGCCGCAGACCTCGCCGATCGCTCCGATCGAGGCGATCGCGCAATTCAGATCCGCCTTGCCGTCATCGGGGACGTGACTGCTCCACGCGCCGACCTCGCCGAAGCGGCGGAGCACGTCGGCCGGATACACCGTCCCGGCGTCGATGCCAGAGGCCAGCGGCGCGAGCTCATTGCGCGCGATCGCCGCGACCTGCTCCACGGTCGACGGCACGGGCATCACGCCCGCGCCATCGACCGCCAGATGCTGTCCGAGTGAACCCATCACGTCCTCCACTGCTCCCGGCGCTCCGCCGGCTCAGATGCCGACTTCGAGATTGACGGGGCGCGTGAAGGTGTTGGCGACCGGCGACCACTTCTTGACGTGATCGATCAGCGCCTGGACCTCTTCCTTGGAGATGCCCTCGCATTCCATGTCGACCTTGACGCGCACGTCGGTGAAGCCGACTGGCTTCTCGGAAACGTCGCCCGTGCCCCAGACCGCCGTGATGTTGAGGTCGCCCTCGAGCTCCAGCTCGAGCTTGTTGACGACCCAGCCGCGGTGCACGGCGTTGGCGTGCAGGCCGACGGCGAGGCAGGAGCCGAGCGCCGCGAGCGAGGCCTCCGACGGGTTGGGCGCGGTGTCGTCGCCCAGCAGGCCCGGCGGCTCGTCGACGATGTAAGGCGCGAGGTTGCGGATATAGTTGGCGTGGCGGAACTTGCCCTCCGCGACGGTCTTGCACTTCAGGGTCTTGATGACCTTGGGGTTGGCCTTGCCGTTGACGATGAGCTGTTCGAGTCCACTTCTGTCGATGGGCGCGAGGCAGCCTGTGAGGGCCGTCTTCTGAACCACAGCGGTCATCTCATTTCTCTCCCTGGGATCGAGGATACCGAACGGTCTGTTTCCTGCACGAAGCGTGCCAGGAAGCCTGGATTTCAAAAGGCGGAATGATCTTCGCGGTTTAGGAAAAGATGGCGGAAGGCAGGCTGCCCTCGCCTGCCCAAGCGCGATGCAGAATGCTGCCGTGTCAGATCAAAATGAGCGCAGCGCTGCCTCATCGGCATCAGCGGTCTTGCTGACTCACGCGCACAGCGATTAAGCTTGCGCGCATGGGCAGATCCTTGGGCAAGTCAGCTGCGGGCAAACAGACGGCGAAGAAGCCGGCGATCGCGCGACCGATCGCCGCGGGCGATGATGAATCCGCGCGCGGCCGTCTGCTGGGCGCCGCCACGCATCTGTTCTGCAAGAATGGCATCAACGCGACCGGCATCGACGCGATCATCAGCGAGGCCGGCACCGCGAAGACGACGCTCTATAAGCTGTTCGGATCGAAGACTGCGCTCGTCACCGCCGTGCTGGAAAGCGAAGGCAAGCAGTGGCGCGAGTGGTTCATCGGTGCGATGGAAAGCGGTGGCGGCGATGCGGAGACCAAGCTGACGCGGATCTTCCCGGCCCTGAAGAGCTGGTTCGGGGAAGAGCGCTTCTACGGCTGCCCGTTCATCAACGCGGTCGGCGAGCACGACAAGGACCAGAAGCAGTTCCGCACCATCGCGATGCGCCACAAGAAGGTGGTGCTCGCGCATATCGAGAAGCTGGCGCGCGAGATGGGAGCAGTCGAGCCCGAGAGCTTCGCGCACCAGCTGGCGCTCCTGATCGACGGCGCGATCGTGGCGGCGATGGTGTCGCGCAATCCGGAGGTCGCCGACACCGCGGCGATCGCAGCGAGCGCATTGTTCGAGCCGGCCAAGCACAAGGCCGGAAAGCGAACCGGCAAGGCGGACCCGCAGCTCGCCGCGGTGTGAGGTTAGCAAGTCGCAGATGCCTCCGCGCGTCATTGCGAGCGCAGCGAAGCAATCCAGAGTCCCGCCCACCACCCTGGATT
>NZ_BSCT01000051.1 GCF_030159255.1 Bradyrhizobium sp. SSBR45G | reverse complement strand
ATCAAATGATGCTAAAACTATCTTAGCGCCTATGGGGCTTGACCCGGGACCCATAACCACAGGGAGACGTGTTGGGCAAACTCGGAGCCACCTTCCTACCTCACATGTCCGCCGGTGGTTATGGGTCCCGGCTCAAGGCCGGGACGACACCGAGATTGTCGTACGGCCGTTCCACCTCATCGGCGTGATCAGCACCGCCGCGCGCGACGCATCCACGCCCACGGCTACCGCATCCACTGCACGATTTTGCAAACAGCCCACCGCAGCCCCGCAGCGCATCCGCATCCAGGTCATGCTGCCGGCATCGCCCTCGACAAATGAGAGGGCGCGGGGAAGACCGGACCTCGACTGAGGTCCGTGGCCCGCCTGCGGAAAAAAATGCAGGCGGCAGGTACCACGGTTCAGCCGGACGACCCGGCCTTCCCCGCGCGGCGGTTTTAACGGCTGCTTCGCGATCTCCCTGGGGACCGGCTTGTTTGCCCCCATCACCGACGCGATGCGCAAGCGCATCAGCACCGGCTTGACCTCAGCGTCGGGAGGCCAGGACCACGCGACTTGACCGTACGTCCCAGGCTCGCTCGCCGGCCCGCTTGCGCGAAAGCCCCAAGCCCGACACGTCCACCGCTCCCCGCTTGCTACGCTCCGTGACGATCGGCCGAAACGTCCCTCTTCATCGCGAACGGGATGGCGGAGAGCATCGGCCCGATTTGCCCGACGGTGCAAGCCGAACAGCGTGCGACAAACTGGCTCGACGGGCAGTTTGTGCATGGCGGGAATGCGGGAAGTGCCCGTCGGGTTGACGAGCCGCGTTGACGCACATTGCCCTGATGCTTGAGATCACCTCCTTACAGATGGATAGAAATGATCGCACCAAAGACCTGCTCTATGAGAGTGTAATCGTCGGGGGATCTGGGACGCAAACGAACTATCAACTCATCTCTACGCAAAAATTCCCTCGTCAAATCCGTCGTTGCGACGACATCGTACTCATCAATTTCATTGTGCCAGAATGGATCGTAAGGATCGACGGAGTTTGGTCTTTTCGCTACGGCGAGTCCGGCGAACCGGAGCATGTTTTCTCCGACGTCAAATGACGTCCCCTCCGGGATATGGACTTTCAAAAGATCTCCAATGTCGTTTGCTCCCAAAATTCCGAACCGGAGCTCGTTGTTGCGACGCAGCCAGGAGTAATGGTTCTCGATGTCTCGGCGGAGCTGCTTTCCGCGCGCTGAAATGTCCGCAGAGTCTACCCTGCGGCATTTCATGCGCTTGTTCCGGCAATAGCGCTGCAGCCTATCGATGAATTCGCCGCGCTGCTCTTGAGACAGGCTTGCTGGCAGGCAATAATGGTACATGCCTGCGCCGTGGCACCAAAAGAGCACCTCGATGGAAACGCCGCGATGCACATAGGCGAGCGACTCGCGCGAACGCCGCGTGATCATATCGCCATCTTGGAAACGATAGGTCGCCGTGAGCGGCCCCAACATGTTGCAGATAAAGAATGCCATCACTTCCCCGACCAGCAGACATGACGAGGCAATCGCCGATCACGCTTTCTCGGCTACGCCTATGGCCACATGCGTCATTTTAAACCAGAATGAAACTGCGAACGAACCCGACCTGCCGCGCAACGCAGGGGGAGCGGCAACCCATCGGCTCGCCGACCTGCGAACTGTCCACTCACGCAGCGCTTGCCGAAGCTCCGGGCCGGCAACGTCGACAATCAGTGCGAACGGAGAACAGCATCCGCACCAATGATGCGTGCTGTCGCCTTATTGCTTCCACACATCTTGAATGCGAAAATGGTTTATGTTCCTGACCGGCAGAGACTGCGGTGTGGGGAGACGAAATGGGGCTGTTCGACTGGTTGAAACCCAAACGGCCGACACGCGGGCCGACGCCCGAAGGGCTCTACGGCGCGATGCCCAGGGGCTCGCGGTGGCAGCCGGGGCCTGATCCCGCTGGCAATCCGGACGAGTTCGTCCCAGGGCCGGACGCTTGGGTCTTCGACATCAAGGAGTGGAGATGGGACAAAAACCTCTGGATCGAGGTGGAGAGCGACACAGCCGACGGCCCGGCTGGTTTCGGCCTCGTCCTAGGTCTCTCGAACGGCGCGCACACGGACGCCGTTGAAAGCTGGGAGTTTGACGGGCGCGGAGCGCCAGTACGAAAGGCGCGCGAGGAATGGACCATTCCCCTTGGGCATCCCACGCGCGAGTTGGCGCTGGTCTCGCATGGCGACCGGACGACCCGCGTGCTTCGCAGGCTCGAGCAGTGCTTCGGCTTTGCGCCGCAGACTCGCCCGGCGCTGCCGGACAAGAGCGCACTCATGTCTGTGCTATTGCCGCTCCGAGGATTGATCGTGCCGAACCAGGGCCGTTTCACGATGCGTATGAAAGTCGTGATCGAGGAGCAGAAAGGCTGGCCCTATGCCGAGTTCTTCCTGAACATCAATTCCGTCCGCAGGCAGCTCTGGGTCTCGGAAAAGTCCGACGAGTACAGACAGGCCATCCTGGTCCGGTTCTCCGACTTCGCCACGGAGGCCGGCTGACGAACGAGTGGCTGAAGCCACCTACGGCTTGTCGTTCGCGTTGGCCGGCTGATCGCTGCGGATCCGCCGATGGCGCTCGTGGCAAGCGGCACATCTTGCGTGGGCGCACACGGACGTCCCCCGACAAGGCCTTGGCTCAAGGCACCGCTGCGCGCGACGGTTGAGATAGTTTTAAGACACTCGTCGCTCTTATAGTGCCCTCGTCAGGCGGAGGGCTCGCGGGTGAGGTCTGTTACCAAGTGGTTGACATCGGCGTGGTCGCGGCGGTTCACATCCTTAGCCGTGACGACGGCCATCACGGCTGCCGCGGCGATGCTGCCGCATGCCGCTGATGCCAAGTCGTGCTCTCAGCAGGGCGAGGAATGTCGCTCCTGGGCGAGGAACAAAGTTTCGGCCCAGTACTACGACAGATACATCAACCGATGCAGCGCCGAGACCAACGCGTGCATCGCTCGTTGCAAGACCGGCATCAAGGTCTTCGTCGACGTCTTCGACAGCCCCGGCAGCGTCCAGCAATATCCCATCGACGAGTGCCGCTAGTCCCAGCGGGCTGGATCCCCAAATCGCTGGCTGCGCGACTGGAATCGGCCGCGGACGCCAAGGAATGACGTTGACCCTGCACGACACTCCGTCCCGCGCGCACGGCCTTGCTCCACCCGCGACGAGCATGCCTCGCCTCCAGATGACGCTCTCGTCAGCTAGCGAGGCCTTGGGTGGCTCCACCTGCTCAAGCCGCTTCGAGCGCAAGTGGGCGCGCGATGTCGGCCCCGCGGCCGATCGGCCGCATTGACGGGACCGGATCAATCGATCGTTGAAGTCTTCAGGTTACCGTCGCACCGAGTCCCTGCCCTTGATGGTGAAGCAAACATGAACGACGTCCGGCAGGTCCTGACCGCCACGCTGAAGGCTGCTGCATGGAAGGCGCCGCAGGCGGCTACGGCGGTCGCTCCGACCACGCTCCTCGTCTCGCTGCTTCTGGCCGCGGCGGCGCAGGTCGGCCTGGAATATGCGCTGGTCGGCGATGACGCCTCGTTCAACATGTACGGCATCACCAGCGTGATCGCCGAGACCGCGCTTCTCGCCGCCGTCGCGCTGCCGTTCTTGGCGATGAACCGGGGCGGCGCGATCGCGCAGCTGCAGGTGCTGACCGCCCTCGGCACGCTGGCTGCGACCGCCGCGATCGCGGCCCCCGCGCTCAGCATCGGCATCATGGCCGTGGTGATCGGCGTGTCCTATTTCTCGCGCCACCGGACGGCGCTGCTGTGGAAGCTGGTGGTGCTGGGCGGCGCGGTCGAGCTCGCGCTGCTGGCGGCCGGCCAGCAGCCGGCCCCGTTGACCAGCCCCTGGGTGAAAATCGCCGCAGCTGGCGCCGGACTTCTGGCGCTGGTGGTGTGGTGGATCGGCGCCGTCGCGCGCACCTTGGGCGCCAATCTCGGACCGGACCGGCGGCCGCTGCTGCGCGCGCTCGGGCTGACCGTCGCTTCGGGACTGGCGCTCGTGCTGCTGCCGGGACAGCCGGCGTTCCTCGACGACGAGTCCGATCCGAGCACTTACAATCTCTGGGCCTGGGTTCGCTCCCGCTCGGCGGCGGCCGACGCCGCTCCAGCGCCTCAACCGGCCGGCGCCGACATCCAGCTCGCGCAGCCCCTGCTGATGGAGGCCGAAGCCGGCAAGCTGCTGCCGGAGCGCAAGGGCGCGGTCGACGTCTACACGGTCGGAATCGCCGGCTGGGCCGATGAGAATGTGTTCGTGAAGGAGCTCGATGGCGGGCTGGCGGCGCTGGACCGCGCGATCGGGCTGGACCGCGGCACGATCCGGCTCGTCAATCACGCCGCCACGACCGAGACGACACCGATCGCCAACCGCTCGAACTTCGCCGCCGCCGTGCATGCGATCGCCAAGGTCATGAACAAGGACGAGGACGTCCTGCTGATCTTCATCACCTCGCACGGCGATGCGACCGGCGTCGGACTCCACCTCGCGGGCGCGGTCTACACTCATCTCTCCCCGGATCACATCGCAACCGTGCTCGATCGCGAAGGCATCAAGAACCGGATGATCATCGTGTCGGCCTGCTATTCCGGCGTTTTCGTCAAGCGCCTGGCCTCGTCCGACAGCGTGGTGCTGACCGCCGCCGACGAGAACAATCCGTCGTTCGGCTGTTCGAACGAGCGCGAATGGACCTATTTCGGCGATGCGCTCTTCAACCAGAACCTCACCGCAGGCGTGTCGCTCGAGGACGCCTTCGACAAGGCAAGGGTGCGGATTACGGAATGGGAAAAGCGCGATGGACTGTCGCCGTCGAATCCGCAGGGCCATTTCGGCACGGAGCTGGCCGCGAAGCTCCATGGGCGGCAGATTGCGAAGTTTAGTGCACTGTCACCGTAATGAGCGACGCGGCGGGCGCGGACTGATGTCGAACGGCCGCCGCAGGATCATCGCAAATTATTACCCGGGTAATTATTGACAGAAGGAAATTTTACCCGGATAATATGTCCTTGACCGAACAAGGATCGACCAAGCGATGGCCAGCACCTTTCACCTCGTTTGCGGCGCGACCGGTGCCGGCAAGACCACCTACGCGCTGGATCTCGTCAGGCGCTGCAACGGGGTGCATTTCTCGATCGACGAATGGATGGTGGATCTGTTCGGCAAGGATCAGCCCGAGCCGATGCGGTTCGATTGGGTGGTCGAACGCGTCGGGCGCTGCGAGCAGCTGATCGGGCGCATGGCGACGCGCTGCGCACAGGCCGGCGTCGACGCGGTGCTCGACCTGTCGTTTCTGCGCGCCAGCAGCCGGGCGGGCTTCGCGGCCCTGGCTCGCCAATCCGGATTCGACGTCACGCTGCACTTTCTCGACGTGCCGGCCGCCGAGCGTTGGCAGCGTGTCAGCTTGCGCAACGAGACGCGGGGCGAGACCTTCTCGCTCACCGTCACCAGGCCGATGTTCGATGTCATCGAAAGCATCTGGGAGCCGCCGACGTCAGCGGAGATGAGCGCCCATCGGGGCGTCTACGCCGCGCTCGCGCGCGGCGCTGGTTCGTGCTGATGGCGTGCGGCTGCATCGCGCGCGAGCCCGGCTGCGGGACGGCCGCATGGCAGGCGAGCGAAGGCGCATCGTGCGTGGGGCGCGGCAGGAGGCCGCCTTCGCCGCCTCCCTCAATTCATGCTGATGTGGTGCAGATGCATGGCGAGCGCCATGGGATCGTGATGAGAGTCGGTGGAATAGGTGGCGTAGCTGGTCGCGTCGCCGTGTGAGCCGTTGGCTGCGGCGGCATCGGCCTGCGCATTCGCCAGCACCTGCGCGGCGCCGGCGGCATCGCCGAGCTTGGTCAGGCTGGCCGCCGTCTCGGCCGCGACCGCCGAGGCGATCGTGGCGGCCTGCTGCTGCGTCTGCACCGGCGCGGCGACGCCGGCCGCATGCGGGATCTGCGCCAGCAGCGCCTGGGTGTCCGGGGTCGAGATGTTGTAGCCGAGCGCCTCCAGCACCACGAGGTCGATCGGCGACAGCGTCTGCGACGTGGTCGGATTGTAGAACTCGTTGAGCGGATCGTTGGCGCCTTGGATGCCGGTGTTGAGGAAATCGGCGGGATCCGACGTCTGGCCGTAATCGGCGATCTTGGTGACGCCGCCGTCGAGCGAGAAATAGGCCGGGGGCGCCGAGCTGATGCTGTTGTTGATCAAATTGTGGCCGGGCCGGGTGAAGTCGGAAAGGTCGAAGATGTCGAGATTGCCCGGCGAGGGCACGCGTCCGAGCGCATGCGACAGCTCGTGCAGCGCGACGCCCACCAGCGACTGGGTCGGGATGTCGGTGTTGAAGATGGCGAAGCCGTCCTCGGTGGTGGTGTTGTTCGGGTCGATCAGGCCGAGCACCTTGGCCTGCGCGTTGGCGACGAACACCTGCGAATGGCCCTGCACGGTCGCCTTGTTCGACAGATTGTCGAACACGGTATCGCCGGCCGCCGCGTGATCCTGCAGGTCGTTCTTCAACGACGTGTAGTTGGCCATCACGCCGTTGCTGACATTGGCGCCGGCGCCGCCGCCGGTGCCGTTATATTCGATCGAGAGATTGACCGTGGCCTGGTCGGTGATCGCCGACGACAGGATGGCGGCCGCCTGCTCGACGCCCGCACGGAAGCTTTCGGGCGCCGCCGCGCCCGCCGCATCGAAGGTGAGATTGAAGGTGAGGCCGCCGGTGTGGACCGCGACGGTCTCGGAGCCGTCGGCGTGCACGACCGGATCCGACACCGCCCCGGCGGGCAGCGCGAACGGCGTGGCCGCAGCAGCCGTGGTGGTCGTCGTGGTCTTCGCAGCAGCCGCGTCAGGCACCATGAGGGCGTCGGAGCTCAATCCGAGCTGGTCATAGGTCAGCGTGTTCATTGGACGGACTCCTTACCCCCGGGCCTCGCATCCTCATATGCGAAGCACTCGCAATGAGCGGACCATCATCGGCAACTAAGTGCAAAGTCTGACGTCGTCGGACCCTCTTCGGGGCAACGGCGCCATGGTTTGGATGCGCGATGGCGGCCCCGCCATGCTGCTGCCGCGCTGGTCATGCGCAGCGAACCGAGGCAATCTGCCGCAGGCGTTCGCCATACATCCAGCTACACATTTCATAAGCCCTCCCGAATCGAGAGATCGTCATGAAGCATCGTCCGCTCGGCCGCTCCAGCCTCCTCGTCCCGCCCCTCTGCTTCGGCTGCAACGTGTTCGGCTGGACGGTGGACGAGGCGACCTCGTTCCGCCTGCTCGACAAGGTGCTGGATGCGGGGATCAGCTTTCTCGACACCGCCGACGTCTATTCGCGCTGGGTGCCCGGCCACACCGGCGGCGAGTCCGAGACCATCATCGGCAAATGGATGAAGCTGCGCGGCAACCGCGACAAGATCATCCTCGCCACCAAGGTCGGCATGGACATGGGCGACGGCAAGGTCGGGCTGAAGGCCGACTACATCGCGCGCGCCGTGGAGGACTCGTTGCGCCGGCTGCAGACCGACGCGATCGATCTTTATCAGTCGCACAAGGACGACGAGGCGACGCCGCAGGAGGAGACGCTGGCGGCCTATGACAAGCTCATCAAGGCCGGCAAGGTGCGCGTCATCGGCGCCTCGAACTTCTCCGCGGAGCGGCTGCAGGCCGCGCTCGACATCTCGGCCAAGAACGGCCTGCCGCGCTATGAGAGCCTGCAGCCGGACTACAGCCTCGCCGAGCGGTCGGTGTATGAGGGCGCGCTGCAGCGCGTGTGCGAGCAGAACGAGGTCGGCGTCATCACCTTCTTCTCGCTCGCGGCCGGCTTCCTCACCGGCAAGTACCGCTCCGAGGCCGACTACGGCAAGAGCCCGCGCGGACAGCGCGGCATTCCGAAATACATGAACGCGCGCGGCCTGCGCATCCTGGCCGCGCTGGATGCGGTGGCGGCGGAAACCGGCGCGCAGCAGGCCTCGGTCGCGCTGGCCTGGCTGCTCGCCAAGCCCTCGGTGACTGCGCCGATCGCGAGCGCCACCAAGCCGGAGCATGTCGATACGCTGGTCGCGGCGACAGAGCTCGCGCTGACGCCCGATCAGGTTGCGCGGCTCGACGCCGCAAGCGCCTAAGTTGATAGTTTGTTGATCGGCGCGACGCGTTGACGCATGACGGCCGCGTCGCTCACGGCCTTGCCGCCCCCCGGAATTCCAGCATTGGCATGGAACCGGTGGGGCGACTTTGCAGCGTCTTGTGCATCGCCGCCTAGAGGACAAAATTCGGCCCGGATCGAATTGCTACGTACACTGCCAAATTAGAATGACTCAAGGAAGCGTTTGGGGGCAGGTGTGGCGCGTGTTCGTGTTTGCGCACTCGTATCGACAATCATGCTGGCGGCCGCAGCCGCGTTCGCCGGCAGCGCTGAGGCCCAGCAGCAGCAACGCCCGGCGGCGGGCGCGGCCACTGTCGGCAATCTGCCGGACCGCGAATCGCTGAACTCCGGCACCGTGACCGTGATTACCGCGCCGATCGGCGGACCGATGTCGGTGATGGGCTCGGACATGGCGGCAGTGCTCGATGAAGGCGAGAGCCTGCGCGTGCTGCCGATCCTCGGCAAGGGCTCGGCGCAGAACCTCGTCGACATCATCATGTTGAAGAACATCGACATGGGCTTCGTCGCCACCGACGCGCTGGAATTCGTCAAGACGGAATATAACATTCCGGATATCGCCCAGCGCGTGCGCTACATCGCGCAGCTGTTCCACAACGACGTCCACATCATCGCCCGCCGTGAGATCCGCAGCCTGCAGGATCTCAACGGAAAGCGCGTGTTCGCGGAACGCTCGATCGGCCTGCCGGCGGCGCGCACCATCTTCCGCCGCCTCGGCATCCAGGCCGAGATCGATTCGCAGACCGACCCGACCGGCGGCCTGCAGAAGCTGATCGACGGCCAGGGCGATGCCTGGATCGCGTCGGTGTCGAAGGACGCGCCGATCATCAAGGGCATCAAGAACGACGGCGGCCGGTTGCATCTGCTGCCGGTCCCGTATGACCGCGCGCTGCAGGACATCTATCTGCCGACGACGTTCTCGTCCGACGAGTATCCGAACCTGGTGCCGCCGGGCGCCAGGGTCGACGCGGTCGCGGCCTCCACCGTGCTGATGGTCTACAACTGGCCGGAGAACAGCGAGCGCTATCGCCGCACGGCGCGCTTCGTCGATGCATTGTTCGGCAAGATCCAGGTGCTGCAATCGCCGCCGCGGCATCCGAAGTGGCGCGACACCGTGCTGTCGGCGCCGGTGCAGGGCCTCATCCGCTTCAAGGCGGCGCAGGACTGGCTCGACGGCGCGCGGGCGATGCAGTCGCCGGCGACCGACGGTAACCCGGCCGAATTCCGCAAGTTTCTCGACGAGCGCAAGGCGCAGGCGCGGATGTCGCCGGACGAGGCGGCGAAGCTCTACAGCGACTTCCTGAAATGGCAGCGGAGCAAGGAGACGCGCTGAGGCACGCTGCGCGTTTCTGACCTGCGATGTGGCGATCAATGCGAACGGCGCTCGCCGATCGCGCTTGAATTGTTGTGCGGCTCTCCTGCCATCTGCTAGGGAGTGCATCATCGCGCGATCAGCCGTTGGGAGAGTGGGTGTCTCTGACACGCGAACGGATCGAAGGGCTGGCACCTGACCAGGCCTCACTCGCCGCTGCACTGAAGCTGGTGAAGCCCGCCGGCTGGCCGGTGCTGGCCGCGAGCACCGATGCCGAGGTGCTGTGGGGCGAATGCCAGGGCTCCGGCGCGACGCCGTATCGCGTCGTCACGGCCGCCGATGGCCGCGGCTACAAATGCACCTGCCCGAGCCGCAAGTTTCCCTGCAAGCACGTCCTCGCCGTGCTGTGGCTGCGCGTCGACAAGCCGGAGCGGTTCGAGAGCGCGAGCCCGCCGCAATGGGTCGAGGATTGGAGCGCGCGGCGGCGCGGCACGAGCGGCCGTCCGCCGGGGAAGCCCAGGCCCGAGGGCGACGAGACGGCCGCGGCGCCCTCGCTCGATGCGGCGCTGGCCGACGCTGCGACCACGGCAACCATTGATCCGAAGGCCGCCGCGCGCGCCGAGGCGCAGCGCGAGCGCATCAAGGCCGAGCGCGAGGCGGCGATCCTTGCCGGGCTCGACGAGCTCGACCGCTGGATCGCGGACCAGCTGAATCAGGGGCTCGCCGATTTCACCACGCGCGCCGCGGCGGCCGCGCGCACGCTGTCGACGCGGCTGGTCGATGCCAAGGCCGGCGGCCTCGCCGCACGGCTCGATCAGCTCGGCACCGAGCTGTTTCGCGTCGGCGACGAGCGCCGCGCCGATCTCGCCATCGAGCGGCTCGGCGCGATGACCTTGATCGCCTCGGCCTATCGGCACCAGGACCGCCTGCCCGCCCCGCTGCGCGACGATGTCCGCCGCGCGGTCGGCTGGTCGGTGCGCCGCGAGGAGCTGCTGGCCGACGCGACAGCACCGCGGGCCAGCAGCGTGTGGATCGTCGCCGCCAATCTCTCGGAGGTGCAGCCCGACAAGCTGCGCCGGCTGGAGACGTGGCTCGTCAATGCGAGCAACGACATGAATCAGCCGGGCGTCGCGGTGCTGGTCGATTTCGTGCCGGTCTCCAGTGGCGGCGCCGGCTTTCCGTTCGCGCCCGGCGAGGTCATCGACGGCGAAGTCGTGTTCTATCCCTCGGCCGCGCCGCTGCGCGGGCTGCTGGCGAGCCGCAAGACGGCGGACGGCGCGACATGGCCGCGCCCGCTGCCGGGCCTTGCGCCGGCGCTGCGAGACTACGCATCGACGCTCGCGGCGCTGCCGTGGCTCGAGCGCTGGCCGATGCTGCTGTCGGGCGTCGCGCTGCGCACCGCAGGCAAGGGCGCGCTCGCGATCACCGACGCGAGCGGCGCGACGATCGCAGTCGAACGCGGCCAGATCGATCAGTTGGTGCCGCTGCTCGGGCTGGACGATGTGTCGCTGCTCTGCCTGTGGGACGGCCGCACCGCGCAGGTGCTCGCCGCCGACACGCAGCTCGGCCGCTGGCATCACGAGGACTGACGATGGCCAGCGCGATCGATCCGCAGATTCATGCCCGGCTGCGCCAGTCGTTACTGCTCGGCCTGACGCGGCAGCCGCTGACAGTGCCGGCGACACTGACCGGGCTGTTGCCGCGAGATCGCGAGCCAGCGCTGCCGCTGCTGGCGCTCGCTGCGCAATGGCAGCGCTTTGCCGGCGCGCCATCGCCGGTCGCCGATCCTGTCCCGGACGCAGCGCTGCGGCTGCATCAGGACGCGCGGCCGATCCTGCCCGCGCCGGCACGGCGCGCGCTCAAGGCGCTCGCGCGCAGCGCCGAGAAGTCGCTGACCTCGAACGTGCTGCCGCTCGCGCTGCGCCGCATCCAGGCCGCCGGCTGCCGGCTGCATCCGTTCGATCTGCCGGATCTCGTGCCCCACATCAAAGCGAATGCCGAGGACCAAGGTCTCGCCGAGCGCGCTTTTCTCGCGCTGACCGCCTCCGACTCCGATGAGGATGCGGCAAAGGGCCTGTTCTTCGAGCGTATCACCATCGACAACTGGACCACCTTCCCGAAGGCGCAGCGCCGCGCCTTCGTCGCCGGGCTGCGCCGCGACGATCCCGCCGCGGGCCGCGCGCTGATCGAATCCGTCTGGAAGAGCGAGCCGGCGCCGGTGCGCGCCGCGCTGCTCGATGCGCTGGTCGTCGGCCTCGGCGCGGACGACCAGCCGTTCCTGGAGAGCCTCAGCGGAGATCGCGCCGACAGCGTCAAGCAGGTCGCTGTCCAGCTGCTGGCGCGCATCGCCGAACGCGCGGCGCGCGGCAACCGGCTGACGGAGGCGGCGCGATGCTTCAAGCGCGCGGGGTCGCTGCTGGCCAAGATCGGCCTCGGCTCGGCCTCGACGCTGACCTTCACCCTGCCGAGCGACGGGCTGAAATGGCAGGAGACCGAGGCGCTGCGCGAGCGGCTGTTCGGCGGCCTGCAGCTCTCCGCGCTCGCGGCCGCCGTCGGCGCACCGCCCGAGGCGCTGATCGCGGCGCTGCCGCCGAGCGAGCACCGGATTCTCGTGCTGCTGATGGAAGCCGCCTCAGCCGAAGGCGATGACGACACGGTGATGCACATCATCGGCGCACGCCTCGCTGCGGGCGATTCGTTGCACGGCTACATCGTGATGTCGCTTGCGGCGAAGGCCCGTCAGCCGCTCGCGCCGGCGACAGCGCAGCGCGTGCTGGCATCGCCCGCCTGGCAGAAAGCGGTCAAGGAGCTCGCCGATGCGACCACGCCGGCGGCGCAGAAGGACGACGGCCGGCTGGTGCTGATGGCAGCATTGATGCCATCAGCGGCGATGCCCGCCTTCCTCGCCTCGCTCGACGCGCTGCCGCTCGCGACCACGCGCGGGGCCAAGGATTTCACCGATCTCGTCCTCGCGCTGCCAAGGTGAGCGGCGCCTTCATGACATCCGGAGCATGACCATGACCACGCAAGATGCGAGCAAAGCCGGCGCCCAGCTGCGCAGCTCGGCCGAAGCGCTCCACGCCGATGAGCTCGCGGCGCTGGCGCAGGAGGACACACGCGCCCGGCCGGCGCAATGGCGGCTGTCGCCGCAGGCGGTCGTGACCTATCTGATGGGCGGCCGCACCAAGTCGGGCGTCGAGATCTCGCCGAAATATATCGGCAACCGCCGGCTGATCGAGACCGCGGTGGCGACGCTCGCCACCGACCGCGCGCTGCTGATCCTCGGCGTGCCCGGCACGGCGAAGTCCTGGGTGTCGGAGCATCTGGCCGCCGCGATCTCCGGCTCGTCCGAGATGATCGTGCAATGCACGGCCGGCACCGACGAGAACCAGATCCGCTATGGCTGGAACTACGCGCTGCTGCTAGCCAAGGGACCGTCGCGCGAAGCCATGGTGGCGACGCCGCTGATGCGTGCGATGGAAGCGGGACGGATCGTGCGCTTCGAGGAGCTGACGCGCATGCCGTCGGACGTGCAGGACACGCTGATCACCGTGCTGTCTGAAAAGCTGATGCCGATCCCGGAGATCAACGACTCCATTCACGCGACCCGCGGCTTCAACATGATCGCGACCGCGAATGCGCGCGACAAGGGCGTCAATGAATTGTCCTCGGCCCTGAAGCGGCGCTTCAACGTCGTGGTGCTGCCGCTGCCGGCCGACCTCGACGAAGAGGTGAAGATCGTCACCAAGCGCGTCGGCGAAATCGGCGGCGGCCTCGAATTGCCGAAGATCGCGCCCGCCGATCAGGAGATCATGCGCATCGTCACGGTGTTCCGCGAGCTGCGCGACGGCCAGACGCTCGACGGCCGGCTCAAGCTGAAATCGCCGTCCGGCTCGCTGTCGACGGCGGAGGCGATTGCGGTCACGATCGGCGCCTGGGCCGAGGCC
Source organism: Bradyrhizobium sp. SSBR45G (assembly GCF_030159255.1). GTDB lineage: Bacteria > Pseudomonadota > Alphaproteobacteria > Rhizobiales > Xanthobacteraceae > Bradyrhizobium. Next base: position 28,926 of record NZ_BSCT01000051.1, on the reverse strand, counting down.
GGCCATTTCGGCTCCGGCGTGATCGACGCGCAGAGCATGGCCGCGAACCTCGTCGGCGCCATCGTCAAGGACCCGGTGCAGGACAAGGTGGTGCTGCAGGAATATCTCGAGACCGTCGTCCGCGAGCGCAAGCCGTGGGCCGACCTCTATGGCGCCATTCGCGACGTGATGTGACATGGCCGCGGCTTCGCCCGATCGCCTGCATCTCCTGGGCATCCGGCATCACGGGCCGGGCTCGGCGCGCGCGGTGTTGTCAGCGCTCGACGCCGCCGATCCCGCAGTCGTGCTGATCGAGGGGCCACCCGATGCCGACGAGCTGATCGCCTTTGCCGCCTCGCCGGCGACGGTCCCGCCCATCGCGCTGCTGGTGCACGCGCAGGACGATGCGTCCAATGCCAGCTTCTTCCCGTTCGCGGTGTTCTCGCCGGAATGGCAGGCGATCCGCTGGGCGCTGGCGAAGAGGCGTCCGGTGCGCTTCATCGATCTGCCGGCGTCGCATCGCCTCGCGGAGCGGGCGAAGGCGAAGCGGGCGGAGCGTGACGACAGCGAGGCCGAGCCGGAGGACGCCAGCGCGGCGGCTCCAGATGAGCCTGAAGTTACGGATCCGGAGCTGACACAGATCCGGCGCGATCCGCTGGCCTATCTCGCCACCCTCGCCGGCTATGACGATAGCGAGTCCTGGTGGAATGCGATCGTCGAGCAGGGCACGCACGGACCGGAGATCTTTGCCGCACTGGAAGCGGCGATCGGCGCGCTGCGCGAAAAGATCGATCCCCTGCCCTACCAGCCCGCGGACGAAGCGCAGCGCGAGCTGCGCCGCGAGGCGCATATGCGCTTGGAAATCGCCGCTGCGCTGAGCGGGCAGGATGGACCTGTCGCGGTCGTCTGCGGCGCGTGGCACGTGCCGGCGCTGCGCAAGAAGGTCGCGCTGAAGGACGATCGTGCGCTGCTGAAGGGATTGCCGCAGATCAAGGTGACCGCGACCTGGGTGCCATGGACGGAGACGCGTCTCGCCGCGTCGTCCGGCTATGGTGCCGGCGTGATTTCGCCCGGCTGGTACGCGCATCTCTGGCAAGGACTGCAGCACGAGGACGCCGCAGCGCTCGACGCCACCGGCTTCACGACGCGCTGGCAGGCGCGCGTCGCCGAGTTGTTGCGGCGAAACGGCCGGCCGGCGTCAACCGCCTCCGTGATCGAAGCGTCGCGGCTGGCGATCACGCTCGCGGCGTTGCGTGACGTGGCCCTGCCCGGGCTTGCCGAGATGCGCGAGGCAAGCCTGGCGACGCTCTGCGAAGGTGAGACCGCGCTGTTCCGCCTCATCGAGCAGCAGCTCATCATCGGCCGTGGTGTCGGCGAGATCGATGATAGCGTGCCGCAGATGCCGCTCGCCGCGGATCTGGCGCGCTGGCAACGCAAGCTGAAGCTCAAGCCCGAGGCGCTCGACAGCGACATCGCGCTGGACCTGCGCAGCGAGGCCGGTCTCGCGAAGTCGCAGCTCCTGCATCGGCTCGCCCTGATCCAGGTGCCGTGGGGATTGCTGCAGGGATCGGGGCAGAGCCGCGGCACGTTCCGCGAGAACTGGCGGCTGCGCTGGGAGCCGGAATTCTCGGTCAGACTGGTCGAGGCGCTGGTCCACGGCACGACGGTCGCGCAGGCCGCCGGCAACGCCGCGATCACCACCGCACAGACGGCCACGTCGCTCAATACGGTCGCCGACATCGTGCGCGGCTGTCTGGAAGCCGGATTGGTGCAGGCGGCCGAGACGACGATCGCGCTGCTGCAGGAGCGCTCGGCGGCGACCAGCGATGTCACCGATCTGACCGAGGCCGTGCCGCCGCTCGCCGAGATCCTGCGCTACGGCACCGCGCGCGCATTGCCCACCGAGGCGCTGCGCCTGCTGGTGATCAGCCTCATCGAGGCGATCTGTGCCGGCCTCGTCTATGCCTGCCGCAACCTGCAGGCCGAAATCGCCGCCGAGCTGCGTGGCCGGCTGGCGCGGCTCGACGCTGCGATCGGGCTGATCGAGGATGCCGGCCTGCGCGACGGCTGGCGCCGCGCGCTCGCGAGCGTCGCGACCGACGCCGCAGCGCATCCGCTGCTCCGCGGATTTGCGAGCCGCGCCCTCTACGATCATGGCGTTGTCCCGCCCGACCAGACCGCGCTGTCGCTGTCGCGCGCGCTGTCCCATAGCGTGCCGACGCTGGAGGCCGGCGAATGGCTCGACGGCTTCCTCGGCCAGAGCGGCCAGGTGCTGCTGCACGACCAGGCGCTGCGCCGGATCATCGACTCCTGGCTGGCCGCGATCGACGACGAGGCCTTCAACAATCTGCTGCCGGTGCTGCGCCGCGCCTTCGCGAGCTTCGACCGCAGCGAGCGGCGGCGCCTGCTGGATGAGCTGGCCAGACAACGACCGCTCGCCGCGTCGGACGCCCGCGATGTCTCACCTCTCCAGCCGCTCGCGCCAATGCCGGCGAATGCCGTGGGTTTCGATGCCGCCCTGCCCTTGCTGCTGACGATCCTCGGCGCTGACTTGGCGATGAAGGGACGACCGACATGAGCAATGACGCGGATGCCGAGCGCAACCGCCGCTGGCGCCTCGTGCTCGGCGGCGACGATCAGGCCGGCCTGTCCGCGCGCGACCGGCGGCTCGATGCGGCACTCGCGGGTCTCTATGACGCGGGCTCCGGCGGCAAGCGCGGCGGCGGACGCCGCGGCGGTCTCGGCGGCTCGGCGCCGCGCGTCGCAAGCTGGCTCGGCGACATCAGGGAGTTCTTTCCCGCGCCCGTGGTGCAGGTGATCCAGAAGGACGCGTTCGAGCGGCTCGGCCTCAAGGAGATGCTGCTGCAGCCGGAGTTTCTCGCAGCTCTCGAAGCCGACGTGCATCTGGTCGCCGACCTGATGGCACTGCGCTCGGTGATGCCGGAGAAGACCAAGGCGACGGCGCGGGAAGTGGTGGCAAAGGTCGTGAAGGAGCTGATGGAAAAGCTCGACGCGCGCACCACCGAGACCATCCGCGGCGCGGTCGACCGGCGCCGCCGCACACGGCGTCCGCGCGCGAGCGACATCGACTGGCCGCGCACCATTGCGAAGAATCTGCGCCACTGGCAGGCCGAGCATCGCACCATCGTTCCGGAGACGCTGGTCGGTCATGCGCGGGCGGCGCGGCGGACCAATCTGGAAGAGGTCATTCTCTGCGTCGACCAGTCGGGCTCGATGGGAACGTCCGTGGTCTACTCTTCGATCTTCGCTGCGGTGCTGGCCTCGATCCCGGCGATCGCGATGAAGCTCGTGGTGTTCGACACCAACATCATCGATCTCACCGAGGAGCTCGCCGATCCGGTCGAGGTGCTGTTCTCGGTGCAGCTCGGCGGCGGCACCGACATCAACCAGGCATTGGCCTATTGCGAGCGTCTCGTGCGCGAGCCCACACGGACGCACATGGTGCTGATCAGCGACCTGATCGAGGGCGGCATCGCCGAGCAGATGCTGGCGCGCGCCAAGGCGCTGGTCTCGTCGGGCGTGAACCTCATCGTGCTGCTCGCGCTCAACGACGACGGCCGCCCCGCCTATGACGCCAGGCATGCCGCGATCCTCGCCTCGCTCGGCTGTCCCGTGTTCGCCTGCACGCCGCATCAGTTTCCCGAGCTGATGGCGACCGCGCTGAAGCGCCAGGACATCTGGTCCTGGGCCGCCGCCCAGGACATCAAGCTGGTGCGGCCGGAGGACGGCGATCAGGGCGTGTGAATGAAGCGTCTCGTTCTGTCATGCATCCTGCAGCTCGGGCGCTATGCGGTCCTTCCCGTGGTCGCGCTGGCGGGCGGCGTGGTCGTGCTCTGGCTGATGATGCTGGACAACTATACGAGGGCGGCGCTCGTCACGGCTCCCATCATGTTCTGCGTGGTGGCAGCGGCCACCGCGCTGGCGCTCGGAATTCTGTTCGTGCCGGCGTGGCGGGAGAGGAGCAACGCCCTCGACGAAGCCATGGCCCCCTTGCTGTGGAGGACTTGGCAGGAGATCGATCCGGCCTTCGCCAAGCCGAAGCGCACGCTGCGGATCGATGGCGAGTTCAACGCATCGATCAGCGAGGCGCGCGGCCATGCCGGTCTCTTCCGGCAGCACGTCACGATGACGGTCGGACTGCCGCTCCTGATGATCCTCGACGAGCGTGCCATCCGCGCCACCGTCGCCCACGAGGTGGCTCATGCGGAGCTGCGGCACATCACCGGCAGCAAGAACCTGCTCGACTTCATGCATGCCTGCGACAACGTTCTGCACTACGCGAATCCCGACCGCACCATCACCGGCCGCCTCGCCGCGCTGCTGCTGCGCTCGCTGCTGACATGGCTGAACGGCGAACATCGTGCGCTGTCGCGCCGCAACGAGCTGGCCGCTGACCGGCGCGCGGCCGCACTGATGGGACCATCCGAGATGGCGCGATCGCTCGTGCTGATCGCCGGCGCCGTGGCGCGGCTGCGCGAGCTGGTATTCACGCCCTTGGAGACCGACATGCTCGGCGCCGTCAGCGTGCCGGCGGCGCCGCTGCAGCGCGTGTCAGCCCGGCTCGCCGACCTCCGCGACCATGATGCGCTTACCGCTGCTGCGGCCAAGACGATGGAGGAGGAACCCGGGGAGGATCCCGATTCGACCCACCCGCCGCTCCGAGCGAGGCTTGCCAATCTGGGCTATGCCACGCTCCCCGCAGTCGATCCGATCGAGGCCCCGGCCATCGAGCGAGTACTCTCACCGGATACGGCGCGCGACCTGTCGGCCCGGCTCGACGCCGAGTGGCGCAAATTGGCACAGACCAGGGTCCGTCTTGGAGGCTGATATTCAGCATAGCCGCCTGCGGCGCCGGCCCGCCATTGGAACTGCACGCGCTTCCATGCTATGGTCTCGTCGTGCACGATCTCCGGGAGCTTTCGGTGCTGCGCGCGCAGGTCAAGGTCGACGTCCAGGCCGACGAGCCGGACTGGACGCCTGCGCGACAGGAGCTGTGGCGGCGCATCGCCGCGCATGATTTCGAGCCCGCCACGCCGCTGAACTTCACCCAACGTCTGGCCCGCGACCATGGCTGGAGCCTCGACGAGGCGCGCGCCACGATCGAGGCCTATCGCCGCTTCTGCTTCCTCGCGATGGTCTCGCCGACGCCGGTGACGCCGAGCGAGGCCGTCGACGAGGTCTGGCATCAGCACCTGATCTATTCGCGCGACTATTGGACCACCTGGTGCGGCGAGCGGCTGCAGGCTCCGCTGCATCACGATCCGACCCCCGGCGGCCCGGAGGCGCAGATGACCTACCGCCGCCAATATGCCGAGACCCTGGCGCTGCACGAACGCTTCTTCGGTCCGCCCAGCCCCGATCTGTGGCCGGCGACACATCTCCGTTTCGCCGGCCCGCGCTATCATGTCACCGACCGCACCTATTGGCTCATCCTGCCGCGGCCAAGCGCTTGGCTGCGGCGACTGTTGAGGAGATGAACATGGCGCTCAATCCGTTCGACTGGACGGCCGGCCCATTCCTGCTGCTCTATGCGACCAGCGCGGTCATCGTGTTCGGGCTCGTCGGTCTCGGCCGCCGCATGATCGGTCCAGCCGCGACCACGATCCGTGCCTTGCGCGAGCTCGAGCTCGCTTATCTCGCCGGCGGCGAACACCGTCTCGGCGACGCGGTGCTGCTCGGCCTTGCCGCGAAGAACGCCGCAACCTTCACGCCGCGCAATCACAGGATCACGGTGTCCGACCAGGCGCCGCTGGCCGGACTGATCGACCGTCCGCCTCACCTCAAGCTGCGTTCCGAGATGACGCGCAAGGAATTCCAGAGCGCGCTGGGGCCGCTCGCCGAGCGTGTCAAGCAACGGCTGCAGGCGCTCGGCTACGCGCCGACCGCTCCCCAGCTGACTGCCTTCCGCAGCGCCGCGCTGGCCTTGATCGCAGCGCTCCTGCTGCTCGGCACCATCAAGGTGGTGGTCGGCACCGAGCGGCATCACCCGGTCGGCTTCCTCCTCGTCCTGATGGCGGCGACCTGCTACGTCGCCTACGAGATGACGAAGGCGCCGACGCGGACCCGCGCCGGCAACGACGCGCTCCAGAGCTACAAGGCGTCTCACGCCCGCGCCGCGCGCGCACCGCGCGACCACGAGCTGCTGATCGCCGTGGCCCTGTCGGGCGCCGTGGTGCTCTCCGGCTCCGCCTATGCCTCGGTGCTGGCGACCTCGCAAACGCTCGGCAGCGGCGGCGGCTCGACGGGCGGCGGATGTGGCGGCGGCGGAGATGGCGGGGGCGGCGGCGGATGCGGCGGCTGCAGCTGAGCTGCGGCCAATCAACGAGGATCTCGTTCGAAGGCCCCTCAACGGGACCTTCCCCACCGCGGCATAAGACGGCATCATGTCCGCCATGAGGGACTCAGCACGATCATCACGGCGCGGCATCGGCCATTCGACCAATCTGGTGGGGCGTCCCTCCGAGTGGCTGGCGAGCTGCGCCTTCAACGAGACGGCGGTGCCGCTGCACATCTGGGGCGTCACCGAGATGAACCCCAGCTTGTTCACGATGCTCGACCAGGCCGAGGATCTCAGCGAAGCCGGACAGGCGTTTTCGACCTACATGATGGCGATGTTCGGCCTTGATCCGGAGCAGCGCGCAGCCGTGTCCAGTGGCCAGCGGCGCTTTCGCTCGTCGTTCCTGCGGCTGATCCAGGGCTGGGGCTTCGACAGCAACGGCCCGGAAGGCGCCGTTCTGAAAGGCTGGGTCGAGAGCCGCTTCGGCCTCGGCCCTTCGTTCCACAAGGAGGTCATCGCGCTCGTCGCGAGCCGGGCCTGGACGACCTATGTCGAGGAGAAGATGTCGAGCCGCTTCCACAACAATGCGATCTGGGTGCAGCTCGACCTGCTGTTCGAATTCTGCCAATGGGCGATCCGCCGCTTCGCCTTCCCTGGCGAGACGCATCTCACGCTGCATCGCGGCGTCAACGCGTTCGACGAGCATTGGATCGTCGAGCGGACGGCGCGGCGCGAGGCGGTGATCCGGCTCAACAATCTCGTCTCGTTTTCGTCGGACCGCGACACCGCCGGCTGCTTTGGCGACATGATTCTCACCGCCAGGATTCCGGTGAGCAAGATCGTGTTCTTCAACAGCCTCCTGTCGTCGCACGCGCTGAAGGGCGAAGGCGAATTTCTGGTGATCGGCGGCGACACGCGCGTCAGCGTCGACTATGTGTGATCGGGCCGCTGGTTCGTCATCTGCGCGATGTCACCGAGCAGATCGAGCGGACCGGGGATATCGGTCTCACGGCCATCGGCATCGGCCACCCCGTCGGGCAGTACTACACGGATGGCATCACGATCGACTCGCCGGCTGAATTGGAAGAGGCTGTCGTTCAGCTGATCGATCGGCTGTTGAAACAACCGTCCTGACGCGCGCAGGCACTGACGTCAGCATCTGCCACGGGACTGAAGAGCCGCGGAATCGCATCATCCATTCGCCAGGCCGCGAAGAGGCTGCCGCACCGTAGTTCTCCGGGGAGATCTGCACCGCGATCTACTTATTAGTTGATCGGGATCATTTGAGTTATCCGATTGCCTGAAAAGTCTGATGCGTTTTAGCGAATCTCTAATTCTCGTCCTGCACGATGCCGCCGTGACGTTCCCGCTGGAGACGTAATGGTGTCTGAGTATCTGAAGTCGAAAGAGGCCGTAAAACTACCGGCGGATTGCAGCATTGCGGCAATCCGGGAAGTCCACGAAATGATCCGCGACGCGTTCGGACAACGTGCCGCACTCGAGATCGACGGCTCATGCGTCGACAAGGCCGACGTCACCTCGATCCAACTCCTCATCTCGACGGCGAAGACCGGACGAGACCAGGGACGCGCGGTCGCCCTGACGGCGCCGTCGGAGGTGTTGCGCAACGCCATTCGTCGCGCGGGATTTGCCGGCGATGCCGCAGTCGATCGTCATTTCGCGTACAAGAAAGACGGCATCTGATGGCTACGATCCTCGCAGTCGACGATTCGCCGAGCATTCGTCAGACCATCAAGGTCGCGCTCGAGCCTGCCGGCCACACGGTGATCGAGGCCGCTGACGGCCGCGCGGGCCTGGCGCAGGCGCAATCGAGCCGCCCGGACATGGTGATCACCGACCTCAACATGCCTGTCCTGAACGGGCTGGAGCTGATCCGCGCGCTGCGCGGCCAAGCCTGCTTCAGCGGGCTGCCGATCATCTTCCTCACCACCGAATCCAACGACACGATGAAGTCCGAAGCCAAGGACGCGGGCGCGACCGGCTGGATCACCAAGCCGTTCCGGCCCGAGCAGCTCGCCACGATCGTCGCGAGGCTGGTGCGCCCATGAGCAGCCCCGACTGGACCGAATCCTTCCGGCAGGAAGCCGCCGAGCTGTTCGAGACCCTCGAAGGCGCGCTGCTGGACCTGTGCGAAAAGCCCGACGACCGCGAACTCGTCGACAGCGCGTTCCGTGCCCTGCACACCATCAAGGGGTCGGGCGCGATGTTTGGCTTCGACAAGGTGGCGAACTTTACGCATGAGTTCGAGACCGCCTTCGATCGCGTCCGCAAGGGCGAGATCGCGCCGACGCGCGAGCTCATTACCGTGGCGCTCGCGGCCAAGGACTACATTCGCGCCCTGATCGAAGCGCCTGACAGCACCGACACGATCATCGGCGACGGCATCCTCGACGACCTCCGACGCTTCGTCTCACCGAGCGCGGTCATGGAGTCGCCGCCGCTGCAACCGGCCGGCGCACCGGCCGCGACGGACCGCGGCACGGACGACGACACGGCCGTGGCAGGCTGGCGCCTCCATCTGGAGTTCGAGTCGCACATTCTCCGAAACGGCTCGAATCCGCTCAACTTCCTCGACGATCTCAGCAAGCTCGGTCCCTGCTTCGCCATCGCACTGACCGACGACATCCCGCTGCTCGACGCGCTCGAGCCGGAGGACTGCTACCTGACATGGGACGTGACGCTGCACGCGTCCTGCGGCCGCGAGGTCATCGAAGACATCTTCATGTTCGTCATCGACGAGATGACGCTCACGGCGACGCCGTTGTCGCGGAGCGATCTGTCGCATCCGGCCGAGCCCGCGGCTCAGCCGCCAATGAGAGCGCCCGAACCGCACGCCGCGGCCGCGGAGCCGCCAGCAGCGAAGACCAAGGAAGCCGAGCGGGCACCGGACCCACGCCGCGAGGAAACCAAGCGCAGCGACGACCGCGCCATCGCGACCGTTCGCGTGCAGGCCCGTCGCCTTGACGAGATGATGGACCGGGTCGGCGAGTTGGTGATCGCGCAGGCGCGGTTGAGCCAGCTCGCGGCCGCGAGCTCCGACGCATCCATCAAGCTCATTGCCGAGGAGATCGAGCGCCTCGCCGGCAGCCTGCGCGACACCACGATGGGCGCGCGCATGGTGCCGATCGGCTCGCTGTTCGGCCGCTTCCGCCGCCTGGTCCATGACCTGTCGCGTGATCTCTCCAAGCCGGTCGACCTGATCACATCGGGCGAGGACACCGAGCTCGACAAGACCATGATCGAAGGCCTGGCGGATCCGCTCGTCCATCTGATTCGCAACGCGATCGATCACGGCATCGAGCAGACCGACGCGCGCAACGCCGCCGGCAAGACCGAGAAGGGCCGCATCGAGCTGCACGCGATCCACTCCGGGGCGCAGGTGCTGGTCACGGTGCGCGACAACGGCGCCGGCCTCAACACGGCGCGCATCCGCGCCAAGGCCGAGGAGCAGGGACTGCTCGCGCCCGGCGCAGAGCTGCCGGACGCCGACATCCACCAGTTCCTGTTCCATCCCGGCTTCTCGACGGCGCAGACGATCTCGGCGCTGTCCGGCCGCGGCGTCGGCATGGACGTGGTCAAGCGCACCATCGAGACCATGCGCGGCTCGATCGACATGGCCACCAAGCCGGGCGAAGGCACCACCGTCACGCTGCGCCTGCCGCTGACGCTCGCCATCATCGAGGGCCTGATGATCCGGGTCGGCGAAGGCCGCTACATCATTCCGCTGTCAGCCGTGGAGGAATGCGTCGAGCTCACCGCCGACGACCAGCGCGCACGCGGACGCAACTTCCTCAACATCCGCGGCGATCTCGTGCCGTTCCTGATGCTGCGCGACATCCTGCAGGCCAGCGGCTCGCCGGATGAGTATCAGAAGACCATCATCGTCTCGACCGGCGAGACGCGCGTCGGCCTCGTCGCCGACCAGATCATCGGCAGCCATCAGACCGTGATCAAGTCGCTCTCCAAGCTGCATTCCGACGTCACGATCTTCTCCGGCGCCACCATTCTCGGCGACGGCACGGCAGCATTGATCCTCGATGTCGTCCAACTGGTCGCGCTGGCGCAGGCGCATGCCGACAAGCAACATCTGAACGAGGCGGCCTGATGACTCAGCAGAGCGAGCACGCAGCAGTTGATGGCGACCAGACGATCCAGGTCGTCATGATCGGCCTGGGCGACGAGAAGTTCGCGCTCGATGCCGCCATCGTCCGCGAGATCATCGATCCCGTCCCGGCGACGAGAGTGGCCGGCGCCAAGCCGTTCGTCCACAGCATCATCAACGTCCGGGGCAACATCGTGCCATTGGCGGACCTGCGGCTTCGCTTCGGCATGCCGCTGACCGACGCCTCGACCGATACGCGGATCGTGGTCATCGAAACCCAGATCGACAACGAGCCCGTGCTGGTCGGCCTGACCGCCGACAAGGTCTACGAGGTGACCGAGATCTCGCGCTGCGATACGCAACAGACGCCGCGTGTCGGCGTCAGCTGGAAGTCGGAGTTCATCCGCTTCATCACCAAATGGCGTGACGAGTTCGTCATCGTTCCGAACATCGAGCGGATCCTCCACTAGAGATCCGTGCGGGGCACAAGAGGGCTATCATGAGATTTACGATCAAGGCAAAGCTGGCCAGCGCATTCGGCGCGATCATCGTGCTGTCGATGGTCACCGGAGGCGTGGCGTACACGAAGCTGACACAGCTCGCGGACACGTCGGACGTCCTGGTACAGCGCGCTGTCCGGATCGACAAGGCCGGGCAGTTGCAGAACTACATCCTGCAGCAGACGCGCTACGAGCGCGACATCATCATCGCCTCGACGGATGCGGAGTCGGCGAAAATCGCGGCGGACGTGAAGCAGAACCGCGTCGAAGCCAAGCGCGTGCGTGATGAAGTCTATGCGGTCGCGACCGAAGCCGGCAGGAAGCTGCTCGACAAGTTCTCGGCGGCCTATGACAAGATGAACGCGACCGAGGACGAGATCATCAAGTTCGGCACGATGAACTCGAACAATCGCGGCTTCCAGGTCTGGACGGCGGAGGGGCTGCCGATCCTGAAGGACTTCACCGCGGTGGTCGATGGCCTTGCGGCCGACGCCGGCCGTGCCGCGCCCTCGGTCGAGCGCAGCAATGCGCTGCTGGCCCTGGAGACGATCCGGAAACAGAGCGAAGCCGCACAGAACCAGATGTCGCTGTCGTTCTACGCGTCCAGCCTCGACGATCTCAACGCGATCATCAAGGCGCAAATGTCGGATATGGAGGCGCTACGTACGGCCGTGCAGCGCGCAGGCGGTGCGCTCGCCGCCGCCAGCCTGTCGCCGGCCGCGCTGGTGACCCAGACCGACCGCCTGACCAAAGCAATGTCCCGGGTTGCCGAGATCGTGAAGGAAGGCGGCAACATCCGCGCCGCCATGCTCGCCGCGACCGACGCCAAGGCGAACGCCGACGCCGCCATGGCAACGTCGAGCGACTACATCGCCTATGTCCGGAAGGCGATGGCCGATATCGCCGCCGACGCCGAGCAGGACGGCGCGCGCGCGAAGACGATCATGATGAGCATCATCGTCGCCTCCCTGGTGATCGCATTGGCCTCCGCCCTCTGGATCGCATTGAGCATCAGCCGGGCGCTGGGCCGCGCCGTCGGGCTTGCCAGCGCCGTGGCCGAGGGCGACCTGACCCAGACGCTGAAGGTTTCCAGCAACGACGAGGTCGGCGATCTCGTCACCTCGCTCAATACGATGTCGGAGAAACTGCGCCAGATCGTCGGCGACGCGATGACGGCGGCGCATAACGTCTCCGCCGGCAGCCAGGAGCTTTCGGCCAGCGCCGAGCAGCTGTCGCAGGGCGCAACCGAGCAGGCGTCCTCGGCCGAGGAGGCGTCCTCCTCGATGGAGGAGATGGCAGCGAACGTGAAGCAGAACGCCGAGAACGCCAGCCAGACCGAACGGATCGCGGCGCAGTCCGCCAAGGATGCGGAAGCCAGCGGTTCCGCCGTGGGCCGAGCCGTCGAGGCGATGCAGACGATCGCCGGCAAGATCACGATCGTCCAGGAGATCGCCCGGCAGACCGACCTGCTGGCGCTCAACGCCGCGGTCGAGGCCGCGCGCGCCGGCGAGCACGGCAAGGGTTTTGCCGTTGTCGCTTCCGAAGTCCGCAAGCTTGCGGAACGCAGCCAGGCCGCCGCAACCGAGATCGGGCAGCTGTCCAGCGAGACCGTGAAGGTGGCGCAGGACGCCGGGATCATGCTGGCCAAGCTGGTGCCCGACATCAAGCGGACGGCGGAGCTCGTGGTCGAGATCAGCGCCGCCTGTCGCGAGCAAGACGTCGGCTCGGCGCAGATCAACCAGGCCATCCAGCAGCTCGACCAGGTCGGCCAGCAGAATGCGAGCGCCTCCGAGCAGGTCTCTGCAACATCGGAGGAACTGGCGTCGCAGGCCGAGCAGTTGCAATCGGCCATCTCGTTCTTCCGGATCGGCGGCGCAGGCTCGGCTCCGTCAGAACCGGCCGAACCGCCGATCGACCGCGCCGTCGTGCAACTGCGCGCCAAGGCTTCGGCCATGGCCGCGGCCGATCGCGGCAAGAGGCCTGCGACGACGGCCAAGCCGGCGCGGACCGCACGGGTTGCGGCAGGCGGGCCGGGCTTCGCGTTCAATCTCGACCATGGCGGGGATGATCGCGACGGCGACTTCCAGCGCTTCTGACACCGCCGCCGGACAATCGCTGGCGCTCTGTCGAGAGCGTGCGACGGCCCGGCGGCGACACACCGAAAAGGGATGACTCGACGCAAGGCGTGAACTGCGAAGCTCGACTTCATCTACGTCATCATCAACCGGCGCGAAGCGATCGCGATCGTAGCAGCAAAGCAACAGCTTCCGAGCTCGTCACAGAAGATTAGGGGACGATATGAGATTGACGATCAAGGCAAAACTAGCGGCATCATTCGGCATCGTCATCCTGCTTTCCGTGATCGCAGGTGCGCTCAGCTACATGAAGCTCTCCGAGACCATCGCGGCCACGCAAACCATCGTCGCAGCTTCGGGGCGGCTGGAAAAAGCCATGCAGTTGCAGGCGACGCTGCTGCTCCAGATCCGGGCCGAAAAGAATGCGTTGCTGGCCGCGACTGACGCGGATTTCGATCGATTCACGGCGGAGGTCGCGACGCTGAGGACGACCATGCTCAAGGGCAGGGATGAGATCTATGCAGTCGCCACCGAGAACGGACGCAAGCTGCTGGACCAGTTTGCAGTTCAGTATACGGCCGTCAACGCCGCACAGGATGAAGCACTGAAGATCGGCAGAGCCGATCGCGCCAGAGGCGTCGTGCTATCGACGACGGAAGTCCGCAAGGCGGTCGGACAGGCGACCAATGGCCTCACCGAATATGTACACTATGTTCAGGGGCTGATGGCCGAGCGCGCTGAGGCCGCGCGCACGGACGGTGCCAATGCTCAGCTTCTGTTGCTTGGCATCGTCACCGCCTCCTTCATCATCGCCGTGGCCTCGGCGCTGTGGATCGCCATCAACATCAGCCGCGGAGTCGGTCGCGCCGTGGATCTCGCCGAAGCGGTTGCCACCGGCGATCTCAGCCAGACGGTCTCTCACAACAGCAATGACGAGGTCGGCGACCTCATCAAGTCGCTGAACGTCATGACCGCAAATCTGAACAAGATGGCGACGGTGGCGGACGAGATCGCCAGCGGCAACCTCACCGTCGAGGCCAAGCGGCTGTCCGACAAGGATACGCTCGGCATGGCGCTGGAGCGCATGGTCGAAAAGCTGCGCCAGATCGTGTCCGAGGCGCTCACCGCGGCGCAGAACGTTTCGGCCGGGAGCCAGCAGCTGTCGGCCAGCGCCGAGCAGCTGTCGCAGGGCGCGACCGAGCAGGCGTCCTCCGCCGAGGAGGCCTCGTCCTCGATGGAGGAGATGGCGGCGAACGTGAAGCAGAACGCCGAGAACGCCAGCCAGACGGAGAAGATCGCAGCGCAGTCGGCCAAGGATGCCGAAGCCAGCGGCACCGCCGTCGGCCGCGCCGTCGAGGCGATGCAGACCATCGCCAGCAAGATCACGATCGTGCAGGAGATCGCGCGCCAGACCGACCTGCTGGCGCTGAATGCGGCGGTCGAGGCCGCGCGCGCCGGCGAGCATGGCAAGGGCTTTGCCGTGGTCGCGTCAGAGGTTCGCAAGCTCGCGGAACGCAGCCAGGCGGCCGCGACGGAGATCGGACAGCTGTCGGGCGAGACTGTCAAGGTCGCGCAGGAGGCCGGCGGCATGCTGGCGAAGCTCGTGCCCGACATCAAGCGGACGGCCGAGCTCGTCGAAGAAATCACGGCCGCCTGCCGCGAACAGGACGTCGGCTCGGCCCAGATCAACCAGGCGATCCAGCAGCTCGACCAGGTCGGCCAGCAGAACGCCGGCGCCTCGGAGCAGGTGTCCGCGACCTCCGAAGAGCTCGCGGCCCAAGCCGATCAGCTGCAGTCGACCATCGCCTATTTCCGGATCGACGAGACCGCCGGGATCAGCAACGCGGCTTCGCCCGCGGCGCTCGATGGCGCCGTGTCCCAGTTGCGCTCCAAGGCCGCCAGCATGGCTGCCGCGGACCGAGGCGGGATGAAGAAGCAGGCGCCCGCGAAGTCCAGGCCGGCACGTGCGGTCAGGGCCGCAGGCGGCGGAGGCTTCGCCTTCAGCCTGGACGACGGCGAGGACGAGCGCGACGCCGATTTCCGGCGCTGAGATGCGTCCCCCACCGGGCCCTGCCCCGGCAGAGACGGGTGGGGTTCGCCGACGGACCGCGACCAGAGAACAGGACGAAGCATGACCGAAACCGCTCAATACCTCACGCTCGGTCTCGCCGGCGAGATTTTCGGAATCAGCATCCGGAACGTCCGCGAGATCCTCGACATGCGACCGATCTCCCGGCTGCCTCATGCGCCGCACTTCCTGCTCGGCATGATCGATGTGCGCGGCAGCGGCTATCCGATCGTGGATCTCCGGCTGAAGCTCGACCTGCCGAACGTGGCAACAACGGAGGCGACCCGGATCATCATTCTCGACGTACCGGTCGGCGACCGCCTGGTCGGGGTCGGCTTCGTCGCGGATTGCGTGTTCGAGGTCACCGACATCGACGAGGCAACAGTGGAGTCCGTGCCGCAGGTCGGCGGCCGCTGGACCTCGGACTACATCGCCGGCATCGGACGCAAGGGCGACAAGTTCGTCGTGCTGTTCGATCTCGCCAAGCTCATGGCCCAGACGGGCCTGCCCGCTCCTGCCGACCACGGTGCTCATGCCCCAGCCGCAGCTTAAGCCCGCCTGGGCGGACGGCATCGGCGGCTGCGGATCCCTGACGGATCCGCACTTCCGCGCGCTGGCGCAGCTCATCGAGACGCAGGTGGGCATCAAGATCCCGCCTGGCAAACGCTTCATGCTGGAGGGACGGCTGTTGAAGCGTGTCCGTGCGCTCGGTCTCACGGATATCCGCGACTATGTCGACGCCCTGTTCGAACCCAGTCAGTTCGAGCACGAGCTGATCCATCTGATCGACGCCGTCACGACGAACAAGACCGATTTCTTTCGCGAACCGGCGCATTTCGATTTCCTGCGACAGACCGCCGTTCCCGAGTTGCTCAACTCGAGGGGAGGAGCGCTTCGCTCTGGCGCCCTGAAGGTCTGGAGCGCGGCCGCCTCAATGGGCATGGAGGCCTATACGATCGCGATCGTGCTGGACGACATGGTGCGCAGCGGACCGCGCTTCGACTTCCGCATTCTCGGGACCGACATCTCCAACCCCGTCCTGCGGATCGCCGAGACCGGGATCTACAGCACCCAGGCGTTGACACCGGTCCCGGAGAATCTCGTCAAGCGCTACTTCCTGCGGTCGCGCAATCCGGCGCGCGACGAATGCCGGGTCGTCCCGGAGCTGCGGCGGCGCGTCAACTTCCAGCGGATGAACCTGATGGATTCGACCTATCCAGTGGATCGCGACGTGGACATCATCTTCTGCCGCAACGTCCTGATCTATTTTGACAAGCCGACCCAGCGCCAGGTCGTCACACGGCTCTGCTCGCATCTGCGGCCGGGCGGATATTTGATGGTCGGACATTCCGAATCCATGGTTCACAGCGTCGTCCCGGGCCTCAAGCAGGTCCGACCGACGATCTTCACCGTGTAGGCGAGGCGATCGCATGACCAGGCAGAAGGTGCGCGTGTTGATCGTGGATGATTCGGCATCTGTCCGTCAGATCATGACGTCGATCCTCGGTGACGATCCCGACATCGAGATCATGGGAACCGCTGCCGATCCCTTTGCGGCCGTGCGCCGGCTGCAGAGCGAGCTGCCCGACGTGATCGTGCTCGACATCGAAATGCCGCGGATGGACGGCCTGACCTTCCTGCGCAAGATCATGGCGCAGCATCCGATTCCGGTGGTCATCTGCTCGTCCGCCACGGAACAGAGCTCGCAGCTGACCTTCGAGGCGCTCGAGGCCGGCGCGGTCGACATCGTGCCGAAGCCACGCGTCGACACCCGCCAGGCGCTGTTGGAATCCTCGGGGCGGCTGCGCGATGCCGTGAAGTCGGCGGCGCGCGCGCGGGTCCGGCCGCGGTCGGAGCGCCGCTCGCTTGTCGAGAAGAAGCTCACTGCGGACGCCATCATGCCGCCGCCGGTGGAAACGCGGTCGCGGCCGACGACGGAGCGGATCGTCTGCATCGGAGCCTCGACCGGCGGGACCGAGGCGCTGGCCGATGTGCTCGAGGCACTGCCGGCGGACTGCCCCGGCATCCTGATCGTGCAGCACATGCCGCCGGGATTCACGGCGGCGTTTGCCCGCCGGCTGAACATGACCTGCGCGATCAACGTCAAGGAGGCCGAGGACGGCGAAACGGTGCATGCAGGCTGGGCCTACATCGCGCCGGGCGCGCGCCACATGCTGCTGCAGCGTTCGGGTCTGCGCTATCACATTGCGATCAAGGACGGTCCACCCGTGTCGCGTCACCGTCCGTCCGTCGATGTGCTGTTTCGCTCGGCTGCGCAATATGCCGGGTCCAATGCGCTGGGCGTGATCATGACCGGGATGGGCGACGACGGCGCGCGCGGCCTGCTGGAGATGCGCAAGCTCGGTGCGGCAACCCGCGCACAGAACGAGGAAAGCTGCGTCGTGTTCGGAATGCCGAAGGAGGCCATCGCCTGTGGCGCAGTGGAGAAGGTCATTCCCCTGGATCAGATTCCCCGCGAAATCACGAAATGGCAGCACGCCGGCCACGCCACGGCGGCGCACTAGCAAGAGCCGAAAGACGACGTCCCATGTCCGCTTCGCCAGCAAAGTCCATGGCTGACAGCCTCGCGACAATCGACGCCGCGCGCTCGCGGATCGAGGAGACCCTGGCGCAGGTCGGCCTCCAGCTGGGTGACGGCCGCGCGACCTTCCTGGAGCTCAATCAGACGCTGGCCGAGCTGTGCCAGGTCCTGCCCGGCACCGATCTCGAGGACGTCTCGCGGGTCGTGTCCGACATCAACACCACACTCGACCGCATCGTCGAGGCGCTGCCGTCGGAGAGTGCCCTGCTCGCCCGCATTGCCAGGAGCGTCGAAGCCACGGCTCCCGAGCTCAAGCTGCTGTCGGGCTACATCGGAACGATCACGATCGTCGCGCGCAGCGCGCGGATCGAAGCCGCGTCGCTGCAGGAAGACCGCGAGAGCTTTCTGGCGTTCACCCATGAAGCCTATGAGCTCGGCAGGCAGGTGCAGCAAGCGGTCAGCGAATGCTTGCGCGACCAGCAATCGCTGGCTGCGGCCGTCGACGGCGCCTTCAAGCGGCAGTCGCAGTTCGATGCATCCTACCGCGACCAGCTCCATGGCAGCCGCAGCGAGCTCGGCACGGCCCACGGATCGATCGTCAACCATCGCCAGACGGCCGCGACCGTCGCCCAGCTGACCCTGCAGGGCACGGCAACGATCGCGGACGCCGTCGGCCGCGCCATCGTATCGCTGCAGTCCGGCGACAGCACCCGTCAGCGCCTCGAACACATCAGAGACGGCCTGCTGCTGGCAAGCAATGCGGGCGCCGGCTCCGCATCGGCTGTTGGCGTGCGTCCCGAGGTCGCCGATCTGCTCCAGCGTCTGCTCGCCATGCAGCTGCGCGACACCGACGGCGAATTTCGCGAGAACATCGACGCGATCCTGGACGCTTTCAACGACATCCGCGCCCGCGCGGCCGATGTCATCGCCAAAGGCCGTTCGCTGAGCGGCGGCCAGGATGACGGATCGTCAACGTTCCTGGACCAGACCCGAACGGTGCTCGGCCGAACATTGCGGCTGATTGCCGAATGCGAGAGCGCCGGCCGCGCGATGGACGACGCGATCGTCATCGTCGAGACCACGTTGACCCGATTCCGGCACACCGTTCGCGTGCTGTCCGACGTCGTTGCCGACATCACGCTGACCGGAATGAACGCCGGACTGCGCGCCAACCGGCTGGGCACGCGGGGGCGCGCGTTCGTCGTCATTGCCAACGAGCTCAATACGAATGGCGGCCATATTGCCGCAGGAGCCGGCAGGCTCGTGCCCCTGCTGGACGAGATCGAGGCCGCGGCGAACAGCCTGAAGGCGCTTCGCCAGCACAGTGATCCGATGCAGCTCGCCCGGCTCGAGCCGTCGATCACGACAGCACTCGGCAAGGTCGAAACGGGCAACCGCCACCTCTCCGGCATCATGAACCGGCTGACCCAGGAAGGCCGCGAGTTCGAGCAGCTCGTGAGCTCGGCCCGCGAGCTGATGGCCGCTCTGGCCGCCGATTTCGGCGGCTTGTCGGCAGCCGCAGACGCCCTGGAAGCCCGCCGCGCATCGATGCCGGTCGATCGACCGACCGTGGATGATCAACGCGTCGTCGATGAGGTGTTCGCGCGCTACACCATGAAACGCGAGCGCGAGGTCCATGCCGAGTTCATGCGCCTTGCCGGACCGGGCTTCGCGCAGATTCGAATGGCGGACACGGCCCGCGAACTCGAGCACGGCATCGAGCTGTTCTAGCTGGTCGGTCGAGGAGACAGCGGCTGGGCGGCCCCCGCCTGTCACCTGCCGCGCCCGGCGATGTCAGGACGGCAAGACGTGATCAGCCGATTCGGGGGCCGGCCAGGATCTCGCGCAACGCCTCGGTCAGCCGCGCAAGCTCCGCCGCCGAGCCGATGGTGATGCGAAGAAAATCGGCAATGCGCGGCGCCGTGAAATGGCGGACGAGCACCGCGCGCTCGCGCAAGGCAGCGGCCAGCGCCTGGCCCGCGCGGTCCGGATGTCGGGCGAACACGAAATTGGTGCTGGAGGGCAGGACATCGAAGCCGAGCCGGACCAGCGCGGCCGTGAGGTCTGCGCGATTCTGCATGATGACCGAGCGCGCCTGTTGGAAGTGCGCCTCATCCTCGAGCGAGGCGATGGCGCCGGCCTGGGCCGGGCGGCCGAGCGGATAGGAATTGAAGCTGTCCTTGACCCGCGTCAGCCCCTCGATCAGCCCGGCGTCACCGATCGCATAGCCGACGCGCAGTCCAGCCAGCGCGCGCGACTTCGACATCGTCTGGACCACCAGGAGATTGGGATAGTCGCGGATCAGCGGGATCGCGGTCTCGGCGCCGAAATCGACATAGGCCTCGTCGATCACGACGGCCGCGTCGCTGCGGGCCGACACGAGTCGGGCGATCTCCGCGCGCGCCAGCGCGATTCCGGTCGGCGCGTTCGGATTGGCTACGATCACCGGACCGGCGCGGCCGAGATAGTCATCGACGCGTACGCGCATCCCGGCATCGAGCGGCACGGTCTCATAGGCGATCCCGAGCAGGCGGCAGTACACCGGATAGAAGCTGTAGGTCACGTCCGGGAACAGCAGCGGCGCCGGCTGCTTCAGCAGCGCTGCGAATGTATGCGCGAGCACCTCGTCCGAGCCGTTGCCGACGAACACCTGCTCGGGCGCGACCTTGTGGTACGCAGCCAGCACCTCGCGCAGCCGCGTCGCCTGTGGATCGGGATAGAGCCGCAGCGTATCGGCCGCCGCAGCCTGGATCGCCGCGATCGCCCTGGGCGACGGCCCGAACGGGCTCTCATTGGTGTTGAGCTTGACGAGACCCGGGATCTGCGGCTGCTCGCCCGGCACATAGGGCGACAGCCCGTGCGCGAGCTCTGACCAGAAACGGCTCAAGACGGTTCTCCTGCAGAGCCGAGAGCCACGGCGCAGTGGATCGATCGGCGTCGCCGAAAATACGACGGGGATGGCAGTGGTTTCATCGACAAATGGCGCGCCCGGAACGATTCGAACGTCCGACCCTCAGATTCGTAGTCTGATGCTCTATCCAGCTGAGCTACGGGCGCGTTTTTCGCGGCTGTCAGGATCCAGACCACGGGGGCCGCACCCTGGAAGGCCGGGGCGGCAAACGCCGGCTGGCCTCGCGAAGGGCCTCTGACTAACGGCTCGGAGGCCGCTTGGCAAGGCTGGAGCGGGACATTTTTGCAAGCATTTTTCCGCAACCGCGCTGGGCCGGTTTGCATCGGCTCGCGCGGATAGTGTGCTGTCCGACCGGCTCGGGATCCCGGGTTCGATGCCTGCGGCGTTGCGCCGGGAGCACGTGATGTTCGCCGGATGGCGGCTCCAGCGCCTCTGTGACAGCCCTGGACAGGGCCGGACGGGCAAAGGCTCAGGCGCTGGCGCGCTCGGTCCAGAAGGTCTGCAGCTCGACGGGACGGTCGGGAATCGTGAGCCGGAAGGTGGCACCCAGGGTGCCCTCGACCAGCTGGATGTCACCGTCATGGGCTCGCACAAGCTCGGCGGCGATGGCGAGGCCGAGGCCCGAGCCGCCGGGCCGGCCGGCACCGCGGAACGCCTCGAACAGGTGCTCACGCACCTTGGGCGGCACGCCGGGGCCGGTATCGGCCACTTCGAGGATGGTCACGGCCCCCTCGCGGCGGCCGGTGATGCGGATCTGGCGCACGCCCGAATCGCCGGAAATGCTCTCGAGCGCCTGCGCGGCGTTGCGCACCAAATTGAGCAGCACGCGGAACAGCTGGTCCGGATCGGCATCGATCTTCAGGCCCCGCTCGATGGCGCTGATCCAGGTGATCGAGGCGTCCGGTGCAAGCCCGGCGGTCTCCCGGACCTCCGCCACCACCTGCTCGACGGCGACCATGCGGCGGTCCGGCGCCGGCTCCTGCACCTTGCCGTAGGAAAGGGTCGACTGGCAGAACGCGATAGCGCGCTCCAAGGACCGCATCAGCTTCGGTGCGAAGCGCTGCACCCGCGGGTCCGGCACGCTGGCGAGCTGGTCCGACAACAGCTGCGACGAGGCCAGCAGGTTGCGCAGGTCGTGGTTGATCTTGGAGACGGCGAGGCCGAGCGCGGCCAGCCGGCTCTTCTGATGCAGCATCGAGACGAGGTCGCGCTGCATGTCCGCGAGCTCGCGCTCGGCGACGCCGATCTCGTCGGAGCGCTGGCTCGGCACGATGATTCGCGCCGCACTCTCCGGATTCTCATGGAACCCGACCAGGCTCGCGGTCAGCCGGCGCATCGGCCGCACGAACAGATAATGCAAGGCGAGATAGACCAGCGCTGCGGTCAGCACTGCGAGCAGCAGCGACACGCCGAGCAGGTTGCGCGAGAAGCGGTACATCGCCTTGCGCAGCGGCTTCTCGTCGGTCACGACCTCGATGAACTGGGCGCGGCCGGGCGACGGCCCGATCACGCGCATGGTGTGGTCGCCGGTCTCGGTCATCATCTTCAGCGAGTTGATGATCGACGACCACACCGTCATGTCGCGCATATCGAAATCGTGGTCGATCGAGGCCGGCAGATCGGCACTGGCGAGCAGCCGCCGCTGCTGGCCCATCTTGATGGCGACGCCGCGGGCATTGATCGAGGTGAGAATCTGCCGCGCCAGCGAATCCGGCACCATGCCTGAGGGTGCGGCATCGAGCACGAGCGCAGCGGTATTGGCGGCAGCGAGGCGGTCGTTGAGCCGGTTGCTCCAGAAATTGGCAATCGCGGGCACGTAGACCAGCACTGCTGCGATCATCACCAGCGGGATGGTCAACAGGAGAAGCTTTCCGGACAAGCCGAGTCGGCGCGACCGTTTCGGTCGCAGGCGCTCCAGAATCGGCTGGTTGTCGCTCTCTGTCACGTACTGCCCTTGTAAGAGACACCCCACCCTTACGGGACCGCAAGATGGGACTGCACCGGAGTCCGGTCAAATTACGGATCGCTCATGTTCCGGTTTCCAAATCGTTCAGAATGGAACTCGCATTGCTCCGATCCCCGATCGCTCATCCCGCTTCATGCGCCGATATGGGGACTATTCTTGCGCGATGCCGCCTTCTCGTCTTGTATCGCGGCCTTTGCTGCGGCCTTGCGTTCCTTTCTCTCGGCGTCCGCAACGCTGAGCCAGCGTCCGTTACCAGGACCTTGACGAGGCATCTGCCTGTCCCGGCGACGGCTTGCCGCGATTGACGAAGGCAGGACGCTCCCTTATAAGCCGCGCCAACTGTCCGCGATGACCCGGCTCGCCCGGGAGCGGCTCGATTTCAGGGCCGGCAGCGGTCCACTTTGGGCCCGAAAGCATCACCGGACATCAATCGACATTTCAAGCCGGCAAGTTGTCAACTGGCAAATTGCCCGTCAGCGGAGAACGACCCGTGAAGCGGACTTATCAACCCAGCAAACTGGTGCGCAAGCGCCGTCACGGCTTCCGCGCCCGTCTCGCCACCACCGGCGGTCGCAAGGTCCTTGCCGCGCGTCGCGCACGGGGCCGCAAGCGCCTCAGCGCCTGAAGCCAGGGCGTCTGTCCCGGAGATTTCCATCATGGATCGGCTACGGCAGCGGGCGGACTTCCTCGCCGTTGCCGATGGCGCACGGGCGAACAGTCCTGCCTTCGTGGTCCAGCGCCGTGAGCGCGCGGATCAGGGCCCGGTCCGGGTCGGCTTTACCGTCACCAAGAAGAATGGCACCGCCACGGAGCGTAATCGCATCCGTCGGCGGCTGCGCGAGCTTGTGAAACGGCTCGATCCCCTGTCGATGCGGCCGCACAGTGACTATGTGCTGATCGGCCGGCGCGATGCGCTGTCGCGCGACTTCCAGACGATGTTCGACGACCTCACGACCGCGCTGCGCCGCCTCGACCGGCCTCAGGCCAGGCCGCAACCGCGCCGGCCCTCGCCTGCCAGGCAGCCCGCACCGACGCCGGGCGCGCATCCCGCAAACCGGATTGAATGACGAGACGATAAGAGAACGATGACCGACAATCGCAACACCATCCTCGCCGTCATTCTGTCCGGCCTCGTGCTGATCCTGTGGCAGGTCTTCTACAACGGACCGCAAATGGAGAAGGAGCGGCAACGGGCGCAGCTGCAGACGGAGCTTGCCAAGAAGCAGGCGCCGGCGGCGCAGGGCGACGCTGCGCCAGCCGCGACGCCGCAGCCCGGCGCGGCCGCGACCGGCAGCCCAACCGTCCCGGGCGGCGTGGCGCCGGCCGCCGGCGCCGTGCTGCCCCGCGAAGCCGCGATCGCCGCCTCGCCCCGGGTCAAGATCGATACGCCGCGCCTGACCGGCAGCATCGCGCTCAAGGGCGCGCGCATCGATGATCTGGCGCTAGTGCAGTACCGCGACACGGTCGATCCCACCTCACCAGCGATCGTGCTGTTCTCGCCGTCCAACACCGCCAACCCGTACTACGCCGAGTTCGGCTGGGTGCCCGCCGCCGGCGCCTCGGGCAACATTCCCGATCGCAATACACTCTGGCAGCAGGACGGCTCGAATGCGCTGACGCCGTCGACGCCGGTCAAGCTGACTTACGACAACGGCGCGGGTCTCACCTTCCGCCGCACCATCTCGATCGATGACCACTATTTGTTCTCGATCAAGGACGAGGTCACCAACTCCGGCACGGCACCGGCGACGCTGTTTCCCTACGGCCTGATCTCGCGCCACGGCACGCCGCACGTCTCCGGCTATTACATCCTGCACGAGGGCCTGATCGGCTATCTCGGCGAAAAGGGCCTGCAAGAATACACCTACAAGAAGATCGACGACGACAAGAACGCCGAGTTCAGCGTCACCGACGCCTGGATGGGCCTCACCGACAAATACTGGGCCGCGGCGCTGCTGCCGGCCAGCGATGCGCATCTGAAGGCGCGCTACCAGTCCAACCTGGTCGACAACGTCCGCCGCTACCAGACCGACTATCTGCAGGATGCGCAGACGGTCGCGCCGGGCGCCACCAACACCGTTTCCACCCGGCTGTTCGCCGGCGCCAAGGAGGCCGGCGTCGTCGGCATCAACTTCCCGCTCGGCGGGCTCGGCGGCTACAACCAGAAGCTCGGGCTGAACCATTTCGATCTCCTGATCGACTGGGGCTGGTTCTATTTCCTGACCAAGCCGATGTTCCTGGCGCTCGACTTCTTCTTCCGCTTCTTCGGCAATTTCGGCATCTCGATCCTGCTGGTGACCGTGCTGGTGAAGCTCTTGTTCTTCCCGCTCGCCAACAAGTCCTACGCCTCGATGGCCAAGATGAAGGCGATCCAGCCGCAGCTCGCCGCGCTCAAGGAGCGCTATCCGGACGACCGGATGAAGCAGCAGCAGGAGATGATGGAGATCTACAAGAAGGAGAAGATCAACCCGATCGCCGGCTGCCTTCCGGTGGCGCTGCAGATCCCGGTGTTCTTCTCGCTCTACAAGGTCCTGTTCGTCACCATCGAGATGCGGCACGCGCCGTTCATCGGCTGGATCAAGGACCTCTCCGCGCCGGATCCGACCAATTTGTTCACGCTGTTCGGCCTCATCCCGTTCGATCCGACCCAGCTGCCGCTGTTCGGGCACTATCTCGCGCTCGGCATCTGGCCGATCATCATGGGCATCACGATGTGGTTCCAGATGAAGCTGAACCCGACGCCGCCGGATCCGACCCAGGCGATGATCTTCAACTGGATGCCGCTGATCTTCACCTTCATGCTCGCCGGCTTCCCGGCCGGTCTGGTGATCTACTGGGCCTGGAACAACACCCTGTCGGTGCTGCAGCAGGGCTTCATCATGCGCCGCAACGGCGTGAAGGTGGAGCTGTTCGACAACATCCGCGGCACGTTCAAAAAAAAAGCGGCGTGACGACGAGTAAGGCGGCGTGAGCCGCACGGCGGCTTCGGCCGCCGTTTCGTCATTGCGAGGAGCGCAAGCGACGAAGCAATCCAGACCTCCTTTCGAGCCCTGGATTGCTTCGCTTCGCTCGCAATGACGAGGCGAGAACATTGATGACCACCAGCCACGACACCGACGAGCGCCTGATCGAAAAGGGCCGCAAGCTGTTCGCGCAGTCCTGGCGCTTCACGCACGCGTCGCCGTCGATCGAGAGCCTGCCGGCGATGGGCGCCATCGAGGTTGCCTTCGCCGGCCGCTCCAATGTCGGCAAGTCCAGCCTGATCAATGCGCTGACCGGGCAGAACGCGCTGGCGCGCACCTCGCACACGCCGGGCCGCACCCAGGAGCTGATCTTCTTCGAAGCCCCCGAATACGCGCCCCTGCGGCTGGTCGACATGCCCGGCTATGGCTATGCCGCCGCGGCCAAGACCAAGGTCGCCTCCTGGACCGACCTGATCCACAAGTTCCTGCTCGGACGCGCCTCGCTCGCCCGCGTCTACGTGCTGATCGATGCCCGCCACGGGCTCAAGGAGGTCGACCAGGAGATCTTCAAGACCCTCGACAGATCCGCCGTCAGCTACCAGCTCGTCCTGACCAAGGCCGACCAGATCAAGCCGGCTGAGCTCGCCGGCCGTATTGCCGAAACCGAGGCCGCACTCGCCAAGCATCCGGCGGCGTTCCCGCAGGTGCTGGCCACCTCGTCGCGCTCCGGCACAGGCATGCCGGAGCTGCGCGCCGCGATGGTGCGGCTTCTGGAGGAGCGCGGCGCATGACGCGACTGTGGCGAATCCTGGTGGCGCTGGCAGGCCTGATGGGCGCTGCCGGCGTCGCGCTGGCGGCCAAGGCCGCGCATGATCCCGAAGCAGCGCGGCTCGCGACCGCCTCGACCATGCTGCTGTTCCACGCCTGCGCCCTGCTCGGCACGATCGCTCTCGCCGAACGCGGCATCGTCCATCGGCGCATCGGCCTGATCGCAGCAACCGGCTTCGTGCTCGGCCCGGCTTTGTTCGCGGGCGATCTCCTGATGCGACAGTTCACCGGCGACCGGCTGTTTCCATTCGCGGCGCCGATCGGTGGCAGCCTGCAGATCGCGAGCTGGATTGCGCTCGCCATCTGCGCGTTGTGGCCCCGGCGGGCGTGATCCGGCGCTTTGCGCCGCGACCGGCAATCGGCTAGAACCGCGCGCGACGCCCCGATAGCCGAGACCTCCCAGACATGGCCGACGCGACCACCATCAGCCCGCTCGATCAAGCCCGCATCCTGTCCGAAGCGCTCCCGCACATGCAGGAGTATGACGACGAAACCATCGTCATCAAATATGGCGGCCACGCCATGGGTGACGAGGACACCGCCAAAGCCTTCGCACGCGACATCGTGCTGCTCGAGCAGACTGCCATCAACCCGGTGGTGGTGCATGGCGGCGGACCGCAGATCGCGACCATGCTCAAGCGCCTCGGCATCGTCTCCGAGTTCGCCGCCGGCCTGCGCATCACCGATGCCGCGACCATCGAGATCGTCGAGATGGTGCTGGCCGGCTCGATCAACAAGCAGCTGGTCGGCTACATCAACGAAGCCGGCGGCAAGGCCGTCGGCCTGTGCGGCAAGGACGGCAACATGGTGCGCGCGGTCAAGGCGTCGCGCACGATGGTCGACCCCGACAGCCACATCGAGAAGGTGGTCGATCTCGGCTTCGTCGGCGAGCCCGACAAGGTCGACCTCACGCTGCTCAACCAGCTGATCGGCTACGAGCTGATCCCGGTGCTGGCGCCGCTCGCGACCTCCAAGGACGGCCAGACGTTCAACGTCAACGCCGATACGTTCGCGGGCGCAGTCGCCGGTGCGCTGAAGGCCAAGCGGCTGCTGCTGCTCACCGACGTGCCCGGCGTGCTCGACAAGTCGAAGAAGCTGATTCCGGAGCTGTCGGTCAAGGACGCGCGCAAGCTGATCGCCGACGGCACCATCTCGGGCGGCATGATCCCGAAGGTCGAGACCTGCATCTACGCGCTCGAGCAGGGCGTGCAGGGCGTCGTGATCCTGGACGGCAAGGTCCAGCACGCGGTGCTGCTGGAGCTGTTCACCAACCAGGGCACGGGCACGCTGATCCACAAGTGATGGGCACGGCCGCCACACAGTCAGAACTCGTCATGCCCGGGCTTGACCCGCCTGCGGGGCCGAAGCCCCTCCGGCGCGGCGAAGGCCCGGGCATCCACGACTTCCTTTCCGGTGGTCGGAAAGACATGGATGGCCGGGTCAAGCCCGCCCGTGACGCTGGTGAGATAGCTGCGTACGCGACATCCACCCGAACTCGCGTCGCTCTGGCCTTATCCGCTTTACTCCTCACCTTCGCCACTCCCGCCCGCGCCGACCTCAAGCTCTGCAACCGCATGAGCTATGTCATCGAGGCCGCGATCGGCATCGATGAGAAGGCGGCGACCGCGACGCGTGGTTGGTTCCGGCTCGATCCGGCCAGCTGCCGCGTGGTGCTGCAGGGGACGATGACCGCCGATCGCATTCTCCTTCATGCGCGCGCGCTGAGCCTGTACGGCGCATCACCCATTGCCGAGAACGGCAATGATCAGCTGTGCGTCGCCACCACCGACAATTTCATCATCGCCGCCGCCCGGCAGTGCCGGACCGGACAGACACCCGCAGCGTTCACGCAGGTGACGCCGACCAAGGCCGACGACGGCACCCTGATCGCCTATCTCGCCGAGAGCGCCGAGTATGACGACGAGCAGGCGCGCCTTGCCGGCATCCAGCGGCTGCTCGGCATCGCCGGCTATGACGCCTCGCCGATCGACGGCGTCGATGGGCCGAAGACCCAAGCCGCACTCGCCGCCTTCCTGAAGAGCCGCAATCTGTCGTCCGATGTCGTCACGCAGCCGACCTTCTTCGCCACGATGGTCGATGCAGTGCAGACTCCGTCGCCGGTGGGGCTGACCTGGTGCAACGACACCCCGCACAAGGTGATGGCGGCGGTCGGCACCGATGACGGCCGCACCGTGGTCAGCCGCGGCTGGTACCGCATCGATGCCGGCAAGTGCCTGCATCCGGACATCACCGGACAGCCGAAGAAGGTCTACAGCTTCGCCGAGGCTGTCGATGCCGACAACCGCTCCATCAAGATCAAGGACAAGCCGCTGAACTGGGGCGGCCTGATCCAGCTCTGCACGCGCGAGAACAAGTTCGAGACATCGGAGCAAGGCGACTGTCCGAGCCGCGGCTTCACCGCGACCGGCTTCACCGCCGTCGACATCGCCCGCGGCGGCAAGACGCTCAGATTTGCGCTGCCGTGATGGTCGGGTCGATGATGCCCGGGATGCCTCGACAAACTCCATTGTCATCCCGGCGAACGCCGGGATCCATAACCACCGGCCGTAGTTTGGGCCACCAGCATCAGCCATCCTGCCACAAGACACATCACGCGGTATGGGTCCCGGCTTTCGCCCATAGGCGCTAAAATAGACTTGCGGCGAAGAATCA
>NZ_BSCT01000050.1 GCF_030159255.1 Bradyrhizobium sp. SSBR45G | reverse complement strand
GGTACCACAGGTGCAGCCGGACACGCCCGGCCTTCCCTGCGCGATGGTCTTCACGCTTATACGCAGTCTGCCTGGTGCGCCGGCTTTCTGGCCACCATGCCGCGACAATGCTTGCGCATTGCGCGGGGGACACCAGCGTCGGGGTGTCAGCACGCTGCGACTTCACGTCCGCAAGACGCCGTTCGTCCGCGCAGGTCTCCCCACGCTGCGGCATCTCCGCGGCCACCGCCTCCCCGCCTCGCGTGTCGTGACGATCGCGCGCAACGCCCCTTCGGTGAGGCGGGATGGCGACAACAAAGCACGAATTCTGATAAAGCGAAAGAAGATTCTTTCCGCACGAGCGGGCTGCGGCGCTCACCCCGTTGAAGGACCACACAAACTTTTTCTGTTCGCGCAGCCTGTCATCACGCTCAAGGGGCGCTCATCGACGAACCGGCCCCGATGTCCTATCTCCGAGTCGCCCGACGGGCAGCGGCGCACTGGCCGCTTTCCTGGGTTGGATCAGTGATCCGGCAGCAACAGACTCCGTCCCCACGCCGGCGAATAATCGACCGGCGTGAGCAGCCGGTCCTCGATCTGGCCGACCATCAGCCCATGCTCGGCATGGGTGACGCGCTTGATCTCGGCCCATTCGGCATCCGCCATGAAGGCCGCCCACCCCGCAATCTTGGCGGCCTCGTCGGGCCATTCCAGCACGTAGACGAACTCGGTCCGCTCGCCGAACCGGGTCTCCCACATCGCGACAATCCGGAAGCCATGGCGCGTGCGCATGATGCGCGCGGCGTGGTCGCGGAAGCGGGCGTGAAAGGCGGCCTTGTTGTGCTCGAAGATCTCGTAGATGCGAAGCTGATGGATCATGGCGGGTCTCCTCGACACCCGGATATGGGGATCGCAAAAAGACCCCGCCACCTTGCCCAGAGGCCCCAACCCGGACCGGTTGCAAAACGGGTCGCGTCGCAGCGGACCGCAATCCGGTTCAAGCGAGGACGTCAGGGCGGAGCGGGATTTTTCGGCCGCCTTTTTCGAACCCGCCGCTCCAAGCCGCCGTCGAACCTCGCAAGCGGACCATTCCGGCCTCGCCGAAACGAAGGATGGACAACATGTCGAGATTGTCGAAGCTTGCTCTGCTCACCCTGATGGGCGGCATGGCCGCCGGTGCGCTGACGACGGGCGCGAGCGCGCGCGAGGTCGATTGGCCGGGCTGTGAGCTCGTCTCCTGGATGGCGTGCGGCACTCCCGATCAGGTGCAGCAGGCCGCGCGGCGCCAGAGCCGCGACACCTCGCCGACCTACATGAAGCAGACCGACCCGCGCTACAGCAACTCGATGACCGCGGCCGGCGGGGGTGGTGGCGGCGGCGGAGGTGGCGGTGGCGGTGGTGGCCGCTAGCGCATGCAGCGGCGGTGGCCGGATGAGCGCGACGAACGGCGCGCTGTTATTTGCCCGAGCGGGATGAAGCGTAGGGTAGGCAAAGGCGCGAGCTGGGCTCGCTCCACATCTGAGATCGTCGTGGCGCCGTACCCACCGTCTTTGCTGATGAGTTCGCGGAGGAATGGTGGGCACGCTGCCGCCTGACGGCGGCTGCTTTGCCCACCCTACGGCAGCAACCCAGCCTACGCCGCCCCGGCCTTCTGCGCATAGCCCCAGGCCTGCTTGGTCATCGGCACCATCCGCTTGACGGACTCGATCGCCTTGTCGTTGGCGGCGGTGCCGTCGCGGATGCGGCCCTTGATGCCCTGGAGAATGCCGGCGAGGCGGAACAGATTGTAGGCGAAGTACCAGTTGAGGTCGGGCAGCTCGACTCCGGTGACGCCGCGATAGATCGCGGCCGCCTCTTCCATGGTCGGGATGTTCAGCGCCTTCAGGTCGACGCCGTCGAGCCCGGGCATGATCCACTGCATCAGCAGATAGGTGAAGTCGGCCATGGGATCGCCCAGCGTCGACAGCTCCCAGTCGAGCACGGCGATGACGCGCGGCTCGGTCGCGTGGAAGATCATGTTGTCGAGCCGGTAGTCGCCATGCACGATCGAGACGCGCTGCTGCACCGGCAAGGTGCGCGGCAGCCATTCGATCAGCTTCTCCATTTCCGGCAGATGCTCGGTCTCGGACGCCCGGTACTGCTTGGTCCAGCGGTCGACCTGACGGGCAAAATAGTTGCCGGGCTTGCCGAAATCGGCCAGCCCGATCGCGGCGGGATCGTAGGTGTGCAGCCTGGCCAAGGTCTCGATCTTGCTCTCGAAGATCGCGCGGCGGTCGGCCGCGTCGACATGCGGCAGGGTCGGATCCCAGAACACCCGGCCCTCCTCCATCGACATGATGTAGAAGGCGGCGCCGATGACGCTGTCGTCATTGCAGAGCGCATAGGCCTTGGCGACTGGAAAACCCTGCTTGCCGAGGGCTGCAATGACACGGAATTCGCGATCGACCGCATGCGCCGACGGCAGCAGCTTGCCGAACGGTTTTCGTCGCAGCACATAGGAGCGGCCGGGCGTGTTCAGCCGATAGGTCGGGTTGGACTGGCCGCCCTTGAACTGCGCGACCTTGAGCGGACCTTGATAGCCCTCGACATGCTCGGCCATCCAGGCCGCGAGCTTGGCCTCGTCGAAGCGATGCCGCTCCTCGACCGGCTTGGTGCCGGAAAAGTCTTCGTCTTTTCTCACGCCGTCGGCCACGACGAACTCCCTTGGTCGTATTCAATGCGTAGGGTGGGCAAAGCGAAGCGTGCCCACCGTCTTGCTTCGTGCTCGGAAACGGTGGGCACGCATCCATCATCGCGCTTCGCGCGACGATGGAGGCTTTGCCCACCCTACAAGTCTACGCTCAATGCCGCGGCTCGTTGGCGTATTTCTTCATTTCGAGCCGGGCGATGGCGCGGTTGTGCACCTCGTCGGGACCGTCGGCCAGACGCAACGTGCGGATGTTGGCGTAGTCCTTGGCAAGACCGGCCTCGTCCGAGACGCCTGCGCCGCCGAAGGACTGGATGGCGTCGTCGATGATCTTGAGCGCCATGTTGGGCGCGGCGACCTTGATCATCGCGATCTCGCCCTGGGCGGTCTTGTTGCCGACCTTGTCCATCATGTCGGCGGCCTTGAGGCACAACAGCCGGCACATCTCGATGTTGGTGCGGGCCTCGCCGATGCGCTGCTCCCACACCGAATGCTCGATGATCTTCTTGCCGAACGCCTGGCGCGTCATCAGCCGGCGCACCATCTTCTCCAGCGACTCTTCGGCCTTGCCGATGGTGCGCATGCAGTGATGGATGCGGCCCGGGCCGAGGCGCCCTTGAGCGATCTCGAAGCCGCGGCCTTCGCCGAGCAGGATGTTCTCCGCGGGGACCCGGACGTTCTCGAGCAGCACCTGGGCGTGGCCGTGCGGCGCGTCGTCGAAGCCGAACACCGGCAGCATCTTCTCGACCTTGATGCCGGGGGTGTCGAGCGGCACCAGGATCTGCGACTGCTGCTGATGCTTGGCGGCCGTGAGATCGGTCTTGCCCATCAGGATCGCGATCTTGCAGCGGGGATCGCCGACGCCCGACGACCACCATTTGCGGCCGTTGATGACGTAGTGATCACCGTCGCGCACGATGCGGGTCTCGATGTTGGTCGCGTCGGACGAGGCCACCGCCGGCTCCGTCATCAGGAACGCCGAGCGGATTTCGCCGTCCATCAGCGGACGCAGCCATTTGCGCTTCTGCTCCTTGGAGCCGTAGCGGATGAACACTTCCATGTTGCCGGTGTCCGGCGCCGAGCAGTTGAACACCTCGGAGGCCCAGGAGATGCGGCCCATCTCCTCCGACAGCAGCGCGTATTCGAGATTGGTCAGGCCGGCGCCGCGGAACTCGTCGTCCTCGTGCGGCGACGGCGGCATGAACATGTTCCACAGGCCCTCGGCTTTCGCCTTGGCCTTGAGGTCCTCCAGAATCGGGATCACCTTCCAGCGATCGCCCTCGGCGTCCTGCTGCTTGTAAATCGGCACCGCCGGGCGGACATGCTTGGTCATGAAGCTGCGCACGCGCTCCAGCCATTCCTGCTGCTTCGCCGACATCGTGAAGTCCATGGGACTCTCCTTGGGTGTTTCCTGGCCGCGTTTTGCCGCAGTGTCGATCCGCCGGCCGCGTTTGCGCAAGTGTGATCTTGCGCGGCACGGTTTCGCGGGCACCGTCGCTGCAGTGCCGAAATGTCGCCCCGCGGAAGCACCGCGATTGACATTCCGGCCGTCTCAAACAATAGTTTCATACAATTGTTTGAAACGCAACTCCCCCGGGAGCACGAGCATGGCGACCGACCAGACCCGGACTGCGATCCTGATCGCCGCCGAGCGGCTCTACGCCGAGCGCGGCTTTTCCGACGTAACGCTGCGCGACATCGTGGCGGAGGCGAACGTCAATCTCGCCGCGGTCAACTATCATTTCGGCTCCAAGGACGAGCTGATCGCCGAGCTGTTCGTGACGCGCTCGATCGCGCTCAACCGCGAGCGGCTGCGCGAATTGCGCGCGGCCGAGGATGCAGGCGGCGGCCGTGCCGACATCCACGCCATTCTGCGCGCGCTGGTCGGCCCGATCCTGCGCGGCTGCCTGGGGCCGGAGAACCAGCGCTCGGCCGTGGCGCGTTTCATGATCCGCGCCTCGATCGAATCGGTGCCACCGATCCGCCGCATCAAGAACAAGGAGATCGACCACTTGCGCAAATT
Source organism: Bradyrhizobium sp. SSBR45G (assembly GCF_030159255.1). Lineage (GTDB taxonomy): Bacteria > Pseudomonadota > Alphaproteobacteria > Rhizobiales > Xanthobacteraceae > Bradyrhizobium. Next base: position 39,909 of record NZ_BSCT01000050.1, on the reverse strand, counting down.
CGCCGCGGCGATGCAGCGCGCGCTGCCCGACAGCTCCGAGGTCGACCTGTTCTGGGGCCTGCATTTCGCGCTCGCCATGGCGCATCACACGATCCGCGAAAGCGAGCGCCTCACCAAGCTCTCCGACGGCCAATGCGATCTCGACGATGTCGAGGATGTGATCGCGCGCGTGGTGCGCGGCGCCGTGCTCGGCTTGACCACGCGCGATCAGGCGGCAAAGTCACCGCCCAAGGTCGCAGCGCGCGAGGCACGCTAGACGCAGCTCGCCGATGAGAATGGAACCCGTCCGATGTCGAACCGCCCGCGCTTGATCCTGGCTGCCGCCGCCGCGCTCGCGATCGTGATGGCGAGCGAGCCGGTGCTGGCGCGCGGCGGCGCCGCCAATCTGATGAACTCGCCCGGCTATCAGCGCCGCCTGCAGGAGTCGCGGCAACAGCTCGCAGCGCCGCCGCCTGCCCCATTCGTCGCCGAGCCGCGCGGCGACCACCGGCCCAAGGCGAAGCGGCACCGTCACCACCACGCGCGATGATCTGTAGGGTGGGCAAAGCCGCCGCCGTCAGGCGGCAGCGTGCCCACCATCCATCAGCGCGTCGCGCCGTGAGATGGTGGGCACGGCGCCACCACGACCTTCCCTGCAGACACGGCACAGCATCGCCTTTGCCCACCCTACCGCAGGCGCGCCTCTGGCTAGACCACGCCCTGCTGCTTGAGCGCGGCGATCTTCTCCGCGTCATAGCCGAGCCCCGATAGCACGTCCTTTGTATGCTCACCGAGCAGCGGCGGGGCGCGGTAGTCGGTGATCGGCGTGCCGGAAAACGACAGCGCGTTGCGGATCACCGACAGCTGCGGCTCGAACGGATGCTCGACCTTCACCTCCATGCCGCGCGAGCGGACATGCGGATCGGCGAACACCTGGGCAAAATCGTTGACGGGACCGCACGGCACGCCCGCCTTTTCCAGCTCCTCCAGCCAGTGCACGACCGAGTTCTTCAGAAACAGGCCGGCGAAGACCGCCATGATCTCCTTGCCGTTGACGACACGGTCGTTGTTCTTGACGAATTTCGGGTCGGTCGCGAGCTCCGGGGCGCCGAGCACGGCGCAGGTGCGGGCGAACTGCGCGTCGTTGCCGACCACCAGCATCAATTCGCCGTCGGTGCAGCGGAACACGCCGGCCGGCATGCCGCCATTGCCCCAGGTGCCGCGACGCGGCGGCGATTGGCCGTTGACCAGGAATATCTGGGCGTAGTGCGACAGCGAGGCGATCACGGTGTCGAACAGGCAGACGTCGACATGCTGGCCGCCGCCGCCATTGACGTCGCGGTGATACAGCGCGGAGAGGATTCCGATCGAGGTGTTCATGCCGGTCATGTAGTCGACGATCGAGGGACCGACCTTCATCGGCCCCGCCCCCGGCTCGCCGTCCATGTGGCCGGTGACGCTCATCAGCCCGCCCATGGCCTGGAAGATCGCGTCATAGCCGGCGCGCGGCGCATACGGCCCGGTCTGGCCGAAGCCGGTGACGGAGCAGTAGATCACATCCGGATTGACGGCGCGGATCGCCTCATAGTCGAGGCCGTAGCGCTTGAGATCCCCGACCTTGTAGTTCTCCATGAAGACGTCGCAGTCTCTGGCCAGCGCGCGGATGATCTCCTGGCCCTCGGGGCTCGCGATGTTGACCGTGACCGACTTCTTGTTGCGGTTGGCGCAGATGTAGAACGAGTTGTTGTTGTTGGCCTTGCCGTCCGGGTCCTTCAGATAGGGCGGGCCGAAGGCGCGGGCATCGTCGCCGGTGCCGGGCCGCTCGATCTTGATCACCTCGGCGCCGAGATCGGCCAGCATCTGGGCGGACAGCGGTCCGGCCAGCACGCGCGTCAGATCGAGAATCTTGATGCCAGAAAGCGGCAGGGCCGACATGGATGTTCCTCCGGGAGCTTATTCCTTGTGGCGGACATGCCCCTGGGGGCGCCGCCTGTCACCCGCGGATACACCATTTCGCGGCTCCGAGCACTGCGCCCTGGGCATGCCGCCTTGCTGGTTGGGGACGCATCCCGCCTGCTCAAAAGGAGGTCATCATTCCGGGGCGTGCGCAGCACGAACCCGGAATCCATTACTCCCCATCGCCTGCCGCCCGATGGATTCCGGGCTCGCGCTACGCGCGCCCCGGAATGACACCATTTGTGGGGCGACCGGCGGAAGCATCACTTTACGCCCGGATGACTTGCCTTAAGCCACCCGCAGCTGGCTCACGAACTGGTCGACGTCGTGGCGCAGGTCGGATGACAGCTTCGACAGCGTGCGCACGGACTCCAGCACGCCGCCGGCGGCCTGGCCGGTGGCGGCTGTCGCTTCCGACACGGTGGAAATGTTCTGCGACACCGCCTTGGTGCCCTCCGACGCCTGCTGGACGTTGCGGGCGATCTCGCGCGTCGCGGCGCCCTGCTGCTCGACCGCGGCCGCAATCGCCGACGCAATCTGGTTGACGCGATGGATGGTCGAGGAGATCGCCTGGATGGCATCGACCGAGGCCTTGGTGGCGCTCTGGATGCCGGCGACCTGGGACGTGATCTCCTCGGTCGCTTTCGCCGTCTGGTTGGCGAGCGTCTTGACCTCGGCGGCGACCACGGCGAAGCCCTTGCCGGCCTCGCCGGCGCGCGCCGCCTCGATGGTCGCGTTCAAGGCCAGAAGGTTGGTCTGCTCGGCGATGCCGCTGATCAGCGCGACGACGTCGCCGATCCGCTGCGCCGCGTCCGACAGCGCCCGCACCTCGTCATTGGTCCTTTCAGCCTGCGTCGCCGCAGCGCCGGCGATCGAGGTCGACTCGCTGACCTGGCGGCTAATCTCGTTGATCGAGGCCGACAGCTCCTCCGTCGCCGCCGCCACCATCTGGACGTTGCCCGAGGCGCGCTGCGATACATCGGCGACGGACGACGCTTTCTGGCGGCCCTGGTCGGCGGTCGCCGACATCGATTGCGCGGTCGCGTTCAACTCGTTCGAGGCGGAGGTCAGGGTCTGCAGCGACGAGGTGACGGTCGCCTCGAACTGCCGGATCAGCTGGTCGACGGTGCTCTGGCGCCGTTCGCGCCGGCCCTGCTCGGCCTCCCTTTCGCTCGCCAGCCGGTCGCCCGCGATCATGCTGTCCTTGAACACGGCCACGGTACGCGTCATCTCGCCGATCTCGTCGCGGCGATCGAGGCCAGCCAGCTCGATCGTATAGTCGCGCTCGGCGAGCCGACGCATCGCCGCCGCCAGCGAGCGGATGGCGGCCGAGATACGGCTCTGGATCACGACAAGGCCGACGAGCGCCACACCAAGCGCGACCAGCATCATGATCGAATTGAGGACAAGGCTCTCACGGGCCTCCGTGATCCGCCGTCCGGCGACCGCGACCATCTCCGCCAGCGCGGCGTTGGCGGCATCGACGCTGTAGGACAGCAGCGCCGTGTTGAGCTTCGACAGTTCGGCGAACTTGAGATCGATCGTCTGGTTGTTGCGCAGCGCCTTGATCAGGCCGGCCTGCTGCTCCGCCATCGCCATGGCATCGGCCTGCTTGGAGCGGCTGACCGCATCGACGAGCCCCGCCGGCGCATCGGGCCGCGCCGCGGCCGTCACGACCTGGCTCCAGGCCTGGGCCTGCCGGCCGGAATCCTCGGCGCCGGCGACGATGTCGGGCACGCTCCACGGCTTGCCGGAGGCGGCGGCGTTCTCGAGCCGGATCGCGAACTGGCCGCCGAAATTGCGCGCCGCCCAGGCCGCCTGCTTGACGTTGACCATCTGGTCGACGAGCGGATCCGCGAGCTTGATGGTCTCTTCGAGATCGGCCGCGATGACGAGCAGCGCATCAAGATAGTCCTGCGCGGCCTTGCGGAACGAATCCACCACCTGCATGTCCCGCGACGCCTTGGGCTGGTGGATGGCGCGCTCGGCATCGGGACGCAGCGACGCCAGCCTGTCGTGCGAGGCGACCAGGCTGCTCATCCGGCTTGCGATCTTGCCGTCGGCGAAGCCGGACAGCGCGTCCTGGACCTGCTTGTAGGCCGTCTCCGAGATCTGACGATTGGTGGCGATGCGGCTGTCTGCGGCCGAGTCCGCCGTCCCTTCCGCCGCCAGCGTCGCCAGGAACGTGCCGCGCTCGAGCCGAAAGCCGATCAGCGTGCTGAACAGCTGCTGATCAGCGCCAGCAAGCCGGGCGATCCGCTGCGCAGACTGATACCGGCTGAGCGCGTCGACGACGCCGGTGGCGAGACTGCCGATCAACAGAACTGCAAGCGTACCGATGATCAGGCCGAGAATGGTTCGTATCGTCACGCCGTCGAGCAATCGCATGAATAAACCTCGCCCCCGAAATTGTCCGGGGCCAACTTTCGTCGTTCGCCATTAATTTTTCGCTGATCGGAGTCGGGCGCGCCGCAGCGGCAGCGGCATCTCATGAAAACCCCGCAAATCCCCGGAGAAAGACCAAGTTTCTTGCTTCATTGTGTGTGCGCCGTCCCGTCAGACATCTTCGGAAACACGGAACAAGGAGCTGTTAAGCGTTACAATCGCACCTGAAGCCAGGTTTGATGTTTCAACCCTGGAGCAAGCCATGACATCGATCTCCGCATCTTCGATGAGCGGTTTCTCGCCGCTCGACCTGCTCAAGCAGGAGCTCACCAAGGAAGTCTCGGCCGGCAAGATCAGCTCGACCGACCAGACCGCGCTATCGTCGGCACTTGACGACATCGATTCCGCATTGAAGAGCGGCAGCAGCAGCTCGTCGTCCTCGTCAACGAGCTCCAGCACGCCGCCCTCGCCCGACGAGATGCAGTCGAAGATCGACGATCTCATCCAGAGCGAGGTCGACAGCGGAAAGCTCACCTCCGACCAGGCGACCGAGCTGAAGAACGTGTTCGCCAACGCATTCTCGGGCGGTCCGGGCGGCGCCGGCGGTCCGCCGCCCCCGCCGAGCGATGATTCCAGCAGCGACACCACGTCGAGCACCTCGTCGTCGTCATCATCATCGTCCTCGTCGAGCAGCTCGTCCCAGGTCGAGGAGCTGCTCAAGAAGCTGCTCGAAGCGCTGCAGAGCTCGAACAGCAGCAAGACCTCGTCCTACAGCGCCAACGGCAGCAGCTCGTCGAGCTCGACCAGCAAATCGCTGGTGGTCGACTTCTCGGCCTGAGCCTTTTCCGCCTCACCCTCGGCGCCGTGGCCCCCTGCCGCCACGCCCACGGCGTCCGGCCAGCATGCTTCCCAGCCCCTGGCCGGACGCCGCCTTCGCCCTAGGCCGATGCGTAGCGCCGCGCCATCACCGCATCGAACGCGTCCGCCATGGCTTCGACCGACGCCGCGTGCCCCGTGAACAGATTGAACGCATCCGCCGCCTGATAGATCGCAAGGTCGCGGCCGCTCATCACCTGTGCGCCCTTCGCCTTCGCGGCCACCAGCAGCGGTGTCCATAACGGCGAGTAGACGGCGTCCGCGACCCATAGCTGGGAATGCAGCAGGTGCTCCGGCACTGGATTTTCGCGATTCGGCAGCATGCCGACCGGGGTTCCGTTGACGAGCCCGACCGCGCCCGTCACCGCGGCTTCGACCGTATCGGCCACGACGATGCGAGACGTGTCGGGCAGCAACGACGCCAGCGTCGCGGCCTTGGCCCGATCCGCATCGACGATGCGCAGCTCGTCCACACCGAGCCGCACTAGCGCAAACGCGATCGCCTTGCCGACACCGCCGGCGCCGAGCAGCGCCACCGGCCCGCGGCGCGAGGCCTCGACCAGCGGGGCCACCGCGCGCGCAAACCCCGTCGTATCGGTGTTGTGCCCGATCAGCCGGCCGTCGCGGACGACCACCGTGTTGACCGCCGCCATCGCGCGGGCCTCAGGCGCGAGTTCGTCGAGCAGTGCGACCACCGCCTCCTTGTAGGGAAAGGTCACGTTCACCCCGGCGAAGCCGATGTCGCGGACCGAGGCGAGCAGCGCGACCAGACGATCGCGATCCGCGCCGGCCACCTCGATCAGCTGGTAGTGACCGCGCAGACCGGCCGCGGCGGCTGCCGCCTCGTGCATCGCCGGCGAAGCCGACTGCCGGATCGGCGCCCCGACCAGCCCCGTCAGAACGTGCGGCGCTTCGCGTAACGGCGCGTGCATCGCGACGGCCTCACCGGCTACGGGCAAATCGGCGGCAAGATAGGCCAGCACCGCGTCGACGATCTGCTGCTTGTTGCGGGCCGCGTTCGACGGCTCGGCGAGATCGCGATCGAACAAGGCCCCGAACGTGTACTGATTGGCGACGCGAAAAAAGCAATAGGAGCTGATCAGAAGGTGCAGGTCGATCGGATCGACGTCGCGGCGAAACACGCCGGCGGCACGGCCACGATCGAGAATTCCGCCGAGCGTCGAGACGACGCTGGCGTTGATCTCGCGCAGCTGCGCACTCTGCTTGAGGTGCTTTGCGTAGTGGATGTTCTCGATGCTCACGAGCCGGATGAAGGTCGGGTTCTGCGCGTCGTGGTCGAACGTCGCCTCCACCAGCCGCCGGATCGCCTCGATGGCGCTGCAGTTCTGGGTGTCGAGGCTGGCTTCGAGCTCGCGGATGCTGCGATAGGCGTGTTCCAGCACCGCCAGATAGAGCTGCTCCTTGCCGCCGAAATAATAATAGATCATCCGCTTGGAGGTCTTGGTCCGGGCCGCAATGGCATCGACCCGGGCGCCGGAGTAGCCGTGACTGGCAAACTCCTCGGTCGCGACATCGATGATGTTGCGCCGCGTCGCCTCCGGATCGTTCTTGCGGCGGTTCGCGCTCGCGTCCATTGCCGTTCCTTCCGACGTCGTCCCTGAGCCCCAAAGCCCTCAATCTCGCCGATTCTGCCGGCGGCGACGCCATTTATAGACATCTGAGCCGCTCCACTCCCTCGCGATCGGAAAATCGCGCCGGCGGACTTGAAACGAACTAGTTCGTACATTATGGTGAACGAATAATTGATGCGCAAGACCGGCCGCGAAGGACACTTTCGACCGTCCCGCTGCCGCTCCTTGCGAAACGACAAAAATGAACAAAGGGGAGGACCATGACAGCATCGACGTCCACAGACCGTCTCGCCAGGCGAGCCGCCCTCGTCAGCTTCGTCGGCAGCATGCTGGAATACTACGACTTCTTCATCTACGGCACCGCCGCCGCGCTGATCTTTCCAAAAGTGTTCTTCACCAATCTCGACCCGGCCACCGGCACCATCCTGGCCCTGATGAGCTTCGGCGTCGGCTACATCGCTCGCCCGGTGGGCGCCGTCATCCTCGGCCATTTCGGTGACCGGATCGGCCGCAAGACCGTCCTGGTCTTCACGTTGATCCTGATGGGCGGCTCGACCTTGGCGATCGGCCTGCTGCCCGACGCAAGGATGATCGGCGGCGCTGCTCCGATCCTGCTGACCTTGCTGCGGCTGCTGCAGGGGCTGTCCGCCGCCGGCGAGCAGAGCGGCTCGAATTCGCTGACGCTCGAGCATTCAAATAGCGGCCGCCGCGCCTTCTTCACCAGCTGGACCCTGACCGGCACCCAGGCCGGTGCGATCCTGGCGACGCTCGTCTTCATTCCGATCGCGGCCCTGCCGGAGGATCAGCTGCTGAGCTGGGGCTGGCGCGTGCCCTTCCTGCTGTCCTTCGTCGTGCTGGTGGTGGCCTATCTGGTGCGCCGTACCATGCCGGAAACCCCGGCCTTCGCGGAGATCAAGACCAGCAACGCGGTCGCCCGCTTCCCGCTGGTCACGCTGCTGCGCGAGTTCTGGCCCGACGTGCTGCGCGTCATCGTCTGCGCACTGATCGCCACCGTCAGCACCGTCACCGCGGTATTCGCGCTCGGCTATGCCACGACCAAGTTCGGTGTCCCCCGCTCGACGATGCTGTGGGCGGGCGTGCTCGGCAATGCCACGGCGCTGGTGACGCAACCGATGTGGGCGATCCTGGCCGATCGCATCGGTCGCAAGCCGGTGTTCATCGGCGGCGTGCTCGGCTGTGCGGTGATGATCTTCCCCTACTTCATGGCGATCACGACCGGCGACTCGACCAAGATCATGCTGGCCGCGATGATCCTGTCGGGCATCATCTATGCAGCGCCGAATGCGATCTGGCCGTCGTTCTACGCGGAGATGTTCGACACCCGCGTGCGCTACTCGGGGACCGCGATCGGCACCCAGCTCGGCTTCCTCGCCGCCGGCTTCACGCCGGTGATCAGCCAGAGCGTGCTCGGCGACGGGCCGACGGGCTGGATGCCCGTGGCCATCTTCATCGCGATCGCCTGCGTGATCTCGGCCGCAGCCGCCGCCACTGCACGCGAGACGCATACGGTCGGCATCGAAGACCTCGGCAAGAAGACTCCTGAGTTGATCAATCATGACCGCAAGACCGCTTCCGCCATCGGCTGACCTGCATGCGGCGCCGCCCCTGGTGACAACCAGGAGCGGCGCCGTGATCGGCAGCTTCGCCCTCGACCGTCAGGTCGAGGCCTTCAAGGGCATTCCGTTCGCGCGCGCGGCCCGCTACCGCCGCGCGAGGCCCTGCCCGGCCTGGGATGGACCGCGGCCGTGCACGGAGTTCGGCCCCGTCGCCCCGCAGCGCGGGCTGATCGCCGACGACGCCGAGGCCGAATGCCTCAGCCTCAACATCTGGACGCCGGCCGTACGCAGCGGACCGCTGCCGGTGCTGTTCTTCATTCACGGCGGCGCCTTCGTCACCGGGGCGGGCTCGGACTATGACGGCGGCTTCCTCGCAGCGCACGGCCCGGCCGTCATCGTCACCATCAACTATCGGCTGGGCCCGCTTGGTTTCCTGCAGCTGCACCGCTTCGGCGGCGCGCTGTCGGAGGCCAGCAATCTCGCCGTCACCGACACGGTCGCGGCGCTCGACTGGGTGCGCGACAACATCGCGGCCTTCGGCGGCGATCCCGACGCCATCACCTTGATCGGCCAGTCGGCGGGCGCCTCGCTGGTCGTCACCCTGATGACGCTGCCGCAGGCGCGCGGCAAATTCCGTCGCAGCATCGCGCTGAGCGTGCCCGGCCGCGGCATCATGGCGGCGACGCAGGCCGATGACATCGCAGAACGGTTCCTGTCAGCGCTCGCGCTGCCGCCGCAACAAGCCGAGCGCATTCTCGACGTGCCGGTCACCGCGCTGCTCGACGCAGCCGAGCGCGTCGGCCGTGACGTCGCGACCCAGACCGACCAGGGAACGCTGTTCGGTCCGGTGCTCGATGGCGACATCATCCCGCAAGATCCCCGCGCAGCGGTCGCCGCCGGCGCCGTGCGCGACCATGAGTTGTGGCTCGGCTCCTGCCGAGATGAGATGGTGATGTTCCTGCAGAGCAATCCCCCGGCGGCGATGATCCGGGTGACCGAGGCGGCGATCAGGGCCCGCCATGGCGACGCCGGCTGGGAGCAGCTGCTCGCCTGCTATCGCGACACCGCGCGCGCCAGCGAGGATGCCTACGAGGCGTTGCTGTCGGACGCGATGTGGCACCGGCCGATGCACGAGCTCGCGCGGCTGCAGAGCGAAGCCGGCGGCCGCGCCTGGCTCAGCCGCTTCGATCACGCCCCGCATCTGCAGCCGTTCTTGTCGCAGGGCCCGACGCATGGCGCCGACAATGCCTGCCTATGGGCGCACCTGCCCGGCTTCGTCGACCGCCCCGTGCTCAAGCGACCAGGCGGCCCGATGACGCTCGCCGACATCGAGGTCGCCGCGCGACTGCAGGCGTCCGTGCTGCGCTTTGCCGCCGAGGGCATCCCGGACAAGGCTGCCGCTTGGCCCGCATACACGTCCGCGACGGAGACGCTCGCCATCTTCGACAGCCCGTTCCATCTCGTCTCGCTCCGCGACGCGGTGCGAAGCAAAGCCTGGCGCGCGCTCGGCGGCTGATCCTCACTCCGGCGCATTGAACGTCCGCGCGAAATACACCGGCGCAGCCGCCGTCTTCAGGCGATAGAGCTGCGCCGGTCGGTTCGGTCCCTTGCGCTGCTTATTGATCGGCTCGATCAGGTCGGCCGAGAGCATGCGGGTGCGAAAGGCGCTCTTCTCCAGCGGACGGTCGAGCACGATCTCATAGGTCCGCTGCAGCTCGGGCAAGGTGAACTCGTCCGCCATCAGATAGGCCGGCAGCGAGGTGTACTCGACCTTGTTGCGCAGCCGCTGCACGGCCGCCTGCAGGATCTCGGCGTGATCGAAGGCGAGCTTCGGCTTCACACCTGCGCCTTCGAGCGCAAACCACTGCGCGTCGGGTGCGAGCGCCGTCTCCGCGGCCGAGGCCGGGATCAGCGCGAAATAGGCATGCGTCGCCGACCAGCCGCGCGGATCGCGCGTGGCGCTGCCCCAGCTGCCGAGCTGCTCCAGATAGGGGCTGACGACGCCAGTCTTCTCGGCGAGCTTGCGCCGGGCGCAGGCTTCGAGGTCGGCATCCCGGGCGACGTCGACGAAGCCGCCCGGCAGCGCGAGCGCATCCGGGAACGGCTCGCCCTCGCCGTGGCCGCGGCGCAGCAGCAGCACCTGCAGCGCCTCCAGCCGGATCGTGAAGATGACGACGTCGACCGTCGTCAGCGGCCGCGGAAAATCAAGTCCGGCCCGTTTCGCGCCGCTGCTCACCTTGTCCCCAGCTCCGCTGTCCGTTCCCTGCCGCCCTGCCATACCGTCCCCTCGCCGCCCCTCTGGCCGCCCGCGCCCCGCCGATTTCGCCCCTTGACACTAGCATGCTTAGTTGTACTGTCCAACTTACTTAGTTGGCGTGACGCACTTACGCCATCAGACATCAGGAGGCCGCCATGTTCGGCTTACGCTTCATCAAGGCCCAGCCCACCACCTATCTGCTCAAGTACCGCGCCGGCGCCGTCGTCGAGGAAGGTGCCGGGCTCTCCATCTTCTATTACGGGCCCGCGACCTCGCTGGTCGCGATCCCCATCGGCAGCCGCGACGCCGCCTTCATCTTCCAGCAGATCGCCCGCGACTTTCAGACGCTGACGATCCAGGGCCAGGTCACCTACCGCATCGGCGAGCCGAAGAAGGCCGCCACCATGCTGAACTTCACCCTCAAGCGCGACGGCAAGACGTACGAATCCGACGACCCGGAAGAACTGCCGCAGCGCGTGCTCGGCGCGGTCGAGGTGCTGGCGCAGCAGGCCGTCAAGGACATGACCCTGAAGGAGGCGCTGCGGGCCTCCGACCGCATTGCCGAGGCGATTGCGGCTGGATTGAAGACCCGCGCCGACATCGATGCGCTGGGCCTCGAGATCCTCGGCGTCGCCGTGCGCGCGGTGAAGCCGACGCCGGAGACGGCCAAGGCGCTGGAGGCGGAAGCGCGCGAGGCAATCCTGAAGAGCGCGGACGAGGCCATCTTCGCGCGGCGCAATTTTGCGGTCGAACGCGAGCGGGCGATCCGCGAGAGCGAGCTCGATACCGAGATCGCGGTCGAGCAGAAGAAGCGCTCGATCCGCGAGACGCAGATGGATGCGGAGGCCAGCGTCGCGGCGAAAAAGAACGAGCTGCGCGAGGCCGGCATGGTCGCGGACATCGGGCTGGAGGCCAGGCGCAAGGATTTCGTCGCGCTGAATGCGTCGAACACTCGCACCTTGGCGGATGCCGAGGCCTATCGCGTCGGTGCGCTGATGAAGATCTTCGAGGGTGTCGACACCCGCGTGATCCAGGCGCTGGCCGCGACCGGCATGCAGCCGGGACAGCTGATCGCGCAGGCATTCTCAGGGCTTGCCGAGAAGGCCGAGAAGATCGGGCAGCTGAACGTCTCGCCGGAGCTGTTGAACAGCCTGATGCAGAGCCCCGCGGAGGCCGCCCGTGTCCGGCAATGACCGCAAGGTGGTGCTGGTCGTCCGAAAGACGCGGCTCGAGGAGCTGATCGCAAGATTCCTCACCGCGGACCAGGCCCGCTTCTATGTCGAGCATCTCGGTGCCGACTTCTCCGACTATGAGCGCGAGCACGCGGCCTACCAGGCCGCGCGCGCCACCGCGACGCAGACGCTGGAGCGCTGGGGGCGCTACCAGATCGTCGACCGCAGCTTCCTGCCGAACTTCCTGTTCGGCACCGCCGACATCGTCGCGGCGCTCGGCCCGGATGGCCTCGTCGCCAACACCATGAAATATCTCGACGGCCAGCCGCTGCTCGGGCTCAACCCGGACGCCGCGCGTCACGACGGCGTGCTGCTGCCATTCGCGCCGGGCGACCTCGCGCGCCTGCTGCCCGAGGTTGCCGCCGATAGGCGCGCGGCGAAAGCGGTGACCATGGCCCGCGCGAGCCTGCCGGACGGCCAGGTGCTGCACGCCGTCAACGACCTCTTCATCGGCGCCCGCACCCATGTCTCGGCGCGTTACGAGATCGCGACCCGCGAGCGTCATGAGCGGCAATCCTCCAGCGGCCTCATCGTCGCGACCGGGCTCGGCTCGACCGCCTGGTTCAAGAGCATCGTCACCGGCGCGCTGGCCATCGCCGGCAGTTTTGGCAGCCCGACCACCGGCGGCGACTACACCGCCCTGCCCTGGGACGCCCGGGCGCTTCGCTTCGCCGTCCGCGAACCGTTCCCGAGCAAGACCTCGCAGACCTCGCTGGTGTGTGGCGGTCTGAATGGCGGCGAGATCCTGCGCCTGCGTTCGCTGATGCCGGAAAACGGCGTGATCTTCTCGGATGGCATCGAGGCGGATCATCTGGATTTCAATGCCGGGACCGAGGCGGTGATTGGGATCGCAGAGCGGCAGGGACGGCTGATCGTTTAGACTGTTGCTACATATCGCGCTGCTCATCGAGTGCCGCACTCTCACCACGTCATTGCGAGCGCAGCGAAGCAATCCAGGGTCCCGCCCACCACTCTGGATTGCTTCGCTGCGCTCGCAATGACGGTGGAGAGATCGTGTGACCATGTCCCAGCGTGTCTGCCGCGATCGCGCTGCCGTAGGGTGGGCAAAGCGGCCGCCGGAGGCGGCGGCGTGCCCACCGTCGATCCGCGAACTCATCAGCAAAGACGGTGGGCACGGCGCCTCTACGATCTCGTTCGTCGAGGCGGCACGGAGGCGCCTTTGCCCACCCTACGAGCACCGCCGTTGCCGGAGCATTCGCGCGCAACATGGCGACGCCGCTCTACGCCCTTGCGAACACCAGCACGCCATTCGCCGGGATCGTCACCATGGCCGAGCACGGCTGGCCGTGCAGCGCCGGGCCGCCGGCCGTGACCGCGCCGTTGTTGCCGACGACGCCGGGATTGACCCAATTGTCGTAGACGTCGCTGTTGAACACCTCATTCCACCGCCCCGCGGCCGGAAAGCCGATCGCGTAGTCGCGCCACGGTGTCTCATTCAAACTGACGATGACGATGACATCGTCGCCCTGGCCGTCCCAGCGGTGGAAGGCGAGCACGCGGTTGCCGTCATGGGCGTGGACGATGGCGCAACCTTCGCCGGTCAGCGCCGGGTGGGTGCGGCGGATCGCGATCAGCTCTGACGTGAAGCGCACGGCGTCGGCGGTGATCTTGTCCGCGCCGTCGAGCAGCGGCCATTGGATCGTGGTGTCCGGGTTCGGCGTGTCGCTCCACGGCCGGTCCTCGAACAGCTCCTGGCCCATGAACAGCATCGGGATGCCCGGCGCGGTCAGCAGCAGGCCGGTGGCGACGCGGCTGCGGCTGCGCGCATACCAGCAGCGGCTGTCGACGGGATCGGCGAGGCGTGGAATGCGCGGCTCGCGGCCGGCATAGACGATGTCGTGGTTCTCGATCGAATTGACCGCGCGCCAGCGCTTGTCGAGGCTGAGATCGGCAATCGCGGCTGCGATCGGCTGCATCGCAACGTCCGCGCCCGCGCCGCCGGCCGCGCTGGCGATGGCGCCGCGCACGGCGAGCCGCAGGCCGTCGCTCCAGGTCGCATCGAAGCCGGCACCGCCTTGCGCGAGATCCTTCACCACCCACGGATTGACCGGCCAGTATTCGGCGATCTGGATCGCGTCCGGCTTCTCCGCGCGCAGCGCCTCGGTGAGCTGCTGACAGGTTGCCCAGCCGCCGAAGCGGTCCATCACGCTGACCTCGTCGAAGCGCAGGCCGTCGGCGTGATACTCGCGAGTGAACATGATCGCGTTGTCGACGAGGTACTGCCGCACGTCGGCGTTCCAATAGGCAAACACTTGCCCGCCGGCCCAGCCCTGGTCGGTGAAATACACGCTCCTGTTGGGATCGCCATAAGGCTGGCGGTCGAAATACCAGATGCTGGCCTCGTCGAAGCCGCCGCCGGCGTGGTTGTAGACGACGTCGAACAGCACGGCGATGCCGTGGACGTGGCAGACGTCGATCAGCGCGCGCAACTGGTCGTCGCAATGGCGCAGGGTGTCGACGCCGGCGTAAGGCGCCGCGCCCGCCGCTGTCAGGATCTCGTTGGTGCGCGCGACATAGGCGGCGAGGTGCGCCTCCTCGTGCTCGCCATACTCCGCTTCCGGGCTGAACAGGTCGGTACCGTTGTAGCCCATGCTGAACATGGTCGGGAACTCCTGCACCGGCAGCAGCTCGATGGCATTGACGCCGAGCGTCTTGAGATGCGGCACGCGCTCGATCACGTCGAAAAAGCAGCCGTCGGGATTGCCCGCCTTCATGTCGAAGCTGCCGACATGAAGCTGATAGATCACGAGCTCGTTCCACGGCGGCGGCGTGAAGTCGGTGTCGTGCCAGGGAAACGCGTTGGGATTGCGCAGCACCGAATGCGATTGCGGGAACGGCGGGTCGACGGTCAGGAGCCGCGCATGCGGATCGCGCTTGTAGCCGGAGGAGCCCTCGCCCTCGACGAAATACATGTAGGAATCGCCGTCCTTCAGGCCGGGGACGAAGATCGCCCAATGGCCGTTGCCGATCGGCGCGAGACGGCAGCTCGCATCCTGCGCCCAGCCATTGAACGGGCCGCAGACGTAGAGCGCCCTGGCGTGCGGCGCGAACACGCGGAAGGTGGCGCCGCCGGTCACCAGGGTGCCGCCCATGGGAGCCTGGAGAAGATGCATCTGCCGCAGTGAAATCCTTAATCCCTCGGGGAACGGCGGCAGCGTAACAGGTTCGAGCAGCATATCCATCTCGGCTCTCCCCGCTCTCAAAACAGCCGCGCGCCGTTCGGCACGGCCTTGTCGGGCTGGAACAGCACGACGTTGCCGGCCTCGTCCGGAAACCCGAGCGTCAGCACCTCCGACATGAACTTGCCGATCTGCCGCGGCGGGAAGTTGACGACGCCGGCGACCTGGCGCCCGACCAGCGTCACCGGGTCATACAGCGTCGCGATCTGCGCGCTGGAGCGCCTGGTGCCGATGCCGGGGCCGAAATCGATCGTCAGTTTCAGCGACGGCTTCTTCGCCTCTGGATAGGGCTCGGCGGCGACGATGGTGCCGACGCGGATGTCGACGCTCAGGAACTGGTCGAAGCTGATTGTCTCTGCCGCTGGAGCCGTGGGATCGTGGGTGAGATGCATGGCGGCCTCATCGAACGCGGGACAGCCCGCGTGGTGCTGGTTCCCGCGCGGCCTGGACTTGAGATTCCTCAACCGGATCAATTTCTAGTCGGCGGCCCGGGGCATGACAATGCATCGTCCTGGGGACGGCGCCGCGAGCGGCCGATTGGCGAGCCCGGTGTGGCCGATGGGTCGCAGGCGGGGCACGCGCGCTGCGCCGTCGTCTCGCCAGAGCCTCACAGCCTCCACAAACTCCGCCGTCATCCCTGCGCACGCAGGGATCCATAACCACAAGGCGACGCCGTGACACGCGATGGCCGGGCTTGCGCAAGCCAACGGCCGTCACGGCGTCTGAGTCCCGGGTCAGCGCCGCCGCCGCTTCGCGCTGTCGCGGCTTGCCCAGGACGACAGCGGAGGGGGCGAGAGAGCGGAGACGCAGATCTGTGGCCGCGTCGTCGCCTCGTAGCCCGGATGAGCGCAGCGACATCCGGGGTCTCCGACACAGTTCGTGAGATCCCGCATGTCGCTGGCGCCGCCGCGCGTCCCGCGCGCCGGCTGTCGCTCATGCGGGCTACGCAACTACGTGGCATTCTCCAGATGACACGCCACCCACTGGTCCTCGTCCTTGAGCCTGAGCTCCGGCACCTCGCTGCGGCAGCGGTCGAACGCGAGCGGGCAGCGGGTGTTGAAGCGGCAGCCCTTCGGCGGGTTGACCGGGCTCGGGACGTCGCCCTTGAGGATGATGGGGGTGCGCTCGGCGCCGGGTTCGGGGATCGGCACGGCTGAGAGCAATGCCTTGGTGTAGGGATGGCCCGGCGAGGCGAAGATCTGGCGGCGCGGGGCGAGCTCGACGATCTTGCCGAGATACATCACGGCGACGCGGTGGGTCATGTGCTCGACGATGGCGAGGTCGTGGCTGATGAACAGCAGCGCCAGGCCGAACTCGCGCTGCAGGTCCTGCAGCAGGTTGACGATCTGCGCCTTGACGGAGACGTCGAGCGCGGACACCGCCTCGTCGCAGACGATGAGGTCGGGCTTGGCGGCGAGCGCGCGGGCAATGCCGATGCGCTGGCGCTGGCCGCCGGAGAATTCATGCGGGCGGCGGTTCACCGCGTCGCGCGGCAGCCGCACGATCTCCATCAGCTCGGCAATGCGCCCATCGCGCTCGGCCTTGTCCTTGGCGAGGCCGAAATTGTTGATCGGCTCGGCCAGGATGTCGCGGATCCGCATCCGCGGATTGAGGCTGGAGAACGGATCCTGGAACACGACCTGGACGCGGCGGCGCATCTCGCGCAGGCTGCCCGGGCCGAGATCGTCGATGCGCTTGCCGTCGAGCACGATCTGGCCGGCGGTGATGTCGAACAGCCTGAGGATGGCGCGGCCGACGGTGGACTTGCCGCAGCCGGATTCGCCGACCAGCGACAGCGTTTCGCCCTTCGCGATCTCGAACGAAACGCCGTCGACGGCGTGCACCCGGCTTTTGCTGCGGCCAAACAGGCCGCTGCGGATTGGAAAATGCTTCTTGAGGTCGTTGACCTGCAGCAGCGGAGCGCTCATGCGGCGGCCTGCTCCTTGGCGGCGAAATGACAGGCGGCGACGTGGCGCGGCGCCTTCTCCTCCAGCCCCGGCGCATATTGCCGGCAGACATCGGTGGCGAGCGCGCAGCGGCCGGCGAACACGCAGCCCTCGATGCGCTGCTTCAGGTCCGGCACCTGGCCGGGAATCTCCGCAAGACGCTTCGTCTCGCCCGTCAGCGACGAGCCGAGCTTGGGCAGCGCACCGAGCAGCCCTTGCGTGTAGGGATGGCGCGGCGACCGGAACAGCTCCTTCACGGGCGCTTCCTCGACCTTGCGGCCGGCATACATCACCATCACCCGCTCGGCGACTTCGGCGACGACGCCGAGATCATGGGTGATCAGGATGATCGCGGCGCCGACGCGCTGCTTCAGTTCCAGCATCAGCTTGAGGATCTGCGCCTGGATGGTGACGTCGAGCGCGGTGGTCGGCTCGTCGGCAATCAGGAGCTTTGGATTGCAGGCCAGCGCCATCGCGATCATCACGCGCTGGCGCATGCCGCCGGAGAGTTGATGCGGATATTCGCGCACCCGCCGTGCGGGCTCGGGGATGCCAACGAGCGTCAGCATCTCGACCGCACGCGCCTCCGCCTGCGCCTGGTCGAGCCCCTGATGCAACCGCAGGGTCTCGCCGATCTGGCGGCCGACCGTCAGCACCGGGTTGAGGCTCGTCATCGGCTCCTGGAAGATCATCGAGATGTCGTTGCCGCGCAACGCACGCATCTCGCGGTCGGAGAGAGTCAAAATGTCCCGGCCCTCGAGCTTGATCGAGCCCGCGATCTTGCCGGGCGGCTCCGGGATCAGCCGCATCATCGACATCGAGGTGACTGACTTGCCGCAGCCGGATTCGCCGACGATGGCCAGCGTCTCGCCGGGATTGACGTAGAACGACACGCCGTCGACGGCGCGGTTGATGCCTGTGGGCGTGCGGAAATGGACCTGGAGATTCTCGACCTCGAGCAACGGCATCAGGTCAGCTCCTGGCCGCGGTGTGGGGCCGCATGCGGTGACACAGGGGCCTCATGGTTCGAGACGCGCCGCGCGTTCAGACTGCGCGTGATCACAATCAGCTCGGCGCGGCGCTCCTCACCATGAGGGTCAAAAGTCGAGGCGGCACCGCACACCGGACCATGAACACGCCAAGAGGCGTGTTCATGGAGAGGGTTTGGTTTCGCATCTGGCGCCACACATCGCGTGTGAGCAGCGCCGCCATGGGCAGCGCTCTCACCCCTCACCCTGAGGAGCCCGCCAAAGGCGGGCGTCTCGAAGGGCGAGGCCCCGATCCGGACCACATGGCTCGAAATCACGCCGCTCATGGGCTCTTCGCCATGCGCGGGTCGAGCGCGTCGCGGAGGCCGTCGCCGACGAGGTTGACGGCGAGCACGGTGACCGAGAGGAACGCGGCCGGGAAGAACACGATGTAGGGCTTGACCTGCCACAGCGCGCGGCCCTCGGCCATGATGTTGCCCCAGGACGGGATCGTCGGCGGCGTGCCGGCGCCGATGAAGGAGAGGATGGCCTCGGTGATCATGGCGCTGGCGCAGATGTAGGTGGCCTGCACCAGCATCGGCGCCATCGTGTTGGGCAGGATGTGGCGCAGGATCACCATCGGCGTGCGCGTGCCCGAGGCGACGGCACCGTCGACATAGGGCTGCTCGCGCAGGGACAGCACGACGCCGCGCACCAGGCGCGCGACGCGTGGAATTTCCGCAACGGTGATGGCGAGGATGACGTTGCCGACGCTGCCGCGCGTCAGCGCCATCAGCGCCACCGCGAGCAATATCGGCGGGATCGACATCAGCCCGTCCATGCAGCGCATCAGGACGCCATCGGCCCAGCGCACGAAACCGGCGACGAGGCCGATGGTCAGCCCGATCAGCGAGGCGAACAGCGCCACCGCCAGCCCCACCGTGAGCGACACGCGGGTGCCATAGAGCACGCGGGAATAGATGTCGCGGCCCAGCGCATCGGTGCCGAACCAGAAATCGGCCGAGGGCAGCCGCGTGCGCTTGGCCGGCGCGATCGCGGTGGGATCGACGGTGAACAGGAACGGCGCTGACACGCCGATGATGACGAGCAGCAGCAACAGCGCGCCGCCGATCGCGACCGTCGGATGGTTGCGCAGGAAGCCGATGGCGCCGCGCCGGATTTTTGGCGCCGCCATCAGATCCGGCAGGCGAGGCGCGATGACGAGGCCGGGCGGCGGAGACGTTGTGGTCGTGGCGGTCAATAGCGGATCCTCGGGTCGACCAGGGTGTAGGTGATGTCGATCAGGAGATTGACGAGCACGTAGACGAAGCTGAACAAGAGCACGATGCCCTGGATCACCGGATAGTCACGACGCAGGATCGCGTCGATGGTGAGCCGCCCAAGCCCTGGAATCGCAAACACGCTCTCGGTGACCACGGCGCCGCCGATCAGCAGCGCGATGCCGATGCCGACCACGGTGACGATCGGCACCGCCGCATTCTTCAGCGCGTGGATGAACAGGATGCCGCCCTGCCCGAGCCCCTTGGCGCGCGCGGTGCGGATATAGTCCTGCTGCAGCACTTCGAGCATCGCGGCGCGGGTGATGCGCGCGATCAGCGCGATGTAGACGCAGCCGAGCGCGACCGCCGGCAGGATCAAATTCTGCAGCCACGGCCAGAACCCTTGCGCCAGCGGCGTGTAGCCCTGCACCGGCAGCCAATCGAGCTGCAGCGCGAACACATAAGCGAGAATGTAGCCGACCACGAACACCGGCACCGAGAAGCCGAACACGGCGAACGCCATGATGGTGCGGTCGATCCAGGTGCCGGCCTTCCACGCCGCGATGACGCCGAGCGGCACCGCGATGAAGATGGTGAGGAACAGCGTCACCATCATCAGCGACAAGGTCGGCTCGATGCGCTGGGCGATCATCGCCGCCACCGGAAGATTGGTGAAGATCGATGTCCCGAGATCGAAGTGCAAGAGGCGCCACACCCAGCTGCCGAACTGGACCAGGAAGGGCTGGTCCAGTCCGAGATTGGCTCGGATGCGCTCGACGTCGGCCGGGCTCGCCTGGTCGCCGGCGATGACAACGGCCGGGTCGCCCGGCGCGATGTACAGCAGGCTGAAGACGAACAGCGCGACGATCGCCATCACCGGCAACGTCGAAAGGACTCGTCGGAGCGCATAAGCGAGCATATGGAATCAGTGCCTTATGCGGTCTTCGACACGCCCCAGAACAGCGGGATCGGCCCCTTGGCCACGCCGGAGACGGTCTTGCGCCACGCGGTGTAGCCGAGGAAGAAGCCGGTCGGTGCGAACACCACGTCGTCGATCGCCGCCTTGTTGATGCGCCCCGCGACCACCTTCTCCTCGTCGAGCGACTTGGCATTGAACCAGTTGGTGACCTCGGTCTCGACCGCCGGGCTGTCCGGCCAGCCGAACCAGGCCTTGTCGCCATTGGCGCGCAGCGCGTTGTAGGCGGCCGGGTTGATGCAATCGGCGCCGGCGTGCCAGGTGTGGAACATGTGCCAGCCGCCTTGCGCGGGCGGCGTCTTCAGGGCGCGGCGGGCGCCGACCGTGCCCCAGTCGGTGGCGACGAAATCGACGGTCATGCCGAGCTTCTTCAAGAGGTCGGCGGTGACGTCGCCGAACGCCTTGGTGATCGGCTGGTCCTGCGCGACGACGCAGGTGATCGGCTCGCCCTTGTAGCCGGCTTCCTCCAGCAGCTTCTTGGCCGCCGCGATGTCGCGCTTGCCCTTGAGGATGTCGCCGCCTTCCTCGGTATAGAGCGGCGTGCCGGGCGTGAACACGCCGGGCAGCGGCTTCCACAGCGAGTTGTCGTCGCCGACCAGCGCGCGCATGTAGTCCTCCTGGCTCATCGCCATCAGGATCGCGCGCCGCGCCTTCACGTTGTTGAACGGCGCATGCAGATGGTTGATGCGGAAGGCGCCGACATTGCCGAGCGGATCGCCGATGTCGACGCCGATGTTCTTGTTGCCCTTCAGCACCGGCACGAGATCGGTGATCGGGTTTTCCCACCAGTCGACCTCGCCGTTCTGCAGCGCCGCCGCAGCGGTCGCCGGATCCGGCATGATCACCCATTCGACGCGATCGATCAGCACCTGCTTGCCGCCGGCGAGCCACACCGGCTTCTCCTGGCGCGGCACGTAGTCGGTGAACTTCTCGAACACGGCCTTTGCACCCGGCACCCATTCGCTCTTGGCGAATTTGAACGGGCCGGAGCCGATGTATTCCGACATCTGCTTGAACGGATCGGTCTGCGCGATGCGCTCGGGCATGATGAAGGCGCAGGGCGCATTGCCCTTGCCGAGCGCGAACAGCATCTTCGGATAAGGCTGCTTCAGCACCCATTTGAAGGTCTTGTCATCGACCGCCGTGAGCTCGTTCTGAATAGCCTTCAGCATCAGGCCCATCGGATCGCGCGCCGACCAGCGCGTCAGGCTGGCGACGACGTCCTTGGCCAGCACCGGCGAGCCGTCATGGAATTTCAGGCCGGGACGCAGCTTGAAGGTCCAGGTCAGGCCGTCGGAGGAGACCTCCTCGGACTCGACCATCTGGCGCTGCGGCACGAACTGGTCGTCGATGCCGTACAGCGTGTCCCACACCATCGCCGCCGCATTGCGCACGACATATTGCGTGCCCCAGATCGGATCGAAATTGGCGAGATTGGCCTGCGGCACAAAGCGCAGCGTCTTTGCCGATGCGCCTTGCGCGATGGCCGGCGCCGCGAAGCCGCCGGTCAGGGCGAGGCCGCTCGCGCCCGCCAATCCCTTCAATACCGTTCTGCGATCCATGTTCTCTCCTGATGCAACTTGCCCAAAGTTCAATTGCCGAAATTGTAAGCAAGGCCCATGCCATGCGCGCGGAGCGCATTCATTTGAACGCAAATGAGGCACCCTGCGCAAGAGCCCTGCTCTCGCCGCTCGTCATTCCGGGGCGCGCTGCGCAGCGGCGCGAGCCCGGAATCCATAGCCACAGACCGTCGTGTGGGGGACGGAGGTGGTGACATCTCGTCTCAACGACATCGGCCTGTGGTTATGGATTCCGGGCTCATCGCTGCGCGATGCCCCGGAATGACGGAGGATAGAGAGGCGCCGCGCATCACCCTTTCCGCACCGGCGAACCATCCGCCATCAGCCGCTCGCCCTTGCGTTCGACGATCATGCGGTAGGCCTGGGGTTGGCGATGGACGTCGAAATTGAAGATCGTCTGCTTGTAGGAGTTGCACAGATCGAGGTCGCAGCGCGCCAGCGCGATCTCGTCGCCCTTGGTGGCGCAGGCGGCCACGATCTCGCCCGAGGGTGCGATGATGCAGCTGCCGGCGATGTGATCGACGCCCTCCTCGATGCCGCCCTTGGCCACGCCGATGACCCAAGTGCCGTTCTGATAGGCACCCGACTGCATCACGAGGCGATTGTGGAACAGCGAGAGGTCGTCATGCTCCGGCGCGGGCGGATTGTGCACCGGCGTATTGTAGCCGATCAGCACCATCTCGACGCCCTGCAGGCCCATTACCCGATAGGTCTCGGGCCAGCGGCGATCGTTGCAGATCGCCATGCCGATGACGCCGCCGAACGCATTGGCCACACCAAAATTCCGGCCCGGCTCGAAATAGCGTTTTTCCAGATGCTGGAACTTGCGCCACGGCTCGTGCTCGGCATGCCCCGGCAGATGCACCTTGCGATACTTCGAGACGATGCGCGCGTCCTTGTCGACGAGAATGGCGGTGTTGTAGCGGTGCACGACGCCGTCTTCGACCGTGAGCTCGGCATAGCCGAGCGAGAAGCCGATGCGCAGCTCCTTCGCCAGTGCGAACAGCGCCTGCGTTTCCGGCCCCGGCATCTCGCGCTCGAAATAGCTGTCGATCTCGGCCTGATCGGCCATGTACCAACGCGGGAAGAAGGTCGTCAGTGCGAGCTCGGGATAGACGATGAGATCGCAAGCCTGGGCGTGCGCCTGGCGCATCAGGGCCATCAGCCGCGCGACGACCGCGGGCCGCGCATCGCTCTTGGCGATGGGGCCGAGCTGACCAATGGCGACGTTGACGAAGCGCGGCATGAGTCTGTTCCTTATTCCGGAACTATGTTGTTCGCGGGCTGCGCTGCTCCTGCACTCATCATGCCATGCCGGCTCAATCGCGCAAGCCCGGCGCATAGCCGAAGGCCACGGCCGGCTCGGCCGCGGTCTCGACCCACACGCTCTTCACCTGCGTATATTCGTACAAGGCCTCGACACCGGAGGAGCGGCCATGGCCGCTGTTGTTGTAGCCACCGAAGGGCGAGGCGACGTTGATGGTCTTGTAGGAGTTGATCCAGAACGTGCCGGCCTTCACGCTCGCCGCAACGCGATGTGCGCGCGCGACGTCCTTCGTCCACACCGCCCCGGCGAGGCCGAACTCGCTGTCATTGGCGATCGCGATCGCCTCCTCCTCGGTCTCGAAGCGGATCGCGGCGACGACGGGGCCGAATACTTCCTTGCGCGCAATGCCCATGCTGTTGGTGACGTTCTTCAGCACGGTCGGCCTGACGAAATAGCCGCCGTCTTCTGCCGTGCCATTTGCACCGGCGACGATCTCGGCGCCCTCGGCCGCGCCCTCGCGGATCAGCGACAGCACGTGATCATATTGTTTGGCGTTGTTGATCGGACCGATCTCGGTCTCGGCCGACAGCGGATCGCCGCATCTGATCTTGGCCGCGCCCTGCGCAACGAGATCGACGAAGCGGTCGTACACCGCGCTCTGCACCAGCAGACGCGAGCCGGCGACGCAGCTCTGCCCGGCACCGCCGAAGATCGCGGCCTGCGCGCCCACGGCGGCACGCTCGAGGTCGGCATCGGCAAACACGATGTTGGCCGACTTGCCGCCGAGCTCGAGCACCGACGGCACCAAGCGCCGCGCCGCCGCCTCGCCGATCAGCCGCCCCGTGGGCACGGAGCCAACGAACACGACCTTCTTCACCGCGGGCTGGCTCAGCGCCGCCTGCCCCGTGCTGTGGCCAAAGCCGGCGAGCACATTGACGACGCCCTTCGGCAGCCCTGCGCCTTCGGAGATGACCGCAAGCGCCAGCGACGTCAGCGGCGTCAGCTCCGAAGGCTTGAGAATGACGGCATTGCCCATGCTGATGGCGGGCGCGATCTGCCAGCCGGCGGTGAAGACCGGCGCGTTCCACGGCGTGATCTGCAGCACCACGCCCATCGGCTCGCGGCGCGTGTAGTTGAGATGGCTCGACGGCACCGGAATGACGTCGCCGTGGAATTTGTCGGCCCAGCCCGCATAGTACTCGAACATCTCCGCGACCTTGGCGACCTCGCCCCTGGTGTCGCGGATCGGCTTGCCGGCGGCGAGCGACTCCAGCTGCGCGAGCGGCTCGGCATGGGCGAGGATCGCGCGCGCGATCGCCTGCATGATGCGGCCGCAGCCTGCGGCCGTGACCTTCGCCCACGCCGCCTGCCCTTTGACCGCAGCCGCCGCAGCCTTGGCCGCGACGTCGGCGCCCGCATCCGTGTAGGTGAACAGCACTTTGCCGGTTGCCGGATCGTTCACCGAGACAGTCGCGCCATCGCCGATGACGAGTTCGCCGCCGACATGCGAGCCGATGATCTCGAACTGAGGCCAGAACGGCAACATCGCTGCGCGCAGGCGGGGATCGATGAAATGGGTCATGGCTGCACGCTTACGGCTTGGCGATCGGGCCGAGCTGCAGCTCGACGATGCGGTTGAAATCCTCGGGGTCCGCAATGCGAGCGGCACTCTCCGCCCAGACGCGCGCGGTGTCGGCTGCGATCGGCAGCGCGAGGCCGAGCTCGCCGATGAACTGCGCCGCGAGCCTGACATCCTTGCGCATCAGCTGCATCGTGAAGCCTGAGTCGAACGCGCCGTTGAGAATCCAGTTGGGCACATTGATCTGCGTCACGCCCGACCGGCCGGAGCCGGCATTGAGCCCTTCGAGCAGCCGCTCGGCATCGACGCCGGCCGCACCGGCGATGCGCAGCGCTTCCGCCGCCGTCAGCAGATGCGCGGCGCACAGGAGATTGTTGACGATCTTGGCGACGTTGCCGGCGCCAACGCCGCCGACATGCACGCGCTTGGCGCTCATGCGCTCTAGCACCGGCATGACGCGGGCGAGATCATCGTCGTCGGCGCCGATCACCATGGTCATGGTGCCGCTCGCCGCGCCTTTCGGCCCGCCGCTGACCGGCGCATCGACGAAGCCCATGCCGCGCGCCTTGAGGAGACCTGCCATCCGGCGCGAGGTCTCCGGATGCGAGGTCGAGGTGTCGACGATGACGACGCCTGCGCGCGCATGCGCCAGGATGCCGCCGGCGCCTTCGATAACATCAGCGACGATCTCGGCGGTCGGCAGCGACAGGATCACGATGTCGGCGGCGGCCACGACCGCGCCGATGCCGTCCGTGATCGCGATGCCCGCGGCGGCCAGCGCCGCGCGTGTCGCTTCAACGGCGTCATAGCCGGTGACAGCAAAGCCCGCACCCTTGAGCGTCAGGGCCATGCCCCGCCCCATATTGCCAAGTCCGATGATGCCGACCGCGGTCACGTGGCCTCCTGTTGCGATTGCCCGGAAAGCGTAACAGCCTCGTTTTGCGGCAGACATCAGCAGGCCGCCGCGCTAGTGTTGACCTGACGTCAACGCTTCCGGGACCCCGCCCGTGACCGCCGCCCTGCTCGACCACCACCGACTGCACTACCTCCACGAGGCCATTCGGCTTGGCTCGGTGCGCGCGGCCGCGGAGGCGCTCGACATCAATGCCTCGGTGATCAGTCGGCAGATCGCGCTTTTGGAGAAGGAGCTCGGCCTGACGCTGGTGGAGCGGCTGAGCCGCGGCATCCGTGCCACCGAGGCCGGCGCGCTGCTGGTCGAGCGCTTCCGGCACTGGCAGGCCGACCAGGCCGACACGGTCGCCAAACTTCGCGAGCTTGTGGGACTGAAGCGCGGCCATGTCGACATCGTGCTCGGCGAAGGTTTCGTCAGCGACCTGATGTCGGGCCCGCTCGGCCGGTTCTGGCAGCGCCACCCGGACCTGACGATGTCATTCGATCTCGCCGGCACCAATGACGTCGTCAACGCCGTCGCCGACGACCGCTACCACATCGGCCTCGTGTTCAACCCGAGTGCCGATCCACGCATCCGCGTCGCCACCGCGAGCCGGCAACCGCTGTGCGCGATTTTGCCGCCGGATCACGCGCTGGCGCGCCTCGGCCGCTCCTTGCGGCTGCGCGAGCTCGCCGATCATCCGCTCGGCCTGATGCACCCGAGCTACGGCACGCGGCAGATCGTGGCGCTGGCGGAAGCCTCCGAGCACATTGCGCTCGCGCCGAAGCTCACCACCAGCTCGATCAACGTGCTCCGACATTTCGTCAAGAGCGGCCTCGGCCTGACGCTGCTCCCCGCGTTCTCCATCGCCGCCGATCTCGCCGACGGCTCGCTCAAAGCCACCACGATCGACAACCGCCTGCTGTCATCGAGCGAAGCCTGCGTCATCACCCGCCGCGGCCGCGAGCTGCCGCATGCCGCGAGTCAACTGCTGCGCTTTCTCAGCGGCCAGATGCGGGCGTTCAGGGTTGGGGACACGGAGGGCACGGCCAGGGCGCGTGCGAGCCGTTAGTCGGCGGCGGCGAGCCGACACCAGCCGTTTTCTCTTGCCCTCGCGCTTCGATCGCAATTGAATGCTGCCACGTCAGGAACGATCGTCATGTACAGAACCCTCGCAGTCGTACTCAGCCTGTGGGCCACCACCGCGGCGCAGGCTGAAACCTGCCAACTCATCGGCAACCAGGTCCATTGCGACAATGGCCTGTTCGGGCAGCGCCTCGGCAACACCACCTATTGGAATGACGGCTCCTCGTCGCAACAGGTCGGACGCTTCACCCACAACAGCGACGGCACCAGCTCGCAGCAGATCGGCGACCACAGCTATTCCAGCGACGGCAGCTCATCGCGGACGGTCGGCAACACCACCTACTTCAGCGATGGTACGTCTTGCCGACGGATCGCACAGCAGATCCATTGCTACTAGGCGGACGAAGCGTCGCAACACCGACGCTTCTCACGATGGGGATCAAGGACCTTGCCGCGGAAGAAGGTCCTCATCTCGAGGAGCCCGCCGAAGGCGGGCGTCTCGAAGGATGTCCACGAAAACCCAGCCTCTTTCATCATATGCGATAGCACCGCCCCTAGCGATCTCCAAGAGACTCCGCTCAGAAAGCCACCTTCACCCCTCCGCTCACGCCATAGTCGTAGCCGCCGGATCGACCAAAAGTGCCGACCGCCGTCATACTGGCGCTGACGTTGCTGGTGATCGCTGCCGCAAGGCCGGCCACGACTTTTCCGTAAGTCGCGTTGCGTCCATCGATCGGCGTCAGCACAGGCAACAGCGGAGTGCTGGCCTGGGTCGTGATCAGGGTGCGCGCAGAGCCGATGAAGTCGTGCTCGGCGGTCACATTCACGAACGGACTATACACGCTGCCACTCATCACGAACGGTGCACGAAACTGCACGCCGGCGCTGCCGGTGAGGCTTTGCAGGTTCTGCCGGTCGACCATGTTGGTCAGCAGGAAGTCGCCGGTTTCGGTGTAGGCCGCGATGTGAGCCGTCGTGTAGGACAGCCCGCCGATCGGGCCGACGCGCAACGCGCCGACATCCCAGAGATAGCTGCCCCTCGCCGCAACCGTAAAGGTATCGGCATGGGTCGAGCCGCGGATGATGTCGATGACGCCCTGGCGATCGGTGGCAATAGCCTGGCGGCCATAGGCGATCAGCGCGTCCGCGAACCAGTTGGCGTGGGTGTAGGAGGCGTAGCCGCCGATCTGATAGGCGTCGATCTTTTCATGGGCGTCCTGCACGCCCAGATTGACGTTCGGCTGCGCGTAGCTGAACAGTCCGCCGACGATCAGATCGGGCGAGATCCTGTAGTCCAACCCGATCCGGCCGCCGATCGAATTGTAGTTGTAGTTCGAGAAAAATGCCTGGGCGTCGCGAGTTCCCCCGGCATAGGCGACATCACCGTAGACCGACCATGGACTTCGGCTGGCGACCGGCGCCGCCTTCGCCGGCATGTCCGCCGCCATCGCGTTCATCGCAGCGCCTGGGCCATAGAAGCTGCGATAGCCGTCGAGATGACCGAACACCGAGCTGGTGAAGCCAGTAGCAATCGACATGGCCACATCGCCCTGCGGGGCGACCGTGAGTGGCGCGTCAATCTGGTTGGTCTGGTAGCGCCCGATCAACGCGAAGCCGGCGGTCGTAAAATGGAGGCCGTCATACGACAAGAATTGGTTTTGCGTCGTTACAGAACCATTGAGGCAAGAGGGCACCAACGTGCACGCCTCCGTGACATTGGTGAAGCCGTAGAGGGCCGGGTTGGCGACCACCCGCTGCGTCATGGCACCAAGGTCGAAGAAGAAGATGCGGACACCGGAACGCGCGAGCTGCGCCAAGCTCGCCTCCTCCATTTGCGTCAACGTGCTTTGGAAGTAGTGAATATTGGCATCGCCCTTGGCGATCGGCAGATAGGAAAGATCTCCGACGGAAAGAATTGCTATGTTGCGTGCGCCCGCGCCGACGAGTTGCTGAACGTCCGACAGGATGTTGGCGGTTGTCACCCCGGCCGCCGCGTTCATCTGCGCTTGTGTGATCGCCGGATTGAACATGATCGGCAGGCTGTCATTGCCTCCCGCCGTCGTGATGTCGACGAGGTCGCGCGAACCAAAGCGGCCCCCGGCCGCCAGGAAGGCCCGGATTTCTGTGGCAGTGCCAGGCAGCACCGGAGTGGGCGCAAACAAATTGGTTACATTCGTATCGCCACTCATTGCGCCGCCGGTTGCGTAGTTGGCAACCGATGAGGTGGCGAGACCATAATGATATTGGAGAGCGTCGGCCATCGACAGCCCTGAGCTAAAGCGACCCGTAGGATAGAGCGCATTGGCCCCCTGCGCCCGCGCCGCATTTCCCCAGTCGGCGTAGCTATCGCCGAACACCGTCAGGCTCGTAAACTGACTTGTCACCTTGGGGCCGAACAGGCCTTGCACCGACGGATTTTGCTGAATGTAGGCATACACGTCCGGGCTCGGAACGATAGCGATTGGGGTATAGGTCTGCGCCGAAGCGCTGGCCAAGCCGCAGATCGTTCCAACCGCAACGCCAGCCGCGGCAGCCCCCCAGCTGCGCGCTGCAACGCGGGCCCACCTGGCTTGCCGTCGATGCTCTGTCTTCTTCCCCTGAGCCGCCGTCGACTTGTCGTGTCCAACAAGATTGAGCATTGTTCCTCCCCCAAAGAACTGTCAGCATTTGTTGCAGCCGACATTGTGCGATAATGTTCAGAAAAAGAATTGTTCACGTCAAGAACAATCTTGGTGAATTGAGTTGGCGTCGCGCTTCAGCGATGAGTTGAGCTGGCGCCGCGATTCAGCGATGGTGTGGCTTGGACGCATCAAATGATGAGAACGAACTTGGCGAATCAAACCAAACGCCGCGTGGCCCGGATGCCCGGCCCCAAGGCGGTACCCGGTCGGGACATAGAAGCGCCAACGGCGCACGAGATCGGCAAGCGGCGGCCGGAGGTCCGTCTCGACGGACTGACGAGCCTTGCCGGCTATTTGATTCGGCAGGCCCAGCTCTGGGTGTTCGCGGACTTCAACACGACGCTTGCACCGCTCGACATTCGCCCCGCGCAATATTCGATGCTGGTGGTGATCCGGGACAATCCCGGACTGTCGCAAATGGCGCTATCGGAGGTGCTGGGCATCAGCCGTTCCGGGATCATTCCGCCGCTTGATGAGCTTCAGTCGCGGAAGCTGCTCAAGCGGACAGCGGCATCAGACCGGCGCACCCATGCCTTGCGGCTTACCACGGAGGGCAAGGCGCTGCTCGCCCATGCCGACAGCCTTGTCCAGCAGCATGAGCAACGGCTCATGGATAAGGTCGGCGCCCGCGGCCATCAGCAGTTGCTCAATGTCTTGGAGGTTTTCGGGCGGGATAGCTAGTACCCGGAATCATATGACCGTTGAAGGACCGCTGTCGAACCTTCTTCTTGGTCGACGCGAACGGTTCAGCTCTGTCGTTGTAGGCGTCGACGTAGGCATTGATGCGCTGCTCAAGCTGCTTGAGGCTTGTGAATGAGGCGCCGCTCAACGACTGGCCTTGTAGAACCGAAGACCACACCTCGACCTGGTTGATCCAGGACGCGCTCGTGGGCGTGAAGTGAAATTTCACGTTGGGATGGGCGTCGAGCCATTCCTCATTGTTCGTATGTGTGCTGAGGTTGTCGAGAATGACGTGAAGCTCGATATTCGGGAATGATGCGGCTACGCTAAGGGAATTGAACCCCTCGTATTCAGCTTGGAAGTCACGAAATTTCGCAATCCACGCAAGGGCGATTCCGATTTTGCAGCCCTCCGGACGACAGCCTTGACGGCGGTTTTTCATGGGAGCGCGGCCCTTACGAAAAAGAAGGTCTGTCCTGCCGCGACGGACGTTTCGAACGTCGACCCAACGATCTCGCTGTGGTCTGCGAGGCGAAAACCGCGGATGGCCATGTGCTATCGCGTGTCATGTGCGCGGTCGGCTATTGCTCGCATCAATTCCGCTCGAGCGATATCGCCTACTGGCTGCATTACGATCGCAACGACTTCTCGAAATGGCGGGCGTTCGAGACGGAGACTGTCGCCTATATCGACCGCGCTGCACGCGGCGAATTGCGCGACGTGCTCAAGGACCGCAAATGCTCGATCACACGCCGCTGCCCGGAAGACGCTTGGCTCGACAATCCCGGAACGGCGAACAGCCTTCCGCCCCCCCCCCCGCCGTGAAAAGGTCGTCGGCAAATGATGGCGAATCTTCATCACGATGACGAGGAGAGGCAGGACGCAAAGATGACGGGGATCAAGCAGGCGGCCAGAAAGTGAACCCTTGTCGGAATGAAAACCAACAAGCTCACTAAATAGCTGAAATCATTGGAGCGGGTGAAGGGAATCGAACCCTCGTATTCAGCTTGGAAGGCTGCTGCTCTACCATTGAGCTACACCCGCATCGCGGCCGTTCCCTAACATGGTCCGTGGCGGGTCTCAACCTCTTCGGGGTGGTGTTGGAGGCGCGACGGCTAGGCGGGCCCAGGATCGAGCGACTTCGGATCCTGGGCGCTTTCACCGAGATCCCCGGGCGTCCCACGGTTGCAGCGCAGCAGCGAGCCATGCCGGAACCCGGGTTCCGTAGTCGGCCCCCCTATCCTCGCGCCGCGGCCGGCCCTATATTCGGGGTCCCATCAACAAGGAAAGGAGGTGATCCAGTGTCTTTCTCCAAGCGCTGTCACCTCGCTGGGATCGCCCGCTGAGTGACTTTCGCGCGTGATTCGGATCGAATCACGCTCCGCGGCTCGGCATACGGGGCGGTCTTGGCCCTGGACCAGCGAGTTCAAGATCGGAAGCGCGGCGGGCATGACGTGCCCGCCGCGTTTTTTATGCGCGCGAGGCCGGCTCGACCGGCGGCGGCACCGGCGGCGGGCGGACGAAGCGCCGTGCGATCAGCCCGCCGAAACCGAGCATCCAGAAATACTGGACGTATTCCGGCGCCAGCGCCGCGATCACGACGCCCGGCACGAACACGACGACGGGAAAGATCGCGCCGACGATCTCGGCATGGCGCCCGCCCCCGATCGCGAGCCACCACAGCACGGCGTTCAGGGACGCGATGATGGTCAGATGCAGGCCATAGAGCACGGCCACCGCGCTCGAGAGCCGGTAGTTGCCATAGAGGCTGTTGGTCACCGGCAGGAGTACGATCGACAGCAGGAAGAACAGGTTCAGCATCACGACGGCCCGGCTGCCGAATGGCTGCCGCGCCAGCCGCCGTTGATGGCTGATCCAGAACACGCCGGCGATGATGAAGCTGAGCACGAGGCCGGCCAGCCGGCCCGAATAGATATGCGCCAGCTCCGTCCAGCCGGGCAGCTGGGCGAAGTTCGGCTTCGGCAGGTCATAGGCTAGCAGCGTCATCGCCACACCGAAGATGGTGTTGGACAGCGATTCCAGCCGGCGCATCTCGAACAGGTCGGATTGGGGTTCGGTCATTTCAGATCGGAGGCAACGCACGCATGCGGGTGAGGTCGGGTCCGATCTATAGCAGGTCTTTCCAGGGCAGGTCTTTCCAGGGCAGGTCTTTCCAGGGCAGGTCTTTCCAGGGCAGGTCTTGGACGCCGCCCGGCTCCAGCCGATGACGGCGCCGTCAGCGCCGCCGCGTCATGTCTGCAGCCGTCGCCGCCCCACTGTCAGCCTTCACCGGCAGATATAGATGTGGCCGTCGAAGCCGCGATAGCTGTGGGTGGTCGGATTGTAGCTGCGGAACTGCATGCAGCTCGGCATCGCCGCGGTGCGCAGCCGCGGCCTGTCTTCGACTTGCGGCCGGGCCGCGACCGGCGTGCCCGTGTTTGCGGGCCTCGCCATCACGATCATCGACCGGATCGCCGACATCGCGGTGGGCCTGCCGGCGGCCTTCGTCGCATCCTTCGTCGCATCCTTGGGCAGCTCGGCCTGGCCGCCCTTGGCGGTGGGCTCTCTGGCGGACGGCTCCTTGGCGGCCGCATCCTTGACCGCGACGACCGCAGTCCTGACGGCCGACGATTTGCTCGTAGCCGTCTTGCCATCCGCAGAGTTGCTCGCTGCGCTGCCGGTCGAAGTCGGCCTGCTGGACGCGGTCGCGACCGGCTTGTTCGCGCGCGTCTTGCTCATGGACGACGGCAGGCTCATCGGAGGCTTCGTCGTCACCATCTTGCTCACCGAAGGCTTGCCGCTCGATGCCTTGGTGACGGACGATTGGGGGGCTTTCGCGGGATCGAGAGCACCGGCCTTGCGAACCGTCTCGGGCTTCTCGGCGGCAGCGGCCTGCGTCGGCTCGGCAGGCGGGGCGGAGACGACGGCCGTCGTCTCGCTCGCCAAAGGCTTTGCGTCGGCCGCGGACGCCTGTCCCGGGGCGGCAGGCTTGGCGTCCGTCGACGCCGTCTTGTCGTCGGCCGCGGCCTTGTCCTCGGCCACCGGAGCCTCGGCCGGCTTCTTGATCAGCTTCTTGCAGTCGAGCGGAAACACCAGCTCGCCCGATGCGGTGAGACCGATCGGCTCGCATCCGCCGAACGGGCCACTGCTCTCCTTCGTTGCGTCGCTGGCCACCGCGGCGGGCGCCGAGGCCCCCGCCTCCGCCGCTTGCGCAAGCGGCGCAGTCAATGCAACCTGAAATAGAACAACACCCCACAACAAGCCGGCTCGGCCGGTCTTCCGCCCCAATGTACGCATGACACGCTCGCTCGACCCATCAACTCCGGCGAGGCCAACACGTCATTGAGGCAAGTCTGTGAAGCCGAACCCCACGAGCTACCAGGAAATGTCGATTCAATGGCATTGTGTCCTGTCCGCACGAATGCAATGGCGTGCCGCATTGCGGTTGCAATCGGCGCGTGCCAGGGTCGCGCCGCGCGCTGGCCGCCCGGCAGGTGACGACAGCCGCTGCCAGCCGTTCGGACCCGTCATCTTGAGTTCAACCGATTATCGTCCCGATATCGACTGCCTGCGCGCCTTCGCAGTCCTGTCGGTGATCGCGTTCCACGACGACATCTCGCCGTTCCGCAGCGGCTATGTCGGCGTGGACGTGTTCTTCGTCATCTCCGGCTTCCTGATCACGCGGATCATCCATGACGAGGCGCGCGCCGGCACGTTCTCGTTCGCGGCATTCTACCGGCGGCGCGCCCGGCGCATCCTGCCGGCGGCCTTCGCCATGCTGTGCACCACCCTGCTCGGCGCCAGCGTGATCCTGCTGCCGCAGGACACGGTGTCCGCCGCGCAGCAGGCGCTGGCCGTGCTCACCTTCTCCTCGAACATCCTGTTCTGGGCGCAGCAGGGCTATTTCGATGCCGCTGGGATCACCAAGCCGCTGCTCCACACCTGGTCGCTGGGCGTCGAAGAGCAATATTATCTGCTGTTCCCCGCCCTGGCGCTGGCCGTCTTCGCGTTGCGGCGTTGGCAGATGCTGGCGAGCCTGCTTGCGGTCTGCGCGATCTCGTTCCTGCTCTGCGTGGTCCAGACCCGGCTGCAGCCGGCGGCGGCGTTCTATCTGCTGCCGGCGCGCGCCTGGCAACTGGGGCTCGGCGCGCTGCTGGCGGTGGAGGCCGTTCCGGCGCTGCGCAGCCAGAAGCTCAGAATCGGCGCGGCCGCCTTCGGCTGGATCGCGCTCGGCGCCTCGGTCAACCTGTTCTCGCCGCGCACGCCCTACCCCGGCGTGGCTGCGCTGCTGCCCTGCCTCGGCACGGCGGCCGTGATCTGGGCGCAGCCGGCGCCGAGCAAGGCCGTGCTCGTTCTGGTCAGGCCGCTGCTCGCGATCGGGCTGTGGTCCTACTCGCTCTATCTCTGGCACTGGCCGGTGGTCTCGTTCGCGACCGCGATCTGGGGTCCGCCGAGCTCGGCGATGGACAAGCTCGCGCTGCTCGGCGCTTGCACGACGCTGGCGCTGGCGAGCTTCTACCTGATCGAGCAGCCGGCCCGCCGCGCCGATTGGCCCATGACGGCGCGCGCGCTCGCGGCGACCGGCGCGACGGCACTGGCGGCCAGCGCAGTCATGATCTCGCTGTCCGGCTTCCCGGCACGCCTGTCGGCGCAGCAGCAGGCCATCGCCGACATGATCGGCTACGACCACAAGAGCATCTATGAGGAGGGCCGCTGCTTCCTGGATCCAGGCCAGGCCCTCGAAGCGCTGCAATCCGACTGCCTCGCGAAGGGCACCGCGCCCAACATCCTGCTGTGGGGCGACAGCCATGCCGCGCACCTCATCTACGGGCTCAAGCGCGCGCTGCCTCAGACCACGCTGCTGCGCGCGACCATGGCCCAATGCGTCCCCTATGACGAGCCGGGCCAGTCGGCCGGCTGCACGGCCTTCAATCGCCGGCTGCCCGGCGTGGTAGGCGATCTCCACCCCGACATCGTGATCCTGTCCGGCAACTGGACCCGCACAGCGCTGACGCCGGCCGGGCGCGCGAGCCTGCTGGGCACGATCAGGACCATCACGGCGGCCGGGAGCAAGGTCGTCGTGATCGGACCAAGCCCCCAATTCGATCGTCCGCTGCCGCACCTGCTGGTCGCTGCGCAGCGCTTCGGCGTCCCGACCCGCGGCCACATGCCAAGCCTGTTCCACGAGGTCGACGCGCTGCTGCGCGCGATGCTGAAGGACCTGCCGCAGACGGACTATGTCTCGCTGCTGGCGCTGCTCTGCCCCGGGGATGATTGCGTGCTGCAGACCTCAGACGCCACGCCGCTCGCCTGGGACGCAGGTCATTTCACGGCCCAGGGCTCCGAGCTTGCGGCTTCCGGGATCGTCGAACAATCGCCGATCCTGGCCGCCGCGCTTGCGCGCAAGCGCGAATGAGCCAAGCTCAGCCCGATCGCAACTAATCGTCGGCGAGGAACGCCGCGAAGATCGGAGCGGCGCGCTCGCCCATGCGCTGGGCGCCCGCCACCGTGAAATGCCCGGCATCCTGGAACAGCCAGACGCCGTCCTGGACGACCGGACAATCCTGGTCGCAATAGACCTCGGACGGTCTCAGCAAGGTCACCCTGGCCATCGGCCTGATCGCCTCGCTCAGGACAGCATCGATGGTGGCGTTGGCCGCGACGGCCTCGCTCTTGGGCACCGCATCGCACGGTGTGGCCGGCGCGTGCCAGCGCGGGCCCGGCAGCATGCGCAGCGGATCGAAGGCGCAGTTCACGGGCCGGACCTGGCCGCCGATGACGAGGAAATGCCGGCCCGGCCGGTCGAGCAGGCGAATGGTTTCGGCCAGATGTTGGGCCACCTCGGCGTTGCGGGCTCGCGCCTGCGGCCCCTCCCCGAGATCGAGATAATGCTGCCAGGCCTGCCCGATGACGACGAACTCGGCCTGCGACTTCTGAATCCGCGGCAGCTCGCTGTCGCGCAGCTCCGCGCACACCTGCGCGCGCGGGCCTTCCGCGGTCAGGCCTGCGAGCGTCGGGCAGCCGCTCATGGTCGAGACGTGACCGATCATGCCGCGCAGCTTCAACGAGTCGTCGAGCGCCGCGACATATTGCTGGACATAGGAATCGCCGAGCAGCTCGACGCCGCGCGTGCCCGCGAGATCGCCGAACGCGCACATCCGGCCGAACACCTGGCCGCATTTGTTCAGGCCGAAGCCCTGCAGCTGGAACAGCGCGCGCTGCTCCTCCGGCAGCCGCGAGATGACGCCATTGGCCCGGAACGTCACATGGGTCAGGCCGGCGCCGACCAGGAGCACGGTGGCAAAGCTCGCCACCTGCGCAACACGCGGCCAGGGCAGCCGCCGCAGCGGCTGCTCGACGACCGCGAACATCAGCGTCGCCAGCGCGGCCATCAGCACCAGCTGCGACGCCAGACCTGCGCCGGTCTGTGCGGCATCGCCAAACAGGAAGCGGGCGAAGAAGATCACCGGCCAATGGATGAGATAGAGCGAATAGGAGACGATGCCGACGGCGCGCACCGGGCGGGCCATCAGCAGCGATGTCGGCGCATTGGCGGCGATGATGGTCGCGGCGGCGATGCAGGGTAGCAGCGCGGCAATGCCTGCATAAGACGGATAACGGCCGATGACGAGAAGGCTGCCGATCAGGATGACGTCGCCGCACGCGGCCACCGTCGCGCGGGCGCGCGGCAAGCGCGCGAGGCGCGCTTCGAGCGGAATGGCGAGCGCGCCGAGGACGAATTCGAACACCCGGAACGGCGTCAGGAAGAACACCGCCTCCGGATCGTGCGGCAGCCAGAGGGCCGCTGCAGCCAGCGACACCAGCCCGATCGCGGCGATGAGGCGGAACACGTGCCGGCCGGCGGCGGCCCACATCAGCAGCAGCGGCGCCAGCAGATAGAACTGCACCTCGAGCGACAGCGACCACAGATGCAGCAGCGGCAATTGCTCCGCGGTCGGCGCGAAATAGGCGCTCGCCTCGCGCCAATACTGGATGTTCGCGATCGAGAGCAGCCCGTGCGTCGCCTCCTTGGCGAGCTGGCGCAAGGCTTCGGGCGACAGGAACAGCCAGCCGACCGCGAAGGTCAGCGCGATCGTCGTGACCAGCGCCGGCAGGATGCGCCGCGCCCGCCGCAAGTAGAACTCCGACAGCACGAAGCGCCCCGCCCTGACGTCACGCAAGATCTGGCCGGTGATGAGATAGCCGGAGATCACGAAGAAGATGTCGACGCCGGCAAAGCCGGCCTCGAAGCCGGTGATCTTGAGATGGAACAGGATGACGATGACGACGGCGATCGCCCTGAGGGCATCGATGTCAGCACGATGACTGCGTTCCAATGGCGTCCACCCCGCGTCGTCTTCAAGACCGACGAGATGCGCAGACACGAATGGCAACAGCAGGAAACAGTGATGGCGTCATCTGACCCATCTGATGACGCCGGTCAGGCGGTCGCGTGGCCGCGCCCAGGAATGGTCAAGGTCTCGCGCAGCCCGTCATGCGCGAACGCATGATCCGGAGACGTGGAAGCCGGATTTCCGGATCATGCTCAGACAATCAGAGGAGAGCATGATGCGCTTCCGCCGAAACGCATCAGGCTCTAATGCATCAGCGTTTCGGAGAGAAACCGGGATATCAGCGCCGCAGCGCGCTGGCCCATCAGCTTTGCACCTGCAACGGTGAAATGGCCGGCATCGAGAAACAGCCAGACCCCGTCCCGTCGCACGACAGGACAATCCTCGTCGCAATACAGCTCGGCCGGCCGCAGCAGCACGACGTTGCGTCGCGCGCCCACCGCAGATTCGAGCAGGTTGTCGATCACAGCGGCATCCGCGCGCGCCTTGGCCGGGTCCAGGGGAGCACATCGCGCCGGCGGCGCATGCCACAACGGACCGGGCTGCATCCGCACGGAATCGAAGCTGCATGCCGTTGGCCTGACCTGACCGCCGATGATGAGGAAGCGGCGTCCGGGACGATCGAGCAGGCGAAGCAAAGCTTGCAGGCCATCGCGAACCTCGCTCGCCTTGCTCTCGTCCGGCCCGTCGGCACCATCGAGATACAGGTGCCAGGCCTGGCCGATGACGACGACATCAGCCGCTGACTCGCTGACGCGGGCCACCTCGCGCTCCCGCAGGGCCAGGCACTCGGCCACCCGGGGCGGGCGAGGCGCGACGCCGATGAGCATCGGACAGCCGCCAACCGTCGACGTCATGCCGCTGATGTCACGGGCCTTGAGGTGGTCGTCCAACGCGGCAACGTATTGCTGAACGTAGGAGTCGCCAAGCATCTCCAGCCTGCGCGGGCCGGCGGCGGCGCCGAACCGGCAGGTGTCGCCCGCACGATCGCAGGGGTTCATGCCGAAGCGCTGCACCTCGAGCCGCGCGCGCTGCTCGGCCGGAAGTCGCCACGCCACGCCGTCCGCCCGCAACGTCGCATGCGTCGCGGCCGCGCACAGGCCGATCGTTGCCGCGAAGACCGTCGCCTGCATCCAGGGCGCGGCCTCGACGCGGCGGACGGGCTGCTCGACGCAGAGGAACATGGCCGTGGCCAGCACCGCCATGATCAGCAATTGCGCGATCACGCCTGCGAGGCTGCCGGCCTGCTCTCCGAAGATGAAGTTCGCGAAGTAGATCACCGGCCAGTGCACGAGGTACAGCGAGTATGACGAACGTCCGATCGCCAGCACGCCCTGGTTGGCGAACAGGGGCGTCGGCCGATTCGCCGCGATGATGGCGGCCGTTGCGAGGCTGGGCGCGAGAGCGCCGAGCCCGGCGTCACGCTGGAAGCGCTCGATCACCAGAAGGCTCGCGAACAGCACGGCGTAACCGCCCCACGCGGCAAGCGTCCGGATCCGCGGCCACGGCGCAATGCGCCGTTCCAGCGCGATGGCCAGCGCGCCGAGGCTGAATTCGAACACCCGGAACGGCGTCAGAAAGAACACGGCCTCCGGATCTTTCGGCAGCCAGATGATCGCTGCTGCGAGCGACAACAGTCCCGTCAGCGCGATGCAAGTGAACACATGACGCGTCCGGCTGAGCAGCACGAGGACCAGAGGCGAGACGAGGTAGAACTGCTCCTCCGCCGACAGCGACCACAGGTGCAACAGCCCGAGTTGATCCGCGCTCGGCGCGAAATACTGGTTGGCCTCGCGCCAATATTGCACGTTGGCGATCGACAACAACCCGTGCGTCGCCTCCTTGGCGAGCTGGCGCAACGCGTCCGGCGGCAGCCACAGCCAGCCGACGGCGAACGCCAGCATGATCGTGACGATGAGCGCAGGCAGAATACGGCGAGCCCTGCGCGCATAGAATGCAGCGAACGAAAACACACCGCGCGTAGTATCGCGCAGGATATGTCCGGTGATCAGATAGCCCGAGATGACGAAGAAGATGTCGACCCCGGCAAAGCCACCACCAAAGCCGCGAACCTTCAGGTGGAACAGAACAACAATGCAGACGGCGATCGCCCTGAGGCCATCGATGTCCGCCCGATAATCTCGCACCAACTCGATCCACCTCGCCGCTGTATGCTGCGGGCGATACCTGCAGACATGGATGGCAGCAATTGGAAACAGTTATGACATCATAAAACCATCGCAGGTTGGCGACCGTGCGTTGCGCGCACCGCGATCTACACGCAACTAACAGCTTTGGCCCGCCTCGCTTGCATCCGACATCGTTGATTGTCGATCACGCTGACAATGGCCATGCCGCCGATCGAACATCGGTGCGGCGAACTTCACTGCTGACAGGATTGAGAAGGCTGCGGGATCGGTGGCGTCTGCAGGGGGCTCAGGGACTGAGCCGCCCAACACGGCTCACCAACGGAGCCAGGCCGACCGCGATTCTTTCACACACCAGGGATGGTGCAGGGCTATCGCATGTGGCCGAGGAGTTCGAAAAGGAAGGCATCGTTCCAGCCG
>NZ_BSCT01000049.1 GCF_030159255.1 Bradyrhizobium sp. SSBR45G | reverse complement strand
CTATCAAATGATGCTAAAACTATCTTAGCGCCTATGGGGTCAAGCCCGGGACGACAGCGGAGAATGCTGCTGCACTCCACCATTGACCGCACCATCGATTGGCCTATCTCTTGAGCATCGCAAAGAACCGGAACTGGACAGCCCTGATGACCGCACATGTCAGAAGCTTCGATACCGCTATCGATCCCGTGAAGCTCGACCGTCTCGCCGAAGTGGCGGTGAAGGTCGGCCTGCAATTGCAGCCGGGGCAGGATCTGCTGCTCACCGCGCCGTCGGTCGCGCTGCCGCTGGTGCGGAAGGTTGCTGAGCATGCCTACAAGGCCGGCGCGGGTATCGTGACCTCGTTCTTCTCCGACGAGGAGCTGACCCTGGCACGGTATCGTTTTGGTCATGACAACAGCTTCGATCGCGCCGCCGACTGGCTCTATCAGGGCATGGCCAAGGCATTCTCGGAGAACACCGCCCGGCTCGCCATCGTCGGCGACAATCCCATGCTGCTGTCCGGCCAGGATCCGGCCAAGGTGGCGCGCGCCAGCAAGGCGAACTCCAAGGCTTATCAGCCGGCGCTCGAGAAGATCACGAATTTCGAGACCAACTGGAACATCATCGCCTATCCGAGCCCGGCGTGGGCGACGCTCGTCTTCCCCGACGTGCCGGAGGAGGTCGCGGTCGCGAAGCTGGCCGACGCAATCTTCGCGGCCTCGCGCGTCGACCGCGACGATGCGGTGTCCGCCTGGGAGCAGCATAACGCGGTGCTGCGCGAGCGCACCGAATGGCTCAACGGCCAGCGCTTCAGCGCGCTGCACTACACCGGCCCAGGCATGGATCTGACCATCGGTCTCGCCGACGGCCACGAATGGGAAGGCGGCGCCTCCACGGCGAAGAACGGCATCGTCTGCAACGCCAACATCCCGACCGAGGAGGTGTTCACGACGCCGCATTGCCGCCGCGTGTCCGGCCATGTCGTCAGCTCCAAGCCGCTGTCCTATCAGGGCACCTTGATCGACAACATCCAGGTCAGGTTCGAGGAAGGCCGCATCGTCGAGGCGAAGGCCTCGAAGGGCGAGGAGGTTCTGAACAAGGTGCTCGACACCGACGAGGGCGCGCGCCGGCTCGGCGAGGTGGCGCTGGTGCCGCACTCCTCGCCGATCTCCAAGAGCGGGCTGCTGTTCTACAACACGCTGTTCGACGAGAATGCCGCCTCGCACATCGCGCTCGGCCAGTGCTATTCGAAGTGCTTCGTCAACGGCACCTCGCTGTCGCCGCAGCAGATCGCCGCCCAGGGCGGCAACCAGAGCCTGATCCATATCGACTGGATGATCGGCGCTGCCGAGACCGACATCGACGGCGTCCATGAAGACGGCCGCCGCGTGCCGGTGTTCCGCAAGGGCGAGTGGGCCTGAGTTCGTCCGAGGCTTCTATCGGCGGCACGTCGCGAGATGGGCCGCCGATTGCACGTGAATGTGCGTAAGGCTGTTTGTAGTTGCCGGAAATCCCGTAGTTCTACTGCACCTCATGGTTGAATATTTATGAAACACGCGCCTCACTTAGTCTGTCATTAAGCACGACCCTTAAAGCTCGCAGCTGTTGCTCAATTGATTCACAGGGAACAGCAATGGGTGTGGCGGTTGCCGGTTCGGTGCAGAGCCGGTTTCGGTTTGGGCTCAAGGGCCAAATTCTTTGTCTCGGTGTTGCCGGCGTTGCTGTCATCGGCTGCCTCTATCTGACGGGGCTTTCAATCGAGCGGCGCAGCCAGCAGACGGCGGATCGCGTCGCGACGCTGGCCACTTTGAGTGGCGGAATATGGGAAGGGCTGTTGCAGGCGCGTGGCACGGCGACCGAATTCCTGCAGAAGCCGTCGGAGGCCAAGGTCGCCGCGCATGAAGGAATCGCGAAGACGATCACGTCGCGCCTCGACCGCATCGACGAGATGCTCGCCGCGACACCCAACGACGAGACCGCGCGGCAGGCCGCCTCGTCGCGCGAGGCGATCACCGGCTACGCGACCCGCTTCGCCCAGGTCGTCGCTGCGCAGAAGGTCATCGGTTTCAATGAGAATGACGGTCTGCAAGGCAAGCTGCGCGGCGCCGTTCGGTCGATCGAGACCCAGCTGACGAAGCATGATCAGCCGCGCCTCGCAGTGCTGATGCTGATGATGCGCCGGCACGAAAAGGATTTTATGCTGCGTGGCGATCCGAAATACGGCGACGATTTGCGC
The DNA here is from genome assembly GCF_030159255.1 of Bradyrhizobium sp. SSBR45G. GTDB lineage: Bacteria > Pseudomonadota > Alphaproteobacteria > Rhizobiales > Xanthobacteraceae > Bradyrhizobium. The sequence goes on along the minus strand of NZ_BSCT01000049.1, from coordinate 45,773 downwards.
AAGCGCGTCGACGAATTCGGCGCAGAGCTCGGCAGGTCCGATCTGCCCGAGCCGGTCAAGGCCGAGATCGTCAAGCTGATGGACGTCTATCGGACGAGCTTCCTCTCCTACATGAGCGGGCAGACCAACCTGCTGGGAGAAACAGCCGAACTGACGCGGTACTATGAAAGCATCAGTCCGACGCTGCAGGCGATCAGGTCCGCGGCTGATCAGCGGCTCGGCATCGTCAAGGCAGAGCTCGCCAGCGTGAAGGACACCGTGTTCTGGTCGATCTCCATCACGGTGCTGGTCACGGCGGCGGCGGCGCTGATGTTCGGACGCTGGCTCGCCGCACCGCTGCTGCAGATGGCCCGCGCCATGGAGCGGCTGGCGCAGAATGATCTCGACGTCAGCCTCGAGCCGGTGAAGCGTCGCGACGAGGTCGGCCAGATCTCACGCGCCCTCGGCGTGTTCCACGGCAAGCTGCTGGAGAACCGCCGGCTCACCGAGGAGCAGGCCAGGGCAAAGGAGACCGCCGAGCGCGAGCGGCGCAAGATGTTCGCCGAAATGTGGGAGCTGCTCGAGACCGACCTCGATTGCGCCGTCGCCGAGGTGATGACCATCAGCGGCGATGCGTCGACCCGCAGCGCCCAGGCCGTCGCGGAGGCGAAGACGATCGCGAGCGAGGCCGGCATGGTGGCGCAGGCCTCCGCCCGCGCCAGCAGCAACGTGACCACGGTCTCGAGCTCGGCGGAAGAACTGTCGGCCACCGGACGGGAGATCGCGCAGCGTGCCGCGGAGACGGCGGAGCTGGCCAGCCGGGCCGCGCGCGAAGCGCAGCAGGCCGGATCGACCGTGGCGGCTCTCAGCGATGCAGCCGGGCAGATCTCGTCCGTCGTCAACACCATCGCCGAAGTGGCGGCGCAGACCAACCTGCTGGCGCTCAACGCCACCATCGAGGCGGCTCGGGCCGGCGAAGCGGGCGCAGGGTTCGCGATCGTCGCGCATGAGGTCAAGGCGCTGGCGCGCAAGACCTCCGAGGCCGCCGATGACATCGCCCAGCGCATCGATCGGATCTCGACCGCGACCTCCGACTCGACCGCCGTGATCAGCAAGATCAGCGCGGCGATCGGCAGCATCGACGGCGCCAGCGCGGCGATGGCCGCTGCCGCCGAGCAGCAGGAGGCGACCTTGCGCGAAGTGGCGCGCAGCCTCACCGAGGCCTCGGCCGGCGTGGCGATGGTGGCCGAGAACGTCACCCGCATTTCCAGCCGTTCGTCGGAAATCGAGCAGCAGACCCAGACCGTGTCCGAGCTCGTGACCGGCACCAATGGCCGGGTCTCCGAGCTGCGCGCCAATCTCATGGTCTCGCTGCGGACCTCGAGCCTCGGCGACCGCCGCTCGACGGATCTGCGCCGGCCCGTCAGCATCCCCGCACGACTGCACTCGAGGGGCGGCCAGGTCGACGGCACCCTGCTCGACATCTCGGGCGGCGGCCTGCGCTTCCGCGCCGCGATAGATGTGGTCGGCCTCGCCGAGCAGCAGCAGGTCAAGGTGGAGTGCGCGTCGTTCGGTACGGTCGATTGCGATATCGTGGCGATCGGCAATCGCGACGTCCATCTCAGCTTTCGCGAGCTGGCCCAGGCGCGGCGCGATGCGGTCCATGCGCTGCTGGCCGAGATCGACCGGGCCGATCAGGCGCATGTCGACGCCGCGCTGGCGGTCGCCGGGCAGATCACGGCGGCGATCGAGCAGTCGATCGCGTCAGGCGAGACCACGGTCGCGCGCTGGTTTGACTTCGACTATCGGCGCATCCCGGACACCGATCCCGAGCAGTTCGAGGCGCCATTCACGGCGATCTGCGACCGCCTGCTGCCGCCGTTCCAGGAGGCTGCGCTGGCGGCCGATCCGAACGTCGTGTTCTGCGTGGCAATCGATCGGAACGCCTACATTCCGACACACAACCGCAGGGTCTCGCAGCAACAGCGGCGGGGTGAACATGTCTGGAACGTGGCGAACTGCCGCAATCGGCGGTTCTACAAGGACCGCGCCGGCATGGCCGCGGCGCGGACGCTCCATGGGCATCTCGCGCAGCGCTACGAGCGCGACATGGGCGGCGGCGTGACCGTCACGGTGAAGGAGATCGACGTGCCGATCAGGATCAAGGACCGCCATTGGGGCGGACTGCGGCTCGCATTCCGGGTGTAGATGAGCGAGCGGCCACTCGATCGGGAGACAGCAGGCGGTGGCGCAGCCCGCAGCATAGCGGGCCGCGCCATGCCGGGCTTATGGTGATTTGGCCTGGGTGGTGGCCTCGACCGTCACGGTGATCCGCTCCGACATGACCGGCTTGTTGTGCGGAATGTGGCTCCAGTCGCCGAGCACGAGCTGCAAGGTGTGCTTGCCCGGCGTCAGCTTGACCGAGGCTTCAGTCTGACCCTTGCCGAAATGGACATGTTCGGCATCCACCGGGATCGCCTCGTTGAGCGAATCCCCCTCGAGCGCCGGCGCGTCGATCAGCAGGTGATGATGGCCGGTGTTCGGGGCCTCGGTGCCGGACGGCGCGACGCCCATGCCGGACAGGCCGAAGCGGATCAGAACCGGCGAGGCGACGGTGTCGCCGTCCTTGAGGTTGATGAAGTAGGCCTTGGCGTTGTCAGGCGCAGGCGTTTCGCCGGCCATGACGAACGTGGTGGTGGCAAGGGTGGCGGCGGACAGCGTGAGGGCGATGGCGAGGCTCAGTCGGCGCATCCTGGGAAATCCTTATTTCTGCGACAGCGGCAAATCTTTAAAGGCGACAACACGATGCTGGATGCATTGGGCGACCGGGGCTCGGCACGTCCGCATCTTGCAGTGCGGTCAAACAGTAGATCGGGAGGTTTGGCGAAGCCGCGAACAAATTGCGGCGTTCGCGTGATGTTTATAGCGCTGGCGTGGTTGTGATGCGACGGCTGGTCGCGGCCGTCAGTTCAAATTTTAACGATCGCAGAAAGCGGCGGTCAGGCCCATCCGGATACGGTCGCAGCCTCATGCCGGCATCTGGCCGGCCGTTTCAGTCCCGTGCATTCGAGGTCCGCGATGTCTCCGTCCTTGATCGAAACCGCCAATCTCACCGTCGACCTGGCGCCCGCTCCGATCGAGCCGTCCTGGATCATCGAGGGCAATCCGACCGCGACCTCCTGCACGGTGGCGCGCAGCAGCGACGGTCTGGGCTCGACCATCGTCTGGCATTGCACCGAGGGCAAGTTCAACTGGTACTACGATTTCGACGAGACCATCCTGATCCTGGACGGCGCGATCGTGCTGGAGAGCGATGGGCTCCCGGCGAAGCGCTATGGGCCGGGCGACGTGATCTTCTTCCGCGACGGCGCCCATGCCAAATGGCATGTCGAGGGCCACGTCAAGAAGCTGGCCTTCTGCCTGAAGACGCAGCCTTACGTGCTCGGCCTCGCGGTGCGCGTGATGGGCAAGCTCAAGCGCATGTTCCTGACGCCGGAAGGCCGCCGCGGCACCAGCCTCGCGGGCGCCTGAGGTTACACGCCGTCGAGGATGATCACGGTCGGGACAGACGGCAGCAGTTCGCGCGACATCTTCAGTGTCCGCTCGGTGCGGCGGTCGATCTCGAACTGCTGGCCGATCTTGCGCATGAACTCGTCGAGCGGGGTCGCGAAACGGTGCATCGGCAGCACCACCGAGGCCCGCAGCCGCTTGGTGATGTCAGAGATGCCGTCGAGCGACATCGTGTAGCCGCCGTCGATCGGCACCATCACGATATCGAGCCGGCCGATCGCGGCGAAATGCGTCTCGTCGAGCTTGACGTGCAGATGGCCGAGATGGCCGATGCACAGGCCGGCGACCTCGAAGACGAAGATCGAGTTGCCGTCCTTGATCATGTCGGCGCCGAGGGAATCGCTGAAATAGCGGCGGATGTCGGTGGTGATGTTGCGGATCAGCACGTCGCCGACCCGCTCGAACACCTGCGCCGGCTTGCCGTCGTCGCCCCAGCCGTGCAGCACGTGCGGGATGCGCGGATCGGGCGCCAGCGTGTAGTGCGTCGAATGCGCCCGGTTCATGGTGATGACGTCGGGCAGCCGTCCGACCTGATAGGCACCGCTGTAGTCGGTGGCGATGCGGATGCCCATCGGCGTGTCGATGAAGTAGGTCGAGTGGCCGGCATAGGTGATCGTCACCTCGTTGCCGGCCGCAGCCGTCCGACGCAGGCTGACGGGCGTGGCGCGCGGCGGGCCACCGGCCATCGCCAGGCACTCGCTGGTGCGCGGTCCCGATTGCGCCAGAGCAGGCGATGCGAACGAGACCAGGACGGCAAGCAGCGAGACCAGCGAGCGCAGCATGGCGGTTCCTCTTCAACAGCCCGTGGGAGTGTAGCGAGGAATTGCGATCCAAACTATCCTCATCGCAATGCCCGACGGCACGCCAGGGCATTGCGAGCATGGGAGGATGGCATGATTGATCGAGACGGATCGTCGCAGGCGCAGCTGATGCAACCCATCAAGGCCATCGATGCCGGGGTTCTCAGCATTGCCTATGTCGAGAGCGGACCGGCCGATGGTCCCGCCGTCATCCTGCTGCACGGCTATCCCTACGATATCCATTCCTATGTCGACGTCGCGCCGCGCCTTGCGGCCCAAGGCTGCCGCGTCATCGTGCCCTATGTGCGCGGCTATGGGCCGACGCGCTTCCGCGATGCTTCGACGCCGCGCTCAGGCCAGCAGGCCGCGGTCGGCGCCGACCTGATCGCGCTGATGGATGCGCTGGCGATCCCGCGCGCCGTGTTCGCCGGCTATGATTGGGGCGGCCGCGGCGCCTGCATCGGCGCCGCGCTGTGGCCCGAGCGCTGCATCGGCCTCGTCTCGGTCAATGGCTATCTGATCCAGCACATCGCCAGGGCGATGGAGCCCGCGCCGGTGCCGCGCGAACTCGCGTTCTGGTATCAATGGTACTTCCAGACCGAGCGCGGCCGCGCCGGCCTCGCAGCGCACCGCGCCGAGATCGCACGGCTGCTGTGGCAGCAATGGTCGCCGAACTGGCGCTTCGACGATGCGACCTTCGCGCGCGCGGCCACAGCCTTCGACAATCCCGATCACGTCGATGTCGTGATCAACAGCTACCGCCACCGCTTCGGATTGGCCGCGGGCGATCCGCGCTATGACGAGCACGAACGGCGACTGGCGGCGCAGCCGGTCATCACCGTGCCCACGATCACGCTCGATGGCGACGGCGACGGCGTGATCCCGGCCACCGACGGAGCGGCACATGCCGCGAAATTCAGCAACCGGATCGCGCATCGCGTGATCCCCCGCGCCGGCCACAATCTGCCGCAGGAGGAGCCCGCGGCGTTCGCGGACGCTGTCATGGAGGTGCTGCGCTGAGCATGTCAGGTCCGCGCCGGGCTCAGCCTCCAGGCGGCGAACAGGATCCCTGCGGTCATCAGTCCGCAGATCAAGGCCGCTGCCGGCAGCGCGAGCGCCAGCGCCGCGGTCGCCGCCCAGCCGATCGACGAGAACGCCTCGGCAAAGGTGGCGAGGCGCGACGAGGTCTGACGGCGCCGGAACTGGCTGCGCCGCGCCTGGATTCGGAACCATAATTGGATCGCGGTCGAGGAGATCGTGGCCACCAGCACCGCCGCCGCGGTCACCAGCGCCTGCCATGGCGCGATCCAGCCTAGCGCGAGCACGAGCGGCGCAAAGATCACCGCGATGGTCATCAGCACGACCTCGATCTTGGCGCGCACGATGCTGGCGGCCGTCAGTGGCGCCGTCGCGACCAGCTCGGGCGCGTCTTCGCCGGAAATGGTGAGCCAGGCGAGGCCGCCGGCAAGCTGGCCGGCGGCCATCACGATGACCGGCGTGATCAGGATCACCGCCTGCGAGCTGTCGGAATAGCTGCGCCACAGCAGCAGCGCCGGCGGCAGCAGATACAGCAGCTGCATCAGCGTCTGCGAGATCAGCCACGGGTCGCGCCTTAACAGCACGAACTCCTTGCGGCGCAGCGCCTGCTGGCGCGAGCCGCCGCGGAAGGCCCGGATCTGTGCACCGGCGCGGGTCGAGACGCCCTGGGCCGCGGCGCTGATCGCGGTGTCGGCAAAGCGCGGCGAGAACACCATCATGACGATGCCGAGCAGCAGCAACCCGGCCGCGAGCAGGATCAGCAGCGCCTGGCCGTCACCGAGCGCGGCGCGGGCCGGCAGCCAGACGAGGCTGTCCGGGTCCGGGGCAATCGCAGCCGCGGCATCCGAGGTGAGCACGGCAAAGCGCGACAGCGTGCCATAGGACACGATGGCTGCGATCTGCAGCATGATGACGAAGCCGGCGCCGATCACGGCGGCCAGGATCTGCGCCACCAGCCGCGTGCGCGCCGGGCCGATGAGCCGAAACAGGATGATCGTGACCGCGATGGCGATCGCGGCGGCCGACAGGCCGACGGCTGCGACGACGACGAAGGCCGCGAGCCAGCGCACGCCGCCTTCGATCAGCAGCACGTCGACGAACGGCGTCGCGAGCAGCAGGGCCATGCTGGTGACGGAGAGCGCAATCGCCGCGATCCGGACCGAGAAGATCTCGGCGAGCCGCACCGGCGACGACATGATGAGGTCGAGATCGGCGCGGGCGTAGAACACGCGCGTCACCGACTCGATCGCCTGCGACAGCATCAAGGCCCAGGACAGCATGATGGTCGCGGTGATCACGATCAGCGCGGTCTTGTCGAGCGGCGGCTGCAGGTCGGCGTAGCGGCCGACCACCGCCCAGGCCGGCAGATGCATGATGGCGCCGAACAGCACGAGGCCGATGATCGCGGCACGGGTGCGGCGGCGCTTGCCGGCGGTGATCATGCCGAGCCATTCCCGCCAGGCGAGCCTGATCTCGTGGCGGGCGAACCAGGCGAGCGTCGCCGCCCGCGTCATGCCGCGGACTCGACGTCGACCAGCGCGATGAACAGCTCTTCCAGGCTGGTGTCTGTGCGGCCGTTCTGCTGGCGCAGCTCGGCGAGCGTGCCTTCGGCGACGATGCGCCCGGCGGCGATGACCCCGATCCGGTCGGCCATGCGCTCGGCCACTTCGAGAATGTGCGTGGTCATGATGACGGTGCCGCCGCGGCGGACGCGCTCGGCCAGGAGACCCTTGACGTGACGCGCGGACACCGCATCGAGGCCGGTGAGCGGCTCGTCCAGGATGATGAGCTGCGGGTCGTGCACCAGCGCGCCGGCCAGCGCCACCTTCTGGCGCATGCCCTTGGAGAAGCCCTCGCAGCGTTCGTGAAGGTGAGGCTCCAGCCCGAGCGAGACCAGCAGCGCGCGGGCCGTTGCGCTCGAGCTCGCCGGATCGACGCCCCACAGCCCGGCGACGAATTCGAGATATTCGAGCGGCGTGAGCTTGTCATAGATCATCGGCTCGTCGGAGACCCAGGCCATCACCTGCTTGGCGGCGATCGGATCATCAAGCGCGTCGATGCCGAAGATCGCGATCTCGCCGGCATCCGGCCGCAGCAACCCCGCCACCATGCGCAACGTCGTCGTCTTGCCGGCGCCGTTGGGTCCGACCAGCGCATAGAACTCACCGGCGCGCACGATCAGGTCGAGCCCGTCGACGGCAGGCCGCTCGAAACATTTGGTTAACCCTCGGACAGTGAGGGCGGAGGTGTCTGGTGTCATGACCGCTCATTCGGTTCGCGCCGACAATCTGGACGCAACTCGTTGCGGCGCGGTGAACGGCCAAGCGATCGTGATCGTGACGGGCGAGTCCGGGCCGGCCGGTTCCAGGCGCCTCCTCCTGAGCCGGCAGTCTAGCGCAATGATCCGGCCACAGGGCAGCTTCGTTAGGAGGATGAGCAGCCTTGGTAGGCTGCATGGCTCCCGCGAGGACGGACGTGACGGACCAGCTGATCGCGAACGCGACGCGTGACGCCGCTTCGGGCGTTGCAACGCCCCAGCCCCGGCACACCGTCCGGCTGGATTCATTTCCACGTGGCGGCGTTGCCGCCGTGTTCGGCGCCAGCGGCGGTATCGGCTCGGCGCTCAGCGCGGCGTTGAGCGACAGCGGACATTTCGACACCGTGCTCGGCTTCAGCCGCGGCACGACCCCTGCCTTCGATCTCACCGACGAGACAAGCCTCGCGCAGGCAGCGGAGCTGATGGCAGGTGCGGGCGAGATCCGTCTCGTCATCATCGCCACCGGCATGCTGCACGAGGCTGGCGCGCTGCCGGAAAAGAGCTGGCGCGAGCTCGATGCCGAACGTCTCGCCCGCGCCTTCACCATCAACGCGACGGGCCCCGCGCTGCTGATGAAGCATCTGCTGCCGCGGCTGCCCCGCACCGGCAAAGCGACGGTGGCGGCATTGTCGGCGCGGGTCGGCTCGATCGGCGACAACCGGCTGGGCGGCTGGTACGGCTATCGCGCCTCCAAGGCGGCGCTGAACCAGCTCGTGCATTGTGCGGCCATCGAGCTCGCGCGTCGCGCGCCAGAGGCGATCTGCGTCGCACTGCATCCGGGCACGGTGGCGACGCCGCTCTCGGCGCCGTTCGCCTCCGCCTCCGGCATCGCTCCGGCGGAGGCCGCCCGCCACCTGCTCGGGGTCATCGACCGGCTCGGGCCGCAGGACACCGGCGGCTTCTACGACTGGCGCGGCGCGCCGGTCCCGTGGTGAGGCGCCATGCCGAAGATGCGCCGCAAGGCCGACCTTCCCACTAAGACCTGCGCTGCGTGCGGCCGCCCCTTCGCGTGGCGCAAGAAATGGGCGCGCGACTGGGACGAGGTGAAGTTCTGCTCCGACCGCTGCCGCGCGGAGCGGCGGACCACCGCTCAGCCGGCGCGGCCGGGCCATTGAGAGAGATCACATCATGCTCGCCGGCATTCCAACGTCCATGCGCATCCTCGGACTGGCCGGGCTGATCCCGTTCGTCGGTTTTGCCTTGCTGGTGATCGCGGGCCAGGGGCCGGTGCGCCTGATGGCCGTGCAGGCGCAGATCGCCTACGGCGCCGTCATCCTGAGCTTCCTCGGCGCCGTGCATTGGGGCCTCGCCGTGCAGGCACCCGCCTTGGCCGGGTGGTGGCGCATGGCCTGGGGCGTCACACCGGCGCTGCTCGGCTGGGCCGCGCTGCTGCTGCCGGCTGCGGCCTCGCTGGTGCTGCTGGCCGCGGCGCTGTTGGCAGCGCTCATCGTCGACGAGCTCTGCTTCGGTGGCGGCGACGGGCGATCCTGGTTCCTGAAGCTGCGGCGGCTGCTCAGCGTCGGCGCGATGGCCGCGATGCTCGCGACCTTCATCGCCATCATCGTCGGCGGAACAGCCGGCACCGCCTGAACGGCTCACCACTGTAGACAGAGCCGCAATGGCTCGGGCAAGCTTTGGCGTTCCCTCGCGAGGCGCCATGAACATCCTGCTGCTCAATCCGAACATCCGTACCGACATCACCGACCTGATGCTGCAGGTCGGCCGCGACGCAGCCGCGCCCGGCACGACGCTGATCCCCTGCACCGCACCGCGCGGCGTGCCCTATATCGCGACCCGCGCCGAGGCGCAGATCGGCGGCGCCGTCGCGCTGGAGATGCTGGCCGAGCGAAATGGCAGCTTCGACGCCGCAATCATCGCCGCCTTCGGCGATCCCGGACTGTTCGCCGCGCGCGAGCTGTTCGACGTGCCGGTGATCGGGCTCGCGGAAGCAGCGATGCTGACCGCCTGCATGGCCGGGCGGCGCTTCGCCATCGTCACGTTCGCGCAGGCGCTCGGCCCCTGGTACGAGGAGTGCGTGCGCATGCACGGTCTGATGGAGCGCTGCGCCGGCATCCGGATGCTCGACGGCAGCTTCAAGCAGATCTCCGATGTGCAGAATGAGAAGGAAGAATTGCTGGTCGAGCTGGCGCTGCGTGCGGTCGAGGAGAATGACGCTGACGTGCTGATCTTCGCCGGCGCGCCGCTCTCGGGTCTCGCCGCCCGCGTCGCGCACCGCATTCCCGTGCCGGTGGTCGATCAGGTGGTCGCCGCGGTGAAACAGGCCGAAGCGCTGCTGGCGCTGAAGATGCGCAAGGCCACCGCCGGCACCTTCCGCCGCCCGGCGGCGAAGCCGACGACGGGATTGCCGGAAGCACTGGCCGCGCGGTTGGAGCACCGCGACGGTTAGTTGGAATGGCGTGAGGAGCGCCGTCTCTCTCCTCCGTCATTCCGGGGCGCGCGTCAGCGCGAGCCCGGAATCCATAACCACGACTGACTGCGTAGATCCGAGAGGTCGCCACGGCCCTCTCGCCCGACAATGACGGCCTGTGGGTATGGATTCCGGGCTCGCCCTTCGGGCGCCCCGGAATGACGTGGGGAGAGAGCGAGCGATAAACAGCTTGCTACGAGCGCTACGCAAGCCCGGCACACTCGCATACCGGTCGCGCGCTTGCTTGTACACAAACGGCCCCCACTGCCCGAAAAGGCGGCACGTTTCTTGCTTTTTCAAACTCATTGAGCAGGAAGCCCATGGCCAGCGTATCGGAAGCCAAGTCGCTCGTTCTGGATCGGATCACCCACCGCTTTGCGAGCGGCACGATGGCGGTCTCCGACATCAATCTCGATGTGAAAGGCGGCGAGATCATCGCCCTGCTCGGCCCGTCCGGCTGCGGCAAGACCACGCTGCTTCGCATCATCGCCGGCTTCATCGGCCAGAGCGAGGGGCGCGTCATCATCGGCAATGACGTCGTCGATGCGCTGCCGCCCAATCGCCGCGCGGTCGGCATCGTGTTCCAGAACTATGCGCTGTTCCCGCATCTGTCGATCACCGAGAATGTCGGCTACGGCCTCGCCGCGCGCGGCGTCGACAAGGCGACGCGCAACAAGGAAGCGCAGCGGCTGCTCGACATGGTGCAGCTCGGCCCGTTCGGCGAGCGGCTGCCGCGGCAATTGTCGGGCGGCCAGCAGCAGCGCGTGGCGCTGGCGCGCGCGCTCGCGATCAAGCCGTCGATTCTGCTGCTCGACGAGCCGTTCGCCGCGCTCGACAAGAATTTGCGGCTGGACATGCAGATTGAGGTCAAGCGGCTGCAGCGCATGGCCGGAACCACGACACTGATCGTGACCCACGATCAGGAGGAGGCGCTGTCGATGGCCGACCGCGTCGCGGTGCTCAGCCATGGCCATCTCGAGCAGTTCGGCACGCCCTCGGAGATCTACGACCAGCCACAGACGCTGTTCGTGAATAGCTTCGTCGGTACCGCGAACAAGATGAAAGGCGTGGTGGTTGCGACTGACGCGGGCGGCGCGAAAGTCGCCCTGGAAGCCGGCGGCGAGATCATCGCCCGCGCGCCCAAACCGGTCAGTGCCTCAGACAAGGTCACCGTCTGCCTGCGTCCCGAGCATCTCACCTTCGTCAGCGACGACACCGGCTTTGGCGGTGAGATCGGCATGGCGCTGCCGCTTGGCGCCACCGTCGTCCACGAGATCAAGGCCAAGGACGGAACGAGCATCAAGATTTCGCAGGCCCGCACCGGCGGCACGCCGCTGCGCGAGGCCGGCACGCCGGTGCGCGTCGCGCCGCTCGCGGCCGGACTCGCCACCGTCTTCCCGGAATGAACAACCAACACATCGGAGTGAAACATGATGCTTGATCGCCGCCGGCTCCTGACCAGCGCCTTGACGCTGGGAGCCATGCACGCCTTCCCCGGCCTGAGCCTCGCACAGGCGCGGCCGCTGGTATTCGCGACCTTCACCGGCAGCTGGGAGGAGGCGCACAAGGCGGTGCTGGTGCCGGCGTTCCGCAAGGCCAACGCCGATGCGGCCATCGTGCTGGATCCGATGCTCTCGGTCGACCAGATCGCCAAGGTCAACGCCGCCAAGGCCAATCCGCCGATCGACGTCATGCTGCACGATCCGGGTCCGGCACTGGTCGCGATCGGCCAGGATCTCGTCGATCCGTTCCCGGCCGACAAGAGCGCCTACTACAAGGACCTGATTCCGGAAGCGCAGGACGCGATGGGCCCGGCGCCGTTTTTCCAAGTGGTCGGGCTGACCTACAATCCGGAGACGGTGAAGACGCCGCCGACGTCCTGGGCCGATCTGTGGAAGCCGGAGTTCAAGGGCAAGGTCGGCATCACGAACCTCAACTCCACGCTCGGCACCGGCTGGCTGGTCGAGATCGCGCGCATGCGCGGCGGCTCCGAGGCCAATGTCGACGAAGGCTTCAAGGCGCTGGAGGAGCTGAAGCCAAACCTCGCCGCGGTTGCGGCCAATCCCGGCGCGCTGGCGACCCTGTTCCAGCAGGGCCAGATCGACATCTCGCCCGGCAATTTCAACGCGATTCAGATCCTGAAGGCGCGCGGCGTGCCGGTCGAGTTCGTGGCACCGAAGGAAGGCGCGATCGCCTTCAAGACCACGATCCATATCGTCAAGAACTCGCCGAACAAGGAGCTCGCCTTCAAGCTGATCGAGGCGGCGCTGTCGCCGGAGGTGCAAACCACCCTGATGAACTCGCCCTATCTGATCGTGCCGACCAACACCAAGGTCGCGATGTCCGGCGAGATCGCCAAGGTGCTGGCCAAGGACACCGCGGAGCTGAAGAAGAAGTTCGTGTTCCAGGACTGGAAGAAGATCAACGAACAGCGCGCGTCCTGGATCGAGAAGTTCAATCGCGACATCAAGATCTGAACCATGAAGAGCGCCACGGCAGCAAGCACGACAGCACCTCGAGACGTGACCAGCTTCAGCCTCGGGCTCGCATTGCCCTTAGGCGCAGCGTTCGCGATCTTCTTCGTGCTGCCGCTGGCGCAACTCTTCTATCTGTCGCTCCACAACGACACCGCGGCGACGGTGTGGGGGCTCGGCCAGTACATCAAGTTCCTGACTGACCCCTTCAGCCTGTCCGTGCTCGGCGCGACGCTTCTGCTCGGCGCCGAGGTCACGCTCGCCTGCCTTGTGCTCGGCTATCCCATCGCCTGGCTCTACCAGCGCTCCGGCAGCCGGGTGCAGACATTGATCATCATGATCGTGCTGCTCCCGCTCTTGACCAGCGTCGTGGTCCGCACCTTCGCCTGGATCGTGATCCTGGGGCGGCAGGGCATCATCAACTCCGTGCTGCAATCGCTCGGCCTGATCGGCACGCCGCTGCGCATGATCTACACGCAAGGAGGGCTGATCGCGGCGCTGGCGCAGGTGCAGATGCCGCTGATGGTGCTGCCGCTGATCACCGCGATCGGCCGCATCGACCCCAATCTCTCCGATGCCTCGGCCTCGCTCGGCGCCGGCAGCTGGCGCACCTTCGTCAAGGTGATGCTGCCGCTGTCGATGCCGGGCATCATTGCCGGCTGCACCTTGACCTATGCGGCGGCGATCACCGCCTTCATCACGCAATCGCTGGTCGGTGGCGGGCAGATGCTGTTCATGCCGATGTATCTGTATCAGCAGGCCTCGACCCTGCAGAACTGGCCGTTCGCCGCCGCCATCTCGATCATCTTCCTGTTCGCGGTGCTGGCGATCGTCGCGCTGTTCTCGACGCTCGGCCGGCGCGCCCGCGGCTATGGAGACGCGCGATGAGCCGCAGGCAGAAGAATTTCGAGGCCCTCAGCTTCCAGATCGTCATGACGGTCATCGCGGTGCTGGCGCTGATCCTGATCGTGTCGCCGTCGCTGGTCGTGGTGATCGTCTCCTTTACCTCGGGCTTCTCGCTGAAATTCCCGCCGCCCGGCTATTCGACGCGCTGGTATGTCGAGCTGTGGAACGCCTGGCAGCTGCAATTCGCAGCACGCAACAGCGTCGTGGTGGCGCTGTGGTCGACGGGGCTGTCGGTCGTGCTCGGCGTCGCCGCGGCGCTGGCGATCTCGCGCTCGAAGACGCTGACGGCGAAGCTGCTGGACTCGCTGTTCATGTCGCCGCTGGTGCTGCCGGCGCTGGCGTTCGGGCTGGCCGCGCTGATGTTCTTCTCGCTGATCGGCCTGCCGATCTCGCTGCTCACGCTGGTGATCGGCCACACCGTCGTCTGCGTGCCCTATGTGGTGCGCAACACCGTCGCCGCGCTGGCGCAGCTCGAGCCGACCCTGCTCGAAAGCTCGGCGATCCTCGGCGCCTCCAGGCTCTACACGTTCCGCCGCATCGTGCTGCCGCTGATCCGCCCCGGCATCATCTCCGGCGCCTTCATCGCCTTCATGTCGTCGTTCGACAACGTGCCGGTGTCGCTGTTCCTGCGCGACGCCGCCACCGACATGCTGCCGATCCGGATGTGGCAGGACCTCGAAGGCAAGCTCGACGTCACCATCGCCGCGCTGTCGAGCGTGCTGATCATCGGCACGGTGGCGCTGATGGCGATCATGGAGCGCACCACGGGTCTTTCGAAGCGGCTGACGGGTTGATCGAGGCGTCTGGCTGCGGAGGCCTCATGGTTCGAGACGCGCCGCAAGCGGCGCTCCTCACCATGAGGGTTGATACACCGCCAAGCAATCAGCCCTCGTCCTGAGGAGCCCGCCGCAGGCGGGCGTCTCGAAGGACGGCCGCACGCACTCAAGCCCCGCGGAAGATCGAATAGCCCCAGGGGGTGAATTTCAACGGCAGATGAAAGTGCTCCTCGACCTTGTCGATCGCGAAGCGAAACGGCACTGTGGTCAGGAATTTCGCCCGTGCTCCCGCCCCGAAGAACTCGCCGACATGGAACAGCACCTCATACTCGCCGGCCGTCACGCCGTCGCCCTTGACGACCGGCGCCTGCAGGGTGCCGTCGGCGCCGAGCTGGCCTTCGGCGAGCAGCGTGCGGTCCGGCGCCACGCGCCAGATCGCGACGCGCAGTCCGAGCGCCGGACGCCCATTCGCGACATCGACCGCATGAACCGAGATACCGCCGGCCATTTTGCACTCCGTCATCAGGTTGTCGCGGCATGATAGACGCGAAACCTGCCGCGGCGCCAGCCGTGCCGCTGTGGCCCGCGCTCGCCGCGATGATCGCGCTGCAGGCGCTGGTGTCGCTGGCGCTGTTCGCACCCGGCACGGTGGCGCCGCGCGCCGGCCTCAGCATCGAACAGCTGTCGCTGTTCTCGACTGCGGCGTTCGCCATCAGCCTCGTCTCCTCGTTCTGGGGAGGCACCTTGGTGCAGAAGCTCGGCTCGCTGCGCGTTGCGGCGCTGTGCGCCGTGGTCGTCAGCGCCGGCATGTCGCTCGCGCTGTTCGAGAGCGGATGGGCCCTGCTCGGCGCCGGGCTGATGCTGGGGCTTGCGGTCGGACCAGAAACGCCGGCGAGCTCGGCGTTGCTCGGGCGGCTGGTGCCGGCCGAGAAGCGCGCGATGGTGTTCTCGATCCGGCAGACCGGCAGCCAGATCGGCGCCGTGGTCGGCTCGCTGGCGCTGCCGCCGATCGCCGTCCTGATGTCGCCGAACTCCGCCTATGCCGCCGTCATCGTCTGCGCCGCCATCGCTTTCGCCGCCTTCGAGCGGCTCAGGCCAACCTACGCGATCGCGCCGGTGGTCATGCCGCGGCTCGGCCTCATGGAACGGCTGCAGCTGATCAGCGCCGACCGCCGGATGGCAGCGCTCGCCATCGCCTCGATCCCGTTCAGCGGCATGCAGGTGATCCTCAACACCTGCTTCGTCAGCTTCGGCACCGCGGAGCTCGGACTGAGCCATGTCGAGGCCGGCTGGGTGCTGGCGTCGGCGCAAGGCGCCGGCATCCTCGGACGGCTCGGCTGGGGCGTCGTCGCCACGCGGCTGCGCTCGGCGCGCGCGGTGCTGGTGATGGCGGGGGTAGGCATGGCGATCTGCGCACTGCTGGTGGGACTGTGGGGCGCGCAGCTGAGCCGGCCGATCCTGGTGCTGCTGACCTTCGTGTTCGGGCTGACCGCGAGCGGCTGGAACGGCGTGTTCATTGCCGAGATCGCCAATCTCGCAAAACCTGGACGCGTCGCCGAGGCCACCGGCGCGGTGCTCACCGCCTCGTTTCTCGGCCTCGTCGCCGCGCCGCTGCTGGTTGCCGTCCTGACACCGCGCGTCGGGCTCGGCGGCAGCTTCGTGGCACTTGGCTTGACAGCGGCTGCGGGCGCAGCCGTTCTGCTGATGGAGCGATCCCATGCGCGCAAGTGACATCGCAGCCGCCGTTACGGCGCGGCAGACCTCCGCGAGGGAGATGGCCGAGCAGGCGCTGACCCGCATCGCCGCGGCGCGCGATCTCAACGCCATCGTCACGACAGATCCGGAGCGCACGCGTGCGGAGGCCGATGCCGTCGATGCGCGCGTGGCGGCCGGAGAGGACTTGCCACTCGCGGGTGTGCCTGTCGTGATCAAGGACAACATCTGGGTCGGCGGCTGGCGCATCACGCAGGGCTCGCGGCTGTTCGCCAACTTCACGGCCCCCGAGGATGCGATCGCGGTGGCACGGCTGCGCCGGGCCGGAGCGGTCGTCGTCGGCATCGGCGCGACCTCGGAGTTCGCCTGCAAGGGCGTCACCACGTCGCTGCTGTATGGACCGACGCGTCATCCGCTGGACCCTGACCTCACGCCCGGCGGATCATCCGGCGGCCCAGCGGTTGCGGTCGCCGCGGGGCTCGTGCCGCTCGCGATCGGCACCGATGCCGGCGGCTCGAGCCGGCGTCCCCCGGCCCATGTCGGCGTGGTCGGCTTCAAGCCGTCCTATGGCGCGATCCCCTATGGCCCCGGTTTTCCCGAGGCCGGCTGGGGCATCTCGGTGATCGCGCCGATCACCGCTGATGTCGGTGATGCCAGGCTCGCCTTCGAGGCGATGGCCGGCGCCGATCCGCGCGATCCGCATTCCTTTGAAGCACCCTTGGCCGATCATCCAAGCCAGTTGCGCGTCGCGTTCTCGCCGCGCCTCGGGCTCGACGTCGCGGTTGATGACGAGATCCGCACGGGCCTCGAACACGCAGTCGATCGTCTCTCGGCCGCGGGCCTGTCGATTGCGCGGAGAGATCCCGTCTGGCCCGCAGGCCTCGCCGAGGACGCGGTGATGCCGCTGCAGCATGCCGGGCTGGCAGCACTGTTTGGTGACGCCTTCCGCAGCGATGCCACGCAATTCGATCCTGATATCGCCAAGCAGATCGAGCGTGGCCTCGGCCTCAGCGGCGCCGATGTCGCGCGCGCGCTCGAGGCGAGCACGCAGATCGCACGCGCCTTTGCCGCGTTCTTCATGGAGGTCGATGTGCTGCTGGCGCCGACGGTGCCCTGTGTCGCCTGGCCGTTCGCGCAACTCGGCCCGTCCGAGATCGGCGGCAGGCCGGCGAGCCCGCGCGGACATGCGGTGTTCACGCCGTTCGTCAATCACGCAGGCGTGCCGGCGATCTCGATCCCGTGTGGGAAGAACGCCGGCGGTCTCCCCTACGGCCTGCAGCTGATTGCGGCCCGCGGCCGTGATCGCTTGCTGCTGGATGTTGCGGCGCAGGCGGAGCGCGTATTAGCAACTTAGCTCGCGGCAAGCTGCATCTTTGCCGCGCTTCGCCTTCGACAAAGCGAACGCATGTGGTGCTCTACATGTTGCGCTCGTCTATTCCCACAACGTCATGGCCGGGCTTGTCCCGGCCATCCACGTCGTCCGGCGTCTTCGGAGTCACGTGGATGCCCGGGACAAGCCCGGGCATGACGGAATAACTAATTGGCTCTCGGTCGCGCGGCGACTGTTCCATTTCGTCAAGCGGGATCGCCTCTCCGCGAACACTTCCCGTGCGGTGGCCCCTCACCCCAGCCCTCTCCCCGTAAGAATGGGGAGAGGGAACGCACTGCTCGTAAGGGACCAGCCGGAATCTAATCAGCAGGCGATTTCATCCTCACCCCTGATCGAACTTCTTTGCCAACCTCGCCCGCGTGATGTGGCCGATCTGGTCGATGGCGTTGGCGATCTCGGTGTCCTGGTCGTGGCTGATGCGGCGGTCCATTTCGGCGATGACCGAGGCACGGTCGGCGTGTAGCGCCAGGGCGACGATCAGCGGCATGCCGAACTTGTTGCGATAGCGGGTGTTGATGTCGGCGACGCGGTCGAACTCGGCGCGCGACAGCGAGGTGAAGCCAAGCCGGCCCTGCTCGCCGATCGAGTCATCCGTCATCTCGCCGGCCAGCGCCTCGCGTCCGGCAAGCTCGGGATGGGCGCGGATCAGCTTCAGCTTCTCATCGCGCGTCATGCCGCGGACGACGTTCATCAGGGTCGTATGCAGCGCATCCGCCGAATCGTCGAAGGCGGTCAGGCCGGCGCGATAGGCGCGCTCGGCGATCTCGGGCGTGTGCTCGAAGATGTCGCCATAGCGCTCCACGAACAGCACGCGCGACATCTGCGACGGCCTGAGATGACCGGCCGGCGGATGTGTCCGGATCCAGTGCCGGGCGATGTCGAGCCGGGTCGCGACCCAGACCTTCTCGTGGCTCATGATGTAGTCGAGGAAGCGCGCCAGCGCCGCCGCACGGCCGGGACGGCCGACGAGGCGGCAATGCAGGCCGACCGACATCATGCGCGGGCTCTCGGCGCCCTCGGCATAAAGCAGGTCGAAACTGTCCTTCAGATAGGCGAAGAACTGGTCGCCCGAGTTGAAGCCCTGCGGGGTCGCAAAGCGCATGTCGTTGGCGTCGAGCGTATAGGGCACGATCAGCTGCGGGCCGTGCGGTCCCTGGATCCAGTAGGGCAGCTCGTCGGCATAGGAATCGGCGCTGTAGACGAAGCCCTGCTCCTTCAGGACGATGTCGAGCGTGTGCGCCGAGGTGCGGCCCTGATAGAAGCCGAGCGGCCGCGTCCCGGTCAGCTCGGTATGGATGCGGATCGCCTCCTCGATATGGGCGCGCTCATCGGCCTCAGAGAAATCGCGGTAGTCGATCCATTTCAGGCCGTGCGAGGCGATCTCCCAGCCGGCTTCCTTCATGGCGGCCACGGCCTCCGGATTGCGCGCCATCGCGGTCGCGATTGCGAACACCGTCAACGGCAGCTTGCGCGAGGTGAACATCCGCCACAGACGCCAGAAGCCGGCGCGCGAGCCGAACTCGTAGATCGACTCCATGTTCATGTGGCGCTGGCCCCACCAGGGCTGGGCGCCGACGATCTCCGACAGGAAGGCCTCGGAAGCGGTGTCGCCGTGGAGGATGTTGTTCTCGCCGCCCTCCTCGTAATTGATCACGAACTGCACGGCGACACGGGCATCGCCGGGCCAGCGCGGATGCGGCGGCGTGCGGCCGTAGCCGATCATGTCGCGCGGGTAAACGTCGGCACTCATCCGGCTCAGCTCCCGCGATAGGTCTGATAGCTCCAGGGCGTCGCGAGCAGCGGCACGTGGTAGTGCGCGCTGGCGTCGGCAACCGCGAAGCGGAGCGGGATCAGGTCGAGGAACAGCGGATCCTCGGACGCGAGGCCATGGGTCTTGAAATAGGCGCCCATGTGGAAGGTCAGCATGTAGGTGCCGGTGGTGAGCTCATCCCCCGCCAGCACCGGCTGATCGGTGCGCCCGTCGGCATTGGTCCGGACCTGCTTGACCCGGCGCCAGGAGCCACTGGGCTCCAGCACATCGAGATCGATCACGACGTCAGCGGCGGGCTTGCCCCTGACCGTATCCAGAATATGCGTGCTCAGCCGCCCCATCCGTCCGTCCTTAGCTCGTTCCAGTCCAGGCAGGACATTAGCAGCAGCCAACGCGGCGTTCGAAGCGATTTTCTTCTCTCGGCGCCTCAGGTCGCGATGACGTCAGCGAAGAAGCTCACCGGCCCCATCTGGCCGCCCTTGAGGATGATGTCGCGGCCGTCGAGATGGGGGTCGTCGCTGTGCAGGCGGCACAGCGGTGCACCCGGAACCATCGGCGCCCGGTAGGACAGGCCCCAGGCATCGAGCGCGGCGATCGCGTGGCTGGAGGTGTCGCCGCCGGCGACAACGATGCGCGAGACGTCCGCTTCTGCAAGCACCGCGCTCAGCAGCGCACCGGTCGCACGCGCCACGCGCGCCATCTCGGCGCCTTGTGCCGCATCCGTCACCAGCATGACGTGTCCTTGGGCAAGCCCCGCGACCGCCGCCTGACATAGGCGCCGCAGCTCGCCGCCATCTGCAAGCAGCTTTGCGGGATCGATGGCGAGGATGCGGTAGCCGCTGGCCGCCGCGACCTGCGCTCGCGTTACCGGCGACAGGCTGCCGACCAGCGCCAGCACGGGACCGCCGGCGCGCGGCGGCGACGCTGGGGGCGCAGAGTTCGCCGGCTCGTCCCAGATCGCGGCCAGCGCGCGCGCGACCGAGCTCGGGCCGACCGCGAGCATCGGGCCCGCAGCAAGGCGATCCGTCAGCAGCCGGCCGATCACCGCGAGGTCGCTCTCCTGCGCGACGTCGAACAGCACCGCATGGGGCGCAGCCGCCAGATTGGCGTCGAGCCGGGTGTCGGCGTCGCCCTCGGCATAGGCGCGGTAGTCGATCAGAGCGACCCGCTTCAGCCCCTGCGCCGCCAGATGCCGGCGCAGGTCGGACTCGCCCATCGGCGTCACCGGATGCCGGCTCATCGTCGGGTGGCGGTCGATGCGATGGACATCACCGCCAGCACCGGCGGCGGCGAACAGATGGCCGTACAGGCAGTAGCGGCCAAGATTGGGCTGGCCGCCGATGATCGGCACGAGGGGATTGGTGACATGCTTCCGGAGCACCGCCACGGCGGCGCCGATGCTGCCGACGTCAGGCGCACTGTCGAAAGTCGAGCAGCATTTGTAGTGCAGCACGTCGACCCGGAGCGCGGCAAAGGCGCGGCCGGCGGCATCGAGCTCGGTTGCCGCGGCGTCAGGCGGCATCGACCGCGTGGCGCCGGCAATGCCAACGGCATCGAGCGGCCCGGCGGCGGCGAGCTGCGCCGAATTCGGCGGCCGCAGGAACAGCAGCGCGCGGTGGCCGCGCTCGGCCCAGGTCGCGAGCGTATCGGTCGCGCCGGTCAGATCGTCGCCATACCAGCCGACGCGCGGCCGCGCGAATGGTGCTGCGGCACTCATCCGGCGCGCCCGAAGGCGGCCAGCGCCTGCCGCAACTCCAGATGCTCGCGGGCCGCCCCGTCGAGCGAGACGCCCGATGTCACCGCGTCCCAGGCCTGGCGGATGCTGGTGACGCCGGCCGCTGGTCCGCCCGGATGCGCCATGATGCCGCCGCCGGCCATGAACAGCAGATCGGCGTGGCCGATCGCGTCGTAGGTGGCCTGCACCGTGGCGGCGGATTGCCCGGAGGAGAACGCCGGCAGCACGCGGTCATCGCAGCCATCGGCCAGCGGCGTCACGCAGTCCTTCGCCGACTCGACCACCTCGTCGTCGTCCTGCGCGAACTTGCCCTGCAGGCCGTGCACATGCATGTGGTCGACACCGGCGAGCCGCCACAGCGTCTGATAGGCCTGGAAGCCGATGCCGAGCCGCGGATGGCGCGAGATCGCGCCGAAGCCGTTGCGATGACCATGCAGCGCGAGATCGGTCGACCGCCGCAGGGTCTCGACCGCGGAAAAGCCGCACCAGTTCAGCGACACCATGGCGCAGGAGCCGCCATGCTGCGCAATCAGATCGGCGTGGCGGCGCATCGCATCGGTCTCGTCGGTGATGTTGAACGCCATCATCACGTGCTTGCCGGTCGCGTCCTGATGCCGCTTGATCGCCGCCATGACCGCAGGGATGCGTCGCGCGAGCGGAGCATGATCTGGATCGGCCGAGATCTCGTCATCCTTGATGAAGTCGACGCCGGCCGCGCACAGGCGCCCGACCAAAGCTGCCGTCTCGTCGGCATCGAGGCCGACATTCGGCTTGATGATCGATCCGACCAGCGCGCTTTTGCCGACCCCGGTCAGCCGCCGCGTGCCGGCGATGCCCTGCTTCGGCAGCGGAAAGCGCACACGATAGGCGGCGGGCAGCTTGATCTGCTCCAGCCTGAGGCCCGTGACCTCGCCGAGATCATAGAGATTGCCGGCGACGACCGAGGCCAGCGTCGGCAGATTGGCGCCGACATTGGCGACGGGAAACGAGATCGTCACGCGGGCACGGCGATACGGACCGCCCCTGCCTTTGCGCCGCAGCCAAGCATTCGGCAGGCTCGGCTGATCCGAGGCTGGCAGCTCGACGATCCCGGTCACCGTGGCACGGGCCCGCGCGCGCAGATCATCCGTCTCGCCCTCGACGCGCGTGAACGTGCCGCAGGACTGCTCGCCGGCCATCACCTCGGCCACATCTGCGAGATCGAGCGGCGTCTCGATCAGATAGCTGGCCTCGAAGCGGTCGGATGCGGCCATGCTCACAGCCTGCTGAGATCCGGAAACGGGCGCACCGGGTCCTTGCCGTCCCAGTTCTGCGAGGCCTCGCGGATCATCCGGAACATCGTGCCCTTTGGTCCCAGCACCTCCGACAGCTCGATGACGGTGCCGGGATGGTAGTGCGTATCAAAATAGATGAAACGGCCGCGCTCGCCAACCTCGCCGCTCATGACCGGCTTGAAGCCCTGCCCGAGCAGCCGATCGAGATCGGCATCATAGCTCTCGGTCCAGTAGGCGACGTGCTGCAGGCCGGAATGGCCGGCGCGTGTAAAGTCGCGATACATCGACGGCACGTCGTTGCGGCACTGGATCAGCTCGATCTGCAGCGGACCGGAGTTGGCCAGCGCCACCGAATTGTGCGGCTCGTAGCGCTCGCCGCGATACTGGTAGTTCCGGATCGGAACGCGCTCATTGTAGAAGAACGGCCCGACGCCGAGCACGCGCGACCAATAGTCCATCGCCGCCTCGATGTCGGGTACGACATACCCGGCTTGACGGATCTCGCCGAACAGGCGGCTCATGGCATCGTCCTTTCCAACAGTCAGCTCAAAAACATCAAAGGAAGCCGGTCGAGAACCACGGGATCGCAGCCACGGCGACGAGGCCGAGCAGCAGCGCGAGCACATAGGCCCAGATGTAGCGCAGGCCCTCGTCCGGATTGATCTTGCTGATGGCGCAGGCGCCGTAATAGCCGACGCCGAATGGCGGCGCGAACAGGCCGATGCCCATCGCGAAGATCACGACCATCGCGTAGTGCACCTCGTGGACGCCGGCCTGGCGCGCGATCGGAAACAGCAAAGGTCCGAACAGCACGATGGCAGGAATGCCTTCGAGGATGCTGCCGAGGATGATGAAGGTCAGGATCGAGATCGCGAGGAAGCCCCAGGCGCCGCCGGGAATCGCGGCCATCAGCTCCGCGAGCTTCTGTGAGAAGCCGGATTGGGTGAGGCCCCAGGCCATCGCGGTGGCGCAGCCGATGATGAAGACGATGGCGCCGGTGAGCGCGGCGGTCTCGACCAGCATGGCAGGCAGGCGGCGCCAGTCGAACTGGCGGTAGATCAGGAGGCCGGTGAGCACCGAATAGGCGATGCCGATGGTCGAGACCTCGGTGGCGGTCGCCACGCCTTCGACGACCGCAAGCCGGATCACGAAGGGCAGCGCGATCGCAGGCAGCGCGATCAGGCCCAGCCGTCCGACCTCGCGCCACGTGGGACGCGTGACGTGGCTGAGATCCTCGTTGCGATAGCGCCACCAGACGATGCTGCAGAGGCCGAGGCCGAGCACCAGCGCTGGCACCATCCCTCCGGTGAACAGCGCGGCGATCGAGACGCCGGTGACGGAGCCGATCGTGATCAGTACGATCGAGGGCGGGATGGTCTCCGTCTGCGCGCCGGTCGCCGCCAGTAGCGCGACGAGATCGCCGGGCTTGGCGCCGCGCGCCCGCATCTCCGGAAACAGCACCGGCGCGATCGCGGCCATGTCGGCGATCTTCGAGCCTGAAATGCCCGACACCAGATACATCGCGCCGATCAGCACGTAGGAGAGACCGCCTCTGACGTGGCCGAGCAGGGACGACAGCCATTGGATCATCGCCGCAGCCATGCCGGTCATGCCGATCAGCGCGCCGAGGAAGATGAACAGCGGCACGGCCAGCAGGACGAGATGGCTCATGCCTTCATCGAGCCGGCCGACCATCACCAGCATCGGCGTCGAGGTGGTGAGGCCGAGATAGCCGAAGGTGGCGAGCGCGAAGGCGAAGGCGATCGGCACGCCCGCGAAGACGTTCAGACCAACGACGCCGACGAAGAACACCACGAGGTTGAGCCGACCGAGCGGCTTCAGCGCCGGCCCTGCGAGCCAGAACAGCAGCAGCAATGTAGCCGTGAGCGCGACCGCCAGCAGCACCGGCTTGAGCGCATGGAGTCGTATCAGGCGGAACACCGCCGCGAGCAGCATCAGCGCGATGCCGGTCGGGATCGCAGCTGCGCGCCAGGCGCTAGCGATCTCCAGCGCCGGCGTGACGATGAAGCGCTCTTCCGACGCGTAGTCGAGCGCATGGGGCAAAAGCAGCAGCAGCAGCGCGATCGACGCGGTCATCGCCACGGCTTCGAGCAGCACGCGCGTGGCGGGCGAGACCCGCGCCACGACGCCCGTCATCCGCATGTGCTCGCCGCGCCGGAGCGCGATCGCAGCGCCCAGCATCGACAGCCAGAGAAACAGGATCGAGGCGAGCTCGTCCGACCACACCAGCGGCGCATGCAGGACGTAGCGCGCGATGACGCCAGCACCGAGGATCAGGATCTCGGCGACGAGCACGATCGCGGCGACCGTCTCGACCGCGGCACCGACGGCCTGCTCCATGCGGCGAGCAGCCGCCATCAGGCCTGATGCCGGCAGCTCCGGCGCGGGCATCGCAACCGCGTGACTGTCCATGTGCAGCGCCTCCCGGAGCGAGCGACGATCAGGCGAGCACGCCGACTTCCTTCTCCAGCAGGCTCCACGCCTCCGGGCCGAAGCGCTCCTTCCACTCCTTGTAGAAGCCGGCATCGCGCAGCTTGGCGCGGAAAGAGTCCGGCGCGGCCTTGTTGAAGGCGAGGCCCTTGGCCTGCAGATCGGCCTGGACCGATTCATTCAGCCGCCGCACGTCGTCGCGCTGCTTCATGCCGGCCTCGTTGAGCGCCTCGGTGATGATTGTCTTCACGTCATCCGGCAGGCCCGCCCAGGCGCGGCCATTGGCGACGAACCAGAAGCCATCCCAGATGTGGTTGGTCAGCGCGCAGTACTTCTGCACCTCGTAGAGCTTGGCCACCTGGATGATCGAAACCGGGTTCTCCTGCGCATCGACGATGCGGGTCTGCAGCGAAGTATAGACCTCGCTGAACTGCAGGCTGGCTGGCGCCGAATCCAGCGCCTTGAACATCGACAGGCTGAGCGGGCTGACCGGCACACGGATCTTCAAGCCGGCCATGTCCTTGGCCGCCTCGATCGGCTTGCTGCTCGAGGTCATCTGGCGGAAGCCGTTGTCCCAGATCTTCTCGAACGCATGCAGATTGACCTTGGCGATGGCGGCGCGGACATGCGCGCCGAGGCCGCCGTCCATCGCGCGCCAGACCTGGTCGTAGTCGGCAAACGCAAAGCCGACGGCGTTGATCGCCGCCACCGGCACCAGCGTCGCGATCACCAGCGCCGACGGCGTGAAGAAGGTGATGCCGCCATTGCGCACCTGACTCAGCATGTCGGTGTCGCCGCCGAGCTGGTTGTTGGGGAAGATCTTGATGTCGACCCGGCCGTTGGTCTTGTCGCGGACCTGATCGGCGGCCTGCTGCGCACGGATGTTGAGCGGGTGGGTCAGCGGCAGATTGTTGCCGTAGCGCAGCTCGATCTCGGCCGTGCGCGCCACCAGGGGCGCACCGATCACCGAGGCCGCGGAGGCACTCGCGAGCGCACCCAGCATGGTGCGGCGGCTCAGTTTGGTCATGACGTCCTCCCCTGGTTGTTATCCGGCCAGCCCATGTTTCCAGGCTCTTGCCGCATGGTCGCCGGCACGATAGAGAGCAGTAATGACGGCCGTCAAACTCAAATCTTGATGGATTTTGATGTGTTTTAGTCAGCCGACCAGGAGCAGGCGATGACCGAGACCAGCCCCGAGGCGCCGCGTCGCCGCCGTCTGGCACGCATCGACGACATCGCGCGTCTCTCCGGTGTCTCCGCCGCGACCGTCGATCGCGTCCTCAACCAGCGGCCGGGCGTGCGCGCGGTCACGGTGCAGCGGGTGCTGCGCGCGGCCAATGAGCTCGGCTATCTGATGGACAGCACGCTGCCCGCGCAGGCGCTGAAACCATGGCGGCTCGGCTTCCTGCTGCCGGCCGGCACCAACCGCTTTCTCAACATGCTCGGACGGCTGATCATCTCATCCCAGGATCAGCTGGCTTCGTTCAACATGCGCGCGCGCGTCGAGCGCATCGAGAGCCTGAAGCCGGATCTTCTGGCGCAGGAGCTGCTGCGGCTCGGCCGCGAGGTCGACGGCATCGTGTTCATGGCGATCGAGCATCCCGCCGTGCGCGAAGCAGTCGACGTGCTGGCCGAGCGTGGCGTGCCGACGGTGACCTTGATCTCGGACATCGCCAATACGCGCCGGGTGGCCTATGTCGGGCTCGACAACCGGGCGGCCGGACGCACCGCGGGTTATCTGATCGCGCGCTTCCTCGGCAACGGGCTCGGCCAGGTCGCGATGATCGCCGGCAGTCTCAGCTATCGCGCCCATGAGGAGCGCGAGATGGGCTTCCTGCATCTGTTCCGCGAGGAGTTTCCCGACATCGACGTCGTCGGCCTGCGCGAGGGCCACGATGACGAGGCCAACAATTATCGCCAGACCAAGCTGCTGCTGGCGCGGCATCCACGCCTCGCCGGCATCTACAACATCGGCGGTGGGGCCGAGGGCATTGGCCGCGCGCTGCGCGAAGTCGGGCGACAGCGCGACGTCGTGTTCGTCGGCCATGGCCTGTCGCCGGACACCCGCGCCATGCTGCTCGACGGCACCATGGACGCCGTGCTGACGCAGAACCCGCAGGCCTCGCTGATGGAGTGCATCACGATCTTCTCCAGCCTGCGCGCCGGGCGCGCCGTGCAGGAGGCGGCCGTGCGCGCCCGCACCGAGCTGATCGTGCGCGAGAACCTGCCGTAGGCCGATGTCAACCCGCCTCCTTGCCGAAGCGCTCGACCAGGAAGTCGATGAACAGCCGCACCTTCACCGAGAGATGCCGCGTCGGCGGATAGATCGCATAGAGCGCGAGCTCCGGCGCCGTGTAGTCGGAGAGAACAGCGGTCAGCGCGCCACTGGCGAGCGCGTCGGCGGCGATGAAGCGCGGGATCAGCGCGATGCCCTGCCCCTTGATGGCGACGTCACGCAACACCTCAGCGTTGTTGACGCACAAGGTCCAGGCCGGCTGGATCCAGTGATCGCCATCGCGGCCGGTGAGCCTCCACTGATTGCCGGTCAGCAGGAAGCCGTAAGTCAGCGAGGTGTGACGGCGCAGATCCTCGGGACTCTGTGGCGTGCCGTGCCGCGCGAAATACGACGGCGCGGCGCAGATCACGCGCTCCACCGGCATGATCCGCCGCGCCACCAGGCTCGACGATTCCAGCTCGGCGATCCGCAGCGTCACATCGAAGCCGTCCTGCACCGGATCGAGCAGATCGTCGCTGAGCACGATCTGCAGCTGCAGCTCGGGATAGCGCATCATGAAATCGGCGACGACGGGCCCGAGCCGCATGGTGCCGAATGACATCGGTGCGTTGACGCGCAGCAGTCCGCGCGGCGCCGCCTGCGACTGGCTGACCGCTTGATCCGCGGCATCGAGCTCGGCGAGGATCGAGACCGCGCGCTCGAAATACAGCTGGCCAGTGTCCGTCGGGCTGGCGTGGCGCGTGGTGCGGACGATCAGGTGGACGCCGAGGCTCTGCTCGAGCTCGCCGATATATTTCGAGATCGCCGAGCGCGACAGCCGCAGCTGCCGGCCGGCCTCGGCGAAGCTGCCGCTCTCCACCACCTTCACGAAGGCCCTGAGGCTGCTGAGCTTGTCCATCCGTCCCGGACCGTCATTGTCGCTAAATTGTAGACAGAGACGTCACAAAAGCACGGATTGTCTCCAAATCAAAGCCGACCAATATTGCGTCCAGGAGTTCAACGGCCCGATCGGGCCCCACAGACAGGAGACCCACATGCCCGGACTGCACCACGTCACCGCGATTGCCGGCGATCCGATCCGCAATTTCGGCTTCTATACCCGCGATCTCGGCCTGCGCTTCGTCAAGAAGACGGTCAATTTCGACGATCCCAGCACCTATCATTTCTACTATGGCGACGAGACCGGCCGCCCCGGCACCATCCTGACCTTCTTCCCCTGGGCGGGCGTGCGGGCCGGCCGCCGCGGCGTCGGCGAGACCCACCAGACCGCGTTCCGCGTGCCGCAACGCTCGCTCGGCTACTGGACGCAGCGCCTCACCGAGAAGGGCATCGCCTATGAGGCGCTGGAGAAGCGCTTTGGCGAGTCGGTGCTGCCGTTCACCGATCCCGACGGCATGGCGCTGGCCTTGGTCGGCGTCCCCGGCGCGGAGAACGAGCCCGGCTACAGCAATGGCGACATCCCGGCCGAGCATGCGATCCGCGGCTTCCATGGCGTCACCCTGCTGCTCGACTCCGCGGATAAGACCGCAGCCGTGCTGACCGACGTGTTCGGCTTCGCGGAGACGGGCCGCGAAGGCTCGGTGATCCGCTTCAAGGCGCCGGGCGACGCCCAAGGCAGCGTGGTCGACATCTACGAGGCCAAGGGTTTTCTGCGCGGCGCGCAGGGCGCGGGCTCGGTGCACCACATCGCGTTCCGCGCGGCTGACGATGCTGAGCAGGGCGTGATGGCGCAAAAGCTGGTCGATCACCACGGCCTGCATCCGACCGAGCAGAAGGACCGCAACTACTTCCGCTCGATCTACTTCCGCGAGCCGGGCGGCGTGCTGTTCGAGATCGCGACCGATATTCCGGGCTTCGCGGTCGACGAGCCGGTCGCTGAGCTCGGAAAGACCCTGAAGCTGCCCGCCTTCCTCGAGACGCACCGCAAGCAGATCGAGGGCGTGCTGCCCAACCTCGAGGAGGCCGTATCGTGACCGAGGCATTGTCCTTCAATCACCGCTTCCAGCCCGGAAGCACACCGGGAGCAGCGCCGCTGCTGCTCCTGCACGGCACCGGCGGCGACGAGAACGACCTCTTGCCGCTCGGCGCCACCCTCTCGCCCGGCGCAGCCCTGCTGTCGCCGCGCGGACAGGTGCTCGAACATGGCATGCCGCGCTTCTTCCGCCGTCTCGCGGAGGGCGTGTTCGACGAGGACGACGTTCGCCGGCGCGCGCTGGAGCTCGGCGCCTTCATCGGCGAGGCAAGGCAACGCTACGGCATCGCCGCGCCGGTTGCGGTCGGCTATTCCAACGGCGCCAACATCGCTGCCGCGCTGCTCCTGCTGCAGCCGGAGGCGCTGGCCGGCGCGGTGCTGTTCCGCGCCATGGTTCCGCTCCAGCAGCCGCCGGCCGTCAAGCTCCAGCGCAAGCCGGTGCTGATCCTCTCGGGGATGAACGATCCGATCGTGCCCGCCAGCAACTCGGCAAAGCTGTGCAGCCAGCTCATCGATGCCGGTGCAGACGTGACCCACACGACGCTGCCGACCGGACATCAACTGTCGCAGGCCGACATCGCGCTGGCGCGTGACTGGCTCGCCGGATTGCCGCAGGCGCTGGCAGCGTGACCAGCATCTGCGCTTGCGGCGCGGATCGATCCTGATCGAGAATGCGCGTATCGGCCCCGGCATCGGACCGTCAAATGACGTTCCGACGCTGGGGCTGATCGCGAGAAAGGATCAGTGGGATGACGACCGTCGACAAGCTGTTCATCAATGCACGGCTCGACCGCGGCGCGCGCCATGCGATCACGGTCGACAATGGCCGCATCAGCGGTCTGCTGGCCGACACCGAGCGGCCCGACGCGCGCGAGGTGATCGATCTCGGCGGCGCGCTAGTCGTGCCCGGCTTCATCGAGGGCCATATCCATCTCGACACCAGCTTCTATGGCGATGCCTGGAAGCCGCACAAGCCCTGCACCAACGGCTTCGACGTGCATGAGCGCGTCACGTTCCAGGCGCAGAACATCGCCGCCGCCGCGCCGATGGACGTGCGCGCCCGCAACCAGCTCGATCTGTGCATCGGCCACGGCACCACGCGGATGCGCAGCCACGTGATGGTCGACGGCTCGGTGGGGCTGAAATCCCTCGAGACGATCCTGCGCGTGCGCGAAGAATATCGCGACCTGATCGAGATCCAGCTCGTCGCCTTTCCGCAGAGCGGCATCCTCAAGAGCCCGGGTACGCCGGAGCTGCTCGACGAAGCCATCAAGCTCGGCGCGAACGTCGTCGGCGGGCTCGATCCGGCAAGCTTCGATCGTGACGTGGAAAAGCATCTCGATGTCGTGTTCGGCACGGCGCACAAGCACGGCGTCGATGTCGACATCCATCTGCACGATCCAGGCATGCTCGGGCTGTTCGAGCTTGAGCAGATCGCGACCCGCACCCGCGCGCTCGGCATGCAAGGCCATGTTACAGTCAGCCACGCTTATGGGCTCGGCGACCTGCCGGCAGATCCGCTGAACAAGATTGCCGATGTGCTGGCGGCGTCAGGCGTCGCCATCATGACCAACGCGCCGGGTGCGCGCCCCTTCCCGCCCGTCGTTTTGCTGCGCGCCGCCGGCGTCACCGTGTTCAGCGGCAACGACAACATCCGCGATTCCTGGTGGCCCTATGGCGACGGTGATCTGTTGAACCGCGCCATGATGGTCGGCTACCGCTCCGGCTTCTATGTCGATGACGACCTGCGCATCGCCTTCGATCTGGTCACGGAAGCCGGCGCCAAGGCCTTGCGCCTTGCCGACTACGGTCTGCGTGTCGGCGCCCGCGCGGACTTCGTCACCCTGAGCGCGGAGCACATCCCGGAGGCGGTTGTCGCCGTTCCCAAAGGACGGTCCGTGTACAAGGACGGCCGCCTCGTCGCGCACGACGGCCGGGTGATCAAGCCGGCGGCCTAGACGGGCGTCACTGCGCGGGCTCCACCGGCGCCTGCGAGCGCGGCGGCTCTGCGCGCGACACGGTCGCCGCCGCGATCCACTGCGTCACCGCCGACATTTGTCCGCCCGATTCGCGATAGGCCTGCAGCTGATAGTCCGCCGAGCTGCCGAACTGCATGATGGTGCGGCAGCGTTCGACCTCCGCGAGACAGCCGAGCGCCTCCGCATGCGGCGCGATATCGGCGATCATTTGATTCAGAAACTCCTGGCCCGTGACCGGGCCATCCTCGGTCACGAACAGGCAGTCGGTACCATAGCGCTGCGCGCGCCACTTGTTCTCGACAGCGATCGCGCGCTCGACATTGCCGACGGCCTCGGCGAGCTCCGGGTTGAGACAAAGATGACGCGCCAGGGCGCGATACAGCGAGGCGATCGCCACGGCGTCGTCGACCGACGTGCAGACATCGGGCGCGCGCAGCTCCAACGTCGGATGGCGCAGCGAGGGCCGCATCGCCCACCAGATATGGCTCTCGTCCGGCATGACGCCCGACCTCGTCAGCGCAGCGACATAGCGGTCGTATTGCTGCTTGGAGGTGAACAGCTCAGGCAGGCCGGTGCGCGGCAACTCGTCATAGGCCGCCAACCGGTAACCCTTCAGCCCGGTTTCGCGCGAATTCCAGAACGGCGAAGATGCCGAGAGCGCGATGAAGACGGGGATATGGGGGATCATCGCCCGCATCACCGAAAAGCGGCGCTCGGGATCGGGCAGTTGGACGTGCACGTGCATGCCGCACAGCATGTTGCGCTGGCCGACGAAGCGCAGATCCTCCATCATCTCGGCATAGCGCGGCTTCGGGCTCGGCTGCGAGCTTCGCCACGTCGCGGTCGGATGCGTCGAGCACGCCAGAATGGTCAGGCCATACTGCCCGGCAACGCTGGCAACCTCCCGCCGCAGGAATTTCAGCTCCTCGCGCGCATCGCCCGTATCGACATGCACGTTGGTTGCGACCTCGAGCTGCGACTGCAGCATCTCGCGCATCGCCTGGCCGCCGGTCGACCAGTTCGCCGCTTCGAACAGATCATCCGGCGTACGAATCGCGACGTCCAGCGTCTTCGCGTCGACGAGAAAATACTCTTCCTCGATGCCGAAGGAATATTCGGTGACGCGCTCGCCGCCGGTGGCCGAGCGGATCACCAGCCGCTGCTCGTCGTCGCTCAGGCCCAGCCTGAGCCGCTCGAGTATTCTCGGGTCCAATCCCATGTGATCAATCCTGTCAGATATCAAACGCCGTGGGTCTGCAACCAGGCTTCGAGAAGGGCCGCCTGCCACAGCCGCGAATGTCCCTTCGGGCTCATCTCGGCTTCGGGGTTCCGCAACATGTGGTCGATGAAATCGCGCTGATAAAGCCCGCGCGTGCGTGCCTTGTCATCGTTGAGAACGTCGCGCACGTAGTCGAGGAATGGCCCGCGCAGATAGCGCAGCGACGGCACCGGGAAATAGCCCTTGGGCCGATCGATCACCTCCGCCGGCACGCAGCGGCGCGCGGTCTCCTTCAGGATATGCTTGCCGCCGTTCTTTACCTTCAGCTCGGCCGGCATGCGCGCAGCGAGCTCCACCACCTCGTGATCCAGGAACGGCACGCGGGCTTCAAGCCCGAACGCCATGGTCATGTTGTCGACCCGCTTGACGGGATCGTCCACCATCATGATCTCGGTGTCGATCTGCAGCACCTTGTCGACCGCGGAGGCGCCGCCATGATCGGCAAAGAAGCGTTCAACAAGCTCGCGGCTCAAATCGTCGCCGAGCAGTTCCGGAGCCAGCAGCCGCTGCAGGTCGGCCTGCTTCCAATCGAAATAGGCGTTCTGATACTGCTGCACGGCATCATTCGCCGACAAGAAGCCGGGATACCAGCTGTAGCCGCCGAACACCTCGTCGGCGCCCTGCCCGCTCTGTACCACCTTGACCCGCTTGGCGACTTCAGAAGACAGCAGATAGAACGCCACGGCGTCGTGGCTGACCATCGGCTCAGACATCGCCGCGATGGCACCGGGCAAGGCTTCGAGCACGCGCTCGCCGCCGATCCTGATCTGCTCGTGATTGGTGCCGAAGGTCCGCGCGATGATGTCCGAGTAGTAAAACTCGTCACCAGCGTGCTTGCCGACGGCATCGAAGCCGATCGAGAAGGTGCGGATGTCCTCGTGTCCCAGCTTGGACAGCAGCGCCACCAGCAATGACGAATCGAGCCCACCGGACAGCAGCACGCCGACAGGCACGTCGGCGACGCGACGGCGGTCCACCGCCGAGGTCATCGCGTCGAGCAACGCATCCGACCACTCCTCCTCGCTCATGGCGCGATCGGTCGGGCGCTGCTGGCCGACGTTGAATTGCCAATAGCGTTCGCGGTGCTGCGTTCCATCGGGCTCGATCGTCAGCAATGTTGCCGGCTCGAGCTTCTTCACCCCATTGAGGATCGTACGCGGCGCCGGAACGGCGGCGTGAAAACTGAAGAAGTGGTGCAATGCCGTCCGGTCGATGGATGTGTCGACCCCGCCGCCCGTCAGCAGCGCCGGCAAGGACGAGGCAAAGCGGAAGAAACCCGCACCTTCTGTATAGTAGAGCGGCTTGATGCCGAGACGGTCGCGCGCCAGCACGACGCGCCCGCTGTCACGCTCCCACAGCGCAAAGGCGAACATGCCCTTGAAACGCTGCACGCAAGCATTGCCCCAGGCATGATAGGCCTTGAGGATCACCTCGGTGTCGCCGTCCGAGAAGAAGCGGTAGCCCTTGGCCTGCAGCTCTCCCCGGAGCTCGCGGAAATTATAGATGCAGCCATTGAACGCGATGCCGAGACCCAG
The DNA here is from genome assembly GCF_030159255.1 of Bradyrhizobium sp. SSBR45G. GTDB lineage: Bacteria > Pseudomonadota > Alphaproteobacteria > Rhizobiales > Xanthobacteraceae > Bradyrhizobium. Next base: position 12,150 of record NZ_BSCT01000049.1, on the reverse strand, counting down.
CGCCGCATCGATCATCGGCTGCTCCGCGGCCGCTGACAGATCGAGGATGCTGAGCCGACGATGACCGAGCGCGACGCCGCCTTGCATGTAGAGGCCGGCCGCATCGGGACCGCGCGCCTGCATCGCATCGTTGACCCGGCCCAGCGCCGCCAGCGCGGGCTGACCGGAATAGCTGATTTCACCACAAATTCCGCACATCGCGGATCACCAGTCCTGTTGTTTTATGTGCCGCCGATAACCCTCTGTGATCTCCTGCGTTCCGCGACATGACCGCCAGACGCAGCGGTAAACAGCGGAACGATTTCCGCAGGCCTGGACGCGCGCGCGACCAGCACGTGGTCGGGCGGAACCTCGATCCAGTCCGGCTCCTTGTCGTAGGGCTCCGAGACGGCGATCACCTGATCGCCATCCTCGCGGTAGTAGAGCGAATTGGCGCGGTCGTTGGCGGCGAAGCGAAACGCGTAGAGGTCGTGGCCGTTCGACAATGCGGACGTGAACCGCAGGTGCTCGCGCAGCCCGTCCTCGTTGACCAGCTGGCACAGCGCGCGCAGCACCTTCGAGGTCGCAGCGATCGGGTCCTGATCGATGCCGGCGCCGACAATGGCGAGGAACACAGCTTCCGAATCCGTCGTACCCAGCCGCGACGGATACAGCGCATCCGGGATCATCGCCTCGACCTTGCGGCGCAGCCTGTTCCAGCTGCCGACGAAGCCGTTGTGCATGAACAGCCAGCGGCCGCAGGCGAACGGATGACAGTTCTGGCGCGTCACGGCGGTGCCGGTCGCGGCGCGCACATGTGCGAAGAACAGATGCGAATGCAGATGCCGGCACAGATAGCGCAGGTTCTCGTCGGACCACGCTGGGCGGGTCTCGCGATAGAGCCCAGGCTCGGGATGGTCACCGTACCAGCCAAGCCCGAAGCCGTCGCCATTGGTGCCTGCAGTCGATTCGAGCGCGCGGATGCTCTGGGTGACCAGCGAGTGTTCCGGCTCGGTCACATAGTGCTCGAACGCCGTCGTCTCACCGCGATACGCGATCCAGCGGCACATTCCGCTTCTCCACTTCAACAAGTAAGTGCGCGGCACGCCTGGGCGCGCCACGTTGTTTCGGAGCCAGCAGAAACGCCGTCAGAGCGGTGCCAGTTCCGCACGCTCTGAGTTGCGCGCCTTGAGTTAGCCTGTCGGACTCGGATTGGCGTCGCCCGGCTCCGGCAACATGCCTGTGCCAGGGGTCTTGTCATTGTCGGTCAGTTCGGGCCGCGCATGCGGCCCGGCCGAAGGCATCTTTTCCGCCTCATGCTGCTTCACCTCAGGAGGTGCTGCGCCTTGCGTCTCGTGTTGTTCCTCAGGCTTGCGGCCCGAGTTTGTGCGATCGTGCTCACTCATCGATTGTCCTTTCAAGGGCGCAGAACAACGAGTCAGCGCCGAGGGCAACCGTCGTCAGCTCGTGCCGTTCCCTGCCCCCCGCGATCTGACGCACCATCTGTCCAATGACCGCGCAGACATCGCATCATCAGCAACGCGCTCGATCGGGCGGAGGTGCTTTCAGCGAACGGTCCTAAGGACTCACGCCTCGCCGCGCTCGCGGACCAGCCTGAGCCATGCGGCCGCGGCCGGCGAGAGATAGGCGCCGCGGCGCCACGCCATCGCCAGAGTCCATTCCGTATCGGGCTCGTCGAGCAGGACGAGGCTGATCGGCACCTGCGTGCGCTGGGTCGCGATCATGCGCGGCAGGAAGGCGACGCCAAGACCGGCGCCGGCAAGCTCGGCAATGAAATCGATCTGCGTGCTGCGCGCCGCCACGACCGGCTCGAAACCGTTGCGGCGGCAGGCCTCGCGGATGATGCGGTTGAGCGCGAAGCCCGCCTCGAACAGCACGAACGGCGTGTCCCGCAGCTCGGCCAACGTGATGGTGTCGCGCTGGGCCAGCGGGTGATCGACCGAGATCAGCGCCATCAGCGGCTCGCGGCGCACGATCTGGGCGCTGAACTCGTCGGCGATCGGCGGCAGCAGGCCGGCGAAATCGATGTCGCCGGCGGCGAGCAACTCGCTGAGGCGGTCACTGCCGTGCTCGACCAGCCGGATCTCGATGTCCGGATAGAGCTGGCGGTAGAGCGCGAACAACGGCGCAAACAGCGTGCTCGATCCGATCGGCGGCAGGCCGAGGCGCAGCACGCCGCGCTTCAGCCCGCGCAGCTCGGCAAGCTCGGCCTGCAGATCGTCGCGCTCCGCCAGGAGCCGGATCGCCCGGCGATAGACGATCTCGCCCGCCGCGGTCATGCGGCTCCTGTGCCCGAGCCGGTCCAGCAGCGGCAGGCCCAGTTCGTCCTCCAGCTGCTTGACTGCCTTGCTGACGGTCGACTGGGTGGCGAAGACGACCTTGGCGGCCTGGGAAAAGCCGCCTTGGCGGACGACTTCCACGAAGGTTTTCAACGTCCTGAGTTCCATAATGGGACATACTATTCCGATTTCGACTGAAGTTCATTCACTCAATTCATTTTGTACATGCTGCGCTGCGATATATCTTTGCTGCAACAATAGGGTTCTTGGACACCACTCATGATGCAGCGCAATATTCTTATCCCGGCGCACCGCCTGCTTCGCCGCAACCGTCTGGTGCAGATCGGCCTGCTCGGCGCGTTCTGGGCGGCCGGCGAGGCGCTGGCCCGCGCGACGGGCCTGCCGCTGCCTGGCGGCATCATCGGCATGGCGCTGGCGCTCGTGCTGTTCCTGGCCGGCGGCTTGAAGGTCGCGAGCATGAAGCGCGGCGCCAACTGGATGCTGGCAGAGATGCTGCTGTTCTTCGTGCCGGCGGTGCTGGCGCTGCTCGACCATCGCGAGCTGTTCGGCATGCTCGGCCTGAAGATCTTCGCCCTCATCATCGTGAGCACCACCGCCGTGATGTGCGTGACCGCGCTCACCGTCGACCTCTGCTACCGCTGGACCGAACGTCATGACGCTCGCCGCGCTGTGGCGTGAGCCGCTGGTCCAGGCCGCGGTCTGGTCGCTGGCGACGATCCTGCTGTATCTGCTCGCCAAGCGCGTGCACCTGCGCTGGCCGCGCTGGTGGCTGATGCCGCTCGCGGTCGCGCCGGCCTTGCTGATGATCGCGGCGCTTGCGCTCAACGTCTCCTATCGCGACTACATCCGCGGCACGCATTGGCTGGTGGCGCTGCTCGGCCCCGCCACGGTCGCCTTCGCCGTGCCGATCTATGAGCAGCGCGCGCTGATCCGCCGCCGCTGGCCGCTGCTGCTCGCCGGCATGATCGCCGGCAGCCTCACCGCAGTTGCGACCAGCTGGGCGCTGGCCTATCTGCTCGGCATCGACGGCGAGTTGCGGCTGAGCCTGCTGCCGCGCTCGATGAGCACGCCGTTCGCGATGGAGGTCTCCGGCGAGATCGGCGGCATTCCCGATCTCACCGCGGTGTTCGTCGTGCTCACCGGCATCATCGGCGCTGCCGTCGGCGATATCGTGCTGGCGCGGCTGCCGCTGCGCTCGACGCTGGCCAAGGGCGCGCTGTTCGGCGTCGGCGCGCATGGCGCGGGCACCGCGCGCGCCCACCAGATCGGCCGCGAGGAAGGCGCGATCGCCGGCCTCGTGATGGTGCTGGTCGGACTGATGAACGTGGCGCTGGCGCCGCTGATCATCCAGTTCATGAAGTAGCCCGCTCAGCGACGCTCGAGCGAGGCGAGCCAGTTGCTGATCTCGGCCTGGCGCAGCGTGTCATTCGCCACGTCCTGGTCGAGCCCGAGGCGCCAGAGAAGATCGCGCCGCGTACGGTCACGGTGCAGGGTCGCGAGATCTGCGGCATAGCGTTCCAGCTCGGCCAGATCGCCGAAGAATCCCTCATCGACCAGCGGCAGGCCGATGCGCCGGATCACCCAGGCGAGGTCCTGCAGGCTGAATTCGGGGTGATACTGCACGCCCCAGAACCGGCCGCGTCCACTGCGGATCTCGGCGGCCTGCACCTCGCTCATGGCGTTGCGCGCCGTGACCGTCGTATCCGGCGGCAGCGTGGTCACGATATCGCTGTGAATGGCCGGCGCGTCGAAGACCTCGCCGCGCGCCGCATGCATCGGATGGGCGCGACCAGCTTCTGTCAGCGCGATCTTGCGCGCGAACGCCACCTCGCGCCCCGCCGGATTGAGCGAGACCTCGCCTCCCGCCGCGACCGTCGCAAGCTGCAGGCCCCAGCACGAGCCGAACATCGGCACGCCCTGCGCGAAGATCGTGCGCACCAGCTCGATCTGGCGCAGCGCTTCCGGCTCGCGCTGATAGATGTTGAGCGCCGAGCCGGTGATGACGATGCCCTGATAGGCATCGATCGGCTGCGGCAGCCGCGCATCGGCATCGGCGGGCGTGGCGATGTCAACGACGGCGTCCGGCGCCAGCGCACGCAGCACGTCGGCATAGCTCTCCGACGGCGTATGCCCGGTGATCTCCGCCCAGCGGCGCCGGCCGGCCAGTGAATTGCCTTCGAGGACGAGCAGTCTCAGCACGTTTTGGCACTCCGAACATTCATGGACGCGGCCGCCTCAGGGATTCAGGATGCCGCGCAGGAATTGCGCGGTCCGCTCGCGCACCTCTGGCAGGTTCAGGATCGTATGCACGTCGGCATCGATCACCATCACCTCCGCCTTCGGATCGTCCTTCAGCGCCGCGGCGCAGGAACCGGTCACGCCGCGGTCGTTGTTCCAGGGATTGGCGGCCGAGAAGTACGGATCGCGCGCCGAGATCGCATTCAGCACCGGCTCCTTCGGCCCGATGCCGAGCTGCGGCGCGGTGACGAAGTAGTTGTCCTCGCACGACCAGGAATAGATCAGGCGCGCGGCGACATCTTTGCCGGCGTAGCGGCCGACCGCGACCGAGCCCTCGCTGGTACCGGCGAGCACGACGCGCTGGCGGTCGACCCAGCTCCAGTCGCGCGACGTCTTCAGCGCGGTCTCCAGTTCAGCGAGCCGCAACGCATGAACGCGCTCGTAGATCGCGACATCGACCGGCGAGGCATAAGTCAGCCGGTCCGGGATCGCGAGACTGTCGGGTGCGACCGATGCCGCGCCGAGCTCATCGGCGAGCCACGCCTGAAACTCCTTGATCGCCGGCGCGACGCCACTCGATCCGTGCATCACCACGACCAGCGGCACGATGCCGATCACATCGGGCGCGTCCTCGGCATGCCCCTCCCACCGCCGGCCGCCTGCCAGCACCGCCGGCAGCACCACATTGGCCTTGGCCCAGGTCAGAGCGAGGTTCTCGGCTGTCGGCTCCAGCACCGAGCCCTTGATCTCGCCGGGCTTGTCGGAAGCGAGCGCCGCCGGGGCGAGCAGCAGCGCGATCGACACAAGCAGACGGCGCAAAATAAACATGCGATCCTGACCTCTCGCGACGGAGGAGCACAGGACGCTTTCGGACCGCCGCGGTCACTTCAATCTCATGGCATGAAGGTCGGGACAAGACCGTCGCCTGCGCGCTCAGCGCCGGTACCGCGTGCGCAGGCCGCCGACCTGATGGCGCGGCGTGATCGCGTCGAGAACGGCCGCCCTCGGCACGACGGGTGAAGCAGCGGGCATGTCGAGCGCCTGGCCGCAATCGCGAACAAGGCGCAGCCGCGGCGGCGCCGGTGGCGTCTCGATGAACGCAGCAACGTCCGCGTCGGAAGGGCTCTGGCTCTCCGGCGGCAGCAGCACCGACAGCGTCGCCCTCAGGCCCCGGAGAATGACGATCATGGCGCGTGACGGGCGCGCCCAGCGAAATCGCTGCGGCGAACGATTGGCGCGGCCACCCAGGCGCACGCGGCGGCCGCGCGAATCGATCGCCGACGTGCCGTCATCGGCTGGCAGCATCACTCGAAACGGCTCTTCCGAAGGACCGGCCGTGATCACCAAATTGCGCATGCGTCTCACCTTGATCTCATGGCGGCCGATGCATTGGCCGCGTTCGGGGCGACCATTGCGCGGACGCGGTGACGGCAAGCTGTTGTGCGATGTCAGCAACATGTCAGCTCGCCGTCCCACTTCGTTCAGCCTTACTGTCGCGCGGCGCGCGGCGCCTCGCGCTTCAACTGCTCCAGCGCTTCCGGCATCATGCGGCCGAACATCGAGCTCAGCATCGCCGTCGGGATCAGGCCGGAGTTGCCGCTCTCCTGCCCTTGCCCGCCGGACATCAGGAATTGCGGCACCAGCGGCTGGTTGATTCGGGTCAGCGCGTCGGCGAACTTGGCGAAGTTCTGCTCGGCCAGCCTGAACTCCGGTCCGCCATAGGCGTCGACCGCGAGCTTGGTCGCCTGCGCGTTGGCCGCACCAACCGCCAGCGCACGGTCAGCCTCACCCTGGCCCTCGAGCCGCGACTGCTCGCCGACGGCGGCCGCCGTCACCTTGCGCGTCTCGGCGTCCTTCTGCGCGCGGGCGAGCGCGGCCGCGCCTTCGTTCTCGTTGACGCGGATCTGGATCAGCGACTGCGTCAGCGCCGCCTGCGCCGCCGCCGTCGCCTTGGCCTCGTTCAGCGTGCGCTCCTGCACCGCAGCCTTCTCCTGCTCCTGGAAGGTCTCGACCTGCTCGCGCGCGACCTGCCGCATGCGCAGCTGGATCAGGATGTTCTCGATGGTCTGGTCGCCGGGCGCCGCCCGCGGCGTGCCGATCAGGACCTCCTGCAGCTCGAGGGAATAGCCCTCGAACTTCACCTTCATCTGGGCCGCCGACTCCTCCTGGATCGCGGCGCGGTTCTGCAAGAGCTCAATCAAGGTCATCTTCTGCGCGACGTTCTTGAAGAACGCTGACACCATCGGATCGAGCGTCTGCTCGACCAGCTTCTTCACGTCGCCGAAGCGCTGGATGATCATCGGCGCCTTCTTGTAGTCGATGTGCATCACGACCGAGAGCGGCAGCGTCGGCTCGAACGCGTCCTTGGTGATCAGCGAGATCTCCGACAGGTTCTCGTCGAGCTTCATCGCGCCGACCTCGCCGCGCACCCATTTAAGGATGAAGTTGACGGTCGGGATGATCTCGATCTTGCCGGCATAGGTGTTGAACGCGTATTTGCCCGGCAGCAGCGGATCCTTCCAGACGCCGCGGCCGCCATTGCCGACCAGTTCGCCATGGCGATAGGTCTCGCCGGAGACGTCGGCCGTCCGCGGGCCGGTGTAGAAGATGACGACGCCGACATTTCCGACCGGAATGATCGTCTTCGGCACCTCCTCGACGGTCGCGAACAGCCGGTTGATGTACCAGGTGCCCTCGACGATGACCTGCAGCTGGCGGCCGCGATGACCGCCGGCGGCGAGGAATTTCTCGGGCTCCTGGAAATTGTTGTGAAAGGTGGCGGCATCGCGCAGCTCGGTGCCGACTTCGGGGGCGATGATCTCGCCGGGAGGCAGCGACGGGCCGTCATGCACGGTGACGATGCCGACGAGATCATGATCGGCCGCCAGAATGACCGGCGTGAAGCCCCAGCGCTCGGCGATCGTCAGCTGCATGGCGTCGAGCACGATCCGCTCCTGGTCGCTCAGCGCATGACCGTAGACGCGCTCGTCGGTGATGATCGCGAACTGCGTCGTGTTGATCGCATAGGTGCCCTCGCGCAGGACCTTGCGCTGCGGGCCCTTCTGGCCGCCGGCCAGAAGAAAGCGGCGCGCGTCCTGGAAGTCGCTCTTGTCGTCGCTGTCGTTGGCGCCCAGCACCTGCGATGCGCCGAGCGGCGCGCCGTCGCGGGCAAAGACATAGGCGATCTTGCCCTGGCCGACGGTCACGAGGTCGGAGCGGTGGATGCGGTACATGAAGGGAAAGAACAGATGCAGGCCGCCGCGCAGCACCTCGGGCTCGAAGCCGGCCTCGCCGTTCAGCGCGATGAAGCCGTCGGCGACCGAGCCGCGGATGCTCCACAGCTTCTCGACGATGCCGACCTGGTTGTTGGGGATGTAGCGGATGACGTTGGAAAGCTTCAGCAACGCAAGCAGCGCAATGACCGCCCCGGCCAACAGGGCCGGCTGGATCAGAGTGGTGATGTCCATGAGGGATCTCCAAGTCGCGCGCGGCCGGCGCGGCTGCTGCCGCAACGCTGTCGCCGTGCGCGATCATGCCGATCGATGTCGGCGGGCGAGCAGCTAGGCATCGCCTGGACATTTCAAAGACCGTCATCGCCGAAATATTTCGTCTCCTCGCGTTGAACCTGCGCGCTTGTTCGCCGACTCACGCCCCTCGCACCAGCGCCAGCACCTCGGGCTCGTCGAACGTCGCCGCGGTGAGCATCGCGCCGGCGGCAATCAGATCGTCATGGCTGAGATTGGTGCGCATGCCCACCGTCACGATGCCCGCAGCGGTTGCAGCCGTGATGCCGGCGCGGGAATCCTCGAACGCGACCGCATCATCCGCCATGACGCCGGCCGCGCGCAGCCCCTCCAGATAAGGCAGCGGGTGCGGCTTGCCGTGCGGCAGCTCGTCGCCGATGATGATGGCGCGAAACCGGTCGGTGATGCCGAGCCCGGCGAGGATCAGCTCGGCATTGGCGCGCGGCGCGTTGGTCACTGCCACGATCGGGATCGCCGCCGCCGCGGCGCGATCGAGCAGCGCCATCAGACCCGGCAGCGGCTGCACCTGGCCGGCAGCGAGGCTGCGAAACACGGCCTCCTTCTGCGCCATGATCGTGTCGCGCCGCTCCGCCGGCTCATATGGCAGAAACTCGGCAGCGATCGATGCGTTGGAGCGCCCGAGCAGTTCGCGTGCCGCCCGCGCACGGTCGAACACATGGCCGAACGGTGCAAACACCGTGTTGAACGCCTCCAGATGCAGCGCATCGGTGTCGGCAAGCGTGCCGTCGATGTCGAACAGCAGCGCTTGTCGCTTCTTAGGAACGCCTCGCATCAGCAAATTGACCTCAAACTCATCCGGATGTTGACGCGATCTGATCCAACTCTCGACCATCACGGCTGTCGTTATCTCCGAAACGGCGTGAAACCGCGACGGGGGAAATTGCGATGAACGGCCATTTGCAAGCGACGTCCCAAGTGAGATCGAGACTGACGCTCGGCGCTGCTGCGGCGCTGCTGTCGACGGTGCTGCTCGCGGCGCCCGGTGCCGCAGAGGCCAAGGACGACATGGTCAACGGGCAATACTGCAATACGCCCTGCAAGGCCTACATGGCGTGGTCCGAGCGGATGCTCGCCGTGATCCAGCCGTCCCACGCCCGGCCGCAGGTCCGCGTCGCCGTGCCGCAGAGCCTGAAGACCGCGGACAAGGCCGAGAAGCCGGAGCGGATGGCAGAGCATCCGCCCAAGCCGCACCACCCGGCCAATCTGAACTCGTTCGCGCAGCTGCCTGGCGGCAGCCGGGCGGCACAGCCCACGATGGACACGCCGCAGGGCGACGATGGCACGGCCGCCTATGCCGGCGCCCAGATGGGCCGGATGCTGACGACCGACGGCCAGGCCCAGCCGGCGGTGGCCGGCCTGCGCGGCAGCACCGCCGAGGGCGCGGACATGCGGCTGGTCTCGATGAACAACACCGGCATGATGCAGGACCCGCGCACGGTCGGCGAGGCCGGCGGCAGCCCGCGCTCCAAGATGCCCTCGATCTGGATCATGCTGGCGGCCGCCTCGCTGCTGGCGTTCTTCGGCCATGGCTGGCTGAAGCGGCGCAACGGCGCCTCCGAGGAGATCGGCTGAGCCCCCGGTCGCCTGAAGGCCCGGCGCCCCGCGACACCCCGCGGGAACCATTCCGGACAAATTGATCCGGGCCGGCACCCACCGGCCAGGGGTTCGGTTGAACTCGCCGGCCTGCGGCCTTATGCGTGGGCGATGAACATCGCCCTCCCCATAGCCCCGCCGCTGAATTCCTGGCCGCGCCATCGCGCCGACCTCACGCCTGCGCCGTTCCTGCCGATGAGCCGCAAGGAAATGGACGCGCTCGGCTGGGACGCCTGCGACATCGTGCTGGTCACCGGCGACGCCTATGTCGACCATCCCTCCTTCGGCATGGCGATCATCGGCCGGCTGCTTGAGGCGCAAGGTTTCCGCGTCGGCATCATCTCCCAGCCCGACTGGCAGTCGGCCGAGCCGTTCAAGGCGCTCGGCAAGCCGCGCGTGTTCTTCGGCGTCACCGGCGGCAACATGGACTCCATGGTCAACCGCTACACCGCCGACCGCCGCATCCGCAGCGACGACGCCTACACGCCGAACGGCGAAGGCGGCAAGCGGCCGGACCGCTGCACGCTGGTCTATGCGCAGCGCTGCCGCGAGGCGTTCAAGGACGTGCCGCTCGTGCTCGGCGGCATTGAGGCCTCGCTGCGCCGGATTGCGCATTACGACTACTGGTCCGACAAGGTGCGCCGCTCGGTGCTGGCCGACGCCAAGGCCGACATTCTGATCTATGGCAATGCCGAGCGCGCCGTCATCGAGGTCGCGCATCGGCTCGCCGCCGGCCAGTCGCCCAAGGAGATCGACTCCATCCGCGGCACGGCCGTGTTCCGCCGTGTGCCCGAGGGCTTTGTCGAGCTCCACGCCGACGATCTTGACTCCGCCGATGAAGGCGCGGCGCGCGAGAAGGGCGACGTCGTCATCCGCCTGCCCTCCTGCGAGCAGGTCGAGACCGACAAGGAGGCCTATGCCCGCGCCTCGCGCGTGCTGCACCGGGAGAGCAATCCCGGCAATGCGCGCCCCCTGGTGCAGCGCCATGGCGACCGTGACCTCTGGCTCAACCCGCCGCCGATCCCGCTGACCATGGCGGAGATGGACTCGGTCTACGATCTTCCCTACGCCCGCGCGCCGCATCCGTCCTACGGCGATGCCAAGATCCCGGCGTGGGAGATGATCAAGTTCTCGGTGACGATCATGCGCGGCTGCTTCGGCGGCTGCACCTTCTGCTCGATCACCGAGCATGAGGGCCGCATCATCCAGAGCCGCTCGGAAGGATCGATCCTGCAGGAGATCGAGCGCATCCGCGATAAGACACCGGGCTTCACCGGCGTGATCTCCGACATCGGCGGCCCGACCGCCAACATGTACCGGATGGCGTGCAAGGACCCGAAGGTCGAGGCCGCCTGCCGCCGGCCGTCCTGCGTGTTTCCCGAGATCTGCCCGAACCTCAACACCTCGCATGACGATCTCATCCGGCTGTATCGCAAGGTGCGCGAGGTCAAGGGCGTCAAGCGCGTGATGGTCGCCTCGGGCGTGCGCTATGATCTGGCGGTCGAGAGCCCCGCCTACATCAAGGAGTTGGTCACGCACCATGTCGGCGGCTATCTGAAGATCGCGCCCGAGCATACCGAACGCGGCCCGCTCGACAAGATGATGAAGCCGGGCATCGGCACCTATGACCGCTTCAAGGAGATGTTCGACGCCGCCGCGCGCGAGGCCGGCAAGAAGTACTATCTGATCCCCTATTTCATCGCCGCCCATCCCGGCACGAGCGACGAGGACATGATGAACCTCGCGCTGTGGCTCAAGCGCAACCGCTACCGCGCCGACCAGGTGCAGACCTTCCTGCCGTCGCCGATGGCGACCGCCACCGCGATGTACCACACCGGCGTCAACCCGCTGCGCGGCGTCCGCCGCGGCGGCAGCGACAAGGTCGAAGCCATCAAGGGCCTGCGCCAGCGCCGCCTGCACAAGGCGTTCCTGCGCTATCACGACCCGGACAACTGGCCGGTGCTGCGCGAGGCGCTGAAGGCGATGGGCCGCAGCGACCTGATCGGCTCGCGCCCCGAACAACTGGTGCCTGCGCATCAGCCGCCCGGGACAGGCAAGGCCGCGACGACACGACGGCCGGTGCGCCCGGAGCCGCGCGCGCAGCGATTCACGACCAAGGGCGTGAAGATCAGGAAGTAGTTCGGGCGGTCGCGTGCCGAGCGGAGTACTGTACCGAGTCTGGCGTGTGAGTTGGACCAACCCACCGCACATTCGATCGTCATCACCCGCGAAAGCGGGTGATCCAGTACGCCGCGGCACCTCGGCTCCATCTCCACCGCCTCTGGAATACTGGATCGCCCGGTCAAGCCGGGCGATGACAGCGAGTTTGGTGCTTGGCCGTTCGGCCTCACCTTCCGCCGTCGTCCCGGACCAGCGCGCATCGTCATGATATGAGCACGCGCCCGCCTCGCGCTCCGCTGTCGTCCCGGGCTTGACCCCATAGGCGCTAAAATAGACTTGCGGCGAAGAATCAG
>NZ_BSCT01000048.1 GCF_030159255.1 Bradyrhizobium sp. SSBR45G | reverse complement strand
TTTCATCGAGAATCGCCATCGAAAGATTCACAGCCTCGTAGGGTGGGCAAAGCGGACGCCCGCAGGGCGGTCGCGTGCCCACCGTCGTGCCGCGCGGTCGGAGCCAGACGGTGGGCACGGCGCGCCCGTGAGCGTCGCACCAGACACGCAGCGCGGGCGCGCCTTTGCCCACCCTACTCCATCATCGTCACGACCCCGCCTGCCGCGCCGCCGGCTTGCGCTCCAAGGGGTGGATGTCGATGCCGCGCAGGCGGCCGAGGCGCAGCACGTCCATCGCGAGCGTGCGGCCGATGCGGTCGCGGTCGAGGACGCGGATCAGGTCGTCGACGCCGTTGATGTCGACGCCGTCGAGCTTGATGACAACATCGCCCGGCAACAGGCCGGCGCGCGCCGCCGGACCATCCGGCTCGATCTGCATCAGGAGCGCGCCGAGCTTGTTCTCGACGCCGGCCAGCACCGCATGGCGCCGCGGCACCGGCGCGGTCTGGCCGGACACGCCGATATAGGCGCGGCGGACATAGCCGTGGCGGATGATCTCCGACAGCACGAACTGCGCGGTGTTGCTGGCGACCGCAAAGCAGATGCCCTGCGCGCCCTGGATGATGGCGGTGTTGATGCCGATCACCTCGGCCGCCGACGACACCAGCGCGCCGCCCGAATTGCCGGGATTGAGCGCCGCATCCGTCTGAATCACGTCCTCGATCATGCGGCCCGAGACCGAGCGGATCGAGCGGCCCAGCGCCGAGACCACGCCGGCCGTGACCGTCGATTCGAACCCGAGCGGATTGCCGATCGCCACCACGAGTTGGCCGCGGCGCAGGCTCTTGGAGTTGCCGAGCGACGCATAGCGCAGGTCGCGCGCATGGTTGGCGCGCAGCAGCGCCAGATCGGTGTCGGGATCGACGCCGAGCACCTGCGCCTCGGTGACGACGCCCTCGACGTCGCGCAGCCGGATCGCCTTCGAGGTGCCGACCACATGGCTGTTGGTCAGCACGAGGCCGTCCGGCGAGATCACGATGCCGGAGCCGAGGCCGCCGCGCTCCGTGCGCCCGCCGGCTTTGGGCCCGGTCTCGACGCGCACGACGGCGGGACCGACGCGCTCGGTGACGTCGATGACGGCATTGGAATAGGCGTCGAGCAGCGTCTGGTCATCGACCGCAGCACTGGACGCCTGCGCCGGCGACAGCGCGTCACCGGCAACATCGGAGGTAAAGTCCAACATGGCAAGATTTCCTTCGCCACATCAGATGGGTAGCAGGCCCTGCGGGCGCAAGGCACCTGCCCCGGCGCTAGTCCGCCGGGCCGGTCACCTTGCCGCGGATCGCCTTGACCGCATCCGCCGCCACCGGGCTTGCCGCATTGCCCCAGCTGTTGCGGACATAGGTGACGACCGCCGCGATCTGCTCGTCGTTCAGGCGATAGCCGAACGAAGGCATGGTCGGCGCGGTCGGATGCGTCGCTGTCGCCGCCGCCTGCCCGCCGGTGATCACGATATGGATCAGCGAGGCCGGATCATCCTGGGTGACGACCGTCGCGCCCGCGAGCTTCGGGAACACACGCGCAATGCCTTCGCCAGAGCGGACATGGCAGGCCGCGCAGGTGTCGACGAAGATCGCCTCGCCGACCTTCATGCGGCCGTCGCTCGCAGCGACCGGGGTCGGCGCCGGCCCGCCGGCTGCGCCGCGATCCTTGAGAAAGACCGCCATCGCCTTCAGATCCGCATCCGGCATCTTCGCCGTCGAGTTCTCGACGACGTCCTTCATCGGACCACTGGCGATCACGCCGCGCGCCTGCCCGGTCTTGAGATATTGCACGACGTCGTCGACCGACCATTTGCCAAGCCCGGCCTGCATGTCATTGGTGATGTTCGGCGCGGTCCAGCTGTCGATCTGGCCGCCCTGCAGATAGCGATCGGCCTTGTTGGCGCCGAGGGCGTTGAGCGGGGTATGGCAAGCGCCGCAATGGCCGAGGCCTTCGACCAGATAGGCGCCGCGGTTGTACTCCTCCGATCTGTTCGGGTCCGGCTTGAACTCGCCGGCCGTGAAGAACATTCCGTTCCACACCGCCATCGAGCTGCGGATGCTGAACGGGAACGGCAGCGTGTTGCGGTCGACGCTGTTCGAGACCGGATCGAGCGAGCGCAGATAGGCGAAGATGGCATCCGAATCCGCCCGCGTCACCTTGGTGTAATAGGTGTAGGGAAACGCCGGATACAGCCGCGTGCCGTTGGGGCGCCTGCCCTCGTGCATGGCGCGGGCGAAATCGTCCGCGGTCCAGCTGCCGATGCCGGTCGCGTTGTCCGGCGTGATGTTCGGCGTCATGATCGCGCCGAATGGCGTCTGCAGGGCCAGGCCGCCGGCGAACGGCTTGCCGCCCGGCGCGGTGTGGCAGGCGACGCAGTCGCCCGCGGTCACCAGCGCCCGGCCGCGGCCCGCCTCGACGAAATTGTCGGAGTCGGCCAGAGCAGCCGCGGGCATGGCCAGCAGCGTGGCTGCGACAATCCTGCGCATCGGCATGCGACGCAGCCACGCGCGGGTCCCGGTCCAGTTCGTCTTCACGTTCGCACTCATTGCTGCACCAGGGCGCCAGGTGATTTCAGATATTTGCTCTGGATGGCATCGAGCGCCCAATAGGTCAGCGCTCCCACGGTCCCGGTCGGGTTGTAGCCGGCGTTCTGCGGGAAGGTCGACGCACCCATGACGAACACGTTCGGGACGTCCCAGCTTTGCAGATAGCGGTTCAGCACGCTGGTCCTGGGGTCGTTGCCGGTGACGGTGCCGCCGGTGTTGTGCGTGCTCTGATAGGGCACGGTCGACCACGGCGTGTTGAGCCGGTTGATCTGGGTGGTCTTGGCGCCCATCGCCTTGGCGATCGCCTCGCAGCGCTCGGCCATCCAGTTGGCCATCTTGATCTCGTTCGGCTGATAGTCGAACGTCATCCGCATCAGGGGCCGGCCGAGCGGATCCTTGTAGGTCGGATCGAGATCGAGATAGTTGGCGCGATAGCTCATCACGCTGCCCTGCGCGCCGACATTGGTGACGCGCTGATAGGTCTCGCGCACCGCCTTCTTCCAGGCCGAGCCCCAGGCCGGCGTGCCCCGCGGCGTCGGGCGGTACTGGATCGGCCGGCCGTTGGTGTAGGCATTGGTGATCGAGGCGCCGCCCACGAAGCCGTGAGGACCGTGGTCGAAATTGTCGCTGTTGTAGTCGTCGAGCGCCGCGCCGAGCGAGCCGGCCGCTGCGAACGGGTTGAAGTTGACGTTGTCGAAGAACGCGGTCGCGCCCGAGCCGGTCTGATAGGCGTAGTTGCGGCCCACCACGCCCTCGCCCGTGCTCGGGTCGTAGGGCTTGCCGATGCCGGACAGCAGCATCAGCCGGACGTTGAACAGGCCATAGGCGCACAAGAGCACCAGATCGGCCGGCTGCTCCCACTCCTCGCCGATGGCATCGACATAGACGACGCCGGTCGCCATCTTGCCGTCGCCGGAGAGCTTGACCTTGGTGACCTCGCATTCGGTGCGGGCCTCGAAATTGGGCTCGCGCACCAGCGCCGGCAGCACGCAGGTCTGAGGCGACGACTTCGAGTAGTTGGAGCAGCCGAAGCGCTCGCAGAAGCCGCAATAAGTGCAAGGCGCCATGCTGCAGCCATACGGGTTGGTGTAGCCCGTCGAAAGGTTCGCCGACGGACGCGGGAACGGGTGCAGCCCCAGCTCCTTGGCCGCCTTCGTGAACAGCTCCTGCGAATAGCCCTGCTTCATCGGCGGCGTCGGATAGTCGCGCTCACGCGCGCCCTCGAACGGATTGCCGCCGGGCTGGATCTGCCCCTTGATGTTGCCGGCCTTGCCGGAGATCCCCGCGACATATTCGAACTTGTCATAGAACGGCTCGAGCTCGTCATAGCTCATCGGCCAGTCCTGGATCTGATGGCCCTCGGGCATGATGCCCTCGCCATAGCGCTCGATCATGTGGCTGCGGATGCGGAAATCATCCGGCAGGAACCGCCAGGTCTGGCCGTTCCAGTGCGATCCGGCACCGCCGACGCCATTGCCGGGCAGGAAGCTGCCCCAGCGGCGGATCGGCAAAGCCGTCTGCGAGGAATTGTTGCGCATGGTCAGCGTTTCCTGACGCGTGCGCAGGAAGAGGTCGTGCCGGACCGCATAGCGCAGCTCGTCGGGCGCCGTGCCGATGTTGAAGTCGGTCGCGGTGTCGCGCCAGGGGCCGCGCTCGATGGCAACGACATCGAGGCCGGCACGGCACAGTTCGAGCGCCATGATCGACCCGGTCCAGCCGAGGCCGACGATGACGACATCCTTGCGTGGAAGACGACGTGTCATGTCAGCGGACTCCCCAGGCGGGCTGGCCCTGCATGCCGACCGGAGGCAGCGTGTAGGGCTTGTTCGGATTGTCGATCACGTCGCGGAAGTCGTAGCGGACGCCGGGGAAGCCGATCAGCTTCCAGCCCGCCATGTCCTTGTTGCCGCCGTAGATCGGATCGGCGAAGAAGCCTTCCATGGTGTTGGCATGCACCGCGTTGAACAGCATGCGGCTCGAGAAGCCGTCGAACTTCACGTCGCCCTTCTCCATGCCCGCGAGCAGTCTGTCCTTGTCCTCGGCGGAGAGATCGGCGAAGCCGCGGCCTCCGAAATTCGCCTTGCAATAGGCGGCGAGCGCAGCAAGGCCCTGGCGATATTGCTGCCGCGGCGTCAGCGGCGACTGAAGGCCCTGCGTCGGCAGCGGATTGGACGAGAACGGGCCCTGCATGTAGAGCCAGTCGTGGCCGCCATAGGGGCCGGTCAGCTGGCGATCGATGAAGGTGGTGACGCCGGAGTCCTTGGCGCCGGGTCCGAGTTCATCAGCCGGGATCAGCCGATCGACGATCGCGTCGACGACGGAAGCTTCCTCCGCGGTGAAGAACAGCCAGCCGCCCGGCACGACCGGGGGGACCGGATAGGCCTCGTTCGGCCGCCACGGCAGCACCTTCGTCACCACCTTGGCGGTCGCGCCGGACGTGGTGATCAGCAGCGCAGCCGTCGCCAGCAGGCTGCGGCGCGACATGCCTGCATGTCGGGGTTTTTCGGCCGGTGGCGCGAACTTCGCGCGCATTGCCGATCGATCACTGGTGTCAATCATCTTCCCTCCGCCGAAGCTCGCTTCAGATGGTCCGCAGGCTCCCTCTCCTTAGACGGATTCGTAAAACAAATTGCCGCCGATGGAATGCAATCGGCTCATGAAGCTCTGCGCCGGAGGCGGCGAGCGGCAGCGCCGACGATTCCCAAGCATGAAATTGATCCCGCGAGGCGCCGGGTGCTAGGACTACAGGATGGATCGCGGGGGACAAGGCATGCAGGGGTGGTGCACGGTGGGGCGGACAGGTGTGATCATCGCTCTCGCGATCGGCGGCGCGCTGAGCCCAGCGCTGGGTGCCGGCACCATCGTCCGCAGCGGCGACACCATCCAGCTTGGCGACACGGTGTTCCGGCTCGACGGCATCGATGCGCCGGAGGTCGACCAGCTCTGCATCGACGACCACGCCGATCCCTGGAGCTGCGGCGTCGAGGCACGGGAGCAGCTGACCAAGCTGATCGGCGGCCGCTCCGTGCGTTGCGACGATCTCGGTCCCGACAAGCCGCTGAAGACCCGCAAGATCGGCCTCTGCACTGTCGATGGCGACAAGGCCAGCCTGAACCTACAGATCGCCCGCGCCGGCTATGCCGTCAGCGCCGACCCGGCCGTCAAGGTCCGCGCCAAGGACGATATCGCCGCAGCCAAGGAGGCGTTGCGCGGGCTATGGAAGGGCTGCTTCGTCGCGCCAGCCGAGTTCCGCATCGACAAGAAGGACGGCGCCCTGCTCGGCGCCTCCTGCCGCACCGACCGCGACCGCGAGATCCGCGCCGTGCTGTTCCCGGACGCGCCGAGCGCGCCGCCCGGCTGCACCATCAAGGGCAAGTTCGCGGTGCGCGCCCGCGTCACCGGCAATATCGGCATCTATCATCTGCAGGGCTGCCCGAGCTATCCGGCGACCACCGAGCCCGACCGCTGGTTCTGCTCGGAGGACGACGCAAGGGCCTCCGGCTTCCGCCGCGCCTTCAACTGCCGGGCGGCGAAGAAATAGCAGCTCGTGGCCGCTTAACGGGTGACGCGCCAGATCGTGCCGTTGCCGTCCTCGGAGATGAGAAGGCTGCCGTCGCGGGCCACGGTGACGCCGACCGGCCGGCCCCAGACCTCGCGGTCGTTGATGACGAAGCCGGTGACGAAGTCCTCGTACTCGCCGGTGGGCACGCCGTCCTTGAGCCTGACGCGGATGACCTTGTAGCCGGTGCGCTTCGACCGGTTCCACGAGCCGTGCTCGGCGGCAAAAGCGTCACCGCGATACTCAGGAGGAAACAAGGTTGCGTCATAGAAGGTGAGGCCGAGCGAAGCCGAATGCGGCTGCAGCAGCACATCGGGCACGGTGACCCTGCCCTTGAGGTCGGCGCGCTCGCCGCGATGCCGCGGGTCCTCATTGTCGCCCATGTAGTACCAGGGCCAGCCATAGAAGCCGCCCTCCTTCACCCGCGTCACGTAGTCCGGCACGAGATCGTCGCCGAGGCCGTCGCGCTCGTTGGTCGAGCACCAGGGCAGGCCGGTGGAGGGCTGGATGGCGAGGCCGACGCAGTTGCGGATACCGGTCGCGAACAGGCTCTGGTTCCTGCCATCGGGATCGAAGGCGAGCACGCCGGCACGATCGCTCTCGCCGCCCCAGGCCGCCCCCAGCGGATGCGCCTTGATCCAGGCGGTGAGGCCCCCTGCGGGATCTCCCAGCGCTTCGCCGACATTGCCGGCCGACCCGACCGACACCAGCATGCGCTTGTCGTCCCTGGTGAAGACGACGTCACGGGTCGAATGGCCGTAGCCGGCAGGCAGATCGGCGATGGCCTGCGGCGCCGCCGAAGCCTTCATGTCGCCCGGACGATAGGGAAAGCGCATGACGCGCTCGGTGCTCGCGACATAGACCCATTGCGGATCGCTGCTCGGATAGAACGCGATGCCGAAGGGATGGCCGAGCCGGTCGGCGAAGATCTCGCTGGATGCGACCTTGCTGCCGTCCTCGCTCGGGCGCAGCACGCGGACGCGGCCTGCCCTGGTCTCGGCGACGAAGATATCGCCATTCGGCGCGGTGCGGATGATGCGCGGCCCGCTCAGCCCCTCCGCGAACAGCGCGATCTTGAAGCCGTCGGCGACCTTGGGCACGGCCGAGGCCGGCCGCTGCACCACGCGCGAGACGTTGGCGGCCGAGGCCGTCGCGCCGGGCTTCGGCAGATCCTCGGGGCGGATCAGCCTGATTGTGCCGGGCGCATCGCCCTGCCAGCTGCCGAACGCGTCCCTGCCCTTGAGCACCGCAGGCTCCGCGACAGCGACCGTCGCTGCCAGCACACCCAGGGCCGCCACGACAGCCACTCTCGTCCGTCTCGTCATGCAGTCCTCACGTGTCTCGAACGGCCCGCAGACTACTCCGTTCCCGGCCCTGACATCAGCCGTCGCGGCGATGTGACGCGATCACGACAGCGCGCCGAGCACGCCGCGCGTCGCCTGGTCGATCTCCTCGACATAGCGGCGGCGCGCAAAGGATTCGGTCAGGAAGCCGATCACCTTGCGGCTGGTCTCGGACTCCAGCACAGCAAGCTCCTCGGCACCGGAATCGTCGAAGATCTTCATCGCCGTCTTGACGTTCATTTCAGGCAGCAGCGCGACCTCGAAATATTTGGCGAGCTCGACCACCTGGATCTCGTCGGCGATGGAGTCCAGCTCGCCCGAGAACAGGTCGGGCAAGGACACCAGCCCGCAATAATCGTCGCTGTTGTTGACCACCACCACCGCCTGCCGCGTGCCCAGCGCGAATTCGCGCCGGCAGGCCGCGATCGTGGTCGTGGTCGGCACCTTGGCAACGTCGGAGCGCATCAGGCGCTCGACGGTGAGGTTGCGCAGCCAACCGACGTCATTGGCGCTGCGGATGGTCTCGCCGCGCAGATGGAGCCGCCAGGTGGAGAACGAGTGCCCGAACAAGACGCGGACGCAGACCGAGGTGACGATGCAGGTGGCCAGCACCACGGCGGTGACATCGACGCTGCGGGTCATCTCCAGCACCAGGAACGACATCGTCAGCGGCCCGCCGACGATGGCCACGCCCAGCGTCGCCATGCCGGTCAGCATGGCGACCAGCGGGTCGATCGCGAGCCCGAGGCCGGCCATCGCGAGCAGCCCTGCGAACAGCTTGCCGAGCAGGCTGCCGATGAACAGCGACGCGAAAAAAAGTCCGCCGCGGAAGCCGGAGGCCAGCGAGATCAGGCAGGCGGCGAGCTTGAGCACGATGATGGTCGCGATGAGGCCGACCGCCATCTCGCGATGCAGGTCGAGCAGCATCGCGCCGTGGCCCGCCGCCAGCACCTGCGGCGTCACGATCGCCATCGCGCCCACGCAGAGCCCGCCGATGACGGGCCGAAGCCAGACCGGGATGCGCACGAACAGCCGCTCCACCGCCGGCGAGGCGCGCATCACCACGATGCCGATGCCGGCGACGAGCAGCGCGAGCACGAACAGCGCGACGTACTGCTCGAAACCGACCGCGCCGACCTTCTGGACCTCGAGCGAATACGGCGCACCGGCGAGATATCGCGAGGTCAGCGCGCCGGCCAGCGAGGCCGCCAGGATCGGTGCCGCGCTGCCGACCGCGTAGACGCCGACGATCAGCTCGCAGGCATAGAACGCGCCCGTGATCGGCGCGCCGAACGCGGCGGCAATCGCGGCGGCGGCGCCGCAGCCGAGGATGAGGCGCATATCGTTGCGGCGAAGGGTGAGGTACTGGCCGAGCAGCGAGGCGATGCCGGCGCCGATCTGGGTATAGCCGGCCTCGAGACCGACCGAGGCGCCGGAGCCGTTGGAGACCAGGGTCTGGCTGCTCACCACGATGCTGTCGCGCATCGACAGCCGTCCGCCGCGCAGTGCATTGGCCTCGACCGGGTCGACCGCCGGTGCGATCTTCCAGCGCCGCCGCAACCATTCCATTACGCCGAGGATGAGACCGCCGCAGGCCGGCGCGATCAGCGCGGTGGCCGGATTGACCCAGGCATTGGCGCTGAGCCGGACGTCGATCGGGATGCCGTAGATGATCATGTGGGCGAATTGCGCGATCAGGCTCATCACCGTCACGGTCGCACCGGTGGCGACGCCGATCACGAGCGCCAGCGGTATCAGGTAGAACTCGTTGCTGCGCAGCAGCGCCCGCAGCCGCGTGACCACCCGGTTCGAGGCCTTGCGATCGATGATATGCGACAGCGTCGACAGCACGGAGAGCCATTTCTTCTACGAGGAGGCCTCTCCGTGGCAATAACCTGCTGCATTTTGCGGAACAAGCGCGAATTCTTGTTTACGCGAAACTTGGTTGACCGGTTCGGAAAGTGGAACCGCCGCATCCCGAAAACGACGGCGCCCGCGACAGCGGCCTGCAGCGGGCGCCGGCAATGGTGATCAGGGAGACGGACCGTCAGACCCTCTCGATGATGATGGCTGGCGCCATGCCGCTGGCGGCGCACATCGTGACCAGGCCGCGCTTGAGATCGCGACGCTCGAGTTCATCGAGCACGGTGCCGATCAGGATGGACCCGGTGGCGCCGATCGGATGTCCCAGGGCGATCGAGCCGCCGTTGACGTTGACCTTGGCGCGGTCGAGCTTGAGGTCGCGGATATACTTCTCGGCGACGACCGCGAACGCCTCGTTGATTTCGAACAGGTCGATGTCATCGATGCTGAGCCCGGCCTTGGCGAGCACCTTGCGGGTCGCCGGCACCGGCGCGTTCAGCATCAAGGTCGGGTCGTCGCCCATATTGGCCATCGCCACCACGCGGGCGCGGGGCTTGAGGCCATGCGCCTTGGCGTAGGATGGCGAGGCGAGAAGGATTGCGGCCGAACCGTCGACGACGCCCGACGAATTGCCGGCGTGATGCATGAACGAGATCTCGAGGCCGGGATAGCGCTGCAGGATCAGGCCGCGATAGGTCGTGCCCTTGTCATCGAGCGCGTAGTCGGCGACTGCCGGAAACGCCGGCTTCAGCCCGGCCAGCGCCTCGGCCGTGGTCTGCGGCCGCGGATACTCCTCGTGGTCGAGCGCGAGGCTGCCGTCCTCGCGATGCACCGGCACCAGGCTCTTCTTGAAACGGCCGGCCGCAATCGCCGCCGCCGCCCGCTTCTGGCTCTCCAGCCCGAGCGCATCGACATCGGCGCGGGTGATGCCTTCCATGGTGGCGATGGCGTCGGCGCAGACGCCCTGGTGCGACTGCGGATGCAGCGCGCGCAGATGCAGATTGCCGGCATCCATCATCAGCGGCCCCTCGCCGCGCCGGCCCTCCATCGACATCATCTCGCAGCCGCCCGCGATGACGAGATCCTCTTGGCCCGCCATGATCGAGGCTGCGGCGATATTCACGCTGGTGATGCCGGAGCCGCAGAAGCGGTCGAGCGTGACGCCGGATGCGCGGACATCGTAGCCAGCGTCGAGCGCCGACATGCGGCCGAGATCACCGCTCTGCGGCCCGCGTTGCGACGAGCAGCCCCAGATGATGTCGTCGACGTCGCCGGTGTTGATGCCGGTGCGGTCGGCCAGCGCGCGCAGCACGGTGGCGCCGAGATGCTGCGGATGCAGCCCGGCGAGCGCGCCCTTCCCGGCCTTGCCAATGCCGCGCGGAGTCCTGCAGGCGTCGATGATGAGCGCGTCGACCATGGTGTTTCCTTTGCCCGATAGTGTTGTGAGCTTTGCAGTCAGGCAGCGTCAGCACGACCGCCATTTCTTGCTGTCGCATAACATTCCACCCGCGGTGCCGACAACGCCGCTCGACGCTGTCACCGTATGCCGAGAACGCGCCTCATATCTTTGAAACGGCTTACCTTTCCGCCACGCGAACAATTCACTTCAACCGCGCGCGGGAAGAGCTCCTCGGAGCAAGGTTGAAGACGCCCCGTTGCTCGCGCGGAGCTGCTGCAGCGCACATCGGCTTCCTGCTTCGGTCAAAGCCGCCGATCACGCTTCAGGTCATTGTCCAAACGGGCGAACTGACCGTTCGCCTAACGCTCCTTGTCAACTCCGAAGCGCTGCAGAATCCTGGGATGCCAGAACGGACCAGATCGCTGCGCCGGAGCGCGCGGCGCCCATGCCCGTGCCGGGCACGTCATCTGGCGTCGTCCCGCTACGGCAGGTTGCCCGCGCGACAATGACGTCTCGAGAGCGGGAAGCCGACCTTCGTCAGAGACGCTCACCGTCAGCTGTCGACGATCAAGAGCGCGGAAGCAAAAAAAAATCACAGGTGGGAGGATACGATGAAGATACGCGGAGGTGTCGTCCTAGCCCTGCTGGCACTGTGGCCTCTGGCCGCCCAGGCCGCCGATCCGATCAAGCTCGGCATGGTGGTGCCGCTGACCGGGCCGATCGCCGACGCCGGCCGCTACGGCGTACAAGGCGCGAAGCTCGCGGTGGAGGAGATCAACGCCGCGGGCGGCGTCCTGGGCCGTCCGATCGAGCTGATCATCGAGGATGACCAGACGCAGAATCCGACGACGGTCCTCGCCTTCACCAAGCTCGCCGACAACAAGGACATCGTCGCGTTCCTGGGGCCGACGCGCAGCACTCAGATCCAGGCCATCGCGCCCAGCGTGCTGCAGGCGGGCCGGCCGGTGATGATCGGCGGCACCGACCCGACCCTGACCAAGTCGGGCAATCCCTGGTTCTTCCGCTTCCGCCCGAACGACACCTACACCGCACGCGCGATGACGGCCTTCGGGATCGGCAAGCTCGGCAAGAAGAGCTGGGCCATCGTGCATGCGACGGACGCCTTCGGCAGCAATGCCAAAAGCCTGTTTGCGGAGGCGCTGAAGGCCAACGGCATCACCCCGGTTCTGATCGAGGGACAGCCGAACAATGCTCCCGACTACACCGCCGTCGTGCTAGCCGTGAAGCAGTCCGGCGCCGACGTCCTCGCCACCTTCATCACCTTCGAACCCGACGTCGCGATCTTCGCGCGGCAATTGAAGCAGCTGGGCGTCAACCCCGTCTGGCTCGGCTCCCCCTCGATCACCACCACGACCGCACGCAAGCTCGCAGGCCCGTCCCTGCACGGCACCTATGCCGTGGCGGATTTCCACCCCGATGCCAATCCGGAGGCCAAGGCTTTTGCCGCGAGATACACCGCGGCCTACAAGACCACGCCCGATTTCTTCGCATCCTGGCCCTATGATGCTGTGCATGTGCTGGCCAAAGCCATCGCAGCCGCCGGCGACACCAGTCCGGAGAAGATCCGGCAGGCGCTGCTCGCGGTCAAGGACTACCACGGCGTGGAAGGCACCTACAATTTCGACGCCAATGGCGATGGCCTGCATGGCTACAACATCGTCAAGAACAGCAACGGCGAGATCGTCGTCGAGCAGCGCATCGACTTCAACGATTGAGAAAGAGAATGCAATGACACGAATCCTGGTGCTGCAGGGCGCCAACATGTCGGCGCTCGGCAAACGCGAGCCCGAGCTCTACGGCACCACGACGGCCGCGGAGCTCGACGCCTTGATGCACAAGCATGCAGACAAGCGCGGCCTCACGCTCGACATCCTCTACACCAACCACGAAGGCGACGCGATCGACCGCGTCTATGCAGCCGTCGAGGACGGCATCGAGGGCGTGCTGATCAACCCGGCCGGCTTTCTCCATGCAGGCTTCGCGCTGCGCGACTGTCTGCATGGCATCAAGCCGCCGGTGGTCGAAGTCCACATGACCAACATCGACAAGCGCGGCAGGCGCTCGGTGACGGCCGAGGCGGCCCAGGGTGTGATCACCGGCTTCGGCATCCGTTCCTACCTTTTGGGACTGGACGTTCTGGGTGAGCTGATCGGCGATCGCCGGACCAACGCGGCGACGTGATCGCCGCAAAGATTCTGAGCAAAGGAAGAGCATGATGTTGCGACGAGAGCTATTGGCGGCAATGACCGGGTTGGGCGTTGCCTCGGCGCTCGCTGCGGGCGGGTCACCGCTCGCGGCAGAGGACGCCAAGATCCCCGCCATTGCCGGCCCGGATCCGGCGACGAAAACCCCAAGCTACAAGGCGCCGCCGGGCAGCGTCGACACCCACACCCACATCTTCGGGCCGGCAGCGACCTATCCGTTCTCGCCCACCCGCCCCTACACGCCGCCGGATGCGCCGCTCGAGACGTTCCGGGCGCTGCATGAGAAGATCGGCGTCGAGCGTGCCGTCATCGTCAATGCGACCGTGCACGGCACCGACAATCGCGTCGTCACCGACGCGATTGCGCAGAGCAACGGCAACTACAAGGGCGTTGCCAATGTCAACGCCGCGATGTCGGACGCCGACCTCGCGGCGCTCGGCAAGGCCGGCATCTGCGCCTGCCGCTTTCCGTTCCTGCGCCGTCTCGGCGGCGTCGGCGACATGAAGGTGTTCCGCACCTTGGTCGACCGCGTCGCGGCGATCGGCTGGCATGTCGACATCTATCTCGAGGCCGGCACGATCCAGGAGTTCGTGCCGATCCTGAAGGCGCTGCCGGTCACCTATGTGATCGACCACATGGGCACGATCAGCGCCGCCAAGGGCATCGACGACGCGGAATTCAAGGCGCTGCTCGACCTGCAGGCCAGCGACGACAAGTGCTGGGTCAAGATCACCGGTCCCGAGCGTGCATCCGCCTCCGGCCCTCCGTTCCACGACGCGGTCCCGTTCGCCAAGAAGCTGATCGACAACGCGCCGGACCGCGTCATCTGGGGCACCGACTGGCCGCATCCGAACGTCAAGATCATGCCCAATGACGGTGATCTGGTCGACCTGATCCCGCTCTATGCCCCGGATCCTGCGATCCAGCGCAAATTGCTTGTCAGCAATCCCGAACGGCTGTTCAAGTTCGCCCCCAAAGCTTGAGTCACAGCCGCATCTCAAGGCCAACCGACAGGACCGATCATGACTGCCACGACCCTCACCGCCGACAGCAAAGCAGGCGCCCGCCGCGCCTGGTGGAAGGAGCTGTGGGTCCAGGTCATGATCGCGATGGCCGCCGGCATCCTGCTCGGCGCGCTGAACCCGGACCTCGGCGCGCAGATGCAGCCGCTGGGCGATGCCTTCATCAAGGCGATCCGGATGCTGATCGCCCCGATCATCTTCTGCACCGTGGTCAACGGCATCGCCCACATGGCCGACATGGCCAAGGTCGGCCGCGTCGCGATCAAGGCGCTGCTCTATTTCGAGGCGATCACGACACTGGCGCTGATCATCGGCCTTGCGGCGGTGAACCTGTTCCAGCCGGGCGCCGGCATGAATGTCGACCCGGCGACAATCAACTCCGCGACCGTCGAGCCCTACGTCAAGCAGACCGCGGCGGTCGGCTTCGTGCCGTTCCTGCTCAACATCATTCCGCAGACCTTCATCGGCGCCTTTGCGGAAGGCAACATCCTGCAGGTGTTGTTCATCTCGGTCATGTGCGGCTTCTCGCTGATCTGGCTCGGCGATCGCGCCAAGGCGGTGACCGACGTGATCGAGATCGCCGGACAGATGATCTTCGGGGTGGTCAAGATCGTCATGTGGGCAGCGCCGCTCGGCGCCTTCGGCGCCATTGCGTTCACGGTCGGCAAGTTCGGTATCGGCTCGCTGGCCAAGCTCGGCCTGCTGCTCGGCAGCTTCTACGTGACCTGCCTGATCTTCATCGCCGCGGTGCTCGGGCCGATCGCTGCCTTCACCGGCTTCAGCCTGTGGAAGCTGATCCGCTATCTCCGCGACGAGGTGCTGGTCTGCATCGCGACCACGTCGTCGGAGACCGTGCTGCCGCGCATGCTGGCAAAGCTCGAAGCCGCCGGCTGCGAGCGCAGCATCGTCGGCCTGGTGATTCCGACCGGCTATTCCTTCAATCTCGACGGCACCTGCCTTTACCTCGCCACTGCCGCGGTCTTCCTCGCGCAGGCCACCAACACCCATCTCGACATCGGCCACCAGATCGGGCTGCTGCTGATCCTGCTGGTGACCTCGAAGGGCGCGGCCGGCATCGCCGGTGCCGCTTTCGTCGTGCTGGCCGCGACGCTCGCGGCGACCGGGACGATTCCCGTGGCCAGTGTGGCGCTGGTGCTCGGCATCCATCGCCTGATGTCGCAGGGCCTGACGCCAACCAACCTGATCGGCAACGCGGTCGCGACCATCGTCATCGCGCGCTGGGAGAATGCGCTGGACAAGACCCGTCTCAAGCAGGTGCTGGATGGCAACACCGACAGCAGCGCAACCGGCTAGACGTCTCACCAACGGGAGATCGGCATGAGAAGCGTCACGTCCGTCTTGCGGCATGCCCTGATCGTCACCCTGCTTGCGTGCGCGGTCATCCGGCCTGATCCGGGCACGGCCGCGGACACCGACGTCGCGCGTGTTCTCGCACCAAGCGGACACCTGCGCGCCGGCCTCTACCCGGGCACCCCAACCTCGATCCTGCCCGATGGCACCGACAATCCGCGCGGAGTCGGCTACGCCATCGGCAAGGAATTGGCCCTCCGGCTTCACGTCGACTACGAGCCGGTGGTGTTCGCCAAGAATGCCGAGGTGCTCGAGGCCGTCAAGACCGGCGCCGTCGATGTCGCCTTCACCAATGCATCGCCGGCGCGGGCGAAGGAGATGGATTTCGGCCCCGTCTATCTCGCGATCGAGCTCGGCTATCTCGTGCCCGACGGCTCGCCGCTTTCCGGCGTCGGCGATGTCGATGCAGCCGGCCGCAAGGTCGGCGTCACCGCCGGCAGCACCTCGGATGCCACGCTCGGACGCGAGCTGAAGAACGCGGCGCTCGTTCGCGCGCCGACCCTGAAGGATGCGGTTGCCATGCTGGCCAATCGCCAGATCGACGCCTTCGCGACCAACAAGGCCACGCTGTTCGAGATGGCCGAGCAGATCCCCGGCTCGCGCGTGCTCGACGGACGCTGGGGCGAGGAGCGCCACGCCATTGCGATCCCGAAGGGCCGCGAGGCCGGACTCGATGTCCTGCGCAGCTTCACGGACGAGATCCGTTCATCCGGCCTCGTCAGCGCCGCCGCCGAGCGCGCCGGACTAAGGGGCGTCGTCGCCCCCTGACCACGGTCCGACTGTGCGCGACGGCCTTGCGCCACGTGCGTCGATGGCCTCAGCTCAGCTTGAACAGCCGTCGCGCGTTGCCGCCAAGAATCGCACTCTTCTCCGCCTCTGACAGCGACAGGCTGCGGATCAGCGGGACGCCATCCTGGAACCAGTCGCGCCGGATCGGATAGGACGCGCCATACAGAATGTGGTCGGCGCCGAACACCTTGACCGCGCATTCGAGCTGCGCCCGGCCCCATTGCGGCGCGCCTGACAGATCGAAGAAGATGTTGCGGGCGAGATAGCCGCGCAGCTTGGCGCTCTCGTCCTCGAACCGGTCGACGGCGTCGCGACCGCCCGTCGACGGCGGCACCAGCATGTCGGCGAAGGCGAAGAAGCCGCCGCCGAGCATCGAGTGCACCAGCTTGAGATTCGGAAACTCGTCGAACAGGCCGCTGAACAGCTCGCGTCCGACCGCGGTGCCCTGCGCGAGGCAGCGCCCATATTGCCGGCGCAGATTGGGGTATTTGACAATCGAGCCGTAGTCGACCGGCAGCGGCGTGTGATGCACCACGACCGGCACGCCGAGCTGGTCGAGGAATTTCAGGTGCGGCTTGAAGGCAGGATCGTCGAGATAGAGCTGGCCGTAATGCGCCGCCATCTGCACGCCGACGAAGCCGAGCTCCTTGATGCAGCGCTCGATCTCCTTCTGCGCGTCGGCCGTTCCCCAGGGCGGCACCACGGCGAGCGCCTGGAAGCGGCCTGGATTGCGCTTGAGATGCGCGGCGAGACCGTCATTGACGCGCCTACACAGCTCGAGCGGCAGCCATTCCTGCCAGCACGGCAACCGCAGGATCGCCTGCTCGATCCCGGCCTGATCCATGTCCGCCACCTGCCCGGTCGCGCTGTACTGGTTCTCGGCGTAGTTGAGCACCTCGTAGCCCAGCGGCTGCTCGATCACGATCTGGCGCAGCGACTTGCCGGGGACAGGCATGACCCTGGAGTGGATGCCGTATTCCCGCGGCACGGCGCCGACGAAGGCCGAAAGCAGCTTGTCGTCGCTGAACAGGTCCTCCGGCAACCAATGCATGTTGGCGTCGATCACCGGGCCGCCGGCTTCGGCGTGCGCTTCGCCGGCGGCAACACTGGCGATCGCCCCCACGGCTGCGAGCTGCATCACCTCACGTCTGCTTCGTTCCATCATCACGGCCTCCTCACGCTGAACCAAGATCTCAAGCGGTCAACCGGCTTGATATCTTTCTAGAAAGACATATACATCGGTATATATCTTTCCAGGAAGATATCTCAGCATGATATTTTGGTAAGACTCATGACGGTCAAGCGAACGCCGGTTGGCGACTTTCTGGCGATGCGGGCGCAGACATGGCCCGAGGCGGTCACGCCGACCGCCGAGCTGATGGTCCGGATCTACCGCCTGAGCAGCCTGGTGCTGGATCAGAGCAGGGCTCAGGCCGCGGCCCACGGTCTCGGCTTCACCGAATTCGAAGTGCTGGTGACCTTGCGGGGACAGCCTGCGCCGCACGAATTGCTGCCGACCGATCTCTACGGCGCGATCCTGATCTCGTCCGGCGGGCTGACGAAAGTGCTGCACGGCCTGCAGGCGCGCGGCCTGATCGGGCGCGGCCAGAGCAAGGACGACCGCCGCAGCAAGCCGGTGCGGCTGACGGCCAAGGGCCGCGCCCTGGCCGAACGAGCGATGCGCGACGTTCTCTCAGCGGACGACAAGCTCGTTCACGGCGCGCTGTCCGCGTCCGAGCTGACACAGCTGATCCGGCTGGTCGGCAAGCTGCTGCACGTCGTCGAGCCAGGCGGCCCTGATAGCAACCAGACGCAACTGCAGAGTCCTGGCGGCAAGGCGGAGCGGACTCATTCAGACACATCCGGTCGAAGCAGCGCCGCATTGACGCCGATCAAACGGCGCATGACCTAAAATTAATAGTTCTGTTCTTTCGTGGGGACCGCGCATTCCGCTAATGAATGAGTAGCAGCGACGGACTCATCCCAGCCTTGTCGCACGAGAAGCGATCAGAAAAGTTCACGGAGCGAGCGCCTGCAAACAACCGTCTCGCCACCACGCAGTCTGTGCGGGACGATCATCTGGAGACGATCATGAACAAGCAGTTGCTGCTCAAACTTCACCGCTGGATCAGTCTGACATTCGCGCTCCCACTGCTCGTGATCATCGTGACCGGGCTGATCCTGTCGTTCGAGCCGATGGCGCAGGTCGCCGCCGTCAAGCCCGGAAGCGTCGACCCGGCGCGTGTCGTCGCGCTGATCAAGCAGTATGATCCGGATGGCAAGGCCCGCGGCATCTCGATCAATCCGAGCAGCCAGCATCTGACCCTGCAGGGCCGACCCGCCACGGAGGTCGACATGACCACCGGCAATTTGGCGGACAAGCCGGCGATGGGAAGCGTGTTTCAGTGGGCCCGCATGACCCATGAGCACCTGATCGGGATCGAGGGCCTGACGACGATCTCGACCATCGCGATGATCAGCGTCATGATCATCGGCATCCTGATGGGGCTGCCGCGGCTGCGCAACACGCTGTCCGGCTGGCACAAGGGTGCGGCGTGGTTCACGCTGCCGCTGATCCTGCTGAGCCCGCTGACCGGGCTCCTGCTCGACGCCAGCAACAGCTTTTTCGGTGCGCCGCCGGCGGCAGCCAAGCGCATCTCGCTGCCGGAGGCGGTCAGCCTCATCGCCAGGGATCATGATCTCGCCACCGTCAACATGATCGGCAATCGCGGTGGGCGGATGATCGCGCGGATCATCGAGGGCGACGAACTGCGCGCCTATGCGGTCACGGCCGACGGGCTCTCCGCACTGCCGCGCAACTGGGTGCGGCTGCTGCACGAAGGCAACTGGTCGCTGGTCGGCAGCGCCGCGAACGTGCTGATCTCGGTGGTGCTGCTCGGACTGCTGCTCACCGGGGTGCTGATCTGGACGCAGCGCCGGCTGCGGCGGCCGAAGCGCACGCGCGAGCTCCCGGCGGCCGTCGCGTCCTCGATGCCATCCTGACGATGTCGGACGATGGGGCGCGGCGCTCCGCCGCGCTCACCGCATGACCGGGGCGCGCACATTGTTGCGGCAGCACTCGCAGTCACCATGAGAAGCCATGCCCTGGCTGGCGTGCGCTACGCACAGCCCACACCACCCGCTCCCGATCACCCCAGCAGCACCGCTCACAGGCGCGCGTCGCGCCCCCCGTGTCCAATGAGCTGTGCGCTTCGCCAAGCTGGCATCAACGTGACTTGACGACTCCTGCAGGGCCACGCATCGTTGCCTTGCAAAACGAAACGGTTTAGTTTTATGTCAGATCATGTCCGATTGTTTCGCGCCTGTCTGGCGCTGATCCCCAGACGCGGCACAACGTCAGTGCCGCTCAGTCTCGTCGGCTGCGGCGTCCTGCTCACGTCTTGCGCTGTCGGCCCGGATTTCATGTCGCCGGACGCACCGGCGGCAAGCGGTTATGTCGCCGAGCGTCGCCTCGCCTCCACCGCCGGCGCCGCGACGCCGGGCGGCAATCCGCAGAGCTTCGCATCCGGGAGCGACCTCCCCGGCACCTGGTGGGCACTGCTTCGCTCGCGGCAGATCAACGCCTTTGTCGAGGAAGCTATCCGCAACCATCCGGACATCGAGGCCGCGCAACTGGCGCTGCGCGCCGCGCGCGAGAATGCCCTGTCGCAACAGGGCGCGCTGTTTCCGCAGGTGAGCGCGAGCGGGTCCGCCGAACGCACGCAGGCCTCGACGACGCAGAACGGGCAATGGCCCGGCCAGACCTCGCTCTACACGCTCTATGGCGCCTCCGTCAGCGTCAGCTATGCGCTCGATCTATGGGGCGGCACGCGGCGCCAGGTCGAGGCGCTGCAGGCGCAGGCCGACTACCAGGCGTTCAAGCTGGAGGCGACGTATCTCGCGCTGACCGCCAATGTCGTCACCGCTGCGATCACCGACGCCTCGCTGCGCGACCAGATTGCGGCCACTGAGGAGATCATCAAGGCCGAGACCGATCAGCTCGGCCGCATCCAGCGCCAGTTCGACGTCGGCGCCATCTCGAAATCCGACGTGCTGGCGCAGGAGGCAACGCTGGCACAGGCAAAAGCGACCTTGGCACCGCTGCAGAAGCAGCTCGCGCAGCAGCGCGACCAGCTGATGGCCTATCTCGGCCGGCTGCCCAACCAGGACCGCGGCGAGCACGTCACGCTCGCGGAGCTCAAGCTGCCGCGCAAGCTGCCGGTGTCGCTGCCCTCCTCGCTCGTCCGCCAGCGTCCCGACATCCGGCAGGCCGAGGCGACCTTGCACCAGGCCACCGCGACGGTCGGCGTCGGCATCGCCAACCTGCTGCCGCAGCTGACCTTGTCGGGCAGCTATGGCGCCAGCGGATCGGAGCGGCTGTTCTCGCCGACGACGATCGTGTGGGATGCGGCCTCCAGCGTCAGCCAGAAGCTGATCGACGGTGGCGCGCTCTACCACACCAAGGAGGCCGACGTCGCGACCTTCGAGCAGGACCTGTCGCTCTACAAGAGCACGGTCATCACGGCATTCCAGAACGTCGCCGACTCGCTGCGCGCCATCCAGTTCGACGCCGAGGCGCTGAAGGCGCAGGCCGCGGCCGAGAAGGCCACGGCCGACAGCCTCGCCATGGCCATCGAGCAGTTCAAGAGCGGCGCCGTGCCCTACGCCAACGTCATCACGGCGCAGCAATCCTATCTCAATGCCCGCGTCTCCCGCATCAAGTCGCAGGCGACGCGCTTCACCGACACCGCGGCGCTGTTCCAGGCGCTCGGCGGCGGCTGGTGGAATCGCCAGGACGAAACCTCGGCGGCGCTGCCGCGCGCCAATCCCGGCTATTTCGCCGGCCCCAATCGCACGACCCAGGAAGCAATGTAATGACCAAGCGCATGACGATCATGCTGGCCGCCATGGCCGTTCTGTTCGGCGGCCTCTACGGCTTCCAGACCTTCAAAGGCATCATGATCGCCAAGGCGATCGGCGCCATGGCCAATCCGCCGCAGACGGTCTCGACGGCGGTCGCGGCGACGGCACCGTGGCGCTCCAACCTCACCGCCGTCGGCTCGCTGCGCGCCGTCAACGGCGCCGATCTGGCATTGCAGGCGGCAGGCATCGTGCAGAGCATCCAGTTCAATTCGGGCGATAGCGTCGAGGCCGGTCAGCAATTGCTGCAGTTGGTCGCGACCGACGATGTCGCCAAGCTGCAATCGCTGCAGGCCACCGCCGAGAACAATGCCATCGTCGTAAAGCGCGACGAGGAGCAGATCAAGTTCAATGCCGTCAGCCAGGCCACGCTCGACAGCGACCGCGCCAACCTGAAGAACGCGCAGGCTCTGGTGGCGCAGCAGAAGGCGGTCGTCGAGCAGAAAACCTTGAAGGCGCCGTTCGCCGGCCGGCTCGGCATCCGCGCCGTCGATCTCGGGCAGTTTCTCAGCGCCGGCACCACCATCGTGACGCTGCAAAGTCTCGATCCGATCTTCGTCGACTTCTACCTGCCGCAGCAGTCGCTCGCCGACATCCGCATCGGTCAGGACGTCGGCCTATCCGTCGATGCCTTTCCCGCGGAGCGCTTCACCGGCCAGATCTCGGCGATCAACGCCAAGGTCGATTCCACCAGCCGCAACGTCCAGGTCCGCGCCACCCTGCACAACGAGGCCGCCCGGCTGCTGCCGGGCATGTTCGCGAAGGTCGAGATCGCGACCGGCAGCCCTGAGCAGTTCGTCACCCTGCCGTTGACGGCTGTCGTCAGCAATCCCTATGGCGACCTCGTCTATGTCGTCGACGATCTCAAGGACGGCCAGGGCAAGGCGCGGCAGATGTTCATCAAGAGCAAGCCGGCCAAGGGCGACCGCATCGCGATCACCGACGGCGTCAAGCCGGGCGAGACGGTGGTGATCGCCGGGCAGATCAAGCTGCGCAACGGCAGCCCGGTCAAGATCGACAACTCGCACGTGCCCGTCGCCGAGGCGGCGCCGAACGTCGTCGATCAATAAATCAGCGCAAGCCTCCGACCGTCAGAGCAAGCCCATGCGTTTCACAGACATCTTCATCCGCCGGCCGGTGCTGGCGCTCGTGGTCAGCGCGCTGATCCTCGTGCTCGGCCTGCGCTCGATGACGACGCTCGCCATCCTGCAATATCCGCGCACGCAGAACGCCATCGTCACGGTCAGCACCGCCTATGCCGGCGCCGATTCCGACATCATCGCCGGCTTCATCACGACGCCGCTGGAGAATGCGATCGCCCAGGCCAACGGCATCGACTACATGAACTCGACCAGCGTCACCGGCAGCAGCACCATCACGGTGAACCTGCGGCTTAACTACGACTCGGGCAAGGCGATGACCGAGATCAACGCCAAGGTGAACTCGGTGCTGAACCAGCTGCCGACCGGCACGCAGCAGCCGACTCTGACCCTGAAGGTCGGCCAGACGATCGATTCCATGTATCTCGGCTTTGCCAGCGACGTGCTCGCGCCCAACCAGATCACCGACTATCTGACCCGCGTGGTGCAGCCGAAGCTGCAGGCCGTCTCCGGGGTGCAGACCGCCGAGCTGCTCGGCGCCAAGAAATTCGCGCTGCGCGCCTGGCTCGATCCCGACAAGCTCGCAGCCTACGGCCTGACCGCGACCGACGTGTCGACGGCGCTGTCCGGCAACGACTACATCTCCGGGCTCGGCACCACCAAGGGCCGCCTGGTTCAGGTCGACCTCGCCGCCGCGACCAATCTGCACTCGCTCGAGCAATATCGCAACCTCGTCGTCAAGCAGGTCAATGGCGCCATCATCCGGCTGCGCGATGTCGCAAATGTCACGCTCGGCAATGACGATTACGACAGCGCAACGCGCTTCAACGGCAAGACGGCGGTCTATATCGGCATCCAGGTGGCGCCGACCGCCAATCTGCTCGACGTCATCAACGGCGTGAAGGCGGTCTATCCGGAGCTGCAGCGGCAATTGCCGAACGGCATCACCAGCGAGGTCCTCTACGACTCCACCGACTTCGTGAACTCCTCGATCGACGAGGTGATCCATACGCTGGTGGAGGCGATCGGCATCGTCATCGTCGTGGTGTTCATGTTCTTAGGCTCATGGCGCTCGGTGCTGATCCCGGTGATCGCCATCCCGCTGTCGCTGATCGGCACCTTCGGCCTGATGCTGCTGATGGGTTTTTCCATCAACCTGCTGACCTTGCTGGCGCTGGTGCTCGCGATCGGCCTCGTCGTCGACGACGCCATCATCGTCGTCGAAAGCGTCCACCGCCTGATCGACGAGGGTGTGCCACCGGCCGAGGCAGCGATCCAGTCGGCGCGGGCGCTGGCGAGCCCGATCATCGCCATGACCGTGGTGCTGATCGCGGTCTACGTGCCCGTCGGATTCCAGGGCGGCCTGACCGGCGCCCTGTTCACCGAGTTTGCCTTCACGCTCGCCGGCGCCGTCACCGTCTCGGCAGTGATCGCGCTGACGCTGTCGCCGATGAACTGCGCCTGGCTGCTGCGCCGGACCGAGCGCGACGCCACCACGATCGAGGCGCGGCTGGTGCGCACCATTGACCATGTGCTCGAACGCCTCGCCCATGGCTATCGCCGCTGGCTCGAAAGCGTGTTCACGACCAAGCCGGTGGTCGTGGTGTTCGCGCTCTTGCTGCTGGCGATGATCCCGTGGCTCTATGTCAGCTCGACCAGCGAGCTGGCGCCGGACGAGGACCAGGGCATCGTGCTGTCGCTGACCAACTCCGCGCCCTCGGCGACGCTGGAGCAGCGCCAGTTCTATGGCCAGCAGCTGTACGGCCTGATCGCCGAGCGCCCGGAGACGCGCACGGTGTTCCAGATCGACACGTCAACGCAGGTGATCGGCGGCTGGGTGCTCAAGCCCTGGGATCAGCGCAAGGCGACGACCAAGACCCTGCAGCCGGAATTCCAGCAGCTCTTGAACGGCATCGCCGGCGCCCGCTCGGTCGCCTTCCAGCCCTCGCCGCTGCCGGGCAGCAACGGCCTGCCGATCCAGTTCGTGATCGGCACCACCGGCGCGTTCTCCGAACTCAACGGCGTCGCGCGCGATTTCATGGCCAAGGCGCTGGCGAGCGGCAAGTTCATCTTCCTCGACAGCGACCTGAAGATCGACAAGCCGCAGACCACGGTCGTGTTCGACCGCGACAAGGCCGCCGATCTCGGCCTCAAGATGAGCGATCTCGGCGGCGCGCTCGCGACCATGCTGGGCGGCAACTATCTCGATTATTTCAGCCTGGAGGGCCGCTCCTACAAGGTGATCCCGCAGGTCCGGCAGAACGATCGCCTGACCGACAGCCAGTTGCTCGAC
Source organism: Bradyrhizobium sp. SSBR45G (assembly GCF_030159255.1). Classification (GTDB taxonomy): domain Bacteria; phylum Pseudomonadota; class Alphaproteobacteria; order Rhizobiales; family Xanthobacteraceae; genus Bradyrhizobium. The sequence goes on along the minus strand of NZ_BSCT01000048.1, from coordinate 26,351 downwards.
TATTCGATCCGCACCAGCGGCAACGCCATGGTGCCGCTATCGACCGTCGCCCGGCTCGAGCACAAGACGATCCCCGAGCAGCTCAATCACTTCCAGCAGATCAACGCGGCCACCATCTCCGGCGTGGCGATGCCGGGCGTCGCGATGGGTGATGCGCTTGCGGCGTTGAAGGAGATCGCAACGTCGCTGCCGACGGGCTATTCGATCGACTATGGCGGCGCCTCGCGGCAGCTGGAGCAGGAATCCGGCGGCTTCGTCACCACCTTCGTGTTCGCGCTGATCATCATCTTCCTGGCGCTCGCCGCGCTGTTCAACAGCTTCGTCGATCCGATCATCATCCTCGTCTCGGTGCCGATGTCGCTCGCCGGCGCGCTGATCTTCATCAGCCTCGGCCTCGGCGGCGCTAGCATCAACATCTACACCCAGGTCGGCCTGGTCACCCTGATGGGCCTCGTCAGCAAGCACGGCATCCTGATGGTCGAGGTCGCCAACGAGCTGCGCGAACACGGCAAGGATCGCACAGAGGCGATCATCGAAGCCGCGACCGTGCGGCTGCGACCGATCCTGATGACGACGGCCGCCATGGTGCTCGGCGTGATCCCATTGATCACCGCGAGCGGCGCCGGCGCGGTGTCGCGCTTCAACATGGGCCTCGTGATCGCCACCGGCCTCAGCATCGGCACCCTGTTCACGCTGTTCGTGGTCCCCGTCGCCTACGCGCTGATCGCCCATCGCGGCACGGCGCACCAAGCCGTGGCCGGACATGCGGTATCGGCCACGCCATAACGGGGAAAAATATAAGCTGACTCAAAGCATTACATGAAAACTCGGAGCTTCCCGCCGACCGGCATTGACAAACGACACACAAAAACGATATATCGTTCGTACACAACGGAGATCATATCGTATGAGACATCATCATCATTGGACATTCGGCCGCCCGGGTTGGGACGACGATCGCGAGCATCGCGGCTGGAATCATCGCCGCCACCCTGAGGGCCGACACGGCTTCGACGAGGCCGGCGAGGACGTTCGTCTTGCCGGCCGCGGCCCCGGCTTCGGCCGCCACCGCGGACCCGGCCTGTTCGAAGGCGACGGCCGCCGCGGTGGTCGTGAGGAGTTCGGGCGCGGCGGCGGCGGACGGTTCTTCGGCCCCGGCGATCTGCGCAGCCTGCTGCTGTGGCTGATCGGCGAGAAGCCGCGCCATGGCTATGAGCTGATCAAGGCGGTCGAGCAGCTGGTCGGCGGCGCCTACTCGCCGAGCCCCGGCTCGGTCTATCCGATCCTCAGCCTGCTCGAGGACATGGGCCAGATCGAAGCGGCGTCGGCCGAGGGCGGCAAGAAACTGTTCGCCATCACCGACGCCGGACGCGCGGTGTTGAAGGACGACGCGGCGGCGATCGAGGGCCTGCTCAGCCGAATGCGCATCATGGCGCGCACCATGGGCGGCATGCGGCCGCCCGAGCAGGTGCTGCAGACCGTGCAGACGCTGAAGATGGCGCTCAAGATGCACCGCCCCGGCTGGAGCGAGGCAGAAGCGAAGCGCGTCAGCGACATCCTCACCCGCGCCATCGCCGAGATTCAGGGCGACGAGGACGGCGCCGCGACCTGACCACTCTGCCATCTGTGAGGAGCCAAGAGATGCCCCACGCCTACGCCATCGAAGTGACCGACATCAGCCCACGCACCGACGACCGCGTGGGACCGAGCTACGACTTCACCTTCACCAACCATGACGATCTCAACGAGATCGTCGCCCGCTTCCAGCGCCGCGGCCTGTTCGACCACAATGAGAGCAAGGCCTTCGTCACCGGGCTCAAGCTGCTCGGCGGCGTGATGCTGAACCATCGCGCCGAGCCGCTGTTCGCCGAGTTCGCACCGGCGTTCAAGCAGTTCATGAAGACGCTGAAATCGGGCGCGCAGCCGCAGGAGGCGCAGGCATAGCGTCTGGCACTTGAGTCGGCCACGTGCCTTTCGAACGGTGCGCTCCCTCTCCCCGTTCTTCACGGGGAGAGGGTTGGGGTGAGGGGCAGCCGCACGGGAAGTGGACGTCGTTTAGACCCGTCCCCCCTCACACGAATCGCATCTTTCGATGAAATCCGACCTCTCCCGGCAAGCGGCAGGGCTATCGCATATGACATTCGAAGTGTTGCGCTCGTCTGTCTCCACATCGTCATGCCCGGGCTTGTCCCGGGCATCCACGTCGTTCTCAGTATGCCGGACAACGTGGATGGCCGGGACAAGCCCGGCCATGACGACGTGGAGACGGTTTCGTGAAAAACTCCGATTGGTCAAATACGATTGCCCTGCCGCAGGCGGGGACAGGTGAGCCGACCAAGCCGTGAGATATGGGCTCAAGTCAAACATCTGAGTGGTCGGACAACCCACTTTAGCTCGTCAGCTCGTAACGAAAAGCGCGCGGGACATCTGGCCCGCGCGCTTGTTCCTTCTTGAAATGCCGCAACGATGCGCCGCTAGCCCGCCGGCTCCAGCACCATCAGCCCCGTCGCGGTATTCGAGATTGGGATGTGATAGTTGGCGTGCTCCTTGCGCACCTTCTCCGGCAAGGTGCCGCGCGCGACCATCCAGTTCAGCAATTCGACGCCCTGGGTGCCCGACAGCTCGACCAGCTCGGCGGTCGAATATTTCGTCGCCCAGGCCGGGTCGTCGACCATGCTGGCCATGAACTTCTCGTCGAAATCCTTGTTGATGAAGCCGGCGCGCTCGCCGTCGAGCTGGTGCGACAGGCCGCCGGTGCCCATCACGACCACGCGCTCGTCCTTCGGCCAGGATTCAATCGCCCGCGCCAGCGCCTGGCCGAGCTTGTAGCAGCGCGCGGCCGACGGCAGCGGTGCCTGCACGGTGTTGACGACCACCGGCACCACGCGCACCGGCCATTTCTGGTCCGGCCAGCACAAGGCCATGGGCAGCGTGAAGGCATGATCGACCGTCATCTCCTGGCAGGTCACGAGATCGAAATCCTCTTTCACCAGATGCTCGATCAGGTGCCAGGACAATTCGCTGTCGCCCTTGAACGGCGCGGTCTGCGGAATGCCCCAGCCCTCGTCAGCGTTGCTGTAGCTGTCGGCGGCGCCGACGGCGAAGGTCGGCATCTTGTCGAGGAAGAAGTTGAGGCCGTGGTCGTTGTAGACGAGCACGACGACATCCGGCTTCACCTTGGCGAGCCATTCGCGCACATGCGGGAAGCCGTCGAAGAACGGCTTCCAATACGGATCCTGCTGCAGCCCCTTGGCGATCGCGCCGCCGATGGCCGGCACATGAGAGGTGGTGATTGCGCCTACGATCTTCGCCATGATGATTACCCTCTTGCCGCCAGAAGCTTGGCCTTGAACTGGTCCTTGGTGAGCCCGGTCTGCTGCGCGCCGATGTCCTGCATGTCGAGCCCGAAGATGCCGGCGAACTTGGCGAGGTAGTAGGCGTTGCCGCCGGCCTCGATCAGCTGAAGCACGTTGCGGTTCCTGATCGCCTCGCGCTGCTGCGCATTGAGGCCGTATTTGGCGCAATAGGCGTCCTCGTCGGCCACGAACGCCTTGCGGTTGGCGGCGTCGTTGAACGAGTAGCACATCTTGTTGAGCGCATAACCTTTGCGGGCCTGCTCGCCATCGAAGATGACGGTGCCGGGCACGGGCTGCCGGGCTGTTGTGGCGGACATCTGAGCCTCCCCTGATCGATGTTTCGAACGGCCGCGTTTGATCTGGATCAAATGCAGCGCGTTTCATGCCGCCAGTATCGCCCGAAGACACCGCCGATAAAGGCCGCCCGACCGATCTGATCCATGAGCCAATTCGATCATTTGGACCTCGACGGCCATCTGCTGCAGCTGCTGCTCGCCGTGATCGAGGAAGGCTCGATCACGCGTGCCGCACAGCGGCTCGGCGTGACGCAATCGGCCGTCAGCCATCTGCTCGACAAGCTGCGCGGCATCACCGGCGATCCGCTGTTCGTCAAATCCGGCCGCGGCATCGTGCCGACCGCGCATGCGCAACTGCTGGCGCTGCGCGCCCGCGCTCTGCTCGACGATCTCCGGAGCTTCTCGCATGCGGCCGCATTCGAGCCGGCCAAGATCTCCGCCCAGGTCACGATCGCCGCCAACGATCTGCAGCGCGACCTGCTGCTGCCCTCCCTGCTCCGCTATGCCCGCGCGCAGGCGCCGGGACTCCGCCTGCGCGTGATCCCCTCCGGCGCACCCGTGCCCGAGATGCTGCGCGACGAGCACTGCCAGCTGATCATCACGCCGCGCCCGCCCGAGGGCAGCGACATCCTGCAGAAGCGGCTGTTCGAGGACAGCTATCGCGTGTTCTACGATGCAAGCCAGCGCGAGCCGCCGCAGAGCCTGGAGGACTACCTCGCCAGCGACCACGTCACCGTGGTCTACGAGCCGCGCCGCCGGCTCGACATCGACGAGGTCATGGCCGAGCGTGGCATCGTCAGGCGGTTCGCGGTGCAGGTGCCGGGCTTCGGCGGCATCGGCCCATTCCTGCGCGGCAGCCGCATGATCGCGACCCTGCCGAGCCTGCTGCGCGCATACATGCTGCGCGGGCTGGCCGTCGCGCCGGTGCCGGTGCCCTGCCCTGTCATGCCGATGTACATGGTCTGGCACTTGCGCCACCACGACGACCCGATGCACCGCTGGCTGCGCCAGCAGCTCGAGATCGTGGTCGCGCCGAGCCTGGCCGCCGCCGCCGAGCACATGCCGGTGATGGTGTAGCCCGTCGGCGGCCGATCGGCTGGCCTACTCCGGCGTATGGCAGACCGCCTCGACATTATTGCCATCGGCATCGCGCACGAAGGCACCGTAGTAGGTCGCATGATAGTGCGGCCGCAGTCCTGGCGCGCCATTGTCACGTCCGCCAGCCGCGATCGCCGCCTGGTAGAACGCATCGACCGTGGCGCGGTCCTTGGCGTGAAAGGCGACATGGGTCGAGGTCGCGGCCGTTCCACCGGTGCCGATCCAGAAATCCGGACGGCCATCGCCGAAGCCGGCGTGCTCACCATGGCCGCCGGTCTGTTCGTTGGTGATCTCCATCATCAGGACATAGCCGAGCGGCGCAAGCGCGGCCGCATAGAAGGCCTTGGCGCGCGCGAAGTCGGAGACGGGAAAGCCGACGTGGTCGAGCATGACGATCCTTTCTTGTCGCGAGAGCGCGACGATAGGCCCGTCGCGCCGCAACCGCAACGCTGTGCGAGATCATTGCGCGAGGATGCGACGCGCCGTCGCAAGGCCGCTCGCCAGCGCCGCCTCGACCGTGCCCATGTCACGGCCGCGATACAGCGCCTCGCCGGAGATCAGCACGGGCCCGCCTTCCCAGCGTGTCAGCACATCCTGCGCGTCGCGCGTCGCCAGCGTCGCGTAGGAATAGGCGCCACGGGCGAATGGGTCCTTCGCCCAGTCGATCGCTTGCGCTGCGACCAGCGCGGGCCTGAGAATGGTCACGGGCTTTGCGAAGATGTCACCGAGTGCCGCAAGTCCGGCTTCGATCAGCGTCGCCTCGTCGAGCGCAGCGAAGCTGCTGGTCGGTGGCCCAGCGAGCCAGCCGGTCAACACCGCCTGATCGCCTGGATGCTGCGTCCACCACACCGGCACCGTGGCGTCTGACAGCAGGAACAGCATGTCCGAGAGATCGGGAGCCGGCATCGCCGTCCACCAGCGGCGCTCGAACCGCAACAGCAGCTTGATGACATTGCCGAAGCCGATATCGGCCGTCGCCGCCAGCTGCCTTTGCATGGCGGTCGGCAGCGCGATGGTATGCAGCAATGGCAGCGGCACCGTCAGAATGACGATATCGCCACGATGCGCTCGGCCATCCGCGCAGCGCACGATCGCGCCCTCCTCCGCGCTCTCGATTGCGCTGACCGCGGATTTGAACGCGAATGCCACACCGCGCGCACGGCACTCGGCCACGAGATGATCGAGCAGCAGGCCATAGCCGGCGACGATCCGCGCCTGGTCACCGCGTTCGCCGCCCATCCACTCCTCGCGCAATGCGAACACGCTGGCACGATCGGGATCGGCGGCGTCATAGCCCTGCACCATGCCGAGCACGAAGGCGCGCAGCTCGGCGAACTCCGCATCCGAGAAATGGCGATCGAGCAGCGCCGTGACGGTGAGGTCCTCGTCGAGCTGTGACAGCACCTGGTGCAGCCGGCCGATCTGCCGATCGGCCGGCTCGTCGCTTGAGAGCACGCCATTCTCGGCATGCCAGCGCGCGCCTTCGATCGGCTGTGCCGACAGTCCGGCCTCGGCCAGCAGCTGATAGGTGACCGGCGCCGCGCCATGGATGAATTCCGCGCCGGCATCGGCCCTGTATCCGAACACGCTCTCGGCCAGGGGATGGATACGGCCGCCGCAGCGATCACGCGCTTCGAGCAGCGTCACCTTGCGCCCGGCGGACGCCAGCTCGCGCGCGGCCATCAGGCCCGCAGCGCCGGCACCGACGATGATGATGTGCTCACGTCGCTCAGCCATAACGGGCCTGGGCCGGCAAGGCCGGGCCGTTGGTGATCTTGTAGCGCAGCCACACCGCCCCGCCCTCCAGCGCCCTGGTGCTTTCCAGCGTCATCGCTGTAATCGGCGCCCGCTCGCCGGCCTCGCTCTCGGTCGAGTCGAACACGCTCGGCGCGCCCTTGGCGCCGTCCACGGCGGGACACAGAACCAGGTTGAACTCGTCGACCAGGCCGGCGCGCAGAAAGGCGCCATTGCGCCACCGCCGCCTTCGAGCAGCAGACGCTTCACGCCGAGCTCGCGCGCGACGATGTCGAGCACCAAGACGAGATCGATCTGTGTCTTCCCCGCAAAGATGTACGATACGCCTTCGCCGCGCAGCCCGGCAAGATGCGCGTCCGAGACGGCCTCCGTCAGCACGACCACGATCGGATCACCGCCGATGTCGGCGCGGCCCCAGCAGATCTTGCCGCTGCCATCGAGCACGATGCCATAGGCCTTGGCATCGCGCCTGATGATCCAGTTGTCGCGCGGGAAGCGCTCGGTCGTCGTGGCCGGATAGGCGGTGCCCTTGGCGAATTCCTGACCGGTGACACGGCCGATCAGCCAGGCGTCGCCGCCGAGCTGCTCATGCACCTGCTCGAACAGATCGCCGGAGCTCTTCGGACGCCAGCGGCTCGGCAGGGTCCGGCCATCGACGCTCGAGGCCATCAGGCAGATCACGTCCGGCTTCATGCATCCTCCATTCCGTCGTCGGCTGGGCTCACCGAACAGGTCTCTCTCAGCCTTGTCAACGAAACCGCGTGCGTTTCGTTCGACTGTGGCCGCAGCGAAGCCCGGCGCTGTCACCGCGCGCATCCCTGCGCTAGGTTCGTCCGGACACGGAGCAACTCATGACAAGCGAAATTCCGCCGCGCAAGCGCAGCGCCATCGGTTTGCGCGGAGCGGCCTTGCTGGCTGCAGCGCTCGCCGGCCTTGCCTGCTGCGTCGCCGGAATCTGGTGGCTCGAAGCCGAGCGCGCGGGTGTGACGATCACCCGGCTCCAGGCCGGCACGACCCCCATCACGGTGTATCGCCGCGACGGCGCCGCGGCTGGGCCGGTGGTCGTGATCGCACACGGTTTCGCAGGTTCGCGCCAGTTCATGGAGGCCTATGCGCTGACCCTGGCGCACGCCGGCTACATCGCCATCTCGTTCGACTTCGAGGGCCACGGCCGCAACCCGGTGCCGATGTCCGGCGACGTCACCCGCGTCGACGGCACCACCCGCAAGCTGATGAGCGAGATCGGCCGCGTCACCGATGCGGCGCTGTCACTGCCCGGCGCCGACGGCCGGGTGGCGCTGCTCGGGCACTCGATGGCCTCCGATATCATCGTCCGCCAGGCGCTGGCCGAACCGCGCATCTCGGCCACGATCGCGATCTCGATGTTCTCCGAAGCGGTCACCGCAAGCGCGCCACGCAACCTGCTGATCATCACCGGCGAATGGGAGAGCGCGCTGCGCCGGGACGCCTTGCGCAACCTGCAACTCGCCGACCCCGCCGCGCGCGAGGACGACACCGTGGGCGATCCGTCCGGAACCGGCGGGCGCCGCGCCGTGGTCGCCCCGGGCGTCGAGCATGTCAGCGTGCTGTATTCAGCGACAGGAATGCGCGAGGCGCGCGACTGGCTCGACCGCGTGTTCGGCCGCACCGGCGGCGGCGCGGTTGCCGCGACCGGCGGCGCGATCGCGCTGCTGCTGGCCGGCATCGTGCTGCTGGCGTGGCCGCTGGCCGAGCTGCTCCCGAAAGGCGATGCGCCGCCGCCAAGGATTCCACTGCGCAGACTGGCGATCGCGACGCTGGTTCCGGCGGTCGTGACGCCGATCACGCTGAGATTCGTCGAGACCCGCTTCCTGCCCGTGCTGGTCGCGGACTATCTCGCCGTGCATCTCTTCGTCTATGGCTCACTGTCGCTGCTGCTGCTGCGCCTGCAGGGCGTGCGCTTCGGCCGCCTGGCCTGGTTCGCCGCGCTGGCGCTGGCCGCCTATGGCATCGCCATCTTCGGCGGCGCGCTCGACCGCTACGTCGCCTCCTTCATGCCGATCGCGGCCCGGCTGCCGATCATCGCCGCGATCGCCGTCGGCGCGGTGCCCTACATGCTGGCCGACAGCATCGCCAACCAGGGCGGACACGCCGCGCTGTGGCGCACGCTGTGGATCCGCACCGCATTCCTCGCCTCGCTCGGCGGCGCCGTGGCGCTCGATTTCAAACGGCTGTTCTTCCTGCTGATCATCATCCCGGTGATCGTGCTGTTCTTCATCGTGTTCGGGCTGATCGGCGGCTCGGTCGGCCGCAGGACCTGCTCGCCGCTGGCCGAAGGCATCGGCCTCGGCCTGATCCTGGCGTGGTCGCTCGGCGTGTCGTTCCCGATGTTCCTGCCGGGCTGATGGCGGCGAGGGCGCCGCCGCGCCGTCAGTCGTGCTCCTGCCCGGGCGTCGGCCTCAGCATGAAATGACCGAAGGCGGTGGCGTGCGGCTTGGTTGCATCGTCCTGCCAGGCGCGCGCCTCGAAGGCGACGATGCGGCGGCCCTGCTTGACGATCGAGGCCGAGGCGATGCTGTCGAGCGCGCGGCCCGAGCGCAGATAGTTGATGGTCAGGCCGATCGGCTTCGGCGGTGCCGACACGCCGAGCTCGCGCATGACCGTGACGATCGCAGCCGTCTCGAGGAACGCACCTGTCATGCCGCCATGGATCGCCGGCAGCACGGGATTGCCGATGATCTGCTGCGAGAACGGCATCACGAGCGTGTCGTCGCCGGCGACGCGGATGCCGAGACAGCGCGCGAACGGACTGGCGGCGAACAGCCCCGTTGCATCATCGTCCGGCGCTTCGAGCGGCGGCGGCGCACCGGCGAACGCCGGCCGATCCGTCAGCATGTTGGTGCGGTTGGCGCCGATCATGAAGCAGGCGGTCGCGGTGGCGACGGGATCGCTTTCCTCGTCCTGATAGGCGGTGGCGCGCACGAAGGCGATCGAGCGGGTGACGCGGAAGCACACCGCATGGGCCTTGATGTCGAGGCCTGGCGTCGCCGGCTTCTGATAGTCGATGCGCAAATCGAGCGTGGCGATCGCACTGTTGCCGTCGAGCGCGAGCTGCACCGCCATGCCGCAGCTCTCGTCGAGCATCGCGGTGACGACGCCGCCATGGATCACGCCGGTGTCGCTGTCACCGACGAACACCGGACGATAGGGCAAGATCGACCACGCTTCGCCGGGCGCGAAACGCTCCATCCTGAGCCCACTGATATGTCCATAGACCGAGCGGCGATTCCTGATCGCCTCGGCGAGCGCATCGAAAGCAGGCGGTGCTGCGTTGGTCGAAAAGTCGGACATGACTGAGATCTAACCCAAGATCGCGACGACCTGCCAAGTCTTTTCCGGACAGGCGTCGTATGCGAACGAGCGTGATCCGCTGGCGCACGGTTACGCAGCAAAAGACCGCTCCTTCTCGGCCGGATCACATGCCGCAACTCTTGGATGCGCCCGCCGTTCGCGGCACCGTCAAGCCTGTATCTTTGTAGTTGAGCGCCAACATCATGCACGCGCGCACCCCGCAAATATACGTGCTGCGAATGTCGAGCGGACGCCGCGCGCTTAGAACATTGGCAACCTTAATATGGTCATAATGGTCTCAATCGAATCCCCGGAGACCTGTGATGCACAAATCCACCAAGACGCCGGACGTTCCGCCGAAGAGCGGCACGGCCTCTCTACGTATCGTCATGAGCCTGGCGCTCGCCGCGAGCGCCGGCGTGATCTGGTGGAGCGGCGGCGGGGCCAATGGCTTCACCTTGGCGATGGGCGGGCCTTCCTCGCTTGAGACCCGCGTCGCCGCCCTGAGCTCGGAGCTCAGCCAGCTGAAGGCGGAAACCGCCAGGCTGCGCGATCGCCAGAACGATGCGTCCGGGGAGCTGATCCAGCTGCGCGCCAGCCTCACCAGCGCGGAGACCGGCCTTGCGACGCTGCGCACCGCTGCGGACGACACCGAGGCGCGCCGCCGCGATGTGGCCGACAGGATCGAATCCGATATCGCGCTTCTGAAGCGGCAGGCCATCCGCCTGCGCACCGCGCAGGAAGATACCTCGGCCGAGCTGAGCGGGATGCGCGCCGCCGCCGCCACCAACGAGATCGGCATCGATCAGCTGCGGACCACCACGGGTGAGATCCGCCAGCAGGTCGCCCGCATCGAGACGGCCCGCGAGGCGACCAGCTCGATCAGCCGCATGCACAAGCATCGTGCCCGCCGCGTCGCGCGCGCCGCAGACGCCGAGCCGCAGCTCGCCCAGCCGTTCGCGATGCAGTGGCCGGGCGTAGTGCCGGCAACCTCGAACGCGGCGGGACGCTAACTTCGACGATCTGCAACTTCACCATCGGCGGCAGCCGACCCTCGCCGGCTGCCGCATCGTTATTTCATTGCTTCCGCTTTCGGACGTCCCTCTCAATGGTCGAGCCGGCGCGAGACCTTTCAGCTGCGGGTCATCAAACCGACCTCCGCCTTGTGGCCGCGGTCGTCACAGCCCGATCGCAAAATCTTCCCGCGATACAACGGGTGAGCTCCGCGAGCGGGGCAGGCGCCGAGGGCGCCGGCGTGCCTCAAGTCACGACCAGGGTGATATTCGAATTGGTCGATTGCACCATGTTACCGCGATCGATCCAAGCGGGATGCACGCCTAACCGCGGGATTTGCAGCAGCAAATCAGCAAGCGCGTGGGTTCTCAAACGCTCGACTCTGGATTATCTTAGGTTGATCGGATGTTGCGCGCGCCTTTTCTGGTTGCCGTTTTGGCAGCGTCGTTTGAATAAATTCGTTTGAGCAGACGAGGATCGAGACATGGATCCTGTGATAGTTGTGCTGATCGTCGCTTTCATCATTCTCGTCCTGACCGCAGTCCTCCGGTCCTGGTGGCAGCCTCCGGCGAGCCAAGTGCCGCCCGACGTCGACGATCACGCGCTGCGGCGGATCGAGGTACAAGATCGAATCCGACAGACAAACTTCCAGATCCTGACCACCTTGGGACTCGGAGCGACGTTCACGATCACGCTCTTGCAGTTCTGGGTCTCCATCGAGCATTGGCGTACCGATTTCGAATCCAAATCGGCCCAGGACCGCGCTGCGCAGTACATCGAAGCCGTCAAGCAGATCGATCATGCTTCGGCACCGACATCACCCCCCGGTTCAGGTGCTACGGATGGTTCTGCCACCAGCGTCGCGTCCATCCGCACCCTGGTCTTTCTCGGCACACGGTATCCCGACGAATATCATGAACAGGCGCATTCGATCTTGTCCGCGTATGTGCTTTCAAAGACGCTGAGCAAACACGTCTTGAAGGAGTCGCAGGAATGTCGGAACGACTTCGGGCTGTCGGCGACGGCGTTTCAGGAACTCCTGAATTCGGAGCAGATGAAGAAGGACAAAGGCAACGAGGTGCCACAGGATCGGGAAGAGCCATCTCCTGGTGTGCAATCTGCGATGCACGCCATTGGCGATCCCAAATTCTCACGCTTCCGTCTGCACCGCGACGGAGAAGGCTGTAGCTCACCTCTGGACGAGTCCTACGCCCTCAAGCTTGAGCACGCGATCTTCGACAATCTCGATCTGAGCGGCCGCGACCTGTCGTGCGCCCTGCTGTCGCAGACGAAATTCAGACGGGCCAGCTTGAACCAGGCAAATCTGTCCCATTCGGATCTTCGCGGCGCTGACTTCTCCGATTTCCACATCCCCGGAACGCCGGCCTGGACAGGCACGATCCGGGACCGCCTGTACAGCAAGGACGTCACCGCAGCTCCGCCTGAATGGAAGAAATACAGGTGCTGGGTCGCCGATCTGCGCGGAGCCGACCTTTCTCATGCCAATCTGGAAGGCGCGATCCTGGCCGGCGCCGACCTGACGGACGCCAATCTGACAAGCGCCAACCTCTGCCGGGTCGACGTCAGTCGCGCAAATTTCTCCGGAGCAAAGGTGACATCTGCCCAACTTCGGGATGCCTGCGCAGGGAAGCCCGGCAGCGACGACACGACTCGCCGTGAAGCCCAGCCCGTCGGCGTATCTGAGCCCGTTCGGGTCTGTGGCCAGTATACGTGCCAAGCCGAGCTGCAAAGAAATGCCAGCAGTCTTCCTTCCGGCCAGCCAGAATGAGATCGAGTGGCATCGACCGCATTCCACCCTCTCCTTTGATCTCTCGACGTTCGTACGACGCCTGGTCAGGCGGCGGGTGCAAGCCGAGACGTCCACGCCGGCTGATTGCCCCGGCTACCACCAGTTCGGCTGCACCGGCCGGTAATAGGTCGGGGGCGGACCGCGCCGGCGGGGCGGGGCCACGGGCTGGCCGTCCCAGCTGCGCTGGAAGAAATTGCCGAAGCCGTCATCGTAGCCGTCACCGCTGGCGACATCGACATTGGTGGTCGGCCGGCGCGTGATGAAGCCGCCCTGCGGCTGATTGCTCAGCACCGCAACGAACTCGGTGCGATAATTCGTCTCGCTCGACAGCGGCTCGTCCGAGACGATGATCGAGGAGCGCGCCACCGCCGTCGGTGCGATCCGGGCCAGCACATCCTTCGGAATGGTGATGCGGTCCAGCGCGTCCTTGGCATCGTCGCCGTCATCGATCGTGACGGCGGTCCAGCGCAGCCCGGCGCCGTTCTGCGCGACCGCCGTGAACACATGGGTGCCGAGCGGCCGGTCGGGGTCGCGGATCGTGACCGGCGACTCGATCGAGGTGTCGAACTCCTCGCCGCCGCCGTCGCGCGCCGGCTTGTGCGTGTTGCGCCTGACATACAGCATCTGCGTCGAGCGGCTGATGTAGACCGACACCGGCTCGACCGCGAGCTTCGCCTCGGTCGCCGCCTTGCTGGCATCCGTCTTCCTCGCCGCAGCCGCCTTGGCGGCCTCCTTCGTCGTGGTCGCAGCAGTGAGCCTGGCGCTCGTGTCCGATCGGGCTGCGTCGAGCTGCGCCGCGGCGTCGGCCGCCTTGGCCGCGGCCTTCTGCTTCGCATCCTCGGCCTGCGCCTTCGCCTGATCGGTCTTGGCGGCGGCAAGCTTCCTGTCAGCGAATTTCAGCTCGGCATCGGCGCGGACCTTCGCCTGCTCGAGCTTGCGCAGCGCAGCCTTCAGCGATTTCGCGTCGCGCTCGGCCGCCACCGCGGCGGCCTTGGCCTCATCTGCGGTCTTCGCGGCATCCTCGGCCTCGCGGCCGAGTGTCGCAGCGCGCGAGGGTGCGGCGGCCAGCGCCTCGGCGCTCGGGTTGAACAGAGCGGGGTGCGAGAACTCGACCGGCGCCGCATCGCCGGGCGCGATGATGACGCGCATGCCGATCCAGGTCCGTTCGAACAGCTTCTCGGCGAAACCATAGGGCATGCGGACGCAACCGTGCGAGGCGGCGTAGCCCGGCAGCGGCCCGCCATGCAGCGCGACGCCGTTCCAGGTGATGCGCTGCATGTTCGGCATCCAGGCATCGTCATAGAGCGTCGAGTGGTGGTCCTTGTCCTTCTCGATGATCGCGAACACACCGGCCGGCGTTTCGCGGCCGGAGACGCCGGTCGAGACCGGCGCCCGCCAGATCCAGCCCTCGGAATCGTAGAAGGTGACCTTCTGGGTCTTGATCGACACGATCGCCATGATCGGATCGCCATGCGCGCGCGGCGCCGTCGCCTCGATCACGGGTGCGGGCCGCGCCTGACGCGCGATGGCGCTGCCCCCTGGCAGAGCCAAGACCGCCAGCGCCGCAAGCACCATCAAGCCTGGTCCCCGACGCCGCCTCGTCGCGATGGCCCGAGCTCCCGTGGATCGTGTCACCATGCCGTGTCCCGCTTCAATGCTGTTCATCCGCCGCCGCGCGATCGGCGCGGGAGGATTTATAAGCTCGATTACGTCTTGGGGTGAAGTGAGGCGAAGTCTCACCAGAGCTGCGGCGCCCGCCGGGTCGTAATTGTGTCGAATTCTGGCGCACGGCGTGACGCGTCGTTGCCCGCTGCTTGATTCGCTCACCCCTTTCCCCGTCTTATCCATTCATCAAGCCGTTGCTGATGCATTAACGCCGAACTCCGCCGTGGAGGTCCCTCATCCACACGGAAGCCGCGTTCCATGAGACGCACGCCTGGCGGTGCCCGTTCACTGCAAGCCGACTCCGCCGGCGGACTGGCCGACCGACCGTTCGCTGTCGAACCGGTTCCAGGAGGCTGCAGGACGGTTGCATCATGGCGTTGAAGATTGTCGGCCGGCTGACCTGGGCAATCGTCGGCACGAGTTCCTCCGCAGCGGACAGCCGATCGAGACGAACCTGCGGCGCGGCCATGTGCGCCTCAAACTCCGACAGGCTTGGCCAATCTGGCGACACGCCTCATCGAGCTGCGGCACTAGCTGTCCGGCGCGTCGATAGCGCTGCGCGCATCCTGCAAATCGCAACCCTCCACTCATTTTTGCGGCCGTCAGCTTGCGGGCGAGTTGCTGCAATCCCATGCTTTATCGAGAAAGATGGCAGGCGACGTCGTCCTCTTCGACGCCTGGTCGTCATGAGGAGACGTGACCTTGCCCGATCCCCGCGATTTTCACACACCGCAATCGTCCTACACCAAGGAGGATCTCCTCCGATCCAGTGAGGGCGGCTATTTCGGCCCGGGCAATGCGCAGCTGCCGGCGCCGCCAATGCTGATGATGGATCGGATCACCGAGCTGAGGCTCGACGGCGGCCGCTACGGCAAAGGGCGGATCGTCGCCGAACTGGACATCACGCCCCGCCTCTGGTTCTTCGACTGCCTGTTCCGCGGCGATCCGGTGATGCCGGGCTGTCTCGGCCTCGATGCGATGTGGCAGATGGTCGGCTACTGGCTCGGCTGGTCGGGCTCGCCCGGCAAGGGCCGCGCCACCGGCGTCGGCGAGGTCAGCTTCAAGGGCCAGATCACGCCGGACGTCACCTGCGTGCGCTACGAAGTCGACATGCGCCAGGTCAAGCGCGGCCGCCTCGTGCTCGGCATCGCCGATGGACGCGTGCTGGCGGACGGCACGCCCGTCTATGAGGCCAATGCCATGAAGGTGGCGCTTGTTGGCGCAACCGGCTGAGAATCGGTCTCGGCGGCGGCGCTGTCAGTAGACCAATCTTCCAAGGGAACATGAGCAAACATTTTATTCTGATCCCGGGCCCAATGGTCCGTGCGTGCAGTTGGCACCCAACGGCAAGCCATCTCCATCGGGCCGGATTTTCGGTGCAGGTGCCGGACCTACTCGCGCATTGCACGACACCACCGGCATGGCACGCATGGTCCCGTCACCTGCTCGATCAGCTCATGCCGACCGATGCTCCTGTCCTTGTCGGCCACAGCTCTGCAAGCACTTTGGCTGCCGAATTGGCGACGAAGCTGCCCGCGCGCGGGATCATCATCGTCGATGGCGACATCCCGCCGGCGCAAGGCCGTGCACCGCCGGTCCGGCCCGCCCTACGCGATTTCATCCGCAACCTCGCACGCGCGGATGGAACGCTGCCGGTCTGGTCACGCTGGTTCGAGCAACATCCGGAGCGCGCCGCGCTGATCGGCCTGGATCGCCTGTCTCAGCGCCCCGGGGCTTTCGCGGCGTTTGAGAGCGGATTGCCCACGATGCATGTCGACTGGTTCGATGACTCGGTCGAACTGGCGCGATGGGACCACGTACCGGCCGGCTTCATTCAGGCCTCGCCCATCTACGATCATGCGACAGCCGAGGCGCTGAGGCGCGGCTGGCCGGTCGAGCGGCTGAACGGCACGCATCTTCACCCGACCCTTTGTCCGGCAGAGACAGCACAGGCTATCCTGAAGATCACGGATCAACTCATAACCTGAGCCAGTGGAACTCAGCTCACAACTGCTTCTCGAAGAACAGGTCCGGATACGGATCGTCGTTGAAGCGGGCGATCTCGGTCCAGCCGGTTTTGCGATAGAGCTGCATGGCCTCGCCGAGCGCGCTGTTGGTGTCCAGCCGCAGCGTCGTGATGGACAGCGCCCGCGCGGCGTCCTCGGCGGCCTGCATCAGTCGGCGGCCGAGGCCGAGACCGCGTGCGGACGGCGCGACCCAGAGACGCTTGATCTCGGCGACGGCGCCGCCATTGCCCTTCAGCCCGACGCAGCCGAGCGGCAGGCCGTCGGACAGCGCGACGAAGAACGCGCCGCGGGGCGAAATCATGTCGGCAGCATCGGGATCACGCGACAGGGTCACGTCGAAGCCGCGTTCGAAACGGCGCGACAGCTCGGCGTAATATTCGCCGAGGCAGTGGCGTGACGGCTCTGCCCGCGGGTCGGTCTGTTCGATGCTGATCCGGTTGCGGGCGAGCGCGGCGGCGACCATGTCCATGGCGGCCAGCAGCGCATCGGGCTGGCTGGTGCGCGCGAGCATCTGCTCGGCCTGCGCATTGGACAGCGTCTCATAAGCCTCGAACTCGCGCCGGCCGGCGGCGGTGAGCCGGACGATGCGGCGGCGCGCGTCGTCCGGATGCGGCTTCGTCGTGACGAGCTCTTCGTCCTCGAGGCTGCGCAGAAACCGGCTCATCAGTCCGGAGTCGAGCGCGAGATAGTCGCGCAGGTCGGCGACGTCGCTGCGGCCATGACCGATCGCGTTGAGCACGCGCGCCGCGCCGAGCGGCCGGCCGCGCCCCAGGAACGAGGTGTCGAGCGCGCCGACCTCCGAGGTGACGGCGCGATTGAAGCGGCGGACGCGGGAGATGGGATCGAGCATGATATCTGACTTAGGTCAGATATTTCATTCTGTCAATTATGAGAGACGGCGCCTCCTCACTCACCGCCGTCATCATCCGCGCAGGCGGATGATCCAGTACGCCGCGGCGTCTCGATCATGCACGAGCGCCTCTCAATATTGGATGGTCCGCCTGCGCGGACGATGACGGTTGGGGAGACGATCGACGCCATCGTGACGGCGCGGAGCTACGTAAACGCACGCAATCTTAGCCGCCCGCTACATGCGACGCCCCCCACAAACAAAAAGGGCGGCCCGGCCGCCGGCCGAAGCCGGATGCCGAACCGCCAGGCTTTCCCCGGGAGGAACTCAGATCAGTTCAACAGCTTCGCGACGTTGTCCTTGGTCACGAGGTCGAGGCCGGTGTAGATCACCTCCGGCACCTTCTCGCCCTTCTTGATCGCGAGCAGTGCGTCCATCGACTTCTCGCCCATCTCGAACGGGCGCTGGCCGGTGAGCGCGTTGGAATAGCCGTCGCGCAGCAGCTCGAGCTGCATCTTCAGGGTATCGGCGACGACCAGCGTCAGCTTGCCGGCGTCGATGTCCTTCTTGTTCTTGTTGACGAAGGCCTTGTAGCCTTCGGGCGCGAACATCGGCCAGCCGCCGACCGGAACGATCGCCGCGAGATCGGGCGTCGCGGTGCGCAGATCCGTCATCTGCTGCACGGCGAGTGCGGAATCGTCGTTGCAGAACGTCGGCGAGCCCGCGACTTCCGTCCACTTCGAGCCCTTCAGAGCCTCACGCACGCCATCGACACGCTCAGCAAGGTTCTTGGCGCCCGGGCCGCCCGAGACCATGGCGTATTTGCCGCCATCGGGCCGAAGCTCGCGCAGTTGCTTGCCGAGCGCCAGACCGAAATCCTTGTTGTTGGTGCCGATATAGGCGAGCCGCTTGGAGCCCGGCGCGTCCGCGTCGAAGGTGATGACGGGGATGCCGGCCGCAGCCGCGGCATCGATCGACTTGGTCATCGCGGCAACGTCGGCCACCGAGATCGCCAGGCCGTCGACCTTCTGGGTGATGAAGTCCTGGATGATCTGCGCCTGCGTGGCGGGCTCGTGCTCGATCGGGCCCTTGTAGATGCACTCGACATTGCCGAGCTCCTTGGCCCGCTTCATGCAGCCGTCGCGGGCGACGTCGAAGAACGGGTTGTTCATCGCCTTCGGCACCACGGCGAAGCGATATTTGGTCTCGGCTTGCGCCGGGCCCACCAAGATCGCGAGCGATGCGACCGCAAACAGCAACTTTCTCATGGCTTCCCTCCTCCATGTCTATCCGGATGATTGTCTGTTCCGGGAGCGGATAGACGTGAACAGTCACATCCCGGACAGTATCTCGTCGCAGCAACCTTCGTCGCAGCAGCCTTCGTCACAACAGTCTTGCGCGGATGCGATCGACCAGCACGGCGGCGATGATGATCACGCCGACCAGCGTCTGCTGCCAGTAGGAGTTGACCTGCGCCAGCACCAGCCCGTTCCTGATGACCTCGAGCAGCACGCAGCCGACGATGGCGCCGAGCGGACCGCCGATGCCGCCGGCGAGATTGGCGCCGCCGATCACGGCCGCCGCGATCACGTTGAGCTCATAGGACGTCGCCATGTTGGCCGGCGCCGAGCCGAGCCAGCCGGAAATGATGATGCCCTGCAGGCCGGCGGCGACCGCGCCGATCACATAGACCTCGATCTTGACGCGCGTCACCGAGATGCCCGTCAGCTCCGCGGCCTTCTCGTTGCCGCCGATCGCGAACACATGGCGGCCGAACGCGCTGTGATGCAGCACTACGGCCATCACCAGCGCCAGCGCGATCAGGTAGATGAACGGCGCAGGCACGTCATAGACATCGCCGGAGGTGAGTGCGTAGAAATAATCGGCGTCGGGACCGCCGGGGAAGCTGCCCCGGCCGTTGGAAATGACGTAGGCGAGACCGCGCACGATCGACAGCATGCCGAGCGTGGTCACGAACGGCGACAGGCCGATGACGGCAATGCATATGCCGTTGACGAGCCCGACGAGCACCGACACGGCGAGGCCCGCCAGCACCGAAACGATCAGGATCAGGCCGGGCACGTTGGCGACCACGGTCTTGCCGTCGGCCGCGAGATGCACGAACAGCGACGACAGCGGCGCGCCGGGGGTCGACAGCGTCACCATCACCATGGAGGTGATCATCGCCGCGAAGCACATCAGCGAGCCGACGGAGAGGTCGATGCCGCCGGTGATGATCACGAAGGTGATGCCGAGCGTGGCGATGGCGATGAAGGAGAAGTTCTTGGCGACGTTCTGCAGATTGCCTTCCGTGAGGAAATAAGGGCTGGCGAAGCTCATCAGGATGATGAGCGCGATCAGCGCCAGGGTCACGTAGGCCGTCTGCGAGGCGAACACGCCGCGATTCCACCATCTGATGGCACCGACATTGGTGAAGGTGACTTCGCTGCTCGGCACCGGAGTCTCCGAAGGAACAGACATCACGCAGCCTCCTTTGCGCCAGTGATCAGCGCGGTGACCTCGTCCGGGCTGGTCTGGCCGACCGGCTTGTCCGCCTTCTTCTCGCCGCGCCGCATGACGACGACGCGATCACACACCGCAAAGATGTCGGGCATGCGGTGCGAGATCAGGATCACGGCGATGCCCTGCTCCTTGAGGCGGTGGATCAGGCTCAGCACCTGCTCGACCTGGCGCACCGAGATCGCAGCCGTCGGCTCGTCCATCATCACGAGCTTCGCGTTGGACAGCCGCGTGCGCGCGATCGCCACCGCCTGGCGCTGGCCGCCCGACATGTCCTTGACGAGGTCGTGCGGCCGCGTCTCCGAGCGCAGCTCGCGGAACAGCTCCAGCGCGCGCGCCTCCATGCCCTTGTGGTCGAGCAGCACCAGCGGACCGAAATTGCGCTTCAGCTCGCGGCCGAGAAAGACGTTGGCCGCGGCGGTGAGATTGTTGGCGAGCGCGAGATCCTGGTAGACCACCTCGATGCCGATGCTGCGCGAATCCATCGGGCGATGGAAATGCACCTCGCGGCCGCAGAATTGGATGGTGCCCTGGCTCGGCGGAAAATTGCCGGCGATGATGCGCACCAGGGTCGACTTGCCGGCGCCATTGTCGCCCATCAGGCCGACCACCTCGCCGGCGCCGATCGTGAGATCAACGCCGTGCAGCGCGCGGATCGCGCCGAACTGCTTGCCGATGCCTTTCAGCTCCAGCACCGGCTGCGCAGCCGTGCTGATCGCCGCGGCCATCGTTTCGTTGGTCATTGCGCGCAGGCTGCTGTTATCAGACATAGCGGTTCACCACGCTTTCGAGATATTCCTGCCGGCCGGAGCGCGGCTGCGGATCGAGGCCGGTGTTGACGGCGCGGTCGGCGAGCTCGGCGAGCGAACGGCGGCCGGCGAGGATCGCCTGCCCCTCCTCAGCCTCCCAGCCGGCATAGCGGGCCGTGAGCGGCGCCGTCAGCGCCTCCTCTTCCAGCATCGCGTCCGCCGCAATCAAGGCCCGCGCGCAGGCATCCATCGAGCCGACATGGGCGTGCAGCAGATCGTCCGGATCGATCGACTGCCGCCGGATCTTGGCATCGAAGTTCAACCCGCCAGTGGTGAAGCCGCCGCCCTTGAGCATGTCGTGGAACACCAGCGCCAGCTCGGGCACGTTCATCGCGAACTGGTCGGTGTCCCAGCCCAGCAGATCGTCGCCGCGGTTGATGTCGAGCGAGCCGAACACGCCGAGCGCCTGCGCCAGGGCGATTTCGTGCTGGAACGAATGGCCGGCGAGGATGGCGTGGTTCTGCTCGATGTTGAGCTTGACGTCGTCAAGCAGATCATAGCGCTGCAGGAAGCCGTAGCAGGTGGCGACGTCGAAATCATACTGATGCTTGGTCGGCTCCTTCGGCTTCGGCTCGATCAGCAGCGGGCCCTTGAAGCCGATCTTGTGCTTGTGTTCGACGACCAGCGCGACGAAACGGCCGAGCTGGTCGAGCTCGCGCTTCAAATCGGTGTTGAGCAGGGTCTCATAGCCCTCGCGGCCGCCCCACAGCACGTAGTTGGCGCCGCCGAGCCGATGCGTCACCTCGAGCGCGGCGCGCACCTGGCCGGCCGCATAGGTGAAGACATCCGGATCGGGGTTGGTCGCGGCGCCCGCCATGTAGCGGCGATGCGAGAACAGGTTCGCCGTGCCCCACAGCAGCCGCACCTTGGCCGAGGCCATCTTCTGCTCGAACAGGTCGCCGATGGCGTTGAGGTTGGCAACCGACTCCTTCAGCGTCGCGCCCTCCGGCGCGGCGTCGACGTCGTGGAAGGTGAAGAACGGCACGTCGAGCAGGCGGAACAGCTCGAAGGCAACGTCGGCCTTGGCGCGCGCCATTGCGAGCGCGTCGTTGCCGTGCTGCCACGGCCGCAGAAACGTCTCGCCGCCGAACGGATCGCTGCCCGGCCAGCAGAACGAATGCCAGTAGCAGACCGCGAAGCGCAGATGATCCTCCATCCGCTTGCCGCGGATGATCCGGTCCTTGTCGTACCAGCGGAACGACAGCGGGCTGCGCGACTCCGGGCCGCCATAGGCCACGGTCGCGCCGGTCTGGAAGAAGGGAGCCTGGACGTTCACGGGTGACACTCCTTGAGAGCAGGATAGAGCTTGCGCCAATGCGCATAGGCGTCGTCATAGGCGGCGCGCTGTGCGGCACGCGGGGTGAAACTTTGCAGCCGCCGCGGCTTGCGACAGACCTCAGCGGGCGCGGCGCCGGTCGCAGCGAGGCGGCCGAGCCGTGCCGCGCCGATGGCGGCGCCGACCTCGCCCTCCTCGACGCGGTGCACGGTGACACCGAGCACGTCGGCCATGATCTGCGCCCACAGCAGAGAGCGCGAGCCGCCGCCGACGAGATCGATCTCGGGAATCGGCTGCGCGCTGCGGCCAAGCGCGGCGAGCATGTCACGCGCGGCAAAGGCCACGCCTTCCAGCACCGCCTGCACGAGATCGCTACGCGACGCCGCGCTGCGCAGGCCGACAAGGGCACCGGCGGCATGCGCGTCATTATGCGGCGTCCGCTCGCCGTCGAGATAAGGCAGGAACTGCACCGGGCTCGGGCGCGCAACGCTCGTCCCGAGCGGCGCCAGCAGCTCGGCTTCCGGCATTTCGAGAATGCGGGCGAGCCAGGACAGCGAGGCCGCCGCCGACAGCATCACGCCCATCTGGTGCCAGAGCCCGCCGAGCGCATGGCAGAAGGCGTGCACGGCGGCCTCCGGCGCCGGCGCGAAGCGGTCGGTGACGCGGAACAGCACGCCCGATGTGCCGAGCGACAGGAACGCATCGCCGGGCGTGATCGCGCCGAGGCCGATCGCGCTGGCGGCATTGTCGCCGGCGCCGCCGGCGATCACGACATCGCCGCTCATGCCCCAGCGCTGCGCCAGCTCGCGCGACAACATCGCGCTCGGCTCGTTACCTTCGACCAGCCGCGGCATGTGAGCGAGACCGAGTCCCGTCGCCGCCAGCAGCGCCTCGGACCAGCGCCGCGCGCCGACGTCGAGCCACAATGTGCCGGCGGCATCCGACATGTCCTCGACCATCTCGCCGGACAGCCGATAGCGCACATAGGCCTTCGGCAGCAGCACCTTCGCGACGTCAGCAAAGATCTTCGGTTCGTGCTTCGCCACCCAGACGAGCTTCGGCGCGGTGAAGCCGGGCATTGCGAGATTGCCGGCGATCGCGTGCAGCTGCGGACAGCGCCGCTCCAGCTCGGCGCATTCGCCTTGCGAGCGGCCGTCGTTCCACAGGATCGCCGGACGCAGCGGCCGGCCATCGCGGCCGAGCAAGGTGGCGCCATGCATCTGGCCGGACAGGCCGATGCCGCGCACGGCCGCCAGCTCGCGCGGATGGAGGCGGGCGAGATCGTCGACGGCGCCAAGCGTCGCCTCGACCCAGTGATCCGGATTCTGCTCCGACCACAGCGGCTGCGGATGCGACAGCGCCAGCGGACGCGACGCGCTCGCGACCAGCGCGCCCGACTCGTCCTCCAGCACGGCCTTCACGCCGGATGTGCCGACATCCAGTCCGAGAAACACGACTCACTCCTCCCACACGGGTCACCCGGTCGTGAGCGATCTGCGTCGCTTCGAAACCTGGGCCCACTCATTTCACGTCCGTCTACTTCCATGACTGGTTCGACCGCGTCAGCCGCGGCCGCCCAGCTTACGGCAGATTGTCCCGCATCACGATGTCGATGCGGATCATTTCCTGTTCGCTCAGGATCGGCTCGCCGCGCGCCAGCGCCAGCAGCACACGCACCGCGGAGCGCGCCTCGTGCCCCGGGTTCTGCGAGATCGCAGCATCCATCACGCCATTCAAAAGCAGCTTGCGCGTCACCGCGGTCACGTCGTGCCCGACGAAGGCGACGTCGCCGGCGCGTCCGGACTCCGTTAGCGCCTTGGCGACGCCTGCCGTGCCGGCGCCCACATTGTAGAGACCGATGATGTCGCGATGCGCGGCCAGCAGCTGGCGCATGAGGTGCTCTGAACGATCATCCTCGTCATGCCCCTCAGCGACCGCTAAAACCTCGAGTTGTCGAAACTCACCCGCCATCACCTGGCTGAAGCCGAAGATGCGCTCGGCATGGTCGCGCAGGGCCTGCGACCCCGCCATGATCGCGATCCGCCCCGTCCTGCCGCCGGCGAAACGCCCGACCAGCGCGCCTGCGGTCCGGCCCGCCGCGATATTGTCGATGCCGACATAATGGTGCCGCCGCGACGACGGCACGTCCGACACCAGCGTCACCACCTTGGCTCCGGACTCGACGAGATCGTTGATCGCCGCGCGCACGCTCGGATGGTCGAGTGCGACCACGGCGGCGCCGTCGACCCGGCCGACCAGATCTTCGAGCTTGCCGGCCAGCACGGCCGGATCGAACACATCGGTGGTCACAACATCGACTGAGAGCCGGCGCGCGGCCATCCAGCTCGCCATCTCGCCGAGCTGCACCTGGATCTGCTGCATGAACGGGTTGGCGCCGGAGGGCATCACGAAAGCGAAGCGCCTCGCACGCGCACGCGCCAGCTCGGAGGCCGCCGCATGCGGCTGGAACGCGCTGCGCGTCATCGCATCCTTGACGCGCCGCACCGTGTCCGGACGCACGCCCGGCCGATTGTGCAGCACGCGATCGACCGTGGCGAGGCTCACGCCCGCCTGCCGCGCAATGTCCCGCAATGTCAGCGGTGCGTCCATGCTCCTCCCCTTGAGGTTGAGGAACTTAGCGCTATTTTTGAGGTGCGCAACTCATTTTTGAGGGGCGCGTGTGATCCGTGGCTGCGAATTCAGGCGGCCGTGCCGCGACGTCGAACCTCATCATATGGACGGTGTGTCGGGTCGGGCGCAGGCGCCGCCTCGCGTCCTGCCCCACGACCCTAATCGATCCTCTGGCCACCGGAGACACCGGAGATGCAGCACGGATTGGCCCGCGCGCGCGGCACAACGCGCTTCAGCCAGCAGCGAGCCGGCGGCTGCTGCAGCCCGTGCCAGAAGGTCGGCGCCTTGACGTAGGTCCAGGCGCGACATCGCGGCATCTCGCGGGTACAGGTCTGCCGGCAGGCCTGCGCATCGTCGAACGTGTCGAAACTGCGGTAGTCGCCGCCGGGACGGTCGATACTGGTGGAGAAGGCGTCGTTCGCCGAAGCGGGCGAGGCAAGCAGCGAAACGAGCAGAACCGCCGTCGCGGCCGTCGAGTGACGAAGATGCATGGCAGCCTCCTGTCAACTTGCGCGTTTATATAAGAAGCGCCTGGTCGCGCTTTGTCAAACCCCCGCCTTTCCTTAAGCAGCAAACTCCATGGATCTGGACAATTCAGCAGATGACCAAACCGCCACACGAGCGCTCGGATCAGAATATGCCTTCGAGCCCAGAGCACTCCCGTCGTGTGCAGCCATACCAACGCGAATTGACGAAAACCGGTGTGTGGCGCGGACTCTCGCGAATGAACTCGCACCTGTCGAACGCAGTTTCGACGACGACACAATTCTCGACCTTGCATGGACCCTGGAGATTATCGAGCACGAAGCGGCAGTCTTCGAAGCGGCAGACCACGAGCTCGCAGCTGCCCAATGACGTGCCGCGGAAGATGCAGCTCTTGAAGGTGGTGTGCGAGATCAGCGTTGTATTGAACAGACCCCGGTACCAGTCGACCTCGCGCAGTTCACAGCCCAACAGCGCGCCACCGATCATCTGCCCTTCGATCTCGAGCTGAGCGAAGTTGCACCAGCGAAACACGGCGTCATCCCACGAGCGGCCGCGTGGCGGACCGGTCTCCGGCCCGAACGTCTCGTGCTCGATCAACATGCGGCATCTCTGCTCCTGGACTCCGCGGGCCGGCCGCGTTCCGTCGGACATTGAATGCGATCTGACCGCACCCTTCAAGAAATTTCCGTTTCCCAGAAGATTTCTCTTTCGCTTATTCGGAATTCGTGCTTATCTCCCGCCATCCCGCCTCAACGAAAGGGGCGTTGCGCGCGATCGTCACGACACGCGAGGCGGGGATGCGGTGGCCGCGAGGGTTCGCAGCAGGCTCGATGAGGGCATGCGGACGAACGATCCCTTGCGGACGTGAAGTCGCAGCGTCCTGACACCCCGAAGCTGGTGTTACGTTCGCGACGGCGCCAACGCGCCGTGCGGATCATGGTGGCCAGAAAGCCCGGCGCACCAGGGAGACTGCGTATAAGCGTGAGACCATCGCGCAGGGAATGCCGGTGATCGGCTGCACCTGTGGTACCTGCCGCCTGCATTTTTTTCGCAGGCGGGCCATGGGTGAGGCCTTCACCCGGCATTCCCTGCGCCCTCTCATCTCGAGAGGGACGACCTGATCGCAGAGCTCGGGCCTGATCAGCCGCGAGATGACGTCCTCATGTCAATCGCTGTTTGAGCCGTGAATCCGATTGCCCCACCACTGTCCTCCCGGGCAAGCCGTGACGCGCAACGCGCGTAGCGGCGCCGACTAGTGATCCACGCGGTGGCAAACGCCGGCGCGAGGTCCGAACGACCAGCCTGCCTCAAATCGCTCCGGGGCGGGGGATGGGTCCTGGCTCAAGGCCGAGACGACAGCGGAGCTCGTAGCTTGCCGTAGAGCTTGTGAGCCAATTTGAGTTCGCAGCTGAGCTTACGCCGCGGGGG
>NZ_BSCT01000047.1 GCF_030159255.1 Bradyrhizobium sp. SSBR45G | reverse complement strand
TGGCAACCGCACTGTCACTGAGATTATCGTGTCTCACTTGAGGGGTGCAGTCCAGCACTGTCACCAAATTGGCAAAGAACTCGAACAAGCAGGCGAGTTCGCCGCCTAGCCATTCATTGCGATGTCGGATCTCGTTGAGGCTGCGAACCCCTCGATATTTGGCAGGCGCAGCGAGAGGCTCACCTCGGGCTCAGGCCGGGCGCGTCTCCACGCCGAGCGAGCGCAGCGCATCCCAATAGCCGGGATAGGTCTTGCCGACGCAGGCGGGGTCGAGGATGACGATGCCGCCGATCCGCAAGGCGGCGAGCGCGAGGCTCATGGCGATGCGATGGTCCTCGTAGGTTTCGATGCGCGCCGGCAGCGTCTGCCCGGCGAGCGCCGGATCGGCGGCGACGACGAGGTCGTCGCCGTCCTCGCGGCCGAGGCCGGGACGGATGCGCGACAGCTCCGTGGCCAGCGCGCGGATGCGATCGCATTCCTTGACGCGGAGGTTGGCGATGCCGGTGAAACGGACCGGCGTGGCGTTGAAGGCGGCGAGCACCGCCAGCGTCGGCACGGCGTCCTGCATCTGCGACCCGTCGATCACCGCAGGCAGGTGCGGAAACGTCCTGATCAGCCGCGCGGCCTGCGCGTCGGGCTGGGTGAAGGCCTCGATCGGCACGCCGAGGTCGATGCGGCCTTCCGTCAGCACTTCGGCCGCCCACAGATAGGTCGAGGCCGAGGCATCGGGCTCGATGACGAAGTCGGTCGCGCGGTAGCCGGTCGGCTCGACGCGCCAGGTGGTGCGGTCGACCGCCGTCACCCTGGCTCCGAACGCCGTCATCGCGGCGACCGTGAGGTCGACATAGCCGCGCGCGTCGAGGTCCTGGCCGGCGAGCGCGACATCGATCGGACCTTCGCCGCAGGCCGCCGCCATCAGCAGCGCCGAGACGTACTGGCTCGACAGCGAGCCGTCGATCTCGACCCGGCCCGCACCGAAATGCCCGCGTCCCTCCACCGTCACCGGCGGGCAGCCGGTCGCCGCGCCGGCCGCGATGCCGAGCGACCGCATCGCCACGAGAAGCGGGCCGATCGGGCGCTTGCGCATGGCGTCGTCGCCATCGAGAACGACGGTCCCCCGGCACAGCGCCACGGCCGCCGTGAGAAAGCGCATCGCCGTTCCGGCATTGCCGAGCATCAGCGGTCCGTCCGGCCTGCTCAACGCCCCTGGGCTCGTGACGACGAAGCTGGTGTCGTCGGGCTCGTCGACAGCAACCCCCATCTGCCGCAGGGCCGCCGCCATCAGCGTCGTATCCCTGGACTTCAGCGCACCGGTGAGATGGCTCCTGCCGCGCGCAAGCGCGGCCAGCAGCAAGGCGCGGTTGGTGATCGACTTGCTGCCGGGCGGCGTGACCCTGCCGACGAGCGGATGCGTGGGCGGAATGATGGCGAGCGGGGGCGAGGACATGACCATGCCAGTGGCACAGGCTTGCGATGGCCGCAAGTGACGGCGGCGCGAGCCGTGGTCCTGCACCAGCGGACCGCACGGATCCCCAACCGCGCTTGTAAAACTTGCAACCCGCTCAGCGCGGATGACGACGCCTTGAGCGCACGCCATCCCGCTGCCAAAACCGCCCCGTGCTGCCCAATGCGCTCCGACCTTGCCAGCTTGAGGCCGGATGCTTGCCCACGGCCCTCCCGCACACCGCTCACTTTTTTGTACGGCTTGAATGTCAGGTCGACGTGTCTCTTATCGCGTCCTTCAACGGCACTTAGACATGCCTAGGCGCAAGCTAACCTGGGCTGCGCCGGCCGGTGCATGTCACCGACTTCGGCTGCGACTCCAAGGCGAGTTCGCATCGACACGACTTGCCTCCGTACCGTCTGGCAGACTCAACAACTCAATCAATGAAGAATCAAAGTCGAAGAGATGCCCAATGCCAACAACGCGGCATTCAGAAGGTTCGTGGGAAGATCCACACAAGAATTGCCAAACTCCATCTGTGTGATCCACCAGCAAAATTGGTCTGTGACGCAAAGCTACGTGAATGCAGGCGTAAGCTTTACTGTGGTAGTCTTTGAAAGTTACCTCTGTCAATTCCAACTCCGTCGCAGCCTAAACCACTTTCCCCTGGACCGTTGCTTACCCGACACGCGGCTTCCACATTAAACGCCGTCGATGCGCCACCTTTCGAAAAGGACCACCAATGATCATATTGTTTTGAGTCTGGTGATCCAGGATTCGGATCGAGTTATTTGACGCGGTAGAAGCACTCTCGTTTTCCGGTTGCAGGATTTCGAGTACGGCGCCTTTAGCACGCGCCGCCCCTTCGGCTGCGATATTAAGTGCACTGTCACCGAATTGACCTACCCTCGCTCGTTCAGCATCGGGAAGCCGCGCTGGTGCCAGACCGGATAGGCTGGCGGGGTGTCGCTGGCGGCGTCGAGGCGGGCGATTTGCTCGGGGGTCAGGCTCCAGCCGACGGCGCCGATGTTCTCGATCAGCTGGGCCTCGTTGCGCGCGCCGACGATCAGGGTCGAGACGGTCGGACGCTGCAGCAGCCAGTTCAGCGCCACCTGCGGGATGGTCTTGCCGGTGTCCTTGGCGGCGGCGTCGAGCGCATCGACGATGCGATAGAGCCGCGCTTCCTCGAACTGCGGACCGGTGCCGGCGATGTCATGGGCGCGGGTGCCGGGCTTGGCCGGCTGCCCCCTGCGGATCTTGCCGGTCAGCTTGCCCCAGCCGAGCGGGCTCCAGATCACCGCGCCGACGCCCTGGTCGCGGCCGAGCGGCATCAGCTCCCACTCATAGTCGCGGTTCAGCAGCGAGTAGTAGGCCTGGTGCGCGACATAGCGCTGAGTGCCGTAGCGCTCGGACGACGCCAGCGACTTCATCAGGTGCCAGCCGGAAAAATTCGAGCAGCCGATGTAGCGGATCTTGCCGGCGCGCACGAAGCCGTCGAGCACAGCCAGGGTCTCCTCGACCGGCGTGTTGTAGTCCTGGCCGTGCAGCTGGAACAGATCGATGTGGTCGACGCCGAGCCGCTTCAGCGAGCCGTCGACGGCGTCGATCAGATGCTGGCGCGACGAGCCGTAATCGTTCGGACCGCCGCCCCTCGGAAACGTCGCCTTGGTCGAGATCAGGAGCCGGTCGCGCTTGCCCTTGATGGCCTGGCCGAGAATGCTCTCGGCGAGGCCATCCGAATAGACGTCGGCGCTGTCGAACATCGAGATGCCGTGATCGAGGCAGACGTCGATCAGCCTCGCGGCGCCGCCCGCGTCGGTGGCGCCCCAGGCCTTGAAGAAGTCGTTGCTGCCGCCGAAGGTCGCGGTGCCGAAGCTGAGCACCGGCACCCGCAGGCCGGAATGGCCGAGCCGTCGATAGTCCATCATCTCGCTCCGTCGTATCGCCCGGTCTCGCCGGGCGGTTCCTGGCGCAATCCATACGCCGCCGCCCGGCCCGCGACCATCGGGCGATGCGCATGGCTTTGTTGCGCGCGGAACCGCAGACGCGAGGCTCATGGAACGGTGGTGATCGCACGCGCGCTCTGCCTTTGCCGCTGCAGGCGGAGGTCGTCGCGGCCGCGAGGACGATTCCGGCCGCCGATTGAGCGGGTTGCGCCCTACTCCGTCTTGGCCGCCCCCTTGATCTCCTCCTTGGACTTGCTCTCGTCCTTGGTCTCGTCCTTGGCGGCGTCGAGCATCTTCTTGCAGGCGTCCGCCAGCTGCGCATAGTTGCGCGTGAGGCAGCCGATGATGCGGCCGCCGCCGGGGATCATGCCGAGGCAGAACCTGTCATAGTCGGCCTGGCAGGCGGCGCGCTGCGCGTCGGTCGGCACCATCTGCGCGCGCGCAGCGGTGACGGCCACCGACAGCGTGAACAAAACAGCAAGTGCGAGCTTGAACATCCGGCCTTCTCCCAGCGCTTTCGGCATCATGAAGATCGCGACCTTCAACATCAACAACATCCGGCGCCGCCTCCCGAACCTGCTGCGCTGGCTGCGCGCGGCCAGGCCGGACATCGTCTGCCTGCAGGAGCTCAAATGCACGCAGGCCGATTTCCCGGCGGATGAGATCGCCAAGGCCGGCTACAGCGCGGTGTGGCAGGGCCAGAGGACCTGGAACGGGGTCGCGATCCTGGCGCGCAAGGCCGAGCCGGTGCTGACCCGCACCGCTTTGCCCGGCGATCCCAGCGACACGGACGCCCGCTACATCGAGGCCGCCGTGCGCGGCATCGTCATCGGCTGTCTCTATCTGCCGAACGGCAATCCGCAGCCGGGACCGAAATTCGACCATAAGCTCGCCTGGTTCAGGCGGCTGCACAAGCATGCGGCCAAGTTCATCAAGGACGATCTGCCGGTCGTGCTCGCCGGCGACTACAACGTCGCGCCTGATACGCTCGACATCTACCCGACGAGATCATGGGACAAGGATGCGCTGGTCCAGCCGAAGAGCCGGGCGGCGTTCAAGGCCCTGGTCGACCAGGGCTGGTGCGACGCGATCCGCACCTTGCACCCGGACGCACCGATGTTCACTTTCTGGGACTACAAGCGCAACCGCTGGCCGCGCGATGCCGGCCTGCGGCTCGATCACCTGCTGCTGAGCCCGCAAGCCGCGCCTCGCCTCACCAAGGCCGGCGTCGACCGCGCCATCCGCGGCGAGGACGGCGCCAGCGATCACGCACCGGCCTGGATCGTGTTGCAATCGACCCGCGCCTCTCCGTGAGCACGCTGCTTATGACCAAACTGCTGCGGCGATCTCGGAACCCGCCCCTCATGGTGAGGAGCGCCGCGCCGACAAAGCCGATTGCCAAGCAAGGTCATCGTTCGCGGCGCGTCTCGAACCATGAGGCCGCGCCG
Organism: Bradyrhizobium sp. SSBR45G; assembly: GCF_030159255.1. Classification (GTDB taxonomy): domain Bacteria; phylum Pseudomonadota; class Alphaproteobacteria; order Rhizobiales; family Xanthobacteraceae; genus Bradyrhizobium. The sequence goes on along the minus strand of NZ_BSCT01000047.1, from coordinate 50,919 downwards.
AGGCCTCGCCCTTCGAGACGCCCGCCTTGAGGGCGGTCTCCTCAGGGTGAGGAGCAAAAGTGGTGCGAGAGGGAAACGAACAAACAGAACTAACAAACAGGACGAACAAATAGGACGAGATCGCGAGATCTGATCAGCTGCGATCCGGCCAGATCTGCTCGAGGTTGGTCGAGCGCTCCGGCAGGCCCTCGGTCAGTACCGCCATGCCGCCGCACACCGGTAGATGCACGACGAGGCTCGCGGCATCCGGGACGTTCGACCGCGGCGTCACGTTCCACAGCATGATCTCCTGGCGCGTGCGGCGGATCTCCTTGAACTCGTAGGTGAAGGTCTCGGCTCCGCGCGGATATTCGCGCCAGATGTTGCCCTCCTTGCGGAAGCTGCTCTGCGTGCCGCCGAAGCGATCGGGATAGGTCAGGCAGGCGGGGAGGTTCAGCGTCTCCAGCACGGCGGCGCCGATGTTCGACGCGGCGGGGATGACGCTGTTCACCGCGCCGATCGTTGCGAACACCGTGGTCAGCACGCCGGCCGCCATCGCGAGCCAGCCCGTCTTGGATCCGCCGGGCTGCGAAGCGTTGGCCTTGGAAGCGAGAACCTTGGACGACGACGTCAGATGGAGCTGGGCCATGACTGCGATCTCCGATGTTTCGGGAATGCTGACCAACCGGGTCCGTTCATCGGAGATTAATCTTGCAGGTCTCGACCCCGGCGAATGTGAGGCGGATCACAACCAGGACTATTGGCCAGCGGCCGCCACACGGCTGACGGTCAGCACCCCTGCCCTGTGTCAATCCCGGCCCGCATCCATGATCGCCTGCGCGAGCCTGCCGGGATCGGAGAAGCACAGCTCGTGGCTGCCCGGCACCTGAACCAGCCGGAACAGGCCGAGCTTGCCGGACAGACGCGGATGCCACGGCAGGCTGTGCGGCAGCGCCGTGTCCTCGGTGCAGTTGATGTAGGATTTGGCGATGGCCATCTCGGCCGGATTGGTGGTCAGCCTGATCGGGTCGGTGAAGGTCTTGTTCGGATGCGGATTGAGCACCTCATAGGTGCGCGTCGCGGTGGCGAGGTCGGCATCGTTGATGAAGGCCTCGCGCCAAATCGGGAACGGCAGCACCACCGAGCCGTCGCCACGCTCGGCTGCGACGGCGTCGAACAGCGCGACGTAATGCGGCGGCACCATGTCGTTCAGGCATTCGCCATCGTTGGGCACGAACGCGTTCCAGTAGATCAGCCGGCGGATGCGCTCCGGGATGCGGTCGGCGACACCGGTGATGACCATGCCGCCATAGGAATGCCCCATCAGGACGGCGTCGGTGAGGTCGTGCGCGGTAAAGTAGTCGCAGATCGAGGTGATGGCCTCGTCGAGCCCGGTGGTCTTGACGTCACCGGGGCGGTTGCCGCGGATGGTCGGCAGATGCACGACATGACCGGCCGCGCGGATCGGCGCCGCGACCGGCTCGAGCTGGGCGCCGGTATGCCAGGCGCCGTGGACGAGGACGTAGGTTGACATGATGGAGCTCCCCTGCACTGTTGATGGCGGTGCAAGGATGATGGCCGGTCGGCGCCTTCAGCGCTTGGCTGCAACTGAACCCAATTGGTCTCGGAGTGAACCGATGCCGGGCGCGGAGCAGGAACGTCAGCGGAGCTGGAATACGGCCATGGTGCGGCCGAAAGAGCAGTTCGCCTACTATCGCGAGGCGATCTGCCAGTCCTTCATGAACCTCACGCCGGAGCCGACCCGCGGCATCGGCTTTGCTGCAAATGTGCAGAGCGTCACCGTGGCGGACGGCGCGATCAACCGCGTCATTTTTCCCGAGCACATCGTGCGCCGCTCGCGCAGCGATATCGCGGCCTCCGGCCAGCGCTGCTTCTATCTCAATCTCAAGCTCGCCGGGCGCTGCACGATCCAGCAGGACGACTGCGAGGTCAGCCTGTCCGCCGGACAGGTCGGCATCTTCGACAGCGACCGCACCTTCGTGCTGCAGCACGATCGCGGGCCCTCGCTCGGCGTCATCTCGTTCCGCGTCCCGGCCGATGCACTGTTCGGCCGCTTGCCAACGGTGCTGGACATCGCGCCGACGCGGCTGTCGGACGATCCTTGCGTCGGCGCGCTGATCGTCGAGACGGCGCGCTCGCTCAACGCCAATGCGCTGCGCCTTGCGCCCGATGAGGCCGCCGCGCTGTTCGGCGTACTGCTCGATCTGGTCGCGCTGGGCCTGTCGCGCGGCAGCCGCAGCGAGGCGCATGCCACCGCCTCCTTCGCCGACGCCACCACGTTGGCGCTGCGGCGCGCCATTGACGCGCGGCTGCGCGAGCCGGGGCTGACGGTGGCTGCGATCGCAGCGACGGTCGGGATCAGCGAGCGCTACGTGCACAAGCTGCTGGCCCGTGCCGGCACCAGCTTCTCCGAGCTCGTGATGGCGCGCCGGCTCGACGGCGTCGCCCGCGACCTGCGCGATCCCGGCTGCGCGGGCCGCGACATCGGCGCCATCGCCTTCGACTGGGGCTTTTCGGACCTGTCGCACTTCTCGCGCCGCTTCAAGCAGCGCTTCGCCATGCGGCCGCGCGACTGGCGCGCGCAGCTCGATCGGCCCGCCCGCTGACGACGCCTGACGTCAGCGCGGATGGGGTTCGCGTGCCAGGCCCCACAACCAGATCGCCGCCAGCAGCACCAGCGAGCCGACGAACGCTGCAACGACGTCGCGCAGCGAAATGACGATGCTGCCCATCCCTGCAAACAGCCCAAACAGGTTGAACAAGACTCCCCCGATGAGGGCGCCGACACATCCCAACCCGATGTTGGTCAGAAGCCCGAACCCTGCCCGGCGGCGCTTCACCAGAATTCCGGCAAGGCCGCCGCCGATCAAGCCGACGACGAGCCAAGTGCCTGCGTGTGCCAGTGTGAACATTCCTCACTCCGTCAGTCTGCCATCGCCCCTGCTCCGGACCCCATGGCCAAGCCGCGAGATCATGAGGGTAAGCCGCAGAGCAAGGCGCGACCGTCCGGTGCGACATCGGCGCGGCCGGATCAGGGGGCTTGCTCAAGGAGCCACACGACTCGCTCGCCGACAGCTTACATGGATTTCATTGCCGTCCACTGAACTCTGCCGGCATCAACTCCAAATAGGCGTCCCGGTGCTTGCTTCGAGCTGGCAAGTTCGCTTCGTCGCGTCGTTCATTCGCGCAAAATGACACTCATTTGAATCCAATGTTCGATGCATCGATCGTCGCTTATGCAAGCCATTCTCGATCATTTCCGCCAACTACGTAGTTCACCCGAGTTCATACCGGCGTCGGAATCAGAAACAATGCCTCCCGCAGAGCGTGTGAGGACGACCGCATGTGTATGGCGTATGATTGGGCCAGATTGCGTGGCTCGCGACGGCATCATCTGAACGCCGTCGACCAGACCGAACCGCCACCACGCCAGTCGGTGCAGGCCGGCGTTGCATCGCTGTCCGTTCCGCTCTGCACGACATTCACCAGACCAAGGTGCTGATCACCATCATGGACGGTCGGGCGAGGCCCGAACGACAAGCCTTTGGCCCAGCGCCTTCGCGGACCGTCACCCCAATGACGACATCGACGCCCGGACCGATCTTCGAGAATGCGGAGACCCACATGATTGATAGAAGAACGCTCATCAAAGGCGCAGGCGCTGCGCTTGCCGCCTCCGGGCTCGGTCTTCCGGCCGCGCGCGCCGAGTCTCCCGATCCGCTCTGCTACGCGTCGGTCGGCGAGCTCATCGCGATGTTCCAGGCCAGGAAGGCGTCACCGGTCGATCTCTTGAAGGCGCAGATCAAGCGGATCGAAGCCTACAACACCAAGGTCAACTGCATCACCTACGAGCACTTCGATCAGGCGCTCAAGGAGGCCAAGCAGTCCGAGGACCGCTATCGGCGCGGGACCGCAAGGCCACTCGAGGGGATCACGGTCGCCATCAAGGACGAATTCAGCAGGCCGGGTTGGCGGATCACGCAGGGCTCGCTCATCTACAAGGACTCGCCGCCCGCGACGGAGAACTCCGCGATCACCGACGCGCTCGATGCGGCCGGCGCCGTCATGCCGTTCCAGACGACGGTGCCGGAGTTCTACCTTTTCCTCGGCGCGTCGACCCGCGCCTGGGGCACGACACGCAATCCGTGGAATCTCGAATACTCCCCGGGCGGATCGTCCGCCGGATCGGCGGCGGCGCTGGCCGCAGGCTTCGCCACGCTCGCGGTGGGTTCGGACATGGGCGGCTCGATCCGAATTCCGGCCTCGCAATGCGGCGTCTATGGCTTCAGGCCACCGTTCGGGCGGGTCGCGGGTGGCGAAATCCCCTACTCGACGTCCGGCCCGCTGGCGCGACGCTTCGACGACCTCGTCCGCTTCCAGAACGCGATCGTCGGTCCGTCCGATCGGGTCATGGCCGCGATGCGCCCTCGCCTCGACTATCCCATGCGCTATCAGCGCCTGTCGGGATGGCGTATCGCCGTGGACTGGGGCGACGGCATTGCCGACGTCATTCCGTCCGTGAAGGCGGCGATGCGCAAGGGCATCGCGGCGTTGCGCGCTGCCGGCTGCACCGTGGACGAGGTCGACTGCGGCCTGACGAAGGCCCACAAGATGGTCTTCATACGCGGGCTGATGGCGACATCCATTGGCACCGCGATCGAGATCTCGAATTCCCATCGAGATCAGCTCTCGCCCTATGTGACCGAATTGCTCGACCAGGTCGGCCCCGTCGGACCGCGCCAGGCTGAAGAAGCCGAGGAGTTGCTGCAACGACTGCACCGCCAGGTCCAGCAGCGCGTGTTCGGGAAGGGCTACCGCATCCTGCTGATGCCGACCATGGCGACGCCTCTCGTCGCAGCCGACATGTTCAAGAGCAAGGAGAACAAGGTGGACCCCTGGGTGGGCACCGGTCTGGGGTTGGCGCTGACGTGGCATTGGAATTTGCTCAACCGCTATCCGGTCGTCGATGTCCCTCTCGGCGTGGTCGAAAACCGCATGCCGTCGGGCATGCAGGTCATCGGCCAGACCTTCACCGATCTCGACACGTTCCAGTTCGCGTCGAACTGGTCTCGCCTGCGGCCGTCGCTGTTCGCGGGCGAGCGCTTCCCGACCTTCACATGACACAGCGGACCGGACGGGGGCGCTGCGAGGCAACCGCTGCAAGCGCAGCGCTTCGAGAGCGAGGTCGGCAATGATGCGTAGAGTTTTTCGACTTGCGGTTCTGCTGGTCCTGATCTCAGCGCTGTGTCCTGGCGCCGGCGCCTTGGCACAGCAGGCCAAGACGCCGTCTCTCGAAGATCTGGCCAAGGCGGCGCAGAACCCGATCGCGGACACGATCAGCGTTGGCCTCGAGACGATCGCCATGCCGAACACGGGTCCATACCGGCAGACGGCCGGCGTCTTCAAGATCGAGCCGGTCATCCCGTTCCAGCTCAATGCCGATTGGAATCTGGTGACACGCACCACCATTCCCGGCATCGCCCAGGTTCGCTTTTCGCCTGGGCAGGGCCGGATCGGCGGGGTCGGCGACATCAACCAGATCTTCGCGCTCACCCCGTCTCATTCGGGTCCCCTCATCTGGGGGCTCGGCCCGACCTTGTCCTATCCGTCCGCAACCGACCCGTCTCTCGGCTCCGGCAAATGGAGCGCCGGTCCGACCATCGTCGCGCTGACCATGCCGGGTCCATGGGTGCTGGGAGTGCTCGCCAACAACATCTGGTCGTTTGCGGGTCCGAGCGACCGCGCGCCGGTGAACCAGATGATGCTGCAGTATTTCATCACCTACAATTTTTCCGACGGCTCCTACATCAGCTCGAGTCCCATCATCAATGCAAACTGGCTGGCGAAGGGCAATGACCGCTGGGTCGTTCCGGTCGGTGCGGCAATAGGCAAGCTCTTCATGGTCGACAAGCAGCCGATCAACGCCGAGATCGGTGTCTACTACAATGTGCTGAAGCCGGACCTGGCGTCGCGATGGCAGTTTCGCGCCAGCCTGGCTTTCCTGTTCCCGAAGTGATGCTGCTCTCGGATGTGGCGTCGACCCGATCTTCTGCGGAGCTAACGAGGCGCGCCGATGTCGAAACGTGACCGGTGGTTGATCCTCCTGACCGTCTCCAGCGCGCTCGCGCTCGTCGTGATCGACATGACGGTGCTGTATACGGCGCTGCCCAGCCTGACCCACGAGCTCGGAGCAACGGCCTCGGAGAAATTGTGGATCGTCATGGCCTACGGGCTCGTCGTCGCCGGCCTGCTTCCCGGCTTCGGCTCGCTTGGCGATCGCGTCGGTCACAAGAGGACATTCGTTGCCGGCCTCATCGTCTTCGGACTGGCCTCGGTGGTCGCCGCCTATGCGCCGACCGCCCCGGTCCTGATCGGCGGGCGCGTCCTGCTCGCTGTCGGCGCCGCGCTGATGATGCCGGCGACGCTGTCGATCATTCGCATCACCTTTTCGGATGATCACGAACGCGCGCTGGCCATCGCGATCTGGGGCGCCGTCGCGTCCAGCGGAGCGGCGGTCGGCCCCCTGGTCGGCGGCGTGCTGCTGGAATATTTCTGGTGGGGCTCGGTCTTTCTCATCAACGTGCCGCTGGTCGTCCTCTCGCTGATCGCCGGCCTCGTGCTGATTCCTGCGCCGGCAGATCGTGCTGACCGCGACTGGGACCTGGTCGGTTCCGCGCAGGTCATGGCCGGATTGATCGGGTTTGCCTATGTCGTCGAGGAGCTCGGCAGCCCCCATTCCTCTTATGCCGTCGTCGCTGCCGCAGCCGTCGCGACGATCATCATGCTGACCATCTTCGTGCGCCGCCAATTGCGCCTCAAGGATCCCTTGATCGACTTCACCCTGTTCCAGAACGGCGAGTTCACGCTCAGCGTCGTGACCGCGATCGTCGCCTCGCTCGCGATCGCCGGCACGGAGCTGGCGATCAGCCAGCGCTTGCAGCTCGTCCTCGGCTATTCGCCGCTGCAGGCCGCGCTGTACATCCTGCCGGCGCCGGTCGGCGCGTTCGTCGGCGGACCGATCGCGAGCCTGATGCTCCGTCACGTCGGGGCCGCCACCACGATGTCCTGCGCGCTGTTGATCGCCAGCATCGGCGCGGCCGGCTACCTCCTCTGCTACGACGGCAACCTGGTGCTGCAATTGATCTGCATCGCGGTCAACGGCCTCGGGCTCGGTGCATCGATTGCAGCCGCCTCAAACGCCGTGATGAATCACGCACCCGAAGGCCGCGAAGGCATGGCCGCATCGATCGAGGAAGTGTCGTTCGAGCTCGGCGGCACAATCGGCATCAGCATTTTCGGAAGCATCCTGTCCGGAGTCTATACGGCATACATGGTGCTGCCCGACGGCCTCGGCATTCCCGCGGCTGCCCGCGACAGCATCGACGAGGCGCTGATCGCCGCTGAGCGCCTTCCGACCGAGCTCGCTGCCCTCGTTACCTCACATGCCCATCGCGCCTTCAATCAGGCGTTTCTGATTGTGGTCCTGGTTGCGATGCTCGTCCTGCTCGGCACCGCTCTCCTGGTCCGGCCCAGAACAGAACGAACAAGATCGAACGAGGCTCGCCAGCCTGTGCATTAGACAGACAACGACGGCGCATCATGTGCCGTCGTCGCTCGTGGCAATCGACACGCTCGCCAACGCAATGTCGCCATCCGTCACGTAGTGATTGACGCGTTCGGGCAGGCTCTCACCAGCCTTGTACAGCTCCACGGTCTCGATCGATCGCGTCCTGATCAGCTCGGCCATGATGTAGTCCCGCTCGGCGTTGGCATCAGGATCGGTGGCGTGCGTGACCTGGAACGTCAGCCGGGTGAACGACAGGCCAGTGTCCTTCGTGCCGGCACCGACCCAGAGAACGGCTTCATCGGCTGCCGGCTGGTCGGTGTTTGACCAGAAATCGCCGGTGTTCCAGCTCTTCTCCGCGCGTGCCAGGCCAACGGCCCAGAACCGGACGTGATGGCGCTGTCGCGGGCTATTGCCGATGGCCTTCTGAAAGCCGATGTCCTGGCCGCGTCCGAACAGATAGAGCGTGCTGAATGGCGCGGTGGGGTATGGCGTGCCGAGGACGAAGGCGCGGATCATGCCCCACGAGCTCGCCAGCCCCAATCGGTCCGCCTCAGACCAACCGACCGCCGCAAAGCTGGCACGAAGCTGTTGAAGCGTTCCGATCAGAGCGACATTGACGGGATCGCCGGGCAGCCCATCGCCCGTGATCGTGTAGCTGGGCACCCGCCGATTCTGGAGAATCCTGAGGCTCAGCCGGATCACGCGCGGAAGAACAACATAGGCAGCGAATGCGTAGCTGACGCCGACGGCGAGAATCCAGGGCAGCCTTCGGTTCGCCGTCTCGAACACCACGAACACGATCAGCCAGACCGTGAAGATGCCCAACCCGGCGACCAGCACGCGTTGCACAAGGCGTATGACCAGTCGCACCTGGAGTGGTCCGGCGAAAACGAGGTGATCAGCAATCGCGTTCTCGGCAGCGTGTCCGATCTTCCCTTCGATGGCAACACCGCACGCGGAGGCATGGGGCGGCCCGGCCGCCGGCGCTACGGCAGGCTTGTCCGCGCCGGGTAGCGCGACGTCTGCCGGCCGTAGCAGGCAGTCCCGAGGAAGCCGGATTGTGCGTGCTTACGCCGACAGCCGCTCGGCGTTGGCCGCGACATAGTCTCGATAGAGATCGACGATCGCCGCCGGGCTTGCGCCGGCCATCAGCTTCGCCGTCGCCTCCAAGGCCGCGGCGATCTTCTCGCGGACCATCAGCTCCGCCTCCTCGCCCGCATCGGCCTCGCCGCGCGCGAACTTCTCCAGCCGCAGCCGGATCACCTCGCTGGCTTCCATGGCCAGCATCGCGGCCGTGAACCAGGGAAACTTCGCATCGGCGGTTGCCGTCGTGGACGGCTGCATCTGCAAGGACATTGGCTTTTTGCTCGTCGTCATCGTCCGAAAACAGCAGCGGACATGCGATGAATACGCTTCAACTTTTAAAGGTGCAGACGCACAATCATCGCTGATTTCGATTCTCGCCGAACCATTCGTTAACCACGGACTGATCTCTCCCCCGTCATTGCGAGGAGCGAAGCGACGAAGCAATCCAGGGCCACGCCCGTCGCCCTGGATTGCTTCGCTTCGCTCGCAATGACGGAGGAGGGAGTCGTCAGCGTCGCGGAGGCGACATCTTGGGCTTTCTGTTCGTCCTCGCGGTCGGCCTCGTCGCCGGCACCCTGTCCGGCATCGTCGGCACCGGCTCGTCGATCATGCTGATGCCGGTGCTGGCCTATGAGTATGGGCCGAAGGAAGCGGTGCCGATCATGGCCGTGGCGGCTGTGATGGCCAATTTCTCACGCATCCTGGCGTGGTGGCGCGAGGTCGACTGGCGCGCCTGCGCTGCCTATTCGGTGACGGGCATTCCGGCGGCGGTGCTCGGCGCACGCACCTTGCTGATCCTGCCGTCAAGCGCTGTGGACATCACCATCGGCCTGTTTCTGATCGCGATGGTGCCGATGCGTCACATCCTGGCGCGCTACGCGCTCAAGGCCAATCTGTGGCACCTCGCGCTCGGCGGTGCGGTGATCGGCTTTCTGACCGGCATCGTGGTCTCGACCGGGCCGCTCAGCGTGCCCTTGTTCCTGTTCTACGGGCTGTCGAAAGGGGCCTTCCTCGCCACCGAGGCCGCCAGCTCGCTCGGGCTCTATCTGGCGAAATCCGTCACGTTCCAGCGCTTCGGCGCGCTGACGCCGGACATCCTGCTCAAGGGCCTGATCGCCGGCGGCTCGCTGATGGCCGGCGCCTTCGTCGCCAAGCGATTCGTGCTGCACATGAAGCCCGACGTGTTCCGGCTGGTCATGGATGGCATCATGATCGCCGCCGGCCTATCTATGCTATGGAACGCCACCCACTCCTGACAGCAACGATTCTCCCCCTCCATGGCCAAGACCACGCTCTCCTTCGTCTGCCAGAACTGTGGCGCGGCCTACGGCCGCTGGCAGGGCAAGTGCGAGGCCTGCGGCGAGTGGAACACGCTCGCCGAAGAGGACACCACGGGCGCGACATCGGCGCCGGTCTCGCTGCGCTCCAAGCGCAAGGGACGGACCTTCCAGCTGGAATCGCTGAGCGGCAAGAGCATCGATGCGCCGCGCCTGTCGTCGGGAATGGCCGAGCTCGACCGCGTCACCGGCGGCGGCTTCGTCCGCGGCTCCGTGCTGCTGGTCGGCGGCGATCCCGGCATCGGCAAGTCCACCCTGCTGACCCAGGCCACCAGCATCATGGCGCGGGCTGGCCATCGCGCCGTCTATATTTCCGGTGAGGAAGCGGTCGCCCAGGTCCGTCTGCGCGCCGAGCGCCTCGGACTGGCCGACGCGCCGGTGCAACTGGCCTCCGAGACCTCGGTCGAGGACATCATCTCGACCCTCTCGGAAGGCGGCGTGCCGCGGCTGATCGTGATCGATTCGATCCAGACGATGTGGACCGACACGGTCGAATCGGCCCCGGGCACGGTGACCCAGGTGCGCGCCTCGGCCCAGAAGCTGATCCGTTTCGCCAAGAAATCCGGCGCGGCCATCATCCTGGTCGGCCACGTCACCAAGGACGGCCAGATCGCCGGCCCCCGCGTCGTCGAGCACATGGTCGACGCCGTCCTGTCGTTCGAGGGCGAAGGCTCGCAGCAATTCCGCATCCTGCGCGCCGTCAAGAACCGCTTCGGCCCGACCGACGAGATCGGCGTGTTCGAAATGACGGGACTAGGTTTACGCGAGGTCACCAACCCCTCGGAGCTGTTCCTGTCCGAGCGCGATCTCGGCAGCCCGGGCACAGCGGTGTTCGCGGGCATCGAAGGCACGCGGCCGGTTCTGGTCGAAATGCAGGCCCTGGTGGCACCGACCTCGCTCGGCACGCCGCGGCGTGCGGTGGTCGGCTGGGACCCGAGCCGGCTGTCGATGGTGCTGGCGGTGCTGGAGGCGCATTGCGGCGTCAAGCTGTCGGGCCACGACGTCTATCTGAACGTCGCCGGCGGCCTGCGCATCAACGAGCCGGCGGCTGACCTGGCTGCCGCGGCGGCGCTGGTGTCGTCGCTGGTCAACGCGCCGCTGCCGCCGGATGCGGTCTATTTCGGTGAAATCTCGCTGTCGGGCGCGGTGCGGCCGGTGGCGCAGACCTCGGCGCGGTTGAAAGAGGCCGCCAAGCTCGGCTTCCTGCGCGTGGTGCTGCCTGAGCGCGCCCGCGGCGAATCCGGTGGCGATGCCGGCCTCAGCCTCAATCCCGTCGGCGGCCTCACATCGCTCGTCGCCGACATCGCTGCCCGCGGGACGCCGCGCGCGCGCCACACCAGCGGCCGCGACGACGAGGATTCGCGCGATCAGGGCCGCCGGGGCCCGAGCCATGCCGAAAAAAATGCCACACCAGCGAGATTCCGCCGCCAGGACGGCTAGCCGGACCGTGACGTTCGCATGACTCGCCGCTATACAACGCCGCAACCGGGCGCCACGCGGGATCGTGCTGTGTCCGGACATGCCGGGGAACCCTGCTCTCCTCCACCGGGAGGAGCGGTCCTCCGTCGACCAGAAGCGAACCTTGAAGCGAACCTTGGACCTGTGAAGCGGACCTGAGCAGCCGATGCCGATAACGATCCTCGATCTCATCCTGCTCGGCGTTATGCTCGTGTCGGGACTGCTCGCAATGGTCCGCGGCTTCATGCGCGAGGTCCTCTCGATCGCCGCCTGGGGCGCAGCCGCCCTGGTCACGCTTTATTCATTCTCCAAGCTGCTGCCGACCGCGAAGACCTACTTCAACAACGATACCGTCGCGAGCGTGGTCGTGGTCGCCGGTACTTTCGTGGGCACCCTGCTCATCGTCTCGGTGATCACGGTCAAAATCTCCGACATGATCCTCGATTCGCGGATCGGCGCGCTCGACCGCACCCTCGGATTCCTGTTCGGGCTCGGCCGTGGCCTCCTGATCGTGGTGGTCGCCTTCCTGTTCTTCAGCTGGCTGGTGCCGGACAAGCAGCGTCCGGACTGGGTCACCACGGCAAAATCCCGGGTCGTCCTGCAGGGAACCGGGGATTGGCTGATGTCGCTCTTGCCTGATGATCCTGAGAACACCATTTTAAAGAAATTCAAGAAGAACAAGCCGGACGACGACCAGACTGACACCGAGTCGCCCGCAGCGGGCGGCGATGGGTACAGCAAGCCTGCCCGCGACAGCTTGAAGAAGCTGATCGAGAAACCCGCGGCCAAGTGAGCGAAGCCCAGAAGAGAGGCGCGATGGACCAGCACCACGATTCTTCCGGCGAAGCCCAATCGGATCTGGACTTCGGACCTCAAGCCTACCTCAGAGACCCAGACCTGGACGGAGACACGCTGCGCGAGGAGTGCGGCGTGTTCGGCATTTATGGGCATAATGATGCCGCCGCGATCGCCGCGCTCGGCCTGCATGCGCTCCAGCATCGCGGCCAGGAAGCCGCCGGCATCGTCTCCTATGATGGCGCGCGCTTCCACAGCGAACGCCGCCTCGGCCTGGTGGGCGACACCTTTTCACGCCGCGAGGTGATCGAGCGCCTGCCCGGCAATGCCGCGATCGGCCATGTGCGCTACGCGACGACCGGCGCCACCATCCTGCGCAACGTGCAGCCGCTGTTCGCCGAGCTCGGCGCCGGCGGCTTTGCGGTCGGCCACAACGGCAACCTCACCAACGGCCTCACCTTGCGTCGCGAGCTGGTGCGCGCTGGCGCAATCATGCAGTCGACCACCGACACCGAGGTCATCCTGCATCTGGTCGCGCATTCCCGCCGCACCAACTTCATCGACCGCTTCATCGAGGCGCTGCGCGCGATCGAAGGCGCCTATTCGCTGGTCTGCATGACCAACAAGAAGCTGATCGGCGCCCGCGATCCCCTGGGCATCCGCCCGCTGGTCTATGGCGAGCTCGAAGGCTGCCCGATCCTGGCGTCCGAGACCTGCGCGCTCGACATGATCGGCGCGCGCTACATCCGCGACATCGAGCCGGGCGAGGTCGTGATCTTCGACGAAACCGGCATGCACAGCCACAAGCCGTTCCCGCCGAAGCCGGCGCGCCCCTGCGTGTTCGAATACATCTACTTCGCCCGCCCCGATTCCGTGGTCGGCGGCCGCTCGGTCTACGAGGTGCGCAAGGCGTTCGGCGCCCAGCTCGCGCGCGAGAGCCATCCCGATGTGGACGTCGTCGTCCCGGTGCCGGATTCCGGCGTGCCGGCGGCGATCGGCTACAGCCAGCATTCCGGCGTGCCGTTCGAGCTCGGCATCATCCGCAACCACTATGTCGGCCGCACCTTCATCCAGCCGACCCAGGCGATCCGCGAATCCGGCGTGCGCATGAAGCACTCGGCCAACCGCGCCGCGATCGAAGGCAAGCGCATCATCCTGATCGACGATTCGCTGGTGCGCGGCACCACCTCGCGCAAGATCGTGCGCATGATGCGCGACGCCGGCGCCACCGAGGTGCATTTCCGCCTGGCGTCACCGCCGATCCTCTACCCAGATTACTACGGCATCGACCTACCGGATCGCGGCGGTCTGCTGGCAGCGACGCATTCGCTCGAAGAAATGCGCGAGCTGATCGGCGCCGATTCGCTGGCGTTCCTGACGATCGACGGCATGTACCGCGCGATGGGCGAGCCGGCTCGCGACCCCGCCGCACCGAAATACGCCGACCACTGCTTCACCGGCAGCTATCCAACCCACCTCACCGACCAGTCGCTGGTCGAGCCGACGCAGCAGCAGCTGTCGCTGCTGGCGGAGGCGAGCTGAGGCTCTCTCCCCACGGCGTCATTCCGGGGCGATGCGAAGCCACCGAACCCGGAATCGTGAGCTTCGTGATTCCCGTCCCACCTCGGGATTCCGGTTCGAGGCCTGCGGCCTCGCCCCGGAATGACGACGTTTGGGGAGCCGTCGTACCGGCAAACGCCGGGACCCATAGCCACCGTATTCTGTTTGACGGGCAGGACTAGCCACGGCCAGCCAAGTCCCTCATAACGGCCGCGGAGTATGGGTCCCGGCGTTCGCCGGGACGACGACGTCAGAGATTTGCGGCCATGACCCTTCCCCTCGCCAATCGTATCGCCCTCGTCACCGGCGCCTCGCGCGGCATCGGCCATGCGACCGCGCGGGCGCTGGCCCGTGCCGGCGCGCATGTCGTCGCCGTGGCCCGCACCCAGGGCGGGCTGGAGGAGCTCGACGACGAGATCCGGAAAGAGACCGGCAGCAGCGCCACGCTGGTGCCGCTCAGCATGACCGACAGCGACGGCATCGCCCGGCTCGGCGCCGCGCTGCACGAGCGCCACGGCAAGCTCGACATCCTCGTCGGCAATGCCGCCGTGCCCGGCCCGTCCTCGCCGCTCGGCCATGTCGACCTCAAGCCCTGGAACGACGTCGTCGCCGTCAACCTGACCGCCAACTTCCAGCTGATCCGCTGCATGGAGCCGCTGCTGAAGGTCTCCGATGCCGGACGCGCGGTGTTCGTCACGTCTGGCGCCGCCCACAAGGCGCAGGCCTATCTCGGCCCCTATGCCGCGACCAAGGCGGCACTCGAGACGCTGGCGCGCGTCTGGGCCCACGAGACCGAGCGCACGCCCCTGCGCGTCAACCTGTTCAGCCCCGGCCCGATCCGCACCCGCATGCGCGCCACGGTGTTTCCCGGCGAGGACCCGATGACCCTGGAGACCCCCGAGCAGGCCGCCGAGTCCATCATGCAAATGTGCCTGCCGTCCTGGACCGAGACCGGCAAGTTCTACGACTACAAGAACCGCACGCTGAAGAGTTTTCAGCCCCCGGCGTAGCGATTACCTCACGGTCATGTTGCCCGCCGAGACCTCCACGAGATTGATCGCGCGCTCCGGACACGCCACCACGCACAGGCCGCAGGCGAGGCAGCGATCGCTCTTCGGTGTGTAGGCCGTCTTCATGCCGTGAAAGCGGACGCGCATCTTGCCGAGGAAGGACAGCGCGCGGAAGTCCGCGTCGCTGATCGGCGCGACGTCGAACACGTCGTAGGGGCACACCTCGACGCAGTCGCCCTTGGCTTCGCATTTGTTGCGGTCGACCACGGGAACGAAAGTGGCGGGCTCGGCCTTGCAGCCGAGCCCGGGCCGCTTCGGATGTTGCGCGGCCTTGCGGACCTTGGCGGCATTGGTGCGTTTCGAGAGTGTCGGCTCAGTCTGGTCGGTCACGCGTTCGACTCCATTTGGAAACGCATCAGGCGTCGGCCGTCAGCACGAGGGTGTTGGCCGCGGTGTCGCGCAGCAGATGCCGGCCACGATCGATGACGACATCGTCCTGCCCGCGCAGTGCCGCTTCGAGGCGGGCGTGTCTCTCGAAGCGGATGGTGACGGCGCGCAGACTGACGGCGCCGGCAGCTTCTACTTCGCCGCCGGACTGGCGGCGGGATTGGTCGCAGCAGGCTTTGCAGCCCCAGCCTTCACCGCAGCCGGGATCTGCCGATCGCCGACCGCAGCCAGCTCCTTGCGCAGCTTCTCCTGCTGCTCCGGCGACAGCACTGGACGCGGGTCGTCGTGGGGCACGTCGTTGACGGGGAGATAGTTGTAGGTGTTGTGGAACTGCGTGGTCGCGTCCGGCGGCGGCGTGGACGACGTCGCGCAGCCGCCGAGCAGCAGCGGCATCAGCAGCGCGGCTGCGGCCAGCGCGGCGCGCGTGGGAGCACTCATTGCAGAGCCATAACCGAGCCGGATCATCGTGCGGCCGCCGCCAGAGTACGCGAAGGAAGCTGGGCCGTGAGACCTTGCTCGTTGGATTGCAGGCCCGGCAGGCTCTTCACCCAGGGATAGCCGCGCCGGCCCATCTCGTAGCCGCGATCGAACAGAGCGGTCATGTAGCTGCGGTCGAACGGCCCGTCGGCCTTGACCTGGAAATCCGCAGGCACGCTGGCGAGGTTGAAGTCGATGCCGTTGAACTTTGCCACCGAATAGATCCGATAGATGTCGCCGATGCCCTGGTTCTTGATCAGCGTCGACAGCGAGCGCTGCGTCACCGAGAGCACGTCGGCGCCGACGCTGTCCCATTGCGGGTCGATGCGGGCGTTGCGGATGACGTAGAGATGCGCGCCGCTCACGCTTCGCCGCGGACCGCGGCCGGAGACGAGGCGCAGCACCGACGGGCCGATGAACACCTGCCGCGTCACACCGCCATCGACATGCAGCTCGTCATAGTCCTTGTCGCCGATCCGCACCTTGATGCGGACAGGCGCGAAGGCGCCGGGCACGGTGGCGGAAGCGAGCAGCACCTGGCGAAACAGGTCGATGGCCTCCGGCGTGTCGACGGCTGCGATACGCCCCATGTCCCACAGCACCGGCCGCTGCGCGTCGAGATTGGTGGTGCCGACCAGCAGCACCCTGCCCTTCGCACTCTCGCGGGCGACGTCGCGCAGGAATTCGCGGTCGACATACTTCTCGATCAGGCGCGACAACGGCGTGTTGTCGGCCAGCGCCGAGCCCTGCAGCAGGCCGGGAACGTTGACGGTGAAAATGTCCTTGCGCTCATAGGCGGTGAAGATCTCGCGCAGCCGGTCGTCATGCGCGCGGCCAAGGAAGACGAAGGGCGCGATCAGCGCGCCCGAGCTGACGCCCGTCACCATGTCGAAGGTCGGCCGGTTGCCGGCCTCGCCCCAGCCGGCCAGCAGCCCGGCGCCGAACGCGCCGTTCTCGGCGCCGCCGGAGATCGCCAGGAAATTCAGCGGGCGCGAGGCCGGGATCTCGGCCAATGCCCGCGGCATCGACGCCTCGGCCATTCGCGGCGACGGCTCATCGCCCCAATAGCGGACGTCGCGGAAGCCGACCGGCTCGGCGCTAACGGCGGCCAGCTCGGGCGCCGAATTGCGCGGCATGATCGCCGCGCATGCGGCCAGTTGCAGCGACGTGACGAGCACGGCAGCAAGGCGCACGACGACGGCACGGAAGGTGGCAGCGGGCTTCATCGCGTGGGTTGCTGCTCCATGCTCGCGACCTCTGGCGACGGCGGTGGTGGCGTCGGCCTGGCCTCGTCGGCGCCCTTGTCGGTCCAGCCGGGCGGCAGGCCAAGGCCGGCGCCGACGAAACCCTTGAGGCCCGGGAAGCGACCAAACTGCTCACATGCGGCATATTTAGGGGCACCGCCGAACCTCGCCGGCACGCTCGATACGGATGGCAAC
Source organism: Bradyrhizobium sp. SSBR45G (assembly GCF_030159255.1). Taxonomy (GTDB): domain Bacteria; phylum Pseudomonadota; class Alphaproteobacteria; order Rhizobiales; family Xanthobacteraceae; genus Bradyrhizobium. The sequence continues at coordinate 33,743 of NZ_BSCT01000047.1, read as the reverse complement.
GAACCCAGCGACGCGACGCCGCCGAACGGCGACTCGCCGGTCGACACCAGCTTGGCGAAATCAGCGCCGAACTCGGCGGCGAGGTCATAGGCATCGCCGTCATTGGCCATGCGCGCCGTCGACACCGAATTGGCGCCGCGCGCCCAGACCATCGCAGCCTTCTGGAAGCCGGCGAAATCACGCGCCTCGGCTTCGACGGACAGGGTGCCGAGCCCGACCGGCAGCCGTGGCACCGGCACCGGAACGCCCGGCAGCGCGACGCTCTTGGCAATCGAGGCCGCCTGCGAGGCCGCGGAAGCCGTCGCATTGGTCGCCGTCGCATGGGTGACGGTCGCCTTGACCGTCAGATCGGCCTCCTCGCGGGGCCCGACGATCTGGAATCGCTCACTGAGCCGCAGGCACATTTCGCGGCTGATGGCGTTGGCCACCAGCCTGCGCTCGCCCTCGTCCAAGGCGACATCCGGGCGCGGCGGGAAGGCGGTCGGTTCGATCCGGACCGTCTTGGCCTCGAGCAGCTCCTTCTTGTTGGCCTTGATCTGCGAGCGCGTCACCAGCCCGTTGGCGTCGGCGAGACGGTCGTAGTTCTTGAGCGAGCCGGCCCGTTCGAGCGGGGCATTGGCACAGCCGGCAGTGGCCAGAGCCAGGGACGCCAGCGCCGTCCACGTCAGCGGGGCGAGACCCGACATACCGGAGAGACCCATTGATAGATAACTCACTCTAATTAAGTCTCACAAGCCATAGCGCTTGTCCAACCAAATTAGATCAAATTCTCTACAATAGAGCGCCGGGAAATATTATTTTATATTACAACGAGTTGGCGGAGACGGATAAAGTGAGGCGGGAGTTGGGCAAGCGGGATCAGGGGCGATGAGGAAGGTCGATCCGGTCAAGCACGAGCAGAAGCGCCGGGAGATTCTCGAGGCCGCGCTGTCGTGCTTCGTCAGGAACGGATTTCACGGTGCCAGCACCACGGACATCTGCGCCGCGGCCAGGATCAGCCCGGGCCACCTCTATCACTACTTCGGCAGCAAGGAAGCGATCATCGAGGCGCTCGTCGAACACAGCCTCGCCAATGCGGCAGCGCGCTTCGAAGCGATCCTGGCCTCCCCCGATGTCATCGAGGCGTTCCTGACGGAGCTCGAGACGACGAGCATCCGACGCCGCGAAGCCCAGGTCCTGAGCGCCGAAGCCCTGGCGGAAGCCTGCCGCAATCCGAATTTCGCCCGCATCGTCCAGGACCAGGGCCGAGGGATCAGGCGGCTGCTGGTCGACTTCCTGGTCAAGGCGCAACAGCGCGGCGACGTCGATCCCGGCCTCGATCCCGAAGCCACTGCGAACGTCCTGGTTGCGATCGTCGATGGCGCGCGCGCGCTGCCGATCCGCAATCCCGCGGCCGACATCAAGCAGAGCACGAACCATCTTCGCATCATGATCACGCGCTTCCTCCGTCCGCCTGCCATGCGGGGGCGAGAGATCGCCGAGGCGCAGCGCGCGGACGGCGGCGGCAATTGACACTGCTCCCGGCCCGCGATTGACTGCCGCAACAAGCGGTCGACCGCAGCATGACAAGGGAGGATGGCATGACGCGCACATCGCGCGGGCCGGCGATCGGATTCGCCCGGGCTCTGACGCTGATCATCGCCGCCGCGAGCCTGCTGCTCCCGCGCATGGCGGCTGCGGCCGACATTCCGGCCTTCGCCGTCGAGCCATCCTGGCCGAAGCAGCTCCCCAACAACTGGATTCTCGGCCAGGTCGGCGGCATCACCGTCGACGCGCAGGGCCACATCTGGGTGATTCACCGGCCGCGCTCGCTGACCGATGACGAGAAGGGAGCAGCCCTCACGCCGCCGCGTTCGAAATGCTGCATTTCGGCGCCGCCCGTGCTCGAATTCGACGCCGACGGCAATCTGCTGCGCGCCTGGGGCGGCCCGGGCCCGGGCTATGAATGGGTCGGGCGTGAGCATGGCATCGAGGTCGATGAGCGCGGCTTCGTCTGGATCGGCGGCAATGCCGACAACGACAATGCGATCCTGAAATTCACCCTCGACGGCAAGTTCGTCGCACAGATCGGGACGATCGCGCCGAGCAAGGGCTCGAACGACACGACACAGCTCGGCAAGCCCGCCGAGACCGCAATCGACAAGGATGCGAACGAGATCTACGTCGCCGACGGCTACGGCAACCGGCGCGTCATCGTGTTCGATGCCACCACCCTCGCCTACAAGCGCCACTGGGGCGCTTACGGCCATGTCCCCGACGATGCCAAGCAGCCGCCCTATGATCCGAAGGCGCCGGTCGCCCAGCAGTTCGGCAATCCCGTGCACTGCGTGAAGATCGCCGACGACGGCCTCGTCTATGTCTGCGACCGCATCAACGACCGCATCCAGGTGTTCAGGAAGGACGGGACGTTCGTGACCGAGTGGTTCTTTGAAAAGAGCACCCTCGGCAACGGCGCGGTGTGGGACATCGCGATCTGGCCCGATCCGAAGCAGAGCTACCTGTTGTCCGCCGACGGCGAGAACAACGAGATCCGCATCATCCGCCGCGACGACGGCAGCGTGGTCGGGAGCTTCGGCCACAATGGCCGCAATGCCGGCCAATTCCACTGGGTGCACGCGATGGCGGTCGACAAGCAGGGCAACGTTTATACCGCCGAGGTCGATACGGGTAAGCGCATCCAGAAATTCAGGCTGACCTCGGACGCGCTGCGTTAACGCTCAGGCGAGGCGCACAAAGCTTGGGCGCGCCTCCCCCCTTTTGGCGCATTGCCGCAACTCACGAGACCGGCTATCCAAAGGGACCGACGGCAAGGGGCGCCAAAGAAGCCCGCCGTGACACGACACCAGGGAGGATTTGATGACGACGTCTCACGCGCGGCGGATGGCCGCGCTGCTTGCTGCCACCGCACTCAGCTTTGCCGGTTCCGCCTTCGCCGACGACAAGGTCGTCAAGATCGGCGTGCTCAACGACATGTCGAGCCTCTATGCCGACATCGGCGGACCCAACTCGGTCGCCGCGATCAACATGGCCGTCGAGGACAGCGGCCTGAAGGCCAAGGGCTGGACCATCGAGGTCATCAGCGGCGACCACCAGAACAAGCCCGATATCGGCGTCAACATCGGCCGGCAGTGGATCGACACCCAGAAGGTCGATGTCATCATGGACACGCCGAACTCTGGCGTGGCGCTGGCCGTCTCGAACCTGGTCAAGGACAAGAACGTGGTCCTGATCAATTCCGGCGGCGCGACTGCCGACCTGACCGGCAAGGCCTGCAACGCCAACACCATCTCCTTCACCTACGACACCTACATGCTGGCCAACGGCACCGGCAAGGCGCTGACCAAGTCCGGTGGTGACAGCTGGTTCTTCCTGACCGCGGACTACGCATTCGGCCAGGCGCTGGAGCGCGACACCTCGGCCGTCGTCACCGCCAATGGCGGCAAGGTGGCCGGCTCGGTCAAGCATCCGCTCAACACCGCCGATTTCTCGTCGTTCCTGTTGCAGGCGCAGGCGTCCAAGGCCAAGGTCGTGGGCCTCGCCAATGCCGGCGGCGACACCACCAATGCTATCAAGCAGGCGTCCGAGTTCGGCATCGTCGCGGCCGGACAGAAGCTCGCCGCGCTGCTGCTGTTCGTCAATGACGTGCATGCGCTGGGGCTGAAGGTCGCGCAGGGCCTGACCTTCACGGAATCATTCTACTGGGACCTCAACGAGCAGACCCGCGCCTGGTCCAACCGCTTCATCAAGCTGTCGCCGAAGGGCACGATGCCGTCGATGACGGTGGCCGGCAACTACGCCGGCACGCTGCACTACCTGAAGGCGCTCGAGGCGCTCGGCGGCAATCCGCATGACGGCGCCAAGGTCGTGGCCAAGATGAAGGAGATCCCGACCGACGATCCGCTGTTCGGCAAGGGCCCGCTGCGCGCCGACGGTCGCCGCCTGATCCCGGCCTATCTGTTCGAGGTCAAGAAGCCGGAAGAATCCAAATATCCCTGGGACTACTACAAGCTGGTCGCGACCATTCCGGCGGAAGACGCGGCCAAGCCGCTCGAAGCCAGCGAATGTCCGCTGGTGAAGAAGTAGTCGCCTGAACTCTCACGGCGAGGCGGCGCACCGCGCCGTCTCGCGACGATGCCGGCGTCCCCGTGTCCGCGCGGTGTGCTCACTCAGGATGAGGGTTTCGCATAGCTCGTGCGCAGCGTCCGCACCGCGACCACGAGCGCCACGATCAGCAAGCTCGAGGCCAGCAGGAATGGCGCGCCGGGCAGATGCAGCGGCGCGGCGGCGCCGATGAAATAGGCGAAGGTCAGCGTGAACAGGAAGGGGCCTGCGAGCTGGGCCATGCTCTGCACGCTCGACGTCGCCCCCTGCAGCTGCCCTTGTCTCTCCGGCGCCACCAGCCGGGTCATCAGCGCCTGGATCGCCGCACCCGAGACTCCCCACAGCGCCATCGCGGGAATGCCGAGCCAGCTCAACGGGCCGGTCGGCGCGAGGCCGAAGATCAGAAATCCCACCGTCCCCGAGGCCAGGCCGAGCATGAGCGCGCCGCGCTCGCCGAGCGAACGCACGATCAGCCCGACCGCCCCGCCCTGCACGATCATGGCGCAGACGCCGACGATCGCCAGCGTCAGGCCGACGGTGCGCGTATCCCAGCCATAGCGGTAGGTCGCATAGAGCACGAAGGTCGACGGCAGCACGACATGGGCGAGCTGGGTGATGAAGTTGACGACCGACAGTCCGGCGAGCGTGTGATCCGAGCGCAGCAATTGCAGCGCCCCGAGCGGGTTCGCGGTGCGCCACCGGAATGGACTGCGCCGCTCCGGCGGCAGCGATTCCGGGAGCACCAGCAATCCATAGAGCGCATTGGCGAAGCTGAGCCCGGCGGCCGCCCAGAACGGCAGCCGCGGATCGATGTCGCCGAGCAGGCCGCCGGTGGCGGGCCCGAGCACGAAGCCGGCGCCGAACGCCGCGCCGATGCGGCCGAACACCGCCGCACGCCGGTCCGGCGGCGTGAGGTCCGAGATGTAGGCGAATGCCGTGGAGACGCTGGCCGAGGTGACGCCGGAGATCAGGCGGCCGACGAACAGCCACGCGAGCGACGGCGCCAGCGCCATCAGCACGTAGTCTGCGGCGAGGCCGAAATTCGACATCAGGATGACGGGCCGCCGGCCGAACCGGTCCGACAGGCTGCCCAGCACCGGCGAGAACACGAACTGCATCAGCGCCCAGGCGGTTCCGAACAGGCCGAAGATGCGCGCTGCATGCGCGGTGTCATTGCCGACGAAGCTCTCGATCAGCTTCGGCAGGATCGGCATGATCAGCCCGAGCGCGAGCATGTCGAGCAGGATGGTGACGAAGATGAACGCGACCGCGCCGCGGCGCGGGGCCTGCGGCGACGGCATGCCGTCGGATGTCGTGACGTCGGGTTCGACCATGACCTGCCATTGGAGGACCGCCGGCTGCGACCGCAGCACGGGGGGCCGACTTATACACGCACGGCCGAGGTCAGCAATCCGCGGCGCCGAGGTCTGCCGGCGCGGCAGATCGCAGCGCGCGCCATCGCGTCGTGTGCACGATCCCGATGCGGCGCCCTGAACGCGTCGCACCTTCATTGTGTCGGCAACTCCCGCCGGGCGTGGCCTGCCACGCGCCCTGCCCCGCGGCGCGAGTCGCATGAGCCAGAATTCTCGTTCTGCCGTGGAGCGTCTCACCGTGTCGATCACGCACCAGCACGACCGAGTCACACGACAATCAGCAGGGTTGAGCGCTCGGCGCGCCGCGACTTGAAGTCCGCACCGCAGCAGACGCAGAGCAGCAAGCCTGCATCCACGCTGGCGTAACGGCATGAGAATTGCTCAACTCACACATCAATTCGTCGCTTGCGGAGACCTGCGAATGCTTGAAGGAGCCGAAGTCCGGCTGGCCGTCGATATCGGCGGCACATTCACCGATATCGTTCTCGACATCGGCTGCAAGCGTCGAACGCGCAAGCTGCTGACCACACCAACGCAGCCGGAGCAGGCCGTGCTGGACGGCACCCGCCTCATCCTCGCCGATGCACGTGCGCGAATCTCCGATATCGACGTCTTCATCCACGGCACCACGCTCGCGACCAACGCCATCATCGAGCGCCGCGGCGCCAACACGGCGCTGATCGCCACGTCAGGCTTCCGCGATGTTCTGGATATTGGAACTGAGAGCCGCTACGACCAGTATGATCTCTCGATCGACAAGCCGAAGCCGCTGGTGCCGCGTGCCCTGCGCTTCACCGTGCCCGAGCGCGTCGATGCTCATGGCGAGGTCAGGCTGCCGCTCGACGAAGCGGCGGTGCGGGCATTGGTGCCGCAGCTGCGCGCGCTCGATGTCGCGAGCATCGCCATCGCGTTCCTGCACGCCTACGCCAATCCGGCCCATGAGCGTCGCGCGGCAGAGATCCTGAGCGAGGAGCTGCCGGGCATCTCGATCACGATCTCCTCGGCGGTCTGTCCCGAAATCCGGGAATATGAGCGGACCTCGACGGCGGTCGCCAACGCCTATGTGCAGCCGCTGATGGACAGCTACCTCGCGCGCATGGAGCAGGCGCTGAGGATCGAGCAGTTCCGCGGCGCGATCTACCTCGTCACATCCGGCGGCGGCGTCACCTCGATCGCGACCGCGCGGCGCTTCCCGGTGCGGCTCGTCGAGTCCGGCCCTGCGGGCGGTGCAATCTTCGCCGGCCAGATCGCGGCACGGCTCGGCGAGCGCAAGGTGCTGTCGTTCGACATGGGCGGCACCACCGCCAAGATCTGCCTGATCGAGAATTTCGAGCCCGAGAGCTCGCGCGTGTTCGAGGTCGATCGCGCCGCGCGCTTCCTGAAGGGCTCCGGCCTGCCGGTGCGCATTCCCGTGATCGAGATGGTCGAGATCGGCGCCGGCGGCGGCTCGATCGCGCGCATCGACGCGATGAAGCGCGTCACCGTCGGACCCGAAAGCGCCTCCTCCGAACCGGGCCCGGCCTGCTACGGCCGCGGCGGTCTGCGTCCGGCCGTCACCGATTCCGACGTCGCGCTCGGCATGATCGATCCCGACGCGTTCGCCGGCGGCACCATCAAGCTCGATCCCGAGCTGTCGAAACAGGCCCTGCTCCGCGACGTCGGCGCGCCGCTCGGCCTCGACGCCGAGACCGCAGCCTATGCCGTGCATGAGGTGGTCTGCGAGAACATGGCAAGCGCGGCGCGCGTCCACGCCGTCGAGCGCGGCGCAGTCATCGGCCAGCACACGCTGATCGCGTTCGGCGGCGCCGCGCCGCTGCATGCCGCCCGCGTCGCCGAGAAGATCGGTGTTTCCCGAGTGATCGTGCCATCCAATGCCGGCGTCGGCTCGGCCGTCGGCTTCCTTGCAGCCCCCATTGCCTATGAGCTGGTGCGCAGCCGCCATGCCCGGCTCGATGATTTCGACACGGCGCTCGTCTCCGGCCTGCTGCAGGAGATGGCCGATGAGGCGCGCGCGCTGGTCGAGCCGGGTGCCGCGGGCGCTCCGGTGCGCGAGCGCCGCGCCGCCTTCATGCGCTATGTCGGCCAGGGTCATGAGATCAGCGTCGCGCCGCCGAACCGTCCGCTCACCGCGGACGATCTGCCCGCGCTGCGCGCGTCGTTCGAAGCCGGATATGCCGCGCTGTTCGAGCGCGCCATTCCCGGTGCCGCCATCGAGGTGCTGAGCTGGTCGGTGCTGGCGACCACGGACGCGCGCCAGCCGGCCACCGTTGCCGCTGTGACGCGCAAGCCCGCGGGACAAGCCGCCGGCCACCGCAAATTCTTCGACGGCCGCGCCGGGCACTTCGTCGAGATCCCGCTCTATCGCCGCGAGCAGATGGCGCCGGGCGCGGTCATCGCCGGCCCCGCTGTCATCGCCGAGGACGAGACCTCGACCTTCGTCTCCAACAGTTTCGATGCGCATATCGACGGTGCCGGCAGCATCGTCATGGAACGGAAGGCGGCCTGAGATGAGCCAGTCCCAAACCAGCCTGATCGACCTGCAGATCATGTGGCACCGGCTGATCGCCGTGGTCGAGGAGCAGGCGCAGGTGCTGCTGCGCACCGCCTTCAGTCCGATCGTGCGCGAATGCGGCGACCTCTCCGCCGGCGTCTTCGATCTCAAGGGCCGCATGCTGGCGCAGGCGGTCACCGGCACGCCGGGCCACGTCAACTCGATGGCGGAATCGGTGAAGCACTTCATCGCGCATTTCCCGATTCATACGATGAAGCCGGGCGACGCCTACATCACCAACGATCCCTGGATGGGCACCGGCCATCTCAACGATTTCGTCGTCACCACGCCCTGCTTCAAGGACGGCCAGCCGGTCGCGCTGTTCTCCTGCACCAGCCATCTGATGGACATCGGCGGCATCGGCTTCGGCCCCGATGGCACCGACGTGTTCATGGAGGGGCTGTACATCCCGATGCTGAAGCTGATCGACCAGGGCCTCGTCAACGAGACGCTGATGGCGATGATCCGCGCCAACACGCGGCTGCCGGTCGACACCGAAGGCGACACCTATTCGCTCGCCGCCTGCAACGATGTCGGCTGCCAGCGCCTGGTCGAGATGATGACCGAGTTCGGCATCGCCTCGCTCGACGAGCTCGGCGACTACGTCTGCGACCGCTCGCGCGAAGCTGTGCTGGCCGAGATCGCGAAACTGCCGAAGGGCACCTGGCGCAACGAGATGGTGGTCGACGGCTATGATGCGCCGGTGACCTTGAAGGCGGCGCTGACGATCTCGGAGAGCGGCATCCATGTCGATTTCGACGGCACCTCGCCCGCGTCGAAGTTCGGCATCAACGTGCCGCTGTCCTACACCACGGCCTACACCGTGTTCGGGCTCGGCTGCGTCGTCGCCTCCGAGATCCCCAACAATGCCGGCTCGCTGTCGCCGCTAACCGTCTCGGCGCCGTCGGGCGCGATCCTCAATGCACCAAAACCCGCGCCGGTCGCCTCGCGCCACGTCATCGGCCAGATGCTGCCCGACGTCGTGTTCGGCTGCCTCAGGCAGATCATCCCGGAGCGCGTGCCGGCTGAGGGCACCTCGTGCCTGTGGAATCTCAACGTCCGCGGCCAGACCCGCTCCGGTGCCGGTGGCAATTATGGGTTCTCGATGGCGGTGACGTCGAACGGCGGCACCGGCGCCCGCTTCGACAAGGACGGGCTGTCGGCGACCGCCTATCCCTCCGGCGTGCGCGGCACCCCTGTCGAGATCGCCGAGACGCAGACCCCGCTGATCTTCTGGCGCAAGGAGCTGCGCCCGGATTCCGGCGGCCCGGGACGCACCCGCGGCGGCCTCGGCCAGATCATCGAGGTCGGCAGCGGCGTCGACGCCCCGTTCGACATCCTCGCCGCCTTCGACCGCATCGATCACCCGCCGCGCGGCCGCGACGGCGGCCACAATGGCCAGGCCGGCTATGTCGGGCTCAAGTCAGGAAAGAAGCTGCGTGGCAAGGGTTTCCAGACCGTCCCGCCGGACGACCGTCTGGTGGTGCTGACGCCGGGCGGCGCGGGCATCGGCGATCCCCGGGAGCGTGCGGCAGAGCTGGTGCAAGGCGATGTCGAGGCGGGGCTGGTGTCGGCGGACAACGCGGCCGCGGTCTACGGGCAGGTGCGGTGAAATTTCATGCCCGTCGAAACACTTGTGGCCTCATGGTTCGAGACGCGTCGCAAGAGCGACGCTCCTCACCATGAGGAGCAGCATCTGGCCGCGAACCGTGTCCTCATCCTGAGGAGCCCGCCGCAGGCGGGCGTCTCGAAGGATGGCCGCGACCACACCGCTCGACACGCCTCTTCCATTTTCCATAGCTCAGCAACGAACCGGAGACACCCATGATCACGCGACGGACGTTCACGGCAGGTGCAGCGACCCTGCTGGCAGCCGGCCACGTCTCAACGAGGGCCCGCGCCGCCACGACGAACTGGGACATGTCCACCGTCTGGCCCGACGGCAACTTCCACACCCAGAACGCGATGGCGTTCGCGGAGGAAGTGAAGAAGCAGACCGGCGGCGCGGTCAACATCACCGTCAAGGCCGGCGGTCAGCTCGGCTTCAAGGGGCCCGAGCATCTGCGCGCCATTCGCGACGGGCTGGTGCCGCTGGCCGACGTGCTCAACATCCAGCAGGTCGGCGACGAGCCGTTCATGGGCGTCGAGAGCATCCCGTTCCTCGCCGGATCGATGGACGAACTCAAGGTGCTGCACAAATATGTGCGGCCCGAATACGACAAGATCGCCGCGCGCAACAACCAGAAGATCCTCTACATCGTGCCGTGGCCGACGCAGTATCTGCATCTGAAGGTCAAGACATCAGACGTCGCAGGGCTGAAGAACATCAAGATCCGCGTGCCCGACAAGAACGCCGTCGACATGCTCAACGCCGTCGGCATGGCCGCTGTCATGATCCCCTGGGGCGAGACCATTCCGGCGCTGGCCTCCGGCGCGGTCGCGGGCGTCTCGACCTCGTCGGTGTCGGGCGTCGACGGCAAGTTCTGGGAGTTCCTCAAATACGTCTACCCGACCAACCATGTGTGGTCGTCGCAGATGCTGAACGTGAACCTGGATTCCTGGAAGGCGCTGACGCCCGAGCAGCAGAAGATCGTCAGCGACATCGCCGCGAAGATGGAGCCGACCTTCTGGGCCAACTCGGTCAAGGCCGACGTCGACAGCCTCAACCGCCTGAAGGAAGGCGGCATGGAGGTGGTGCCGGTCTCGGACGCGATGATGACCGAGATCCGCGCCAAGACGGCGCCGCAGATGGAAGCGTTCCTCAAGCGCGTGCCGGCAGCAGAAGCGCCGGTGAAGGCCTATCTCGCCGAGATGAAGCGTGGCTGAGGCCGTCGTGGAGCCATCGCCGGGCCAAACGGCGAGCCTCAACGCAGCAGCGCCCGCGCCGCTGCGCATCCTGCTCGACGTCATCGACCGGCTCGGCCGGCTCGATGGCTGGATCGGCGGCGGCTGTTTGCTGACGCTGACGACGCTGATGCTGGCGGAGGTGACGACGCGGGCATTGTCGAACGTGCTGCCGTTCTTCCCGCCGACGATCTCGATCGCCTGGGAATACTCGTCCTACCTGATGGCAGCCTCGTTCACCTTCGGCGCCGCCATGACGCTCCGGGTCGGCGGCCACATCCGCGTGGTGCTGCTCTTGAAGAACGTGCCGGCGCCACTGCAGCGCGCGATGGAGGTGCTGGCCGCGGCCGCGGGCTTCGCCTTCATGGCGTTCCTGACCTTGGCGATGACGAAGTTCGCCTGGAGCTCATTCGTCCGTGGCCAGGTTTCGACCTCGAGCGACACGCCGCTGTGGTTTCCACAGGCGGTCGTCACTTTCGGCATGCTGCTGCTCACCTTGCAATTCCTCGCCCGCGCGATCCAGGCCGCGCTGGGATTGCCGGTCGAGGATCACAGGATGAAGGCTTCGCCGGTCGAATGAGGAAGCGGGGACGACCCGAAACGATCGTGTGGCCGCAGCCCGCCACTGCCAGAATTGGCAGCATTCGTGGCTACGCCGGCAGGCGAGCCAGCGCACCGAATGCTCGCTGGGACGCCCGCCCTCTCCACGCGTCGTTCCGGGGCGCGCGGAGCTTGAGGCCGACGCATGTCGGCCTCAAGTCGGAGCGCGAGCCCGGAACCCATAGCCACAGAATGTCCTGTGGGGCACGCTCGAGGTTGGCACATCGCTCCACCATATCGGCCTGTGGTTATGGATTCCGGGCTCATTCGCGCTGCCCCGAAATGGCTTCGCCATTTCGCGCGCGAATGCCCCGGAATGACGGAGTGGGCGGGCCATCCCCCTCCTCCGCCCCGCCTCTCCCGCCCGCCCCCCTCACCGCGGACCGCATCGCCCCATGACCATCGAAGTCATCGCCCTGTTCGTCATCCTGTTCGCGCTGCTGGCCGGTGGGCTGTGGATCGGGCTCACGCTCGCGCTCACGGCGACCTTGCTGCTGGCGATGTTCCGCTCGATCCCGCTGGACAAGCTGCTTCCGCAATATGCCTGGAACATCCTGACCACCCAGGAGCTCTTGGCGCTGCCGCTGTTCATCCTGATGGGCGAGCTGTTGTTCCGCACCCGCCTGTCGCGCTCGCTGTTCCAGGGGCTGGCGCCGTGGGCCGGGCTGCTGCCGGGCCGCCTGCTCCACGTCAACGTGATCGGCTGCACCATCTTCGCCGCGATCTCCGGCTCCTCCGCCGCGACCACGCAGGTGATCGGCCGGATGTCGCTCAACGAGCTGTTGCGCCGCGGCTATTCCCGCGACATCGCGATCGGCTCGCTCGCCGGCGCCGGCACGCTCGGCTTCCTGATCCCGCCGTCGAACATCATGATCATCTATGGCGTGCTCGGCGACGTTTCTATTTTAAAGCTCTTCACTGCCGGCGTGCTGCCGGGCCTGCTGCTGGCCGCAACCTTCATGGGCTGGGTGATGCTGCACACCACGCTGAAGCCTTCGATGGTGCCGAAGGCCGAAGCGCTGCTGTCGCAGGTGCCGTGGGCCGAGCGCTTCGCGGCGCTGAAGGATCTGGCGCCGGCCCTGTTCCTGATCGCCTGCGTGCTCGGCTCGATGTATGGCGGCCTGGCGACGCCGTCCGAGGCCGCCGCCGTCGGCGTGCTCGGCGCGGCCCTCGTCGCCTATTTCCAGGGATCGATGTCGCTGCAGGTGGTGCGCGACGTGATGATCGGCTCGGTCATCACCTGCTCGATGATCGCGCTGATCGTGCTCGGCGCGTCGATCCTGGGCAATGCGGCCGCGTTCCTCGGCATTCCCCAGGCCGTGGCCGCGTTCGTCAAGGGCCTCGGCCTGTCGCCGTTCATGCTGATCGCCGTGCTGATCGTGTTCTACCTGATCCTCGGCTGCTTCCTCGACGGCTTCTCGATGATCGTGATGACGCTGCCGATCGTGCTGCCGATCGTGAAGAGCGCCGGCTTCGACGAGGTCTGGTTCGGGATCTTCCTGGTGCTCGCCGTGGAGATAGCCCAGATCACGCCGCCGGTCGGCTTCAACCTTTTCGTGATCCAGGGCCTGACCGAGGACGGCCTGGGCTATATCGCCCGCGTGACCGCCCCCTATCTCGTCATCATGATCGCCTTCGTGCTGCTGCTCACCCTGTTTCCGGGGATCGTGACCATCCTGCCGCGGCTGCTCTACGGGTGAGCCGCCGCGTCAGGCCGCGCGCATCCCATCGAGGAATTTCTGCACCTCGGCCTTGAGCCGCAGGCTTTCTCTGGACAGCACCTGGGCGGAAGCGAACATCCGGTTGGAGCTTTCGCCGGTCTCGCCCGCCCCGCGTGCGGCGCTGCGGATGTTGTTGACGACCTCGGCGGTGCCGCTCGCGGCCGAGCGGACGCTCTGGGTGATGTTCTGGGTGGCGGCACGCTGCTGCTCGACGGCGGCCGAGATCGACGCGGCGATCCCGTTGATGCGCTCGATGGTCGAGCCGATCGCCTTGATGGCGTCGACCGACTCCTGGGTCACGGTCTGCATGTTGGCGATCTGGCTGGAGATCTCCTCGGTCGCCTTGGCGGTCTGGCCGGCCAGCGTCTTGACCTCCTGGGCAACCACCGCGAAGCCGCGGCCGGCATCGCCGGCGCGGGCGGCCTCGATGGTGGCGTTGAGCGCCAGCAGGTTGGTCTGCTCGGCGATCGAGGTGATCAGCTTGACGACGTCGCCGATACGGTTGCCGGCGTCGGACAGCTCCTTGATACGCTGGTCGGTTGCGGTGGCCTGGTTGACCGCCTCGGCCGCGATGGCGTTGGATTCCTGCACGCGGCGGATGATCTCCCCGATCGAGCCGGACAGCTCGTCGGAAGCGGCGGCCGCGGTGCGGACGTGCTCGGAGGCGGTTTCCGAGGCGCCGGCCGACTGTCCCGACAGGTCGGCTGTGGTGCGCGCGGTCTGGGTCAGCTGGCGCGCCTCGCGCTCGAACTCGCTCGACGAGGTCAGCACGTTGTCGATGATGCCGCCGATGCTGGCCTGGAACGAATCGACGAAGCGCTGCAGCTCGGCCTTGCGCTGCTCGACCGCCGCGGCGGCCGAGGCGGTCTGCTCCTCGCGCATCCGGCGCCGCTCGCTGGCAGCGCTGCGGAATACGACCAGGCTGCGGGCGATCTCGCCGATCTCGTCACCGCGGTCGTCGGACTTGATCTCGACGTTCTCACGTCCCTCCGCGATCGCGGTCAGAGCATCCGTCACGGCACTCAAGGGCTTGGTGACGCGACGCACGGCGAGCATGGTCAGTGCAAGCACCAGCAGCGCCGCAATCGCCGCCGCGATGATCATGGTCTGCATCGCCTGCGAGAGCATCGCATCGAGCTCCGCCATCGGCACGCCGACATAGAGGATGCCGATCACCTTGCCCGCGGGGGTGGTGACGGGGAAATAGGCGGTCATGAACGGCTTGCCGAACAGCGTGGCCGGCCCCTTATAGGCTTCGCCCCGGCGCAGCAGCATCTGCGCCGGGTGATCGGCCGCGAGCTGCGTTCCGACGGCGCGGTCGCCGTTCTCCTTCTTGACGTTGGTCGAGCGGCGCACGAATTGTCCGCTGTCGTCGACCACGAACAGCGTCGCGCTGCCGCCGACATAGGAGACCGCACGATCGACGATCGCGTGATCCTTGATCTCGGGGATCGCAGGAATCTCAATACGGGTGACAGCGCCGTTCTGCACGCTGACCTTGGCGTCCTTGAACGTTTCGGTGAAGGTCAGCGCAAAGGTGCGCAGATTGCCTTCGATGTCGCGCTTGGCACGATCAGCAAAGTCGGAGGAAAGCGACCAGTAGGCCGCGCCGACGACGAGGGCTGTGTTCACGGCGATGACCACCGCGGCGCCAATCAGCGCCTTGGTGCCAAGCTTCAACTTTACGGACAACGTCTTTTACCTTCGAGAGAGTGCAACTGAATCTCAAACTGCCCGTACTTGGTTTCCATCTGATTATTTCCGGCAGGAAGAATACTGTCGCATCGCAAAAAAGAGCATCAAGATACCTGATCATGTCAGCTGCCCCTATCATTGTATGGTTTCGCGAGAGCCTGCGACTATCTGACCACCCGGCGTTGCATACAGCCGCGCTGTCGGGCGCCCCCGTCGTGTGTAGTTACGTCTACGATCAGGAGAGCCCGGGACTCCGTCCCCTCGGCGGCGCGACGCAGTGGTGGCTGGCGCAATCGCTGCGTGCACTCCAGGCCGAGTTGAAGACGCTCGGCAGCGATCTGGTGATCCGCCGCGGCCCGGCGGTGAAGGTCATCCACGAGCTGGCGCGCGAGACCAAGGCCGGCGCCGTGTATTGGAACGACGTCGCCCAGCGCGGACCACGCACTGTGGCGGCGGCCGTGGATGCCGCGCTTGGCGACATCGGCGTGAAGTCGCGCGTGTTTCCCGACGACCTGCTGGTCGACCCGGCCGAAATGCGTGGCAAGGATGGACGCGGCCCGCGCGTGTTCACTCCGTTCTGGAAGCGCGTGCTGGCCCTTGGAGATCCACCGAAGCCGCTGCCGACGCCGGCGAGGATGTCAGCGGCGCCTGCGGTCACCAGCTTGACCGTCGACCAGCTCAAGCTGGAACCTGCCAAGCCGGATTGGGCGGGCGGGCTGCGCGCGGCGTGGCAGGCCGGCGAGCGCGCCGCACAGCAGCGCCTCGGCAAGTTCCTCGAGACCGCCGTCGGCAGCTACGCCGCCGAGCGCGACCGCCCCGACATCGAGGCCACCTCGCGGCTGTCGCCGCATTTACGCTTTGGCGAAATCAGCCCGCGCCAGATCTGGCACGCGGCACGCTTTGCCGCCGAGGAGCGCCCAGCCCTGGCGAAAGGGATCGACAAGTTCCTGAGCGAAGTGGGCTGGCGCGAGTTCAGCCGCCACCTGCTCTACAACAATCCCGAGCTGTCCACCCGCAACCTGCAACCGTCGTTCGACGCGTTCCCGTGGACCCAGGACGATGCGGCCCTCGCCGCCTGGCAGCATGGACAGACCGGCTATCCGATCGTCGACGCCGGAATGCGCGAGCTGTGGCACACCGGCAGCATGCACAACCGCGTCCGCATGGTGGTCGCCTCGCTGCTGGTGAAGCACCTGCTGATCGACTGGCGGCAGGGCGAACAGTGGTTCTGGGACACGCTGGTGGACGCCGATGCCGGCAGCAACCCGGCCAGCTGGCAATGGGTCGCCGGCTCCGGTGCGGATGCCGCCCCCTACTTCCGCGTCTTCAATCCCGTGCTGCAAGGCGAGAAGTTCGACTCCAATGGAAGCTATGTACGGCGCTGGGTTCCAGAGCTGTCGCGCCTTCCCGCCGGGCTGACTCATCAGCCCTGGACGGCAAAGCCGCTCGAGCTCGCCGAGGCCGGCGTCACGCTCGGCCGCTCCTACCCCGCGCCGATCGTCGATCACAAGCACGGCCGCGAGCGCGCATTGGCGGCTTATGCGAGCTTGCGCACAAGTGATTAGTTGCGCTCGCTTTGACAGCAGAGAGAATCCAGCTATCGTCGCAAGGTTTCCAACACATCGGGGGACCGATATGGACGACACCACACTGACCGACCCGACCGTCGCCGCGCCGAGCACACCGCCCGAGGCTGCGACCGATCCCACGACTGCCGCGGCGCCGAAGGCGAAGCGGGCTTCCAAGAAGACGGCCAAGAAAACGGCCAAGAAGGCCGCCCCCAAGCGGGCTGCCGCCAAGGCCAAGAAGGTCGCCACCAAGAAGTCGGCCAAGAAGACAGTGAAGAAGACCGCGAAGAAGGCGGCAAAGAAGACCGTCAAGAAGGCCACCAAGAAAGCGGCCAAGAAGACGAAGAAGGCCAAGCGCTAAGACCTGTCTGGTTCGGGACTGAGGGCAGCCCATCAGCTTCCCTGACCATCCCGGCGAAACAATCCAGTGCCCGGTAGTGGGGACGATCTGGCGCTGGATTGTTTCGTGTATTTTACCCGTTCTGGCGCCGTTCGGAATTCCGCTGCCGCCGCTCGCCGGGATGGAGCGCGATCTTGCGCTGCTGCGCAATGCCGGCCTTCCGTCTTGCTTGCCCGGAGTCATCACCTCCGGCTTCGACGACGCAGCTACGCCGTCCGTTGCCGCCCCGACGGGCACGCTGCGATGCGAGATGCCGCGCCCGGACAGCGCTAAAGGCTCACCAGGAATCGGGACAGGGGTCGACGATTTTCCAGAGTTCTTCGCCGTTGGTGATTCGCTTCATCTCGGTCGTCAGCCCGCCATTGCGCCGGATCCAGGACCTCACCGTCTCCGGATAAAAGGACATCAGCTCCGACGTCCCCTCGAGGCTGGTGACCTTGATGCCGAACGTAAAAGCCTTGTCGTAGTACGCCTGATGAAAGCCGAGACTCGCCCTCGGCGTGACGCAGATCCTGTTCAGCGGAACGATGCCGAACACCAGCGTGCAGGCGGAATTGCAGATGCCGTCGATGATCACGCGCTGACGCGTGTCCCGGATGTGCCTGTACTTGGCCTTGTACTCTTCGATATATCCGCCATGATCCCGCGTGATGTGCAGATCCGCAGACGCCGGTGTCGCGGCGATCAGCGAAAGCACGACGCTTGGGATCAGGCGGTTCATGGATTGGACAGGAAACCCGGTCTCATCTCGGCGCGGTCGCGGCAGGGCCATTTGGCCCGATGGCGGTCGCCGGACTTTGTCATGGATTCGTTAAGCATGCGGAAAAAGCCAAAATTTTGGCGAGGTGGTCGCCTTTGCGCACCCTTTCCGCCTCGGTCAGGTTGAATGTCCGGCCAGATGGCTGGCCTTAGCGTCCTTTCTGGAGGAAAAACATGAGCAAGCTCGCATCGTCCGTCGCCGCCCTGATCGTGGTTGCCGCGGCCCTGGCCCCGGCGTTGTCGGAGGCGCGCAGCCATCACCGGCACCATCGCCATCACCATCACCACGGCCTGCCCTACGCGATCAGCTTCCTGCACAATTATGGCCCGGGTCCGCTGCCCGGCACATTCGCCTTCTACGACGGCCCCTCGACCAACCACTGCTACCAGAGCTCGGCCGCCTATATCGGCCAGGACCGCCGCCGGCATCCCTGCTTCTGACGCAAGCCGAAGGCCCGGCGCCGCGACGGCCTGTCGCCGGGTCGACTGGCCATGAGCGGCGAAGACTGGTCTTGCCCGTCCAAGTCTGATATCCGGATCCACACGGGGGATTTGCGTCCGTCGGCAGGCGCTCGTAGCTCAGCTGGATAGAGCATCGGATTTCGATTCCGAGGGTCGGGAGTTCGAATCTCTCCGAGCGCGCCACGCCATTGTTTGGACCTGTGGAGCATCTGCCCCGGGCGGACAGCCCGGTCGGTTTGCCTGCAGCCGCCAATTGCAGCGACAAAAGCAACTCAGCCCGCCGCGGCTGCGAAGTGCCAGGACGAAGTCGCAACGTGACGGCATCTGAACGTGAATGACGACCAACGATTCATCGGCTCGCTGACCGGCCTGCGTTTCGTCGCGGCTGCGACCGTTGCGGTCGGACATGGCGCACCGTCATTGGGGCGTGGCTGGCCGGCGGAGTTGATTGCCCAGGTCAGCAGCATCGGCATGACGATGTTCTTCGTGCTGAGCGGCTTCGTCCTCTGGCTCAATTATGCCCGACGCTTTCAGGCTGAACACGTCGCAGCCGCGCTTCGCGAATTCGCGATCGCTCGCTTCGCCCGCCTCTATCCCATGTACGCCGTGGTCGTGATCGCGATCGTCGGCTACCTCGCGATCGCCCGAGGGTTCTCCGCGCCCTCGCTCGGTTTCATCCTGACGATGACGCAGGCCTGGTTTCCGGTTCAGAACAGCACCATGCTGGTCGCCGTCGTCCCGTCCCTCCAGCACCTCTGGTCGATCAGCGTCGAGCTGTTCTTCTACCTGCTGTTTCCGTTCGTCTGTTTCGCACTCGCCGGCGTCGTCCGACTATCAACGATGATCTGGCTCGCGCTCGCGAACATCCTGGCGTTTGCGCTGACGATCGCTGCATTCTTCACGTTCGGCGACGCTGTGTTGCAGGCGCTCGTGCCGAGCCTCCAGCACGATGGGATGCAGTGGCTCACCTACTACGCGCCCTATCTGCACGTGGCCCAGTTCCTGGCCGGATGCTTTGCGGCCATGATCTACCAGAACCGCAGCGTGTCACAGCCTGATGCAGCAGAGCGCCGGACCGTGACGGCCGTGTTCTGGCTGTCGGTCGCGAGCCTGGCCTGCGCCCCTGTGCTGCTGTTCCTGCAGCCGCGCCTGCCCGGCTGGTCGTTCTCGATCGAGCTCGCCGTACGGCTCATCGAGATCGTCGGGTTCTCGATCGTCTTCGTTGCCGCCAGCGGTTACGGCCATGCACGCTGGCTGTCATCCCGCACGATCATTATCGGCGGCGAATGCAGCTACTCGATCTACCTGCTGCACCCCTTTCTCATCCGGCTCGCCATGATCGGCAAGTCCGATGCGCCCGGAGTCCTGGAGCTCCTCCTCAGGCTCGGCCTGTTCGTGGCCATCGTCACGGCCGTCGCCTGGATCACCTACATGCTGATCGAGTCTCCGTCGCGGGCGTGGATCCGGCGGGCCTTTGGCACCAGCGCGCCGTGCGAGGTGATCCATGCAAAGGCGAGCTGAAGCAAGCATCCTCCTGAAGCTTCGGACCGCATTATAATACCTCCAGTTTATTCGGAGCATTTTGTGCGAATTTAACAGGAGTTCGGCAGTATCCCGGCATCCGAAGCGGCATGGGATGCAACGATGATTGTTGAGATCAAGGCGATGTGCGAGGCCAATGGGTCCGTCCTGGCGGCCGCCTATTATGACGATAGCGATCAGCAGGCTCGCGCGACCGCCGTCATCGGCTTGCTGGAGCAGGTCCTGGCCTACTCGGAGAACGCCGACGATCAGAGGCTGTTCACCCTGGACATCGGCACGGTGGCTTCACACGGAGCCCCATCGTCCGACACCTGAGTTGGACATGCGGAGGCCCCCGCACCAGGGTCATGCTTCCGTGGCTCATTTCGCGATGCAGGCCTTGGCTTGCCGGCTCCATCTGAAGGCCGCGCCGCATGGCGGCCTCGGCCGCGCACCCGCGGGGCATTCGTTCCACACCGGGGCACCCGCCTCCCAGCCGTCAACGACGCAGCCGCCGTTGCGGGCAACGTGACACCCCGGACCGCAGGACTCGTTGGCCGTTGCGCTCCCAGCCGTCGAGAGACCCGCCAGCAGCACGGCCAGACATATCAGCCTCATTGCTTCCCTCTCTTGGCACCCAAACCGGCCGACAAACGTCGGCCGCCGCACTGAAAAGCGTGAACGGCTCGCTCTGTTCCGGCACGCGCGTCCTGCGAACCATGCCCGCGAAGCTCTCGCCGTTCTCTCGCCTTTTGCCTGTGACGAAACACCGCGCCACCCACCACACGGCGGCCTTGCTCTGTGCACGACTACGCCACAGCCGATCATCGAAATGGATCGAAGTCGGCGCGGCGAGAAGGTTTTCACCATGTCGGCGGCGATTGTGAGGACCTGGGCACCGCGGAAAGACAAAAGTCATCTCTTCACATCAAATGTAACAAAAAGAACCGAATTCCACCGCGAAGCAGCGACAGCTTCGGCTAGATCAGGGCGAAACGCTCAGACAGGGTCCGAGATCATGGCTCGAAAATTCACGCCCCGCGAAGTCATCGCCAGATCGTATCCGAGCTGGGATTACGCCATGGCCGATCGATTGATCGCATGGCTCGATCACTGCGGATACGAGATCGTCGAGAAGAGACAGGAGCTCGATGCGGCCATTGTCCCGCACGACGAATTGAAGGCGCGTGTGGCCAGCGCCTGCTGATCAGCGGCCCTGCTCCCGTTGACCATCGAGGCTGCGGCACCGCGCTCGCGCGATGTTCAAGGAACCGGCCGGCAGCCGGTGGGTTCAACAGCCGTACGAGAAGCGTCGATTGAAGGTTACGAGGTCAGACAGCAAGGACAGCCATGTCTCGCAAGCTCACGCCACGCCAAGTCATCGCCCGCTCATACCCGACCTGGGACTACGCCATGGCCGACCGTCTCATCGCCTGGCTGGAAGAGTGCGGTTACGAGATCGTCGAGAAGGCAGCGACGCAGCCGGAAGCGAGCCTTGCTCCGGCCGCGCCGGAGACGACAGCATTGCTGGAACGAGCGCACTGATCGCTCGCAGCCGCCGTCTCGACGCGTGAGCCCGCCGGCCTCTTCGGACCGCGGCACCGCGCCGCCGGCTCAGGCCAGCAGCTGCTTCTCGATTTCGTAGACCGGCAGCTTCACCAGGTCCTTGTGGACTTCGCCATGCAGAACCTTGCGCACGGCGTCGGAGTAGTCCGCACGGATCATTCCGAGCGCGCGCGGCGAGGCCACCATGGTCAAGGACTTGGTCTCGCCCGACAGCACGGCGTGGTGGAGCCGGTCGGCGATCTGCTTAAGGAAGGCCCGTTCAGCCTGATCGTGCCAATCCGTCTGCTCCACCGAGCTGCGCGCGGAGCCGAACGACTGCTGCACCGACCCGGGCGCATCGGTTCCTTGCGCGCTCGTGCGCTCGTTATCATGTTCATGAACCTCCTTGGTGTGCAGGTTCGGAAACATGCTGTCGCCAACGTTCTCCAGGATCAGCGCCTTGCGTCCATCGCAAACGACGACCCAGTCGCCAGTCCCGACCTTCATCTTGTCCATGACCCTACTCCCTCATGGCGCGCATCGCTGATGCGGCGCGCGCCCGACAGTCCAAAGGCTAGAGGCTTTCTTCGAAATCTTCCAAGGAGAGACCGAACTCCGACAGCGCCTCCTCCAGATAGTCGCCGAGCATCGGCGTCTCGATCAGATAGGTTGCCGTGCGATTGTTGTGCGCCTGGGCCGCCTGCGCGCGAAGCTCGTCCCAGGTCTCGAGCGAGCCGTCTCCGCGCCCGAGCCAAGTCAGCGCAACCAGGTCGATCTGCTCGTCGACATTGAGACCCTTGATGAAGCTGACGAGTTCCGATCGGTCCGTATTCTGACCGCGTCCGCCGGTGCCCGGCGCCGAGTCGTCATCCGTCAGATCTGCCAGCAGGTCCGGCTCGGCGGCTTCCATCTCATACTGATGCGCCTTCGTCACAACGAAGGCGACCTTCTCCGGTGAGATCGAGAGGTTGGGCGGGGTGCTGGTCATGCTGCGTCTCCCTGGGGCCGAGGCCAACGCGCCCCGATCCCATCGAGGTAACGCTAGGCGCTCCGGAGCACGTGCACTTTGCGCAAGATCAAGGCAGTCTGGCGGCGTCGGAGGCGGCGATGCCGCAGTCCGTCAGGCGCGAGGTCCTGCGTCGGATCGCATCGCCCAGACGCTACCAAGTGGAATCGAACAAGCCGAAATGCGGCTGCTGCGCCACCAGGATCATCGGTTTGCCCGGATGCGCCTTCGCGGTCTTCCGCTTCTTGTTGTCTGCCGGTTTGGTCGTGGTCTCTGAAATCTTGGCCGCCCCACGGGGCATCTCGACGGCCGTCGTCGCGACAACCTGCCGCTTGGTGTCGACACCAGGCATCTGGGCAAAAGCGTCGCGCGGATTGCCTCTCGCCGGCTCGGCGGCTGCGACCGGCGCAGGCTGCACCGCCTGCGCGACGATCGCCGGAGGTGGCGTCGATGTGTCCAATACGATCCGCTCCGGCCACTTGCGGGCAGATTGGATGCGTATTGCCGGCAAATCGGAGGCCGTTGATGTCAGTGCTGTCGGCAAAGGTACGCTGGGCAGCACGGCGTCCGCGAGGACCAGCAGCGCAATCAAAGTACCGCCGACAAACAGAAAGTAACGCAAGATAGGCATAATTTACCGCTCCGTCGGCTCGCCCGAGCCGACCATCCACCCTAACGGAGGCCATGAAAGTAAGTTCCCGGGACAACCGATCAGGTTCAACGTCCGCCGGAAACTAGCGCGACATAATTAGATTTTCGTCGCTGCAACCAGCGCGCATTTCGCCGTGCTGACATTAACGTTGACAAATCCGACATGGACCGCAGTGAAGGTCCTGCGGCCTTGCGGGCGCACGTCGCCCTGGACGACGCGCCGGCGATCGGTGACGTGGCTGCCGTCACGCCGGCTGAAGGCGCAGCTGATCTCCACGTCCTTGATTGCGAACGTGTTGGCGTTGCGCAGCGTAAAGGTCACGAGCGCCTTTGATCCGAGACCGCCGCGTCGCCACGACTGGGAACTGATGCGCAGGCCGGACGGAACAGCCGGTCCGGGCGCCGCGGTTCGCTCCGGCTGCACGACCGGCGCGAGGCTGGCATTGGCGTCCATCAGACTGCTCCCCGAGCCGGCCGCCGGGACCGACGAGGCAGTTCCCGTACCGTCAGCCACACCAGGCACAACGGGGAAACCGCGCGACGGCTCGGTCCCGTCCTCATCGTCTTGGTATTGCCTGCTGGCGTTCACCGTGAGCTGAGCAAGGCTGGCGTCAGCCGTCTCACCATCATCCACCGTGGTGACGACCCAGCCGACCCCGACAGTCATCATCAGCGCGAGCGCCAGCAGCCCGATCAGACCCGCTCCCAACGGGATCTGCGCATCGCCGCGGCGCCCGGCCGGAGAAGCCGTTGCGCCGAGCTTGCGCTCCAGCAGTCGAGAGAGGCCCACGCTCATGTCTGTCTGCACCATCGGCTGCCCGGCAGGGCGTTTGGAAGCTTCAATTGGCAAACGTCGCGAACATTGCATGCAAAGCCGACAATTGGAGGGCAGCCGCGATGGCAGAGAGTTGGCCGCTCTGGTCTTGCCGCCGGCGAGCCGGTAAACAGGCATGTCGCTGTCGACACATCACAAACGCTGCCGCTCCTCGGGCGGTTCACTCTTCGAAAGATCTCGACGATGTTGCATGTCACCTGGGACCACATCCATCTGCGCAGCCCGGACCCGGAAGCGACCGCCAACTGGCTGCACGACATTCTCGGCGGCGAAATCGTCCGCAATCCCGGCCGCATCGACGTCAAGCTCGGCGGCGCCAGCGTGTTCATCGCCAAGGTCGAGCCCGGCGATGGCGTCAATGCGCCGCCCGTGACGCCACACCAGGGCCTCGATCATTTTGGCCTCACCGTGAAGGACATCGACATCGTCGCCGCCGAGCTGAAGGCCAAGGGCGTCACCTTCACGACCGAGCCGACCACGATCCGCCCCGGTGTACGCATCTGCTTCATTCGCGGTCCGGAGGGCATCTCCATCGAGCTGCTGGAGCGCGACAAGAAATACGCCTGAGCCATCGCGCGATTCCGACTACGTCATGCTGCCCGGCATGAAGCAGCGGATCGACAGGCCCTGATAGCCGCGCATCGGCCATACCATCGTCCGGCCGACCCGATTCGGTTCGGTGATCACCGCCTCGTCGGGAACATCGAGCCATTCGCCTTCGATGCGGACGCGATAGTGGCCGCCTTTGGTCTCCCAGTCGACGTCGCTGACGGCGCTGCCGTCAGCATCGGAGCAGCACGGGCCCTTGCCGCTGCGCAAGCCGTCGAACCACGCCTTCATCTCCGGCGACGAGTTCGCGTACTGGCCGCGGTCGCGCCCGAGCGATGGCGAACTGGCCAGCGCCAGCAGCAGGGCTGCACCCGTCACCTGGACGGGCGGCTTCCACCGTCCGGCCTGTCTCGAACCCGTGTTGCTGATGCCGATACGATCAGCGCGATGCGGCTCATGGCCGCTGGACACGATCCATTTGCTCATTTCCATCTGGCTCCTGCACCACCTCTGGGTGCGCTGATGGAGATGCATCGACCGGGCCAGAATTTGATTCGATCGCGGCAACGTGAGAGTCAATCCGGGCTCTCACGTAGTTGTGCGACATGTCGCCGAAGTGTGGCAGATCGCCCCTATTCCGCCGCCTGCTCCAGCGGAGCGACGCGCGGCAGGATGATCTGAACGCGGGTGCCCGCGCCCGGCTCGGAGTCGAGATCGAGCCGGCCACCAAGCCTGTTGGTCACGATGTTGTAGACGATATGCAGGCCGAGGCCGGTGCCGCCCTGGTCGCGGCGCGTCGTGAAGAACGGATCGAAGGCGCGGCGGCGGACATCGAGCGACATGCCGCAACCATTGTCGGAAAAGATGATCTCGACATTGTCGCGTCCGGACTCGCGCGCCCGGATCTCGATCACGCCGCTGCGTCCCTCGGGAAACGCATGTGCGACGGCATTGAGGAACAGATTGGTCAGCACCTGCCCGTAAGGGCCCGGATAGCTGTTCATCACCAGATCGGGCTGGCAATCCACATTGATCGTCAGGTTCTGTCGACGCACACCCGGGCGCAAGCTCATCACCACCTGCTCGGTGAGATCGGCCAGATCGAACGTGCGCTGGTCGGAGTAGTTGCGATCCGCCGCCACCTGCTTGAACGACTGGATCAGCTCGGCCGCGCGGTTGAGATTGGCCACCAGCTGCGACGCGGCGTTGCGGCTGGTCTCGATGAACTCGTTGAGGCTCGAACGCCGGAGCTCACCCCGCGTCACCGCCTCGCTAAAGCGCTCGGTCTTGCGCTCGAGCGCGGAGGCCACCGTCAGGCTGATGCCGACAGGATTGTTGACCTCGTGCGCGACGCCCGCGACCATGCGTCCAAGTGCGGCGAGCTTTTCCGCCTCGATCAGCGAGGCCTGGGTCTCACGCAGGTTCCGGAGCGCCGTCTCGGCGGCCTCCTTGGCCTTGCGCATCTCGTGTTCGCTCTTCTTGCGCTCGCCAATGTCGAGCGCCACGGTGACGATCTTGTCGACCTCGCCCTCGGCATCCAGCAGCGGCAGCTTGTTGACCAGCCACTGCCGCATCACGGAGCAGGAATCGAGATACTCCTCCTCGTAGAAGCCGAGGCCGCCCTTGGTCGCCAGTACGCGCTTGTCGTTGGAATCTGTCTTGCTGGCGCCGTAGCGCGACATCAGCTCGCCCGTGGTGCGGCCCAGCGCATCCTCGGGTTCGACGTTGAAGATGCCGGCCATGTAGCGGTTCATCAGGACGTAGCGCAGCTCGCGATCCTTGACGTTGATGACCGCCGGCACGGTGTCGATGACCTGCTGCAGCAAGCGCCGTCCCTCTGCAATCGCATCTTCCGCGCGCTTCTGATCGGTGATGTCGCGGACCACGCCTTCGTAGCGGACGACCTCGCCGCTCTCGTCGCGCGCCACCGTGGCGCTGTCCGACAGCCAGCGGATCTCGCCATTGCGCCGACGCACCTGGTATTCGAACTCGCGCACCATGCCGTCGCGCCGCATCAGCCGCTGATAGCGCTCGCGTGCCAGGGGGTGGACATAGATCGTATCGGCGATGTCGTTGACGCCCTGGATCAGATCGCCGGGCGACTCGTAGCCCATGATGCGCGCGAGCGCCGGATTGGCGTTGAGCACGAGGCCGCTCGGGGTGGTCACATAGATGCCGTCGATCGAGGCCTCGAACAGCTTGCGATAGCTCTCCTCGGCGAGCCGCTGCTCGGCGAGCGCGCGCACCGCCGCCTCGCGCGCCGCATCCGCGTCCTGCAGCGTCTGTCGGAACACTTCGGCGGCGCGTGCGATATCGCCGATCTCGTTCTGGACGTCGGTCTGCGGAATCGACGTCGCCTTCTCACCCGCCGCCAGCGCCCGGATCGAGCGCGCGATCGAGGCGAGCGGCTTCACCGTGCGCCGCACCACGAACGACGCGGCAAAGATGCCGATCAGCACCCCCGCCGTTCCGAAAATGATGCTCTGCCATTTGGTCTCCGCCAGCGTGCGGGCGAAATCGCGCGACAGCACCTTGCCCTGGCTGGCGCTCAGCGCGCGCAGCAGCTCGGTCACCCGGCCGATCAGCCGGCCCTCGATGCCGAGCACCTCCTTGTCGAGCCGCGCGATCTCGTCCTCGGTGCCGGCAATCGCGATGATGGCCTCGGCGTAGCGATCGGCGGCCACGCGCAACGTGCGATCCTCGATCGGCAGCGCGCGCATGCTCCGGGCCGCCTGCTCGGCTCCCGCCGGATCCCGCGCCAGCAGCGCCGCGCCGATCTGGTTCTGCACCTGGAAGAGCGCCCGCGCGGTGCCGCGCTCAGTGACCCCAGCGATGGCTTCCTCGAAGCCTTCGCGCGCCGCCGGCAATCCTGACAGCAGCTCGGCGCGCTGCGCGATCAGCGCGCTGATCCGGTCGATGCCCTCGCGATAATTGGCCAGCCGCTGCGAGACGCCATCGATGGTCGCCTGCTGCTCCGGCGCCAGCTGCAGGCGCGTCTTCTTCAGCAGCACGGAGAGCTCCGTCGCCGCCTCCATGACGCGGTCCGAGCGCGAGGCGGGATCGGTGACGAAATCGCGCGCCGCGAGCCGCAGCTCGTTCATGCGCTGGTCGATCTCCTCGGCGAGATCGCCGACGCCCTGCAGCCGCTGCAGCTCGGCAAAGGTCGAATCGATATGGCGGATGGCGATCACGCTCGCCATGCTGGTCGCGGTGATCACGGCGAGCAGCAGCAGAAAGCTGCCAAAGATCATCCGTCCGATCGTCATGGATCGGAGGCGATCGCAGGCCAGGCCGAAATCAACTGGTTTACTCATGGGATCCGATGGTCGGAACCACACTATATACGAGCCGCAGCGCAACCCAATGAACAAATCGAGAACAACAGGCGCCGGCGCATCATCCGCCGGACAAAAAATAATTCGTGCGGTTAACCCGCCGCACCGAACGCGAACACCTCCCCATCATAGCCGGCCTCGCGCGGAATGCGCAGCTGGCGGCCACCATCGGCCGTCCTGGTCATGACCGGCATCACGGTCACGATCTCCATGTCTCGCGCCGCCGCCAGCGCATCGGCGACCGCCGGCTGTTTGCCGAGCCGGATCAGGTTGCGCGTGGTCGGGAACGGCAGCTTGAAGCGGCCGTCCTCGCCGCCGGCGAGCGCCTCACGCGGCGATACCCAGATCGAATCGGTCGATTCCCGGCCGTCATGGGCGCCGAGCTGGTCGGGCGGCGCAGCCGCCAGGAAGAACCAGGTATCGAAGCGCTTGGGCATGCCCTCCGGCGTGATCCAGTGCGCGTAAGGCACCAGTGCATCCAGCGCCAGCACCAGGCCGTGCGCTTCGACGACCTCGACGAAGCTGGTCTTGCCCTCGCACAAGGCCAGGCGATGTGCGGCCTCGATCTCGCGGGCGGCCGCGGCATCGATCAGCGCGTCCGAGCCCTTGGCGCGCGCCAGCAGAATGCCGCTCTCCTCGAAGGTTTCGCGGACGCCGGCAATGCGGAAGCCGAGCGCCTCGGCTTCCAACCCGTCGTCGCCGGCATAGAGCTCCGGCCTGGCGGCGATCTCCCGATCGCCCTTGTCGACGCTGCCGCCTGGAAACACCAGGGCGCCCGAGTTGAACTCGATCTGATGGTGACGCACCATCATGAACACCTCGATCTCCCGGGCCGCCGCGCTGTCGCGCAGCAGCAGCACGGTCGAGGCGGGACGAACGGCGGCAACGTCGGCCATGGTTACTCCGCAGCGCTGGCTCGGGGTTGCAGATTGGCGCGGGCATCGTAGCGCGCAACGCGCGACAGCAGATAGTCGACCTCGGCCTTGGCCGCGGCACTGATGCCGGAGGCCGGCTTGCGCTGGGCGCTGGAGGCGATCGCGCCGCGCTTCTGCAGCACGTATTTGCGCACCGCGAGCCCTGCGCCCGGCTGCTGCTCGTAGCGCACCAGCGGCAGATGCGCGTCGAACAGGTCGTGCGCGGCGTCGCGTTGTCCCGCCTGCGACAGCTTCACGACGTCAACCAGCATTTCCGGGAAGGCATAGCCGGTCATCGCGCCGTCGGCGCCGCGATCCATCTCGAAATCGAGGAACAGCCCGCCATTGCCGCACAGGATCGACAGCGGCCGCAGCGAGCCGTCCTTCTGGAAGCCGCGAAGCGCCGAGATCTTCTCCAGGCCCGGCCAGTCCTCGTGCTTGAGCATCACGCAGGAGGCGCTGTCCATGACGATCTTGCGGATGACGGCGGGGGTGAAGACGACCTGCTGCGTCAGCGGATAGTCCTGCAGCACCCAGGGAATGTCCTCGCCGATCGCCTCCTGGGCCTGCTTGAAATAGCCGGTGATCTGGTCGTCGGTGCGGAGCGACGGAGGAGGCGCGATCATGACGCCGGCGGCACCGGCGTCCATGGTGGCACGGGCCAGCGCGCGCATCGTGGCGAAGCCCGGCGACGACACGCCGACGATGATCTGCATGCTGGTCGCCCGCTTGACGAAGCGGATCGCGACCTCGGCGGACTCAGCCGCATCCAGCTTCGGCGCCTCACCCATGATGCCCAGCACGGTGATGCCGTCGCAGCCCGCCGCGGCATAGAAATCGACCAGGCGATCGATCGAGGCCTCGTCGATGCGGCCGTCATCATGGAACGGCGTCGGCGCGATCGCGAAGGTGCCTTTGGCGGCGGGCGTGAGCTTCATCGTCTGGTCTCCCATTCATCTGTCGTCATTCCGGATGCGCCGCCAGGCGCAGGCCCGGAATCCATAATCCCGATCGTGGTTATGGATTCCGGGCTCGCCCTTCGGGCGCCCCGGAATGACGACCTGCATACATCAAAACCGCCGGGCGGACTTTCGAATCTCGGCCTCCGAAAAGAATATCTCCTCTGCATGAGCAGCGATGTCCTCCGCCTTCCAGGCCGAGGACGGCGGCGTCCAACCGTCCATTTCCATCATGCGCAACTCGCGCACCCCGCGGGCGGCGGAAACGCCGAGCACCTTGCCGGTCTGGTCGCCGGAGAGAGGGCTCACCATGTAGAGCACGGCCGGCGCGATGCCCTCCGGCGTCAGCGCGGCGCCCGGGTTCTCCTTGTAGCGCGGCAGGTCGGCGGTCATGCGGGTCAGCGCGCCCGGCGCCAAGGTCCACACCCGGATGTTGTACTTGCGGCCCTCGATCGCCAGCACGTTGGACAGGCCCCAGATACCGCCCTTGGCCGCGCCATAGTTGGACTGGCCGAAATTGCCGATCAGGCCCGAGGTCGAGGAGGTGTTTACGATGACGCCGCCGCCATTCTCGCGCATCCATCTGAACACGGGCAGCGTGCAGCAGAAGGTGCCTTTGAGGTGCACCTGGATCACCTTGTCCCAGTCCGCCTCGCTGGATTTCGCAAAGGTCTGGTCGCGCAGGATGCCGGCATTGTTGACCAGGATGTCGGCGCGGCCGAAATGGCGGATGGCATCGTCGAACACCGACTGGCCGCCGGCCACGGTCGAGATGTCGGCGGCGTTGGCGACGGCGCGGCCGCCCTCGGCGGTGATGGCCGCCACCACCTGCTCGGCCATCGACAGGTCCGAGCCGGAGCCGTCGCGCGGACCGCCGAGATCGTTGACGACAACCGCCGCGCCTTCGCGTGCGAACAGTTTGGCGTAGGCCTCGCCGAGGCCGCCACCTGCCCCGGTGATCAGTGCCACCTTGCCGTCGAGCAGTCCCATGGGTGTCTCCTCCGCTGATGTCTGCGGTCCATTTCGCCTTCCATTCCGCCCTCGCGAAGAACGGTGGGAGGTGCCCTCGATCCCTGAGACGCGAGCCACTGCGGCTTGCTCGGTGCACCTCGCCCCGCTTGCGGGGAGAGGTCGGATTGCATCGAAGATGCAATCCGGGTGAGGGGGTACAGGTCTCACCACGGACACTCCCCGTGCGTCTGCCCCTCACCCCACCCTCTCCCCGTGAAGAACGGGGCGAGGGAGCCAACGGCCCATGCGTCCCTAACTAGCCCAGCACCGTCTTGCCGTTCTTGATCACGGTGACGTTGCGCGACTTGACCCGCGCCTCGAACGAAACAACGTCACCGTCTCTCCACAGGTCGACCGTCACGGTCTCGCCGGGAAACACCGGCGAGGAGAACCGCGCGGCGTGCTGGCGGAAGGCCGACGCATCGTAGTCGGCGTAGGTCTGCAGCACGGCGCGGCAGGTCAGGCCGTAGGTGCACATGCCGTGCAGGATCGGGCGTGGAAAGCCGGCGCGGCGGGCGAACTCGGGATCGGAGTGCAGCGGATTGCGGTCGCCGCACAGGCGGTAGATCAGCGCCTGGTCGGGCCGTGTCGCAATGTCGACGCTGCGGTCGGGCGCGCGCGACGGCACCGGATGCGGCTCGGGGATGCCGCCGGACGGACCGCCGAAGCCGCCGTCGCCGCGGGCGAAGCGCGAGGCCACGAGCGTCGCCAGCGGGGCGCCGCTCTCATCGCGCAGGATGGTCTGGTGGCGGATGACGGCGCCCTTGTCTTTGCCCTTGTCGGACACCGCGAGCACCGAGGAATCGGCGGTGATCTTCGCCGCCACAGCCAGCGGCTTGTGAAAGGTGATGTCGCGCTCGCCGTCGACGACCAGCACGCGGTTGAGCTTCATGTCGCCGGGGCCGGAGCCCCAGGCCGCGACGGAGGCGAAGGTCGGCACCACCTTCAGCGGCCGCGGCTCGGCGGTGGCCTCGTTGACGAAGGCGAGCTCTCGCTCGTCCATCGGATCGGCGCCCATGCCGATGCCATAGGCGTACAGCATCACCTCGCGATCACCGTAGGCATAGGACTGCCCGATCGCCTTCATCGCCATCAGCTCATCGTAGTTGATCGGCATGTCGCCTCCCCGAATTCGGTTCTTGTAGGGTGGGCAAAGCGAAGCGTGCCCACCGCCTTTTCGTCTTGTTAGAACGGTGGGCACGGCGCTCCGCGCCTCGCCTTTCCGGCGCCAATTGCTGCGCCCTCTCCCTTTGCGGGAGAGGGCTCCACAACTATCAGCGCCAACGTCACTCGGGTGAGGGGTATGCCTCCACAGAGGCACTGCCGATGCGGAGAGAAACCCCTCACCCGGCAGCCTGCGGCTGCCACCCTCTCCCGCAAGGGGAGAGGGTGCACCGAGCGCATCTCTACACCGGCGTGAAGAACGGCAGCGGGGCGCCGTCGGTGGGCTTGAAGACCACCTTCACCTTCTGACCGATCTTTAAGCTATCAAAGTCGCAATCGACGAAATTGGTCTGCAGCGACGGGCCCTCCTTCAAGGTCACGTAGCCGATCGCATACGGTCCGGTCGGCGACTTCCGCATGATCGAGAAGGTGTAGATCTCGCCCTCGCCCGCGCTCTGCTCCCACACCGTCTGGTCGGAGAAGCAGAACGGGCAGATCGAGCGCGGGAAATAGTGCGCCTCGCCGCAGGCGGTGCAGCGCTTGATCAGGAACTTGCCCTCGGCGGCGGCGTCCCAGAACGCCTTGGTCTCGGGATTGGTGATTGGGGCCGGCAGCTTCTTCGCTTCAGACATCACACGCGCTCCAGAATGCAGGTCGAGGCGGCGTGGCGGACGCCGAGCAGCCCGCCGGTGCCATGGGCAATGGCGAGATCGCAGTTTTGCACCTGCACCTTCGGGTGGGCTTCGCCGCGCAGCTGGCGCACGGCCTCGATCACCTTGGTCATGCCGCCGCGGTTGACCGGATGGTTGCTGCAGAGCCCGCCGCCATCGGTGTTGAACGGCAGCTTGCCGACGCCCGAGATGAGGTTGCCGTCGGCGACGAACTTGCCGCCCTCGCCCTTCCTGCAGAAGCCGAGATCCTCGAGCTGCATCAGCACCGTGATGGTGAAGCTGTCATAGATCGAGGCGTATTTGATATCCCCAGGCGTGATGCCCGCCTCCTCGAAGGCGCGCGGGCCGGACCACACGCCGGCGGAATAAGTCAGGTCGAGATCCTTGCCGCCGCGCGGCCCCTTCATCGCCTCGCCATGGCCGATCAGCCGCACCAGCGGCTTCTTCAGGCTCCTGGCAATCTCCGGCGTCGTCACGATAAGCGCGCCGCCGCCATCGGTGACGACGCAGCAATCCATGCGATGCAGCGGATCTGAGATCATCGGCGAGTTGATGACGTCCTCGACCGTGACGACCTCCTTCAGCATCGCATGCGGATTGTACTGCGCGTGATGCGAGGCGGCGACCTTGATCCAGGCGAGCTGCTCGCTGGTGGTGCCATAGTCGTGCATGTGGCGCATCGCGCACATGCCATAGGCGTTGTGCGTCGTCGCACCATAGGCCATCTCGAAATCGGCCTCGGCGCCGGCGGCGCGTGGCGGCATCGGCCCGGTACGCGGCTTGCCGGCCAAGGTGATCAGCGCAATCGAGCACTTGCCGGCGGCGATCGCTTCGGCCGCATGGCCGACGTGGATCAGGTAGGAGCAGCCGCCGGTCTCGGTGGAATCGATGTGGCGCACCTTGAGCCCGAGATAGTCCACCATCGGCCAGGCGCCGCCCGGCGCATCACCGGCGCAGAAATAGCCGTCGACGTCCTTGGCGCTGAGACCCGCGTCCTCCAGCGCGCCCTTGGCGACCTCGGCATGCAGCTGCGCAGTGGATTTGTCGGGTGCGTGCCGGGTCGGATGCTCGTAGATCCCGGCAATGTAGGCCTTGCCCTTGATGGTCAATTCCGTCTCCGCTTCCTGTCGTTTCGTCCCGAATGGTTGGAGATTTTTTGGACCCTCGCATCAGGCTTGGCAAGCGCGGAAAATATTCCGCGGGGTGGAGATGGTCGCCAAACATTCCGCTGTCGTCCCGGGCTTGACCCGGGACCCATACTCACCGGCCCACGTTGTTAGACTCGATGGTCGACCAGCGTGCGCGACAACGCCTCCCTGGGCTTATGGGTCCCGGGTCAAGCCCGGGACGACACCGGTGATGACGCACGATCGCTCACATCGAACTACACATGATGTCGCGTTCCCGCGACATTCCTGCCCGAGTCATGCTGATCTGTTTCACCCTCTCGAACATCGGAGGGCGCAGGGAAGGCCAGGCGTCGGCTGACGCCTGCGGCCCGCCTGCGA
>NZ_BSCT01000046.1 GCF_030159255.1 Bradyrhizobium sp. SSBR45G | reverse complement strand
CGAGAAGAAAACGTCGCTATCAAATGATGCTAAAACTATCTTAGCGCCTATGGGGCTTGACCCGGGACCCATACCCCCAGGGAGTGGTTTGGGGCACCCTGGCGATTGGCTTTTTGCCCAATACGACGGCCGCGGCGTATGGGTCCCGGATCGGCGCCGCGCCGCGCTGTCGCGCGTCGCGGCTTGTCCGGGACGACGCCGCATTTTGTTGCGCAACCAAATCGTCTACGTTCGTCCACGAGTGCAACGCCGCCTCAAGCTGGACCTCTCCGCCGCGGCATCCGGAACGGCAGCATGGCTTGCACGATCGGCATCTGGAAGCGGTCGAGCGAGAGGCTCTCGTGCATGACTGCGACGTCCTCGCCGCGCATGCTGGCGGCGAGATGGGAGCGGGCATAGAATGGGGCGTCCTCCAGCGTGCTGACGACGCGCACCGGCGCATCGGCATCTGCGCGGGCGCTGCGATCGATGCGCCACATCGTCCTGGGCAGCGGCGCCGCGGCGAGCGGCGCGATCCGGTCCAGCCTGGCCTCGGAATCGACATGCAGCGCGATCGTCTTGTCGGCGCCCTCGCGCGCGATCGTGTCGTAGGAGATCACGGTGCCGGTGCGGGTGGCGGCGCGCGACCATTGCCAGCTCCGGAAGTCGCGCTCCAGCGGCGCATCGCCATGGTTGATGTCGAAATAGCCGTTGCCGCGCCAATGCAGGTTCGGATGATCGAAATCGACCGACACGCGGCAGCATGGCGCGATCGGCTGCCAGCGATGGCGTCCGTTCGAATCCAGCGTGAACGCGACCTCGTTGAGTGCGGTCGGAACGACGCGCACGTTGCCGCGCAGCGGCAGCGGCCAGGGCACGGCGACCTCGTTGATCTCGATGGCGAGCTCGCGGCCGTTCCACGCCAGGCGGCTCGGGCCAATCCTGAAGCTCTCGGCATCGCGCGCGATGGCGCCGCGGCCGCGCTCGGTCATGGCCCAGCGCCGCGCCCGCGCGCCATAGAGGGCGACGTTGAGCGCGCAATGATTCTCGGGATCGGCCGGGCCGCTCCGCCGGGCCCAGGCGTAATAGGGCGAGAACACGCTGCCGACAAAGGCGATGAGCGTGATCCCGAATTGCCCGTCGTCGCTCAGCGCGTCGACATACCACCACGCATAGCCGTCCGGCGTGACGGTGCGGTCGAAGCGAGGTCGAGAATCGCCCGCGCCGCTGCCATCCGCCCCGACAGCGCCGCCATCGGCACGCCCGGTCCCGGATGCGCGCTGCCCCCCGCCACGTAGAGGCCCGGCAGCCTGGTCTGTGCGCCCGGCCGCTGGAACGACGCCATCCAGCCGTGCGAGCTGCGGCCGTACAGCGCGCCCCCCGTGCCCGGAAACATCCGGTTGAAATCCGCCGGCGTCGTCACGCGGGTCAATTCCGGCGTCGTCGCGATGCTGAGGCCGCAGCGCTGCAGCAGGTCGAAGGTCTGGCGGGCACATTGGCTGATCTCCGAGGAATCGAAGCGGTGGTGGTCGCCGGTCGCGGGCGCGTTGATCAGCACGAACAGCGGCTCGGTCCGGCCTGAATCGTCCGGATCGTCGGCGCGGTCCTGCGCGCAGACATAGACGGTGGGCTCGGCCGGCATCGCGCGGCGGTCGACCAGAGAATCGAACTCGGCGCGGTAGTCGCGCGAGAAGAACACGTTGTGGCGGAGCAGCGGAAAGCCGTCGGCGCGCGCCATGCAGCTCCAGGTCATGGCCGAGAGCGAGCGTGCGGATTCCGGGATGGACGGCAGCGCGCGCGCCGCGTCCGCGCCGAACAGGCCCGCTGCGAGCGCGGCGACATCTGCGGTCGCGATCACGGCGTCGGCCGTGATCTGCTCGCCATCGGCGAGGCGCACGCCGGAGGCGCGGCCGCCATCGGTGACGATGCCTGCGACCTCGCTGTCGTAGCGGATGCTGACGCCATGGCGCCGCGCCAGCGCCGCCAGACACGCGGCGAGCTCATGCATCCCGCCGTCGATCAGCCAGACGCCGGACTGCTCGACATGCGCCACCAGCATCAGCGTCGCCGGCGCATGGAACGGCGATGAGCCGCAATAGGTGGCGTAGCGTCCGAACAGCTGCTGCAGTCTGGCATCGCGGAAATAGCCGCCGAGCGCCTTCCACAGCGTCTGGAACGGGCGGATCGCGGTGAGATCGCGGAAACCGGCATTGCGCAGCAGATGCGTCATGCTCGGCGCCGGGGTGCGGATGAAGGGATCCCTGAGCACCTCGAAGATGCGGCGGGCATCGCGGCAGAATGCGCGATAGCCCTCGGCTTCGCTGCGTCCGCCGAAATGGCCGATGGCGTCAGTCGATCGCTCCGCGTCGGCGAACAGGTCGAGCGTGCGGCGATCCGTCCAGGCGTGGCGGGCGAGGATCTCGAGCGGGGTCAGCGTCAGATGATCGTCCAGTGCGGTGCCGATCTCGGCGAACAGCTCGTCGAACACCCAGCGCATCGTGAACACGGTGGGGCCGGAGTCGATGCGCGCGGGCCCGATCGCGATCTGGCGCATCTTGCCGCCGGGCGCGGGAGCGCGCTCGAGCACCGTCACCTGCGCGCCGCGCGCGGCGAGGGTGAGCGCGGCACTGAGGCCGGCGATGCCGGCGCCAACCACGATCACGCGGTGATCGGCCATTGCTCGCACTCCCGTCCACCTGATCTGACGTCGGAAATGTCTAGCATGATTTACACTATGGGTGTAAGCTGTAATTTACATACGCGAGGACCGGGTGGGCCTCGCGGCAGGGGAGGCGGACATGGATGTGATGGCCCGGATCGAGAAATCCCTCGTCGCAGCGGTCGGGCTGGCCGATCGGCCCGGATGTCCGCCACGTTTATCGGCCGCCATGCAGGCCGCGGTGTTTCCCAAGGGCGCGCGGGTGCGCCCCCGGCTGTGTCATGCGGTGGCCGCCGCCTGTGGCGACGACGAGCCGGCGGCGACGGATGCGGCGGGATCGGCGATCGAGCTGCTGCACTGCGCCTCGCTGGTCCATGACGATCTGCCGTGCTTTGACAACGCCTCGCTGCGGCGCGGCCGCCCCTCCGTGCATGCCGCGTTCGGCGAGCCGCTCGCGGTGCTCGCCGGCGACGCGCTGATCGTGCTCGCGTTCCAGACGCTTGCCAAGTCGCGCTGCTCGCCGTTGCGCCTGGCGCAGCTGATCGCCACCATCGGCGACGCCGTCGGCGTGCCGCACGGCATTGCCGCCGGACAGGCCTGGGAATGCGAGCCGGAAATCGATCTGTCGCGCTATCACCGCTCCAAGACCGGCGCGCTGTTCGCTGCGGCCACGGTCTCGGGGGCTGCGGCGGCGGGGCATGAGAATCCGGAGGCGTGGCGAACGCTCGGCGAGACCATCGGCGAGGCCTATCAGGTCGCCGATGACATCCGCGACGCGGCGAGCGACGAAGAGGAAGCGGGCAAGCCCGTCGGCCAGGACGCGGCGCATGGCCGGCCGAACGCGGTGCTGATCTATGGGCTCACCGGCGCCGTCAGCTATCTCCACGATCTCGTCGCAGACGGCATCCGCACCATGCCGCCCTGCGAGCATGCTCATGAATTGCGCATGCTGATGGAGCAGGAAGCCAAGCGCCTGGTCCCCCGCCGCCTGGCGCAGTCGGCGGCGTGATCTGCCGGCCGCGTGCGGTGGCGACGGTCTCACCACACGAGCGGTGCCCACCCTCCCCTGGAGGGGGAGGGTCGACGCGCGCGCAGCGCGCGGCGGGGTGGGGTGACAGACTATCCGCGCGCGCAGTGCTGGTGATGCCCCGCGGGCCTAGGCAGGCACAGCCAAGAGCATCGGGACTCATAACGACCGATTTCCGAGCCCACCGCACCCCGCCACGCGCTTCGCGCGCGACGACGCTCCCCCTCCAGGGGAGGGTGGGCAGCTGCGTGTGCCGATCCATTCGGACCTATCAACTGCGTCAGCCAGCGCAAACTCTGTCGTTGGAGCCTTAGCGTCATGCCTGCCGCCGTTCGCCACGACACGCCGGCCGCAACCAGTTTTGGTGATCGCTGGCGCGGGTGGCGCGACGGGCTGCTGGCGAGTGCGGCGTTCCAGCGCTGGGCGGCGGCGTTTCCGTTGACGCGGCCGATTGCGCGCAGGCGTGCGGCGGAGCTGTTCGATCTCTGCGCCGGCTTCGTCTATTCGCAGACCTTGGCCGCCTGCGTGCAGCTCGATCTGTTCGAAGCCTTGCGGGCCGGACCCTGCGATGTTGCGGCGCTGGCGTCGCGCGCGGCGATGCCGGACGACGCGATGGAGAGCCTGTGCGAGGCTGCCTCCGCGCTGCAATTGCTCGAGCGACGCGGCGCGGCGCGCTATGGGCTCGGGCCGCTCGGCGCGGCGCTGCTCGGCAATCCCGGCATCGCCGCGATGGTCCGGCATCATGCCGCGCTCTACGCCGACCTCGGCGATCCCGTGGCGCTGCTGCGCGGGCAGGATCGCGAGCGCCGGCTGGCGCATTACTGGCCTTATGCGCTGGATCACAGCGGCGATGCGCTGACGCGCGACAGTGTCGCGCCCTACACCGCGCTGATGGCGGCGTCGCAGCCGATGATCGCCGACATCGTCCTCGCGGCCTATCCCCTGAGCGGCCATCGCTGCCTGCTCGATGTCGGCGGCGGCGACGGCAGCTTTCTCATGGCCGCTGCCCGGCAGGCGCCGCAGCTCCGGCTGCAGCTGTTCGATCTGCCGGAGGTCGCCGCGATCGCGCAGGAGCGTCTCGGCAAGGCCGGGCTCGCCGATCGCGTCACGATCAGCCCCGGCAGCTTCTACGATGATCCGCTGCCGACCGGCGCCGACGTGATCTCGCTGATTCGCGTCGTGCACGATCACGACGACGAAGCCGTGGCGCGGCTGCTCAAGAAGGCGCGCGCGGCCCTGCCCGACAAGGGCGTGCTGCTGCTCGGCGAGCCGATGCGCGATGCGGCCGGCGGCAGCGACGGCGTCAGCGCCTATTTCGAGATCTATCTGCGCGCGATGGGGCAGGGGCGGCCGCGCAGCGCCGCGCGGCTGCGCGAGCTGCTGATCGCGGCAGGCTTCTCGCAGGTGCGAACGCTACGCACGCGGATCCCGCTGATCGCCAGCGTGATTGTCGCGAATAGCTGACACTCGGAATGTAAATTTATGTTGACACTCTCAGTGGGCGGATTAACCTGACACCCGTAACTAAGCGGGCGTCGCCGGGGAGTTGGGCTATGGACGCGATCGCCGTTGTGCTGGGGAGGCCGAGGGAATTGTCGCTGCAGCAGCTGCTGCTGGCGGATGCCCAGGACTGCCTGACCGTCGACATCGAATGGAGCGCGATCAGCACCGGCACCGAACGGCTGCTGTACGAAGGGCGGATGCCGTCCTTCCCGGGCATGGGCTATCCGCTCGTGCCGGGCTACGAGGCGGTGGGGCGTGTCGCGCACACGGACCGCAATTCCGGTTTTCGAAAAGGCGAGCGCGTGTTCGTGCCGGGCGCAGCGCGCTGCTTCGGCGAGGTGAAGAGCCTGTTCGGCGCCGCCGCCTCGCGCCTCAACGTTCCCGCACAGCGCGTGGTTGCGATCGACGAAGCCATCGGCGAGCACGGCGTGCTGCTGGCGCTGGCGGCCACCGCCTATCACGCGCTGGCGATCGGCGGCGACGGCCGCGCCGAATGTGTGGTCGGCCATGGCGTGCTCGGTCGCCTGCTGGCGCGGCTGATCATGGCGATGGGCGGCGATCCGCCGGTGGTGTGGGAGAGCAATCCGGAGCGCGCCGCCGGCGCGATGGGCTACCGCGTCATCGATCCCGCTGATGATAGCAAGCGCGACTATCGCCTGATTCTCGATGCCAGCGGTGATGCCGGCCTGCTCGACAGCCTCATCGCTCGCCTGGCGCCCAGGGGCGAGATCATTCTCGCCGGCTTCTACAGCGCGCCGCTCACCTTCTCCTATCCGCCGGCCTTCATGCGCGAGGCGGCGATCCGCGTCGCCGCCGAATGGAAGCACGACGATCTGCTCGTGGTGCGCAACCTCATCGATACCGGCCGGCTGTCGCTGGACGGCCTGATCACGCATCACGCGGACGCCAAGGCCGCGGAGAGCGCCTACCGGACCGCGTTCGACGATCCGTCATGTCTCAAGATGGTCTTGGACTGGAGAGCTGCAGCATGAACGCCCCGACCAAGATCAGTGCGATGACCGACGCCTTGCGTGCCGAAGCGGCGATCGAGCCCGATGCGCCGATAACGGCTGCGCCGAAGAAGACCACGCAGATCATCGCGATCTACGGCAAGGGCGGCATCGGCAAGAGTTTTACGCTCGCCAATTTGTCCTACATGATGGCGCAGCAGGGCAAGAAGGTGCTGCTGATCGGCTGCGATCCGAAGAGCGATACGACGTCGCTGCTGTTCGGCGGCCGCGCCTGCCCGACCATTCTGGAGACCTCATCGAAGAAGAAGCTCGCGGGTGAAGAGGTCAAGATCGGCGATGTCTGCTTCAAGCGCGACGGCGTGTTCGCGATGGAGCTCGGCGGTCCCGAAGTCGGCCGCGGCTGCGGCGGACGCGGCATCATCCACGGCTTCGAGCTGATCGAGAAGCTCGGCTTCCACGATTGGGGTTTTGACTACGTGCTGCTGGATTTCCTCGGCGACGTCGTCTGCGGCGGCTTCGGCCTGCCGATCGCACGCGACATGTGCCAGAAGGTCATCATCGTCGGCTCCAACGACCTGCAGTCGCTCTACGTCGCCAACAATGTCTGCTCGGCGGTGGAGTATTTCCGCAAGCTCGGCGGCAATGTCGGCGTCGCCGGCATCGTCATCAACAAGGATGACGGCACCGGTGAGGCCCAGGCCTTTGCCGATGCGGCCGGCATTCCGGTGCTGGCCTCGATCCCGGCCGACGACGACATCCGGCGCAAGAGCGCGAGCTATCAGATCATCGGCCGGCCCGGCACGCCCTGGGCGCCGCTGTTCGAGCATCTCGCCGCCAATGTCGCCGACGCGCCGCCGCAGCATCCGCATCCCCTGACGCATGACGGCCTGCTCGGCCTGTTCAAGGCCTCGGAGACTGGTCGCGACGTCGTGCTGGAGCAGGCGACGCTCGAGGACATGTGCGGCAGCACCGCCGTCGCCAAGCCGTCGCTCGAAGTGATCTACGACAATTTGTGATGGGATCGGCTGGCGAGTGGAATGTAGTGCAATGAGCGATCCTGTAGTCCATCAGGCAGTCAGCGCGCAGAGCGGCGCAGAGGCAGGCCTTCTGCCGGCGCAGCCCGAGGCGCTCGGCTGCCATGCCGGCAAGGCCGAGCTCAAGAAGGCGGCCGAGGCCGCCGGCAAGAGCGAGGTGCTCGCGCGCTACGCGGCCGACTATCCGGCCGGGCCGCACGATCAGCCGCAGAGCATGTGCCCGGCGTTCGGCTCGTTGCGCGTCGGCTTGCGCATGCGGCGCACCGCGACCGTGCTGTCGGGCTCGGCCTGCTGCGTCTATGGCCTGACCTTCACCTCGCACTTCTATGGCGCGCGGCGCAGCGTCGGCTACGTCCCGTTCAATTCCGAGACGCTGGTCACCGGAAAACTGTTCGAGGACATCCGCGAGGCGGTGTTCAAGCTCGCCGATCCCGCCAATTACGACTGCGTCGTCATCATCAATCTCTGCGTCCCGACCGCATCGGGCGTGCCGCTGCAGATCCTGCCGAAGGAGATCAACGGCGTCCGCGTGATCGGCATCGACGTCCCCGGATTTGGGGTGCCGACCCATGCCGAGGCCAAGGACGTGCTGGCCGGCGCGATGCTCAACTACGCGCGTCGCGAGGCGGAGCAGGGGCCGGTGCAGGCGCCGCGGGCGCCGCGGGGCGACAAGCCGACCATCACACTGTTGGGTGAGATGTTCCCGGCCGATCCCGTCGGCATCGGCATGATGCTGGCGCCGCTCGGCTTGGCGGCCGGTCCGACCGTGCCGACGCGCGAATGGCGCGAGCTCTATGGCGCGCTGGATTGCGCGGCGGTCGCGGCGATCCATCCGTTCTACACGGCCTCGATCCGCGAGTTCGAGGCGGCGGGCCGTCCGATCATCGGCTCGGCGCCGGTCGGCTGCGACGGCACGTCAGATTGGCTGGAAGCCGTCGGGACGACTTGCGGTGTCGGGCGCGCGCAGATCGACGCGGCCAAGAACGCGGTGCTGCCGGCAATTCGCGCGGCGCTTGCGGCGACGCCCATTCGTGGCCGCATCACGCTGTCGGGCTATGAGGGATCGGAGCTCCTGGTCGGGCGTCTCCTGGTCGAGAGCGGTGCTGATCTGCGCTATGTCGGCACGGCG
Organism: Bradyrhizobium sp. SSBR45G; assembly: GCF_030159255.1. Classification (GTDB taxonomy): domain Bacteria; phylum Pseudomonadota; class Alphaproteobacteria; order Rhizobiales; family Xanthobacteraceae; genus Bradyrhizobium. The sequence goes on along the minus strand of NZ_BSCT01000046.1, from coordinate 53,027 downwards.
TGCCCGCGCACGCGCTGGTCGGAGGCCGATTGCGCCTGGCTCGAGGCGCGCGGCGTGCGGGTGCAGTACCGCGCCTCGCTGGAGCAGGATCTCGCGGCGGTCGATGAGTATGCGCCTGATCTGGCCATCGGCACCACGCCTGTCGTGCAGAAGGCCAAGGCGCGCGCGATCCCGTCGCTCTACTTCACCAACCTGATCTCGGCGCGGCCGTTGTTCGGCGTGTCGGGCGCCGGCTCGCTGGCGCAGGTCGTCAATGCGGCGATCGGTGGCAAGGCCCGCTTCGACGAGATGCGCGAGTTCTTCGAGGGCGTCGGCGAGGGCGACAACGCCGGCGTGTGGCAGGACACACCTGTCGCGCGTCCTGAGTTCCGCGACAAGTTCCGCAAGGCGGTTGCGGCGCAGGCCAAGAAGCGCAAGTCCGAGGAGATGGTGTAATGCTGATCCTCGACCACGATCGCGCCGGTGGCTATTGGGGGGCGGTCTACGCGTTCACTGCGGTCAAAGGCCTGCAGGTCATCATCGATGGCCCGGTCGGCTGCGAGAATCTGCCGGTGACCTCGGTGCTGCACTACACCGACGGCCTGCCGCCGCACGAACTGCCGATCGTCGTCACGGGTTTGGGCGAGGATGAGCTCGGCCAGAAGGGCACCGAGCAGGCGATGAAGCGCGCGCGCCGCGCGCTCGATCCGGATCTGCCGGCGGTCGTCGTCACCGGCTCGATCGCCGAGATGATCGGCGGCGGCGTGACGCCCGAAGGCTCCAACATCAAGCGCTTCCTGCCACGCACCATCGACGAGGACCAGTGGCAGAGCGCCAACCGTGCGCTCAGCTGGCTGTGGAGCGAATACGGCCTGCGCAAGGTCCCCGAGCGCAAGCCGCGCAAGGACGGCGAGAAGCCGCGCGTCAACATCATCGGGCCGATCTACGGCACCTTCAACATGCCCTCGGATGTCGCCGAGATCTGTCGCCTGGTCGAGGGCATCGGCGCCGAGATCAACATGGTATTTCCGCTCGGCAGTCATCTGGCCGACGTGCCGAAGCTGGTCGATGCCGACGTCAACGTCTGCATGTATCGCGAGTTCGGCCGGCTGCTGTGCGAGACATTGGAGCGGCCGTACCTGCAGGCGCCGATCGGGCTGCATTCGACCACCAAATTCCTGCGCTCGCTCGGCGAACTGCTCGGGCTCGATCCCGAGCCGTTCATCACCCGTGAGAAGCACACTACGATCAAGCCGCTGTGGGATCTCTGGCGCTCGGTGACGCAGGACTTCTTCGGCACCGCGAGCTTCGGCATCGTCGCATCCGAGACCTACGCGCGGGGCCTGCGCAACTTCCTGGAGACCGAGCTCGGCCTGCCCTGCAGCTTCGCGATCTCGCGCTGCGCCGGCGCCAAGACCGACAACGACGCGATCCGCAAGGCCATCCACGAGCGGCCGCCGCTGGTGCTGTTCGGCAGCTACAATGAGCGCATGTATGCGGCGGAAGCCGGCAACCGCTCGATCTACATCCCGGCCTCGTTCCCGGGCACCGTGATCCGCCGCCACACCGGCACGCCGTTCATGGGCTATGCGGGCGCGACCTATGTCGTGCAGGAGGTCTGCAACGCGCTGTTCGATGCGCTGTTCAACATCCTGCCGCTCGGCACGCAACTGGATCAGATCGCGGCAACGCCGTCGCGGCTCGAGCGCGAATTGCCATGGGATGACGGCGCCAAGCTCGCGCTGGATCAGATCATCGAGACGGAGCCGGTGCTGGTGCGGATTTCCGCAGCCAAGCGGCTGCGCGACGCGGCCGAGCGCGGTGCGCGCCAGGCCGGGTTGGACAAGGTGACGGAAGACGTTCTCGCGCATGCGCGGTCACGGCTCGCAACGGGCCAGGCCGCGTAAGGCAACGAGAATGGGGCGGAGAGGGAGAGGACGATGTCGTTATACGAGCGCATGGATCGTGACGTCGCGCCGAGATCGCGCGAGCGGATCGAATATCTCCTGGTCTACGCGGTGTGTTTCGTCGTGCTGATGGTCGAAGGCGTGCTGCGCCGGATCGGCTCCATCATCACGGGACACCGGCCCGCGCCGCTCGGCGCGATCGTCGGTGAAGCAAGGATCAAGGCCGCGAACTGCGCGACCTCGTCCTTCATGGGGCTGTGAGGTCCCGCGGGTTTCGAGCCACTCGGCTGCGCGTTGCAGCCTTGTGAGCTCTGCAAGGAATTCGTGCGGCTCGCCGCACGGATGTCATCCCGGCGACGGGATGGCGCTTCGACGCCGCTCGCGACAGTGAGCGGCATCCGGCCGAAAGGCCAACACCAGGAGGTACTACTATGGTGGAACCAAACAAGGGAGGCTCTCTGTCGGGGCTGACCGAATCGGAGGCTAGGGAATTCCATAGCATCTTCATGACGAGCTTCGTGGGCTTCACGGCGGTTGCGATCGTCGCCCACATTCTCGCCTGGATGTGGCGTCCTTGGCTGCCTGGGCCGACTGGCTACAAGGCGGCGGCGCTGGATGGGGTGACCCACTACGCCAATCTCGTCCTCTCCTACCTGACCTGACCGAAAGGAGAAAACTATGTGGCGCTTGTGGTTGTTGTTCGATCCCCGCAGGGTTCTTGTGGCTCTCGGCGTGTTCCTGTTCGGGCTGGCATTGGTGATTCATTTCATCCTGCTCAGCACCAACCGGTTCAACTGGCTGGAGGGACCGCGTGCTGCAAAGACGTCGTCGATCTCCGATCCGGCGACTCCGCTGAAGCTCAGCTAGAGCCAAGGCACGACCAATGGGAAGCGGACGATGGCAGGGCGGCAGACCTTGCCCGCCCGCTTCCCACTCTACACCGCTCACGACATTCACGATCCCGACATTCACGAGTCTACGACACGACATGTAGTCTATCGAGCGACGGGCAGCGGAGGCAGGACCGATGGCAATGCTCAGCTTTGAACGAAAATACCGCGTCCGCGGCGGCACGTTGATCGGCGGTGACCTCTTCGATTTCTGGGTCGGACCGTTCTACGTCGGCTTCTTCGGCGTGACGACGATCTTCTTCACCTTCGTCGGCGTGGCGCTGATCCTCTATGCGACGGCGCTTGGACCGACGTGGAATCTCTGGCAGATCAGCATCAATCCACCCGATGCCAAATACGGGCTGTCGTTCGCGCCTTTGACCGAAGGCGGGTTCTGGCAGCTCATCACGGTGTGCGCCCTCGGCGCGTTCGTCTCCTGGGCGCTGCGCGAGGTCGAGATCTGCCGCAAGCTCGCGATCGGCTATCACGTGCCGTTCGCTTTCGCCTTCGCGATCTTCGCCTATTTCACGCTGGAGGTGATCCGTCCGGTGCTGATGGGCTCGTGGAGCTACGGGTTCCCCTACGGCATCATCACCCATCTCGATTGGGTGTCGAACACCGGCTATCAGTTCGGCAACTTTCACTACAACCCCGCCCATATGATTGCGATCACGTTCTTCTTCACCACGTGTCTCGCGCTCGCACTGCACGGCTCTCTGATCCTGTCGGCCAGCAATCCCGGCCGCGGCCAGGAGATGAAGTCGCCGGAGCATGAGAACACGATGTTTCGCGATCTGATCGGCTATTCGATCGGCACGCTCGGCATTCACCGCCTCGGCCTGTTCCTGGCTCTGGCGGCGGTGTTCTTCAGCGCGGTCTGCATCGTCATCTCCGGCCCCGCCTGGCTGCTGCCGGAAGGCAATGCCTGGTCGGATTGGTGGGAGTGGTGGCGCAAGGTCCCGATCTGGTCGCCGCAATGAGTTGAAGGAGAGGTCGTCATGGCCCAATACCAGAACATCTTCACGCAGATCCAAGTCCGCAGTGCGATCTATCCGGGCATCCCGATCGAGCCCGGCGTGTGGGAGCGGCTCGGCAAGGGCAGCTTCAACTACTGGCTCGGCAAGCTCGGCGACGCGCAGGTCGGCCCGGTGTATCTCGGCTTCCTCGGCCTCGCCTCGCTGATGTCCGGCTTCGTTGCGATCGAGATCATCGGTCTCAACATGCTGGCGTCGGTGAACTGGAGCCCGCTGGAGTTCATCCGCCAGTTCCCGTGGCTGTCGCTGCAACCGCCGGCGCCGGAATACGGCCTTCAGATCTTCCCGCCGCTGCAGGAAGGCGGCTGGTGGCTGATGGCCGGCTTCTTCCTGACGACGTCGATCCTGTTGTGGTGGGCCCGCACCTACCGCCGCGCCCGGGCGCTCGGCCTCGGCACGCATGTGTCGTGGGCGTTCGCGTCGGCGATCTGGCTTTATCTGGTGCTCGGCTTCATCCGGCCGATCCTGATGGGCAGCTGGAGCGAGGCGGTGCCGTTCGGCATCTTCCCGCACCTCGACTGGACCAACAACTTCTCCATCACCCACGGCAACCTGTTCTACAACCCGTTCCACATGCTCTCGATCGCCTTCCTGTACGGATCGGCGCTGTTGTTCGCGATGCATGGTGCGACGGTGCTGGCGATCAGCCGCTACGGCGGCGAGCGTGAGCTCGAGCAGATCGTCGACCGCGGCACGGCCTTCGAACGTGGTGCGCTGTTCTGGCGCTGGACGATGGGCTTCAATGCGACGGCCGAGTCGATCCATCGCTGGGCCTGGTGGTTCGCCGTGCTTTGCACCTTGACCGGAGGCATCGGTATCCTACTGTCAGGCACCGTTGTCGATAACTGGTTCGAATGGGGCGTGAAGCACGGGCTGGCGCCGCCGCGCTGAGCCTTGCAGGTCTTCAAGATGCTGGACAGAGTTGATCAGAACGAAATGGCCGGGCGCAGCACGCGCCCGGCCAGTCTTTTGGAGGCCATGCGTGAGCGGACCAAGGCGCTGCACGTGACCGCCGAACGGACCGGGATCGTCGCCGAGCTGTTGCGCGGTCGCGGCACGGTGCCTGCGTACGCGCTGCTGCTGCGCAATCTGCTGCCGGTCTATGAAGCGCTCGAGGCGGAATTGCTGCGGCACGAAGGGACGCCGGTCGTCGGCGGCATCGTGCGGCCGCAGCTGCACCGGAGCGCAGCGATCAAGGCCGATCTCGCGCAGCTCGATGCGAGCGATCTGCCGCGGCTGCCGGAAGCGATCGCCTATGTCCGCGCCATCCAGGAGGCAGGATCCGGCTCCGGCCATCCGTTGCTGGCGCACGCCTATACGCGCTATCTCGGCGATCTCAGCGGCGGCCAGATCATCAAGAAGATTCTCGCGCGCTCGCTCGATTTGCAGCCCGAGGCGCTGTCGTTCTATGAGTTTCCCGCCATTGCCGATATCCCGCACTTCAAGGACGCCTACCGCGCCGCGCTGGAGCAGGCCGGCGCCGCGATGGCCGATCACGACGCCGTCGTCGAGGAGGCCGCCACGGCGTTCCAGCTGAACATCGCGCTTTCGCAGGCGCTGCAGGCGACGGCCGGCCTCGGGATTTGAGATCTGGGCAAGCGCTCTCTCCACGCGTCATTCCGGGGCGCGCGGAACGCGCGAGCCCGGAATCCATAGCGACGACCGGTCATGAGGGTGCAGATGCGCGTGGCGCTCGTCTTCGACCTACCACGTCCTGTGGTTATGGAGTCCGGGCTCATTTGCGCTGCTTCAGAACGGCTTCGCCGTTTTGCGCGCGAATGCCCCGGAATGACGCGTGGAGAGGTTCGGGGCATCGCATGAGCAGCTTGGTCGTCGAGCCAGCGAACGCAGCCGGAGTTCTCTTCACTCCTCGCTCTGCGAGCGATACCACACCAGGTGCTCGATGATCTCGAGCGTCCGGGCGGTCGAATTCCGGATGCTCTCCAGCATCTCCGGCATGCTTCCGGCCTGCGCGCCGTGCGTCACTTCGAGCGCGGCGAGCTGGGCATTCTCCACCGTCGAGGCCGCCAGCTCCTTGTAGATCAGGCTCGCGCTCTGATCGAGCCGGAGGCTCGGCCTGCGCTTGCCGTCGATCTCTTCCTGGAAGCGGGCCCTTGCCGCTTCGGCCGCCTTGCGCTCGGCCAGGTCCGAGAAGATCAGAACGAAGCCGAGCACGCGGTCTTGCGGCGCGATCACGGGATCCGCGCGGACCATCAGGGGCCGTGGCGGCGAGGTGCCGCCGGCAAGCATCAGCTCGCCGCGCCAGCTCCGCTTGTTGCGCATGAGGTCGTCGAGACTGGCGCGGAATTCCGCCGGCGCCGCGAAGTAGCTGCCGAGATCGCGCAGATGCGGAATGTGCGGATGGGTGGTGCGCAGCTGCTGTTCGAACGCCTCGTTCAGCAGCAGGATGCGGCCCTCGACGTCGGCGATGATGACGGGTTGCTCCGAGCGCAGCACCTGGCCGCTGATCGTCGCGAGCTGGTCCTGTGCGATCACCATCCGGACCGAGCGCAGCTGCAGCGCCACGTCGGCCACCGTCTCGCTGATCAAGCGGGCGGAGGCCAGCTCCGCCACGGACCATGGCTCGGATTTGCCTTCGACGACCTGGTGCCATTGCGCGAAGGAGCGGCGCGGTGACAGATCGGAGGGATCGTCGCCGATGATGACCGCCTTCAACGGATCGCCTCCCCAGGTCACCGTCCTGACCTGCTCCGGCCTGAACCACAGCAGATACTCTCCATCGCTCGCCGATAGAGGTGCCGCAATCAGCCCGCTCGCGCTCGCCCGGAGGTCCATGAAGCCCGGCTCATCGAGCGTCAGCGACGTGGTCGCGGTGAGCCCCTGCGGCCCGGAGCCTGCCGTCTTGCGGCTGCGATCGAGCCATGCGGCGAGGTCGCGGATGCGCTGCGTCGAGGGGACGTCGCCCGCGGTCGTGACCTGGCCCTCGAACAGCAGCGCCGCCCCGCTCGCGCCCAATGGCTGCAGCAGCGATTGCGCCCCGTCGAACAGCGCGGTCTGCCATTCGCCGTCCCGCGAGACGGCCTCCACCAGCCGCTGCTCCAGCCGGCGGACCACCAATTCGGAATGACTCTGGGCAAAGCTCTCCAGCGCCGCGATGCGGATCGCGCAGGTTTCGGCGAGCGCCTCGCAGGCGGCGCGGATGTCGAACGGCAGGAAGCGCGGCTCGTAATGGTGGCAGGCGATCAGCCCCCACAGCTTGCCGCTAACCATGAGCGAGCAGACCAGCGTCGCGCCGACACCCATGTTCTGAAGATATTTCTGGTGGATCGGCGACATGCTGCGCAGGCAGCTCAAGGACATGTCGAGGTCGCGTCCGTTGAGCGGCGAGATGCGCGGCTGCAACGGCACCGGCGTGTAGTTGACATCGACCAGCAGGCGCACGCGGTTGCGCTCGTAGAGCCTCCGGGCAATCTGCGGAATGTCGGAGGCCGGATAGCGGTTGCCGAGAAAGGCTTCCAGATCCGGGCGCCGCCGTTCCGACAGCACCTCGCCGTGCCCTTCTTCGTCGAAGCGATAGACCATGACGCGGTCGTAGCCGGTGATCTCCTTGAAGATCGTCGCGGTTTCGTCGCTCAGGCCGAGCAGAGACGATGCCGAGGTGATGTGGTGGAACGCACCATCCAGGGCAGGCGCGATGTTGGTGGTCTGCGTCGCCGGTTCCAGCTCGACGGTCAGTCCGCCGTTCGAGGGGCGATGAATCGTGCAGTCGACCCGGCGCGGCGGCGAGCCCGCCGTGCATCGCAGGGTCATCGGTTTGAGGTGCAGCGGCCCGGCGAGATGAGGCAGGATCTGGAACGGCAGGTCGCCTCCCAGGTCCCGGAGGGGCCGCCCGACGACAGCGTTCGTCCCGAGGAAGGCCGCAGCATTGACGCTGGCCTGGATCACGACATTGTCGGGTTCCTTGATCGCCAGCAGAACGCCGTGCGGCTGGATCGAGCCTGCGAGATGGATCTGCTCGCGCTCGCAATTGGTAAGAGTAGCGTGGCCGAAGGCTGGCGTTGTCAGCGGAACGGGCAACTAGCTCCCCTTTTCGGTTTCCTCGCCGTCTTCTTCTGATTGCGTGAGATTATACCTATCGAGCTTGGCGTAAAGGCTCTGCCGGCTGAGTCCGAGAATTTCCGCGGCCGACGTTCGGTTCCCGTTGGCGAGCTCAAGCGCGGCGCGGACGTAATGCTGTTCAACGACTTCAACCGTGCTCTTCACCAGCTTGCGCAGCGGAGTTTTGCCGACCGATTCGTTCAGGGCGGCGAGCGCTGTCCTGAGATTGTCATGCTCCGCCGTCGGCGACAACCTCCTGGCGACATTGCGCAGCACGATGCAGATCCGGCGCAGCCCATCCGTGCCATAGGCTGCAGCGGAGATCTCGACCTCCGTCTCGGTTCCAAGCTCGCCCTGGATCGTCGTCGACAGCATCCGGACAGTGCCGTGGCGCTCGACATTGGAGACCAGCACCGAAAGGTCGGCGCCCGGGCGGAGCAACCATCGGCTCAGCTTCTCGTCGAGGAGCGCGTCTTTCGATCCGACCTCGACCAGTTCCAGGAACGCGCGATTGGCGCGCTTGATGGCGCCTGCGCCGTCGATGCTGATGACCGCGTCAGGAAGATTGTCGATCAGCGCCTCCGGATCGTCCGTCACCGGGCTGGGCTGCGCGGCCTTGCCGATCGGGGCCATCTGCAGCAGGAACATGGGTGCGTTATCGCTGGTCATCAGCGATCCCCTGAGCATCCAGGGCGCAGCATCCTCGCTGAGGTGAATCACGATTCCCGGCGCCTTGCCCTGGTCGCGGACACGCCGCAGCATCAGTTCCACGGGCTCGCGGTCCTTGGCAGGGATCTCCTGCAGGAAATCACGGCCGACCAGATTGTCCCTGCGGCGGCTCGAGGTTCCCAGCGCGGCCGTGGCTGTGCGGTTGGCTTCGACGATACGCAGGTCCGACACCTTCGCCAGAAGCACGGCCTCGTTCGAATCCTCGATGACGAGCCGGTAGCGCGTTTCGATCTCGCGCAGTCGCCAGTAATCACGCTCGATGGTCTGCTGGGCCGAGATCAGCCGCGCCTGGAGTTCTGCGACCGCCTGCAGATTCTTGCCGATCGCCAGCATGCCGGCGCGACCACCGAGCAGGACGGTGGTGAATTCCATCGGCAGCTCGAGGCCGCTCGGGAACCGCTGCGTGATCTGGCGGAACGCGGAGATGCCGGTCCGCTTGGTGTCCTGCATGATGCGTTCGATCTTCTCGCTCGCATCATCGACGATCTCGGACCAGGGGCGGCCGAGCCAGGCGTCGACATTCTCGGCTGACATGTTCGGAGACAGCGTGGCCTCACGGATCACGCCGTCCATGTCGAGAAGCAGTGTCACGTCGGGTCGTGGACCGTGAAACTCGGCCATGCTCTTAGGCACCCGTTGGATACGTCCGGCGGATCGCGGCCAATCAGTGTGGCGCGCATTTTGAAGGTATTGCGCCGCGTCCCGCTAACGTATTGAGAGTCTTGATGATGTCGTTAGTCCACGCAGCGCCTTCAGTGTCAAGGCTTATTTCCGGGCAGGCTACTTTCGTTGGTATTCCCGCGCTTATTGCATGTTCGAACTGCGACTTATTCGCTCACTTTTGCATGAAGCGGGCATGACAAGACCACATGACATTGATACCTGTAAGGAGGAAGTCACGTACACTAACAAAATGGCAGATCAGGAGAGGATGGATGATGCTGAGATCGAGTTTGGTTGCGGCGGTGATGGTTGCAACGTCGGCAGGTGCGGCATTCGCGCTGGACGGCGGCGACGCTGCGAAGGGCGAACAGGTCTTCAAGCAATGCATGACCTGCCACCGTATCGGCCCCGATGCGAAGAATGCCGTGGGCCCGGTCCTGACCGGGGTGGTCGGCCGCCCGACGGGGACCGCTCCGGGCTTCGCCTATTCGGATCTCAACAAGCATGCCGGCGAGGCCGGGCTGGTCTGGACTGACGACAACATCTTCGAATATCTCGTCGATCCCAGTGCCTTCCTCAAGAAATACCTGACCGAGAAGGGCAAGGCGGACCAGGCTACCGGCTCGACCAAGATGGTGTTCAAGCTCGCCAACGAGCAGCAGCGCAAGGACGTCATCGCCTATCTGAAGACGTTCTCCGAGAAGAAGTGATCGGCATCGGTCGGACCTCATAGCCAGCGCTGCCGCAGATCGGCGGCGTTGGCGAGACCGGATGCCGCCAGACAGGCCGCAAGCCAGAACCACGGTGCGTCCGTCAGCGCGCAGCGCACCGCAAGCAACAGGAAGACGCCAGCCAGCAGATTCGGCAGCAAGGCCCGCGGAGGGATGCCGCGGCGGCGCCGCCGCCAGATCAACGTGACGGCGATCAGCTCGACGGCGACGACCACGAGAATCAGGTCGACCAGATGCGGGCTGCGAAACAGCTCATCCATCACGCGAGCCGCTAGGCCGCCTTCGCAAGCCCGGTCAGATGCGCGATGTTCTTGAAGAAGATCCGCACATGCGACAGCGGCTTGGCGCGCACCAGCTCCTTGTTCATGTAGGCGTCCCAGGTGAGCTGCTGCACGTCGCGGTCACGGCAGATGGCGACGAAGCGCTCGCGGCGGGCATCGTTCGTGTACCAGTAGCGCTGCATCATGCCGAGGATGAAGAACACCGCGCCATGCTTGCGCATGAAGACCTTGCGGGCCGTCGTCAGCGCAGCGGCGTCGCCAGTCTTCAGGAACAGCGCAACCGCATCGGCAGCGGCGCGGCCGCCGGCCATCGCGTAATAGATCCCTTCGCCGGAGGCCGGCGCCACCACGCCGGCCGCATCGCCGGCGAGCACGATGTCGCGGCCATTGTCCCAGCGCCGCAGCGGCTTCAGTGGAATGGGGGCGCCCTCGCGGCGGATCGTCTCGAGATGATCGAGCGCCGCGGCCTTGCGGAACTCGGCGACCGAGCCGCGCAGCGAGAACCCCTTGCAGGCGCTGCCGGTGCCGATGCTGGTGGTCGGCCCGTGCGGGAACACCCAGCTGTAGAAATCCGGCGAGAGCTTGCCGCGATAGACGACGTCGCAGCGCGTCGCGTCGAACAGCGGATGGCCCGGATCTGGCGAGCGCACGATCTCATGATAGGCGAAGACGTAGCGGATCTCGTCCGCGCCCGGGATGCACTGCCGCGCCACCGCTGACACCGCGCCATCGGCGCCGATCACCGCGCGGGCCCGCACGCTGTCCGGCCGCTGGCTGCCATCGTCCATGCGCCGCTCGTAATGCACGACGGCGGTGCCGTCGGCATCGCGCGCGATCCGGCTGAACGTGCCGGTTCGGCGGATCGCGCCGGCGTCTGCGGCGCGCGTGCGCAGCCATTCGTCGAAATGCTCGCGGTCGACCATGCCGACGAAACCGCCGTCGATCGGCATGTCGACGTCGCGGCTGCTCGGCGACACCATGCGGGCGGACGAAATGCGTGCCACCAGCAGATGGTCGGGAATCTCGAACTCGGCGATCAGCCGCGGCGGAATCGCGCCGCCGCAGGGCTTGATGCGGCCGGCCTTGTCGAGCAGCAGCACGCGCTGGCCCTTGCCGGCGAGGTCGTTGGCCGCGGTCGCCCCGGCGGGGCCGCCGCCGATGACCACCACGTCGAAGGTTTCCGGGCTGGAAGAGGAGGTCATCGTTCAGGCTCCGATGTTGGCCGGCTGCGGTGCAAGGCTCGATCGAGCCTCGCGTGGGCTCTTGATCCAGATCGCGAGCCAGGCCGAGAGGACGAACAGTGCGGCCTCCGCGGCGAACACCGCCGCATAGGCCGAGGCGGTGGTGGGCATGAAGTGGCGCGCGGCGTCGGCCGCTGCCGTACCGACGAAGCCGCCGATGCCGAACGAGATCGCCTGCGAGGCGCCCCACAGGCCCATGCGCGTGCCTTCGCGGTTGTCGCGGCCTTCGCTGACCATGTTCATCATCGCGCCGATCGCCGCGATCGCGTAGACGCCGTTGGTGATGCCGAGCAGCAGCACCGAGGCGCGCAGCGGCCAGGCCGGGCCGACCGTGGCGGCCGCGACGAGGCTGAGCAGCGCCAGCGCCGAGGCGAGGCAGCCGCCGATGATCCAGGGCTGCGGCCGCGTCCGCCAGTCGGCATGCAGGCTTGCCATCGCCGGCATCAGGATCATGCCGATCAGCGCGCCCATGTGCTGCACCGAGGAGAGCTGAGTGGTCTGGCCCGGCGTCATGCCGAACACGCTGCCGGCAAACGGCTCCAGGATCAGGTCCTGCGCGCTGTAGGCGAGCATCGATACGAAGATGAAGATCGCGAAGCGCCGCGCCTGCGGCTCGCGGCAGATCTCGCGGAAATCCTCCATGAAGCCGCCGCGCTCGGCGGCGGCGGAGATCGCCGCTGCGGAAATTGCCGGCTGCTCGATGCCCCAGACGCCGAGCAGAGTCAGCACCATGGCGATGGCGGAGACCGTGCCCGACACCATCACCAGCCGCTCGCCCGAGAACGGATCGAGCGCCTTGCCGGCCACCGCCGTGGTGACGATGAAGCCTGTGATCATCATGATCCAGGCGATCGAGGCGGCGGCGCTGCGCCGCTCCGGCGCGGTGCGCTTGGCGAGCAGCACCAGCAGCGAGGTGCCGGCGGCGCCGACGCCGATGCCGATCAGGATGAAGGCGATCACGGCCACGACGAGCCCGAGAATGAGCTGGGTCGCCATCAGCGCGGTGGCGACGGCGGCCAGCAGTCCGCCGGAGGCGAGCACGGCCATGCCGCCGACGATCCAGGCGAAGCGGCGGCCGCCGACATCGGAGCCGTGGCCGAGCCAGGGCCTGAGCACCTGCATGGCATAGTGGATCGCCACCAGCAGTCCCGGAATCATCGCCGGCAAAGCGAGCTCGATCACCATCACGCGGTTCAGTGTCGACGTCGTCAGCACGACGACAGCGCCGAGCGCGGTCTGCACCAGGCCGAGCCTGACGATGCCGAACCAGGAGAGGTGAGCAGGCGAGGCTGAGTTCATCCGCGTCATGCCGCCAGCCCCGCCAGCGCGAAAGCCGACACCAGCATGCCCAGCACGTAGAGCAGCACGCCGGTCCCGTTGTACCAGGGCGCCAGCTGGCGCGGCTTGGTCATCAGCCGTTGCATCAGGATCAGCTGCGCCGCGAGCATGAGCACGATGATGGCGGCGTGAATCTGACGGCTCCATGACAGCAGCAGCAGGATCACGCCGACCTGCGCCAGCGCCATCGTGATGCAGGCGAGACGGGCGGCCGTCTCCGCGCCGAGCAGCACCGGCAGCGAGCGGACATTGCTGACGCGATCGCCGGCGATCGACTTGAAATCGTTCAGCGTCATGATGCCGTGGGCGCCCAGGCTGTAGAGCAGCGCGATCGACAGCACCTGCCAGGACGGCGCCTGCATGCTCATGACCGAGGCCGCGGTGATCCAGGGCAGGCCCTCGTAGCAGAGGCCGACGGCGCTGTTGCCCCACCAGCCGTTCTGCTTCAACCGGATCGGCGGCGCGCTGTAGGCCCAGGCCAGCGCGAGGCCCAGCGCAGCGGCCGCAAATCCCCAGGTGCCGAGCGCGGTTGCGACGCCGAGCGACAGCACGGTCCAGATCAGGGCAATGTAGAGGCCCCAGCGTCCGGGAATGCGGCCCGAAGGGATCGGCCGGTCCGGCTCGTTGAGCGCATCGACATGACGGTCGAACCAGTCGTTGACCGCCTGGCTGGTGGCGCACACCATCGGCCCGGCCAGCACGAGGCCTGCGATCACGGTGGGCCAGCGCGGCGCCAGCGGCGCGCCCGACGACACCACGCCGCAGCCGAACGCCCAGATCGGCGGAAACCAGGTGATCGGCTTCAGCAGTTCGAGAACGGCCGAGGGCTGAAGCCTTGAAGGGAGCCTCGATGGAATCCTTGGGGCGAGCGGGACGGGCGCGATCTCGGTCATTGCAACTTTCCAACTATTCCAACTGGCTGTCGTCTTCGGCCGGCTCGGCGAGGCCATAGCGCCGCAGCTTGACGTAGAGGCTCTGCCGGCTCAGCCCGAGCATCTCGGCCGCGGTGGCGCGGTTGTCCCCGGTGAGCTTCAGCGCGGTCTCGATGCACATCCGCTCGATCACGTCGGTGGTCTCGCGCACCAGCTCCTTGAGCGGCACGCGGCCGATCAGCTCGGCGAGCTGCTCGCGCGAGCGCGGAATATAGCCGTGGTCGCCGCCATCGCCCGAGATGCGCGGGCTGACATTGCGGATGGTGAAGCCGAGCCGGGACTGTCCGGGGGCGCCGACCGTGGTGGCGGAAATCTCGACGTCGACCGGTGAGCCATGCTCGCCGCGGATGACGCTGGAGAACAGCTTCACGCTGCCATGCTGGCGCAGATTGGTCAGCATGATCGAGAAGTCGATCGCCGACTTGCCGATCCATCGGTCGATCGTCTCGCCGAGAATCTGGTGCATGTTCTCGATCTGGGCGAGCTGCAGGAAGGTCGGGTTGGCGTGCAGCAGCCGGCCCTCCATGTCGGTGATGACGAAGCCGTCGGGCGCCGCCTCGACGAACTGCACCAGCTGCGTATTGACGTCGGAGGCCTTCGGGATCGCCGCCTGCGAGGTCTGCGGCGAGAAGCGCAGCAGGAACAGCGCCGACATGTCCTGGCGGAAGAAGGTGCCGTCGAGCAGGTAGTCGCGGCCGCCGTCGAGCCTGATCCTGGTGCGCTCGATCTTGCCCTGGGACCGGATCGCCAGCGACAGTGATTGCGACATCGACAGGTCGTCCAGCAGCAGGGCATCGGGAAACAGCTTGCCGATCAGGTTGGCGGCCCCGTGGTCGAGCAGGTCGGCCGCGGCCGGATTGGCCTCGACGATGCGGTGGCTGACGGCGTCGATGATCAGCACCGGTTCGGCGGTGATCTGGAACAGGATCCGGTAGCGCGATTCGGCGTTGCGCATGCGCGAGTAGTCGCGCTCGATCGCCACCTGGGCCTCGATCAGCTTCTGCTGGAGCGCAGCGGTGGCGCGCACGTCGCGGCCGACCGCGATGAAGCGGGCGGGGCCCTTGATCGCCACCACCGCGAACAGGATCGGGATGTCCGGTCCGCGGGCAGCCGGATAGCGCACCTCGCGCCAGCGCGACACCTTGCGCTCGGAGGCTTCGGCGAGCAGCAGCTCTGGCTTTGTCTGGCTTTCCTCGGACACTGTTGCTTGCCAGGATCGGCCGATCCACTCGTCTGTGTTTCTCAATTCAAGCGGCAGACCGGCCTGCTGAAAGGCCAGGTCCTGAATGTTGCCGTCGGCGTCGAGCGCGAGCGCAATGTCGGATGCTGCGGCCACCAGCATGGCCGCCACATCCGCATTGAGATCGCCAAGCGACTCTTTCGGAGCTCTGAACGCCCTCACCAACGCCGTTGTCCTCCCAGTCAAGGAGCCTTCGCGCGGCGAGTCTCGTTCCAGCATTCATCTTCACGTCACCCTCAGCTATCGCCGTTCGGTCAGAAGACTGACGACGTGCCGGGCTTGCGAAGCCTCTCTGCTCAGATCGGAGACGACACCGTCGCCGCCGACCAGGAGAACGAGTTCAGGCCGTTCAATAAACGCAGGACCGCAGACCAGCACGCCGATGTCCTGGTTGGAGGACGCGCGCCGCGCCATCCTTATGTTTGAGGCGAGATCGTCAAGCTTCTTGTCGCTGTTGGCGAAGAACTCGACGACGTTGAACCATTGCGTGCGAAGCGCGTCGATGAAGCCGCGATCCGCGGTGTCGGGCTCGATCCATGTGTCCCAGCCGTCGCGACGAAAGAATTCGCTGGCCAGCACGAGGCCGAACATCATGTGTCCCATTTCGCGCCGGTCGCCCGGCGCCGTCGTCAGCAGTCCGCGCAGTCCCGTTGGCGCAACGGTCAGCTCGGCGCAGAAGGCCGGGCTGAAGTGCCGCAGCAGCTGCTGCAGCCGCCACAGTGCGAGCGTGACGTCGGCGAAGTCGCGCTCATCGTCGGCCCACAGATGACGCAGATGGTTCGCGGTCGGCACCAGCAGCTCGAGATAGATCCGCTCGAGCGTTTCGCCATGATCGCGATGCGCCTGAATGCACGCCGCCGCGCGATCGTCGTCAGCGCCGAGCATCAGCTCGGCGAAATCGGCCGCCTCCTGTTCGGAGGCCCTGATGATCGCCGGCACGCGTTCGAGCGCCGGCGCATGGGCCATCACCAGCCGTGGAATGATCTCGGCCTCGATCGCGGCGTTGAGCTCGGGATGGCGGGCGCTGTGTAACGGCACGCTGACGCGCGGCGCCGTTGGCGGATGAAACGCCGCTTGACCACGCTTCGTCCGAAAGCGGGCCCGTGGGAATCGGACTGTCTCATTGAGCTCGGTCATAAGCGCCTCCCCTCCATATGAGCGCACGTCACTCGCTGCGTCAATATTATTTGACGTCAATTTTGGTTGACACTCTTACTGCCCGGGTCTAGCGTTTCCCCTATCGGGCTCGCACTCGGGGATTTGCGATGCACCACTTGCGAACTGCACTACGTAGCGTTGACCAGACCGAGTGCGGTGCACCAACAACGTCCCTGTGGTTGCCATCATCGCACCACCCGGAACTGGTGTTGTCAAATCATCTTTACACATCATGTGACGCGCAATTCACGTTCGCCACTGATCCGTCGCTGTGGAGTCAACTCTGCTTCACACCTGAGCCCGCGCCGCGTGCAAAGCGGCAAGCGCTTTACACGCCTGAGGAAAAGCTTCGGCGGGACTCGACGCCCTGGACCCTGGTGCAGGGAATCCTGGCGCCGGTGCAATTTCTCGTCTTCCTGATCAGTCTCGGACTGGTGGCGCGTTATCTCGCGACCGGCGACGGCCTATGGCTCGCCACCGCCTCCGTCGTGCTGAAGACGGCGCTGCTCTACACCATCATGATCACCGGCTCGATCTGGGAGCGGGTCGTGTTCGGGCGCTATCTGTTCGCCCCGGCCTTCTTCTGGGAGGACGTGTTCTCGATGCTGGTGATCGCGCTGCATACGGCCTATCTCGCCGCGATCATCGGTCATATCGGCACAGCCCAGCAGCAGATGCTGCTCGTGCTCGCCGCCTACGCCGCCTACGCGATCAACGCCACGCAGTTCCTGCTCAAGCTGCGCGCGGCGCGGCTGCAGGAGCAGGCGATGGCGCGGGCTGCCGTCACCAGCCTGGAGCGCGCGTCATGACCATCCACGCGCAGCCCTGCGCCGTTCCATCCACCGTGTCGCCGGACGGCGTGCTGCGCGAGCGCGGCCAGCGCGAGGTGTTCTGTGGATTGACCGGCATCGTCTGGCTGCACCGGAAAATTCAGGACGCGTTCTTCCTCGTGGTCGGCTCGCGCACCTGCGCGCATCTGATCCAGTCGGCGGCCGGCGTCATGATCTTCGCCGAGCCGCGCTTCGCCACCGCCATCATGGAGGAGCGCGACCTCGCCGGGCTCGTCGATGCCAATGACGAGCTCGACCGCATCGTCACGCAGCTGCTCGCGCGGCGGCCCGAGATCAAGCTGTTGTTCCTGGTCGGCTCCTGTCCGTCGGAGGTGATCAAGCTCGATCTGTCGCGGGCGGCGCTGCGGCTGTCGCAGCGTTTCTCGCCGGGCGTGCGCGTGCTCAACTACTCGGGCAGCGGCATCGAGACCACGTTCACGCAAGGCGAGGATGCCTGTCTCGCATCGCTGGTGCCGGTGCTGCCTGCAGCCGATCGCGGCGCGCGGCCGTCGCTGCTCGTGGTTGGTGCGCTGGCCGACGTGGTCGAGGATCAGTTCAGGCGGACCTTCACCGCACTCGGCATCGACCAGGTCTCCTTTCTGCCGCCACGGCGCTCGTCCGAGCTGCCGGCGATCGGGCCCGAGACGCGCGTGCTGCTGGCGCAGCCGTTCCTCGGTGATACCGCACGCGCGCTCGAGGAGCGCGGCTGCCGCCGCATCCCGGCGCCGTTCCCGCTCGGCGGTGAAGGCACCGCGCTGTGGCTCGCCGCAGCCGCTGAAGCCTTCGGCGTCTCGCGCGCCCATGTCGATCGCACCATCGCCCCGCTCAAGGCGCGGGCCGAGCGCGCGCTGGCCCGCTACCGTGCGCAACTCGCCGGCAAGCGCGTGTTCCTGTTTCCGGACTCCCAGATCGAGATCCCGCTGGCACGTTTCCTGGCGCGCGAGATCGGCATGGAGCTGGTCGAGGTCGGCACGCCCTATCTGCACCGCGACCATCTCGCCGCCGAGCTGAAGCTGCTGCCACAGGACGTGCTGCTCAGCGAGGGCCAAGATGTCGAGCGTCAGCTCGACCGCTGTCGCGCCGCTCGGCCGGACCTCGTCGTCTGCGGGCTTGGCCTCGCCAATCCGCTGGAGGCCGAGGGCCTCACGACCAAATGGTCGATCGAGCTCATCTTCACGCCGATCCAGGGCTTCGAACAGGCCGGCGATCTCGCCGAGCTGTTCGCGCGGCCCTTGCTGCGTCAAACCAGACTGGCGGTGTGAGATGCAGCTGTCGGTCTGGACATATGAAGGCCCGCCGCACATCGGAGCGATGCGCATTGCGACCGCGATGCGCGACGTGCACTACGTGCTGCATGCGCCGCAGGGCGACACCTACGCCGATCTCCTGTTCACGATGATCGAGCGCCGCGATCGCCGTCCGCCCGTCACCTACACCACCTTCCAGGCGCGCGATCTCGGCGGCGACACCGCCGACCTGCTGCAAAGCGCCGTGCGCGCGGCCTATGACCGCTTCCAGCCGCAGGCCATGATTGTCGGCGCGTCCTGCACGGCCGAGCTGATCCAGGATGATCCAGGCGGGCTCGCGCAGGCGCTCAGGCTTCCGATTCCGGTGATCCCGCTCGAACTGCCGGCCTATCAGCGCAAGGAGAATTGGGGCGCCTCGGAAACGTTCTACCGGATTGTACGGGCGTTGGCTGCGTCTTCCGCTGATGGCTCCCCCCGCCGTGAGAAGGAGACAGGCGCTCGTCCAGTCTGCAACCTGCTTGGTCCGACGGCGCTCGGCTTCCGTCACCGCGACGACCTCGCGGAAGTGACCAGGCAGGTTGTGGAGCTCGGCATCGAGATCAACGTCGTGGCGCCGTGGAACGCGACGCCGGCCGATCTCGCCCGTCTTCCCCTGGCCGATTTCAACATCGTGCTCTATCCCGAGATCGCCGCGACCGCGGCGCAATGGCTGCAGCGCCAGTTCGGCCAGCCCTATACGCGCACGATCCCGATCGGCGTCACCGCGACGCGCGAGTTCATCGCCGAGGTGGCCCAGCTCGCCGGCGTCGATGCGGCGCCGGTCCTGGCACGCACCGAGAGCCGGCTGCCCTGGTATTCGCGCTCGGTCGATTCGACCTATCTCACCGGCAAGCGCGTCTTCATCTTCGGCGATGCGACCCATGCCGTGGCCGCGGCGCGCGTCGCGACCCAGGAGCTCGGCTTCGAGGTCGTCGGTCTCGGCACCTATTCGCGCGAGTTCGCCCGCGAGATCCGCGAAGCCGCCGCGATCTACGGCGTCGAGCCACTGATCACTGACGACTATCTCGAGGTCGAAGCCCGCGTCGGCGAGCTGCGGCCTGAGCTCGTGCTCGGCACGCAGATGGAGCGCCACATCGCCAAGCGACTCGGCGTTCCCTGCGCGGTGATCTCGTCGCCGTGCCATGTGCAGGATTTCCCGGCGCGCTACTCGCCGCAGATGGGCTTCGAAGGCGCCAACGTGCTGTTCGATACCTGGGTGCATCCGCTGATGATGGGCCTGGAAGAGCATCTGCTCGGCATGTTCCGCGAGGACCACGAATTCGCCGATCACGCGCCCTCGCATCTCGGCGCCGCCCCTGCGGCGCCCGCGTCCCCGCCGGTGCGCGTCGTCGAACCCGTCACGTCTACCGAGCTCGCCTGGGCCTCTGACGCCGAGCGCGAGCTGACCAAGATTCCCTTCTTCGTTCGCGGCAAGGCGCGTCGCAACACGGAGCGGTTCGCGCGCGAGCGCAATGTCAACCTGATCACACTCGAGACCTTGTACGATGCCAAAGCGCATTTCGGTCGCTGACAAGACGCCCATCCGGGTCGTGATCGTGACGATGGATAGTCATCTGTCGGGTGCGGCGGCGCGTGCTCACACGGCGTTGAGGCGGGACTTCCCGGGGCTCGAGCTTTCGGTTCACGCGGCTGATGATTGGGGCACTGACGACGCCGCGCTGGCGCGCTGCAAGGCCGACATTGCCCGCGGCGACATCATCCTCGTGACGATGATGTTCCTCGACGAGCACGCGCGTGCCGTGATGCCCGCGCTGGTCGCGCGCCGCAACGATTGCGATGCGATGATCTGCTGCATGTCCGCCTCCGAGGTGGTCAAGCTCACGCGGATCGGCAAATTCGACATGAGCATCGAGGCCGGCGGCGCGATCGGCTGGCTCAAGAAGCTGCGCGGCAACCGCTCCGGCAAGGCGCCTGGCGGCAAGGGCGAGATGAAGATGTTGCGCCAGCTGCCGAAGCTGCTGCGCTTCATTCCCGGCACCGCGCAGGACATGCGCGCCTATTTCCTGACGCTGCAATATTGGCTGGCCGGCTCCGAGCAGAACATCACCAACATGGTGCAGCTGCTGGTCGACCGCTACGCGGATGGACCGCGTCGCAGCCTGCGCGGCCTCGTCAAGCCGGGCGCGCCGATCGAGTATGCCGATATCGGCGTCTATCATCCGCGCATGAAGGCCCGCATCAGCGACGTGGTCGACGCCTTGCCCCGCGTCGACAATGCCCGCGGCACGGTCGGGCTGCTGCTGCTGCGCTCCTATCTGATCGCCGGCAATGCCAGTCACTATGACGGCATGATCGCAGCGTTCGAGGCCAAGGGCCTGCGCGTGATCCCCGCCTTTGCCAGCGGCCTGGACCAGCGTCCGGCGATCGAGCGCTTCTTCATGAAGGACGGCCGCAGCGCGGTCGACGCCGTGGTCTCGCTGACCGGATTTTCGCTGGTGGGCGGACCTGCCTACAACGACTCCCGGGCGGCCGAGGACATCCTTGCCACGCTGGACGTGCCTTATCTTGCCGCGCACCCGGTCGAGTTCCAGACCCTGGAGCAGTGGGGCGCGTCCGATCGCGGCCTGATGCCGGTCGAGAGCACCATCATGGTGGCGATCCCCGAGCTCGATGGCGCGAGTGGGCCGCTGGTGTTCGGCGGTCGCTCGGACGGAGCAGGGGCCGCCTGCACCGGCTGTGACCGGGCCTGCAAGTTTCCCCCCGCCGAGACCGCCGGCCAGATGCAGGTGTGCAGCGAGCGGGCCGAAACGCTGGCGGCGCGGACCGCGCGTCTGGTCGCGATGCGCCGCGCCGAGCGCCGGGATCGCAAGGTCGCGATCGTCCTGTTCAATTTCCCGCCCAACGCCGGCAACACCGGCACGGCCGCTTTTCTTGCGGTGTTCGAATCCCTGCATCGCACGCTTCAGGCCATGAAGCGCGAAGGCTACCAGGTCGAGTGTCCAGACACGGCCGATGAGCTGCGCGAGCGCATCGTGGTCGGCAACGCCGCCCGGTTCGGAGCGGACGCCAACGTGCACGTGCGCATTTCCGCCAACGATCACGTCCGCAGGGAAAAATGGCTGCGGCAGATCGAGGCGCAATGGGGCCCGGCGCCCGGCCGGCAGCAGAGCGACGGCAGCTCGATCTTCGTTCTCGGCGAGCGTTTCGGAAACGTCTTCGTCGGCATCCAGCCCGCCTTCGGCTACGAAGGCGATCCGATGCGGCTCCTGTTCGAGAAGGGCTTTGCGCCGACGCATGCCTTCTCGGCCTTCTACCGCTGGCTCCGCGAGGATTTCGCCGCCAGCGCCGTGCTGCATTTTGGCACCCACGGGGCGCTCGAATTCATGCCGGGCAAGCAGACCGGCCTGTCGGCGGCGTGCTGGCCGGAGCGCATGATCGGCGATCTGCCGAACATCTATCTCTATGCGTCGAACAACCCGTCCGAGGGCACGATCGCCAAGCGCCGCTCGGCGGCGACGTTGATCAGCTATTTGACCCCGCCGGTCGCCCATGCCGGTCTCTACAAGGGGCTGGTCGAGCTGAAGGCGTCGATCGAGCGCTGGCGTGGCCTGCCGCCCGACGAGGATGCAGAGCGTGCCGACCTCGCCACCATCATCCAGGCCCAGGCCAGTGCGCTGGATCTCGGCGCGGCGGAGCCGGCCTGGACCGATGCGGCACGGCAGATCGGCCAATTGTCGGACGCCGTGCTCGAGCTCGAATATGCGTTGATCCCGCACGGCCTTCATGTCGTCGGCGAGCCGCCGTCTCCGGAAGAGCGCGTCGAGATGCTGCAGGCGGTGGCCGATGCCTCGCACGGAACGCGGCCGGACAAGGCGCTGCTCGAGGCGATCGTGCGCGGCGACAAGCTGGATGCCTCCGGAACGGATGCCGCGACGTCGGCGCTGTTGAAGGAGCTCGCAGGCATCGACGCGCTGCTGGCGCAGGACCACGAGATTCCAAGTCTCATTCGGGCGCTCGACGGCAGGTTCATCCGGCCGGCGCCGGGCGGCGATCTGCTCCGGACGCCGTCGATCCTGCCGACCGGCCGCAATCTTCATGGCTTCGATCCGTTCCGCATTCCCAGCGTCTATGCGGTGCAGGACGGCGCGCTACAGGCGCAGCGCCTGATCGACAAGCATGTTGCCGAAGGCAACGGTCTGCCGGAATCCGTCGCGATCGTGCTGTGGGGCACCGACAACCTCAAGAACGAGGGCGCGCCGATCGGGCAGGCGCTGGCGCTGCTCGGTGCCAAGCCGCGCTTCGACGGCTATGGCCGCCTGACCGGTGCCGAGCTCATTCCGCTCGACCAGCTCGGCCGTCCCCGGATCGACGTGATCATCACGATGTCCGGCATCTTCCGCGATCTGTTGCCGCTCCAGATCAAGCTGCTGGCCGAGGCCTGCTATCTCGCGGCGACGGCCGACGAGCCGGTCGAACTCAACTTCGTCCGCAAGCATACGCTGGCCTATCAGGCCGCGCATCAATGCGACCTGGAAACGGCGTCGCTGCGGGTGTTTGGCAATGCCGACGGCGCCTATGGGTCGAACGTCAATCATCTGGTGGAGAACGGCCGCTGGGATGACGAGGACGAACTGGCCGAGACCTATACGCGCCGCAAGAGCTTCGCCTATGGCGTGAAGGGCCAGCCGGTGCAGCAGGCGGCGCTGCTGAAGAGCGCGCTCGCCACGGTCGACCTCGCCTATCAGAACCTCGACTCGGTCGAGCTCGGCGTCACCACCGTCGATCATTACTTCGACACGCTGGGGGGCATCAGCCGCGCGGTGCGGATGGCCAAGGGCGGGACCTCGGCGCCGGTCTATATCGGCGATCAGACCCGCGGAGCCGGCACGGTTCGCACCTTGTCCGAGCAGGTCGCGCTCGAGACCCGCACCCGCATGCTCAATCCGAAATGGTACGAGGGCATGCTCAAGCATGGTTATGAGGGCGTACGCCAGATCGAAGAGCACGTCACCAACACGATGGGCTGGTCGGCGACCACGGGCGCCGTCGCGCCCTGGGTGTACCGGCAGCTCACCGAGACATTCGTGCTCGATCCGCAGATGCGCGATCGCCTGGCGACGCTCAATCCCGTCGCCTCGGCAAAAGTCGCGAACCGGCTGATCGAGGCGCATGAACGCAAATACTGGTCACCCGATCCGGAAATGCTCGACGTGCTGCGCAAGGCCGGTGAAGAACTCGAAGATCGCCTCGAAGGCGTGGGAGTTGCCGCATGAATGTCACCTTGAGACCGCCGATCGCCTCGACGGCATTGCGTCGCCCTGATGGGGCCGGCAGCGTGCAGGTTCAGCTCGATCCGAGCGTCGTCATCGACACCGCCAAGGTGTTCTCGGTGTACGGCAAGGGCGGCATCGGCAAGAGCACGACGTCGTCGAACCTCTCGGTCGCGCTGTCCAAGCTCGGCAAGCGCGTGCTGCAGATCGGCTGCGATCCCAAGCACGACTCGACCTTCACCCTCACCAAGCGGCTGGTGCCGACCGTCATCGACATTCTCGAGCAGGTCAATTTCCACGCCGAGGAGCTGCGCCCCGAGGACTTCGTCTACCAGGGCTATAACGGCGTGATGTGCGTGGAGGCGGGCGGCCCGCCGGCCGGCACTGGCTGCGGCGGCTATGTCGTCGGCCAGACCGTGAAGCTGCTCAAGGAGCATCATCTGCTCGAGGACACCGACGTGGTGATCTTCGATGTGCTCGGCGACGTCGTCTGCGGCGGCTTCGCGGCCCCCTTGCAGCATGCCGACCGCGCGCTGATCGTGGCCGCCAATGATTTCGACTCGATCTTCGCGATGAACCGCATCGTCGCCGCGATCCAGGCCAAGTCGCGCAACTATCCGGTGCGGCTCGGCGGCGTCATCGCCAATCGCAGTGCGGCGACCGACCAGATCGACAAGTTCAACGAGCGCGCCGGCCTCAAGACCGTTGCGCATTTCCCCGATCTCGATGTCATCCGCAAGAGCCGGCTCAAGAAATGCACGCTGTTCGAGATGGAGCCCTCGCCGGATGTCGAGCGCGCCCAGAATGAGTATCTGCGCCTCGCGGCCTCGATGCTCGCCGGCAGCGAGCCGATGCAGGCGGTGCCGCTCAAGGATCGCGACATCTTCGATCTCCTTGGTTTCGATTGAGCAGGGCTGTCTCCGATGACCTCAGCGCAATATCTCGCCCGCCGCAGTGAAGTGGAGACCTATTTCGACCGCACCGCGGTCGCCGCCTGGACGCGGCTGACCTCGGATGCGCCGGTCGGCCGCATCCGCGCCACCGTGCGCGCCGGCCGCGACGAGATGCGGCGGACGCTGCTGTCATGGCTGCCGCTCGATCTGCGCGGCGCGCGGATCCTGGATGCCGGCTGCGGCACCGGCAGCTTCTCGATCGAGGTGGCGCGCCGCGGCGCCGAGGTCGTCGCCGTCGACATCTCGCCGACCCTGATCGAGATCGCCCAGCGCCGGCTGCCCGACGACATCGGCCGCAATGCGATCCGCTTCGTCGCCGGCGACATGCTCGATCCCCGGCACGGCGGCTTCAACTTCGTGGTGGCGATGGATTCCTTCATCCACTACCGCACCGAGGACGCCGTGCGGATCGTGGCTGGCCTGTCCGCGCGCACCTCCGAGGCGATCCTGATGACCTACGCGCCGCGCACGCCGCTGCTCGCGGTGATGCACGCGGTCGGGCGGGTGTTTCCGCGCGGCAACCGGGCGCCGGCGATCGAGCCGGTCGCAGAGCAGAAGCTGCACCGGCTGATTGCCGACCATCCCGATCTCGCCGACTGGCGTTGCGCGCGCAGCTGCCGCATCGCCAACGGATTCTATACCTCGCAAGCGCTGGAGCTTCGGCTGTCATGAGCGCGCGGGCACCATCGATCCTGCAAGTCTGGACGCGGCTGTCGTCGCGCTATTTGCCGTTTGCGGATGCCGCCTCGACCGAGCTGCCGCTGTCGCGCCTGATGCGGCTGTCGCTGTTCCAGGTCTCGATCGGCATTTCGGTGGTGCTGCTCAACGGCACGCTCAACCGCGTCATGATCGTCGAGCTCGGCGTGCCCTCCTGGCTGGTCGCCACGATGGTGGCGCTACCGCTGGTGTTCGCACCCTTGCGCGTGCTGATCGGCTTCAAGTCCGACCACCACCGCTCGGTGCTCGGCTGGCGCCGTGTGCCGTACATCTGGATGGGCACGCTGATGCAGTTCGGCGGGCTGGCGATCATGCCGTTTGCGCTGCTCGTGCTGTCGTCGGGCGATGCGCCGGGCCAGGTGATCGCCGGCCGCGTAGGTGCGGCGCTCGCCTTCCTGCTGGTCGGCGCCGGACTGCACACGACGCAGACCGCCGGCCTGTCGCTGGCGACCGATATCGCGCCCGAGCAGTCGCGGCCGCGCGTCGTCGCCTTTCTCTATGTGATGCTGATGTTCGGCATGATGGCGAGCGCGCTGACCTTCGGCGGCCTGCTGGCGGACTTCAGCGAGATGCGGCTGATCCAGGTGATCCAGGGCGCGGCGCTGACCGAGATGGTGCTCAACGTCATCGCGCTGTGGAAGCAGGAGGCGCGCGATCCGTCGCGCACCTCGATGACCCGCGAACGGCCGCGCTTCGGCGATTCCTGGCGGCAGTTCCGCGAGGCGGGCGGCTCGATGCGCGTGCTGGTCGCGGTCGGGCTCGGCACGGCTGGCTTCACCATGCAGGACATCCTGCTCGAGCCGTATGGCGCAGAGATCCTGCATCTGACCGTCGGCGAGACGACGGCGCTGACAGCCTTGTTCGCGGCGGGCACGCTCGCCGGCTTCGGCCTGTCGGCGCGCCGGCTCGGCAAGGGCTCCGATCCCTACCGGATCGCCGCACTTGGCGGCCTCGTCGGGCTGTTCGCGTTCTCCGCGGTGATCTTCTCGGCGCCGCTCGCCTCGCCACTGTTGTTCAGGATCGGCACGACGCTGATCGGCTTTGGCGGCGGGCTGTTTGCCGTGGGCACGCTGACGGCGGCGATGGCGCTGGTGCAGAACGGCGAGAGCGGCCTTGCGCTCGGCGCCTGGGGCGCGGTGCAGGCCACGGCCGCAGGAATCGCCATCGCCGGCGGTGGCGCCATTCGCGATGTGATGTCGCAACTGGCGTTGAACGGAAGCCTTGGTGTCGGGCTCGCCGGCCCGGCGACCGGCTACAGCATCGTCTACCACGTCGAGATCGCGCTGCTGTTCGTCACACTGGCGGTGATCGGGCCGCTGGTCCGCCGGCAGGCGGCGCCACGGCCTCTACAATTCGGAATAGCGGAATTTCCAGGTTAGCCCAGTCGGGGAGGAAGCCATGCAAACGTCATTTACGAGCTACATCGATGTCGCCCAGGTCGTGCTTTACGGCTTTTGGGTGTTCTTCGCAGGCCTGATCTTCTACCTGCGCACCGAGGACAAGCGCGAAGGCTACCCGCTCCAGTTCGAGGGCCGGGTCGGCCGGCGGACCGCCTCGAGCGGCCATGGCTTCCCGACGCCGCCGTCACCGAAGACCTATCACATGCATGGCGGGCGCACCGCGACCTTGCCGAACTTGGGCAATGACCGCGCCGATGCGCCGGTGACCCCGATGTATCCTTGGCCGGGCACGCCCTATCTGCCGGCCGGCAATCCGATGCTCGACGGCGTCGGCCCGGGCTCCTACGCCGCGCGCCGGGACGAGCCGGAGCTGACCATGGACAACATCCCGGCGATCGTGCCGCTGCGGGTCGACGGCAGCATCTTCATCGCCTCGGAGGATCCGGATCCGCGCGGCATGCCGGTGATCGGCGCCGACGGCCAGCTCGGTGGCAAGGTCCGCGAGGTCTGGGTCGACCGTGCCGAGATGCTGATCCGCTATCTCGAAGTCGAGGTCGACGGCATCGCCGGACGCCACGTGCTGCTGCCGATGACGATGGCGATCGTCGACAAATCGCGCAAGGCGGTGCTGGTCGACGCCATCCTCGGCGCGCAATTCGCCAACGTGCCGACGCTCGCCAAGCCCGACCAGGTCACCAAGCTCGAGGAAGACAAGATCGTCGGCTACTTCGGTGGTGGCCATCTCTACGCGACCGCCGCACGCCAGGAGCCGCTGCTGTGAGGACGCGCAGGGAGCAAGACCAGCTGATGCTGCCAGAGGACGAGCGGCTGCTCTGGCAGGGACAGCCCACGGTGAAGGCGCTGCTGCTGCGGGTGTTCCACCTGCGTCTGGTGCTCGCCTATTTCGCAGCCTTGTTCGGCGCCCATGTGGTGTCGGGGCTGCTGGATCATCGGCCGCTGGCGGCGTCGGTCGCCAGCGCGTCGTCGCTGGCGACGCCGGTGGCGTTGGCGACCCTGCTGCTGACCGGCCTCGCCGTGCTCTACTGCCGCACCACGCGCTACACCATCACCAGCCGGCGCGTGCTGCTGCAGTTCGGCGCCGTGCTGCCGATGACGCTGAACGTGCCGTTGAAGCAGGTCGGCCGCGCCGATCTCAAGCTTTATGCCGACGGATCGGGCGACCTGCCGCTCGGCGTCTTGGCCGACGAGCGGCTGTCCTATCTGCTGTTGTGGCCGCATGCGCGGCCATGGCGGCTGAACGTGGTCGAGCCGATGCTGCGCGGCGTGCCTGAGGCGCGCGACGTCGCCGAGATTCTCGCCAAGGCGCTGGTTGCGGCATCGGATGGGTCCGTCGCAGCGCAGCCGCTGCCGGCGGCCAATGGTCAGTCGCAGGGCGCACCGCCGGCGGCGGTCGCCAGCGCGGCGTAATGAGGAGGAGGGAGTCATGAGCCAAGCCGAGGGCCATGCCGAAGCCGAGATCTTCATTCCGAAGGGCGCGCTCCGCGCGGCCTTCGCGCTGGTCGCCTTTGCGCTGCTCGCCGCGAGCGTCGGCCGTCTCACGGGGATGGGCACCGTTCGCACCGACCACGTCGCGGCCGTGCAGTCCGTGGCGCTGCGCTTCGAGGACCGCGCCGATGGCGGCATCTCCGTGGTGGCGCCGGACAGCGGCAAGGTGGTCGGCGTCGTCGAAGTCGGCGGCGATGGCTTCCTGCGGACCGTCCTGCGCAGCATGGCGTTCGACCGTCGCCGCCATGCGATCGGCTCAGGCCCGGCGTTCACGATCAACCGCTGGTCGGACGGTCATCTCACACTGGACGATCCCGCCACCGGCCGGCGGATCGATCTCGCGCCGTACGGCGTCGACAACATGCGCCGGTTCACGGGATTGATGGCGATGGGAGAGCAGCGATGAGAGGACTATGGGCCAGCGAGCCGCGCCGCTTCGACATCGGCTGCAGCATCGAGGTCGAGCAGACCTCCGAGACCCTGCATGCCCATGTCACGCTCGATCGTGACGTCGGCATCCGTCCGGGCGACGAGGTGCTGATCCAGGGTGCGCCGATCACCGTGAAGTTCGGTGAGCAGCTCAACCTGCGCCGCACCGCGACCGTGGTCCGGGCGGGGCCGTTGAAGCGCATGCTGATGCATGTCGCAGGGTATCTCGAGCTTACTGAATTGTATGACGTCAGCTTTTCGGACGGGAGGGTCAGATGATCGCGATGGAAGGTGGGGCCGGCAGCACGTCGACCAACATGGCGCTGGAGGACACCATCCTCACGCCGCGCTTCTACACCACCGATTTCGCAGCCATGGATCGGCTCAATGTCGAGCTGGTGCGCCGCGAATGGGATGCGGTCATGGCCGAGCTGCGCGCCGACTACAACCGCAAGCATTTCGTGCGGACGCCGGAATTCGAGAAGGATCTGAACGACCTGCCCGAAGCGCTTCGCGTCGAGTTCAAGGACTTCCTGGTGTCGTCGCTGACCGCCGAGTTCTCCGGCTGCGTGCTCTATGCCGAGATCAAGAAGCGGATCACCAACCCCGACATCCGCGAGCTGTTCTCCTATATGAGCCGTGACGAGGCCCGCCATGCCGGCTTCATCAACGAGATCCTCAAGGATCACGGCATCGGCGTCGATCTCGGCTTCCTCACCAAGGTGAAGAAGTACACTTATTTCAAGCCGAAGTTCATCTTCTACGCGACCTATCTCTCGGAGAAGATCGGCTATGCCCGCTACATCACCATCTATCGCCAGATGGAGCGGCATCCGGAGCGCCAGTTCCACCCGATCTTCAAGTGGTTCGAGAAGTGGTGCAACGACGAGTTCCGCCACGGCGAGGCGTTCGCGCTCTTGATGCGCGCCGATCCGCGGCTGCTCAGCGGCCTCAACAAGCTGTGGATCAAGTTCTTCCTGCTCGCGGTGTTCGCGACCATGCATGTGCGCGACCACATGCGCCCCGCCTTCTACGAGGCGCTCGGCATGCCGGTGGACGAGTATGACATGCGCGTGTTCCGCATCACCTCGGAGATCTCGCGCCAGGTGTTCCCGGTTATGCTGGATATCGACAATCTGCGCTTCTGGGCCGGCTTGAACCAGCTGCGCAAGGTGTCGGAGGCGATTGCCGACGCCAAGGCGCAGGGCGGCGTCATGGGGGCGATCAAGCGTGCGGTGCTGCCGCTCAAGGCGGCGCTGACCTTTGGCCGGTTGTACATGCTGCCGGCCAAGAGCAACGAGCTGCCACGCGAGATCAGGCTGCAACCCGCCTGGTGAGAAGGAGCCGGACATGGGCGCGACCGCGATTGCCATTCCCTACGTCGTGTTCGTCTGGTGGTTCTCGACCGGCGCCGTGCTGGCGCTGGTCGGGCTCGCCGCCCGCTATCCGGCCGCGTTCAAATGGGGCACGGCCGCGGCCTTCGTCGCGGCCCTCTCGGGGGTCGCGGTGTCGAGCCAGGCCGCCGCGGACGCCGACGCCTATTGTGCCTTCACCTGCGCGATCCTGCTGTGGGGCACCGTAGAGATGTCGCTGCTCGCCGGCTGGATCACCGGCCCGCGCCCCGAGCCCTGTCCGCGTGACTGCACACCGGCGTCGCGCGTCGGCTTCGCGCTGCAGGCGATCGCCTATCACGAGCTGGCACTGATCGTGGCCGCCGGCCTCGTCTTCGCGGTGACCTCGGGCGCACCGAACCGACTGAGCTGGTGGACCTTCGCCGCGCTGCTGGTGCTCCGGCAGAGCGCCAAGATCAATCTGTTCCTCGGCGTCCGCACCCTGAACGACGAATTGTTGCCGCAGCAGGTGCGCTTCATGCGCAGCTACTTTGCGAAGAAGTCCATCAACCTGCTGTTTCCATTCTCGCTCGCGGCTGCCACCGCTGCGACCGTGCTGGTCGCCGCCGCCGCGCTGGGCGCCAAATCCTCGTTCGACGGCGTGGCGCTGTCGCTCTTGGCCTCGCTGATCGCGCTCGGCCTGCTCGAGCACGGCTTCATGGCGCTGCCGATGCCGGTGATCAATCTGTGGCGCTGGAGCGCGCCGGTCGAGCCAATCATGCCCGCGATGGCGACCGTTGCGGCTGCCCCGGTTCCGGCGCCGGTCGCGGTGGCCGTGACCCCGCTGGTCCGGCCGGTGCTCGCCGTCGTGCCGGCCGCACCGCCGGCGGAGCGCCCGGTGTCGGCGCAGAAGAACGCCGCGGCCTTGGCGCGGCAACGGCTCGAAGAGCAGTTCCGCCAGGCCTATCGCCAGGCCCGCGCCGATGCGCAGGCCCAAACCATCACCGGATTGACCGCAGCATCCATCACGAATGCGGTCGATCCGAACACGACAGCACAGGGGGGAGTACCATGAACTACGAAGACTATTTCCGCCGCCAGCTCGACGGTCTTCGCCGGGAGGGACGTTACCGCGTCTTTGCCGACCTCGAGCGCAAGGCGGGCGCGTTCCCGATCGCGACCTATCGCGGTCCCCATGGCGAGCGCGACGTCGCGGTGTGGTGCTCCAACGACTATCTCGGCATGGGCCAGCATCCGAAGGTGCTGGAGGTGATGCATGAGGCGCTCGACCGCTGCGGCGCCGGCGCCGGCGGCACCCGCAACATCAGCGGCACCAACCACTATCACATCCTGCTCGAGGACGAGCTCGCCGATCTCCACGGCAAGCAGGCGGCGCTGCTGTTCAATTCCGGCTACGTGTCCAACTGGACGTCGCTGTCGACCTTGGCCGCGCGCATGCCCGGCTGCGTGATCCTGTCCGACGAGCTCAACCACGCCTCGATGATCGAGGGCATCCGCCACAGCCGCTGCGAGACCCGGATCTGGCGCCACAACGACGTCGCCGATCTCCGCGACAAGCTGTCCGACCTCGATCCGAAGGTGCCGAAGCTGATCGCGTTCGAGAGCGTCTATTCGATGGATGGCGACATCTCGCCGATCTCCGACATCTGCGACGTCGCGGACGAATACAACGCGATGACCTATCTCGACGAGGTCCATGCCGTCGGCCTGTACGGCCCGCGCGGCGGCGGCATCTCCGAGCGCGACGGCGTCGCCGACCGGCTGACCGTCATCGAGGGCACGCTGGCCAAGGCGTTCGGCGTCATCGGCGGCTACATCACGGCGTCCAACACGGTCTGCGACTTCGTGCGCAGCTTCGCCTCCGGCTTCATCTTCTCGAGCTCGCTGCCGCCGGCGGTGGCCGCCGGCGCGCTGACCAGCATCCGCCACCTCAAGGCCAGCAATGTGGAGCGCGCCCGGCACCAGGATCGCGTCGCGCGGCTGCGCCGCCGGCTGGACGAAGCCGGCGTCAGCCATCTCGACAATCCCAGCCACATCGTGCCGGTGATGGTCAGGGATCCCGTGCTGTGCAAGCGGATCAGCGACATCCTGCTCGACCGCTACGGCATCTATGTGCAGCCGATCAACTACCCGACGGTGCCGCGCGGCACCGAGCGGCTGCGCATCACGCCCTCGCCGTATCACAGCGACGCCGACATCGAGCATCTGGTGTCGGCGCTGTCGGAGATCTGGGCCGAGATGGGACTGGCGCTGGCCGCATGAGGTGACGACTTTCGCGCGGCGTTTGACCCAGATCAATTTGTCAATTCAGCTTGACGATAAGCTGTCCTAACAAATTGACAATCGGGGGAGGGCGCCGTGCGGATCTTGTTGCTTCATCCGAATTATCATTCCGGTGGCGCTGAGATCGCCGGCAACTGGCCGCCCGCCTGGGCGGCCTACATCTCCGGCGCGCTGAAGGCCGCAGGCTTCACCGATCTGCGCTTCATCGATGCGATGACCAACGATCTCTCCGAGGATCAGGTCCGCGCCATCCTGCGCAGCGAGAAGCCCGACGTGATCGGGTGCACCGCGATCACGCCCTCGATCTACAAGGCCGAGCGTCTGCTGGAGATCGCCAAGGAAGAGCACCCGGACGCGCTGACCGTGCTCGGCGGCATCCACGCCACCTTCATGTATCAGCAGGTGCTGACGGAAGCGCCCTGGATCGACGCCATCGTGCGCGGCGAGGGCGAGGAGATCATCGTCGACCTGATGCGGGCGTGCGAGGATGGCCGCTGGGAGACCGACCGCCGCAACATCAAGGGCATCGCCTATCGCGACGGCACCGAGGTCGTCGCCACCGTGGCGGCGCCGACGGTGAAGAATCTCGATGCGATCACGCCCGACTGGAGCGTGCTCGAATGGAGCAAATACATCTACATCCCGATGAACAAGCGCGTCGCGATCCCCAACATGGCGCGCGGCTGCCCGTTCACCTGCAGCTTCTGCTCGCAGTGGAAGTTCTGGCGCGATTATCGCATCCGTGACCCGAAGAAGGTCGTCGACGAGATCGAGACATTGATGCGCGATCACGACGTCGGTTTCTTCATCCTGGCCGACGAGGAGCCGACCATCAACAAGAAGAAGTTCGTCGCGTTCTGCGAGGAACTGATCCGCCGCGATCTCAAGATTCTCTGGGGCATCAACACCCGCGTCACCGACATCCTGCGCGACGAGGCGCTGCTGCCGCTCTACCGCAAGGCCGGCCTGATCCACGTCTCGCTCGGCACCGAGGCGGCCGCGCAGATGAAGCTCGACCGCTTCAACAAGGAGACCACGGTCGCGCAGAACAAGAAGGCGATCCAGCTGCTCCGCGACGCCGGCATCGTCGTCGAGGCCCAGTTCATCGTCGGGCTCGAGAATGAGACCCGCGAGACCCTGGAAGAGACCTACCAGATGGCGCGCGACTGGAAGCCGGACCTCGCCAACTGGGCGATGTACACGCCATGGCCGTTCTCCGACCTGTTCCGCGATCTCGGCGACAAGGTCGAGATCTTCGACTACGAGAAGTACAATTTCGTGACCCCGATCATGAAGCCGGACGCAATGGATCGCGGGGAGCTGCTCGACGGCGTCATGAACAACTACCGGCGCTTCTACATGCACAAGGCGCTGTTCTCCTATCCCTGGGCCGGCTCCGGCGAGCGCCGCCGCTATTTGCTCGGCTGCCTCAAGGCGTTTCTGAAGTCGGGCTTCGAGCGCAAGTTCTACGACCTCGGCCGCGTGAATTATTGGGGGCCGCAATCCAAGGGCAAGGTCGATTTCGGCTTCGATGCCTCGCGCAAGCGCGCCGATCCCGGCACCGTCGAATGGAAGACGAGCCACAATCGCAAGCTCTCCGGACCGCAGCAGGCGCAGGTGATGGCCTGCGGCGGCGGCACCGAGCAGCTCAGCGAAGAGGCCGAAACGCGGGTGCACTGAGATGCACGGCACGCGCGCCCAGCACGTTCCGCTGCGGCGCGGTCCCGCCGCCTCGGAACACGCGACCGGCCGCATCGGTCCCAATGCCATCATCCAGACCGCGGAGGCCTTGCGTCTGCTGCTCGGGGAGGCGATCGCGCGCCGCGTGTTCGCAGCCGCGCGGCTCGAAGCCTATCTCGCGGCGCCGCCGGCCGACATGGTCGACGAAGCCGAGGTGATGCGCCTGCACGACGCGCTTCGCGCCGTGCTGGATGACGACACCGCCCGCGCCATCAGCATCAAGGCGGGGCAGCTCACCGCGGCCTATCTGCTCGCGCATCGCATCCCCCGAGCGGCCCAGCGCGTGCTTCGCGTGCTGCCCGCGCGGCTCGCCAGCCGCGTGCTGTCGCGCGCCATTGCGGCCCACGCCTGGACGTTCGCCGGCACCGGCAGCTTCACCGCCCGTCCCGGGCGGCCGACCATCTACGAGGTCGGCCACTGCCCGCTGTGCCGCGGGCATCAGGCCGATCATGCCGTCTGCGATTTCTATGCGGCGACGTTCGAGACGCTGTTCAGGACGCTCGTGCAGGCCGGCGCGCGCGCGACCGAGGTCGCTTGTGAAGCCACGGGCGCCGCCGCCTGCCGCTTCGAGATCGACTGGTGAGGCCACGCGATGCGAGCGGCGACACCGTCATGGCTTCGGGTGTCGCGCTCATCTGGGCAGGAACCGCGCGCCCTCCTTGCCGAAGAAATCCAGCATCGCCTGCGCCGGCGGCAGCAGCAGCTTGTCGGCGCGCCGCACCGCATGCCACTGCCGGATGATCGGCAGTCCTGCGACCTTCAACGTCACCAGCCGTCCCTCGCCCAGCTCATGGGCCACCGTGTGCTGCGAGATGAAGGCGATGCCGAGCCCGGCAATGACCGCCTGCTTGATGGTCTCGTTGCTGTCCATCTCCATGCTGGTCTTCGGCTGCAGGCCATGCTTCTCGAAGAAGGTTTCCATCAGCAGCCGGGTTCCCGAGCCCGGTTCGCGGGTGATGAACACCTCGCCGGCGAGATCCTCGCCCGCGATCCGCTTGCGGCGCGCGAGGCGATGGCCGGCCGGGGCGATGATGACGTGCGGATGCTTGCCGAACGGGCGCATGTCGACCGGAATGTCGGCCGGCGGCCGGCCCATGATGGCGATATCGAGATCATAGCCGCGCAGCGCCTCGCGCAGGCTGTCACGGTTGCCGATCCGCAAGGTAACGTCGATCTTGGGGAACCGCCGCGAAAATTCCGCGATCGCGAACGGCACGAAATATTTTGCGGTGCTGACCGCGCCGATCGCGACGCGGCCGCCGCTGCGGCCGGCGAGAATATCGAGCGCCTGCTCGCAATCCTGCAGCGCCGCCTCGACGCGTTCGGCGAGCCCCAGCACGCTGCGTCCGGCTTCGGTGAGGATCATGCCGTCGGTGGTGCGCTGGATCAGCGGCAGGCCCGCGAGCTCCTGGAGATTGCGAATCTGCAGCGTCACCGCGGGCTGAGTGAGGTTCAGGCGGGCGGCCGCCGAGGTCACAGATCCCGAGTTCTGCACGGCCACCAGCGCGCGAAGCTGGCGAATGGTGAGATCGCGGGAGAAGTGCCGGCTCATGGAACCCTCGGTGATATCGTTCGCATAAGGAAAACTTTGGTCTATCCAAAGATATTGAAATTTCCCTAATTAGGCAAATCGAGTGTTGATAGCAGCGCGGCACGACGCCTTCGTGCGGCTTCATCAAGTTCCCTGCAGAGGAGCTGATGGCGAGGGAGTGGCCCAATGACTCATCCGGATCATCATCAGACATTGCAGGCGCATCTCGCATCGCAAGGTGCCGACGCCGACTGCGCCGCGGTCATCGAGGCCCTCGCCGAAGGCGCGCGCGAGCTCGCGCGGCAGATCGCGATCGCGCCGCTGTCGGGCGTCGACGAGGGCGCCGCGACTGTCAACGCCGACGGCGACATCCAGAAGGCGCTCGACATCGTCGCCGACAATCTGATGCGCGATGCGCTGTGCCGGGCGCCCGTCGCCGGCATCCTGTCCGAGGAGGTCGATCTTCCGGAAACGGTCAACGCTGCTGCCCCACTTTGCGTGGCGATCGATCCGCTCGACGGCTCCGCGAATCTGCAGAACAACATTTCGGTCGGCACCATCTTCTCGATCCGGCCGCGCGGCCGCGATGTACTCTCCAGCTTCTTCGAGCCCGGCACGGTGCAGCGCGCCGCCGGCTTCTTCATCTACGGACCGCAGACCTGCCTCGTGCTGGCGATCGATCGCCGCGTCGATCTGTATGTCCTGCATCCGATCCTGCACGAGTTCATGCTCGCCAAGACGGGCATCCGCATCCTGCAGGATACGCCGGAATTCGCGATCAACGCCTCGAACCGCCGGCACTGGAGCGGCACGGTGCGCAACTATGTCGACGAGTGCCTGTCGGGTGCCGCGGGCCCGCGCGGCCGCGACTTCAACATGCGCTGGATCGCCTCGCTGGTCGCCGAGGCCTATCGCATCCTGATGCGCGGCGGCGTGTTCCTCTATCCGGCCGATTCCCGCCCCGGCTATCGCGAGGGCCGGCTGCGGCTGGTGTACGAAGCGCATCCGATGGCGCTGATCATGGAATGGGCCGGCGGCTCCGCGTCGAGCGGCCGCGCGCGCATTCTCGAATTGTCGGCGCGCTCGCCGCATCAGCGTGCGCCGCTGATCATGGGCGACGTCCGCCTCGTCCGCGACGTCGACCAGCTGCATGAGGGCGTCGAGCCGCTGTTCGAAACCAGCGATGCGCCCCTGTTCGCGCGGCGCGGCCTGTTCCGCTGAGCCGGCCCTGCCGAACGCGCTTTCCGGAGAAAATCAATGTCACGTCGTCATCCCATCATCTCGATCACGGGCTCGTCGGGCGCCGGCACCACGTCGGTCAAGAAGACCTTCGAGAACATCTTCCGCCGCGAGAACGTCAAGGCGGCCTATATCGAGGGCGATGCGTTCCATCGCTACAATCGCGAGGAAATGCGCCGCAGAATGGTCGAGGAGGCCGAGCGCGGCAACAAGCACTTCAGCCATTTCAGCCCCGACACCAATCTGTTCGAGGAGCTCGAAAAGACCTTCCGCGACTATTCCGAGACCGGGACCGGCATGACCCGTCACTATATTCATGACGATGAGGAGGCGCGGCTCTACGACACCAGGCCCGGCCACTTCACCGAGTGGAGCCGGCTGCCGGAGGATTCCGATCTGCTGTTCTACGAGGGCCTCCATGGTGCCGTCGTCACCGAGAAGGTCAACATCGCGCAACATGCGGACCTGAAGATCGGCGTGGTGCCGGTCATCAATCTCGAATGGATCCAGAAGCTGCACCGCGACCGTGCCTCGCGCGGTTACACCACCGAGGCGGTCACCGACACGATCCTGCGGCGCATGCCGGACTATGTGAACTACATCATTCCGCAATTCTCGGAGACCGACATCAACTTCCAGCGCGTGCCGACGGTCGACACCTCGAACCCGTTCATCGCCCGCTGGATCCCGACGCCCGACGAATCCATGGTCGTGATCCGTCTCAAGAACCCGCGCGGCATCGACTTTCCCTATCTGCTGTCGATGATCCAGGGCAGCTTCATGTCACGCGCCAATTCGATCGTGATCCATGGCTCGCGGCTCGACCTCGCCATGCAGCTGATTCTCACCCCCATGATCATGCAACTGATGGACCGAAAGAGGCGCACGCTATGACCGCCACCGCCGTGCAAACGCTGGCCAGCAAGACCGATCCCAGCCATGCCGAGATGGCGAACGCCATCCGCTTCCTCGCCATCGACGCCGTGGAGAAGGCCAAGTCGGGCCACCCGGGCATGCCGATGGGCATGGCCGATGTCGCAACTGTCCTGTTCTCCCGGTTCCTGAAGTTCGATCCGGCCGATCCGGCTTGGCCCGATCGCGACCGCTTCGTGCTGTCGGCCGGCCACGGCTCGATGCTGCTCTACGCGCTGCTGCATCTGACCGGCTACGAGGCGGTCACGATCGACGAGATCAAGCGGTTCCGGCAGTGGGGCGCCAAGACGCCCGGCCATCCGGAATATGGTCACACGCCGGGTGTCGAGACCACGACCGGTCCGCTCGGGCAGGGCATCGCGACCGCTGTCGGCATGGCGCTCGCCGAGCGCCTGATGCACGCGCGCTATGGCGACGATCTCGTCGACCATTATACGTATGTGATCGCCGGCGACGGCTGCCTGATGGAAGGCATCAGCCACGAGGCGATCTCGCTGGCCGGCCATCTCAAGCTCAACCGGCTGATCGTGCTGTTCGACGACAACGGCATCTCGATCGACGGTTCGACCGGGCTCGCATGCTCGGATGACCAGGTGGCGCGCTTCGCCGCCTCGGGCTGGGCGACGTCACGCATCGACGGCCACGATCCCGAGGCCATTGAAAAGGCGATCGCCGCCGCGCGGCAGAGTGACCGGCCGACCATGATCGCGTGCCGCACCACGATCGGCTTCGGCTCGCCCGGACGGCAGGGCTCGGAGAAGGCGCATGGCGCGCCGCTCGGGCCGGAGGAAGTCGAGAAGACCCGCGCGGCGCTGCATTGGCCGCATCGTCCGTTCGAGGTCCCGGCCGACGTCCTCGTCAGCTGGCGCCAGATCGGCGCGCGCGGCCACAGCGTGCGCCTGGCCTGGAAGGAGCGCGCGCGCAAGCTCTGCACTTCCGACCGGTCGCCGTGTCATGACGCGCTGAACAAGAAGCTGCCCGCGGCCTACACCGAGCGCATGGCGCAGTTCATCGCGCAGCTTGCCGCCGAGCGGCCCAAGATCGCGACGCGCCAGGCCTCGCAGAACGTCATCGACGTCATTGCCACGGTGCTGCCGAACCTGCTCGGCGGCTCGGCGGATCTGACCCATTCCAACCTGACCAAGGCGAAGACGCACAAATCGGTCACGCCGGCCACGATGGACGGCAACTACATTCACTACGGCGTGCGTGAGCACGCGATGGCCGCGGCCATGAACGGCATCGCGCTGCATGGCGGCTTCATTCCCTATGGCGGCACGTTCCTCGCCTTCGCCGACTACAACCGTCCGGCGATCCGTCTCGCCGCGCTGATGGGCATCCGCGTCATCCATGTGATGACGCATGACTCCATCGGTCTCGGCGAGGACGGCCCGACGCATCAGCCGGTCGAGCATGTCGCGAGCCTGCGCGTCATTCCCAACCTCCTGGTGTTTCGCCCCGCCGATGCGGTCGAGACGGCGGAGGCCTGGGATTGCGCATTGCGCGCCGAGACCTCGCCGTCGGTGCTGTGCCTGTCACGCCAGGCGCTGCCGGCCTTCCGCACCGAGGCGTCGGATCAGAACCAGGTCGCGCTCGGCGCCTATGTGGTGGTCGAGCCCGAAGGCGGCCGCGACGTCACCTTGATCGCGACCGGCTCCGAGGTGGCGATCGCGCTCGAAGCGGCCAAGCTGCTGGCGGGGGAGAAGGTCCGCGCCGCCGTGGTCTCGGCGCCGTGCTTCGAGCTGTTCCGTCAGCAGCCGGCCGAGTATCGCGCCAAGGTGCTGGGGCAGGCGCCGCGCATCGGCGTGGAGGCGGCGATCGAGGGCGACTGGGCGCGCTGGCTCGGCGACGCCGGCGAGTTCGTGGGCATGCAGGGCTTCGGCGCCTCGGCGCCGGCCGAGGTGCTCTACCGCGAGTTCGGCATCACGCCCGCCGCGGTGGCCGACGCCGCCATGCGCAACATCATCCGGGCGCGGGCGTCCTGACCGGACGCCTCAGAGCCATACCACAGACCACACGAAACAGGGACGGAGACGAGGAATGGCGCGGATCACGCTCAGACAATTGCTGGACCATGCGGCCGAGCGCAGCTACGGCGTGCCGGCGTTCAACATCAACAACATGGAGCAGGGGCTGGCGATCATGGAGGCGGCCGCCGCCGTCGATGCGCCGGTCATCATCCAGGCCTCGCGCGGCGCCCGCTCGTATGCCGGCGACATCATGCTGTCGAAGATGATCGACGCGCTGGAGGAGATGTATCCGCAGATCCCGCTCTGCCTGCACCAGGACCACGGCAACGACGAGGCGACCTGCGCCACCGCGATCAAATACGGCTTCACTTCGGTGATGATGGACGGCTCTCTCAAGGCCGACGCCAAGACCGCCGCCGACTACGACTACAACGTCGACATCACCCGCCGCGTCACCGACATGGCGCATTGGGTCGGTGCCTCCGTCGAGGGCGAGCTCGGCGTGCTCGGCTCGCTCGAGCATGGCGGCGGCGAGCAGGAGGATGGTCACGGCCTCGAAGGCAAGGTCAGCCGTGAACAGCTGCTGACCGATCCCGACCAGGCGGTCGATTTCGTCCGCGCCACCAAGGTCGATGCGCTGGCGATCGCGATGGGCACCTCGCACGGGGCCTACAAGTTTTCGCGCCAGCCGGATGGCGACATTCTCGCGATGAACGTGATCGAGGAGATCCATCGCCGCCTGCCGAACACCCATCTGGTCATGCACGGCTCGTCCTCGGTGCCGCAATCGCTGCAGGATATGTTCAACCAGTTCGGCGGCGCGATGCCGCAGACCTGGGGCGTGCCGGTCGAGGAGATCGTGCGCGGCATCCGCCACGGCGTGCGCAAGGTCAACAT
Source organism: Bradyrhizobium sp. SSBR45G (assembly GCF_030159255.1). GTDB lineage: Bacteria > Pseudomonadota > Alphaproteobacteria > Rhizobiales > Xanthobacteraceae > Bradyrhizobium. The sequence goes on along the minus strand of NZ_BSCT01000046.1, from coordinate 12,548 downwards.
CGACACCGACTGCCGGCTGGCGATGACCGCGATCTTCCGGAAGGTCGGCGCGTCGTCGAAGAGCGAGTTCGATCCGCGCAAATTCCTGAAGCCGGCAATGGATTCCATGCGTGACTTGTGCCGCGAGCGCTTCGAGCAGTTCGGCGCCGCCGGCAATGCATCAAGGATCAAGGTCATCCCGCTCGCGGAGATGGCCAAGCGCTACCGCTCCGGCGCGCTCGATCCGCGAGTTGGGGGAATGACTGAAGCTGCGTGACGCTAACGGCCACAACGAAAATCCAGGAGGAACACATGAACGACCCATCGATCACGGTGCGCGGCAAGGATCGCTACAAGTCCGGCGTGATGGAATACAAGCGCATGGGCTATTGGGAGCCGTCCTATCAGCCCAAGGACACCGACGTCATCGCGCTGTTCCGCGTCACGCCGCAGGACGGCGTCGACCCGACCGAGGCCTGCGCCGCGGTGGCCGGCGAATCCTCGACCGCGACCTGGACCGTGGTGTGGACCGACCGCCTGACGGCGGCGGAGAAGTACCGCGCCAAGTGCTACCGCGTCGAGCCGGTGCCGGGCTCGCCCGGCAGCTATTTCGCCTACATCGCCTATGACCTCGATCTGTTCGAGCCGGGCTCGATCTCCAACCTCACGGCGTCGATCATCGGCAACGTGTTCGGCTTCAAGCCGCTGAAGGCGCTGCGGCTCGAGGACATGCGGCTGCCGGTGGCCTATGTGAAGACCTTCCAGGGGCCGGCGACCGGCATCGTCGTCGAGCGCGAGCGGCTCGACAAGTTCGGCCGTCCCTTGCTCGGCGCCACCGTCAAGCCGAAGCTCGGCCTTTCGGGGCGCAACTACGGCCGCGTGGTCTATGAGGCGCTGAAGGGCGGTCTCGACTTCACCAAGGACGACGAGAACATCAACTCGCAGCCCTTCATGCATTGGCGTGAGCGCTTCCTGTACTGCATGGAGGCGGTCAACAAGGCGCAGGCGGCGAGCGGCGAGATCAAGGGAACGTATCTCAACGTCACCGCAGCGACCATGGAGGACATGTATGAGCGCGCCGAGTTCGCCAAGGAACTCGGCTCCAACATCATCATGATCGACCTCGTGATCGGCTACACCGCGATCCAGTCGATGGCGAAGTGGGCGCGCCGCCACGACATGATCCTGCATCTGCATCGCGCCGGCCACTCGACCTACACCCGCCAGCGCTCGCACGGCGTCTCGTTCCGCGTCATCGCCAAATGGATGCGGCTCGCCGGCGTCGATCACATCCATGCCGGCACCGTCGTCGGCAAGCTCGAAGGCGATCCCAACACGACGCGCGGCTACTACGACATCTGCCGTGAGGACTTCAATCCGTTGCGGCTGGAGCATGGCGTGTTCTTCGACCAGCACTGGGCCAGCCTGAACAAGCTGATGCCGGTGGCCTCGGGCGGGATCCATGCCGGCCAGATGCACCAGCTGCTCGACCTGCTCGGCGAGGACGTCGTGCTGCAGTTCGGCGGCGGCACCATCGGCCATCCGCGCGGCATCGCCGCCGGCGCGACCGCCAACCGCGTCGCGCTGGAAGCGATGATCCTCGCCCGCAACGAGGGCAGGGACTACGTGCATGAAGGCCCGGAGATCCTGGCCAAGGCGGCGCAGACCTGCACGCCGCTGCGCGAGGCGCTGGAGATCTGGAAGGACGTCAGCTTCAACTACGAATCGACAGACTCGCCGGACTTCGTGCCGACCGTCACTCCCGCCGGCTAATCATCGTTCGATGCGCCGCCGCGTTGCGGGCCGGTCTCCGGCCCGCCCGTATCAGCCACATCAGGAGACATCAACATGCGCGTGACCCAAGGTTGCTTTTCCTTCCTGCCCGACCTGACCGACGAGCAGATCACGGCCCAGATCCAGTACTGCCTCGAAAAGGGATGGGCCGTGAACATCGAGTTCACCGACGATCCGCATCCCCGCAACACCTATTGGGAGATGTGGGGCCTGCCGATGTTCGACCTGCGCGATGCTGCCGGCATCATGCACGAACTGGCCGAATGCCGGAAGATCTATGGCGAACGCTATATCCGCATCTCGGCCTTCGATTCCACCCATGGCTGGGAGTCGATCCGGCTGTCCTTCATCGTCAACCGTCCGCAGAATGAGCCGGGCTTCCGGCTCGATCGTCAGGAAACCGTTGGGCGCAATCAGCGTTATTCAACGCGGTCCTATGCCGCCGAGCGTCCTGAAGGCCAGCGTTACTGATCCCTGGCGGGCGGAGGTCGCGGCTGCGCCTGCAGGTCAGCGGCGTAGCAGGGATCTCCGCCCGGGGGGACCAACGAATTGTCGATGAGCCGTTGCTTCGTTGCTGCCAGGTTCGCAATCGAACGCACGGCGATCTGATGCGAACCTCGGGAACGGAGCACGAGCCGATCATGCAGGCCACGCAGGCGGACACCACCCAGGCGACGCCGGTCGACACCGTCGATCTGCGCAGCGAGTTCGAGAGCGTCGACATTGCGTCGGTGCTGGAGCAGCTCGACCGCGAGCTGGTCGGGCTCGTGCCGGTCAAGACGCGGATCCGCGAGATCGCCTCGCTGCTGATGATGGAGCGGATCCGCCGCAAGATGGGGCTGGCGACGACGTTCCCGACGCTTCACATGTCGTTCACCGGCAATCCCGGCACCGGCAAGACCACGGTGGCGCTGCGAATGGCCGGCATCCTGCACCGGCTCGGCTTCGTCCGCCGCGGCCACGTCATCAGCGTCACCCGCGACGATCTCGTCGGCCAATATATCGGCCACACGGCACCGAAGACCAAGGAGGTGCTGAAGAAGGCGATGGGCGGCGTCCTGTTCATCGACGAGGCCTACTATCTCTATCGTCCCGAGAACGAGCGTGACTACGGCCAGGAGTCGATCGAGATCCTGCTGCAGATCATGGAGGCGCAGCGGGAGGACCTTGTCGTGATCCTCGCCGGCTATGCCGACCGGATGGAGAAGTTCTTCCAGAGCAATCCCGGCTTCCGTTCCCGCATCGCCCATCACGTCGACTTTCCCGACTACTCGGAGGGCGAGCTGCTGACGATCGCCGAGATGATGCTGGAGGGGCAGAATTACCATTTCAAGCCGGAGGCCCGCATCGCGTTCGAGAAATATATTGCGGTGCGTCGCACGCAGCCGCTGTTCTCCAACGCGCGCTCGATCCGCAATGCGCTGGACCGCGTCAGGTTGCGGCAGGCCAACCGTCTGGTGTCGCGGCTGGACCGTGTGCTAACATCCGACGACGTGATGTCGATCGAAGCCAGCGATGTGCTGGCCAGCCGTGTGTTTGCCAAAGCTGAAAGCAAGGGCGACGTAAAGGCGGAGTAGCAGCGATGAGCCTCGCGTTGGTGAAGAATTCACCGTTGGAAGATCTCAGACGCCGAATTGCCGATGCCGGCGCATTGATCCTCGACGTCGACGGGACGCTCGCTGAAACCGAGGAAATCCATCGCGAGGCCTTCAACGAGTCCTTCGTGGCCGGCGGCATCGACTGGCACTGGGGACGCCGCATCTACAAGGAGCTGCTGCGTGTCGCCGGCGGCAAGGAACGCATCCGCGCCTTCGACCAGATGCGGCGGTCCGGTCCGCCCTTGAGCGATGCGGTCATTGCCAAGCTCCACCGGATCAAGACGGAGCGGTTTGCGGCTATCATGTCCGAGAAGGGATGTCCGCTGCGGCCGGGGGTCAAGGCGCTGCTCGATGCGGCCTGGGCGCGCGAGCAGCGGGTGGCCATCGCGACGACGACCACGCGCGTCAACATCGACGCGTTGCTGGCACCCGTGCTGGGCGAGCATTGGGAAACGAAGTTCGCCGCGGTCGTGGCGGCCGATGATGTCGCGCGCAAGAAGCCCGCACCCGACGTCTACCTGGAGGTGTTGTCGCAACTCGATCTGCCTGCAGCGAGTTGCATTGCCATCGAGGACTCCGGTAACGGGTTGATGGCGGCGGTACGGGCCGGCGTCCCCGTGCTGATCACCCGCAGCCTCTACTTTCATGACGACGCGTTCGATGGTGCGCTCGCGGTGCTCGACGATCTCAGCGAGCTGATAGTCTGATGTCTTTTGATGTCTGATCGCGGGCTGATTGTCACATTATGTAGACTACCGTGCGCATAGCTGCGTCTCCTCACGTTCTATTGCCGTTCAGTGGAGAACGTGTAATCCCTTGACGACATGCTGACATGTCGAGTCGAGGTCGTGGAGTATGGCCCGCACGCAGGCCAAGGTGAAACGGAATGATGTCGCGCGCACGGTCGGGCTGCGCGGCCGGGTCGGACGGCCGCCGAAGGCCCTGGCCGGCAATATCGAAGAACGGATCCTGGACGCGGCGCGCGAGGTTTTTCTCGAGCGCGGATTCGACGGCACCAGCATCGATGAGATCGCCGAGCGGGCGCCTGCCTCCAAGCCCACCATCTATGCGCGCTATGCCGGCAAGCCGGCCTTGTTTGCCGCCATCGTCGAGCGCTCCATCGGCGAGCTGATGAATGTCGGCTCCTACGCGTCTCCGGCCGGGACCGTGCAGGAGAAGCTTTGCGGGCTTGCGATGACCATCGTCGACCGCGCCCTGAAGGAATCGATCGGCCTGTTGCGGGTGACGATCGGCGAGGCCTATCGCTTTCCCGATCTCAGCTGCCAGTTCCACGAGGTCTCGCGCAAGCGGGCGACGCATGCGGTGGCAGTGCTGCTGGCCGATACGATCGCGGCCTCGGGGGCATCAGCCAGGCGAACGCCCTCGAAGGCGTCGGAGGCGTCCGCGGAAATCTTCATCGACCTGATCGTGCTGCCGCTGCTGATGCGTGCGCTGATGGGGATGAAGGAACGGACCATTCGCAAGGAGATGCCCGGCTTCGTCCGCGAACGCGTCAAGGTCTTCCTCGCCCTGCATGCCAAGGCATAATGCCGCAGCTCTGCTGCCTGCGGCGGCCGATCTGCGTACCGCCAGATGCGGCAGCTTCAGCGCCGTCGCATCGATGCCGGCTCGAGCGTCACCTGCTTGAGATCCTTGCCGCTGACGACGACAATGATGAAGGCGAGTTTGCCGTCCTTGTTGATTAGGCCGCCGCTGATGGCCCGGCCGGCCGCGGATCGTTCCGCGATCCTGATCGCATCCGACATCTTCAGCGCGATCGCGCTGAGTGCGCTGAGGCTGTTGCGGTCGTTTTCGCTGAGACCGTCCAAGGTCGAGAACAGCACGCTGTTGCGCACCTGGGCCGTGGTGCCGTCGATGTCGGACTCCCAGATCTGTCCGCTCTGCAGCGTGCGGACCTTGTAGACGGGCACGTCGAGCCCGCCCTCGAAGCTGATGTCCGCCGTCTTCGAGCCGGGGTGGATCTTCTCGGCAATCCGCAGCGCCTGGTGCAAGGACACCTCCGTCCGCCGGAACTTGTCCAGCTCGCGGTCGATCACCTCCTGGCTCAGCGCCGGATCATTGGAGGCCCGCGGCTCTGCAGCGGCCGGGATGTCGGTCGCAGCGGCGCCGGCAACGGCGTGGGCGAGGGGAGTCCATGACAGCAGGATGAAGGTGAGGAGAATGATCCGTCTCATGGCGTCCTGCTACCTCCGTTGCGAATCGAGTTCTAGAACATTCCTGGTGAAAAGGCCGTGAAATAAACGATACTGTGTCGTTCTATATCGAGGCAACCCGCGGCCGTCAAGGTCACGGCATGGGAGGGGTCCGGACCCAGAAGCGTCCGGACCTTTGCACTGTCGCCACCGAGCGCGTCGAGCGAGCGCATGTCGTCGGTATCCCAACCCATTATGCATGGCGAACTGATAGGTGTCGGACAGGTATGTTCTTGATCTCGCGGATGCCCAACGAGCGGACCGCGATCGCACCGCCGCAGATCACGATTGCGGGAGGCCCATGATTGGAACCCGCGATGCAAGCCGGCGGGTCCGCGGTGCAGGCTCACGCAAGCGGGCGAGGCGGCCAGTCCTGCCGCGCGACGACGGCTATGATTTTTTTGCATTTCCGATAGGTTGTCGGCGTTTCAACCAGAGCGGCGCGATATTGCCGTGCCGAGCGTTCCCATCTCACACCGCGCAGCGATGCAAGCCGCATGCGGGGACGCGACCAGAGGAGCATCGATGACCAAGCGCCGGGCCATGATCACATTCACCTTCACCGTTGCGACCTTGCTCGCAGCCTGCGGCGGCTATGCGCAGGCGGCGCAATGCGGCTCGTCGCCGGCGGGCTTCGAGGCCTGGAAGCGCGACTTCAGCGAGGAGGCGAGGGCCAAGGGCGTCGGCGGCACCGCGATCTCCGCGCTGATGCAGACCAACTACGCTTCCGCAACGATCGCCGCCGATCGCGGCCAGCGCAGCTTCGCGCTGTCGCTCGATCAGTTCCTGGTCAAGCGCGGCGCGGCGGCGATCGTCGCCCGCGGCCGCCAGCTCAAGCAGTCGCAGGCGGCGATGTTCGCCTCGATCGAGCAGCGCTACGGCGTGCCGCCGGGACCCTTGATCGCGATCTGGGGCATGGAGAGCGCGTTCGGCAGCCAGCGCGGCAATCAGCACATGCTGTCGTCGATCGCGACGCTCGCCTATGATTGCCGCCGTCCGGAGTTCTTCACCGAGCAGCTCTATGCCGCGCTCAAGCTGATCGACCGCGGCGTGCTGTCGGGCAACACCCGCGGCTCGATGCATGGCGAGGTCGGGCAAACGCAATTCATGCCGAAGAACATCCTCGCCTATGGCACCGGCAATCTCGACGTCGCCGCCAACGCGCTGGCCTCGACCGCGAACTTCCTGCGCGCCAATGGCTGGAAGGCGGGCGCCGGCTATCAGCCGGGCGAGCCGAACTTCGTGGCCATCGAAGCCTGGAACGCCGCCGGCGTCTATCAGAAGGCGATCGCGCTGATGGGCCGCCAGATCGACGGCGGCGGCTCGGCCGCGGAGCGGTGACTGTTCTGCAGCGCCGGAGCTCGTCGTTAGCAGGGTGCCCTTCAACGTCCTTCGAGACGCCCGCCTGCGGCGGGCTCCTCAGGACGAGGGCTGAGTTTGTAGCGAATGCCAGCCCCTCATGGTGAGGAGCGCCGCTTGCGGCGCGTCTCGAACCATGAGGCCCGGAGAGTTGAATAAAGAAAGCGGCGCTTCATTGCTAAAGCGCCGCTTTGTCTTAGTCAGTCAGCTATTCAACTCACGCCTTCAGCTCGAACCGATCCAGGTTCATCACCTTGGTCCAGGCGGCGACGAAGTCCTTGACGAACTTCTGCTTGGCGTCCGAGCTCGCATAGACCTCGGCCAGCGCGCGCAGCTGCGAGTGCGAGCCGAAGATCAGGTCGGCGCGGGTGGCCGTCCACTTGATCGCGCCGGTCTTGCGGTCGCGGCCCTCGAAGGTGTGCTCGCCCTGATCGACCGGCCGCCACACCACGCCCATGTCGAGCAGGTTGGCGAAGAAGTCGTTCGAGAGCGTCTCCGGCTGCGCCGTGAACACGCCATGCTTGGAGCCGCCCGCATTGGCGCCGAGCACGCGCAGGCCGCCGACCAGCACGGTCATCTCCGGCGCGGTCAGGGTGAGCAGCTGAGCCTTGTCGACCAGAAGCTCCTCGCCCGACAGCCACTGCTTGCCGCTGAGATAGTTGCGGAAGCCGTCATAAGTCGGCTCCAGCACCGCGAACGATTCGACGTCGGTCTGCTCCTGCGAGGCATCGGTGCGGCCCGGTGCGAACGGCACGGTCACCTCGACGCCGGCCTTCTTGGCCGCAGCCTCGACACCGGCATTGCCGGCCAGCACGATCAGGTCGGCGAGCGACACCTTCTTCCCGCCGGTGGCTGATGCATTGAACTCCTTCTGGATGCCCTCGAGCGTCGAGAGCACCTTGGCGAGTTCGGCCGGGTTGTTGATTGCCCAATCCTTCTGCGGAGCCAGGCGAATGCGCGCGCCATTGGCGCCGCCGCGCTTGTCCGAGCCGCGGAAGGTCGAGGCCGAAGCCCAGGCAGTCGAGACCAGCTGCGACACCGAGAGCCCTGCGGCGAGGATCTTCGCCTTGAGCGCAGCGGCGTCCTTGTCGTCGACAACAGGATGATCCAGCGCCGGCACCGGATCCTGCCAGATCAGCTCTTCCTTCGGCACCAGCGGGCCGAGGTAGCGCGCCTTCGGGCCCATGTCGCGGTGGGTCAGCTTGAACCAGGCGCGGGCGAAGGCGTCGGCGAACTGATCCGGATGCTCGAGGAAGCGGCGTGAGATCTTCTCGTAGGCCGGATCCATGCGCAGCGCGAGGTCGGTGGTCAGCATCGACGGCGCGTGGCGCTTGGACGGATCGTGCGCATCCGGCACGGTGCCGGCGCCGGCGCCGCCCTTCGGCGTCCACTGATGCGCGCCCGCCGGGCTCTTCGTCAGCTCCCATTCGAAGTTGAACAGGTTCTCGAAGAAGTTGTTGCTCCACTTGGTCGGCGTCTGCGTCCAGATCACCTCGATGCCGGAGGTGATGGCGTCACCGCCCTTGCCCGAGCCGTACTTGCTGGCCCAGCCGAGACCCTGCTGCGCGATATCGGCAGCTTCCGGCTCCACGCCGACCAGCGACGCGTCGCCGGCACCATGGGTCTTGCCGAAGGTGTGACCGCCGGCGATCAGTGCCACCGTCTCTTCGTCGTTCATCGCCATGCGGGCGAAGGTCTCGCGGATGTCGCGGGCCGCTGCGAGCGGGTCGGGCTTGCCGTTCGGGCCTTCCGGGTTGACGTAGATCAGGCCCATCTGCACGGCCGCCAGCGAGCCGGCCAGCTCGCGATCGCCGCTGTAGCGCTCGTCGGCGAGCCACTTGCCTTCCGGACCCCAATAGATGTCCTGCTCCGGCTCCCAGGTGTCGGCGCGGCCGCCGCCGAAGCCGAAGGTCTTGAAGCCCATCGATTCCAGCGCGACGTTGCCGGTCAGCACGAACAGGTCGGCCCAGGAGATCTTCTGACCGTATTTCTGCTTGATCGGCCACAGCAGCCGGCGGGCCTTGTCGAGGTTGGCGTTATCCGGCCAGCTGTTCAGCGGCGCGAAACGCTGCTGACCGGTGCCGGCGCCGCCGCGGCCGTCGCCGATGCGGTAGGTACCGGCGGCATGCCAGGCCATGCGGATGAACAGCGGGCCGTAGTGACCGAAATCGGCCGGCCACCAGTCCTGCGAATCGGTCATCAGCGCGTGCAGGTCCTTGACCAGCGCGTCGAGATCGAGGCTCTTGAATTCCTTGGAATAATCGAACGCCTCACCGAGCGGATCGGAGAGGTTCGAGTGCTGATGCAGCACCGACAGGTTGAGCTGGTTCGGCCACCAATCCTTGTTCGAAAATCCCTTCAAGCCGCCCGAAAACGGGCACTTGCTGACGTCATCCATGTTTCTCTCCTGACGTGATCGTCATGGTTCCCCCTGGGGTGGGTGGCGGGACCGTACTCGGCTAGGTCGATCAGGGGAAATTGCCTTTGGTGATTATCACGATAAGATTATCTGATGACGGCGGTGTGATGCCGCGTCTGTCCCGGAGGACGTACGGAAGCCACTTTTGATGCGAGCTCCACGCATCTTCAATCTCAGATTGTTGCGCGTTTCCTCAAGGAAAAATTGACTTCAATCGCCGCATCGATAAGTTAATCTGATGATACACCTGACGATGCGGCAGCTTCGCTATTTCGATGCCCTGGCGCGTCTCGGCCATTTTGGCCGCGCGGCAGAGGCCTGCGCGATCTCGCAGCCGGCGCTGTCGATGCAGATCAAGGAGATGGAGGAGGCGCTCGGCGGCGTGCTGATGGAGCGCAATGCGCGCCAGGTGGTGCTGACGCGGTTCGGCGAGCAGCTCGCCGCGCGGGTCCGTGAGATCCTGCGCTCGGTCGACGAGCTCGGCGATTTCGCCCGCGCCTCGCGCGACAAGCTCACCGGGCGGCTGCGGCTCGGCATGATCCCGACGGTCGCACCCTATCTCCTGCCCAAGGTGATCGGTGACCTCACGCGCAAGCATCCCGAGATCGACATCCATGTCCGCGAATCCAAGACGCCGAAGCTGATCGAGGAACTGGTCGAGGGCCGGCTCGATGCCGCGATCGTCGCCTTGCCGGTGTCGGAGCCGTCGCTGACCGAGGTCGCGCTGTTCTCGGAAAACTTCCTGCTGGTGCGGCCGCCCGAATATGAAGGCGCCGAGGTGCCGAGCAGCGAGAGCCTGCGCGAGATGCGGCTGCTGCTGCTGGAGGAGGGGCACTGCTTCCGCGACCAGGCGCTGTCGTTCTGCAACATGCAGGCGCCGCGCGAGATGCTCGATGCCTCCTCGCTGTCGACGCTGGTGCAGATGGTCGGCGCCGGCATGGGCGTGACGTTGATTCCGGAGATGGCGGTCGGCGTCGAGACGCGCTCGGCCTCCGTGTCCTTGGCGCGCTTCGCCGAGCCGCAGCCCCAGCGCTCCATCGGCATGGTCTGGCGCAAGACCAGCCCGCTCGCCAAGCAGCTCATGGAAATCTCCGAGATCGTCGGCGGCGCAGCGGAGAGCCTGCGCAAGCAGGCGAATGGCGGGCCCGGCCGCAAGCGGCGGGCGTGACGACGGCGCCGTCCCCCGACGCGCGGCCGCCGGGCCCGACCATGGCATAGCTCTTGTATCACCGGTTCTGGACGCGAGCGCGACGCGCCTGGAGAACGGCCATGTCTGAGGCAGCGAACACCGAGGCGTTCTGGGTCGGCACGATCGTCGACTGGCTCGTCAAGAATGCGAGCCTGCGCAAGGAGCGCATCGATCTCACGCGCAAGTTCACGCAGGAGCCCTATAATCTCAGCGCCGTCAGGGTCCTTACCATGATGGACGAGCTCGTCGCGCTGCATAACGCTGGCCGCGGGATCAGGCTCGTGCTGTCGCAGAACTGGCGGCTGGCGCATCGCAACGACACGGTCGGCGATTTCATCGTGGCGTTCCTTCGCCTGGTGCTCCCTGACACGGGCCGCGCTGCGACCGACAAGGACGCGTCGTCCGCCGGTCCAATGTCGGAAAGCCGACAGGGCCGGCCGCACAATCACCGCCTCGAAGCGTTGCGCGCCAATCCGGGCGGCGACTGGAAGCCGGTCGACCTCGAGATCATCGCCTCGCAATACGCGATGAAGTTTCGCAAGATCACCGGCACGCACGAGGTCTTCCTGCATCCCTCGGTGCCGCATTGCGTCACCATCCCGCTCAAGGCCAGGATCAGGCCGCCGCACGTCCGGGCCTTCTTGGCGATGATCGACGGCATGGATGAGGCTGCGCGATGAGCGATCCCAGCGTCTATGTCTACGAGGTGACGGCGCTCGGCGCGGAGGATGGCGGCGGCTATCTCGTCACCTTTCCCGATTGTCCCGGCGTCATCGGCATTGGCGAGACCACCGAAGCGGCCGTCGCTGACGGACAACAGGCGCTGTTCGCCTGCCTCGATGCGCTCAAGGCCGTCGACCGCGAGCCTCCGCTGCCGGGCGCGGCGCGGGCTGCGATGCCGCTTGCCTGATTCTTGCTTCGCCCATCGCAGACGCCAACGCGACGGGAGAAACCATGCCACTGACAGAGGACGCCATCCAGGTCGGCAGATGCTACAAGACGCGGATCGCCGAGAGCTACAAGGTGCTGTCGATCACCCGCGGCATCGTCACCTACCAGACGCTGACCTCGCCCTTGCGCATCAACACCGGCATCAAGGCGTTCGCCGACGCCGTCTACAAGGAGATCAACTGTCCGGGACAGAGCTAGCGCGGCATTCGGGCAGGCGGCCGTGCCGTGTCGTACGCGGAGTCGGAGGGCAGATGAGAACTTGCACCGTCTCTCCGCCGTCATTGCGAGCGCAGCGAAGCAATCCAGACTGCCTCTGCGGAAAGACTCTGGATTGCTTCGCTGCGCTCGCAATGACGTGGAGGGAGCTTGCCTCGTTCACACACTGCCGGAGGTGTGGATGAAAATCGAACAGCGGGACGACGGCGTGCTGGCCTTCGTCGATGGCGACGGGCGCATCTGGGCGCAATGCGCACGGCCGTCGCAACATCCCGCTGACACCGACTACGTGGTCGAGGGCCCGCTGAGCGGCTTCATCTATGAGGAGGGCACGTTCACGCCCGACAGCGAGCAGGCGTTTCGCGCCTGGCTCGATGACCGCCTGATCAGCGACGAGATCTTCCATGTCAAGGACAGGGAGACTGCGTTGTCCCTATGTCAGCGCATCGCGGCGGCGGCGCGCGAGATCCTGAAGGACAGGGCGGCCATCCCGTCGATTATTGACAAGACCATCGCCTAGTGACGATGCGATTGTGTCGCGACGAACGCACTGCCAATGAGTTACTCCGTCATGCCCGGGCTTGTCCCGGGCATCCAAATCGTACCCAGCAAGCCGTTCGGCGTGGATGGCCGGGACAAGCCCGGCCATGACGACGCGGATACGAGCGAGCCAGAGCTCCGATCATCTGATCGCCTGGTCAGCCATGACTGTCGTGATCTTCTGCTAAAAATAATTCTCTTGCTATTTTTCGGAATTCGTGCTTTTTGTAGTCATCCCGCCTCGAGCAGAGGGACGTACGCGTCGTCACGAACGTGGAGGTGGGCTGCGA
>NZ_BSCT01000045.1 GCF_030159255.1 Bradyrhizobium sp. SSBR45G | reverse complement strand
CACAACACCCTAGCAGGTGTTGCACTTGTGGCGTGAGCCTAAGGGGCCCATAACCCCGGTCGAATGTTTGGCAGGCGAAACTCGCCACATCGTTCTTCGCCAAAGGCCTGCTGCGGCGTATGGGTCCCGACTCCGCCCTCGCTGCGCTCGGTTGTCCGGGACGACAGCGGAGGGTGTTGCTGCGTTTCGGTGGGGTGGCGCCTAAGGCGTCCACGCCATCCGCAGCACCGGGCGACCCGAGGTCGGGTTGACGTCCTCGCCGGCTTCCATGAAGCCGTTGCGCTTGTAGAAGCGGATCGCGCGCGCGTTGTCCTTGTTCACCAGGAGTGTGATGCCGTGAGGTGATCGTTCCTTTGCTGCATCCACCAACTGAGTGGCGAGCGGCGAGCCCCAACGCTTGGGCGAGACGACCAGCTGGTCGAGATAACCCTCCGCATCGATCGTCACGAAACCAGCAAGCGTGCCCTCCGTCTCGGCCACGATCACCTCGGCGCTCGGCACCAGCTCGCTGCGCCAGCGTTCGCGCCACCACGGCACCCGCGCGGCGAAGTCGATCGCTGGGTAAGCGAGCTGCCACGTCTCCTGCCACAGCGCGATCGCCGCGTCCTCGTCCTCGGCGCGATAGGCCCGCAGTGTGAAGCTCGACGTCACCGCTCCGTCAGCTTCAATTCGATGCGGCGGTTGCGGCGGAATGCTTCCTCGGTGTTCGCCGTCTCGAGCGGCTGGAATTCGGCGAAGCCGGCGGCGACGAGGCGCTGGGCGGGCACGCCGAGCGAGATCATGTACTGCACCACCGAGATGGCGCGCGCCGACGACAGTTCCCAGTTCGACTTGAACACGGGGCTGTTGATCGGCCTGACGTCGGTGTGGCCGTCGACCCGCAGCACCCAGGAGATCTCGGCCGGGATCTGCTTGTCGAGATCGACCAGCGCGGTCGCCACCGAGTTCAGCTCCTGCTGCCCCTCCGGCAGCAGGGTCGCCTGTCCGGTGTCGAAGAACACCTCCGACTGGAATACGAAGCGGTCGCCGACGACCCGGATGTCCGGGCGGTTGCCGAGGATGGCGCGCAGCCGGCCGAAGAACTCGGAGCGGTAGCGCGTCAGCTCCTGCACCCGCTGCGCCAGTGCGACGTTCAGTCGCGAGCCAAGATCGGCGATGCGGTTCTGCGATTCCTTGTCGCGCTTCTCGGAGGCGTCCAGCGCGTCCTCCAGCGCGGCGAGCTGGCGCCTGAGTGCGCTGATCTGCTGGTTGAGGACCTCGATCTGCGCCAGCGCCCGCGCCGTGACCTGCTTCTCGGAATCGAGCGCCCGGTTGAGCTCATTGGCGCGGCCGGTCGCATTGCTGCCGGCGTTGGCGAGGCCATCATACAGGCCCTTGATGCGGTCGCGCTCGGCCTCGGCGTTCGACAGGCCGGCGCGCAGCTGGGCGACCTGGTCGTCCAGCGACAGCTTGCCGAGCTTTTCCAAGGACAGCATCTCGTTGAGCTGGGCGATCTTGGCGTTGAGCTGCTCCAGCGCCTTGTCCTTGCCGGTGACCTCCTGCGACAGGAAGAACTGCACCACCAGGAACACGGTCAGCAGGAACACGATCGACAGCACCAGCGTCGACAGCGCGTCGACGAAGCCGGGCCAGTAGTTGAGGCCGGAGTCGCCACGGCGGGAACGGGCAAGCGACATTCAGTGTCTCCTCGATAACGATCGGCCTGCGGTGCTTTCCGACGCTTCACGGATTGGAAGCGACGGCGTGTCCGCGGACTCGGTGCACCCTCTCCCCTTGCGGGAGAGGGTGGTTCGCGCGCGCGGAGCGAGCGCGAACCGGGTGAGGGGTCTGTCTCCGCGGAAAGAACCCCTCACCCGGCGCGCATTCGCTTCGCTCATGCCCGCTACCCTCTCCCGCAAGGGGAGAGGGTGCACTGCCGCCGTGGCAAGAGCTTTCGGCGCATGAAGCATCAACGATGATGACCTCAACTCTTCTCCGTCTGCCGCGCGAGCCGCTCCAGCAGCCGCTTGATCTCGCGGTTCTGCTCGCCCTGGCCGTCGGCCCATTCGCGGATCATCTGCTGCTCGGTGCGCATGTGCGCCACCAGGCCCTGGATCGCCTCGGCGAGGTTGGCCATCGCCGCGGTCGCGCCGCGGTTGGAGCCTTCCTCCATCGACGTGCGCAGCCGCTCGATCGCCACCGAAAGGTCGGCGCTGGTGTCGCCGGTGCCGCCATATTCGCGCACGGTGCCGGCCAGCCAATCCTCCAGATCGGTATAGAAGCGATTCTGCGCCTGGCTCGACTGCAGGTCGAGGAAGCCCAGGATCAGCGAGCCGGCGAGGCCGAACAGCGAGGACGAGAACGAGATGCCCATGCCGCTGAGCGGCGCCGCGAGCCCGCCCTTCAGCGTGTCGAACAGCGCGCCGGCATCGCCGCCGACCTTGAGCCCGTCGATCACCTTGCCGACCGAGCCGACCGTCTCGATCAGGCCCCAGAAGGTGCCGAGCAGGCCGAGGAAGACCAGCAGGCCGGTCATGTAGCGGGAGATGTCGCGGGCCTCGTCGAGCCGGGTGGCGATCGAGTCGAGCAGATGGCGCATGGTCTGCTGCGAGATCGACATCCGCCCGGTGCGCTCACGGCCGAGGATCGCGGCCATCGGAGCCAGCAGGATCGGGTGGCGAGGCACCGCCAGGCCGGGATCGGCGATGCGGAAATTGTTGACCCAGGAGACCTCCGGGTAGAGCCGGACGACCTGGCGGAAGGCCAGGATGACGCCGATCAGCAGCACCGCCCCGATCAGGGCGTTGAGGCCCGGATTGGCGAAGAACGCCATGATGATCTGCTTGTAGAGCACGACGCCGACCAGGGCGCAGAGCACCAGGAAGACCAGCATGCGCACCAGGAAGATCCGAGGCGTGGACAGTTTGGTCGGGTCGACGCCCATCGTGGAGCGGGGAGGGGAGCCTTGAGGCATTGTCGCTGACATCCGTTGCGGGGGGACCGGTCCCGAAAATCCACTATGGCACAGCAGCGTCGGGAGAAAAGCCGCGATCGGCGCAATCCCCGTCCCCTGCGCGGAACTGTGGCTGAAACCGGCGGGCATCCGCGGCGTAGTTAGTCCCGTTATCCCCTATGTAACTGGAATGCCCTGGCTTTGTCATGACCGTCATTGGATATCTGCAGGCTCTGCTCGCGATGGCGCTGGCGCTCTCCGTGCTCATGGCGATGGCCTGGGTCGTGCAGCAGCGCAGCGGCAATTCGGGCTGGGTGGACACGATCTGGACATTTTCCGTCGGCCTGGTCGGCGCGCTCGGTGCGATCTGGCCGGCGGCCGGCGCCATGCCCAATGTGCGGCAATGGCTGGTGGCGGGGCTGGTGGCGGTCTGGTCGCTGCGGCTGGGCAGCCATGTGGCGGTGCGGAGCCGCGGCATCGCCGACGATCCCCGCTACGCCGAATATGCGCGGCAATGGGGCGCCGACGCGCCGCGGCGCATGTTCCTGTTTCTGCAGCAGCAGGCCTGGGGCTCGATTCCGCTGGTGTTCGCGATGTTCGTGGCCGCCCACGCGCCAGCCTCCGAGCTGCGGCTGCAGGATTATCTCGGCATCCTGGTGCTGTTCACGGGGATCGCGGGCGAGGCGCTCGCCGACGCCCAGCTCAAGGCTTTTCGCTCCGATCCCACCAACAAGGGCAAGGTCTGCGACGCCGGCCTGTGGCGCTGGTCGCGGCACCCGAACTACTTCTTCGAGTGGGTGTGCTGGCTGTCCTATCCGGTGATTGCGTTGTCGCCTGACAATCCGTGGGGCCTCGCGAGCCTGCTGGCACCAGCCTTGATGTACTGGTTCCTGGTGCATGTCACCGGCATCCCGCCGCTCGAGCAGCAGATGCTGCAGTCGCGCGGCGCGCGCTATCGGGACTATCAGGCGCGGACCAGCAAGTTCTTCCCGCTGCCCCGCAGTCGCTAGCTCGCGATTCGGCCGTTGCGGGTGGATTTGCGGATCGCATGTCGTGGGTCGAAACATCCACGGCATGCAGGCTCCAAGGCCCGGCTCAATGAGCTACGGCAGTCCGAACAGAGCTGGCAGGTTCAGGCTCGCCGTCCATCGGGCGATGTGAAGAAGCTCCAGGCCGATCGGAGGCAGGACGTAAGCAAACACAACCAGCGCGAAGAGGGCTTGAATGATGAAGCCGAATAGCACGCCGCCAACCACCTGGACCGTCAGGCAGGTGGCGATCCAGGGGCGATCGTACGAGACCACAGGTCCGTCCGCGGGCAACCGGTCGAGGATGAACAGGGAAAGGCGCGCCAGTATGACACGCACGATCGAGAATCCTCCGATGCACAGATTGAACATGCTGGGCAGCATGGTCGACAGGAGGAGGGCATAGGCCCACCAGAATTCAGGGGCGGCGGGATTGGCTTGGAGTCCGTCGAAGAAATTCGCCAGCGGCAGGATCGCGACACCGCCGGCATGCTCCGCGATACGATCGAAGAACTGGACTCCTACGACCATGACCGGCACCAGCAGGGCGATCAGGAAGGTTGCGGCGATCGCATCCACGATTGCGAAGGTCAGGGGAAACCAGCCGCCCCTCTCAAGCCCCGAGCGCAACAAGACGCGCGTGAGGCCCAGAGAGGCCCAATCGAAGGGCGCGTTGAGCACCGTCATCAGGGCGCCGAACAGCAGCAGGGGGCCCACGACGCGCCAGACGGTGAAATTTGCCATGTAGTAGGATGCGCCGAGGCAGATCGCGATGGAGCAGGGGACCAGGAGCACGAGGTAGATCTGCTTCATGGTGCGGCGGTCGGCGGCGATGGCGCGATTGCCGAACATGATGGCGGCGAAGGTGACCGCTACGAAGCTCGCAGAGAAGGTGGCCCACAGGTCGCGCGAGGTAAAGGCCGTGGCGACCGTGAATGCAACGATCCAGGCTGCGCCGAGCGCGACGCCTCCGGCAAGCGGCACCCCTGGCCCAAAGTAGGCCCCCTGGGCCAGGCCGATCGCTCCGGCGGCTGCGACCGAAACGCTGACGGCAAGCCCGACGGCAACGAAGAATGCCAGGGCGGCCCACCAGAAGGATTTGGTCTTCACGTAGCGGTTCATGGCCCAGACCTGAAGCAGCACGGTCAGGAAGGCCACGGCTCGCTCGACGTCGGACAGGTCCGATCTCAATTTGAGCGCGGCCTCCGCCGGTCCCACGTGGCCGGTGAGAGCCCAGAAGAAGAATACTGTGGCGATCGGATAGACCAGGGCGAGAACGAGGCAGGTATCAAACGACGTCGTCGTCCAGAGCGGCACCGCGGGCTTCAATCCAAATCGGTTCGAAAGGCTCTCGTTGGGCTCCTTGTCGTCCCCGATGAACCGGTCGGTCACGTTCAGGGCTCGGCTCAACAGCCGTGCATACAACCGCGAGAAATCGCCGCCCGCCGCCAGGTCGCCACGGAGTGCGTCGTAGTCACGCCTGGCCCGGGAACTGCCGATGACGGCCTTCGGTTCCGCACTTGCTTCGAGCATCCCGAAATAGCGGAAGTAGAAGGTCAGCCATGTCGAGGTGACGAGCGAGGCCAGCAACTCGTTGAGGTGGGCGATTCCGGTGTTGCCGGCCGTCATCCACGCCACGAAGCCGGCAAACAGACCTGCCGCTGAACCCGCCCACTTCTGGGCGATCACCTCCGCGCTCATCGTCCGCCCCCGCGACAACTGAAAATAGCATCAAAATGGATTGGTTGAATTGGGAGCCTATCTTCAATTGGAACCCGACGCGAGCGACGTGTGCGATGTCTCAGACCAGAGAAATCTATTCGCCACAAAGCGCTCACAATTAGGTGAGTCGCCAAAAATCATGATCTATCAGTCATGTAGGTCGTGTGACATCAAGCCGCCCGGCGCCTGCGTTGCGTTGCAGCACCCGCCTTCTATGTTGCGGGGAACGTTCGGCGCCGGAATGGCGCCATGACTGGAACATCCAGTCGACTGCTTTTCAACATGATCGAGGGGCCACGCCGTCCATGTCTCGTTTTCGCGCCCCATTGCTCGGCAGTGCATTGATGCTCGCAGCGGCCATGCCGCTGGCTGGCTGCAACGAAACCACCCCGGCCCAGGCCTCTGCCAATGAGCAGGTCGTTATTCCCGACGTCGGGATTGTGACCGTCGAGCAGAAGTCGCGCGCGATCGTGCGCGAACTGCCGGGCCGCATCGCGCCGACCCGTGTCTCCGATGTGCGGCCGCGGGTGTCCGGCATCATCGTCGAGCGGCTGTTCCGCCAGGGCAGCGAGGTCAAGGCGGGCGAGCCGCTATATCGCATCGATCCCAAGCCGTTCGAGGTCGAGATCCTGTCGAGCCGGGCGGCGCTGGCCAAGGCCGAGGCGGTGCACGAGCGCACCGTGCAGCAGGCGCGCCGCATCGCTTCGCTGTTCAAGGAGCGCGCCGCGCCGGAGGTCGAGAACGAGAAGGCGATCTCCAGCGAGCGCGAGGCGGCCGCCGACATCGAGGCCCGCAAGGCCGATCTCGCCCGCGCCCAGCTCAATCTCGACTACGCGACCGTGCGCGCGCCGATCGACGGCATCGTCGGTGCGGCCCAGGTCAGCGAGGGGGCGATTGCCGTTCAGAACGAGACGTCGCTGGTCACGATCCAGCAGCTCGATCCGATCTATGCCGACTTCACCCAGTCGGTCAGCGAGCTCAATCGCCTGCGCCGCGCGTTCGAGTCCGGTGATCTCGACCAGATCGCGCCCGATGCGATCAAGGTCCGCCTCATGCTCGACGACGGCACGCCGTATTCCATTCCGGGCAAGCTGCTGTTCTCCGATGCCAAGGTCGATGCCGCGACCGGCCAGGTCACGCTGCGCGGCGAGTTCGCCAATCCGAAGCGCGAACTGCTGCCGGGCATGTATGTGCGCGTCCGCATCGAGCAGGGCATCGACAGCTATTCCGTCGCGGTGCCGCAGCAGGCGGTCCAGCGCAATGCCGCGGGCGGCTCCGAGGTCTACGTGATCCGCGACGACAATCGTGCGATCGCCCGCCCGATTCGCACCGGCCCGGTCCAGGATGGTCTGGTGCTGATCACCGACGGCCTGCGCGCCGGCGACAAGGTCGTCGTCGACGGCTTCCAGAAGTTCGCCGCGGGCGACAAGATCGCGCCGCAGGCCTGGACCGAGGTCAGCGCCGCGACCCAGATCGAACCGAAGTCAGCGGCCCGGTAGCGCCGATGCCGAGTTTCTTCATCGACAGGCCGATCTTCGCCTGGGTCGTCGCGCTGTTCATCTGCCTGATCGGCGCGATCGCGATTCCGCTGCTGGCGGTGGCGCAATATCCGATCATCGCGCCGCCCTCGATCTCGATCTCGACCAGCTATCCCGGCGCCTCGCCGGAAAACCTCTACAACAGCGTGACGCGGCTGATCGAGGAAGAGCTCAACGGCGCCTCCGGCATCCTCAATTTCGAATCGACCAGCGACTCGCTGGGACAGGTCGAGATCACCGCGAACTTCGTGCCGGGCACGTCGACCAACGACGCCTCGGTGGAGGTGCAGAACCGCCTCAAGCGCGTCGAGGCGCGGCTGCCGCGCGCGGTCATGCAGCAGGGCATCCTGGTCGAGGAAGCCTCCGCCGCGGTGCTGCAGATCATTACCCTGCAGTCGACTGACGGCAGCCTCGACGAGGTCGGCCTCGGCGACTTCATGATCCGCAACGTGCTCGGTGAAATCCGGCGCATCCCCGGCGTCGGCCGCGCCACGCTGTATTCGACCGAGCGCTCGCTGCGCGTCTGGCTCGATCCGGCCAAGCTGATCGGCTACGGCCTCACCGCCGACGACGTCACCAAGGCGATCGGCGCGCAGAACGCGCAGGTCGCCTCCGGCAGTATCGGCGCCGAGCCGGCGACATCAGTGCAGCGCACCTCGGCGCTGGTGCTGGTCAAGGGCCAGCTCGATTCGCCGGATGAGTTCGGCGCGATCATCCTGCGCGCCAATGCCGATGGCTCGACGGTGCGGCTGCGCGACGTCGCCCGAATCGAGATCGGCGGTTTGAGCTATCAGTTCAACACCCGCCTCAACGGCAAGCCGACCGCGGGCCTGTCGGTGCTGCTGTCGCCGAGTGGCAACGCGCTGGCGACCGCTGGTGCGGTCGAGGCCAAGATGAAGGAGCTGTCGCGCTTCTTCCCCTCCACCATCGCTTATGAGATCCCCTACGACATCACCCCGGTCGTGAAGGCCTCGATCAAGCGGGTGCTGATGACCCTGGTCGAAGCCGTGGTGCTGGTGTTCGTCGTGATGTTCCTGTTCCTGCAGAACATCCGCTACACCATCATCCCGACCATCGTCGTTCCCGTGGCGCTGCTTGGCACCTGCGCGACTCTGATGCTGGTCGGCTACTCCATCAACATGCTGACGATGTTCGGCATGGTGCTCGCGGTGGGTATCCTCGTCGACGACGCCATCGTCGTGGTCGAGAACGTCGAGCGCATCATGACCGAGGAGGGGTTGTCGCCGAAGGAGGCGACGCGCAAGGCGATGGGCCAGATCACCGGCGCCATCATCGGCATCACGCTGGTGCTGATGGCCGTGTTCGTGCCGATGGCGTTCTTTCCCGGCTCGGTCGGTATCATCTACCGGCAGTTCTCCGTCACCATGGTCGCGGCGATCGGCTTCTCGGCGCTGCTGGCGTTGTCGCTGACGCCGGCGTTGTGCGCGACTCTGCTGAAGCCGGTCCAGGCCGGCCATGGCCACGCCAGGACAGGCATATTCGGCTGGTTCAACCGCTTCATGGACGGAAGCCGCAACCGCTATGTCGGTGTCGTGCGCGGCGGCCTGCGCCGCACCGGCCGGCTGATGCTGATCTACGCGATCTTCCTGGGCGGCCTTTCCTGGGCCTTCATCCAGCTGCCCGGCGGCTTCCTGCCG
Source organism: Bradyrhizobium sp. SSBR45G (assembly GCF_030159255.1). Taxonomy (GTDB): domain Bacteria; phylum Pseudomonadota; class Alphaproteobacteria; order Rhizobiales; family Xanthobacteraceae; genus Bradyrhizobium. Next base: position 54,469 of record NZ_BSCT01000045.1, on the reverse strand, counting down.
GTCGACGACCAGGGCTTCATCACCACCGACGTGCAGACGCCGGCCGACTCCTCCTATGCGCGGACTCAAGCCGCCGTCGAGGCGGTCGAGAAATATCTCGCCAAGCGCGCGGGCATCGAGGACGTCACCTTCCTCACCGGCTTCAGCTATGCCGGCCAGGGCGTCAACACTGCGCAGGCCTTCATCTCGCTGAAGGACTGGTCCGTGCGCGGCAAGCGGGACAGCGCGGCGGCGCTGGTCGCCGACATCAACCGCGATCTCGCTTCGCTCCGCGACGCCAAGATCACCGCGCTGCAGCCGCCGCCGATCGACAATCTCGGCAACTCCTCGGGCTTCAGCTTCCGGCTGCAGGACCGCGGCCAGAAGGGCTATGCCGCGCTGACCGCGGCAGCAGATCAGCTGATTGCGGAGGCCAATGCCAGCCCCGTGCTGCAGAAGGTCTATGTCGAGGGCCTTCCGCAGGGACCGCAGGTCAATCTGATGATCGACCGCGAGAAGGCCGGCGCCTTCGGCGTCACCTTCGAGGACATCAACAACACCATCTCGACCAATCTCGGCTCGACCTACGTCAACGACTTCCCGAATCGCGGCCGCATGCAGCGCGTCGTCGTCCAGGCCGACCGCATCAGCCGCATGAACGCGGACGAGATCCTCAACTACAGCGTCAAGAACACCAAGGGCCAGCTGGTGCCGTTCTCGTCCTTCGCCACCATCCAATGGGCGAAGGGACCGACCCAGATCGCCGGCTTCAACTACTATCCGGCCATCCGCATCTCCGGTGAGGCGAAGCCGGGCTACACCTCGGGCGACGCGCTCAATGAAATGGAGCGCCTCGCCGGCAAGCTGCCGCGCGGTTTCGGCTATGAATGGACGGGACAGTCGCTGCAGGAGAAGCTGTCAGGCTCGCAGGCGCCGCTGCTGCTCGGGCTGTCGGCGCTGGTCGTGTTCTTGTGCCTGGCAGCGCTCTATGAGAGCTGGACGATTCCGCTCGCGGTGTTGCTCACCGTGCCGCTCGGCATTCTCGGCGCCGTCGTCGCCGCCAATCTGCGCGGGCTGTCGAACGACGTCTACTTCACGGTCGCGCTGATCACGATCATCGGCCTTGCCGCCAAGGATGCGATCCTGATCATCGAATTCGCCAAGGACCTGCGCGCCCACGGCAAGCCGCTGGTCGAGGCGACGATCGAGGCGTGCTCGCTGCGCTTCCGCCCGATCATCATGACCGGCCTCGCCTTCGTCTGCGGCGTGCTGCCGATGTCGATGGCCACCGGCGCCGGCGGCGCCAGCCAGCAGGCGCTCGGCACCAACGTGATGGGCGGCATGATCGCGGTGGTGATTTTGGCGCTCCTGATGGTGCCGGTGTTCTTCGTCTCGGTGCAGCGCGTGCTGGCAGGGGATCGGGAGAAGGAGCCTGTGGCGGAGCGCGAGGTGTACGGACCGCCGGCGCCGGTGAAGCCTTAGGTGATCACGATGCCTCGCTCAGTCAATTGAGCCACGATCTCGCCACGCTGCCGGTGCGCTCCCCTCCCCCACTTGCGGGGAGGGGTCGGGGGCGGGGGCCCACGAGGCCCGCTCGAGGTTATGAAATCCGCTCCAATCCCTCGACGCGGTTGATCTGAAATAGCCAAAACACGAGCGTCGACGTTCATTCATGTCAGCCAGAAGGGTGTGCACTCGACGAACGTCAGCGTCCGGAGACCCCCACCCCCGACCCCTCCCCGCAAGGGGGAGGGGAGTTCACCGCCGTTGCGGAGAAGAGCGGGCCCACCTCGCCGGCTGGAGTTTACCACGCGGTGCGTGTATGCTTTGCCGATACGTGACGGGTTCGGCATGTCGATGGTCTCTCGCAAAATTGCTCTCGTGTTCGCGCTCGCGGCAACCTGCTTAGCCGGCCACGCAGCCCACGCCCAATCGGGCCCTGTGAAATATTGGCTGCCCGGCTGGCCGATCGGCTTCAGTGATTCGGGCGGCACTCAGGGACTGGACTCCTACGGCAATTTTCCGAGCTTCACCGGTAACGGCAGCAACAGTGGCTTCTTCGCGCGGTCCTACAGCGTCACGAACAACTGGTCGTCGCTGGCGGGCACAGGCCTCAGCTCCAACATCGTCAATCGCTACGGCTCGCTCGGCTCGTACACGACCGAAGGCGCGCAATACGGCTACACGTTCAAGAGCGGCGTCAGCTTCTATGGCGGCTTCGAGACGCTGAAATACAATCCCGGTCTCGGCGGCCCGTTCGCGACATTCGATTCGCGGTCCACCTCGACGCCCGCCTACGCCATCAACGGTGGGGTCGAGTTCAAGCCGACGAGCAACGTCAGCCTGTCGCTCGGCTTCAGCTATGCCGGCCAATCGTCCGATCGCCTCGACAGCGACATCAACTCCCCGGCACTGCCCGGCGCAACGCCGCAGGCGTTCACCAGCGGCCGGCGGTAACGTCCAGGCTGCAGGTGGTGGCTTTCAGGCCATAGAACCCGGCCGTAACTCCATTACAGGTGTCGTCCCGGACAAGCGCGCGGAACGCGCGCGCAGATCCGGGATCCATACCCCCAGGGAGGTGTTTGGGGCACGCGGGTCGATAGATCGCGATCAATCACGATGGCCGGTGGTTATGGGTCCCGGCTCAAGGCCGGGACGACACCGAGTGTGAGGCGAGTGCGGCAACGCCACGCTATGAAGGCAAACTGCGCCGCCGCTCAATCGAACTACCCCGCCGCCTTCAGCACCTTCAGCAGCTCGCGGTGGATGACCTCGTTGCCGCAGGCGACATGGCCCGTGGTCAGCGCATCGTCCTTGCCGTCGATGCCGGAGACGGTGCCGCCGGCCTCGCGCACCATGATCAGTCCGGCCGCGATGTCCCAGGGCTGCAGGTCGCGCTCCCAATAGGCGTCGAAGCGGCCGGCGGCGACGAAGGCGAGGTCGAGCGAGGCGGCGCCGAAGCGGCGGAGCCCCGCGACCTTGACCTGCAGCGAGGTCATCTCGCGCAGGAACAGCTGGTGGTCGCCGCGGCCGATATGCGGCAGGCCGCAGGCGATGACGCATTCATGCAGCTGTTTGCGGGCGGCGACGCGCAGCCGCTGGTCGTTGAGGAACGCGCCCTTGCCGCGCTCGGCGATGTACAGCTCGTCATTGGCCGGATTGTAGATCACGCCGGCGATCACGGTGTCCTCGCGCTGGAGCGCGATCGAGATCGCGAATTGCGGGATGCCGTGCAGGAAATTGGTGGTGCCGTCGAGCGGGTCGACGATCCAGGTGTGCGACTTGTCGCTGCCTTCGCGCTTGCCGCCTTCCTCGCCGAGGAAGCCATAGCCGGGCCGGGCCTTGGAGAGGTCTTCGTACAGCATCTCCTCGGCCTTCTTGTCGGCGCGGGAGACGAAGTTGGCCGGACCCTTGAGCGACACCTGCAGGTGCTCGATCTCGCCGAGATCGCGCTTGAGGTTGCGGCCGGCCCGGCGCGCGGCCTTGACCATGACGTTGATGAGGGCGGAGTGGATCATGTGCTCGATGCGCTGGGCTGACCGCACCTTGCGGTGCGCGCCTCGCCCATGCACGGGCGGAGGCGGTTGAAAATGGCTGGCTGTGGGTGCCCTGCCGGGGCGGCCGCGTCAAGGGCGGATCAGCCGCCGGTCATCTCCAGGTCCGACGCTCGCAGGTCACTTGATCGTGCCGAGCCAGCGCTTCGCCAGTGCTTCGCCCTTGGCGCGGTCCTCGGGCGGCATGTCGGCGAATTTCTCTTCCAGCTTGGGGTCGCCCTTGCCGGCGGTCTTGGCCACCAGGTGCCACTTGTAGGCCTCGATCTTGTCCAGCGGCGTGGCGATGCCGTACCAAAGCACCCAGGCCAGCCGGTTCTGGGCGACCGGGCTGTTCTGCCGCGCCGCCCGGCGCAGCAGCGCAATCGCGGCCGGCTGGTCCTTCGGGACGCCGCTGCCGTTGAACAGGGCAATGGCATATTCGACCTCGGCGTCGATATTGTCGGCGATCGCGGCGGCCTGCAGCAGCCGCGCCGCTTTTTCCAGGTCCTGCGGAACGCCGGTTCCCGACTTGTAGAAGGTTGCGAGCGCGTATTGCGCTTCGGGGTTGCCGGCATCGGCCGCCACCCGCAGCAGCTCGGCGGAGCGCTTGAGATCCTGCGGCAGCGTCTGACCGTCGAGATAGAGCAAAGCGAGATTATAGGCGGCCTTGGGCTCGCCGAGCTTGGCGGCGGAGGCGAGCAGCCTCACCGCCTCCTGCTTGTCGGTCGGGCCGCCGCGCCCCGCCAGCCGCATCATCGCCAGCGCGAACATGGCTTCCCGGTCGCCGGCCTCGGCGGCACGCTTGTACCAGATCGCCGCCTTGTCGTAGTCGCGGCGGATGCCCATGGCATTTTCGTAGAGCTGGCCCAGCATCGCCATCGCCTTGGGATCGCCCGACTGCGCCCGCGGCGTGGCCAGGTCGAAGGCGGTCTTGTACTGGCCGCGCTGATAGGCGCCGTAGACCAGGTCGACATTGGCGTCGTTGGCGGCGGGCTGCGGCGGCGCGGCCTGCGCCGGCGCGGCTGGCTTGCCGGTTGGGGCTGGGGCGGCCTTCTTGGCGGCGGCGGCCGGCGCGGGCGGCTTCGGCTTCTCGGCGGCTTTCTCGGCCGGCTTCGGTTTATCGGCGGCCTTATCAGCCGGCTTCGGCTTGTCAGCCGGAGGCTGCTGCATGGCCGGCGGCGTCAACGAGATCTGCGCGCGGGCGCCCGCTCCGATGACCAGGAGCGCTGCAACCAGGCTTGTCAGGCGCAGAATCGTCATCGCGGATCGTTCAGCTCTGCCCGGCGGCGGTGACTGGCGCCGCCGCATGGGCCTGGCGGATCGCCGTGCCGATCTCGGCCAGTGCCGCGGCGGGCCCGCGGGCGTCGCTCCAGACGAGGTCGTCGACCAGCACGAAATCCGCCCCTGCCGCGACGAAGTCGGCGGCTTCCTTCAGCGAGATGGCATAGCCGACGCAAGGCGGCTCGAACAGCTCGGCCCACCAGGCCAGGCGCTCGTTGACGGCATCGGGCGATGGCCGCCGCCCCTGCGCATCGCGCTCGCCGAACAGCACATAGTCGGCGCCGAGCTCGCCGGCGCGCATCGAATCATGTCGTGTCGACAGCCCACCCCCGCCGGCGATCCGGTCCGGCTTCAGGCCCGGCAACGCCTCCTCGAGCGCGGCAATGCCGGTCAGATGTGCGCCATCCGCACCGGCGCGGGCCACGATGTCGGGGTGGCCGTCGATCAGCAACGCGGCGCCGCCGTTCTGGATCGCCGGCGCGAGAGCCTTGACCGTCGTGATCATGCTCCGCGGATCGCTCTCCTTGAGCCGCACCAGCACCGCGGCGACGTCGGCGCTGCGCAGGATCGCCGGCAGGCCCGCGGCAAACGCCGCGGCATCGGTGATGACCGGCGTCGCCAGATAGAGGCGCGGCTCGGGCCGCGCGGGAGTGGTCTTGCCGGACAAATTATGCCGCCTTCTCGTCGCGCCGCGTCATCACGTAGCGGGGAATCCTGTCAATGTCGATGTGGTGAGCCACGGCGCGCCCGGGGGCGGAGCGTGCGCTCTGCGGGTAGACCGTGGTGCGGTGATCCGCAAGCCCGCCAGGGTGCTCCGTTCGGGCGGCACAAAGGACCGTGCCGGGGGCCACCGTCGCAGCGACGACGGGGCTCAGTGCGAAGATGTCCATCATCTGCTCCAGACGACACCTGCCCTGCCCGTCAAACTAGACGGTTCTCGGGCGGATGCCGAGCGAACATTGGTCGCAGCCGGGGCAGGCTCTCACAGAGGTGAACGGGGAGTTCATCGTCGTTGGTCGAACGGTCTCTGACGTTCGCGGCGGTGAGCTCCCCTCCCCCTTGTGGGGAGGGGGCGGGGGTGGAGGTCCACAGGGCGCTGAAGTTAATGATCTGCGCCGAGAATCATCCTTCGCCCAATCATCGAAGTGGGCCCGTGGCGCGTGCATGCCTCTGCTGCTCGTCAGAGAAATATCGCCGATAGGCTTCACCGAGCCCATCATAATTAGTCCAACCCGGAGACCCCCACCCCCGACCCCTCCCCGCAAGGGGGAGGGGAGCTCACCGCCGTCGCCGCTCGGATGTGCCCTCGAAGCTGAGCAGACTGCTCTGCGCGAACTCACGCCACCTTCGGGTCGAGTTCGCCCTTGGCGTAGCGCTTGGCCATTTCGGCGGTCGTCAGCACGCGCTTGATCTTGCCGGCCTGGCCGGCGGTATTGAACTCCTGCAGGCGCTGCTTGCACAGCTTGGCCATCGCCTCCATCGCCGGCTTCAGGTACTTGCGCGGATCGAACTCTTCCGGGTGCTCCGACAGAACCTTGCGGATCTGGCCGGTCATCGCCATGCGGTTGTCGGTGTCGATGTTGATCTTGCGCACGCCGTTCTTGATGCCGCGCTGGATCTCGCTGACCGGCACGCCCCAGGTCGGCTTCATCTTGCCGCCATAGGAATTGATGATCTCCTGCAGGTCCTGCGGCACCGACGACGAGCCGTGCATCACTAGGTGCGTGCTCGGCAGCTTGCGGTGAATCTCCTCGATCACGTTCATCGCGAGGATGTCGCCGTCGGGCTTGCGGGTGAACTTGTAGGCGCCATGCGAGGTGCCCATCGCGATCGCCAGCGCGTCGACATGGGTTTCCTTGACGAACCTCACGGCCTCGTCGGGATTGGTCAGCAACTGGTCGTGCGACAGCTTGCCTTCGGCGCCGTGGCCGTCCTCCTTGTCGCCCATGCCGGTCTCGAGCGAGCCGAGCACGCCGAGCTCGCCCTCGACCGAAATGCCGCCGAGATGGGCCATGTTGGTGACGGTCTTGGTGACGCCGACATTGTAGTCCCAATCGGCCGGGCTCTTGCCGTCGGCCTTCAGCGAACCGTCCATCATCACCGAGGTGAAGCCGGCCTGGATCGCGGTCATGCAGGTGTCGGGCCCGTTGCCGTGGTCGAGATGCACGCAGACCGGAATGTGCGGATAGATCTCGGTGACCGCGTCCATCATGTGCTTGAGCATGATGTCGTTGGCGTAGGACCGGGCGCCGCGCGAGGCCTGGATGATTACCGGAGCGTCGACCGCATTGGCCGCTTCCATGATCGCCAGCGCCTGCTCCATGTTGTTGATGTTGAAGGCCGGGACGCCGTAATCGTGCTCCGCCGCGTGATCGAGCAATTGACGCAACGTAATGCGGGCCATGGCTGGAACTCCCTGATCAAGAATTGGACCGTGCGGCGGCTGGCGCACGCACCGAAACTGCTGCAACGTGCATAACGCGGCGGTGGGCAGAATCCAAGAGTAGCGGGGACGCAGGCGGCAGGAGAGGGATGTTCAGGGATGTCGAAGGTCAGCGCTTCAAGAGACGGCGCGTTGGCCGGCGGCGCGAGGCCTGAAAAATCAGCTCTTCCGGGCTTCGAGAGCCGCGAGGCGCTCCTCGACCTCGCTGACACGTTCATCAAAATCGCTGGCGGCCGCGCGCATCATGACCAGCATGCCCGCGGAATCGCGACGTTGCTTGCGAATGAGGTTCTCAACGCGCTCAAACCGCGCGTCGACAGATTGCCTGAACTGTCCCATCTCCGCCCGGAGCGCAACGATGCTCTCCTGGATCTTGATCAGGATCGAATGGACTGCGTCTGTCGGTAGCTCGGCCATGGATGGAACATAACAGAAACATCCATGGCCGACAAGCTGCGAGTATCAGGCCTTCAGCACCTCGACGCCCGGGAGCGGCTTGCCTTCCATCCATTCCAGGAAGGCGCCGCCGGCGGTCGAGACGTAGCTGAAGTCCGAGGCCACGCCGGCCTGGTTGAGAGCCGCGACGGTATCGCCGCCGCCGGCCACCGAGACCAGCTTCTTGGCCTTGGTCCGCTCGGCCGCGTGCTTGGCGGCGACCATCGTGCCGCGGTCGAACGGCGTCAGCTCGAACGCGCCGAGCGGGCCGTTCCACACCAGCGTCGCGGCGTCGTCGATCGCGGAATGGATGCGTGCGGTCGATTGCGGGCCGACGTCGAGGATCATGCTGTCAGGCGGGATCGCGTCGAGGCCGTAGGCGAAGGACGGCGAGTTGGCCGCGAAGTGGAATGACACGGTGGCGTCCACCGGCAGGATGATGGCGCAGTTCGAGGCTTCCGCCTTCTCCATGATCCGCAGAGCGGTGGCCGCCAGATCCTTCTCGGCCAGGGACTTGCCGATCTGCACGCCCTGCGCATGCAGGAAGGTGTTGGCCATGCCGCCGCCGATCACCAGCGCATCGACCTTGGTGACGAGGTTTTCCAAGAGGTCGATCTTGGTCGAGACCTTGGCGCCGCCGACGATCGCGATGACCGGCTTGGCCGGGCGGCCCAGCGCCTTGTCGAGCGCGTCGAGCTCGGCCTGCATGGTGCGGCCGGCATAGGCCGGCAACTTGTGGCCGAGGCCTTCGGTCGAGGCGTGGGCGCGGTGCGCGGCGGAGAACGCGTCGTTGACCCAGATGTCGCCGAGCTTGGCGAGCTCGGCGACGAACGCCGGATCGTTCTTCTCTTCCTCCTTGTGGAAGCGGGTGTTCTCCAGGCACAGCACGTCGCCGTCCTTCAACGCGGCGATCGCGGTGGCTCCAGGCGCGCCGATGCAGTCATCGGCAAAGGCGACCGGGCGCTTGATGACGCCCGACAGCGCCGCCGCGACGGGCTTCAGCGACTCCTTCGGATCACGGCCCTTCGGCCGGCCGAAATGGGCGAGCAGGATGACCTTGCCGCCCTTGCTCGCGATCTCGTTGATAGTCGGCGCGACGCGCTCCAGGCGCGTGGCATCGCTGACGTGACCGTTCTCCATGGGCACGTTGAGGTCGACGCGCAGCAGCACGCGTTTGCCTTTGACGTCGACGTCGTCGAGGGTGCGGAATTGTTTCATTGGAGCCACCGTAAAACGAGGGACTAATCAGTGGTGATGAAATCCGTCGGTGTTTTCCGGCGGATCGCCTTCCTGTCTCTTGGTCACCCGCATGCCCTGGCGAAAGCCATAAACGATGATGCCGATCAGCAATAGCGCGCCGGGGATTCCAAGCCAGTTGGGAAGGGGCATGTCGCCTCCTCAGCCGTCATTCCGGGGCGGTCCGCAGGACCGCACCCGGAATCTCAAATTTCCGGGTTGGATGCTTCGCATCGCCCCGGAAGGACTGGGAGTAGCTTACAGCAGCTTGCCGATCGCGACGGCCGTGTCGGCCATGCGGTTGGAGAAGCCCCACTCGTTGTCGTACCAGGACATCACGCGCACGAGGTTGCCGTTCATGACCTTGGTCTGGTCCTGGTGGAACGTCGAGGAGTGCGGATCGTGGTTGAAGTCGATCGAGACGTTCGGCGCTGACGTGTAGCCGAGGATGCCCTTCAGCTCCTGCTCGCTGGCGCGCTTCATCGCCTCGTTGATCTCCTTCGGGTCGGTGTTGCGCTTGGCGACGATCTTGAGGTCGACCACCGAGACGTTCGGCGTCGGCACGCGGATCGCGACGCCGTCGAGCTTTCCCTTCAGCTCCGGCAGCACCAGGCCGATCGCCTTGGCGGCACCGGTCGAGGTCGGGATCATCGACATCGCCGCCGCGCGGCCGCGATAGAGATCCTTGTGCATGGTGTCGAGCGTCGGCTGGTCGCCGGTGTAGGCGTGGATCGTGGTCATGAAGCCGGTCTCGATACCCACCAGATCGTTCAGCACCTTGGCGACCGGCGCCAGGCAGTTGGTGGTGCAGGAGCCGTTCGAGACGACGAGGTGATCCTTCGTCAGCGTAGCGTGGTTGACGCCGTAGACGATGGTGGCATCGGCGCCGTCGGCCGGAGCCGAGACCAGCACGCGCTTGGCACCGGCGGTCAGATGCGCCGAGGCCTTGTCCTTCGAGGTGAAGATGCCGGTGCATTCCAGCGCGATGTCGACGCCGAGATCCTTCCACGGCAGCTTCGAGGGATCGCGCTCGGCCGTCACCTTGATCTTGCCGTTGCCGATATCGATGCTGTCACCGTCGACGGTCACCGTGTGGGGAAAGCGGCCGTGCACGCTGTCGAAGCGCAGCAGATGGGCGTTGGTCTCGACCGGGCCGAGATCGTTGATGCCGACCACCACGATGTCCGTGCGGCCCGATTCCGCGATGGCACGCAGAACGTTGCGGCCGATGCGGCCAAACCCGTTGATCCCGACCCGGACTGCCATTTTCGTCTCCTTCAATGACGTTTCTCGTCCCCGTCTGCGTCCTCCTAACAGGGGCGCCACGAGGGTTTTGGAACTAATGCCGACCGGTTCTGCCGGACGGGAGCGGACGATAAGGCCCTTTTCGTAGCGCTTTTTCGCGCCGATCTCAACCGTCTGGTGCCGATTCTGCTGCTTTAGGACCGTGACCCTGCTATCAGCGCCAGCAACTCGTCGCCGTAGTGCTCCAGCTTCTTGTCGCCGATCCCTGGTATATCGCGGAGCTGGCCGAGCGTGGTGGGGCGGGCGCTGGCGATGCCGTCGATGGTGGCATCGTGCAGCACCACATAGGCTGGTACACCACGCTTGCGCGCGATCTCCGAGCGCCAGGCCCGCAGGCTCGCGAGCAGCGGGGCATCGGCCGCCGCGGCCGGCCGCGCCACCAGCTCGCCCCGCCGCGACTTGCTGCGGATCGCGCGGGTGCTCGCCGTCTCCTCGCGCAGCATCACGGGGATCTCGCCCTTCAGCACGCCGCGCGATGACTCCGTCAGCTTCAGCGCGCCATAGGCTTCGCTGTCGGGCGCGAGATGGCCCATCGCCACCAGCTGGCGCAGCGCGGCACGCCACTGCTTCTCATTAAGCTCGCGGCCGATCCCGAACACCGACAATTGATCGTGTCCGAACTGCTTGACGCGCTCGGTCGCGCGTCCGACCAGCACGTCGATCAGGTGCATGGCGCCGAAGCGCTGGCCGGTGCGATAGGCGCAGGACAGCAGCTTCTGCGCGATCACCTTGCCGTCGCGCATCTTCGGCGGCGACAGGCAGTTGTCGCAATTGCCGCAGTTGTCGCCCGCCGGCGTCTCGCCGAAATAGCTCAGCAGCAGCTTGCGCCGGCAGCCCGCGGTCTCCGCCAGCGCCACCAGCGCGTCGAGCTTGCGGATCGACACCCGCTTGAAGGCGTCGGCGCCGGTGGATTCGTCGATCATGCGGCGCTGCTGCACGATGTCGGACAGCCCATAGGCCATCCACGCGGTCGACGGCTTGCCGTCGCGCCCGGCGCGCCCCGTTTCCTGGTAGTAGGCCTCGATGCTCTTCGGCAGATCGAGATGCGCGACGAAGCGCACGTCCGGCTTGTCGATGCCCATGCCGAACGCGACGGTGGCAACGACCACGACGCCGTCCTCGTTGATGAAGCGGTCCTGGTTGCGCGAACGCACGGTTGGATCCAGCCCGGCGTGATAGGGGATCGCGGTGATGCCGGCCTCAGTCAGCGCCGCCGCGGTGTCCTCGACCTTGGCCCGCGACAGGCAGTAGACCACGCCGGCGTCACCTGGGTGACGGTCCTTAATGAAGGCCTTGAGCTGGGCCGGCCCATTGTTCTTGTCGACGATCTCGTAGCGGATGTTGGGGCGGTCGAAGCTCGCGACGAATTGCGGCGCATCGGTGAGACTGAGCCGCTCGGCGATCTCCTTGCGGGTCAGCTCGTCGGCGGTCGCGGTCAGCGCGATGCGCGGCACCTCGGGAAAGCGCTCGGCGATCACCGAGAGCCCGATATATTCCGGGCGGAAGTCGTGACCCCATTGCGACACGCAATGCGCCTCGTCGATCGCGAACAGCGCGATATCAGCGCGCTCCAGCAGCGACAGGCAGCGCGGCGTCACCAGCCGCTCCGGCGCGACGTAGAGCAGGTCGAGATCGCCGACGATGAGCCGTCGCTCGACCTCGTCGGCCTCTTCGCGCGACAGCGTCGAGTTCAGCACCGCAGCGTTGACGCCGGCTTCGAGCAGGCCCGCGACCTGGTCGCGCATCAGCGCGATCAGCGGCGATACCACGATGCCGCAGCCTTTGCGCAGCAGAGCCGGAAGCTGGTAGCACAGCGACTTGCCGCCGCCGGTCGGCATCAGCACCAGGCAATTGCCGCCCTCGGCGACGTGCCGGACCACCTTCTCCTGCGCACCGCGGAAGCCGGGCAGCCCGAACACCGAATGCAGCACCGCCAGCGCGCGATCGGCCGTCTCGGTCGTGGCGTTGGGGGCTGAGGGCATGGGGAGGTGGCTTCCGGAAGATCAGGAGAACCGGCGCATCAAGAGCGCCGGTTCTCGTATTGTCCTCGTCCAGGCGCGTCACAGTCAATGCATCTCCTCACCCTGAGGAGACCGCCGCAGGCGGTCGTCTCGAAGGGCGAGGCCAGAGCTTTCGACGCGGGCCTCATGGTTCGAGACGGCGCTACGCGCCTCCTCACCATGAGGGTCTAAACCGACTGCGCCGTGAGGCGATCAGCCCAGCCGCTTCACCGCGGCCTCCACCGCCGCTTCGGCGGTGATGCCGAAATGCTTGTACAGCTCCTTGGCCGGGCCGCTCTCGCCGAACGAATGCATGCCGATGAAGAGGCCGTCCTGGCCGATCACGGCGTCCCAGCCCCAGCGTACCGCGGCCTCGATCGCGATCTTGACCGGTGCGTTGCCGATGATCTTGGCCTTGGCCTCGGCCGGCTGCTCCAGCAGCAGCTCGAGCGAGGGCACCGAGACGACGCGCGCCGGGATACCGCGCTCGGCGAGCTGCTTCTGCGCGGCGACGGCGATCTCGACCTCGGAGCCGGTGGCGAACAGCGACACCTTGGCCTCGCCCTGCGCGGCGACCAGCTCATAGCCGCCGCGGCTGCACGGATTGTCCGACGGTGCTGACGTCCGCAGCTGCGGCAGGTTCTGCCGCGTCAGCGCCAGCACGGTCGGGCCGTTGGTGCGGTTGAGCGCAAGCTCCCAGCATTCGGCGGTCTCGATCGAATCGCACGGGCGGAACACGCGCATGTTCGGGATCGCGCGCAACGCTGCGAGATGCTCGACCGGCTGGTGCGTCGGGCCATCTTCCCCGAGGCCGATCGAGTCATGCGTCAGCACGTAGACCACGCCGGCGCCCATCAGCGCCGACAGGCGCATCGCGCCGCGCGCATAGTCGGAGAACACCAGGAAGGTGGCGCCGTTCGGCGCGAAGCCGCCATGCAGGAAGATGCCGTTCATGGCCGCCGCCATGCCGTGCTCGCGGATGCCGTAGTGGATGAAGCGGCCCTTCGGCGTCTTGGCCGAGAACGCGGTCACCGACTTGGCCTTGTTGTTGTTGGAGCCGGTGAGGTCGGCGGAGCCGGCCAGGAATTCGGACGGCATCGCAGCCGCGATGACCTCGATCGCGGCTTCGGAAGATTTGCGCGTGGCGACGTTGAGCGGGTTTTCCAGCAGCGCCTTCTTGTGATCCTTCAGCGCCTTCGCGAGGGCTGCGGGACGCTCGTGACGCAGCCGGCGTTCGAACTCCGCCCGCTTGCGCGGGCCCATCTCGCCGAGCCGCGTCTCCCATTCGGTGCGTGCCGGCGCGCCGCGACGGCCCGCCTCGCGCCAGGCGGCAAGCACGTCATCGGGCACAGAGAAGGCTTCCTGCGAAATGCCGAGCTTCTCCTTGGCGCCCTTCAATTCCTCCGCGCCGAGCGCCTCGCCGTGCACCTTGGAGGTGCCGGCCTTGGTCGGCGCGCCATAGCCGATCGTGGTCTTGCAGGCGATCAGCGACGGCCGGGACGACTTCTGCGCCCGCGCAATGGCGGCTGCGATCGCCTCCGGATCATGGCCGTCGATCAGCTCGGCGGCCCAGCCGCAGGCCTTGAAGCGCTTCACCTGGTCGACCGAATCGGCGATCGAGAGCGGGCCGTCGATCGAGATGCCGTTGTCGTCCCACAGCACGATCAGCTTGTTCAGCTTCCAGTGCCCGGCCATCGCGATCGCTTCCTGGGAGATGCCCTCCATCAGGTCGCCGTCGGAGGCCAGCACATAGGTGTGATGATCGACGATCTTCTTGCCGTACTCGGCCTGCAGCATCTTCTCGGCCAGCGCCATGCCGACCGCGGTCGAGATGCCCTGGCCGAGCGGGCCGGTGGTGGTCTCGATGCCCTTGGTGCGGAAATTCTCCGGATGGCCGGGGGTCAGCGAATCAACCTGGCGGAAGCGCTTGATCTGGTCGAGCGTCATCTCCTCGTTGCCGGTCAGATACAGCAGCGCATAGAGCAGCATCGAGCCGTGGCCGGCCGACAGCACGAAGCGGTCGCGGTCCGGCCAGGCGGGCGCTGCAGCATCGTATTTCAGCACGCGGGTGAACAGCACGGTGGCGACGTCGGCCGCGCCCATCGGCAGGCCGGGATGGCCGGATTTTGCCTTCTCGACGGCATCCATTGCGAGCGCGCGGATGGCGTTGGCCATGCGGGAATGTTCGACCTGCGTCATGCTGGAATCCGTCCAAACGTGAAATGCTGATGACAGGAGAGCCGCCGGTATTGCTGGCGGGCCGGGATTTTGCGGGCTGATTAGCACCTCGGTTCCGGGAATCAAAGGCAATGCAACGTCCCGGACGTCCCAAAAGTTGCTTAGTAGTGCATAGTTTCGGCCGAGCGTTGCGCTTGGCTCGCCCAGCACGTAAGATTTTGCCCGTAAGCGCTTGCCGGACAGCGGCTTTTGTCGCTATCCCGGCGCGGTGTAAGGGCCTCGCATCCGTGCCATGAACGATCACCCTGCCAAACTTGCCGGTCAGGTGGAACCCGGCGCCGCCGATATCGAGGCGGCGACGCGGCGCCTCATGACGGCCCTCGACGCGCTGGAGAGCGCGGTCGAGCGGCGGCGCGAGGCCGATCGCGACGAGGACGAGCTGGCAACGCGCATCCAGGCGCTCGGCGCCGACCGCTCGCGCCTCGCCGACGAGCTCGACGGCTCGCTGATGAAAACGCGCCGGCTCGAGCGCACCAACCGCGAGATCGCCGAACGCCTGGACACCGCGATCGGCACCATCCGCGCGGTGCTCAATGGCGGCGGGCAAGACGGCGCCGAAGACGACGAGGATGACGAATGAGCCACATCAACGTCACCATCAACGGCCGTCAATATCGCATGGCCTGCGAGGAGGGCCAGGAGCTGCGGCTCCTGAAGCTCGCCGAGAGTCTCGAGACCCGCATCACCAATCTGCGCGGCAAGTTCGGCGAAATCGGCGATGCCCGATTGACCGTGATGGCCGCGCTCACCGTGTGCGACGAGCTGATCGATGCCAATCAGCGCGTGCAGGTGCTCGAGCAGGAGCTCGAAGGCCTGCGCAACGTCCGCAACCAGGCCAGCGACCGCGCCCGCGCGACGCAGGTCGCGGTGGCAAAAGCCCTCAACGCCGCCGCCGAGCGTATCGAGCGCACGACGCAGGTGCTGAACCGCACGATCGGCGGCGGGGTCGCGATCGGGTAGGGTTGATACGAACTAACAACTCATCAATGTGTCAGATCGCTGTTGACTTCCTCCGTCATTGCGAGCGTAGCGAAGCAATCCAGGGCAAAGCAAAGACTCTGGATTGCTTCGCTGCGCTCGCAATGACGCCGGGAATTGCAGCGCGCCGTAGGGTGGGCAAAGGCGCGCCCGCGACCCTGTTGCGCCAAACGCAGATGCCTGGCGCGACGTGCCCACCGCGTCGATTCGTAGTCGCTGGTTTTGTAGGAGTAGAGGGGCATGCAAGGTCATTTGTTGCTCGCGATCCTGGGGATCCGGAGTAGCTATGCACGCAACGTCGAAGTCGCTCTGCAGGATGACGGCTTGCCTCCCGATACCCTGCAATGGTGGCTGGCGCCGACCGGGTGCTGGCGAATCAGGACGTTCGCCATCGACCACGACATTCACACTCATGAGGTCGATGGCCGAATTGACGACATCCTGGCGGCCGCCTCGAACGGCAATCGCAAGCGGTATGGCGACATCATTGCCAAGGAACATCTGATCCACTTCACCGATTGCAGCGACAACACCGAGGTTCATGCAAGGTTCTCGGCGATCGCGCTTGCTCCGAGGCTGGAGGTCGCCGCCGGTCGCTTCGCATTCTGGAAACCCGATGACGCCAGATATTCGACGCAGAGTCGCCCCCGAGAGTAGCTATCGGTTCAGCGCGACAGTGACGGTCACTTGCCGACACTCTTGAATTGGAACGGGCCCCGGTCCTACCATCCTGGCCGGGCATCAGGGGGTAAGCGTTCGATGCCGTGCCGAGGCTTGATTCTGTCGCTGCTTGCGCTGCCGTTGCTGTCGGGCGGCGTTGCCGCGCAGACCGGCGCGGCCACGGCGCCCTCGGTCTGCAGCAAGATCGGCGAGGACGGGGCAGGGGAGCGCGAAGCGGCCTGCCTGCGCGAGCTGCGCGGCCGCGTCAGCCGCACGGGCGAGGTGCTGTCCATCCGGCTCGAGACCGGCCAATTGAAGACGTACCGGAATGATCAGAAGTCGTGCGACAACGACGACGCGCAGCATTGCATCCACCATGTCCTGCTGGGCTATCATCCGGAATCGCGGGTGTACGCCATCGGCATGTCCTACTACGAAGGCAGCAGCGTGCAGCTGCTCAGCGCTCGGACGGGCGCGACCCTGGGAATGCGCGGCGTGCCGCATTTCACGCCGGACGGGACTCGTTTCGTCGTCATCGATAACGACTACGCCTATGGCGGCGAGGATGACCTGGCGATCGGCTCGTTTGCGAATGGAGAGCTGTCGATGGACTGGCACTATCGCTCTGAAAATGGGCCGCGGGAATGGCGGTTCGAGCGCTGGACCGACAACGACCATGTCGCCCTTCAGGTCTTTCCCGCCGACAGCGGGAAGAAATGCCCCTTGGACGATTGCAAGGCGTTCCTGGTCCGCTTCGGCTCAAGCTGGATGGTCCGGCCGTCGCCGCTGCCTTGGTAGGGTGGGGTGCCGCCGGCGCCTTGGTCGCGTTTGGCGCCGGCTGGCTGCACTCAAAGCGCATCGAGACCGTCGATGATGTAGCCGATGGTTTCCAACGGATAGATCGCGGCCACTGCACCGACGCCGAGGCCGATGAGGCCGAACACGATGCCGCCGATCCAGCCGATCCATTGAAGCCCGAGGGCCCTCCCCACGAATGTGCCGGCCGCGATCGTACAGATGGCCCACAGCGTCTGCAGGATGAGTCCGATCGTTCTCAGCATGCGTGACCTCGCGCGTCAGCGGTCTCATCCGTCCCCTTTCAACTTGTCTCGCCACTGCCCCATTGTGCAGCAGCGAAGCCGATCACATCGTCGCGATGCGATCGTGTTGCGAGCGCTTGTCGTTCTCCGCTGGCTGACCTAGCTTCGACGCGCGGACCGATCGAATCTCGCAAAGCCATAAGCGGGATCGTCCGCGCATCAGGGAGGTTGCTCTTGAACAAGCTGAGTCTGGCGGCGGCGGCCGTCGCGTTCACCACGATCGTCGCGCCCTTGGCGGCCGCACCGCTGCCCGAGGCCAAGCCCGACGAGGTCGGCTTCTCGCAGGCCGGCTTGGCGCGGATGGATGATTTCTTCGCCCGCGAGATCGCGGCGAAGCGCGTGCCCGGCGCGGTGGTCGCGATCGCGCGAGACGGCAAGCTCGTGCACTACAAGGCCTATGGCCAGCTCGATCCGGTCAAGGGCACGCCGATGCCGCTGGATGCGATCTTTGCGCTGGCCTCGATGACCAAGCCGATGGCTGCGGTCGGCGCGCTCACCTTGATGGAGCAGGGCCGGCTGCCGCTGCAGTCGAAGCTGTCGGACTACTATCCTGGATTTGCCGGCATGAAGGTCGGCGTGGCGCAGGAGGACGGCACGCTTCAGTTCGAGCCGCAGATCAGGCCGATCCTGATCCATGATCTCTACCGCCACACCTCCGGCCTGATGTATGGCGGCCGGCCCGACAGCGCGAGCCCGGTGGCGCGGCTCTATCCCGATGGGACGGCGCCGGCGATCGAGGGCGACACCCAGGCCTTCATCGAGCGCATCACCAAGCTGCCGCTGGCGCACCAGCCGGGCACGCAGTTCGAATACAGCTTCTCGATCGACGTGCTCGGCGCCGTGGTCGAGAAGGTTAGCGAGCAGCGGCTCGGCGAATATCTCTCGGCCAACCTGTGGAAGCCGCTCGGCATGGTCGATGCGACGTTCGCGCCGACGGAGGCGCAGCGGCCGCGGCTGGCGCGGCCGTTCCCGAAGGATCCGCTGACCGGCAAGCCGCAGGCGATCAAGCTGCTGGACACGCCGACCAAGTCGGATTGCGGCGGCGCCTGCTCGTTCGCGACGATCGGCGACTACGTCCGCTTCGGCCAGATGCTGCTCAACGGCGGCGAGCTCGACGGGCAGCGCATCCTGAGCCCGAAGACGGTGCATCACATGACCTCCAACCATCTCGGACCGGAGATCAAGAACACGGTCGCCACGATCGAGCCGCATCGCGCCGGCTTCGGCTTCGGGCTCGGTGTCGCCGTGCGCACCAGCGAGGGCCTGTCGGCGGTGCCCGGCAATCCCGGCGAGTTCAGCTGGAACGGCGCCTTCGGCACGCAATTCTTCTGCGATCCCAAGGAGCGCCTGGTTGTGGTGGTCGGCACGGCCGCGCCTGGCGACCTGCGCAAATATTATCGCGAGCAGGTGCAGGACATCGTCTACGGCGCAATGGTCAGGTAGCGCTTGACGTCAGCGAACGGCGTGGCCGCTTCGGTCCGATGAGGCGTCCGTGCTGAACGGACGGCTCGAACGCCACTGCTCGACCAGGAAGTCGACGAACAGCTGCGTCTTTGGCGAGGCGATGCGCGATGGCTGAAAGAGAGCATGGAGCGGGACGGGGGCCCGCTCCCGCTCGCGCAAGATGCGCTGCAGCCGTCCTGCGGCAAGCTCCCGCTCCACCTGCCATAAGGGCACCCGCGCGATTCCTGCACCGTCGACAGCGGCCGCGACCATCGCGTCCAGGCTGTTGACCCAGAGGCGACCTGAGATCCGGACCGTGCACTCAGGTCGCGGATGCCGATCGAAGCGCCAGAGCGCGGCACCTGGACGATCGGAGAACACCAGGCAGTCATGACGCGCGAGGTCATCAGGCGAATCCGGCACGCCGCGCGCGTCGAGATAGGCCGGCGACGCGCAGACGATCATCTGCAGGTCGGCGAGTTTGCGTGCGACCAGTTGGGAATCGGCGAGAGCGCCGATCCGCAATGACAGGTGGACGTCTTCTTCGACCATGTCGACGGGACGGTCGACCAGCAGCAGATCGACCGACATTGCCGGGTACCTGCGCAGAAACGAACCGAGCAAGGGGGCGATCAGCTGCCGTCCGATCAGGCTTGGCGAGCTGATGCGGACACGACCGGCTGGTTCGCCGCGGCCTGGCGCCAACGCTGCTTCAATGTCCTTGATGTCGCTGAGAATGGACTTCGCGCGCGCATAGAGGATGCGGCCTTCGTCCGTGAGCGCAAGCTGCCGGGTGGTGCGCAGCAGCAGGCGGGCGCCGAACTGCTCCTCCAGTGCACTGACGTGCCGGCTCACCGCCGTCAGCGACATCGTCAGCGACCTTGCCGCAGCGGACAGGCTGCCCGTCTCCACGGCTTTCACAAAGGTCTCCATTGCAGCCAGCTGGTTCATCGGCATTGTTCCGAATTTCGCAAGATAGCTCCCCGCAATCTACCGATACCGCCTGAATGCGAAAGGCACTACGTTGGCCCTGTGCCCATTCCGGCCTCCGCCACCGTTTGGTGGAATGGCCGCCGCCGTTGCCCGTGCGCGGCGATGGGCGTTGATGCAAACAGGATTGCGATGTTTCTCCTCGACATCTCCGAGTTGGTTGAACTGGCGGCGCTCCTGGTCGCGGTCGGCGCTGTCGCCGGCTTCCTCGCCGGCGTATTCGGCATCGGCGGTGGCGCCATCCTGGTTCCGGTGCTCTACGAGTGTTTCAGGATCGCCGACGTACCGCTGCAAGTCCGCATGCCGCTGTGTGTGGGCACGTCGCTGGCGATCATCATCCCGACCTCGATCCGGTCCTACCGCGCCCATTTCCGGCGCGGTGCGGTGGATATGGCGATCATCAGAGCCTGGTGGATCCCGATCGTCATCGGGGTCGCCGCCGGCAGCGTGGTCGCGCGCGTCGCGCCGGAGCGGCTGTTCAAGATCGTGTTCGTCGTCGTTGCCTATGCCGCCGCCGCGCGATTGCTGCTGGCGCGCGCGACCTGGAAATTCGGCGACGACCTGCCAACCGGCCTGTGGATGCGGGTCTATGGCTTCGGCGTCGGCATCCTCTCGACGCTGATGGGCATCGGCGGCGGGCTGTTTTCCAATCTGCTGATGACCTTCTATGGACGGCCGATCCACCAGGCGGTCGCGACATCATCGGCGCTCGCTGTGCTGATCTCGATCCTTGGCGCAGCCGGCTATGTCTATGCCGGCTGGCCGGTGGCTGCGGACTATCCCGGCGTTGCGGCATTGCAGCCGCCATTTGCGTTGGGCTACGTGTCGCTGATCGGCGCCATTCTGGTGATGCCGACAAGCCTCATGACGGCGCCGCTCGGGGTCAGAGCTGCGCACGCCATGTCTCCGCGCAGACTCGAAGTGGCCTTCGGCTGCTATCTCTTTCTCGTCGGCAGCCGGTTCGCACTCACCCTGGCGAGTGGCGGCTGATGTCGATTGTTCCGCGCCGCCGGCGCGTCCGCTTCGAGGTTTCGGTGCGAACCTCCGGGCGAGCGCGGCCGACGCGTCGGCGGTGCAGGTCCGAGGGCCGCATCTTATCAGCTTGACCGCATGACGGGCGCTGCATAGGAGAGCCATCTGGAAGGCGGTTCCAGGATATCCTCCTCATCACCGCAGCGGACATCTCGATGCTCACCGTTCATCACCTCGGCAAATCCCAATCCGAACGCATCGTCTGGCTCTGTGAGGAGCTGGAGATCCCCTATGAGTTGAAACACTACACGCGTGATGCCAAGACCATCCTGGCGCCGGCGGAGTACAAGGCGCTGCATGCGATCGGTGCGGCGCCGGTCATCACCGACGGCGAGCTGCTGCTCGCCGAGTCCGGCGCCATCGTCGAGTACATCACCGCGACCTATGGCCAGGGCCGGCTGCGGCCCGGCGCCGGCGATCCCAACTTCGCGCCGTTCCTGTACTGGTTCCACTTCGCCAACGGCACCCTGCAGGCGGCGATGGGGCGGGTGATGATCCTCAACCGGCTCAATCTTCCGGACGACAATCCCGTGCTCGGCGCCATGCGCCGACGGCTCGACCTCGCCTTTGCGTCCGTCGAGACGCGCTGCGGCGAGGCGGACTATCTGGCCGGCGACGCGCTCACCACGGCCGACATCATGACCGTGTTCTCGCTGACGACGATGCGCTACTTCCTGCCCTACGACCTCGCGCCGTTCCCGAACATCCGCAGCTATCTCGCCCGCATCGGCGCCCGCCCGGCCTATCAGCGCGCGATGGCCAAGGGCGACCCAGGCATGGCGCTGTTGTTGAGTTGATCCAACGCGTCCTGCGCGCCAAAATGTTCGTCATTGCGAGCGAAGCGAAGCAATCCAGGGCGGCACGAAAAGCCTGGATTGCTTCGCTTCGCTCGCAATGACGTTTTCGGCATCGGCAGCGAACGCTGCGACGCCTGATCTGCTCACTTCTGCCGCTTCCGGCTCCAGTCCAGGAACGAGCGATACAGCTCCTCCTTCTCGGCCTTCGAGGTCGGCGCCCGGGCCTGCGAGGCGAGAAACGCTTCGAAGCGCTCCTGTTGCGAGAGGCTGCCGGTCGCGGCCGGCGGCAGGCCGACATCGGCCTCCTTCTTCATGCGCTCCAGCACCGTGTCGACGTAAGGGTAGCGCTGCCAGCCGGGCACCTGGGCCTCGAGATTGAGATCCTTCCAGCCCGGATGAAACGGCGGCTGCTGCAGGCGGGCGAGGTTGGTGAACAGGGTATCGACGAAGCGGTTGACGCGGTCGGCGCGGTCGCTGCCCGGCTTCCAATTGTAGACAGCCAGCACCGAGGGTACCGCGATGGTCTCGACCGATGTGTCCGGCGCCAGCAGAGCCGGGTAGGTCTCGGCCTTGATCGACGTCGGGTAATAGAAATCCGAGAACTGATTGGTGTAGGGGATCGGCACGAAGTGGAATCCCGGGTCGGCCGTCTTCATGCCGCTGAACACCTCGCCCGGCTTCGACGCGACATAGACCATCGCCGCGATCTCGCGCTTGTGCAGCTTCTCCAGCGCGACCGGGCCGCCCACGGCGACGGGCTCGATGTCGATGCCGAGCCGCCGGAAGATCAGCGGTCCGGTATGCGCGGCCGCGACGCCCGCCGTGCCCACGGCGATCTTCTGCCCCTTCAGGTCCTGCAGCGTCTTGAATTCCTCGCGCGCATAGATGTGCACGTCGGAGATGAAGAACCTGAGCACATAGCGGATGCGGTCGTTGATGTTCGAAAGCCCGGCCTGCTTGGCATAGAAGTCGAACGCATCGGCATAGGTGATGGCGACGTCGATGCCGCGCAGATACAGCAGGTCGGCGATGTTCGACGTGGTCCCGCGCGTCACCATCGGGATCAGGCGCATGTTGTCGCCGTCGTCCATCGTCCGCGCCATCTCGCTGGCAAAGCGCACGAAGCCGCCGTCGGGCAGGCCTGCCGCGAGGCCGACGGTCCACTGGTTCATGCGCAGCTTGATGGCGGCTTCGTCCGAGGCGCTCCGCGGCTCGGCTGCACGCGCCTCGGCGGCGCGCGTCTCGGGAGCACGTGCCTCGGGAGTCCGCGCCTCGCGCGTCTCGGCAGTGCGCTTCCCGAGCTGACGGGCCGGCTTGAGAGAGAGCGGCGCTGCCGGCTCCTCTTTGGCAGCCGCGGGCTGCTGCGGGATCAGCTCCTGGATCAGCGCCTGAGCCCGGGCCGGGCGTTCGACGGTGAACAAGGCAGCAGAGATCGTTGCCAGCGCCATCAGCGCTGGACCGGCAATTGCTTGACGCATGACAACAGTCCCCCGATCGCGTCTGCTCGCACGTCCCCGCGAACAGACTGATGATATCGCTTCAATCCAAGGTCGTAATTAAGTGAGACTTAAACCTGGCGGATTTGGGGCGCCGACAACCTATGGTTTGAGATAGCTCCAGCCGCTCTCCTGCAGTTCCATCAGGCGTACCGCACCTGATGCCACGAGGCTCGCTTCGGCCACGATGGGAATCGGATGACCCTCGCGCTTCTCCATGCCGCGCCTGGTGATGTTGCAGGCGGAGAATTTGATCTTGGCGGGAAAGCTGAGCTCGGCGATCTGCTTGAGCCGGTCCTTCACCGGCGAGGTATCCTCGCGCAGCATGTTCAGCCCGGGCCCGTAGGTGACGAGCTCGATCTCGACATCCTCGCCCTTCTCCTTGAACGTCTCCATGATGTTGCTGGCGTTGTTCAGCGCCAGGTTCATGACGGCCGGATCGTTCTGATCGACCTGGATCGAGACGCGGTGAATCTTGACGTCGGCGGCGAGGCCCGCGGCCGCTGACGCAATCAGCAGCGCGCAAGCGGCGGTGACGGTCTTGAGATCGAAGCGCATGCCAGCTCTCCAATGGACGCAACAGATATGTACGCTACAGGGCATTTGGATGTAGTGGTTGTTTCTCACAACCTGAGCGGCCAATCGATGAGCCCGAATCGTGGCGACACTATGCGCTGACGGCGCGAGGCCGCCGCGCGAGCGCCGTGAGTCTGCTCGTGAATGATGACGGGTGATCATCGGAGCTGTTCGCGCGCCGGTACGCGATAGCGACGCGCGGCTCGCTTTCAACACGCGGCAGCCGTCGCGTGGCGTCAAACCGAAAGTACGACCGCGTTATAGGCCATGTGAAGCGCTACCGTCGGCGCAAGGCGGCCGTAACGTTTGAACAGCATGGCGTTGATCATGCCCAGCGTGGCAACCGGTGCCCAGGCGAGTGCCGGATGATAGATCGCAAAGAAGGCACCGGCCCCGACGACGGCGCGCCAGCCGCCCCATTCTCGATCCAGCGCGCGGTACAACAGGCCGCGAAACAGCAACTCCTCGGCAAACGGTGCCAATCCGATGGCCATCATCATCTGCGCCCAGCGTTCCCCCGGCAAGGCGTCGAGCCGGCTTCGCCCGGTATCGAGCGCCTCAGCAAGAGCGGGCCACCAGTGCAACAGCTTCAGATAAAGGAGACCGAGCAGACCCAGACCGGCGCCCACGGCCGCGGCGCCCGCGATCAGGAGCACAGCGCGAAGCGCGCCGCCCAGGTCGAGCTCCAGCAGCGGGCGCGGCTTTCGCTCCGCGCTGCCCCACAACCAGATATCGCGTTGGGTGACGCCACGCCCGGCGAGGAAGGTGCTGACACCGATCGCCGCGGCGGTCGCACATAGCCCGTAGATCAGGGCGGTTGTGCCGACGCGGCCCTGGCCGACACCGGCTGCCGCCACTCCCGACAGCACGGCAATGGCTTCGACCATCGTGCTGATCGCGACCATGGCGTGCAGCAGCGTCGGCGCGGGCGGCAGCGTCTCCGACCATGGGTCTGCCAGAAAGGGCAGGCGGTAACGGAAGTTCTGCCACATCGCGGCAGCCGTCAGCAGCGAGTAGACCACGCCGGCAATGGCGAGGGACCATTGCTGGGTGAACGCGCCGAAGGCAAAGCTCATGCTGCCGAGCGCTGCGGCCAGCCTCAGCCCCGCCGGCGGCTTTTCCCGCTCTCCCGATGACGTCGTCACGGTGGCAAGCGTCACCGCCTTGTCTGCAAGCGAACGGGCGAAGACGTACCAGGCGAGGCCGAGCGCAAGGATGCCTGCGATGTCGGACGGAAAGCGAAACGCGGCATAGAGCAGGATCACACCGACGATCGCGGTCGCAATCTCGGCCCACAGCTTCGCCTTGGCCTTCAACAGGCTTTCCAGTCCGCGCGGCCAGGTCTGGGCGATCCACAGCGCCTGCCCTTCGGACGCCAGCGATTTCGGGCCGAGGATCAGCAGGAAATACGTGCCGAACAGGATCGCGGCGCCGCAGATGGTGTTCCACGCTGCCGTCGCGCTCGACACCAGGCCGCGCATGTTGAACACCTGCACCGCCGCAAGCGACAGCGGAATCAGCACCGCCTGCAGCAGCGCGCTACCGTCGCGCCGGAACCACAGCAGCTCCTTGCGATAGAGCGGATCGCGCCCGAACCGCAGCTCCACGGAGCCGCGCTCGGCCGCCGTCCGCGGCCTGTAGCTCAGCCCGGCCCGTGTGCTGACTCTGGCGAGTGCGAGAGCGCAGAGAATCAGGAGCGCAGCCAGCAGCCCGCACCACAGCACGCCCTTCCAGAACACCCATTCGCCCGAGCCGGTCTGTCCGATCAAGACACGTGTGTGCGGCCAGGGCAGGCTGCTCGCTGCCAGCAGCCAGTGACTGATGGTCGTGAAGATGGTCGGGACCTGCGTGGCCAGGAACACGAAGGCCAGCATCGAGGCGAAACCAAACCAGCCGATCAGCCCCATCACCGCGCCGCGCTTGCGCGGCGACAGCCGCAGCAGGGCCCAGATCTCGACGGCCTTGCTCATGCACGCCAGCGCAATGGCCGCGGGAATACCGACCAGGAGTGCGCCGGCGAGTCCGCTCCCCCAGCCATAGGCCAGGCCATACAGCACACCGGGAAAGACCGGCGCGGTGAGGTAGAGGGGGTTGGCCGCGATCGGTGCGATCATTTCGGCACAGAAGACCGCTGCCGGCGGAACGGGATGGCTGAACAGCCATTCCCAGACGGGATCGCGTGACCGTTGGGTGTCGAGCTCCGGTCCCTCTCCCTGGCAGATCATCATCAGGCACCACCACGCCACGAGGATCAGCGCGATGATATCGGGCAACTGGCCCGACTGCTCGCGCAGCAATCTGGACGACAGCAGGGCTTGCGGATTGTTGCGGACGGTCGCCGTGAGCTGCGTAGCGATGGCCGCCTGGTCGCCATGGGTCTGACGGGCAAGCTGCGCGGCCTCGGTCGCGATGTAGCGATCCTCCGCGCGGCTGATCTGGGCGCGCCGGCCGGGCGCGGCGGCCGCCTCGGCTTCGCCGCCCGCGATCCGGACGGCGAACCAGTCATCGACGACAACCCGCCCGTTCGCCTCGGCCTGGACCTCCTCGGCCGACCGGACCGCGAACGCGACCTCGACGGCGGCGCCGATGTTGAACACCAAGGCAAGGAGGATGGCGAATGCGAGCGCGACGAACGGGCCGACCGCGAACCCGCCGCGCTGGCGTCGCTGCGTGAGCGTGCGTTGCGTGCGTCCGGCCGCGCGCCTGCGGGCTGCGCCCAGCAGCAGCCGGACGACCGTCCAGAACCGGGGCGCAGCGGCGCGATCACTCATGGAGCGGCCGGCATTTGGGTCAGTTCGCGGAACACGTCCTCCAGGCTTTTCTCGCCATGCGCGGCGCGGAGCGCGTCGATGCTGCCCTTGGCCACGAGCGCGCCGCGATCGATCACCACGGCGTGCGAACAGAGCCGTGCCACCTGGTCCATCAGGTGAGTGGAGAACAGCACGGTGGTGCCCTGCGCCGCGATGTCGACGATCAGGTCGTAGAACAGGTGCGTGCCCTCGACATCGAGACCGTTGGTCGGCTCGTCCAGAATCAAGAGCTTCGGCCGATGCAGCAGCGCGAGCAGCAGCCCGAGCTTCTTCTTCATGCCGCGGGAATACTCCTCGGCAAAATGATCGATCTCCGCCGTCAGCTGCATGCGGTCCATCAGCGGCTGGATGCTCGCCATCGTCGAGGGCACATCGAGGCCGTGCATGGCGGCCGATAGCTGCAGCGTCTCGCGCGCGGACAGATATGCATAGAAGACCGGCTCGTCAGGCAGGAAGCCGATGATGCGCTTGAGCGCGACGCGATCGTCGAAGGCGTCGAGGCCATCGACCTGAAGGCGCCCCGAGGTCGCCTTCAGGATTCCCATCAGAAGACGAAACAGCGTCGTCTTGCCTGAGCCGTTGGGGCCGAGCAGCCCGCAAATCTGCCCGGCCGGAACGGAGAACGAGACGCCGTTCAGCGCGCGCTTGTCGCCAAATGTCTTCACGAGGTTGTCGACGGAAACGAGCAGCGGCGGTCGCAGCCCGCTTGACGGGACTGAGGCCTCCGGCATGACTGGTCTCCTTTCGATCATCGGTGCGGCACCTGGCCGACACCGGCTGCGTGATCGGGATACCGTATTGCCAGGCGCCAAAAAGGCAAGCGAGGGGAACTTGCAGCCCTCGATGGTGCCCGCGGGTATGCGTCCCTGCGCGGAGACCCATGGCAAAAGCGGCTTCTTGTTGTACTCCGTCTCGGCCATTGCGCCCATCGACAGATCACGCAGGTTGGGTCCCCGGGTCGGCGCCGCCCCGGCGCTTGCGCGCCGTTGTGGCTTGCCCGGGACGACGGCGATGTTGAGGTAAGAGGCCAGCCGTTTGTGCTCGCGCAGGCCACCCATAGCGCTCCAAGCTCCGCTGTCGTCCCTGCGAACGCAGGGACTCATAGCCACCGCTGTTTGTTGTTGCGCTCGGTCGCTGCCATCGTGCCCCAAGAGAGATCACGCGGTATGGGTCCCGGGTCGGCGCCGCCCCGGCGCTTGCGCGCCGTGGTGGCTTGCCCGGGACGACAGCGGAATGCTGGTTGCTGCGATCGTTTCGTCGCGATGCATGGCTTCTCACCCCGACATCCGCTGCACGACGGGCAATCCGCGCATGTCCATCATGCGCAAATTGCCCGTCGCGTTACGATGCCGCAGGCGGCACGGCTTGTCGTGTCGGGCAAATCGGGGCGATGCTCTCGCCCGTCCTGCTGCCGCATGAGGGGCGTGTCGCGACCGTCACGAGACGTTGGCAGTGGGATGCGATGGGCGTGTGTCGGCGCAGCGTGAGTTGATCGCGCGGACGAACGATCGATGCACGACCGGTCAAGTCGCGTGGTCCTGACACCCCGAAGCTGGTGTCACGTTGGCGAGGATGCTGATGCATTGCGCCGACAATGGTGGCCAACAAGCCCGGCGCACCAGGGAGATCGCGAAGCAGCCGTTCAAACCGTCGCGCAGGGAGGGCCGGGTGATTCCGGCTGCACCTGTGGTACCTGCCGCCTGCATTTTTTCTCGCAGGCGGGCCATGGGCGTCAGCCGACGCCCGGCCTTCCCTGCGCCCTCTGTCTTGGAGAGGGCGATCGACATCAACAACTCGGACGCTGAGCGCCGCGAGAGTGCGATGACATGTCCATGACGATCCGCCCTGCCGTGATCGGCCGAGCCATTGCCTCGCTAAAGCTGTCATCGCCTGCGAAAGCGCGCGATCGAGCACGCCGAAGCCTCTCGGTTCAGCCATTGTCGTCACGGCGTGCTGGGTCGTCCAGTCCCGTCTTCGCCTTCGGCTTCGACGCGGCCACGAACACGCAGGCGCGCCGGAGCTTCAGCGAAGGCGGCGAGCCGGGCGACGACACCCAGGGGGTGGCGACGGCGTCGGGCCTCATTGCGTCGGCACCGCTGGCAAAATCACCGCGCGATGGTTACATTGCGACTGCGAGGCTGCGACGCGCGTCCGGAACCAACATATCCCCGGGGCCTTATCGATCCTTAAGGGAACTGTCCCTGGCCAGGTCCGTGGACCTGGACATATGGTGCCCACCTACTTTCGTAGGGAACTCCGGGATCGAGCGTTTCAACGGCGATTGCGGCTTCGCGCTTGTTTTCCAACCTCCTCTGTCCCCTCCGGTTGCCGACCTGCTGCGTTTCTGCAACGTTTGCGCGCCCGCGTCCGCGGAGCCCGTCACGGAGGTCACGTCGCATGCCGATGAAGGCCGCTCAGCACACCAAGCAGCAGCTGCGTGCCGCAGCCCTTGCTGCCCGCGACGCGTTGAGCGACGAGGCGCGCCGCGCCGCCGCGCAGGCCATCGCCGCGCGTGGGCTGCCCTTCGTCCTCAAGCCGGGCATGGTGGTCTCCGGCTACGTGCCGATTCGCAACGAGCTCGATCCGATGCCGCTGATGCACGCGCTGGCCGGGCAGGGCGCGCGGCTGGCGCTGCCGGTCGTCCTGGCGCGCGGCCATTCGCTGTCGTTCCGGGCATGGTCGCCCGGCGACAGGCTGACGCTCGGTTCGCTCGGCATCCCCGAGCCGTCACCGGTGGCCGCCGAGCTGGTCCCCGACGCGATGCTGGTGCCGCTGGCGGCCTTCGACCGCACCGGGCACCGCATCGGCTATGGCGGCGGCTACTACGACTACACCTTCTCGCACCTGCGGAAAACGCACCACGTCATCGGCCTCGGCCTCGGCTTCGCCATCCAGGAAACCGCGGCGATCCCGGCCTTGGCCCACGACGCGCCGCTCGATTATGTGCTAACCGAAGCCGAGACCTTGGATTTCCGGAGCAGTTAAGTTGCGAATTCTCTTCGTCGGCGACGTGGTCGGCCGAGCCGGCCGCAGTGCCGTGTCAGACCACCTTCCAGGCCTGATCCGCGACTGGGCGCTCGATCTCGTCATCGTCAATGGCGAGAACGCGGCCGGAGGTTTCGGCATCACCGAGGCGATCTATCAGGAGCTGGTCGATGCCGGCGCCGACGCGGTCACGCTCGGCAACCACTCGTGGGACCAGCGCGAGGCGCTGGTGTTCATCGAGCGCGCGCCGCGCCTGGTGCGCCCTGCGAACTATCCGCCCGGCACGCCCGGCCGCGGCGCCGCGCTGGTCGACGCCAAGAACGGCGCCCGCGCGCTGGTGGTCAACGTGCTCGGACGCGTGTTCATGACGCCGTTCGACGATCCGTTCGCCGCGATCGGCCGTGAGCTCGGCGCCTGTCCGTTGCAGGAGGCGGCGGATGCGATCGTGGTCGACGTGCATTGCGAGGCTTCGAGCGAGAAGCAGGGGCTCGGCCATTTCTGCGACGGCCGCGCCAGCCTGGTCGTCGGCACGCACACGCATGTGCCGACTGCCGATCACCAGATCCTGCCCGGCGGCACCGCCTACATGACCGATGCCGGCATGACCGGCGACTACGACTCGATCATCGGCATGCAGAAGGACGAGCCGCTGCGGCGCTTCCAGTCCGGCATCCCGTCGGAGCGCTTCGCGCCGGCGATGGGCGAGGCGACCTTGAGCGGGGTGGCGGTCGAGACGGACGATGCGACGGGGCTAGCAGCCAAGGTCGCCCCCGTGCGCATCGGCGGC
Source organism: Bradyrhizobium sp. SSBR45G (assembly GCF_030159255.1). Classification (GTDB taxonomy): domain Bacteria; phylum Pseudomonadota; class Alphaproteobacteria; order Rhizobiales; family Xanthobacteraceae; genus Bradyrhizobium. Next base: position 24,365 of record NZ_BSCT01000045.1, on the reverse strand, counting down.
CGGCTGTCCCAGGCGAGGCCTTCCTTCTGGGGCGCGTAGCCTCAGCTGTTGAGGCGAAAGCCCATCCGGAACGCGCCCCAATGGCGGCCCTTGACGAAGATCGGTGCGGAAAGGTCCTTCATCAGCACGAACTGCCCGCCGCCCATGTCGCGGCGGTAGGTCTGCAGCAGGAACGGCTTGTTGCTGGCAGCGGCGACCTTCTTCACCGCGCGGTCCTCGAACAGCCGGCGGTTGCGGCAGTTGGCGTTGTTCCAGACCGGGTCGGGCCCTTGCGGCTTGCGGTAGTTCGGATTGTGCGTCGGCAGATAGCCGCCACGGGCCCAGGCGACGCAGAAGGCGATGCGCGGATCGCTGCTCTGGATCGGGTCCTGGATCGCAGGCAGGACGCGGTCGGTGAATTCGACGTAGCGCGTCATGTACTGCTTGGGATTGGTGCCGGGAATCTCGCGATAGCTCTCGTCCATCAGGTCGGCGAGCGTGATCTCGCCGCGATCGACCGCCGCCTCGAAGGTGGCCGCGATCTGCCGCGCTGTCTCGACGACGGTCTTGATCAGCGGCGCATCGGCGGTCTCGACGCCGCTCTCGGCGATCAGCCCGATCAGCGCCTCGGAATGATCGAGCAGTCTGGCGATGCGGCTGTCGGCCTGCTGGAGCTCGACCGAGGACTGGTCGACGCCCTTGGCGAGCTCGTTGAGCTCGGTGATGACGGCGTCGCAATGGGCGAGGTTGGAGGTGGCGGCACGCGCCACGCCGTCGATCTCCTGGCCGACGCTGGTGAAGCCGTCCTGGACGCGAACGATGATGCCGCCGATCTGCTGGGCGCCTTCGCCGGCGGTCTTGGCGCGCGAGGAGGCCTGGCCGCTCTCGCCGAGCAGGCTCTTCACCTGCGAATCCAGCCCGCGCAGGGTGTCGCCGATCTGCTGCGTGGCCTGCCGCGTCGCCTCGGCGAGCGACTTCACCTCGCTCGCGACGACCGCGAAGCCGCGGCCGGCGCTGCCGGCGCGGGCCGCCTCGATGGTGGCGTTGAGCGCCAGCAGGTTGGTCTGCTTGGCGATCGCCTCGATGGCGACCGAGACCTTGGCGACCTGCGACAGCGCATCGCCGACCGAGCCGAGCCGCTGCTCGATCCGCTCGACCGAGTTGACCAGCTCGGAGATGTGCTGCACCGCGGTTTCCACCACGCTGCGCGACTGCGCGATGTCGCCGACGGCGGCGGAGGTTGCGGTCTGCACCGCCTGCGAGGCGGTGGCGATGTCGTGATTCGCCGCGACCATGGTCTTGGCGGTCGCCTGGAGATGGCCGAACCGCTGCGACTGGTAGCTGACGCGGGCGGCTACGTCCTGCACGTTGCCGGCGACGTCGGCGAGCTCGACGCCGAGGCCGCCGATGCGGTCGGCGATCTCCTCGATCAGCCGTTCGGCGCCGGAGCGGGAATCGTGGCTTTCCAGAATGGCGCGTTGCGCGACGGACATGTCCAGGCTCCGGTCTCGAAGAGGTCGACAGGATTGTCGGTGAATCTCTGCGTCAGCTCACAATTTGTAGGCGGTGCGGAAACCGCCCCAGTGCCGGCCGCGGACGCGGATCGGCACGTCGATCTCGCGCATCATGACGGTGTTGCCGTTGCCCATGTCGCGCGCGTAACTCTGAATCAGGTAGGGCCGCTGATTGCGACCCGCCGCGAGCCCGGCCGGATCGTTGAAGATGCGGCGGTTGCGGCTGCTGGCGGTGTTGAAGGCGACATCGCCCGGCCGCTGCGGATGCGAATAGATCCGGTTATGCACCGGCAGGTAGCCGTTGCGGTCGATGGCGACGCAGAACGCCATCCGCTGGTCCTTGGCCAGGAAGGCCTCCTGGAAGGACGGCAGCGCGCGCTCGGCCCAATCGAGAATCCGGCTGCGGTGCTGCTGCGGATTGGTGCCGGGGATTTCGACATAGTTCGTGTCGAACATGTCCTCGAGCGTGATCTCGCCGCGCGCGACCGCGCTGTCGAAGATCCGGTTCAGCTCGGTGCCGGCCTCCAGCGCGCGGGTGACGAACTCGTTGTTCTCCTCGTGCAGCGCCCAGAGCTTGTCCTCGATCTTCTCGCGCAGCTCGGCGCTCGGCGCGTCGAACCGGGCCTGGGCGCCTGTCTTGACCTGTTCAATCACGCGCAGCCGGCAGGGACCGACATCCTCCAGCACGGCATCGAACCGTTCGTTCACAGGCAGCCTGCTTGCGTCGGGACCGGTGATCAGCGCGCCGTCGTTGGAAATCTCGTAAACCGGTGCGGTGATGGTGCGCGTGCCCGACTTGATCTCGAGCTTGAGATGGCAGGGCAGGCGTTCGCTGCCGCTGCGCGCGGTCCGGTCGCCCTGCCGCAGCAGCACGGCGCAGCGCGCCTTCAGCTTCTGGGCATACATCGTCACCGCGCGGCCGGCGTCGGTGACGCGCTCGCCGTAGCTCTCGGCCTGCTGGGTGGCGCCGCCGATGTCGGCGGCGCTGTCGACCACCGAGGAGATGAACTGCGAGGCCTGCGCCGCATTGTTCGACATCTCGACGGTGGTCTGGTTCTGCTCGGCGACAGCCCCATTGACGTTGGTGAACACCGGCCGGATCGCCTCGATCGCCTGGGCGATGCGATGCACCGCGTCGGCCGAGCCGGCGGCGTCCTTCTGCAGCGCCTCGATCTTGCGGGTGATCTCCTCGGTCGCGTTCTGGGTCTGCACCGCGAGAGCCTTGACCTCGGTCGCCACCACGGCAAAGCCGCGGCCGGCTTCGCCGGCGCGGGCGGCCTCGATGGTCGAGTTCAGCGCCAGCAGCGTGGTCTGGCGCGCAATCTGCGAGATCAGGTTGACGACGTTGCCGATCGCCGCCGAGGATTCGCGCAGGCGGTCGACATTGGCGCGGGCCTCCCGCGCGGCGGCGCTGGCCAGGTCGGCGAGCTGGCCGGCATCCTGGACCTGGGTGCGGATACCGTGCGCGGACTGGGTCACCTTCTCGGCGGCCTGTGCGAAGGTCGCGGCGGTTCCTTGCGCGGCGCTGCTGCGGCCGCTCAGGGCGTCGGCGCGCTGGCGGATGTCGGTCAGGGTCGCCGACGTCGCCTCGGCGCCGCTCGCGACCGCGTTCGCGGCCCGCTCGAGCTGGCGGATCATGCCGCCGAGCTCCACCTCCAGCAGGTCGAGGATGGCCTTGGCCGAATCGCCGTCAGAGGATGCCGGCGGCTCGGGTGCTGCGGCCGGCTTCGATTCGATCACCGGATCGGGCGCAGGGGCACGTCTTGCAAGGAAACCAAACGCCATGGGGTGGACCCGGTCCGCGAGAAAAGGTGCAGAGGGGCGGCATCCTTGCACTTGACAGTGAAGCCATGGTTAACATTTGCCTTATGGCGAGCAGTGCCCCCGATGTTCCGCCACCGGTTGCACACACCCGTGAGTCCGCCCCAAATCTTTGATTTTGACGTTCCCGCAGCCTATAAGGCCGCGCTTCCCACTGACCTCATCCGAATCCAAGAGACCTCGCATGGCCGGCCATTCCCAATTCAAGAACATCATGCATCGCAAGGGCCGGCAGGACGCGATGAAGTCCAAGCTGTTCGGCAAGCTGGCGCGCGAGATCACGGTGTCGGCCAAGCTCGGCACGCCGGATCCGGCGATGAATCCGCGGCTGCGCGCCGCTGTCGTGGCGGCCCGGGCCGAGAACATGCCCAAGGACAACATCGAGCGCGCCATCAAGAAGGCGCTCGGCGGCGAGGGCGATAATTATGACGAGATCCGCTATGAGGGCTACGGCCCGGGCGGCGTCGCCGTCATCGTCGAGGCGCTGACCGACAACCGCAACCGCGCCGCCTCCGACATCCGCTCCTACTTCACCAAATCCGGCGGCAATCTCGGCGAGACCGGCTCGGTATCGTTCATGTTCGACCGCGTCGGCATCATCGAATACGACCGCAGCGTCGCCTCCGATGACGCCGTGCTGGATGCCGCGATCGAGGCCGGCGCCGACGACGTCATCTCGGGCGAGGGCGGCCACGAGGTCTATGCCGCGCCGGAGAGCCTGCGTGAGGTCGCCAAGAACCTCGAGGCCAAGTTCGGCGAGCCGCGCAAGGCGGCGCTGACCTGGAAGCCGCAGAATACGGTCGCGGTCGACGACGAGACCGCCGAGAAGCTGTTGAAGCTGATGGATCTCCTGAACGAGCACGACGACGTCCAGAACGTCTATGCCAATTTCGAGATCTCGGACGCGCTGATGGCGAAGATGGGCGGTTGACGGACGCTTAACCACATCGCCGCCCCGCCGGCCGGCTGTTCCGTTTATGTTTCCCAGAGGGCGGCGCGAGGCTATCTCTATCCCATGAAAGCCCAGCCGATTCGCGCAGCCGTCCGCATCATCGGGATCGATCCCGGCCTCCGCCGCACCGGCTGGGGCGTGATCGAGAGCGAGGGCAACCGGCTGATCTATGTCGGCTGCGGCTCGGTCGAGCCGCCCGACGACCTGCCGCTGGCGAGCCGGCTGCTCGCGATCCATGAGGGGCTGTCGGCGGTGCTCGGCCGCTTCTCACCGATGGAGGCCGCCGTCGAGCAGACCTTCGTCAACAAGGACGGCGTCGCCACCTTGAAGCTCGGCCAGGCCCGCGGCATCGCCATGCTGGCGCCGGCGATGTTCGGAATTTCGGTCGCCGAATACGCCCCCAACCAGGTCAAGAAGACCGTGGTCGGCGCCGGCCATGCCGACAAGGGCCAGATCGCTGTCATGCTGAAGATCCTGCTGCCCAAGGCCGACCCGCCGTCGGCGGACGCGGCCGACGCGCTGGCCATCGCCATCACCCACGCCCATCACCGCCAGGGCCAGGCGCTGCGCATGAAGGTGGCCGGGCTATGATCGGCAAGCTCAAGGGGCTGATCGACTCCATCACTGAGGATTTCGTCATCCTCGACGTCGGCGGCGTCGGCTACCAGGTGCACTGCTCGGCGCGCACCCTGCAGGCCTTGCCGTCGCCGGGCGAAGCCGCCACACTGTCGATCGAGACCTATGTGCGCGAGGACCAGATCAAGCTGTTCGGTTTTCGCTCGGATGTCGAACGGGAATGGTTTCGTCTTTTGCAGACCGTGCAGGGCGTCGGCGCCAAGGTCGCCCTCGCGGTGCTCGGCACGCTGCCGCCGAACGATCTCGCCAACGCCATCGCGCTGCGCGACAAGGCCGCGGTGGCGCGCACGCCGGGCGTCGGACCCAAGGTCGCCGAGCGCATCGTCACCGAGCTGAAGGACAAGGCGCCCGCCTTTGCCGATGTCGATCCCGGCGTGGTGCGTCTGTCAGGGGCCATCGAGGAATCTCGTGCGCCGCGTCCGGTGGCGGACGCGATCTCCGCACTCATCAATCTCGGCTACGGCCAGCCGCAGGCGGCAGCCGCCATCGCAGCCGCCTCGCGCGCGGCCGGCGACAAGGCCGAGACCGCGCAACTCATCCGCCTCGGCCTCAAAGAGCTGGCGAAATAGGCTATCGTCGCCCGGCCAGGCGAGCAGAAGGACATCCGTTTCCCCCATGGTGAGCAAGAAGGACAAGGAGCTGATCGAAGCGGCGACATCGGCGGTCAAGAACCGCTACCGCAACGACTGGCAGGAGGTCGGCGCGGCCATGCGCACCCGCGACGGCCGCATCATCACCGGCGTCAACATCGACGCCTATCTCGGCCGCAACGCCGTCTGCGCCGAGGCCATTGCGATCGGCCGCGCCATCACCGAGTTCGGCGACCACGGCATCGAGACCATCGTCGCGGTGCGCCATCCCAAGCCGGGCGAGCCGGGCGAGGTCGCCGTCGTGTCGCCCTGCGGTACCTGCCGCGAGCTGATCCACGATTATGATGCGAAGGCCCGCGTCATCGTGCCGTCGAACGGCAAGGGGCCTGCGGCCGTGACCATCGGCGAACTGCTGCCGAACAAGTACAGGCGCGGCAACGAATGAAGCCGCCGGCGCGCCGATTGACGGTGGGATTAGCCGAGACCGTCAGACGGCAATTCAGTGTCGTCTCGACGCCGGAACGATCCGCATGAACCTGAGGACGCCGCGCATATTCGCGATCTTCTGGCTCGGGGGCACGCTCATCTCGGCGCTCATGATATGGTTGACGACGCCGCTACTGGTCTTGGTTGCGGGCGTTGGGGATAGTTTGCTGGCTCAATGGGATGCGCTTGGTGTCCGCTTGATTGCTGCCTTGGGGCTCGGCGTAGCCTGGGTGATGCCCGGGCAACTGTTCGTTGCCACGGCTGTGGCCATTCAGTTCTCTTTCCTGAAGCGGCTCCGATGGCCATTCGTCGTGTTCGTGATGATCCCCGCTGCCGCACTTCTCGCGACCTATCGGGATATCGCGGATTGTTGTGAACGGCCCGTGCCAAGCGACGTCCAGAAGCTGCTGTACTGGACGATGATCATGGCTCCTGCCGAGCTAATTTGCGCATGGTATGTTTCGAAGATGCCGCTTCCACTACACCATCAGCAGTTGTCGGCGGGTGAACCATGATGAAGCCTCCTGCGCGCATGGTGAGCCCGGAGCGGCGCTCGGACGATGTCGGCGACACCGCGCTACGTCCGCAGCAGCTGTCGGAGTTCGTCGGCCAGCAGCAGGCGCGCGCCAATCTGTCGATCTTCATCGAGGCGGCGCGCAAGCGCGGCGAGGCGCTCGACCATGTGCTGTTCGTCGGTCCTCCCGGCCTCGGCAAGACAACCTTGGCGCAGATCGTGGCGCGTGAGCTCGGCGTCGGTTTCCGCGCGACGTCGGGCCCGGTCATCGCCAAGGCCGGTGACCTCGCGGCGCTGCTGACCAATCTCGAAGAGCGCGACGTGCTGTTCATCGACGAGATCCACCGTCTCAGCCCGGCGGTCGAAGAGGTGCTCTATCCGGCGATGGAGGACTTTCAGCTCGACCTCATCATCGGCGAGGGCCCGGCGGCGCGCTCGGTCAAGATCGACCTGTCGAAGTTCACGCTGGTCGGCGCCACCACGCGCGCGGGCCTGCTCACCAATCCCTTGCGCGATCGTTTCGGCATTCCGATCCGGCTGAACTTCTACACGGTCGAGGAGCTCGAAGGCATCGTCACCCGTGGCGCCCGCGTGCTCGGGATCGGCATGACCCCCGATGGCGCCAACGAGATCGCGCGCCGCGCCCGCGGCACGCCGCGTATCGCCGGCCGGCTGCTGCGCCGCGTCCGCGACTTCGCGTCAGCTGCCGACGCGAGCGCGATCGATCGCGCCATCGCCGATCACGCCTTGAGCGCACTGGAAGTAGATGCTGCCGGGCTGGATGCGATGGATCGCCGTTATCTGACAACCATCGCACTGAACTACGGCGGCGGACCGGTCGGCGTCGAGACCATGGCGGCGGCGCTGTCGGAGCCGCGCGACGCCATCGAGGACATCATCGAGCCTTATCTCATCCAATGCGGCTATCTGCAGCGCACCCCGCGCGGCCGGCTCCTGACCACGCACGCATTCAAGCATCTCGGGATGGCCGAGCCGAATCGCGATCCCAGCCAGTTCGGCCTGTTCGGCAACGACGACGATGCTTAACGAATCTGCTGACAATCTGCACAGACGCACCCGAAATCGGTTGCAATGATCCGGGAAAAGGAAGCCGCTGCGAGGAGTTTGTCCATGCTGTCACGCCGTCGCTTTCTGTCATTTTCGGGCGGCCTTGCCGCCACCGGTTTTTCCACCGCCACCTACGGCGTCGGCGTCGAGCCGCTCCGCCTCGGCGTCACCGACTATCATGTCCGTCCGCGCAACTGGCCGGCAGGCCTCAAGCTGAAGATCGCGGCGATCGCCGACGTCCATGCCTGCGATCCCTGGATGTCGCTGTCGCATATCGAGACCATCGTTCACAGGACCAACGCGCTGAAGCCGGATCTGATCGTGCTGCTCGGCGACTATGTCGCCGGTCATCGTCATCACATCGGACGCATCGACGCTTCGGAGTGGGCGCCGGTGCTTGGCGGCCTGAAGGCGCCACTCGGCGTCCACGCCATTCTCGGCAACCACGACTATTGGGATGACAGGACGGTGCAGCGCGACGGCCATGGCGCGCCGTTCGCCCAGAAGGCGCTCGAAACGGTCGGCATCCCTGTCTATGAGAACGACGCCGTGCGCCTCAGCAAGAACGGCCATGCCTTCTGGCTCGCCGGCCTCGGGGATCAACTGGCCTACATGCCGGCCCGCCGTTTCCGGTCGGTGCCGCGGATCGGCGTCGATGATCTCGCAGCGACGCTGCGCAAGGTGATCGACAGCGCGCCGGTGATCCTGCTGGCGCACGAGCCTGACGTGGCGCTTCGGGTGCCGGCGCGGGTGTCGCTGCAGCTGTCCGGCCATACGCATGGCGGGCAGGTGCGCGTGCTCGGCTGGTCGCCGGCGGTTCCCGCGCGCAACGGTGTCAACCTTGCCTACGGTCACATCCGCACGCAGTGCGACGTCATCGTGTCCGGGGGGCTCGGCTGCAGCATCATGCCGGTGCGGATCGGCATGCCGCCGGAGATCGTGCTGGTCACCGTCGGTGGGGAACCCGTGGAGCTGATGTCGTAGCTTGCCCTTGCGCTCGCCGTTGAACTGGGCAAAACGATCGCCATTTCCGGCAATCGAGGGCTTCCGGTGACCCAACATCTCGACGGCGACATCCGCGACGGCCGCCATCACATGCAGGTCCGCGTCTACTACGAGGACACGGATTTCTCAGGGATCGTCTACCACGCCAACTACCTCCGCTTCATGGAGCGCGGCCGCACCAATCATCTGCGGCTGATGGGGGCCGAGCAGCACGCGCTGTTCGCGGAGGCCGAAAGCGAGGCGCCGGGCTTCGCCTTCGTCGTGCGCTCGATGACGCTCGATTTCCTGCGGCCGGCGCGCATGGACGACGTGCTCGACGTGGTGACGTGGCCGATCGCAGTCAAGGGCGCCTCGATCACCTTGGCCCAGGAGGTGCGGCGCGGCGAGGAGATTCTCGTCAAGGCCGACGTCCGCGTCGCCTTCATCAGCGGCGGCAAGGCGCAGCCGATTCCGAAGGCGCTGCGTGATCTGCTGAAGGCGGACCTCGCCTAGCCGGTCAAGCCGGCGTGGCCGGCGAGACCTCCTGCGGCCTGGTCAGCAACTCTCCCTCGCGGCGCAGATTGCCCGCGTCGAGTAGATCCTTGAGGCTGGTCAGCACAGCCTCGCGCAACTGGGCGCTGGTCGATCCGAAGCCGAACAGGCGGGCCACCGCCTGGATCAACTGGTCCTCCTCGGCGCCAAAGTTCTGCTCCACGACCTGCAGGATGGCCGCCTTGATCTCTTCCGGCGGCAGCATCTCCGGCTTGCGCAGCGTCGTCGACTGCACGTCCTCGCGATTTCGGACAACGATCGTCTGGCCGGGGACAACGTAGAACGGACCACCGGCGATCTGTCCCTTCGCGACCGCCGCGTTCAGCGCCGCGCGGACGGCGTCGCGGATGCGATTGCCGGCGCGGGCGAGGCCCCAGGCCGATCTGATGCGGACGATGATTTCCGATTCATGCACCGGCCCTTCGACGGCGACGATCTCGACGACATGCCGCGTCATGTTGGAGAGCGACGTCTCGTGCGGCTCGATCTCCCGGCGCACCCGCAGCTTCGCCTCTTCGTAGGGGATCACCGTCGGCGCCTGTGCGATGACCTCTGCGGGGCGGTCCGCGGTGGCTTTTGCCTCCGGCACATCGGGTTCTACCGGAGGCTCGGGCTGCGTCGCGGCAGCGCCTTCGTCGATCTCGCGCCAATGCGCCTTCGCCGCCTCGATCGCGCGCAGGACCTTCTCGGTCTCCTCCTTGGGACGGAGGAACCAGTCGGTCGACCAGATGCGATGCAGCACCCAGCCATGCGCTTCCAGCACGTCCTGGCGCAGGCGATCGCGGTCTCGCGCCGAGCGCGAGGCGTGGTACTGGGCGCCGTCGCATTCGATGCCGAGCAGGAAGCGGCCGGGCTTGTCCGGATCGACGATCGCGAGATCGACGAAGAAGCCGGCGGTGCCGATCTGCGTCTTCACCTCATGGCCGAGCGCTCCCAGCTTGGCCGCGACCTGCTCCTCGAACACCGAGTCTGGATCACGGCCGGTTTCCTGTGCAAGGCCGAGCTGACCAGTCTGTGCGAAAGTCAGGAACGTCTTCAGCGCGGCGATGCCACGGCCCTTGGCGCGCGATAAATCGATGTCGTCGCCGCTGATCGAGGAGAACACCTCGCAGCGCAGCTTGGCGCGGGAGATGAGCACGTTCAGGCGGCGCTCGCCGCCGTCCGAGTTCAGCGGGCCGAAGCTCATGGAGACGAACCCCTCCTTGGTCTTACCGTAACCCATCGAGATGAAGATGACGTCGCGCTCGTCGCCCTGGATGTTTTCGAGATTCTTGACGAAGAACGGCTCGCTCGTGCCGCGGACGAAGAAGTTCTCGGTGTCGGGGCTTTCCTTGCGCAACAGCTCGAGCTGGTCCTGAATCGCCTGCCGCTGCGCCACGGAGAAGGTCGCAACGCCCAGGCTTCTCTCAGGCGTCTCACGCGCATGCCGCATGACCGCCTCTGCCACGATGCGGGCCTCCCTCGGATTGGTCCGGCTGCTGCCGCGCTCGTAATGCGCATCGGGGTTGTAGTTGAACTTCAGCCCCATGCCCGCCACGGCGTCATAGGGGCTCGGCACGATGAACAGCCGGTTGTCGTAGAACTGCTTGTTCGACACCGCGATCAGCGACTGGTGCTTGCTGCGGTAGTGCCAGTTCAGCATCCGGTGCGACAGGCCCTTGGCGAGGCAGAGGTCGAGAATGCTCTCGGCGTCCTTCACCTGGAAGGTCGGTTGATCCTCATCGTCGCTGTCCTCGTCATCGTTTCCGGTCAGCTTGGCGAAGAAACGCGTCGGCGGCAGCTGGCGCTCGTCACCGACGACCACCATCTGCCGGCAGCGCGCCACGGCGCCGAGCGCATCCACCGGTTCGATCTGCGAAGCCTCGTCGACGACGAGCAGATCGAAGGCGATCGCGCCGGGCTTCAGGAACTGCGCCACCGAAAGCGGGCTCATCAGAAAGATCGGCTTGATCTGCTGCACGACCGGGCCGGCGCGCTCCAGCAGTTGGCGGATCGGAAGATGATTGCGCTTCTTGGCCAGCTCGCCGTTCAACACGCCGAGCGGGCCGATGCCGCCCGCATTGCGTGGCAGTGCCGCGGCATGCTCATAGGCGATCTGGTCGCGGGCGAGCTGCATGCGCTCGACGTCGAGCTTGCGGAAGCCGTCGACGAGACGGTCGTGCGACTCTCCGTCGAAACGCTTGAGCTGCGGGTGCTGCGCGAAGATCACGCTGCGCATCGCATCGTAGTAGGAACGATCGAAAGTCTGTTGCAACGCGTCGCCCGGCAACGAGCCGTCGAGCGTACGATCGACCAGAGCCGCGAGACCATACGCACGGGCGAGACGGATCCGCTCCATGAATGCGATCCAGCGGGTGAGCCGCTCGGTGGAGCTTTGCCACTCCGAGAAGGTCTCCGACAACTCGTCGAACCGAATTCGGTCGCCCGCGTCGAGCGGGATGCGGTTGGGCTCCAGTTGCAGAAAATCGATGAGCTGCTGCAGGCTGGATCTCAGGCCCGCGAGGTCGTTCTTGAATTGAGTGATCGCTTGCCGGTCGTCGGCCGACAGCGTGAGATGCGTCAGGCGCTGGCGCGTCTCGTCGTTCGCGAATGGCTTCGGGAATGCGCTCCACCAGGTCGTCAATGTCGACAGCGCCTCCCAGTCCGACTGCTCCTTCTGCCACGCGGTCCCAAAGGCCGCGCTCCCTGCATTCTCCAGCTCCGCGAAGGACCGGCGCGCGGCCTGCGCAGCGATGAGACCGTCGATCAGCAGCAGCCGCTGATCGACCGATTTCGGCATCGGCACCTTCAGGTAAGACGTCAGCAGCGCCATCTGCGCGCGATAGCGCGCGCTGAGCAGCCGAAGCCAGGAGTTGCCCTTCTCCGCGATCACCTTGCGGCAATCGGCCATCGCTGCATCCCAGGCGGCCTCGACGAACGCGGATTCGAACGCGGTCTTCAATTTGGCGTAGCGGAAGCCCCTGTCGACGATATCGGCGACCTCGTGCGGCCGGCTCCAGATCGGATCGCGGAAGGCCGCCTTGTCGCACTCGGGCATTGCCGCCGCAGCCTCGGCGAATGCCAGTACGCCAGCGGCATCGGCCAAGGTGGCCGGTGACGGCAGTTCGAACAGCGCGCCCATGCGGGCCGCGCCCGTCGTAACGTCGCCGAGACCCTTTGCAATCTCGTCCAGCGATGTCCGCAGGCGCGCCATTTCGGTCGGATCGAGTGCGTCGCGGCCGACGCCGCGCCACGGGTGCAGATGAGGCGCGCCGTCGGCTGCGATCCGCTCAGCCAGCTCGGCGATCAGCTCGCGTCTTCGCTCCAAGTCCAACGGAGTCCAGGAGGGCGCGCCCTGCAATGGCCGCGCCGGCTGTGCCGACGTTTCCCCACAACGGATGAGATGACCCAGCAGCCGGAACGGCGTCAGCTCGCTCGGCTGGTGCGGCTGGTGCATCATGTCGGCGTGCTGATTGAGGCCGTCGCGGCTGTCGGTCAGGTGCTGCACCAGCGTCGCCTCGCCGCGCGGCGCGGGCACGGCAGCCGATTTGCAGCGCTTCAACTCTTCCAGCAGGATGCGTTTGTTGGCCTTGTTGGAATGAAGCTCGAGCGCGAGGGAGCCGAGACCGACAGCCTTCAGCCGCCGGTGCACGACGTCCAGCGCCGCCATCTTCTCGGCGACGAACAGCACCGTCTTCCCCTCGGCCGCAGCCGAGGCGATGATGTTGGTGATGGTCTGTGACTTGCCCGTGCCCGGAGGTCCCTTGACGACGAGGTCGCGGCCGCGGACCACTTCCTCGATCACCACGGCCTGCGACGAATCGGCATCGACGACGTGGTTCATCGCGACCGGCTGGATCACGGGATCGATCCTGCCGTTGTCGGCGACGATCGGCTCCGACGCTTCGAAGCCGTTCTGCAGCAGCGCCGTGATCAAGGGGTGCCGATCGAGCGCGCCGTCCGTGGGCCAGTTCTCGGGATCGAGGTCGCGATACATCAGGAATTTGGAGAACGAGAAGAAGCCGAGGACGATCGCGTCTGCCCGCACCTCCCATCTCTTTTTCGTCGCGACTGTCTCGGCGATGCCGGCGAGATAGCCGGCGATATCGACATCATCCTCGTCGCCGAAATCCGCGAGCTTCAAGCCGAATTCAGCGTCGAGCTTGGCCTGCAGCGAGAGATTCGGCGAGGGCGGCTCCGCGCGGGAGACGAGATGAAACCGATCGGCGGCGCTGCTGCGTTCGAGCCGGACGGGCAGCAGGACGAGAGGCGCAAAGCGCTCGACGTCGGATTTGTCGTCCTCGAACCATTTCAGCAGTCCGAAGGCGAGATAGAGGATGTTGACGCCCTGTTCCTCTTCCAGCGTGCGTGCGTCATACCAGATGTCGAGTAGGCGCTTCTGCAGCGCCTCGGACGTCAATCGGGTCTGGAGCCGCGTGTCGGCTGGCCGGGTCTGCGCCTCCGATTCGTTTTCGGTCGGCTTCGACTTGGCGGCCGACGTTTCGGACTGAGGCGGCGGCACGGCTGCGACTGATGCGTCGCCCCCCGTTTCAGCAACCGCTTCGGCCTTCGATGGCAGGAAGGTGAAGCGCTTGCCTTCGCCGAGCAGCTCGAACAGCGCAGCCGATCGTGCGCCGACGATGTCGATGGTGCGGATGGTCTTGGTCTTGAGCGGGATGTGCACGAGCCGGTTGCGCGTGCCCAGATCGAGCAGCGCGCGCCGGTCCGCCAGCAATCGGTCTCGTACGGATGTGCTTGCCACGTGCAATCCTCCTGCGATTCGAGGATTGCAACCCGAAGTGATCGCGGTCAAGCGTTCGACACGATGGAGATGTGGTCATGGAACGATGGATCATCTCCCTTGAAGTCACATTCTCTCCAGAGGGAGATGAAACGCGCCCGCCGTCAGGCCGCTGCCCTGTGCCGCGCGAGTTCCGCCTTGTAGAGCTCGAACTCCTCGGCGATTGCGCGTGCAATCGACGGGCGTGCACGCAGGCGCTCGTAGTAGGCCTTCACGGCCGGCCATTTCGCGAGTTCGACGGGGGGCGTCGCCATGGTCCAGTTGATCACAGTCACGAGATAGGCATCTGCGACCGTGAAATGATCGAGCAGATAGTCTCGGCCGCGCAGGTGGTTGTCGAGATGGTCGAGCCGCGACAGGTTCTTCTTGAGAACGTGGGCCTTCATCTCCTCGGGCGCAGTCTTGTCGAGGATCGGAATGAACAGTCCCTTGTGCAGCTCGGTGCCGATGAAGCAGAGCCATTGCTGCAGCCGGCTGCGGTCCATGCCTGGGCCGGTGCCGAGTTGCGCGTCGGGGAAGCGGTCGGCGACGTATTGCAGGATCGCGGCGTTCTCCGTCAGCAGGTCGCCGTCATCGGTGCGCAAGGTCGGGACGAGGCCGAGTGGATTGGCGGCGCGGAAATCCGAGCCGTCGTCGAGGACGACCTTGGTCTTCGGATCGACCTCGAGGTAATTCGCCGCGGCGCCCGCTTCATAGAGCGCGATGCGGGTGGCCAGCGAGCAGGCGAGCGGCGAGAAATACAGGTCCATGGACGTCTCCCTGGGGCTCCGGACCGGAGCGTTCATTGATTTTTATACTGTCTCGCATAATATAAAATTGGTCAAGGGATTTAGTGCGAAATGGTACAAAAAAAGAAAGGGCCGCCACAGGGCGGTCCTCCTGCCGAAATCACCGCGGCGCCCGCCGAGCCGAAGCGGCGCGGGCGGCCGCGGGCCTATGAGCCTGATGTCGCGCTCGGCAAGGCGCTCGAGCTGTTCCGGGCGACCGGCTTTGCCGCGACGTCGCTCGACGATCTCAGCGCCGCCACCGGCATGAACCGGCCGAGCCTCTACGGCGCCTTCGGGGACAAGCGGGAGCTCTATATCAAGAGCTATCAGCGCTATCGCGACAGCGCCCGGGCCACGATCGGCGAGATCTTGCGCCAAGACTGGCCGGTGCGCCGGCAGCTGGAGGCGCTGTTCGCCGCGGCGCTCGACATCTATCTGTCGGGCGAGGAGGGGCCGCGCGGCTGCTTCACGGTGATGACGGCGGGCTCCGAGGCGATCGCCGATCCCGACATCCGCGCCATGGTGCAGAATGCGGTAACCGAGCTCGACAAGGCGTTCGCGCATTGCTTCCGGCGCGCCAAGGAAAAGGGCGAACTGCCGGACAGCGCCGACCCCGTCGTGCTGGCGCAACTGGCGTCGGCGACGATCCACTCGATCGCGGTCCGCGCCCGGGCGCGGGTGCCGCGCGAGGCGCTGGAGGCCATCGTTGCCGGCGCAATCGATGTCTTGGTGGGTCGAAAATAGCGTCTTAGTACCCCCTGACTCGATCGACGAGATTGCGCAGCGCGCCGCCGGCTTCGAACGCCCCGATCTGCTCGGCGACATAGCGCGAGATCGCGTCGGCATCGGTGTCGGCGGCGTTGTGCGGCGTCAGCACCACCTTCGGATGGGTCCAGAACGGGCTGTCGGCCGGCAGCGGCTCCTGGCCGAACACGTCGAGCGAGACCGCGCCGAGCGTGCCGTCGTCCAGACAGGCGAGGATGTCGGCCTCGTTCTGCAGGCCGCCGCGACCGGCATTGATCATGGCGGGGGCGCCGAGCGGCGAGGAGCGCCTGAGCTGGGCGAACATCTTGCGGTCGAGAATGCCGCGCGTATCCGGCGTCAGCGGCAGCAGCGACACCAGGATGTCGGTCCGCGCCAGGAATGTGTTGAGCTGTGCCGCGCCGTGGAAGGTCTCGATGCCCTGGACCTGCTTTTCGCTGCGGCTCCAGCCGGCGACCTGGAAGCCGATGCGCTTGAGCACCTCGGCCGCATCGATCCCGAGCGTGCCGAGCCCGAGAATGCCGACGCCGATCGCGGCCGCCGGCCACTGATATTTCGGCGCCCAGCGCTTCGCCCGCTGCGACTCGCGCAGGTAAAGCTCCTGGCGATGGTGCATCAGCACGTGCAGCACGACATATTCGGTCATGCGTTGGGTGAGATCGTCGACGGCAACACGGACCAGCGGCACGCTCGGCAGGGTCTTGTCGGCCATCAGCGCGTCGACGCCGGCGCCGAGATTGAAGATCACGCGCAGGTTCGGAAAGCCGGCGAGCTCGCCGGGCACCGGCTTCCACACGGCGGCGTAGTGCACGTCGGCCGGGTCGAGCCCGGCGTCGGGCAGCAGCACCACGGGGCGATCGCTGCAGACATCGTTGAAGCGCGCCTTCCAGCGCTGCGGCGACCAGTTGTCGGTGCCGCCATGGATCAGGAGCGCCAGCGCGCCTTTGGTCATCGGAGGGTCCTCGAGCTTAAGTGACCTGTCCCACATACCAGATCGCGCGGGCAGGCCAATCTCCGCTCCATCAACACGGAGACATCGTCATGCGCAAACTGCTTCTCGCCACCGCTTTCGTCATCGCGTCCGCTGCGGTCTCGGCCCAGGCCCAGACCATCGACGTCGGCTCGATCCTGTCGGCCAACGGCATTTCCATCGGCAAGGGCGGCGGTCAGCCGCAGGCCGGTGGCCAGCAGGGCGCCGCGACCGGGATGGCCCAGGGCGCCGGCCAGCAGCAGGGCGGCCAGAGCGGACAGGATGCCGCGGGCCAAGGCCAGAGTCAGGGCCAGTCGCAGAAACAGGCCAGCCGCGCCAAGCAGCCGCGCGAGAGCGCCCAGGAAACGCGGGCGCGCAACATCGCCGCCAAATACGGCATCTCCTGGTAGGCGGATTGTTCCTGTCGGCGGAACCCGCGAAAATTCTTCGCGGGCCTGTCGGCCGCGGGCATACTCCGACGTCTTGAAGACGAACGGAGATGCCTGCCGATGCTGTACGCGTTGCTCTGCTATCACGACGAGGATGTGGTCTGCGCCTGGACCAAGGACCAGGATGAAGCGGTCATGGCCAAGCTCGCGGTCGTCCAGGAGAAGCTGATCAAGCAGGGACGGCTCGGCCCGGTGGCGCGGCTGTTGCCGACCACGGCGGCGACCACCCTGCGCAAGGAGGATCCGCCGCTCGTGCTCGATGGTCCCTATGCCGAGACCAAGGAGCAGCTGCTTGGCTTCTACATTGTCGACTGTGCCAATCTGGACGAGGCGCTCGAGGTCGCCCGCGAACTCGGCGAAGCCAATCCCGGCGGCTCCTACGAGATCCGTCCTGTCGGCACGTTCAGGCCGGGCGGAGCGCTGGCATGACCGATGCGGCCTGGATCGATGCGGCCCTGACATCAGCGCGTCCCCAGGCCGTCGGTGCGCTGCTGCGCTACTTCCGCAACATCGACACGGCGGAGGAGGCGTTCCAGAACGCCTGCCTGCGCGCATTGAAGAGCTGGCCGCAGAACGGGCCGCCGCGCGATCCGGCGGCGTGGCTCATCATGGTCGGGCGCAATGCCGCGATCGACGAGGTCCGGCGCAGCCGCCGCGAGCAGCCGCTGCCGGACGACGAAGCGATCTCCGACCTCGGCGACGCCGAGAGCGCGCTCGCCGACCGGCTCGACGGCTCGCATTATCGCGACGACATTCTCAGACTGCTGTTCATCTGCTGCCACAAGGAGCTGCCGGCCACGCAGCAGATTGCGCTGGCGCTGCGCGTGGTCTCCGGACTCAGCGTGAAGCAGATCGCCCGGGCCTTCCTGGTCAGCGAGGCCGCGATGGAGCAGCGCATCACGCGGGCGAAGGGGCGCGTCGCGCAGGCCGACCTGCCGTTCGAGACGCCCGGCGCGGTCGAGCGGTCGGAGCGGCTGGTGGCCGTCGCCGCGATGATCTACCTGATCTTCAACGAGGGCTATTCGGCCAGCGGCGACACCGCCGATGTTCGCCGGCCGCTGTCGGAGGAGGCGATCCGGCTGGCACGGCTGCTGCTGCGGTTGTTTCCGGGCGAGCCGGAAATCATGGGCCTGACGGCGCTGCTGCTGCTGCAACACGCGCGCAGCGCCGCCCGCTTTGATGCGCAGGGATCGCTGATCCTGCTGGACGACCAGGATCGCACGCGGTGGAATCAGCCGATGATCGCCGAAGGCCTGGCCTTGATCGACAAGGCGATGCGGCATCGCCGCAGCGGTCCCTACCAGATCCAGGCGGCGATCGCGGCGCTGCATGCGCGCGCCGCGCGTCCCGAGGATACCGACTGGACGCAGATCGATCTGCTCTATGGCGCGTTGGAAGTCGTGCAGCCCTCGCCGATCGTGACGCTGAACCGCGCAGTGGCCGTCTCCAAGGTCCGGGGTGCGCAGGCCGCACTCGACCTGATCGCGCCGCTTGACGGGCGGCTCGCCAATTATTTCTATTTCTTCGGCGTGCGCGGCGCGCTGCTGATGCAGCTCGGGCGCAACGACGAGGCGCGGACGGCGTTCGACCGCGCCATCGCG
Organism: Bradyrhizobium sp. SSBR45G; assembly: GCF_030159255.1. GTDB lineage: Bacteria > Pseudomonadota > Alphaproteobacteria > Rhizobiales > Xanthobacteraceae > Bradyrhizobium. Next base: position 5,940 of record NZ_BSCT01000045.1, on the reverse strand, counting down.
CTGGCGCACAGCTCGGCCGAGGCCGCGCACATCCGCATGCAGCTCGACCGGCTGATGCGCGACAGCTCGGCGGCGCAGGCCGAGGCCGGTCAATGAATCGCAGCTGAGGATCGGCTCAAAATTTTCAGCCGAGTTGTCGGCGGCGTGAGCGGTCATTCGTTCTTGGAGCAGCATCACGGAGGGAACTGCCGATGTCGACGATCACCCTGGACCAGCCGGTCTCGCGCGCCGAATTGTGGGGCGGCCGCATCCTGAGCGGGCTGGTGATCCTGTTCCTGCTGTTCGACGGTGCGATCAAGCTCGTTCCGCTCGATGTCGTCACCCAGGCGATGGATCAGATGGGCTATGGCGGCAGCGACGGCATGGCCCGGGCGCTCGGACTGATCACGCTGCTCTGCACATTGCTCTATGCGCTGCCGCCGACCTCGTTGCTGGGCGCAATCCTGCTCACCGGATATCTCGGCGGCGCCATCGCCTCGCATGTCCGCATCGGCAGTCCGCTGTTCAGCCACGTGCTGTTCGGTCTCTATCTCGGGCTGATGGTGTGGGGTGGTCTGTGGCTGCGCGACCGCCGCCTGCGCGCGCTGCTGCCGCTGCGCTGACGCACCAGCTTTTCAACCAAGGAGGATGACATGATCTGTCCCTATCTCACCTTCAACGGCAATTGCGAGCAGGCCCTCAAGCACTACGCCGATGTGCTCGGCGCCAAGGTCGACATGATGATGCGCTATGGCGAGGCTCCGCCGGAGATGCCCTCGGCGCCCGAGCACAAGGACAGGATCATGCATGTCAGCTTCTCGATATCAGGGGACGTCATCATGGCCTCCGACGCGCCGCCGGCGTATTTCCGGACGCCGCAGGGAATCTCGGTCTCCCTGCAGATCGCAGACCCCGCCGAGGCCGAGCGCAAGTTCAGCGCGCTGCTCGAGGGCGGCGCCGTCACCATGCCGTTCGGCAAGACGTTCTGGTCCAAGGGCTTCGGCATGGGCGTCGACCGGTTCGGGATTCCCTGGATGATCAATTCGCCGGCCGACGGCTATTGAGCGGCTAGCGGCAGGAGGGGTACATCGCCTTCAGATCGCGCCCGCGCAGCACTAGCAGCCGCGACGTCAGTCCGCCGCGGCGCACGATCCAGCTGCGCACCGGCGCCGGGTAGGTGCGCAGCACGATCTGCGAGGCCTCCGGCTCCGCATAGGTGCGGCCGCGCCGGTCGACCGAGCGTGCGGCGTGGAAACCGAGCGCGGCGCGCCGCGTCACGCAGATGCGATCCTCAGGTACGACGCTGAGCACCAGCGTGCAGGCCGACAGGCAGGGGCCGTCGATGACGACGCGCTCACCGGAGGCACGCACCTTCTCGAACAGTTCGAGGAACGAACCGACTTCGCCGCCGGGCGAGGAGACGATGCGGACATCGGCGCGCGCCAGCATCGACGCGATGCCCCACAGGACGACTGCGAGCAGCACGGTGAGGATGATGCGCATCCGGCTCGGCATCGCGTCAAGCGTTCCTGCGTTGGCCGCGCAATGTCGGCAGCCCGATTCCGGCGGCATCGAAGCCACCGTCCACGGCCAGCACCTGGCCCGTGATGTAACTCGATCGCTCGGAACTGAGAAAGAAGATGGCGTCCGCCAGCTCCTCTTCAAGGCCGTAGCGGTTGAGCGGGATGGCGTCGTGATAGTCGGCGCGAATCTCCGGCGTGTGCACGTCCCTCGCCATCGCCGTCTCGACCGGTCCAGGCGCCACGGCGTTGACGCGGATGCCGGCGGAGGCGAGCTCGACCGCGAGCTGTTTGGTCAGATGCGCCAGCGCCGCCTTGCTGGTGCCGTAGGCCGAACGCAAGGTGGAGGCGCGCACGGCCGAGATCGAGGTGATGTTGACGATGGCGCCGCCGTGCTCGCGCATCAGTGGCACCGCAGCCCGCGTGCACAGGAATGGTCCCGTCAGATTGACGTCGAGAATGCGCTGCCAGTCGGTTTCGGTGGTTTCCATGACTGACGCGAAGCGTGCGACGCCGGCATTGTTGACCAGCGCGTCGAGGCGCCCGAATAGCCTGGTGATGCGCTCCAGCGCATCGGCCACCATCGCGGCGTCAGACACGTCGCAATGCAAGGCCAGCGTCCGGTCGGGACATTTGAGCGCGGCTGTGGCGTCGCTGAGCAGCTTGGCCTCGATGTCGAGCAGGGCCACGCGCCAGCCCTCCTGCAGAAATCGCTTGGCGGTCGCGAGCCCGATGCCGCGCGCAGCGCCGGTAATCAGGGCGACCTTGTCGATGAGCTCCGTCGTCGATGGTTCGGTCACGGCAATCGGCTCCTTCGGCCGGCGGCCCGGCTCTTGCTCTTACGGTTGCTATCTCTTGTGGGTTCCCGCTGCGTGGTTCCTAACACGCGCGGTGCGGACCGCCTGTGAAGGCCGTCACATTTGTCAGTGTGCGTTCAATTCAGATCGGTGCCGCGTAGCGCAGCGAAGTTCGCAGCCCTTGTCAAACAGCCAAGGGTAGTAATGGACGCGCCAACTCGCGTTCTCGCGGCGCAATAGCGTCCGAGTCATGCTGGTATTGGTGTCCCCTCACCGATCGGAGGGAGCAGGGAAGACCGGGAGCTCGCCGCCCCCATGGCCCCCGTGCGGAAAAAATGCACGGGGCAGGAACCACAGGTTCGGCTGGGGCATCCCGGCCTTCCCTGCGCGATGGTCGGACGGCTTATACGTGCTCTCCCCGGGGACCGGCTGTCTTGCCCCCGTTTCTGCCACATTGCGTACACGCAACGGACACGACATCAGCATCGGGATGCCAGGACCACACGATTTCGCCGTACGCGCCGCGTTGTTCGTCTGCGTGTCCTTCATATGAGCATGATGTTGTCAGAAAGCTGTGGCGCAATAGGCGTCAACAGCCTCCGGCTCCGAATCATGCTCCACGCTGCAACATCGACGCGTCCACCGCATCCCGCTCTCAACGTTCGTGACGACCGCGAAACGTCCCTCTCGATCGGGAACAGGATGTGGTTAATAGAACCTAAATTCTGGAAAAAAGAAATAAGAAAATTTTCGCGGCAAGGACTGGACAAGGGTGATCGGCTTGAAACTCTTCACGAAAAAGAAATCCTGGCGCAGCGGATTCGCGGTTTGCGCCGGAGCGTCCAAGCAGGCATTCGGCCTCCGATGTGATCGGAGCCCGACGGTTGATTTGCCCGTCGGGCAGGGGTGTCGGGTTGCGTCTTGGACGAACCCCGAACTGGTAGCGTAGAGTCAGGTCTCGGTAGAATCGACATGGACGGTCAATCCATCAGCCAGCGAATCACATCGTTCTCATGCAGCACGGAGCAGCTCGCGCTGTCGCGCCGGCCAGGCAGCTGGCTGAGTGCGCGCCGCGCCTTGCTGCTGTCCTGCGTCGTCGTTGGTCTGGCGACGAGCGGCACGGCCCGGGCGGAAGGCCCGGTTGCTGCGAAGCCGGCGGGAGCGGAGCAGGCGGCGCGCGACGCCGCGCCGCCGCCATCGCTCGAGCCGCAAAAGACCGAGCCTCAAAAGACTGAGCCGCAAAAAGCAGAGCCGCAAAAGCCGGAGGCACGAAAGCCGGAGTCCGAGACCGTCGGACGCCCCGCCGAGGCGCAGGCGCCAGCACCGAAGGTGGTGGTGCCGTCGACCGAGCCTGCAAAGCCGGTCACGGCCGAGCGCAAGAGCGACACGCGGACGGCCGGACGCGAAACCAAGGACACGAAGAATCTGACCGTCCCGCAGCGGGCGCTGCCGGCCGAGGTGGCGCAGATGATCGGCCGCAAGATCTGGCTCAATGAAGCCGGCGGCCGGCGCGACGCGATCACCTCGTGGAATGCTGGTGAGGAATTCGCCTCGCTCGGGATCGGTCACTTCATCTGGTATCCGGTGACCGCGAAGCCGCCCTATGAAGAAGGCTTCCCCGGCCTGGTCGCGTTTCTGCGCAAGGGCAAGACACCGCTTCCGGCTTGGCTTGACAAGAACCCGGTCCCGCCATGCCCGTGGAACAGCCGGGCCGAGTTCAAGAAGAATTTCAACTCGCCCCAGATGCGCCAGCTGCGGCAGTTCCTGCTCGACACGATGGCCGAGCAGACGCAGTTCCTGGTGGCGCGTGCGCAGGGCGCGATGGACAAGATTCTCGCCAATACGCCTGACGGCGCCGAGCGCGAGCACATCGTCGCGCAATATGCGCGCGTCGTGCGCGCCTCGGCGGATCTCTATCCGCTGATCGACTACATCAACTTCAAGGGCGAGGGCACCAATCCGTCGGAGACGGCGGTCGACAAGGAAACCGGCCAGCGCCAGGGCTGGGGCCTCAAGCAGGTTCTGCTCAAGATGAACGGCTCCACGACGGAGCCCAAGGCCGTGCTCGCCGAATATTCCGACGCGGTGCAGGTCGTGCTGCAGCAGCGGGTTCGCAACCTGCCGTCGAATCGCGTCTGGGAGGCGGGTTGGCTGCGCCGCGCCGAGACCTATCGCCGCCCGATCGCGCAGCTGGAGCAGGTCCCCGAACGTCCGACGCGAAGATCCTCGCGCTACAGGGCCGACAACACGCCATTCTGATCGACAGATTCGATCGACGGGGGAGCGCGCGATCCGCGCTTCGCCCGCGCGGCGCCGGATCACATCCTATCGGTCTTTTCCTGTCTGGGCTTTCTTGGCGGCAACGACCTTCTGATAGGCCGCCTGCAGCCGCTCGCCGACGCTCGGACCGGCCTTCCTGCGGCGCTTCACGCCGAGATGGATCTCGCGCAGCTCATCCATGAGCTCGGCCCACATCTTCGGCCCGCCTTCCATCAGCAGCTTGGCGCGGATGCCGAGCTCTTCCGAGACCGGCAGATATTTGTAACCCCAGCCGGCCATCTGCGCGAGGATCGGCAAGAGCTCGATGCCCTGCTCGGTCAGGGAATAGATGCCCTTCTGCTTGTGGCTCGGATCGTCCTCGCGGCTGATGATGCCGGCGGCGAGCAATGTTTTCAGCCGGTCGGCCAGGATGTTCGAGGAGATACCTTCCTCCGACCCGCCGAGCAGCTCACGATAGTGCCGGCGATTCCCGAAAATCATGTCGCGGATGATCAGCAGGCTCCATTTGTCCCCCACCACTTCGAGCGTGAGGTTGATCGGGCAGCCGGAGCGGTGAATGTCGGACATCGGAGTCTCATGGGCAGGTCGGGAATAAACCGCTTGCAATATTGCATCGGTCTGGGCATCCTCCAACTGCTTGCGAAACAAGATCAGTTGGGAGGTGCGTCGATGGCAAGGCTGGTGTTGTGGAACATGATGACGCTCGACGGCATGGTCGCGGGCGAGAACGGCGACATCTCGTGGCACGAGGATGTCTGGGGCGACGAGCTGGAGCGGTTCTCCGAGGCGCAGCTGCACGAGGCGGGCGGCCTGGTGTTCGGCCGGGTGACCTACGATCTGATGGCCGGGTACTGGAGAGGTGCGAGCGGCGTCATCGCCGAATTCATGAACAGCATCCCCAAGCATGTCGCGTCGCGCACCCTGTCTCGCCTGGAATGGTCGAATGCGCATCTGCTGGGTCCGCAGTTGGCTGTCGACGTGGACAGGCTCAAGACAGACAGCCCCAAGGATCTGTTTCTGTTCGGCAGCGCGGACCTGGCTTCGACGCTTATCGCGCACGATCTGATCGATGAGTTTCGGCTGGCGATCAATCCGCGCATGCTTGGACGCGGTGTGCCGCTGTTCAAGCCGGGGCAGGCGATGAAGCTGCGGCTGATCGATAGTCGCCCGCTCTCCAATGGCGTCGTGATCGTGCGCTATATGCGCGTGCGGGATGTGTGAACATTCGCGGTTTGCGAGGTTTCGATGAGTACGCGGCGGCATTGTGACACGACCATCGCGCGTCGTACTCGGTGCACCTCTCCCCGCTTGCGGGGAGAGGTCGGATTGCATCGTCAGATGCAATCCGGGTGAGGGGGGCTCTC
>NZ_BSCT01000044.1:18073-63553 GCF_030159255.1 Bradyrhizobium sp. SSBR45G | reverse complement strand
GTCGCTATCAAATGATGCTAAAACTATCTTAGCGCCTATGGGCGAACGCCGGGACGACACCGCTTGTGGAGAAACGGCTGCGGCAACTCAGCCCTATTTGCAGATCCCCTTCAGGGCCTTCCACTCCTCGGCGCTCAGCAATGGCGCCCCGGTCGCCGGGCGGTCCTCGGCGCGCATGCGGGCGAGGCGGTCCTCGGTCAGCGGATGGCTCGACCATAGCGACGGCCGCTTGCCGTCCTCCCGGCCGGTGATGCGGAACATCAACTCGCCCATCGGCCGCGTCGGCCGTCCGAGCTTGTGCATCACCTCGATCGCGAAACTGTCGGCGCCCTCCTCCGCCTCGCGCGAATAGGACGCGCTGATCATGGCGCGGGTGGCGAAGATCGCGGCGCCCGCGCCGGTGATGTCTCCGAACAACAGGCCGATCAGGAACGAGCTGCCGCCATTGTGGATCAGGAGCCGCAGATTATCGCGATGCTTCAGGTGGCCGAGCTCATGGGCCAGAACGCCGGCCACCTCGTCCGGATCATTGGCCTTGTCGAGCAGGCCGCGGAACAGGAAGAAGCGGCCGCCCGGCAGCGCGAAGGCATTGGGGATCGGCGTGTCCAGAACCTGCGACGCGATCGTGTCGTCGAGGCCGGCCGGCCGGCGCAGCGCCGTCACGAGCTTGGCAAACGCAGCCTGCCCCGCCGCCTCGTCGCACAGCTTGTCGCCGAACAGCGTCTGGACCTGCACCACGGCCGCCTCGCCGAGATGACGCTCCATGGTCGGCGGCACGAGCGGCGTCAGCCGGTCAGCAGCGAACGGCAGCACGACCAGCACGACCGCGATGATCGAGGCCACCGCCGCCAGCGACCAGCCGACGATGCGCGCGACCGCTCCGCGCGTCAGGCTGTTCTGGTCGATGTGGCTGCAGCGCCCGACCAGCTCAGCCGCCAGAGCCGGCTCGCGGATCTCGAGCCGGGCCAGGGGCGAGGCCGACAGGCAGCTGACCCGCAAGGTGCCACTCGGCCCATCGACCCGGCGGATGTCGTCATACGGCCAGGAGACGAAATTGTCGGGGCTGCGCAGCACGAGCTGATTGGCAAAGCCGATCGTGACGTTCTGCCGCCGGTTCGACCGGCCGTCGAAATAGATGGCAGGGCCGCCCGGCGGAGCGGCCTGCTCCACCGGCGTCGCCTCGCCGGCGCTGGCGGCGCTGGCGGCGCCGAGCTCTGGATCAGAATCCGGCGACGTCGAGGCCATCGGCAAACCCTTCGCCGAGCGCACTGGCCAGATCGCCCTTGGCGGCGACGTTGGCCATGGCCTCGATGCCATGCACCTGCACCGACTCGAGCACCGTCGCCCAGATGTCGCGCACGAGATAGAGACGCATCACGACGTTGAGCGCCAGGATCCAGGCGATGTAGCCCAGTCCGCCCAGCACCAGCGCCGGCATCTGGTTGGATAAGGATTGCGCTCGCTGCAAACCGCCACCATCCGGCCCGAGCAGTTGCGCGGTCACCGCGAGCACGGCGCTGAAGTAGGCAGCGGAGGCTATCGAGAGCAGGAAGAACCAGGCGATCACCTTCCAGTAAAGGGCGTAGAAGGCGTCGCCAGCCAGCGTCGAGTCCAGGCGGACTCCGCCGAAACGGATGCCCGACAGCCACCAGCTCCACTCGACCGCTTTGAACTGTGCATAAAGAAACGGCGCGAGGACCAGGAGAACGATGGCTGAGAAGGCGCCTGCGACGCCCGCCGAAGGCCAGCCGCCGGAGTTGAAGGCCAGATACATCAACAGCGACACGGCGGCAGTGGCGGCTGGCGGGGCCAGCCACAGATACCAAGCCCGCTTGAAGAAGTCCCAGCCGCGTCCTTCGAAATCGCCGCGCAGGTCGCCGTAATGCGAATGTCGCATCTTGTAGCGCTCGAGCGCGGCAGCCCGCCATGGCCAAGCCAGTCCCAGCGTGAGCACCGTCAGCAGCGTCCACAACATCGCACGGCCAGCATAGGCCCAGCCGGAGCCGTCCATCCAGAACCGGATGCCGCGCCAGACCGTGCGCGTTAGCCGGTAGCGGCGCGCGCGGTAGATCGCGAACTGGCCGAACGCATAGAAGGAGATCACCAGCGGCGCGCTGGCGAAGCCCTGGTAGCGCTCGGCCTCGACGCCGATGAGGAAATAGACGAGGTAGATCGGAACCAGGATCGCCATCGCGAACAGGAAGCCGATCAGAAGCTCCTTGCCGCGTCCGGTGTATTCGGCGGCATCGCCGTCGACCGCCGTGTTGACCCACAGATGGCGGCGGATGTCGGTGGCCAGCCAGAACCGGTAGAAGCCCAGCGTGATCAATTCGATGGCCGCACCGCGGCTGACCAGGCGGAAGAACTCGCCGCGGGATCCGGAAAAGGTGGCAGTCAAAGGCGGGAGCGGCGGAGGCTGCCCTGGAACGTAACTCATCTGGTTCACGGCTTACGCCTCCGACCCACGCAAAAATGTACAAAATAACCCGGTTATTCGTCGCCGGGACGACTCCAAGGTTCGACTCCTTTGTACGCAAGTCGGCCGGAAAAAAACACCGCCCTGGCTGCATCACGCAAAATATCTGCAGCTGGCCGGTGTGCGAACGTGTTGCCGACGCCGGCCTCAAGCCGGTGGCGCGTCACGACGTCTTGTCGAACAGCTCTCGCCCGATCAGCATGCGCCTGATCTCGCTGGTGCCGGCGCCGATCTCATAGAGCTTGGCGTCACGCAGCAGCCGTCCGGTCGGATAGTCGTTTATGTAGCCGTTGCCGCCGAGCAGCTGGATCGCATCGAGCGCGCATTGCGTCGCCTTCTCCGCTGCGAACAGGATGGCGCCCGCCGCGTCCTCGCGCGTGGTCTCGCCGCGGTCGCAGGCCTTGGCCACGGCATACACATAGGCGCGCGCCGCGTTCATGGTGGTGTACATGTCGGCGACCTTGCCCTGCACCAGCTGGAACGTGCCGATCGGCTGGCCGAACTGCTTGCGCTCGTGCACGTAAGGCAGCACCACGTCCATGCAGGCCTGCATGATGCCGAGGGGGCCCGCGGCGAGCACCGCGCGTTCGTAGTCGAGGCCACTCATCAGCACGTTGACGCCGCGGCCGACCTGCCCCAGCACGTTCTCTTCCGGCACCTCGCAATCCTCGAACACCAGCTCGCAGGTGTCGGAGCCGCGCATGCCGAGCTTGTCGAGCTTCTGCGCCGTCGAAAACCCCTTCATGCCCTTCTCGATGATGAAGGCGGTGATGCCGCGCGGCCCGCCCTGCGGATCGGTCTTGGCATAGACCACCAGCGTCTCCGCGACGGGTCCGTTGGTGATCCACATCTTGCTGCCGTTCAGCACGAAGCGATCCCCCTTCTTCTCGGCGCGCGTCTTCATCGAGACGACGTCGGACCCGGCCTGCGGCTCGGACATCGCGAGCGAGCCGACATGCTCGCCGGAGATCAGCTTCGGCAGATATTTGCGCTTCTGCGCCTCGCTGCCGTTGCGGCGGATCTGGTTGACGCAGAGATTGGAGTGCGCGCCGTAGGACAGGCCGACCGAGGCCGAGGCGCGCGAGATCTCCTCCATGGCGATGCAGTGCTCGAGATAGCCGAGCCCGGCGCCGCCATGCTCCTCCTCCACCGTGATGCCGTGCAGGCCGAGCTCGCCGAGCTTGGGCCAGAGGTCGCGCGGGAACTGGTTGGAACGGTCGATCTCGGCCGCGCGCGGCGCGATCTGGTCTTGCGAGAAACCGGCCACCGTCTCGCGGATCGCATCGGCGGTTTCGCCGAGATCGAAATTGAACATGCGCTGCGCGTTGGCGATCATGTGGCGGCCTCCTGCTCGTCTTCTGCTTTGCAACAATGGCTCACAGCCATATTCCGTGGCGTGGCGCTTGTCACGTCCGACGTCCGGCCGAATGCCAGCGTTGTGACGCAAGACTCCGGCGGTGCCCGGTAAACTCCGCGCTTGCCCCTCCGCCCCGGGCAGGATGTAATCGCGCGGATGACGCCGGGCTCCAAGACCCGGTCACGAGGGAGACGTCAATGCAAGCGACCACCGAGCTCGTCAGCACGCGGCAGCCATCGGCGTCACAGCAATCCGCGGCCGACGATGCCGCACGGCGCGCCGCGACGCTGCCGCTGGCCGCGTTCGATCCTGGCAATCCCGAGCTGTTCCGCACCGACACGCACTGGCCCTATTTCGACCGGCTGCGCCGCGAGGATCCGGTGCACTACTGCAAGGAATCGATGTTTGGTCCGTACTGGTCGATCACCCGCTACGACGACATCATGGAGATCGAGACCAATCACGCGGTGTTCTCCTCGGCATCGATGCTCGGCGGCATCACCATCCGCGACGTCGATCCCGATCTGCGCCGCGAGAGCTTCATCGCGATGGACCCGCCCCGCCATGCCGCCCAGCGCAAGACGGTGGCGCCGATGTTCACGCCAACGCATCTCGACGAGCTCGCGATCAACATCCGCACGCGTTCGGCCGAATGCCTCGACAAGCTGCCCTTCGGCGAGGTGTTCGACTGGGTCGACCGCGTCTCGATCGAGCTGACCACGCAGATGCTGGCGGTGCTGTTCGACTTCCCCTGGGAGGACCGCCGCAAGCTGACGCGCTGGTCGGACATCGCGACGACGCTTCCCGGCCCCGGCGGGCTGGTCGCGACCGAGGACGCGCGGCAGGCCGAGCTGCTGGAGTGCGCGCGCTATTTCGCCCGGCTCTGGCAGGAGCGCGCCAGCCAGCCGCCGAAGAGCGACCTGCTGTCGATGATGGCGCACAGCGAGGCCACGCGGAACATGGACCCGAAGAACTTTCTCGGCAATCTCGTGCTGCTGATCGTCGGCGGCAACGACACCACGCGCAACACCATGTCCGGCAGCATCTACGCGCTGAGCCGGAATCCGGATCAATACCGCAAGCTCAAGGCCAACCCGGCGCTGATCGACAGCTTCGTGCCGGAGGTGATCCGTTGGCAGACGCCGCTCGCGCACATGCGCCGCACCGCCCTTCAAGACTTCGAGTTTCGCGGCAAGCAGATCAAGAAAGGCGACAAGGTGGTGATGTGGTATGTCTCGGGGAACCGCGACGAGGCCGCGATCGATCGCCCCTACGAGTTCATCATCGATCGTGCCAGGCCGCGCCAGCACCTGTCGTTCGGCTTCGGCATCCACCGCTGCGTCGGCCTTCGCCTGGCCGAGTTGCAGCTCAAGATCATCTGGGAGGAGATCCTGAAGCGCTTCGATCATATCGACGTGATGGACGAGCCGAAGCGGGTCTATTCCAGCTTCGTGAAGGGATATGAGACACTGCCGGTGCGGATTGCGGCGTAGGTTGTGTTTGAGATTCGATTGGATTCGAATTGGGTGCCCATGTGCGGCCCCGTAGCTGCCCGATACAGTGCCCTCTCCCCTTGCGGGAGAGGGCATCTCCGACCTTTCCATGCACGCGGTTGGGTGAGGGGTGTCGCTCCGCGTACGACACTCGTAGAGACATACCCCTCACCCGACCGAGTTTGCTGAGCCTTCCTACATGCCCTCTCCCGCAAGGGGAGAGGGCGCATTCAATTGCACCGCAAATGCGCAGCAGATTTGGTTTCGATAGTCGAGCAACCCTTTCAGCAAAGGACCCCCCATGACCGCCCAGGCCGCGCTTCGTTCCGACCATGCCGATCTGCTGCGCGAGGCGCGGCTGGAGGCCTATTCCACGCCGATCGGGGACTTTCATCCCGGCGCGCCCAGGCTGTTTCAGAACGACACGCTGTGGCCGTGGTTCGAGCGGCTGCGCAAGGAGGCGCCGGTGCACTACTGCACCAACGCGCCGATCGAGCCCTATTGGTCGGTCACGCGCTATCACGACATCATGCATGTCGACACCAATCACGCGATCTTCTCTTCGGATGTCAGCAATGGCGGCATCATGATCCGCGACGTGCCGCCCGGCTATGAATGGCCGAGCTTCATCGCGATGGACGAGCCGGTTCATGGCGAGCAGCGCAAGACGGTGCAGCCGATGTTCACGCCCGACCATCTCGACGAGATGGCCGTTCTGATCCGCCAGCGCTCCGCCAAGGTGCTGGATTCGCTGCCGCGCAACGAGACGTTCAACTGGGTCGAGAAGGTCTCGATCGAGCTGACCACGCAGATGCTGGCGACCTTGTTCGACTTCCCATTCGAGGAGCGGCGCAAGCTGACGCGCTGGTCGGACGTCTCCACGGCACTGCCCAAAAGCGGCATTGTCTCGTCGGAGGAGGAGCGACTGCGCGAACTGGCCGACTGCGCCGAGACGTTCGGCCGGATGTGGAAGGAACGGCAGGCCAATCCGGGCCGCGACCTGATCTCGATGATGGCGCACAGCGACGCGACGCGGCACATGACGCCGGACAATCTGATGGGCAACCTGATCCTGCTGATCGTTGGCGGCAACGACACCACGCGCAACACCATGACCGCCTCGGTGCTGGCGCTGCACGAGAACCCGGCCGAGTATCAGAAGCTGCGCGACAATCCGGCGCTGATCGACACCATGGTGCCCGAGGTGATCCGCTGGCAGACGCCGCTCGCCCACATGCGGCGCACCGCATTGGTCGACACCGAGCTCGGCGGGAAGACAATCAGGAAGGGCGACCGTGTCGTGATGTGGTACATCTCGGGCAACCGCGACGAGGAGGTGATCGAGAATCCCGACGCCTTCATCATCGACCGCAAGCGGCCGCGCATCCACCTCTCCTTCGGCTTCGGCATCCACCGCTGCGTCGGCATGCGCTTGGCCGAGTTGCAGCTGCGCATCGTCTGGCAGGAGATCCTCAAGCGCTTCGATCGCATCGAAGTCGTGGGCGAACCGAAGCGGGTGTATTCAAGCTTCGTGCGAGGCTACGAGTCGCTGCCTGTGAGGATCCCGGGGTGAGGGCCACGCCTGAGGCCCCCACCTGTTCACTCGCCTGTCGCCGCGGCCCGGCGGCGCGATTCGAGTCAGAAGCCGCGACTGAAATTACCGTCAGCCCGCCCAATCTCGAGCGCTTGGGCCTTCGACACCCCGTCCCGGCACATGATGTATTTCAGAACCTGCGCGTCGGTCCCGGCGCGATGGGCACGCCACATCTCCAGCGTGAAGCCGTTCTTGGCCATGCAGGCCTGAGAGTGCGGACTATCATTGCGCTCTCTGGCATTGGCGTAGTTGGAAGCGAGCAGACTCGTCGAGACAAGGACTATAATACCGGGCAGCCGCATCTGAATCAGTCCTCTCCGAAGTGCATGGAATCAAACGCGGAGACGATAGCCGGCATGGACGAGAGCACAAGCAAAGATTGCATTTATATTCGCGATCACGACGAAGCTGCAGAGACTATCGCGGGCCGCCTATAGAAAACCGGCATGGCTGGGTGAACCAGATGCGATGAGCCGTGCCCCTGGTTTCTGGCTAAATCCAATCCTGCACCTGTCGCGGGTGCGCACGAACCGCAGGACGCCATGGCCGCCTCCGATACGCCGACGACGGGCTCCGACTGGCCGCTCGAGATCTACAACGCGCTGAAGGCCGCCGACGTCAGGCAGCTCTGCTACGTGCCGGACGCCGGCCACTCCCGCCTCATCCGCCTCGCGCATGACGATCCGGCTGTCGCAACGACGGTGCTGACCACCGAGGAGGAAGGCGTCGCGCTGTCGGCCGGCGCCTGGCTGGGCGGCCAGCGCGCGGTGCTGCTGATGCAGTCGAGCGGCGTCGGCAATTGCGTCAACATGTTCTCGCTGCTTCAGAGCTGCCGCTTCCCGTTCCTGACCTTCGTGACGATGCGCGGCGAATGGGCCGAGTTCAATCCGTGGCAGGTGCCGATGGGCAAGGCGACGCCCTCCGCCTTCGAGATCATGGGCGTCACCGTGTTCCGGATCGATCGCCCCGAAGACGCCGGCGAAATGGCGGCCGCAGCCGCAAGGCTCGCCTATGACAGCGATCAGCCGATCGCGGTGCTGATCTCCCAGCGCATGATCGGCGCCAAGAAGTGGACGGAGGCCAAGTGATGAAGGCAGCACTCGATCGCCGTGCAGCCGTGAAGGCGCTGCTGCAGGACCGTGGCGACCTCCTGATCGTCAGCGGGCTCGGCTCCTCCTCCTACGACGTGTTCGATGCCGGCGATCATCCGGCGAACTTTTATCTCTGGGGCGCGATGGGCGGCGCGGCCATGATCGGCCTTGGACTCGCACTGGCGCAGCCGTCGCGGCCGGTCGCCATCGTCACCGGCGACGGCGAGCAGCTGATGGGCCTCGGCAGCCTTGCGACGATCGCAGCCAAGAAGCCGGGGAACCTCTCGATCGTCGTGCTCGACAACGCTCATTTCGGTGAGACCGGCATGCAGATGAGCCATTCGGGGCTCGGCGCAAATCTCGAGCTGATCGCGACCGGCGCCGGCTTTCCCTCGGTGAGCACGATCGAGACTCTTGCGGCCCTGAATGCCTTCCGGCCGAAGCTGCACGATCTCTCAGGCCCGCATTTCGCCCGCGTCGCGATCTCGACCGATCATGTCGACCGCGCTTTGCCCCCGCGTGACGGCGTCTTCCTGAAGAACCGCTTCCGCGGCCATCTCGGCCTGCCGGTGAACTAGCCGAGCTTGATGTCCCACACGCCCTCATCCCGACAGGCCCTGGTTTCACTGCGCAGCAGCGCGGTGATCGCCGCCGTGGCCGCCGAGCCGGGATGGTCGATGGGCGCAGCGACCAGCAGCTCGCGCATCGGGCCGTGCTTGGCGATGACGGCGGTCTCCAGCGTGCCGGCCGTGATCTGGTCGCGCAGCGACGACGGCGGCAGCAGCGTGAAGCCGAGGCCCGCCTCGACGATCGAGGTCAGCACGCGAAACGAATCCGCCTCGATCTGCACATCGAGCCGGGTCTTGCGCCTGGCCGCCTCGTGCTCGATCAGCGCGCGGAGGCCGTGCGAATGACTGGGCAGCACCAGCTTCTGGCGCAGCAGCCAGTCCATGTCGACGCGCTTCATCCGCGCGAGCCCCGAGCCCTTCGGCCCGACAGCGACGACGCTGTCGCGCCCGAGCGGCTGCATCGCCAGATGCAGATCCGCCGACGGACCATAGACCACTGCGAGATCCATCTCGCCGCGATGCAGCCATTCGGTCAGGTGGCCGCTATAGCTCTCGACGATGCACAGGGAGATGCCGGGATAGCGCTCGACCGTGCGGCGCGCGAGCCGCGCCGACAGCACGTAGCTGACGGTCGGGACGAGCCCGAGGACGACGCGGCCGGACGGCTGGCCCGCCTGCGACTGGATGTCGTCGCGGATCTGGTCGAGCTGCCGCACGATGCCGGAGGTGCGCGCCAGCAGCAGCTTGCCCGCCTCGGTCAGCACCATGCCGCGGCCGTTGCGCGTGAACAGCTCCGCGCGCAGCTCGTGCTCCAGCAGCTTGATCTGGCGGCTCAGCGCCGGCTGGGCGATGCGCAGGCGGTCGGAGGCTTTCGACAGGCTGCCGAGCTCGGCCACGCAACTGAACGTCTTGAGCTGACGGAAATCCATGCTTGCCAATCTTGGAAGGCTTGGTCATAGGCTATAACAATCCAGCATAGGGAGACCGCGGGCGTTTCACAATCGTCCGCGGGACAAGCGAATGACAGAACAACATCAGCACGACGACTACCCCGACATCCGCGACGCGGTGGCCAAGCTCTGCGCCCAGTTCCCCGGCGACTATTGGCGCAAGCTCGATCGCGAGATGGCCTATCCATCGGCGTTCGTCGATGCGCTGACGCAGGCCGGCTATCTCTCCGTGCTGATCCCCGAGGAATATGGCGGCGCCGGCCTGAAGCTGTCGGCGGCGGCGGCGATCCTGGAGGAGATCCAGCGCGCCGGCTGCAATGGCGGCGGCTGTCATGCCCAGATGTACACGATGGGCACGGTGCTGCGGCACGGCTCGGCCGAGCAGAAGGCCAAATGGCTGCCGAAGGTCGCCAGCGGCGAATTGCGGCTGCAGGCGTTCGGCGTCACCGAGCCGACCTCGGGTACGGACACCTCGTCGCTGAAGACCTTCGCCAAGCGCGACGGCGACAGCTACATCGTCAACGGCCAGAAGATCTGGACCAGCCGCGCCGAATATTCCGACCTGATGATCCTGCTGGCGCGCACCACGCCGAAGGACCAGGCGGAGAAGCGCACCGATGGCCTCTCGGTGTTCATCGTCGACATGCGCGAGGCCAAGAAGGCCGGGCTCACCATCCGTCCGATCCGCACGATGATGAACCACGCCACCACGGAAGTGTTCTTCACCGACATGCGCGTGCCGGCCGAGAACCTGATCGGCGAGGAAGGCAGAGGCTTTCGCTACATCCTCTCCGGCATGAACGCCGAGCGCATCCTGATCGCCGCCGAATGCGTCGGCGACGCCAAATGGTTCATCGCCAAGGCGACTGCTTACGCCAAGGAGCGCGTCGTGTTCGGCCGCCCGATCGGCCAAAATCAAGGCATCCAGTTCCCGATCGCCAAGGCCTATGCGTCGATGCGCGCGGCCGAGCTGATGGTCAAGGAAGCGACGCGCAAATACGAGGCCGGGCAGGATTGCGGCGCCGAGGCCAACATGGCCAAGATGCTCGCCGCCGACGCCTCGTTCGAGGCGGCCAACGCCTGCATCCAGACCCATGGCGGCTTCGGTTTCGCCGAGGAGTACGACGTCGAGCGCAAATTCCGCGAGACGCGGCTGTATCAGGTGGCGCCGATCTCGACCAATTTGATCCTGTCCTACGTCGCCGAGCACGTGCTCGGCATGCCCAGGTCGTATTGACATGGCCATGTTAGTTCATCGCTCGTGGCTATCCTTCGAGACGCCCGCCTCCGGCGTGCTCCTCAGGATGAGGATCGAAGGCACTGCGAGAGTCCCACCCCTCATGGTGAGGAGCGCCGCCCTTGCGGCGCGTCTCGAACCATGAGGCCCCACTCCATGAGTCCGCGCCATGCTGCCACTTGAAGGGATCACCGTCGTCGCCGTCGAGCAGGCGGTGGCCGCGCCGTTCTGCTCGTCGCGGCTGGCGGATGCCGGCGCCCATGTCATCAAGATCGAACGGCCCGAGGGCGATTTCGCCCGCGGCTACGACGCGGCAGCGAAGGGTCAGAGCAGCTACTTCGTCTGGCTCAACCGCGGCAAGGATTCGCGTGTCATCGATCTCGCCAAGCCGGAAGGCCGCGCCGAGTTGGAGACGCTGATCGCGGGCGCCGACGTGCTGCTGCAGAACCTCAAGCCCGGCTCGATGGACAAGATGGGCTTTGCCCGCGAACGCCTGCGCAAGGATTATCCAAAACTGATCTGCTGCACGATCACCGGCTATGGCGACAGCGGCCCCTATGCCGACCGCAAGGCCTATGATTTGCTGATCCAGGCCGAGAGCGGCCTCGCCTCCATCACCGGCGGCCCCGAGGGGCCGTCGCGCGTCGGCATGTCGATCGTCGACGTCGCCACCGGCGCGACCGCGCATGCCGCGATCCTGGAGGCGCTGATCAAGCGCGGCCGCACCGGCGAGGGCGCCGATATCAGGATCTCGATGTTCGACGTGATGGCCGACTGGCTCACCGTGCCGTTGCTGAACGCCGAGGCCGGCAATGCGCCGAAGCGCATCGGTCTCGCGCATCCATCGATCGCGCCCTATGGCGTGTTCACGTCGAAGGACGGCAAGGACATCCTGATCTCGATCCAGAGCGAGCGCGAGTGGACGACGCTGTGCGCCAAGGTGCTGGAGCAGCCCGGCCTGCCCGACGATCCGCGCTTTGCCAACATGGTCGAACGCGTCCGCAATCGCACGCTGACTGACGGCATCGTTGCCGCGCGCTTCGCGGCGCTGTCGCGTGACGAACTGCTCGCCAAGCTCGCCGCGGCCGACATCGCCTTTGCCGAGGTCAACAGCATGGCGGATCTCTCGACCCATCCGCATCTGCGGCGCATCGCGGTCGACACGCCCAACGGCGTCGTCAGCTATCCGGCGCCGGCGGCGATCGTGGTCGGCGATGACAGGCAGTACGGCGCGGTGCCAGCGATCGGCGAGACCGCCTCGCCCCAGCAGCGAAAGGGATGATCATGACGGAGACCCTCGATCTCGACCATCTCCGGCAATGGGTCGGCCGCAGCACTGAAGCGACCGACATCGTCACCGCGCAACTGACAAAAGGCCTGCGCGCGACGCTGTTTCAGGACATCGGCGAGCCCGTGACCGGCGACATCGCGCCCTACACCGTCCATTGGTGCCTGGCCCAGCCGGTGTTCCCGCATGATCAGCTCGGCCCCGACGGCCATCCGACCCGCGGCGGCTTCCTGCCGCCGGTGCCGCTGCCGCGGCGGATGTGGGCCGGCGGCGAGGTCCAGTTCATTGATCCCTTGCGCGTCGGCGACGTCGCCACCCGCGTCTCGACCATCACCGACGTCACGCTGAAGAGCGGCTCGACCGGCCAGCTCTGCTTCGTCGCGGTCGAGCATGTCGTGTCGACGCCGCGCGGGACAGCGATCCGCGAGCGCCAGGACATCGTCTATCGCGACATGGGCGGCGCGCCGGCAGCACCGGCCAAGGCACCGCCGCCCCCGCCGGTGGCGCAGCACAGCGAGACGCGCGTTTCCGATGCCGTGCTGCTGTTTCGCTATTCGGCCCTGACCTTCAACGGCCACCGCATCCATTACGACCGCGACTACGTCACCAGGGTCGAGGGCTATCCCGGGCTGATCTTCCACGGTCCGTTGCAGGCCGCTCTCCTGGTCGAGTTCGCCGCCAGGCTGAAAGGCAAGCCGCCGGCCAAATTCGCCTATCGCGGCGTGCAGCCGCTGTTCGAGGGCAGCGAATTCTCGGTGAATGCCAACGACAAGGATGGCGGTCTGGAGCTGTGGACCGCCAACGCCGAGCGGCAGCCGACGATGAAGGGCACCGCGAATTGGTGATACAAACGCCGTCACTGCGAGGAGCGAAGCGACGAAGCAATCCAGAGTCTCGAAAGCGGCTCTGGATTGCTTCGCTTCGCTCGCAATGACGAGAATAGCAACAACGGTGCGAGGAAACCCCTTTGTCGGCCAAATCATCCAAGACCAAGCCCGTCACCGTCAAGCAGGCCACCTTCGAGCTGCTGCGCGCCTTCGGCATCACAAAAGTGTTCGGCAATCCCGGCTCGACCGAGCTGCCGTTCCTGAGCGACTGGCCCGATGACATCGACTACGTGCTCGGCCTCCAGGAGGCGAGCGTCGTCGGCATGGCCGACGGCTATGCGCAGGCGACGCGCAATGCCGGCTTCGTCAATCTGCATTCGGCGGCCGGCGTCGGCAATGCGCTCGGCAACATCTACACCGCCCATCGCAACCAGACGCCGCTGGTGATCACCGCCGGCCAGCAGGCGCGCTCGATCCTGCCGCTGCAGGCGTTCCTCTACGCCGAGCGCCCGTCGGAATTTCCCAGGCCTTACGTCAAATACAGCGTCGAGCCGGCGCGCCCCGAGGACGTGCCCGGCGCGATCGCCCGCGCCTATTACACCGCGATGCAGCCGCCGTGCGGGCCGACCTTCGTCTCGATCCCGATCGACGACTGGATGCATCCGGCGCAGCCGGTGGCGGCCCGCAAGGTCAGCCGCGAGCTCGGCCCCGACCGCGCCGCGATGGACGAGCTGGTCAGCGCGCTCACTGCCGCAAAGAACCCCGCGCTCGTGGTCGGCCCGGGCATCGACCGCGCCGGCTGTGTCGAGCTGATGGTCGCGGTCGCGGAGAAGGCGAAAGCGAGCGTCTGGGTCAGCCCGTTCTCGGCGCGCTGCTCGTTTCCCGAGCGGCATCCGCAATTCCAGGGTTTTCTGCACGCTGCGCCGGGACAATTGTCGGATGCCTTGAGGCCGCACGATGTGGTCGTGGTGATCGGCGCCCCGGTGTTCACCTTCCACGTCGAAGGCCATGCCGCGATCTTCGACGGCGCGGCCGCGATCTATCAGATCACCGACGATGCCGAGGGCGCGGCGGTGCCGCCGATCGGCACCAGCATCATCGCCACGATGCGCCCGGCGCTGTCGCTGCTGCTGGAGCTGCTGGCGGAGACCGCGCGTGCCGCGCCGAAGGGCCGCGTGCTGCCGGAGGCGCCGAAGCCGGCCGACCCGATCCCGGTCGACTATCTGCTGCACACGCTGTCACAAGCCTTGCCCGCCCACAGCGCCGTCGTCGAGGAGATCCCCTCGCACCGCCCTGTGATGCACAAGCACATGCCGATGCCGGGCGCGGATTCGTTCTACACGATGGCGAGCGGCGGGCTCGGCTACAGCCTGCCGGCCGCCGTCGGCATGGCGCTCGGACGGCCGAAGGATCGCACCATCTGCCTGATCGGCGACGGTTCGGCGATGTATTCGCTGCAGGCGCTGTGGACATCAGCGCAGCGCCGGCTGCCGATGACCGTCGTGGTGATCAACAATTCCGGCTATGGCGCGATGCGCTCGTTCAGCCAGGTCATGCAGGTGCGCAACGTGCCCGGCCTCGATCTGCCCGGCCTGGATTTCGTCAGGCTCGCCGAGGGCATGGGCTGCGACGCCGTCCGGGTGGACCGATCGGCCGATCTGCCGGCGGCGCTCGCCCGCAGCCTCAGCCATCCCGGCACGAGCCTCGTCGAGGTGATGGTGGATTCCGCCGTCCCCCTGCTTTACGCGACCAAGCGCTGAGGCGCCGTTCGATCAACGGACAGCGAGTCAACAACCGCCATCGCGACAATACGTCGCATCTGGCGGCCGACGGTATGGCTTGCCTCGAAATCCTCACCTGCCGGCCCAAACGATGAAGCCGGGGGTGCGCGGCCAAGCGATTGTTTCAGAAGCTTTCTGTCCCCCTGCGCCACCGCGTCGCAGCTTGCTCGCCGCAAATGCCGCGAAATCCTGCCCTGAGGTTGCAGACAGACGCCATGCTGCTTGCATGGTCCGACCATCCTGCAAACCAAAATCATTACCAGAAAGGTTCCGCATCCAATCCAGCGTACCCAAGGGAGTTGAGCTGATGGCGGATAAGAAGAACCTTCAACCCGCGGCCGGCAAGAAAGACCTTTACCGGCATGTCAGCGTGCTGGCCCTCATGGCCGCACTGGCGATCACCGCACTGCCCCACAATGCCAACGCGCAGGCCATCGCGCTGGCCACGACGACCACCACGAACGCCGCGGCGAAGGCGGCCCAGGATGCCGCGGTCAAGGCCGCGGCCAGCGCTGCCGCCAAGGCTGCGCAGGACGCCGCCGCCAAGGCCGCTGCCGCCGCAGCAGCCAAGGCCGCGCAGGATGCCGCCGCGAAGGCTGCGGCCGCCGCGGCCACCAAGGCCGCCGCCGCTGCGGCCGCCAAGGCTGCATCCGCCGCCGCCACCAAGGCCGCGACCACGGCCGCCGCAACCGCTGCCACGACCGCAGCAAGCACGGCCGCCAAGACCGCCGCCACCACCACCACGGGAACGGCGAGCACCGCTGCCAAGACCGCGGCCACCACCACGACGGCGAGCACGGCTGCCAAGACGACGACTGTCGCCACGACGGCAGCTGCGACGACCACGACCGGCACGGCCAAGACCGCAGCCGCGACCACCACGACGACGGCCGCCAAGCCGGCCGCTGCAGCAGCGGCAGCCACGACCACCGTCGCGGTCGCGAAGGCCACCGCCACGCCGGCAGCGGCAGCAACGCCGGCCAAGGCTGCGGCCGCCGCGTCGAGCACCACCGATGCCGTCGCCAAGGCCAACGCTGCCGCAGCCGCCGCTGCGCAGACCGCAGCCGCCGCAGAGGCCCAGGTCGCAACCGACCGCAAGGCGATCGATGCCGCCCGCCAGGCCGAGCAGACCGCACGCGGCGCCGCGATCGAGGCCCAGGAGCAGGCCGAGAAGAACCCGACCGCAGCCGCCCAGGCCGCCGCCACCGCGGCTGCTGCGAAGTTGACCGCAGCCTCCGCCGCGCTGCAGGCAGCCTTCCAGAAGCTCGACAAGGACATCGACGTGTCCAACGAGGCCAAGGAAGCCGCCAACGCCGCCAAGGACACCGCGCGCGAGACGGCGGAAGCCGCCGGAAAGGCCGCCCAGCAGGCCGGCCAGGCCGCCGGCAATGCCAACAACGGCGGAGCCGCCGCGAACAATGGCGGCGCGGCAGCGAACAACGGCAACGCCAACAACAACAACCAGCAGAACCAGGAGGCGAAGGAGGCCGCCGAGCAGGCTGCGCTCCAGGCGGCCCTGAAGACCGGCGAGCAGGCGCGTGCGGCTGCCCAGCAGAAGACGCAGGCTGCGCAGGCCGCAGCGACCCAGAACCAGAAGACGGTCGAGGCCGCGCTCAACCAGAAGATCGGCACGATCGATGCGACGGTCGAAGCGGCCGAGCAGAAGGTGAATGCCGACCGGCAGGCGCTCGAGAAGGCGCGTCAGGTCGCGCAGCAGGCCACGCAGGATGCGCAGGAGGCGGCTGAGGTCCTCGAGCGCGCCAACAATGCCGCCAACCAGGCCGCACTGGCCGCGGCGCAGGCCAAGGCACAGACCACCGCCAACGCCTTCAACGCCGCCAACAACCAGTTGAACGCCGACAACCAGGCCCTGACCCAGGCCCGCGAGACCGGCGAGCAGCAGGAGCAGGCGCTGCGGGCGGCAGCCCAGCAGCAGATCCAGGCCGGCTATACCGCCGCACAGCAGGCGACCCAGGCCGCCTGGGCCGAGGCGCAGCAGGTCGGCAACGCCGCGCTGGCAGCGCTCGAGCAGTAAGGCCACCGCGGTCCGCGCCGTCCTCCTGGTTCCCATGGGGCGGCGCGGGCACGGCAACGACAACAAAGCCACCACCAGCCGCATGCCGACCGGCCGGGGGTAATGATCACACGACAGGACTTGACCTCACCCCGTCGCATGATCCTCCCCCGGCCCCCCATCCGCCGGACATGCATTGCCTCCAGCCCCGCCCCCTGCGGGGCTTCTTTTTTGCTGCCGCCGACCAGCGCCGCTCCTCTCCATGAACACGCGGCTGATCGCCAACCTGCTGCGCCGGTCTCAGAACCCGACCCTCTCCATGAGCACGTTGATCATGGTCAGTTGTCGGGACGGTCCAGCGCGACGCTCGCTGCCAGCCTCTCCCCGCCTGAGGCAGGGCTATCGGATATGAGCAATCTGAGCTTTTCGCGAAACCGTTTCCACATCGTCATGCCCGGGCTCCGTCCCGGGCATCCACGTCGTTCTCAGCATGCCGAACGACGTGGATGGCCGGGACAAGCCCGGCCATGACGGCGTGGAAACAGACGAGCGCAACACTTCGATCATCAAATGCGATAGCCCTGCCGCAGGCGGAGAGAGGCTGGCAGCGAGCGTCGCGCTGGACCGTCCCGACAACTGACCATGATCAGCGTGTTCATGGAGAGGGTTTGGCGCCGAAATCGGCGCTGCAGCTTGGCCATTGGCGTGCGCATGGAGAGGGGCGTCGGCCTGCCGAAAAGCGGTCCTCATCCTGCGTGGCTCAGCTCACGTTGCCGCCGACCGCCGCCGCTCCTCGGTGACGTCGATCGTCTCAGCGCCTTCTCCCCGCCAGTGCAGGATCTCCATCGCCAGCACCGGATGATTGAAGCCCTTGAGATGCAGGTCGTCGATCGGCCTTGCGTCGACCGACGCTTCGACCACGCCAAACACGCGGCGCGACGCGATCACCTGCCCGGCCTTCGCCGCGTCGCATAGCCGCGAGGCGAGATTGGTGACGCTGCCGATCGCGGCATATTCGAGCCGGTTCTCGAAGCCGACCTGGCCGAGCGTGGCATAGCCCAGCGCGATGCCGACGCCAAACCCCAGGCTGTGGCCGCGATTCTTCCAGCGCTCGGTGAGCTCGCCGATCTCCTCGCGCATCTCCATCGCCATCTTGACCGCGCGGGCCGTGTGGTCCTCGAACGGGATCGGCGCGTTGAACAGGATCATGACGCCGTCGCCGGCATAGCGGTCGAGCGTGCCCTCATACTTGAAGATGTGCTTGCCGAGCGCGGCATGATATTCGCGCAGCACGTTCATGGCCTCTTCGGGCTCGGTGGTCTCGGTGAACGCCGTGAAGCCGCGCAGATCGCAGAACACGACCGTCACCTCGCGGCGATGGCTCTCCAGCAGCGCATCATGGCCATCCGACGACGCGATGATCTGCGCGACTTGCGGCGCCAGGAAGCGCTCGAGCCGGCGGATGCGCTCGATCTCGGCGAGCTGCTTCTCGACGCGCTCTTCGAGCGACTTGTTCCATTCGCGCAGCTGCCCGGTCTGCTCGGTGAGCTTGGCGGCCTGCTGCTGCACGGTGTCGTGCGCCAGCGCCAGCTCGCGGCCCTTTTGATCGACCTCGGTGAACAGCCGCGCGTTGCGCATGGCGAGCACCGCCTGGTGGGCGAAGGTCCGCATCAGCCCGATCAGGTTGGGCGGAAACGCGCCGGCCGAGCGCCGGAGCACGACGAGCGCGCCGAGTACGCCCTGCTGGTCGACCAACGGCGTGAACAGCACCGCGTGAAATCCGGCCGCGACGGCGACGGCGCGCAGCGGATGATCCGGCGCGGTTTCAAGCTCGGCGATCGCGATCGGCTCGCCGCTGCGCACGGAGTCCGACAGCAGGCTGGTCTGCTCGTCGAGCATGGTGTGCGCGCCGTCCTGCGTGCGGTCGATGCCTTTGGCCTCCACCAGCCTGAAGCGCCGTTCGGCGGCATCATAGGAATAGATCAGCACGGCATCGGCCGCGGTGATCTCGAGCGCCCGCGCCGCGACCGTCGGCAGCACCGCGTTGAGATCGAGCGAGGACGCCACCGCGCGCCCGACCTCCTCCAAGACCTTCAACTCGTTGATCGACTGCGCGAGATCGCGCGTACGCTCCTCGACCTTCGCTTCCAGCACGGCATAGGACTGCGCGAGCTGGCCAGCCATGCTGTTGAACTGATCGGCCAGCTCCTCCAGCTCGTCATGGGTCTTCACCTCGATGCGCTGCGCGAAATCGCCGGCACCGAGCTTGCGCGCGCCGGCCCGCAACGCGGTGATCGGAACGAGCATGCGGCGCGCCAGCAGCGTCCCTGCGAGGATCGCAACCGCGAGGCCGAGCGCGATCAGGAGCGCGCCGCGCAACAGCTGGTCGCGGATCGGCGCCAACGCATGCGCCGTCGATTGCTCGAAGAACACCGCCCAGCCAAGCTTGGGCAGGGTCGCCACCGCCGAGAGCACGGCACGCCCCTCGCTGTCGGTGCCGGAGGCGAGCGGCCGGCCGTCGGGCGAGAGCACCGCGGCGACCTGCGGCAGCTTGGCGAGATCCTGGCCGACGGCCGGCCCTTTCGCCGAGCTCGCCAGCACCTGGCCGCGCGGATCGACGACATAGGCGGTTGCGACCTTGCCGGTCTGCGCCTCGGTCATGAAGTCTTCGAGGAAGTCGAGATCGATGTCGGCCACGGTGACGCCGGCGTTGAAGCCGGAATGCGCGACCGAGATCGACATCATCGGCTGCGCACCCTTGAAGGTCACGGCCGAGAAGTTGCTGCCATGCGTGACGGTGTCGGTGAAGCGCAGATCGCGCGACAGGTCGTTGCCAGAGGAGAACGAGATCGAGGTGCGGGAGACCCGGAGCTGCTCGCGGCCCTGCCCGTCGAGCTGATAGAGCTGCCGAACGGCCGGAGCCTGGCTCAGCAACTGCACGTAGTCGGCGCGACGCAGCTCCAGCGTATTGGCGCTCGCCCGCGTCACCCAGCTGATCTGGCGCTGCAGGTCGGAGACCGCCTGGTCGATGCGCCGGGCGCTCGCATCGGCCTTCTCGGCCATCGCGGCGGTCAGACTCGCCTTGGTGGACTGATAGCTGATCCAGGTTTCGGTCGCGCCGTTGACGGCCAGCACGAACACGACGAGTCCGACCAGCGACACGACATATTTGGCGAACAAGCCCTGCCGCAGCGACCAGCCTTTGTTCTCGACCTCGTTCATTCGGACCCCTCACGCGCGTCATCACCGAGGCCCGGACCTCGGACGGGCGCGTCCGCCGCCCTCGCGGCAGCGACACTGCAGCAGCGGGACCACTCGCCTGCCGAGAGGGCCCGCCGCCAACCCTCCGTCTAGCACAGAACGTGCCGGCAAACCGGCCGCACGCGCAGGTTCGGCGCTGTCGGGCAGAGGTGATCGCGCCGACGGCCGGCGATATCTTCTTTGGTTCGGCGGAGGCCGCTGCAGACGGATTCCGCCCAGGTCTTATTTTACCTGTTGAAGATGCGCTTCAGAACATCGTTCATGGGCTGACTGTCCTGCACATTGTCATCGCGCGGCTCGACCGGAGTTGCTGCGGTCGCTTGGCCAGCCTCGGCGGAGGGAGCCGCCTGATCGGCCTGCGGCGCCTGCAGCAGCGGAACCGCGCCGCCGGAGGGACCCACGGTACGGCCACGGCTCCGGGGTTGTGGCGGCGCGCTCGGCTGCAGTCCCTGCTGGATCAGATTGCCGATCGCCGCCCCAAGCTGACCGCCGAGCAGATCGGATTGGCCCGCCGCCGGCGCCTGCGGATTCGGCGCCGCCGTCGAGGGCGCGGCGTTCGGAACGACGGCGCCATTCGGCGTGGCGCTTCCGATCAGGCCACCGATGCCGTTGATCAGGTTGTTGAGACCGGCGCCGTCCTTGCCGAACAGGCCCTGCCCCATCTGCTTGAGCTTGCCATAGGCGGCTTCGGGATTGTCGAGGATGCCGGCCATGTCGGGATAGAAGCGCGGCTGGCTCCACGGACCGTCGATCACGACGGGAATGCCGAGACCGATCGGATCCGAGGTGCGGCCCTGCCCCTCGGACGTCATCACGAGCTTCGGCTCGACACGCATCGCCAGGGCGCGGTTGCCGAGATCGATCGTCCCCGCGCCGGTGACCTTCACCAGGGGCCCGACCAGATTGAGGTCACTGGTCGCCGCCTGGCCGCGTTCGACCTGGAACGAGGCCGACAGCTGGGTGAGATCGGTGGTCAGTTCCTGCGAGTCCTGCCAGCCAGACAACGGATTGGTGGTCAGCGAGCGGATCATCTGCGCAACGTTGATGCCGCGGATCGCGCCGTCCTGGAACAGCAGGAAGGCCGAGCCGCTCAGATTGCTCATGATCGCCTGCTGGCTGGCGCCACCCGAGCGCAGCGCCAGCTTGCCCTGCATCCGCGCATCGAGCTTGCCGAAGCCTGCGAGGTTCGAGAGCAGCGGCAGCGCTTTGACGCCGACGAGGTCGCAGTGCATCGCGTAGGCCGGGTTGCCGGTGGAGGCGTCGATCACGACCTCGCCGCTGGCCTGCCCGCCATAGACGCCGAGATTGGTGACGGTGGCCTTCAGCACGCCCCCCGCCAGCGACGTTTCCACGTCCAACGGACCGAGGCGAGCGCCGGAAATGCCGATATCTGTCGCCGACAGCCTCACTCGGGCGTCGATATAATTGAGGCCGCGCAGATCGATCGCCGAGGTGCTCCACCCCGAGGTGCGCGATGAGCCCTGCAATGCCGAGTCCGCGATATCGAGGCGGCGCAGGTCGAGATCGACCTTCACCAACGGCTTGCTGGCGAGATCGACCGAGGCCCAGCCGTTGAAGTCGCCGTCCCCGAGCGTGCCGCTGAGGCCGTTGATCATGACCAGCGAACCATTCAGCCGGACATCGGCGCGCCCCGCCACAGCACCGTGAAACGCGCTCTCCATGCCGATCCGGAAGTCCACCGGCAGGGTCTGCCGATCGATCGGCATCGCCGGCGCGACCGAAGTGACATCGAAGGTCACAAGGCGATCGCCGGCCCGGGCAGTGCCCGCAATCTTGATCTTGCCATCGTCGCTCAGCGACGCGGTCGCACCAATGCCGTCAAGACGATTTTCGACACGGTCGCGCGGATTGGAGAGAATGACGGCTCCGTCTCTGACGGTGACGCGCCCGACCCGGACCGCGGGGGCGGCCTCCGGCTTTGCCGACGCGCGGTTGCGCGGCGCATTGTCCCGCAGCCGTTCGCGCAGCAGCGGCAGATAGACCGTCGGCTTGTCGATGATGATCTCGCCGATGTCGGGCCGGCCGGACCACAGGCTCGACAGCGCCATGTCCGCCTGCAGCTTGCCGACCGTCAGCCGATTGTTGCCGTCCCGATCCTTCGGATCCTGCAGCGTGAGGTCGGTCAGCGTCGCGCGCAGCGACGGCCACAGGCTGAAGCTTGCGGAGCCGGCGATGTCCAAGCGATATCCCGTGTCGCGCTCGACACGGTCCTGAATGGCGACCGTCAGGAAGCCTGCCGGAAGGCCGAAGGCGAGCGCGAGGGCCAGCACGACGAGGAGGGCCCCGATGAATCCGCCTGCGATCTTCAATGCTTTCATGACGATGTCCCAAGCGCGGCGCACGAGCGGTCTCCACGGGTTAGCATGCGGCAATGCCAGCCCGGTTCAATCCGAAATTTTCTCGAAACGAAGACCGGTCCGAGAGCGACCAAAATAGTCGTGAGCACGTGCGCGGTTATGTGACTTGTGACACACTTCCGCCCTGGCGGTTTCTGTAACTGACACTTTGAACCATTGCCAAAGGTATAGTGATGAGCAAGCAGGCCGAATTTGCGGTCATTCTGAAGATGAACCCGATGTTCGCCGACCTCGGGGCCGACGAACTGCAGCGCATCTCGAACCTTTGCCACACCCAGCATCTGTCGTCGGGCGAGGTGCTGTTCCAGAAGGGCGATCCCGGCAACGCCCTGTTCGGGGTGCGGCGCGGCCAGGTTCGGATCGAGACCGGCGCCACCGACGGCAGCCGGCTGACCCTGAACTTCATGGGCCCGGGCGATCTGTTCGGCGAGGTCGCGGTGCTCGACGGCCAGGAGCGCACGGCGGACGCCACCGCCGGCGAGGTCACCGAGCTGTTCGTGCTCCGGCGCGAGGACTTTCTGAGCTTCCTGGAGCGCGAGCCGAAGGTCGCGATCAAGATCATTCAGCTGCTGTGCCAGCGGATCCGCTGGCAGAGCGAGCGGATGGAAGAATCGGTGCTGCAGCCGCTGCCGGTGCGACTGGCGCGCCGGCTGTGCGCGCTGGCGGAGGATTTCGGCTCCGAGGTCCACATCTCGCAGGAGCAGCTCGGCGTCTTCGTCGGCGCGGCGCGCGAGAGCGTCAATCGCCAGCTGCAGGCATGGCGCAAGGACAAGATCCTCGACCTGCAACGCGGGCGCATCCTGCTGCATGACCTGACGAAGCTCGGCACGATCGCTCGCAACGAGTAGCCGACGACGGCGTCGACTGTTGTACGCACCTCCTGAGCTTCCGTCTTGCCGGTCATGTGCGGCAAGTGAAGACGGGCGCGCCGACTTTGTCCGATGCGGGCCCCGCACATGGCGAGAATCGTTCGCAGTGCTTCGCTTCGTATCGACATCGGCCAAACATGATCGCAATTGGGCCACCACGATTCACAATTTGCGACATGAACTGTTTTTAACAATTCTAACTGGGGTCAATCCGGCAGCGGTCAGTTCCTCCACGCGCGCCTGCGTGCGGGGTGAAGGCATCGTGCCAGACGCTTGTGGTTGGAATTGAAGTCATGAGTCTTGCTTTGCCGGCGCTTGTCATCGAGGCCAACAGTTGCGTTGGTCGCTGGCGCAAAACTCTGATGGTGTGGATCGATGCCGTCGAGGACGGCTGGGTCGTGCCGGCGCTGATCGCGGGGTTCGTCGCCGTCTGGATGATCTATTTCTCGCTCGCTTATATGGGCGGCGATCTGCACCAGGACGTGATCGAGACCTGGTCGCTCGGCCGCAGCTTCGATTGGGGTTCCACCAAGCATCCGCCCCTGATGGGCTGGGCGGCCCGTGCCTGGACGACGGTGTTTCCGCTCACGAACTGGTCGTTCAACCTGCTGGCGCTGACCAACGCCGCCGTTGGATTGTGGGCCATCGACCGCATCACGCGCCGCTTCGCGCATGGCGACAAGCGCATCGTCGTATTGCTGCTGCTCATGCTGCTGCCGATCTATCAGCTGCATGCGCAGCGCTTCAACGCCAACGCCGTGCTGCTGTCGAGCTGGCCGCTCGCAACCTGGTGCTTCCTGCGCTCGTTCGAGACGCGCCAGTTCGGCTGGGCCATCGCCGCCGGCCTGACCGCCGCGCTCGCGATGCTCGGAAAATACTACTCGATCTTCCTGATCGCGGGCTTTGCGATCGCAGCGCTGTGTCACAGCGAGCGGCGCGCCTATTTCACCTCATGGGCGCCCTGGATTGCCGCCGTGTCCGGCCTGGTCGCGCTTGTGCCGCATCTCTACTGGCTCGCCACGACGGGCGCCCAGCCGTTCTCGCATGCGATCCAACATCACGTCGGCAAGACCACCGGCGCGGCGCTGGTCGAGGGCGGCGGGTTCCTGCTCGCGATGGCCGGGATCGCCGGCATCCCGGGCCTGATCTGGCTTGCAATGACGCGACCCCGCCCCGGCCGCGTGCTGAACGACGCGCTCAGTCTCGATAGCGGACTCCAGCTGCTGGCGATGATCGGCATCGGCACGGTGACGCTTCCCGCATGGGTCTCGGCGATCTTCGGCACCGATATGCCGCCGCTTTGGGGCCTGCAGGGCGTGTTCCTGTTCGTCATCGTCACCGTATGCGGCGCCAGCTACCAGGCGCCCCGCGCCCTGACGGTCAATCTCGCCGCATCGGCGATCGGGATTGCGGCGTTCGCTGCGATCGTGGTTGCGCCGCTCCATGCGCTGTACCGGAACTACGTGCCGCTGAGCGAGGGCCGGAACTTCTACCAGCCGGCGGTCGCCGAACTCGACCGCCTGTGGCGGACGGCGTCGGACAGCGTCCTTCCGGCTGTCGGCGGCGACGATGGGCTCGCCTTTGCTGCCGCGTTCTACAGCCCCGACCATCCGCGCTACGAGATGAGCCTGGTGCATCCGCACGAGTTGCAGCCTCCCGCCCCCGAGCTGATGGCGCGGGGCTGGGCCGCGCTGTGCTATGAGACCGACATCTCCTGCGTCACGGGCATGCAGGGCGCCGCGGCGCGGGCGCGGCATTCGGTGCGCGCCACCTTCACGCTCCGGACCAATCTGTTCGGCTGGCAGGGCGCCAGCCAGGGCTTCGTCGCCCTGATCGTGCCGCCCGAGACCGAGCAGCCGGCCCCAAAGATGCCAGGCGGCGCCTACGACCTCAGCGCGCGGCGGCGCGTGCTGTCGACCGCGGACTGATCGAGCTCCACTGTCATTCAGCGGCCGGCGAGATGACCGACGGCGGCGGCTTGTGCATGTGCTCCTCATCGGCCGCGTGGGCCGAAGCCGCCTCTTCCGCGCCATCGGACACGATCAGCCTGCGGCCGAGCCGCGCGAACAATCCGCTGAGATCGTCCATCACCAGGAACATCGCCGGCACGAACAGCAGCGACAGCACGGTCGAGAACACCAGGCCGCCGATCACGGCGAGCGCCATCGGCGAGCGGAATTCGCCGCCGGCGCCGACCGCGAGCGCGCTCGGCATCATGCCGGCGACCATCGCGATCGTGGTCATCACGATCGGACGGGCGCGCTTCATCCCGGCATCGATGATCGCCTCGTCGCGCCTGATGCCGGCATGGATCGCCTCGACCGCGAACTCCACCAGCATGATCGCGTTCTTGGTGACGATGCCCATCAGCATCATCATGCCGATATAGACCGGGATCGTGAGCTGCTTGCCCGTGAGCATCAAGGCGCCGATCGCGCCGCCGATCGACAGCGGCAGCGAGAACAGGATCGTAATCGGCTGCAGGAAGGTGCCGAACAGCAGCACCAGCACTGCATAGACGATCATCAGGCCTGCCGTGATCGCCGTGATGAAGCCGGACGCCAGCTCGTTCAGGCTCTCGGCATCATCAGACGGGATCAGCTTGACGCTGGCCGGCATGCTCTTTCGGACCGGCAGCTCGTCGATCTGCTTCGTCGCATCGCCGAGCGCCGCAAGTCCGACGAGGTCGGCCGAAACCGTTGCCTGCCGCCCGCGGTCGTAGCGGCTGATGCTGGTCGGGCCCTGATCGAGCTTGATGTCGGCGACCACGGCCAGCGGCACGCCGCCCTTCTCGCCAAACTGGCCGAGCGGCACCCGCAATTGTTCGAGAGTCTTCACGTCGCTGCGCGCCGCGTCCTCGAGCTGCACCCGGATCGGGACCAGCCGGCCGCCGACGTCGTATTTCGCCAGCGCCGGCCCGACGTCGCCGATGGTGGCGACGCGGATCGTCTGCGACAGGCTTTCGGTGGAGACGCCGAGCCGCGCCGCGAGATCGGCGCGCGGCTGCACCCGCAATTCCGGCCGGTCGAGCGAGGTGTCCGACACGACGTTGGAGATGATCGCAATCCGCTTCATCTGCGAGGCCAGCTCGCTCGCGACATTGTCGACCAGCTTGGGATCCGATCCCGTCAGAACCAGCTTGATCGGACGCAGGCCATTCTCATCCGTGAACCAGAAGCGGATGTCGGGAATGTTCTCGAGGTCCTTCGTGATCGCGAGCTCGAGCTCCTTCTGGGTGATCTTGCGCTCGGTCTTCGGCGTGTAGTTGACGATCATGCCGGCGCGGCGAACCTCCATCGCCCCCTGCAGCCGGCCGCCGTCGACGAAGACACTGCGAACCTCGGGCCGCTTGCGCAGCTGCGCCACGATGTCCTCGGTGACCTTCTCCGTGTAGGCGAGCTGCGCGCCGGGCGGCAGCTCGATCGCGAGCAGCGATCGCGCCGCGTCCTGCGCCGGCAGGAAGCCCTTCGACAGCAGGGTCGTGCTCCAGATCGAGCCCGCGAAGATCCCGACGCCCAGCAGGATCGTGATGTAGTAGTGCCTCACCGACAAGGTCACGATGCGCTGATACGCCCGCAGGATGAAGCCCGGCGGCGGATCGTCGTGGTCGTGAGGCTTGAGGAAATAGGCTGCCAGCATCGGCGTGACGAAACGCGCCGCCAGCAGCGAGAAGAACACCTGCACCGAGACGGTAATGCCGAACTGCTTGAAGAACTGCCCGGCGATGCCCGACATGAAGCTGGCCGGCGCGAAGATCGCGATGATGGTAAGGCTGATCGCGATCACCGCGAGGCCGATCTCGTCGGCGGCATCCAGCGCCGCGCGATACGGCGACTTGCCCATCCGCATGTGACGCACGATGTTCTCGATCTCGACGATGGCGTCGTCGACGAGAATGCCGGTCGATAGCGTGATCGCCAGGAACGACACCATGTTCAGCGAGAAGCCGAGGATGTCCATCGCCCAGAACGCCGGGAAGATCGACAGCGGCAGCGAGATCGCGGCAATGACCGTCGCGCGGAAATCACGCAGGAACAGCAGCACGATGATGACGGCGAGGATCGCGCCTTCGAACAGCGTCGAGATCGCGGCTTCGTAGTTGCCCTTGGTGAATTCGACCGAGGTGTCGATCAGCCGGAGATCGACGTCGGGATGGGCGGCCTTGACCTGGTCGATGCGCTTCTGCACCGCCTCGGCGACGACGACATCGCTGGCGCCCTTGGACCGCTTGATGCCGAGTGCCACCACCGGCTCGCCGTTGAAGCGCGCGAAGGTGCGGCGATCGGCGATGGTGTCGGTGACCGTCCCGAGATCGGCGAGCCGGACCTCGCCGCCGCCGAACAGCGGGATCATGGTGTTCGACAGCTCGTTCAGCGTCTTGGCGCCGGCGAGCGTACGGATCGCCTGGTCGTTCTTGCCGATCTCGGCGCGGCCGCCGGCGACATCGACATTGGTGCCGCGCAGGCTCTGGCTGACATTGACCGCGGTGAGGCCCATGGCCTGCAGCCGGTCGGGATCGAGCGAGACCAGGATCTCGCGCTCGACGCCGCCGATGCGCTCGACCTGGCTGACGCCGCGCACGCCCTGCAACTCGCGCTTGACCACGTCATCGACGAAGAAGGACAGCTGCTCCGGCGTCTTGCCGGGCGAGATCGCGGCATAGGTGACGATCGGCAGGCCGATCTTGTCGACGCGCGAGATCAAGGGCTCGGTGACGTTCTGCGGCAGGTCGGAGCGGACCCGCGTCACCGAATCCTTGACGTCGTTGATGGCGCGGTCGGTGTTGGTCTCGAGCGCGAAGGTGATCGTGGTGACCGACAGGCCGTCGGTGATCAGCGACTGGATGTGGCGCGCGCCTTCGACGCCGGAGACACCGTCCTCGATGATCTTGGTGACCTGCGACTCAAGCTCCGACGGCGCCGCACCGAATTGCGCCACCGCGACCGAGATCACCGGAATGTCGGCGTTCGGCAGTCTTGTGACCGCGAGCTTGGTGAAGCTCATCCAGCCGAGGATCAGCAGGATGATGGAGAAGAGGATCGAGGGCAGCGGGTTCCGGATCGACCATGCCGAGATATTCAGTGCCATCAGCGTACCCGCGTGCGATCGATGTCTTCGGCGAACATGGTCTTGATCTGGTCGCCGTCATGCAGCGAGCTGCCGGCGTCGGCCACCACGACCTCGCCCTCGGCCAGACCTTCGAGGATCTCGGTCGACGTATCGGACACCAGGCCGACCCGGACCCTGCGCGTCTCGATCGTATCGCCCTTCACGACCTGGATGGTGAGATGATCGATCGCCGTATTGGGAATGGCGACACCGCAGCTCCGTCGCGCATCGATGTTGGCGCGCGCGAACATGCCGGGCTTGAGTGAGGGATTGCTGGTCATGGTGATGCGGACATGACCGAGCTGGGTCGTCCGGTCGACCTGCGGCGCCACCACGCGCAGCCGGCCGATGATGTCGGGAAGATCGTCGCGGTTGATGCGCGCGGGCGCGCCCGCGCTGAGCTTGAGCAGATGAATGCTCGGAACTTCGGCGTCGAGCTCCAGCTCGTTGTTGACGGCAATGCGGAACATCGGCCCCGCCTGGGGCGAGGCCGGCGCGCCGGCAATGGTGCGGACTTCGGTGACGACGCCCGCCGCCGGCGCCCGCAGCGACAGCGGCCGGTTCGCGGCGGCCGCCGGAGCGCCCGGCTGGGGCGGAGGCGGTGTCAGGCGCGCGAGCTCCTGGTTCTCGGTGACCACGTCGCCTTCCTTGACCAGGACGTCGGTCACCCGCGAGCCCTCCTGGTCAGCACCGACCACGGCCTCGCGGCGGGGCACGACGAAGCCGGTGACACGCACCAGATCGGAGAAGCAGGCCTTACCCGCCTTGGTCACCAGCACCTGGGCCTGCATGCGCGGCTCCTCGGCAGCCGGATGGGGACGGTGCTCATACCAGTAATAGCCCGCGAACAGAGCCACGAAGACCACCGCGCTGGCCGCGGTCTTGAGTGATTTTGGCAGCTTCATCGGAGAGCGGATCCGGGCGGCTCGAGAGGCGGTTTCATGATGGAGCGGATGCTCCTGCTGAGGTGGCGTGGCAGGTTCCGACGAGACGACGCGCCCCGCAAGGCTGCGGGACGCATCCGGTCAGCTCGATCTCCGGCCACGCGCGCCTTCCGACGGTGCTGGTGCGGGCTACTTGGCGGCCGCCGTCTTGCTCTGCATGTTGACGACCTGGACGCGGCGGTTGACCTCGGCCAGCGGCTGGCTCGGATCCTTCAGCTTGCTCTTGCCGTAGCCGACCGTGACGAGGTCGGCGCCGGCGATGCCGAACTTCTCGACCAGATAGCGCTTGATCGAATCGGCGCGGCGCTCCGAGAGATCCTGGTTGTAGGCGTCGGCGCCGGCGGCATCGGTGTGGCCCGCGACGACGAAGGTCGACCCTTTCAGGTCGGGGCTGGTCAACGCCCGGCCGAGCGCCTGAACCGAGGCCATCGACTTCTGGCTGATGTTGGCCGAGTTGTAGTCGAAGGTGATCTCGAGATCGATGTTCGGCTTGGTCTTGGCGACCGTCGCGATCTCCTCGCGCTCGGCTGACGACAGCGAGCGGGTCGAGCGGCCGCGGATGCTCTGCAGGAACTTGTCCTGCTCCGGCGCCACGGCGGGCGCCGCGTCCGCCGGCGGCGACATCGACAGCCCGCGGGTCAGCGGCTTCTTCGGTCCGGCCAGTGCGCGGACGATCTGATCCTCGGTGACGTCCTCGGCCGCGACGGCCCGGGTGAGGCCGAGCGAGGCGAACGCGACGAGGCTCGCGGCCACCAGCACAGCCGTCAGGCCGACGGCGTGGGTCGAATTGGTCTTTGCGGTCATTGCCATCCCTCCTCGCGCAGTACGCACGCGAACTCACCTGCCTGTCCCGCCGCGAACGCCCGCTCGCGACTTCGGCTGTCCGCAGATATGTCGGTCCGGCCCGCCGCCTGGTTCGAGGCGGCCGGCCATCGCGCGCAAGAAATCAGCGCACGCCGTAATCCTCGAACTCGCGCGCGATGTTCGGATCGATCGTCTTGGCGTTGGCGATGTCGAGCGCGCCCTCCTGCGCAGCGCCGTTGCGCTGCTTGGCGAGACCCCGCCCGTACAAGGATGACGTCAGCCGCGGGTTGATCTTCAGCGCCGCATCGAAATCGGCGATCGCGTTCTTGGTGGCGCCGCTCTTGAGGTTGACGAGGCCGCGGCTGTCGAGCGCGTCGACGAAGTTCGGCCGCAGCCGCAGCGCCTCGTTGCAGTCGCGCAGCGCCGCCTGCAGCTCGCCGACCACCGTGCGCGCCCAGCAGCGATTGTTGAGCGCCTCGACGTCCTTCGGATTGATCCGGATGGCCTCGTCGAAATCGCGGATTGCCTGCGGATAGGCGCCCTTGCTGGCATAGACCTGGCCGCGCCCGTAATAGGCGCCGGCGTCATCCGGATTGGCCTGGATCCTGGCCGTCAGAGCCTTGATTTTCGGATCGTCGGCGAACGGATCCTGCGGCGGCTGAGCCGGCACGTTGGCCGTCGGAGGATTGGTCGGCGCGGGCGTCGGCACAGGCGGGGCTGGCGGAAGCGGCGGCGCCGGCAGCGTCTCCGCCTTTGGAGGCGGGGGCGGCGGAGCTGGCGGCAGCGGCAGAGGCGCTGGCGGCAGCGGCGCCGGCGGAGCGGGTGCGGGCGGCGGAGTCGGTGTGGGCGTCGGCTGCGGCACCGGGGTGGCGTCGGCCGTCACGGTCGGGCGTGCACCGCCAGCGCCCGGCACGAACGAGAAATCCTCGGCCAGCGAGGACGAGATCCACGGCACCTGCTCGCTGCGCGAGGCGCGCGTCACGCCGACGCGGGTACGGTTCAGCGTCTCTTCCGCGGTGAGGTCGGGAACGCGGATCTCCTTCAGCAATTCCTGCACGAACAGGCCGCGGTCACGGCCGGTGTCCGAGACGACCGAGGACAGCGCGGCCGAGTACATGACCAGGGTACCACTCGGGGCGATCACCGGCGCAAGGCCGGACGAGGCGGTGCGGAAGCGGCGCTCATAGGGATTGCGCCTGGAGGCATCGAGCAGCGCGATCTTCACGCCGGCGCCGCGGCTGTTGATCTCCTGCAGCACCTGCTCGAGGCTGATGCCGTCACGCCGCACGTCGGCCTCCTGCCAGATCTGGGCGTCGACGGGAACCATGTAGCTGGTCCGGTTCGACTGGATGCCGTAGCCGGAGAAGAACAACAGCGCCACCGAGCCCGGCTTGATCTTGCCATAGAGCCGATCGAGGCCGCGGCGCATCGTATCGCCGGTGGCGTTCTCGATCGTCTCGACGACGAAGCCATCGCGCTTCAGCTCGTCGCTGAGGTCGCGCGCGTCGTTGATCGGCTCCTTCAGCGGCGCCTCGGCATCGGGATATTTCGCATTGCCGATGACGAGCGCAAAGCGCTCGCCGGCCGCGTGCGCGGGCCGGGAGAACCCGACCGACGTGGCGACAGAGGCCATCAAACCGAGCAGCAACAGCAGGCGGAGAATCATCACGATGGCGGTCCAGCGGTCCAGCAAACAGGCGCCGTCCAGCTTGCGCCGCGGCGACATTAACCCACGCGTCAGGCATTATCAAATCGCCGTGACGACACGTCAACTGCTTGCGGCGGTTGATGAATCGTCGCCCGGGGCAGCCGCTGACGAAGGGATCTTGCGATCCTTTTCGTCGAACGACACCACCCGACCATGCCGCGATACCGACGTCCTGCAATGTGAGAAACCTCACGCTCTGTCGCCGCCCGCCTCGCTCCGGTTCGATTTCGACCCTGGTTGACCTTGGTGCGCGCCGGTGGCTCGATGCCGCCGGACCGATCAACGACGAGCGAGGCAACGCGAAGGCATCATGGGAACCGCCGCCGAGATCTACGCGCTGCGCTATGCGACGATGTCGCCGCGCACCCTGCACATGAACTTCCTGCAGCCCGATCCGCACGACACGACCGCGCAGGACCTCGACTATTTCGTCTGGCTGATCCGCCAGCCCGGGCGCGACATCCTGGTCGACACCGGCTTCAATGCCGCGGAGGCGCAGGCGCGCAACCGCAGGCTCACCCGCAATCCTGTCGACGCGCTCGAAGCATTCGGCGTCAACGCTGCCGACATCCGTGACATCATCGTCACGCATCTGCATTACGACCACGCCGGCAATCTCGACCGCTTCCCGAACGCGCGCTTTCATCTGCAGGAGCGCGAGATGGCCTATGCGACCGGACGCTGCATGTGCAACGGCCTGCTGCGCCACCCGTTCTCGGTCGAGCACGTCACCACCATGGTGCGCCATGTCTATGGCGAGCGCGTCAGCTTCCATGCCGGCGACGGCGAGGTCGCCCCGGGGGTCACCGTGCACCGCGTCGGCGGCCATTCCGACGGGCTGCAGGTGGTGCGGGTCGAGACCGCGCGCGGCCCCGTGGTGCTCGCCTCCGACGCCGCGCATTACTACGCCAATCTGCAGCGCCGCAGCCCGTTTCCGATCGTCTACAATGTCGGCGACATGGCGCTGGGCTGGGAGATCATCGAACGCCTCGCCGGCCACCCGGATCGATTCATCCCCGGCCACGACCCGCTGGTCACCGAGCTCTATCCGCGCGTCAACGAGGCCGCCGATGCCTATGCGCTGCATGTCGCACCGTCGCGGTCGTTTGCGAGGTAGGCGATGCAGGATGAGGAGACGTGAGTCGCACACTCGTGGCTCTTGCTCCGTCATTGCGAGGCGCCTTGCGCCGAAGCAATCCAGGCTGCCTCCGCAGAAACATTCTGGATTGCTTCCGCCGTCGCCCAAGGGCTTCGGCGGACAAAGTCGCTTCGCTCGCAATGACGCGGGGCTGATGTCGTGCGCGACGACATCGAGAATCTCCGGCGCACGACTGCGCACATGACACCTCGTTCTCGCGGCGCGTTTCGCGTCCGAGCTGTGCATCGGGACACCCTCTCCAACGAGAGGGCGCAGGGAGAGCCAGGCCCCGGCTGGGGCCTGCGGTCCGCGTGCAGCAAACAAGCACGCGGCAGAACCACAGGTCAGCCGGACGACCCGGCCCTCCCTGCGCGATGGCTTTACGTTTTATACGCAGTCTCCTCGGCGACCGGCTTGTTTGCCACCGTGGCGACAACGCGCGCATGACGCACGTTGCGCGGACCTCAGCGTCGGGAGGCCAGGACCCTGCGACTTCACCGTCCGCGGCGTGGCGTACGTCGGCATGCCCTCGAGCACGCTGCACCCCACCGCGGCCATCGCATCCCACCCCAACGCATCGTGACGTTCGCGAAGGCGCCCCTCTTCAATGAGGCGGGACGGGCGGAAATCTCCACCTGATTTGCCCGACGGTGCAAGTGATTTCTTTTTTGACGAAGATCTGGACAGGCCAAATCAGCTTGAGATGGCTGACCAAATCAGTCCCTGCGCGCAGGAAGACGAGGCGATTCGTAGGGTGGGCAAAGGCGCGCTCACCTGCGCTCTCGGCTGGCAACGCTGTCCGGCGCGCCGTGCCCACCATCGGCATCGTGGATGGGAGCGGTGGGCACGGCGCGCGATGCAACGTGGGCTGGGCTGATAGTATTGCTTGCGCGCCTTTGCCCACCCTACGATTCTTCGCTTCGCTCGCAATGGCGCGGGGCTGGCGCATTCCACGATGATACCGGGATTCCGGGCTCGGTCGCCGTTGGCGACCGCCCCGGAGTGACGAGATTCAGGTTATTAGTCGTCCTGGCGTCAGCCGCGCTTGCGCGGCGCGCGCAGTGTCGGGTCGGGCGCGGGGGCGCGCTGCTTGGTGAAGGCGTCGGAGGCGGTCAGCACGACCAGGAAGGCGAGGCCGGCGGCGGCTTCAAACAGTGCGACCGAGATCAGGAAGGGATAGCCGAAGGTGTAGACCAGTGCGGCGAACAGCACGACCAGGTTGAAGGCGAAGAAGTACTTCGCATCAGCGGGGCCGTGGACAGCCTCCCGCGTCATCCAGCCGATCACGGGGACACGGTAGAAGGTCTGGGCGATGGCTTGCACGATGGGCTCCGCGATTTGCTGCGATGCGGCTAAACAGCGGATCGATCGATCCCCGTCAAGGACGGCGGGTGGTAATCGCCACCAGGGCAAACAAAGCCTTGCGGGCGCCGATCATCGGCGCACGGGAATTTGCGGAGCCACGGCGGGATGTCGGAGCGCGCGCCGTCGCGTGGATGAGCGGAAGCCGAAGCCCGGAGGGCGGAGGCGGACGCCACATCAGACCTTCTCACGAACTGTGGCGATGAGCCCGGATGTCGCTATCGCCTGCGCCCTTGCGGGCGCAGACTGTCGCTCATCCGGACTACGAGGAGGCAGCGCCGCCCCCCTCAATGCAGCTCCACCGTCGCCTTCTTCGCGAGGTGCTCGCCGATGAAGCGGACGTCCCAATTGGTCATGCGCACGCAACCATGCGACTCGGACTTGCCGACCTTGGATGGCTCGGCGGTGCCGTGAATGCCGTAGCCATTGCCGATCGACAGGCCGATCCAATACGAGCCGACCGGACCGTTCGGGCCGGGCTTGATGACGAATGGCGTGCGCGCCTTGACGCCGGGAAAGTCGTAGTCGGGGTTGTAGCGATAGGTCGGATCGGCATCGCGCGAGGTCACCTTGAAGCTGCCCTCGGGCGTCGGCTTCTCGTCACTGCCGACCGTCGCCGGGAAGAACGCCACCAGATGGTTGTCCTTGTCGAAGGCCTGCACCGTGCCCTCGTCCTTGTTGACGGCAAGCCTGGTGATCTGCGCGAGTTTCGGCTTCGGCTGATCCTTCTTGTCCTTGGACTCCCCCTTGGATTTCTCGCTGCGGCCACCCTTGGCAGTCTCGGGCGGCGCGACGACGTTGGCGACGACGATCTCCTCGTCGGCCTTGTCGAAGGCCTTGCCGGGGTTGAGCGCGGCGAGCAGGTCCTCGCTCATGTGGAATTTCTCCGCCAGCGCCTCGCGCGGCGTCGCATAGCCGATCACCGGCAGGTCCTTCATCGCCTCCAGCTTCTTCGGCACCGGATTGAGGAACGGTCCCTTCACGTCCTGCTTCGTGATCTTGTAGGTAACGATCGCCGGCTCCTGGTCCTGCTGGGTCAGCGCCGCCCACAGCTCGGGCGTCAGCTTGGCACCGCTCTTCAGGCCCTTGGCGGCGGCAAAGGCGGCGAGCGCCTTCTGGGCATTGTCGCCGAAGCGGCCGTCGATCTCCCCCGGCGAGACGTGGGCGCGGTCGAGCAGCACCTGGGCGCGGATCGCCACCGGGTCCGTCTTGTCCTCGGCCGGCGGCCGCTTGCGCAGCTCGGCGGTGTTGACCGCCTCCGCCGTGAGCTCGGCAGAGACCGCGGGCGTCATGAGGGCGGCGCAGAGCAGAAGCGGTATCCAGAGCCGAAGCATGATCGTGATCCCAGATGAAAGACGGCCGACGTTCGGCAGCGACAACGTGGCCATGACCGAGAAGTTCGGCGCGGTCGGGGCTGTCGGCTGAACGTCGCGGCACCCTGGCGCGACTACCGGGGGATGCGGGTCGGCTGGCCCGGCGGCTGTGCGTCTGCTATCTCCGGCAACAGCCGTTCGATGAATGGGGTCGAGGACCGGTTTCGCATGGGACATGCCGCAATTGCCACGATGCGCCGGATGCCGATGCTCGCCGTCGCCAGCCTGCTGGCTGTGGTCCAGGCCACGGCCCAAGCCGCGGCGGCTGACGGCGGCGACGCGCCGAAGGGCGCCGCCGTCAACGTGCTCAAGGCCACCAAGGCCTGCTTCGACAACACCGTCGAGGTGTCCGGCATGGTGCTCGCCCGCGACGAGACCGCGGTCAGGCCGGACCGCCCCGGACTGAAGGTCGCCGAGGTGATGGCC
Organism: Bradyrhizobium sp. SSBR45G; assembly: GCF_030159255.1. GTDB lineage: Bacteria > Pseudomonadota > Alphaproteobacteria > Rhizobiales > Xanthobacteraceae > Bradyrhizobium. Next base: position 27,504 of record NZ_BSCT01000044.1, on the reverse strand, counting down.
GATGCCGGCGACACCGTCACGGCGGGACAGAATCTGGCGCGGCTGACGCCGCCCGAGGGCGGCTCGATCATGATCCAGGCGCCGGTCGCCGGCACCATCATGTCGTCCAGCGCCACCATCGGCGCCTTCGCCTCGGGGCGCGGCGAGGCGCTGTTCTCGATCATCGCCCGCAACGAATATGATCTGGTCGGGCTGGTGCCATCAGCCCAGATCGGCAAGCTTGCGGTCAACCAGCCGGCGCGCATCCGCATCGTCGGCGCCGGCGAGGTCGACGGCAAGATCCGCCGCGTCGGGCCGACCGTCGAGCCGAATAGCCAGCTCGGCCAGGCCTTCATCGCCATCACCGGCACCGGCCGGCTGCTGGTCAATGCGTTCGGCCGCGCGGTGATCAAGATCGGCCAGAGCTGCGGCGTCGCGGTGCCGCTGACCGCCATCCTCTACGATCCCGACGGCACCGTGGTGCAGGTGGTCCGCGCCCAGCGCATCGAGACCAAGCGGGTCGAGATCGGCCTGATGGCCGGCGGCCAGGTCGAGATCAAGGACGGCCTTGCCGAGGGCGACGTCGTCGTCACCCGCGCCGGCGCGCTGCTGCGCGAGGGCGACCCGGTGCGCCCGGTGATGGCGAGCAACTGAGCGAGGTAGCCGAGCAGAGCGGCAGACGCGGTCGCTCCCCTCCCCCTTGCGGGGAGGGGAGCCGACCGTCGGCGTGGCGAGCGTGTCGCTTACAACGCGACTGAGCCTCCACGGAAGAAGTTGGAGGCCGTCGAACTCGGCAGTAAGCGGAGATGTGCTGAACTGTAGTGACAGCCTCAGCTGCCGGCGTTGGCGACGTCGGTGCTCAGGCGGATGTCTTCGACCAGCGACGAGGACATCATCGGCACCTGCTCGCCGTCGGAGCTGCGCACGATCGCGTTGCGGGTCTTGGTGAACACGGCCTCGGCGCTCGCGGTCTTGCCGATCTGGCGCAGCAGCTCCGACACCAGCACGCTGTTGCTCTGGCCGTTCGGATCATCCAGCACCTTGCCCGGCGTCGCCGACGACAGGATCAGCGCGTTGGCGGGAGCGGAGATCGGCGCGAGGCCGTGCGAATAGGCGCGGAAACGGCGTTCATAGGGATTGCGGCGCGAGGCGTCGACGACGAGGAGCTTGGCGCGCGCGCCCTGCTCGCGGACGGCGTCGAGCACCTGCTCGATGCTGGTGCCCTCGCGGCGCACGTCGGCTTCCTTCCAGATCCTGGCGTCGACCGGGATCATGTAGCTCTCGCGTCCGGCCTGGATGGCGTAGCCGCCGAAGAACAGCATCACCACCGAATCCGGCTTGATCCTGGATTTCAGCCGCTCGATCGCGCGGCTCATGTCCTCCCTGGTCGCATCCTCGACGATGTCGACGTCGAAGCCGTCGCGGCGCAGCGCGCCGGTCAGCGCGCGGGCGTCGTTGATCGGCTGGGCCAGCGGCGCATTGGCGTCGGGATAATGCGCATTGCCGATGACGAGGGCGAGGCGCGCGCCATTGCCGAGCGCAGCGCTCTGCTCGGTCGCAGCGGACTTGCCGGCATCGGGCGAACGCTTGTTCAGGGCAGCATGTGCGCCGAGCGCGAGCGACACCGTGCAGAGAAGCGCGGCGGCGATCACGGCCGATCGGCGAGAAAGAGAGGGCTGCCTTGCGGTCATCACGTCAATCCTGGTCCGAGCCGGTCCGGTCATCGCCAAAGGGTCGCACCCTTTGGTCGCGCTGGCGCCTCTGAGGTTTGAGGGGTTGCGAGACGATGTGTCGTCACTTTGCGCGCAAATTGCGGCACCGCAACGAAGAAAGGCTTAACCCGAACCCGCAAGCGAGGCAACATCGGAACACCATTGACATTTCAAGCACTTGAAGAGAAACGCAAATTTAACCATGGCGCGGATCCCGGAACGGCCGCGGCGGGACCGCCCGGACGCCATATTGCCGCCAGATCCACAGCGCGCGCCGTGATCCCGGTCACGTTGTCTTTGGCCGCCGCGCATGCGAGCTTGCGCGATGGATGCGCGTGCGAGCCGTTTGCCGGGCGTCTCGAGCCGTGCATGTCGTCTGTCCCCGCCCCGACAACCCGCGAGTCCGACGTTGAGTTTGCAATATTTCGCCGGAGCCGCCTGTCGCGCGCTCACGGCCCGGAAGGATGGTCCCTCGCTCTACGAGGTCTGCGATCCCATCCTGCGCCAGCCCGGGAGCGGCGACCCGCATCTGTCGAAATTCTATCGGACCGCGCTCGGCAACCCCGCGCTGCGCGCGCTGCTGCGCCGCGCCGGATTGCCGGAGCTGAACGATCCGGCTCGCCTCAATGCGCTGCGCCAGGCGCTGGTTCTCGCCCGCGACAATCCGACGCCGGACTGGGAGGAGGTCGGCCGCCCGATCGCTGATCTGGTCGACAGCGTCGCGCTGCATCACCCAGCGCCGCCGCGCCGGACCGAGGCGGTGGCGATGCCCGGCGCTGATGAGATCGACCGCGTGATCCGCGCCTGCGGCGCCGACCTGCTGGGGTCGTTCAGCCGCAACGGCTTCATCCCGACCTATGCGGCGTTCAACCTGATCGGCGACCCCGACATCAAGGGCCGCGAGGTCACGATGGCCCTGCAAGGCCTCGATGCCCGCGGCTACAAGAACTCGACCCTGATGTTCAACCTCGCGCGCGTCTTCATCGCGCGCTCGCCGGCGGCGGCCGTGATCAATCCGCCGTGGCGCGGCATCGCCGAGCCGATGTGGGAGCCGGTGCAGATCCGCCACCGCTCGGCCTATTACGACGCGTTCTTCACCGAGGCGCTGCTGAGCTATGTCGAGACCGGCCTCGCTTCGTCCGCGCAGGCCAGCGCGGCGCGCAGCGCGGTCGCTGACATGGTCGACTTCTGCCTGACCATCAGCCGCGAGGAGGTGCGGGGCGCCGACGGCAAGACCTACAACGTCGTCACGGCGCTGGCGCCGCCGCCGCATCCGCGCTTCTCGCGCTTCTTCACCCAGATCAAGCAGGACCTCGGCTTCGGCGTCTACGTGCCCGATTGCGACACCACGGCGTGCTCGTTCTCGGCCGCGACGCAGGCCGGCTCGAACGATCCGATCCTCGATCAGCCGCTGGTCGATTTCTATGCCGGCTATCAGGTGCGGGCCGGCGGCAACGAGCCGCGGGTGACGGTGCCGATCAACGACAACATCGACTATGACGGCGGCATCGCGACCTGGATCGACAGCATGGCCGGCGAGCGGCCCTACGGCAACGATCTCGATCCGACCCTGAATCTCGACGTGCTCGAGGTGTCGTTCCGCAACCTCGCACGCTGGCAGATCCTGGAAACGCAGCATCGCCTGGACGTCATCCGGCGGATCATCGGCTTCCAGCAGCGGCTGGTGCTGAGCGGCGCCTTCGCCGATCCGCGCTCGCACATCTATTATCTGCCGGAGCTGTATTGCGCCTATTTCGGACGCTGCTACCACGCCTTCATGGCGCTGCCGCCGGCGGCACGGCAGGCGATCGATCCGGACGGCGCCTTCGAGCTGATCCGCTTGCGCGTGCTCGGCTATGTCGAGGACGAGCTGGTCGGCCGCGAGATGAACCCGTTCGACGCGGCGCTGGCGCTGATCGCGCTTGGCCATCTCGGCGGCAATGCCGCGAGCTTCGCGCCGGCGGTGCATTGCATCGTCGCATCGTTCGGCGAAGGCGGCCGGCGGCATCCGTACCGCGCCTATGAGTGGAACAAGATGAAGACCCCGACCCGCATCCTGGTCGGCGGCCCCGAAGTCACATCAGCCTTCGTGCTGATGGGCCTGGCGCTGGCCCGGCGGGCCGTGGTGCGGTGAGGGAGCCGACGGCGGTCTGCTCCCCTCCCCCTTGCGGGGAGGGGTTGGGGGTGGGGGTCCACGAGTCACGCTCCAAGTGATGACAGGAGGTGCCGCTGAGGACGTCAGCGTTTCGCTCCGCTTCGCAAGGACCGTAGCCGAAGGTCTCGGCGAAAGGCTTGGCGTGATCTCGCACAACAGCTGAGTTCAGCACTCGCGGACCCCCACCCCCGACCCCTCCCCGCAAGGGGGAGGGGAGCGCGCTGCCGTTGTGGCGATAGCTCGAATTCAACTCTCAGCCACCATCGCGCGAAGTTGAGTGGCTCAGGCAATGACGGGGCTGGAACGGCGGGCGGATCCGCCGCACAATTGCTGGGCACCATCCCAAGCTTCCATCCCCAAGGACGTCCCGCGCCGTTCATGCCGATGAAATCAGCCCTCCTCGCGCTATTCCTGCTGCTGCCCTCGATCGCGTCCGCCGCCGACATCACCGGCATTCCCAAGATCCGCGAGGCCGACAGCGTCGTGATCGGGACCACGCGCATCCGGCTCGGCGGCATCGATGCGCCGTCGGTCGATCAGCTGTGCCTCAACCCCCATGGCGAGCGCTGGACCTGCGGGGTTGCGGCGCGCGACGAACTGATCAAGCATGCCGACGGCAAGAGCTGGGTGTGCCATCCACGCACCATCGACCGCCGCGGCCGCCAAGTGGCGCGCTGCGACGTCGATGGCGAGGATATCCAGAAATGGCTGGTGCGCAGCGGCTGGGCGCTGGCCTATCGCACCATCTCGCACGACTACGAGCCCGACGAGGCCGAGGCGCGCGCCGCCAAGGCCGGGATGTGGCAGGGCGCGTTCATCGCGCCATGGGACTGGCGCGTGCGCAACAAGAAGACGACGATCCTCGGCGCCGCCAAGCCGCCGGAGAATGCCAGCACCATCCTGCTCGCCTCGGCTTCGGGACCGGTGGCGCCCTCGCCCGACTGCACCATCAAGGGCAACGTCAACAGCGCCGGCGAATGCATCTATCACACGCCGCAGAGCCGTTGGTACGCGCAGGTCAAGATGCACGTCGCCAAGGGCACACGCTGGTTCTGCTCGGTCGACGAGGCCGAGGCCGCCGGCTGCCGCGAGACAAGGCGCTAGCCGGGACGCTCGGCCAGATAGGGCATGCCAGCCCCCCGGCTTCTCCGGCTTTTCTTATGCGGCGGCGCCACGTAAAACCGACCTACGAAAGGCCCCGACCGGGTTTGAGGGCCGCGTCAACCCATCAAGGACAATCGCAAATGACCGTTCGCGCGGGCCGGGAGTTTCTGGCCATCCCGGGACCGACCACGATGCCCGACGAGGTGCTGCAGGCGATGCACCGCCCGGCGCTCGACATCTATTCGAAGCAGATGGTCGAGCTGACCGACGGCCTCATGACCGACCTCGGCCGTCTGTTCGCCACCAAGGGCAAGACCTACATTTACATCGCCAACGGCCATGGCGCCTGGGAGGCGGTGCTCTCCAACGTGCTGTCGCGCGGCGACAAGGTGCTGGTGCTGGAGAGCGGGCGCTTCGCGATCGGCTGGGGCAATGCGGCCAAGGCGATGGGCGCCGAAGTCGAGGTGCTCCGCGGCGACTGGCGCCGCGCGGTGCGTCCCGCCGAAGTCGAGGCGCGGCTGCGCGCCGACAAGGAGCACACCATCAAGGCCATCGTGGTGGCGCAGATCGATACCGCCTCCGGCGTCGTCAACGACGTCGAGGCGATCGGCCGCGCGGTCAAGGCCTCCGGCCATCCGGCGCTGTATATGGTCGACACCGTGGCCTCGCTCGGCTGCATGCCGTTCGAGATGGACGCGTGGCACATCGACGTCGCGATGTCCGGCTCGCAGAAGGGCCTGATGACGCCGCCTGGCTTAGGCTTCGTCGCCGCCAACGCCCGCGCGCTGGAGGTGCACAAGCGCGCCAACATGCGCACGCCCTATTGGGACTGGAGCGAGCGCGAGGGCGCCGAGCATTATCGCAAATATGGCGGCACCGCGCCGGTGCATCTGTTGTTCGCGCTGCGCCAGGCGATGGACATGCTGTTCGCCGAAGGCCTGCCGCATGCATTCCGCCGCCATGCTTTGCTCGGCGAGGCCGTGCGCCGCGCGGTGGCGAAGTGGAGCGAGGGCCAGGTGATCGGCTTCAACATCGCAGACGCCGCGGAGCGCTCCAACACGGTGACCACCGTGCTGGTCGGCGGCGGCTATGATCCCGCCGTGCTGCAGACCTATTGCAAGGAGCAATGCGGCGTCGTGCTCGGCACCGGCATCGGCGATCTCAGCGGCCAGGCGTTCCGCATCGCCCATATGGGCCATGTCAACGCGCCGATGGTGCTGGGCACGCTCGGAGTGATCGAGATGGCGCTGGTGGCGCTGAAGATTCCGCACGGCCGCGGCGGCCTCGATGCCGCGATCCAATGGCTCGGCGAGAGCGTGACCCCGTAAAGGACGACATGACCGACAGCAGCAACCAGGCGCCGGTGGCGCCGCGCCGCCCGCATTCCTTCACCCGTCACGGCATCACCGTGAGCGACGACTATGCGTGGCTGAAGGATGCGCGCTGGCAGGAGGTGCTGCACGATCCCGCGCTGCTCGACGCCGACATCAGGGCGTATCTCGAGGCCGAGAACGCCTATGCCGAGGGCGTGCTCGGCCACACCGCGCCGCTGCAGAAGACGATCGTCGCGGAGATGCGCGGCCGCATCAAGGAGGACGATTCCTCGGTGCCGTCGCCGGACGGCGCTTACGCCTATTTCCGCAAATATCGCGAAGGCGGCCAGCACGAACTGTTCTGCCGCACGCCGCGCAACGGCGGGGCGGAGACGATCGGGCTCGACGGCGATGCGCTCGCCAGGGGCCACGACTACTTCAAGTTCGGCGGCAGCCGCCATTCGCATGATCACAGGCTCGTCGCCTGGAGCGCCGATACCAAGGGCTCGGAATACTTCACCATCCGCGTCCGCGACTGGGATGGCGGCCATGACCTCGACGACATCGTCGAGGAGACCGATGGCGGCGTGGTGTGGTCGCGCGACTGCACGAGCTTTTTCTACGTCAAGCTCGATGACAACCACCGTCCGATGCAGGTGTGGCGACACAAGCTCGGCACCAAGCAGTCTGACGACGTGCTGGTGTATGAGGAGCAGGACGCCGGCTGGTTCACCCATGTGCACGAGTCGACCTCCGGCCGGTTCTGCGTCATCGCCGGCGGCGATCACGAGACCTCCGAGCAGAGCCTGATCGATCTCGACCACCCCGAGGCACCGCCGCGGCTGGTGGCCGCGCGCGAAAACGGCGTGCAATATTCGATCGCCGACCGCGGCGAGGAGCTGTTCATCCTCACCAATGCCGACGGCGCCATCGACTTCAAGATCGTCACCGCGCCGCTGGCCGATCCTGCGCGCGCCAATTGGCGCGACCTCATTCCGCATCGCGCCGGGATCTATGTGCTCGACCATGATCTCTATGCTGGCCATCTGGTGCGGCTGGAGCGCGCCAATGCGCTGCCGTCGATCGTGATCCGCGATCTGAAATCCGGCGATGAGCACGCGATCGCGTTCGACGAGGGCGCCTATTCGCTGGACGCAATGGGCTCCTACGAATTCGACACAACCAATCTGCGCTTTGCCTATTCGTCGATGACGACGCCGTCGGAAGTCTATGACTACGACATGGTGACGCGGGCAAAGCGCCTGCGCAAGCGCCAGGAGATTCCGTCGGGTCACAATCCGGCCGACTACGTCACGACGCGCATCATGGCCAAGGCCGATGATGGCGCCGAGGTGCCGGTGTCGCTGCTGCACCGGCGCGACTTCAAAGCCGACGGCACGGCGCCGCTGCTGCTCTACGGCTACGGCTCCTACGGCATGGCGATGCCGGCGTCGTTCTCGGCCAACCGGCTGTCGCTGGTCGACCGCGGCTTCGTCTACGCCATCGCGCACATTCGCGGCGGCACGGACAAGGGCTGGGGCTGGTACCTCGACGGCAAGCGCGAGAAGAAGACCAACAGCTTCGACGATTTCGCAGCCAGCGCACGGGCGCTGATCGCGGCGAACTACACCAGCGCCAAGCGCATCGTCGGCCATGGCGGCAGTGCCGGCGGCATGCTGATGGGCGCGGTCGCCAATCGCTCGGGCGAATTGTTCGCCGGCATCGTTGCGGAAGTGCCGTTCGTCGACGTGCTGAATACGATGCTCGACGACACCCTGCCGCTGACGCCGCCGGAATGGCCCGAATGGGGCAACCCGATCGAGAGCGAGAAGGATTTTCGCACCATCCTGTCCTACTCGCCCTACGACAACGTCGCGGCCAAGGAGTATCCGGCGATCCTGGCGATGGCCGGACTGACCGACCCGCGCGTCACCTATTGGGAGCCGGCCAAGTGGGTCGCACGGTTGCGCGCGACGATGACGTCAGGCGGCCCGGTCATCCTGCGCACCAACATGGGCGCCGGCCACGGCGGCGCCTCCGGCCGCTTCAACCGGCTCGACGAGGTCGCGATCGTCTATGCGTTCGCGCTGTGGGCCGTGGGATTGGCGGATCGGACGGCGTGAGCGGCTGAGGCCAGTTCACCAGCTGAATGTTTGGCAAGATCGCGCCTCATCAACGGTGTCGTCCCTGCGAACGCAGGGACCCATAACCACCGTTGGTTAGTGTTGAGCGCGCTGGAGCTGCGTTCTTTGCCATAACGACGCCCTGTGGTTATGGGTCCCGGCTCAAGGCCGGGACGACAGCGGAAATTGGAGCGGCTACCTGTTATTCTTCGCGCGCCACGCCGCAAAGTCCTGCGGCGTCTGCGGATCGGTCGGCGGATAGAGGCCGAGGATCGAGCGTCCCTGGGCGACCTGCTCGGCGACGAAGTCTTCGAACGCGGTCATCTCGAAGGTCTCATCCGCGATCTCGTCGGCGAGATGGGCGGGGATGACGATGACGCCGTCGGAATCGCCGAGGATCACGTCGCCCGGAAACACCGGCGCATCGCCGCAGGCGATCGGGCCGTTGATCTCGATCGCATGATGCAAGGTGAGATTGGTCGGCGCGCTCGGGCGCTGGTGGAAGGCTGGAATGCCGAGCTTGGCAATGTCGGCGGCGTCGCGGAAGCCGCCGTCGGTGACGACACCGGCGACACCGCGCTGCTGCAGGCGGCTGACCAGGATCGCGCCGGCCGAGGCGGCGCGCGGGTCCTTGCGGCTGTCCATCACCAGCACCGCGCCGGGCGGGCAGTCTTCCACAGCCTTGCGCTGCGGATGGCCGCGGTCGCGAAACACCTCGATCGTGTTGAGATCCTCGCGCGCCGGAATGTAGCGCAGCGTGAACGCCTCGCCGACCATGGTCGGGGCGTCCGGATTGAGCGCATGAACGTTCTGGATGCACTGGACGCGCAGGCCGCGCTTGAACAGCGCGGTGGCGACGGTCGCGGTCGAGACGGTCTTGAGCTTGTTTCGGGTGGCGGTGCTGAGTTTGGTCATGTCTTGGTCTTGCTCGCTGCGCTCCCCTCCCCCTTGCGGGGAGGGGTTGGGGGTGGGGGTCCACATCAGCGGTGTCGCTCGGGGCGGGGGGGGGGGGGGGGGGGGGGGGGGGGGGGGCGGGCCCCGGGCC
>NZ_BSCT01000044.1:0-18066 GCF_030159255.1 Bradyrhizobium sp. SSBR45G | reverse complement strand
GGGCACCCCCCTCCCCGACCCTCCCCCGCAAGGGGGGAGGGAGCGCACCGCGGTTAGGGCGAGAGTGCTGCCTCTCGCCGCCATGAACTAATAAATCACAGGCTCCCCGACGGCGGCGCCGAAGCCGGTCTCCAGGAAGTCGAAGTCGCAGCCGTCATTGGCCTGCTTGATGTGGCGGGCGAACATCCAGCCATAGCCGCGCTCGAAGCGCGGCGCTGGCGGCGTCCAGGCGGCGCGGCGGCGCGCCAGTTCGTCCTCCGGGACATCGAGATTGATCGTGCGCGCGGCGACGTCCAGCGTGATCAGGTCGCCATTCTTCACCAGCGCCAACGGACCGCCGACATAGGCCTCCGGCGCGACATGCAGGATGCAGGCGCCATAGCTGGTGCCGCTCATGCGTGCATCCGACAGCCGCACCATGTCGCGCACGCCCTGCTTCACCAGCTTGGTCGGGATCGGCAGCATGCCCCATTCCGGCATGCCCGGCCCGCCTTGCGGTCCGGCATTGCGCAGGATCAGCACGTGATCGGCTGACACGTCGAGATCGGGATCATCGATCGCCTTCTTCATCGACGGATAGTCGTCGAACACCAGCGCCGGGCCGGTATGCTTCAGGAAGCGCGGGTCGCAGGCCGAGGGCTTGATGACGCAGCCGCCGGGCGCGAGGTTGCCCTTGAGCACAGCGAGCGCGCCTTCGCGATAGATCGGGTTCGACTGCGGGCGGATGACGTCGTCATTGTAGACGCCGGCGCCCGCGATGTTGTCGCCGAGCGTGCGGCCGTTGACGGTGACGCAGTCGAGATGGAGATGCTCTTTCATCCGGCTCATCAGGCCGGGCAGTCCGCCGGCGTAGTAGAAGTCCTCCATCAGGTAGGCGTCGCCGCTCGGCCGGACATTGGCGAGCACGGGCACCTTGCGGCTGGCGGCCTCGAAATCGTCGAGGCCGATATCGGCACCAGCGCGACGAGCCTGCGCGATCACATGGATGATCGCATTGGTCGAGCAGCCCATCGCCATGGCGACCGCGATCGCGTTCTCGAACGCCTGACGGGTCTGGATCTTCGACGGCGTCAGATCCTCCCACACCATCTCGACGATGCGGCGGCCGCATTCCGAGCTCATGCGGATGTGCTCGGCATCCGCCGCGGGAATCGACGACGCGCCCGGCAAGGTCATGCCGATCGCTTCGGCGATCGCCGTCATGGTCGACGCCGTGCCCATGGTCATGCAGGTGCCATGGCTGCGCGCGATACCGGCCTCCATCGCGTTCCAATCGGCATCCGACAGTTTTCCAGCGCGGCGTTCATCCCAGTACTTCCAGGCGTCCGAGCCCGAGCCGAGCGTCTTGCCCTTCCAATTGCCGCGCAGCATCGGACCTGCGGGGAGATAGATCGCCGGGAGGTTCATGCTGGTGGCGCCGAGCAGCAGCGCCGGCGTGGTCTTGTCGCAGCCGCCCATCAGCGCGACGCCGTCGACGGGATGGCCGCGCAGCAGCTCCTCGACATCCATCGCCAGCATGTTGCGGTAGAGCATCGTGGTCGGCTTCAAGAGCGACTCCGACAGCGACAGCGCCGGCAGCTCGATCGGGAAACCGCCGGCCATCAGCACGCCGCGCTTGACGTCGTCGACGCGCTGCTTGAAGTGCATGTGGCAGGGCTGCGCATCGGACCAGGTGTTGACGATGGCGATGACCGGCCGGCCCTTCCACTCCTCCTGGGCATAGCCCATCTGCATCACGCGCGAGCGGTGGCCGAACGAGCGGAGATCGTCGGGCGCGAACCAGCGCGCGCTGCGCAGCTGATCGGGTTGCTTGCGCTCGGTCATGATTGGGTCCCCCAGGTCTGCACGGTCCTGCGCTCGATGGTGCGGAAGATCAGGTTCTCGACCACGAGACCGATCACAATCACGGTCAGCAGGCCGGCGAACACGGCAGGAATTTCCAGCAAGTTGCGGTTCTCGAAGATGAACCAGCCGAGGCCGCCCTGCCCCGAGGAGACGCCGAACACCAGCTCGGCGGCGATCAGCGTGCGCCACGCAAACGCCCAGCCGATCTTGAGGCCGGTGAGGATGGCGCCGAACGCCGCCGGAATCAGGATGCGAATGACATAGGAAAAGCCGTTCAGCTCATAATTGCGGCCGACCATCCGCAGCGTGCTCGACACGCTCTTGAAGCCGGAATGGGTGTTGAGCGCGACCGGCCACAGCACCGAATGGATCAGCACGAAAACAAGGCTGCCGCTGCCGAGCCCGAACCAGATCAGCGCCAGCGGCAACAGCGCGATCGCCGGCAGCGGGTTGAACATCGCGGTGACGGTCTCGAGAAAATCAGTGCCGATGCGCGTCGAGATCGCGAGCACGGTCAGGATCGACGCCAGCGCGATGCCGGCGGCATAGCCCATGAACAGCACCTTCAGCGACGTCCAGGCGCGCATGGGGATGGTGCCGTCGCGGACCTTCTCCCAGAGTGCGGCGATCGTGTCGGAGAAAGTCGGGAACAGCAGCGGGTTGTCGAGATAGCTGCCATAGGCCTGCCAGATCGCCGCGAGCACGACGATGATCAGGGTCTTGCGCACGAAGCCGTCATTCCACAACAGCTCGACCACGCCGAGCTTGCGCTCGACCTCGGCCGGGGACGCGCTGGCCGCAGCCGTGTCGCGCAGGATGATCTTGGCGTCAGCCATTCTCTACTCCAGTCATGGGAGCGGCCCTCAATGTGCCGTTGCGGGTTCGGAGAACAGGAGGTCATGGATCTGCTTCTCCAGGCGGGCGGCGCTGCCGTCCTCGGCCGAGACCTTGTCGACGTCGATGACCTCGGCCTTGACCCGGCCAGGGTGCGGCGACAGCAGCAGGATGCGGTTGCCGATCTTGATGGCCTCCGCAATCGAATGCGTCACGAACAGCACGGTGAACTTGGTGTCGTTCCACAGCTGCAGCAGCTCGTCCTGGCAGGTCCGCCGCGTCAGCGCATCGAGCGCCGCGAACGGCTCGTCCATCAAGAGAATGTCCGGCTCCATCGCCATGCCCCGGGCAATCGCCACGCGCTGCTTCATGCCGCCGGACAGCGTGTGCGGATAGGCATCGACGACCCGCGTCAGCCCGACCTTCTCGATATAGGCGCGGGCACGGCTCTCGGCTTCCCTGCGCGGCATGCGCCGCGCCGTCAGCAGCGGGAACATGACGTTGGCGAGCACCGTCTTCCAGGGCAGCAGCTGATCGAACTCCTGGAAGATCATCATGCGGTCCGCGCCCGGGCCGGTGATCTCGCGGCCATTGATCCGCATGCGGCCTTCGCTCGGCTTGATGTAGCCGCCGACGGCCTTCAGCAGGGTCGACTTGCCGCAGCCCGAGGGCCCCAGCAGCACGAAGCGGTCGGAGCGGTCGACGGAGAAGCCGACGCGCTCCGTCGCGGTGATCACGGCGCTCGAGGTCTTGTAGCGCAGGGTGACGTCGCTGACATCGAGGAGCGCGGACATCAGTTGCCCTTCAGATCATGCGCGACCGGCAGATAGTAGTCGGTCCAGGCCTTCGGCTGAGTCTTGAGGGTGCCGATCCTGGCGAGATGCGTGGCGAACTTCATCGTGCCCTGCGGCTCCAGATTCCACTCCATCATGCCCGGTTCCTTGAGCCAGGCGAGCAGATCCTCGACCGAGGTCTTGTCGCCGGTGATTTCCTTGTAGATCTCGACTGCCGTCTTGGTATCGCTGCGGATGAAATCCTGCGCTTCCTTGGTGGCCTCGCGCACCGCCTGGATGATCTTCGGATTGGCGTCGGCGAACTTCGTCGTGGTGAAGAACTGCGCCTGGCTCAGCGGCCCGCCCATCACGTCGGGTGAATACATCACGACATGCGCGCCCGGCACGTTCTTCATCTCGAGGAACGTGTAGGGCGGGATCGAGAAGTGGCTGCGCACCTCATGCTGCGAATTGGAGAGCGCGGTGTAGGCGTCGGGATGGCCGAGTTGCACGGTGTTGGCGTCGAGCTTGGCCCATTGGTCGGCGCCGAACGCTTCAGCGGCGGCGATCTGCAGCACGATGGCCTGGGTCGAGACCTTGACGGTCGGCACCGCGATCTTGTCGCTGGGGCCGAAATCCTTGATCGACTTGATATTGGGGTCACGGCTGATCAGGGTCATCGGCTGCGCCGAGGTGGCGACGATACCTTTCACCCCGCCGCGGGTGCGGTCCCACAGCAAGAGCAGGTTGCCGGTGCCGGTGTTGAGAATGTCGACGCTGCCGGCCAGCAAGGCATCCGTCTGCGCGCCGCCGCCGGAAAAGGTCAGCCATTTGGTGGTGACGCCAGCAAGGCCGAGCGCCGTGGCATGCTTCTCGATCAGCTTGTTCTTCTCGATGATGTGGCTCGGCATGTAGAAGATGCCTGGCTGCCGCGACAGCGACACCTCGGTCTTCTGCTGGGCCTGCGCCGCGGCGCTCCAGGCTGCCGACATCAACATGGCGGCCAGCAAGCCAGCGGCTCGTGTGGCCGAGCGCCCGAACTTCTCGAACATGGGACATCCCTCCTCGCGCGCCGGCTCCTTCTTGACGGCCGGTGAAGAGATGCACTAATGCATTAGTGCATCTCTGACAAGCGCTGTCCTGCGCCTGCGACATTCGAGCCGGGACGTCCGACCTCATGGCCCTGCCTGCGACGCCTCCTGCGGTGCTGCCGCCCGAACGGCTCGATCCGAGCCGGCGCGCGGCGCCGCAGGTGTTCGATCGGCTGCGCGACCAGATCATCGGGCTGGCACTGCCGCCGGGCGCACCCCTGTCGCGCCCCGCGCTGCAGGCCGAATTCGGCCTGAGCTCGACGCCGATCCGGGACGCGCTGATGCGGCTCGCCGAGGAGGGCCTGGTCGAAATCTTCCCTCAGCATGCGACCTTGGTCAGCCGCATCGACGTCGGCAGGGCGCAGCAGGCGCAGTTCCTGCGCCAGGCGCTGGAGCTCGAGATCGTGCGCCTGCTGGCGCTGGAGCCCGCCTTGGTCCCCGTCGACGAGCTGGACGCGTTGATCGCTCAACAGCGGCGGTTCGCCAAAGACGGCGACTTCGCGTCATTCACGGTCGTCGACAACGCCTTTCACGAGCGGCTGTACAGCGCGGCCGGGAAGCGGGAGCTGTGGACGCTGGTGCGCAGCCGCAGCGGCCATATCGACCGGCTGCGGCGGCTGCATCTGCCGTCGCCCGGCAAGGCGCAGACCATCCTGCGCCACCACACACAGATCGTCCAGGCGATCGCGGCAGGCCGGCCGGACGAGGCGCAGGCTCACCTGCGCGAGCACCTGACCGGCACGCTCAGCGACCTCGCCACCATCCGCAGCCTGTGGCCGGACTATCTCAGCGGATAGCGGTCCCGCGTCGGCCGCCAGGCCGATGACTGAGGTCACGCCGCCCGCCGGCGCCGCTGCCCTGAGCCTCGATTGGCCCGGCGCTCCGGGCCCTGGTAGTTCGGATCGTCCTCGGCGCGACGGTCGAGCGGCCCGTTGCGCAGCCGGACGAAGAACTCCTGCACCTCCGCCGCAAGGTTCTCAGCCGCGCGCGAAACGTTGCCGGACGCATTGCGGACGCTGTCGGCCGACTGGCTGGTCTCCTCGATCGCACCGCTCACGGTGGAGATGTTGGACGCGAGGGTCTTGCTGCCCGACGCCGCCATCTGGACGTTGTGCGAGATCTCGCGCGTCGCCGCGCCCTGCTGCTCCACGGCGCTGGCGATGGCGGTGGTGACATCGGCCATCTGGCGCATCGCCGTCGAGACCTCCTTCACCGAGGCGACGGCGTTGCTGGTCGAGCTCTGGATGCCCTGGACGTGCTGGCTGATCTCCTGTGTCGCCTTGGCGGTCTGCTCGGCCAGCGATTTGACCTCCTGCGCCACGACGGCGAAGCCACGCCCGGCCTCGCCGGCGCGCGCCGCTTCGATGGTGGCATTGAGCGCCAGAAGATTGGTCTGCGACGCGATCGCCTGGATCAGATCGACCACGGTCGAGATGCTCTGCGCCGCCTGGGCGAGCCCCTCGATCTCGGCTTCCGACCGTGCCGTGGTCGCGTTGGCGTTGCGAACGGTGGAGTTGGACAACTCGATCTGGCGGCCGATCTCGACGATCGAGCCCGTCAGCTGCTCGGCGGCAGCGGCCACCGTCTGCACGTTCACCGCGGTCCTCTCCGAGGCGCCGGCCGCGGAAGCGGCCTGCTCGGTGGCGTGGCTCGCAATGCCGGTCAGGGCCTCGGCCGTATTCCTCATGACGCCGACATTGTCGTCGACCTCGTTCAGCAGCTCCGTCGACTTAGCGCGGAAGGCCTCCACCGCCGCCTCCATGTTGAGATTCATGGCCTCGCGCGCCTCGGCTTCGCGCACATAGTTCGACGACGCCTGCTGCTGCGCAATCACGTTGTCGCGGAACATGGCCACCGCCTTCGACACATCGCCGATCTCGTCGGCGCGCGCGGCCGTCTCGAATGCGACCGTGGTATCGCCGTCCGACAGCAGCTTCGAATCGGCAACCAGAGCCCTGATCGGCTTCGTGATCGAGCGCGCCACAAAAATCGCGATGGCCACGCCGAGCACGACTCCCACACAGAGCAGCGCCCACTCAGCCAGCAGGAGCTGCTCGATCAGTCTCGCGACATCGGCCGAGTCCGTCACCAGCACATCCTGCTGGTTCGTCTTCATACCGTCGCCGAACGTTCCGTCCGCCCGCTTCTTGCCGTCCAGAATCTCGAGCAGCCTGTTGGCCCGCGGCGCCGCCTCGGTTGCCAGCAGGAACACCGCCGCATTCCATTGCGGCGACGCCCGGAGCGCAAAGATCTTGTCCGGCAGCGGCGCAAGCGCTTCGCTCGCCTTGGCGATCTTGTCGAACGCAGCCTTCTGCGACGGCGTGAGCAGGCCGGCCTGGGACGCGATGATCGCGACCGCATTCTTGTAGTTCGTATAAGGGGCCGCGAACTTGTCGCGGTCCGATGGGTCACCAGAGGCGACGTAGAGCCTGAGCTGCGAGCCTGCCGCGGCGAGATTGCCGCGGACATCGGCCATCGTCTTCAACAGGCGCTTGCGCTCAGGCGTCGCGTCCAGCGTGTTCTCCTCGTCGATCATCCTGGTGACGTCGGCGAACATGGTCGCGATCAGCGGCGAGGCCTCGGCGGCCAGCAGCTTGTTCGCCGGATAGGCATCTGCGGTGAACGCCACCGCCTCGGCCTTGTCCTGGGCCGCCCTGAACTCCGCGAGCAGCGGCTTGGCCTCGGCCCACAAGGCGCGGTTCGTTGGAACCTTGAGCTGGCTCGCCAGCCGGTCGAAGTCCTGGATCGATCTCTCGAACTCCGTCCACATCGCCGCCCGCCGCTGCTTCATGTCGGGATCGCCCGTGATCAGATAGCCGCGCAGGGCCGCGAGCGTGGCGTGCAGACTGCCGACCAGCTGCGTGCTGCCGATCGCAATCGGCGATCTCAGCTCGACGATCTTGCGGAAGCGCTGCGATACGTCGGACACCGCGTAGACCGAATAGCCCACGCCACAGGCGAGCAACAGGCAAATCAGACCAAATCCGGCGAGCAGCCGGTTCTGGATCTTCACGTTCGAAACGAAGCCCAACATTCAATCCCCCAACACTTCCAGGCCGCCGGCGTCCGTTGCCGGGCCGGCCAACTCACGCAACGCTCTTCATTCTCCCGGCCGCACCGGCGATGTAGTTCTGCCGGCGCTCCGGCCCCTTGTAGCCAGCGCCGTCTCCTTTGCGGCGATCGAGCGGTCCGGTGCGCAGCTTCACGAAGAAGCTGCGGACCTCCTCCGCCAGCCGCTCGGCCGCCTGCGACACTTGGGCTGAGGACGTCGAGACCTGGTCGGCCGACCGGTTGGTCTGGCGAATGGCCTCGCTCACGGTGGTGATGCTGTCGGCGAGGGTGTGCGAGCCGGACGCGGCCATCTGCACGTTCTGTGAAATCTCGCGGGTTGCGGCGCCCTGTTGCTCGACTGCGCTGGCGATCGCCCCGGTGACCTCGTCGATCTCCCGCATCGCCACCCCGACCTGCTTGACCGATGCCACGGCATTGCCGGTCGAGGTCTGGATGCCCTGGACGTGCTGCGCGATCTCCTGTGTCGCCTTTGCGGTCTGCTCGGCCAGAGACTTGACCTCCTGCGCGACGACGGCGAAGCCACGGCCGGCCTCGCCGGCGCGTGCCGCCTCGATGGTCGCGTTGAGCGCCAGCAGGTTGGTCTGGGCCGCGATCGCCTGGATCAGGTCGATCACGGAGGAGATGCTCTGGGCCGCCTGGGCGAGGCCCTCGATTTCGCTTTCGGACCGCGCCGTCGTGGTGTTGGCCGAACGCACCGTGGCGTTCGAACGTTCGATCTGGCGCCCGATCTCCTGGATCGACCCGGCAAGCTGTTCGGCCGCGGCCGCCACCGTCTGGACGTTCGACGCGGTCCGGTCCGAGGCATTGGCCGCCGCCTCGGCCTGTTGCGTCGCCTGCGCCGCGATGCTGGTCAGCGAGCTGGCGGTCTGCTTCATGGTGACGGCATTCTTGCCGAACTCGCCGAGCAGCCCTTCGGCCGCGCGCCGAAACTCCTCGACCGCCTGCTCCATGTTCCGGTTGACGGCATCACGTTGCTCGGCGGCTTCGGCCACGCCTTGCGCCGCCTGCTGCTGCGCAAGCACGTTGTCGCGGAATTTCGCCACCGCGCCGGCGAGCTGGCCAACCTCGTCACGGCGCTGCGCGCCGAGGAATTCGACCGAGGTGTCGCCGGCCGACAGCCGCCCGGATTCGTCCAACAGGATCCGGATCGGCCGGGTGATGCTGCGTGTCATCAGGACGGCGCTGGCAAGCCCGAGCAGCGCGGCGACGAGCGCCGTCGTGAGTTGCACCTGCGACGCCCCGTCGATCAGGCCGCCGGTCTCCGCGACCGTGGCGACATAGTTCGACCGGATGCCGCTCTCCACCTTCTCGATCCGGTCGATCGCCGACGTCGTCAGCGGCACGATTTCGCTCGCATAGATGTCGTTGCCGCGCAGCAGATTGCCGGAGGCGCTCTCGAAGCTTCCGGCATAGACCGCCAGGTCGGCCTTGACCGCCGCGAGCATCGGAGCGAGCGCGCCGAGGTCCTCCTTTTCGAGCCCGGCGATCAGCCCCTTGAGCCGCCCGTGCTCGGCCATGAAGGCCTCGCGCGGCTTGATGTCGTATGTGGCAAGGTGACGCCAGACTGAGATCCGGGCCATGTTGATGCTGAGCTCGAGCGCAGCCATGGCTTGAGCATGAACCGTCCCCTGGGCGGCCTCGGCCAGCCTGTGCAGATCAGCCGCGAGACGATCGCCGTCGGCAAACAATGCGTCGCGGCCGGCAAAATAGGCCTGCAACACGCTTCCCAGCGCGAGACGCTTGTCGTTCAGGGACGCAATCTCCGGCTGCAGCAGGCGATATGCCGCCAGGCGCTCTTGCGACACCGTACGACGGATCGTCGCCTGGAGCGTCGCGGCGGCGCTCGCCAGCCGGGCCTCGGCCTCGGCATAGGAGGCCGGGTCACGATCGCTCTGGTAACGGAGCATGGCCCGCGATGAGGCGTGGAGATCGGCTGAGATCTTCACCACCCCGATCGCGTTCTGCGACTGATCCGCCATCCGCAGGACCTTCTTGGAAATGCTGTCGAGCTGCCAATAGCCGAAGGCCGCGGTTGCAAGGCCGATCGCAACGAGGACGCCGAAACCAAACCACAGACGGACGCCAATCTTGAAATTGCCCACCACGGAATCACCCCATCCAAAAATCGCAAATCATCGAGAATGTGCTCAAAGGTTGTGCGCTTGAGCGCAACGGAGCGACACAATCAAAGCGGGAACCATGGTAACTTTTCCATTGATCGGATTAAGCGAATGTGAAGGGTTCCGCCCGTACAACTACGGCGCGAGTGCCTTAAACAAAGGCAGCGATCTCGATTGAAGCAACGGCGCTCGATTCATCGCAGACGCGGAGCCGAAATCTCGGTTTTCCGCCGTCTGGGCAACGCACATGGCCCGAGCTCTGCGATCGCACATGTGACTTGAGCCGTGAGGTGCTTGCGGCGCGCCGCAAATTAGGCAAAACCTTTACAACTGACCGTTGGTCTTGCTGCCAGCCATTCGGGAGGCGTAGAGCGTGGCGAAGATACTGGTCGTGGACGACGATCCTGTCATGCAGCTGACCATTCAGCGCGTGCTCGAGCAGGCAGGTCATGTGGTGGCGACGGCGGGCGACGGCCAGAAGGCGCTTGCCCGTTTCGATCACGAGAGCTTCGATCTGGTGATCCTCGACATCTTCATGCCGGGCATGGACGGGCTGGAGGCGTTGCGCCTGATCCTGCGGCGCGCACCCGACCTTCCGATCCTGATGACCTCGGGACGACCGGAGACCCCCAGCTCGATTTCGGAACCCGACTATCTTACCATGGCCACCAAGCTGGGAGCGGTTTCCGCGTTGCCCAAGCCGTTCAAACCGGGCGCCCTCCTGACGATGGTTTCCGATTGCCTGGCGTCGGCAGGCAAGCAGGCTGATCGACCACGGCCAGGCCACGATGCTATTCCGAACTCCTGACAGCAGAGCCGGCCAGCCTTCGCTGAGCGGCCCCGACGGCGCAAGCGAGCCCCGCAGTCTCGGCCGCCGCGGATCGCTGACGACGCGACTGGCGATCGCGATGATCCTGCTGGTCGCGATCGCCGTGTTCGCCGTCGGCTGGCTCGGCTATCGCAGCCTGGAACGGGCGCTGCTGCCGCGCGCATTGGACCGCATCGAGTCGCATTCCCGCCTGATGGCGACCGAGCTCGAAAACTACGTCGGCGGCGCCCGCAACGACATCAACGGCTATCGCGCCTCGCCGAACCTCGCGACGCTGATGCGCACGCTGATGACGGGAGCCCCCGATCCGCGCGAGGGCTTGTCGGCGCAGTCGTGGCGCGAGCGGGTGGCGATGCGCTATTTCGCCGAGCTGCAGGCCAAGCCGACCTACGCGATGATCCGTCTGGTCGGGATCGAGAACAATTATCGCGAGCTGGTGCGGGTCGACCGTCTCGGCCCGGGCGACACCGTCCGGATCGTCCCCGAGAACGAGCTGATCACGCGCGGCGAACGCCCCTACATCAAGCAGACGCTGAGCCTGCCGCCCGGCGGCATCCGGATCTCGCCGATCATCCTCGATGGCAACACCACCGACCCCAAGACCGGGGTTCCGATGCTCTGCGTCGGCACGCCCGTCTTTGCGCCGGACGGCAAGCCGTTCGCCATCCTGATGGTCGATCTCGACATGCGCCCGATATTCGCGCATCTGCGCAACGCCGCCCGGCCGGGCGCGCAGCTCTACGTCGTCAATGCGCGCGGCGACTATCTCTTCCATCCGGAATCCGAGCGCGAGTTCGCCTCGAAACGCGGCCAATCGGCGCGCTGGCAGGATGATTTCCCGACGCTCGCCAGCGCCACCGGCAGCACGGAAGGCTTTGCGCGCATTCTCCACGACGAGGCCGATCGCCCCGGCGGCGTCGCCTTCGCACCGACGCTGCTCGCCGCGCAGGAATGGGTCGCGGTGATCGAGACGATCCCGAACACGGCGTTCATGGCCCCGGCCCTCGCCATCCGCAAGACGGCGATCGAGGTCGGCCTGATCGCAATGCTGTGCGCGGCCGCCCTGGCTTTCGTGGTCGCGAGATCGCTGACGCGTCCGATCAACCAGCTGACGCAGGCGGTCGAGAGCGTCGGCCGCGGCGAGACGGTGAAGATTCCGCTCGAAGCCGTCGGCGAGACCGGCGTGCTGGCGCGTGCCTTTGCCCGCGTGCTGGACGAGGTCCGCAACAAGACGGCCGAGCTGGAACGCGAGGTCCAGGAGCACTACCTGACCGAAGCGGCGCGCGACCATTTCGCCGCGCGCGAACGCCTGTACAGCGCCGCCGTCGAATCATCGAACGACGCCATCGTCACGCTCGCGCTCGACGGCTCCATCACGGGCTGGAATCCGGCCGCGGAAACCATGCTGGGCTACTCCGCCGAGGAGGCCGTGGGCCGTCGGGCGGACTTCCTGGTGCCACCCGACCGAATGGGCGAAGCACAGGACATTCTGCTGCGCGTCGCGCGCGGCGAGCGGATCCAGGCGTTCGAGACGGTCCGCATTCGCAAGGATGGCGAGCACATCCTCGTCTCGCTCAGCGTCTCGCCGATCAATTCACCGACCGGACAGATCATCGGCGCATCGAAGATCGCGCGCGACATCACCGAGAGCCGCAGGACCGAGCAGGCGCTGCGTCAGCAGACCGAAGAACGGCGACGCATCTTCGAGACTTCGCAGGACCTGATCCTGATCACCGACCGTCACGGCATCCTGGTTCAGGTCTCGCCCAGCGTGGAGGCGACACTCGGCTACAGCCCGGCCGAAATGATCGGGCGCAGCGGCGCCGACTTCATCCATCCCGACGATCTGGCCAAGGCCCGCGAAGAGCTGCGCGCCTCCCGCAACGGCCTGCGGGCGCGGACGTCCGATGCGCGCTACATCCACAAGGATGGCCGCGTGGTGACGCTGTCCTGGACCTCGAACTGGTCGGAGCCGGTCCAGCGCCACTTCTTCATCGGCCGCGACATGACGGAGAGCCGGCTGGCGCAGGAAACCCTGCGCGAGAGCGAGCAGCTCGCCCGCAATATCGTCGAGACCGCGCTCGATGCCTTCGTGCAGATCGACGACAAGGGCGCCATCCTCAACTGGAATTCGCAGGCCGAGAGGATCTTCGGCTGGTCGCGCGCGGAGATCCTCGGCAAGGACGTGTTCGACGTCATCACGGTCGCCGGCGAGGGCGAGGAGCTGCGTTCGGCGCTCGGCCGCATCGTGATGACCGGCCAGCCTTCCGCGCTCGGCGCCGGACGGCGGCGCGAGGTGATGGTGAGGCGGCGCGACGGCCGCGAATTCAGGGCCGAGCTGAGCGTCACCGCGCTGAAGACCCGCAACGGCTTCGTGCTGAACGGCTTCTTCCGCGACCTGACCGACAAGATCGCAACCGAGGAGCGGATCCGTCAGTCCGAGAAGATGGAGGCGATCGGCCAGCTCACCGGCGGCATCGCCCATGACTTCAACAACATCCTCACCGTGATCACCGGCACGATCGAGATTCTCGCGGCGGCCGTTGCCAAGGAGCCGCAGCTGGCCGCGATCACGCGGATGATCGACGAGGCCGCAGCGCGCGGCGCCGATCTCACGCAGCATCTGCTCGCCTTTGCGCGCCGGCAGCCGCTGCAGCCGCGCGAGGTCGACGTCAACACGCTGATGATCGATACGGCCAAGCTGCTGCGGCCCACCCTCGGCGAGCAGGTCGAGATCGAATCCGTGTTCCAGGACGAAACCTGCGTCGCGCATGTCGATCCCAACCAGCTCGCCACCGCCATCATCAATCTCGCGCTCAACGCCCGCGACGCGATGCCGAATGGCGGCAAGCTGATCCTGGAGACCGGCTGGGCCGACCTCGACGAGAACTATGCGAGCCTCTACGACGACGTCAGGCCGGGCCGCTATGCGATGATCGCGGTCAGCGACAGCGGCAGCGGCATTCCGGCCGGCATCATCGACAAGGTCTTCAACCCCTTTTTCACCTCGAAAGGGCCAGGCAAGGGCACGGGCCTGGGCCTCTCGATGGTCTATGGCTTCGTGAAGCAGTCGGCGGGGCACATCAGGATCTACAGCGAGGAAGGACACGGAACCACGATCCGCATGTATCTGCCGCCGGGCAGCGAAGGCGCGGTCGCGCCGTCATCGGGGACCGCGCCTGCCATCGAGGGCGGCCATGAGACGATCCTGGTGGTGGAGGACGATCGGCTGGTGCGCGGTTATGTTCTCGCCCAGCTCCATGCGCTGGGCTACGCGACGCTCGAAGCGGCCAATGCGGCCGAGGCGCTCGCGATCATCAATGCCGGCGAGCCGTTCGATCTGCTGTTCACCGACATCATCATGCCGGGCACGATGAACGGGCGCCAGCTCGCGTCCGAGATCCAGCGGATTCGTCCGGACCAGCGGGTGCTGTTCACCTCCGGCTACACCGAAAACGCGATCGTGCATCACGGCCGGCTGGACGAAGGGATCCTGCTGCTGCCGAAGCCATATCGCAAATCCGAATTGGCCAAGATGATCCGCAAGGCGCTCTCAGCCAACGAAGCGTAACGCCCCTGCTGCGTCGAGCCGGCGCGGCGGCGACGACCAAGGGCTGCCCGATGGCCGCGCGGCGGACCGGCTCAATTGGCGCGCGACGCCGTCATCACGATGCGAATCAGATCAGCCGCATTGCGCGCGCCGAGCTTCTTCATGATGTTGGCGCGATGATCCTCGATCGTGCGCGGGCTGATGCCGAGCGTGCGTCCAGCCTCCTTGTTGGAGGCGCCCGCCGTGAACTGTTCGAGGACCTCGCGTTCGCGCCGTGTCAGCGGCTCGCGGCCGGGGAAATGGAGGGATCCGATCTTCGGCGAGGCGTTCTCTTTCTGGCGGCGCGCGAACGCACCGATCGCCTCGTTCAGTCGCGCCACGATCTCACTGCCGCGAAACGGCTTCTCGATGAAGTCGAGCGCGCCGTTCTTGATGGCGTTGACCGCCATCGGGATATCGCCCTGGCCCGAGATCATGAAGATCGGCGCCGGATAGTCCTCGCCGTGAAGTTCCCTGAGAATGTCGAGCCCCGACTTTCCCGGGATGTGCACGTCGAGCAGGATGCAGGATGGTGTGCGGCTTCGGGCCACCGCCAGAAGTGCGGCGCCATCTGCAAAGCAGATCACCTCATATCCCCCCGCCGACAAGACCATCGAAAGGGTATCGCGCACGGCAGGGTCGTCATCGACGACAAAAATCTCACCGCGGGAAGTTGTTTGTTCGGCCATGGGCGATTGCTCTTGCAAACAGAGAAGAAACAATGACAGCGCGTCTTATGATACCATACTCGTCAGGCCTTTTGGGCACCCGTATTTGTACGGCTTATGCCTCGAACCCACAAGTAGTAGCTGCGGATCGCGCGATTGCCACCACGAGACCACGATCTGACCACGATCTCAAGGCAGTCGTTGTGGATCGTATGCTGCCTTGCAAAACACATCGCCGCCGATGTGATCATGAGGGACGTCAAACAATCGCGGCCCCCGCGCCATCAGTCTCCGCCGCGCGAAATAACCTCGTTGCGACGAGACGCATGAGCGACCGATTTCTGCACGGCATTCGCCACAAGACGCCAGGACGGCGGCCTGCGTTGCCCTTGTTTTGATCATGAGGGAGGAAGATCGGCGAGTTGCATACGATTGAACCGCATCGGCGCGGACAGCCGCCCCGAATTCAGCCGGCTCCGCCCTCAGGACCGATGCTTCGCGGCAACACCATCGGCTGCGACGCCACCCCAGGTGTGGACCACAGGAAGGCCGAGCGCGGTCTTGCCGAGATTGGCGAGGTAGATGCGCAGCGCGGCCAGGTCGACCGGCTTGGGCAGACTCTGCAGATCGATTCCGAGCGAGCGGGCATAGAGCCGGGCCGCGATTCGCCTCGCCGCATCCATGCCGCTGATCACGATCACCGACCCGGCGAATCGGCTGTCGGCAATCGCCTTGAGGACCTCGGTGCCGTCACCGTCCTCGAGCATGAGATCGAGCGTCACGCAATCGAAGCGCTTGTTGCGCACCTCGCGGATCGCATCATTGCAGGTGGCGACGACCGTCACCGCATGGCCAGCCTGCTTGGCCGCCAGCGAAATCAGCGTCCTCTGCGCCGCATCATCGTCAACGACCAGAAGCTGCAGCGCACGCCGATCGTCTTCCTCCACAGCTTCCGGCCGGCTGGGGGCGCGTTCCGAACTCATGACCGACATTGGTCGTTCCTGGCAAAGTTGACTGACTTCATTGTCATACAGATCTCATCCTGCAGCGACGTAAAGCGGCTCTCCGAAAAACGGCTACGTCGCTTAGGACTTGCGCAGGAGATCGAGCTGCTTTCCACTGCACGCGCCGACCTCGGCGCACTGGCAACCGACCCGCCGCCGGATCACAAGCACGGCACTTAGCCGACAGTCGCGTCCTGATTGGAGGACGCGCTGCCGCGCTTCTTCTTGTTCTTCCCCTTGATGAACTGGATGTCCATCTCCGAGCCATTGACCCTGACCAGTTCGCAGCGCCGGTAGGCCAGCCCCGTCGAGGACAGCAGCAGAAAGAACTCCTTGAGGTTCAATCCCTGGATGGATCCCTCAAGGGTCAGCACCGCGTCGTTGTCGGAGATGGCGTTGAGCTGGCAATCCCGCCGCCAGGTCCCGTCGATGCCCATGATGCAGACATCGTAGCCTCGACTGAAGGTGACGCGCTCCGTACCTTTGTTCTCTTCAGACATCCTCGTGTCCTGCTCCCGCGCCGTGGCGGCTCATCTAGTTGCCGGCAGCCGCGACCCTGGACGCACCCGGAAGCGGCGCCTTGGCCGTCGAGACGATGCCGCTCGGACGGTACAGGCCGCGCCGGTCTGCCAGCGGCTTGAACACGTCGGTGAGGCCGACCACCGTTTCCGCTGCACCGAGAACCAGGAAGCCGTCCGGCTCCATCAGCTTGGCGATGCGGCCGAAGATGTTGATCTTCGTGTCCTGATCGAAATAGATCAGCACGTTGCGGCAGAAGACGACGTCGAAGGTGCCGAGCTGCGAGAAGTCATGCAGCAGGTTGAGCTGGCGATGCTGGACCATGCCACGAACGTCGGAGTTGATCTGCCAGAGCTCGCCGGCCTGCTTGAAATATTTGACCAGAAGCTGGATCGGCAGGCCGCGTTGCACCTCGAACTGGCTGTAGAGACCCGCCTTGGATTTCTCCAGCACCTCCTGCGACAGGTCGGTGGCAATGATCTCGACCCGCCATCCGGCGAGCGCAGCGCTCATCTCCTTGAGCGACATCGCCAGCGAATACGGCTCCTGCCCGGTCGAGCAGGCCGCGCACCAGATGCGGATCGACCTGCGGTTGGCGCGCGCCTTCAGGAGCTCCGGCATGATCATTTCGCGGAAATGATCGAACGGAACCTTGTCGCGGAAGAAGAAGGTCTCGTTCGTCGTCATCGCCTCGACGACCTGGCTGACGAGCGTGCTCGACCCGTCCCTCAGCTTCTGGACGAGATCGCTGATGCTGGCGAGACCGGCCTTGCGCGCAAGCGGAAGCAGGCGGCTCTCGATCAGATATTGTTTGTCGGCAGACAGATCGAGACCTGATTTGTCTCGAAGCAGCTTGCGCAGAAATTCGTAATCTGGCTGGTTCACGGACGGCCTCTTCTGGGCAGACGAAGGGATCAGGCGGATTCGGCTGACAATGCCTGGATGAGACCGACTTCCTGGAATTTGGCGGCGACAATTTCTTTGTCGAACGGCTTCATGATGTATTCGTTGGCGCCGGCGTTCAGCGCGCGCGAGATATGATCGATGTCATTCTCGGTGGTGCAGAACACCACTTTCGGCCCCTCGCCGCCCGGCAGGCGGCGAAGCCGTCCGAGGAAGTCGTAGCCGTCCATGACTGGCATGTTCCAGTCGAGCAGAATGGCGTCCGGCAGGCTCTTGGTGCAGAGCTCCAGGGCGCGCTCGCCATCTTCGGCCTCGACCACCGAGAAACCCAATTCCTCAAGGATGCGGCGCGCGATCTTGCGCACCACGCTGGAATCATCCACGACCAGACAGCTCTTCATGTTCGTTCCCCTATGGGATGGTTGACAGGCTACGCGGCAATTGCTGCTTTCGGCAGGATCTCAAGCACGCGATCGACATCGAGGACGACCATCAGCTGGCCATCGAGGCGGTGCACGCCGCCCGCAAATTTCGCCATGCGCGGATCGAGGTTGACGGGGTTTTCCTCCCGGCTCGCCTCGGGCAGCCGCAGCACTTCGCCGATCTGGTCGATCAGCAGGCCATAGGACTCGCCGCGCAGATCGACGCCGACCGCCATCGGCGGCTTCGTCTCGCCGAGCCGCTCGAGGCCGAGCCGCGCGCGCATGTCGACCACGGTGACGATGCGGCCACGCAGGTTCAACACGCCGGCGATCTCGCTGGACGACAGCGGCACCCGCGTCACCCGCTCCGGCATGAACACGTCCTGCACCCGCGAGA
>NZ_BSCT01000043.1 GCF_030159255.1 Bradyrhizobium sp. SSBR45G | reverse complement strand
GGAATGCCTGTCACTGAGATTATCGTGTCTCACTTGAGGGGGGCAGTCCAGTGCACTCAACAACGGAGGACGCAAAAGGCGCCGCCATCCGCGCTGAGCGAGTAGTTTTGTGCACTGTCACCGTAACCACGGACCGAGGTGAGATTCTCGCTACGCCTGCCAAATATCGAGGGGTCTTCGCAGCCTCAATGAGATCCGACATCGCAATGAATGGCCAGGCAGCGCAGTCGCCTGCTTGTTCGAATTCTTTGCCAATTTGGTGACAGTGCACTAAACAACAGAGGACGCAAAAGGCGCCGCCATCCGCGCTAAGCGAGTAATTTTGTGCACTGTCACCGGTGTTGCCACCGGTGTTGCACGATATAGGTACGGGGTGTTGCACTTCAATTTGGAATCCGCCCTATTCCGGGCGCGGCGTCAGCAGCGCGCGGATCTTGTCGGCATCGGCCGGCGTCGCCGGATTATAGATCACCAGGGTGAGGTCGGGCCGGCCATCGACGGCGAAGCCCGAGAATTCCAAGGAGAGCGGTCCGGCGATCGGATGCTGCAGGAGCTTCACGCCGTCGCCATGCCGTCCCTGCACGTCGTTGTCGCGCCACATCGCGGCAAATTCCGTGCTGGTCGCGCAGAGCTCGTCGACCAGCGACTGCACATCGCGGGCCGCACCGGCGCGCGCCACGTCGGCGCGGAACGACGCGACCACATAGCGCGCCACCGCCTGCCAGTTCGACTGCGCGGCGCGGACGCGGCTGTCGTGGAACATCATGCGCAGCACGTTGCGCTGCCCCTCCGGCAGCGCGCCGTAGTCGGTGAGAACGGCCGCGGCGGCCCTGTTCCAGGCAAGGATGTCCCAGGTCGCCGTGCGAACGAAGGCGGGACTGTATTCCAGCGTGTCGAGCACGCGTTGCAGGCGCGGTGAGATGCCGTCGATCGCGTGATAGCGGACCTCGGGCGGCCGGCCGAGACCGAGCAGGAACAGATGCTCGCGCTCGAATTCGGTCAGCATCATGGCGCGGGCGATGCGATCCAGCACGTCGGCGGAGGGTGCGCCGCCGCGCCCTTGCTCCAGCCAGGTGTACCAGGTGGCGCTGACATTGGCGCGCTGCGCTACCTCTTCGCGCCGCAGTCCGGGCGTGCGCCGCCGTTGCAGCGGCAGACCGAAAGCGGTCGGATCGAGCTTGCCGCGGCGGTCCCGGAGATAGGCCCCGAGCGAGGCGGCGTTCGTCATCCTGTTAGCAATCATACCCGTATAACGTCACTACTTTACCCGTATGAGCAACGTAGCAATATCCCGGCGATCTGAACAGGGAGTGTCTCATGCGTGTCTTCGTCACCGGCGCCGCCGGATTCATCGGCTCCGAAACCACCAGGGAGCTGATCGCTGGGGGGCACCAGGTCACAGGCCTGGCGCGCTCCGACGACAACGTCCGCACGCTCGAGCAATTGGGCGCGCAGGTGCATCGCGGCTCGCTGCAGGATCTCGACAGCCTGAAGCGCGGCGCAGCCGATGCGGATGGCGTGATCCATCTCGCCTTCATCCATGACTTCTCGAAATTCGCGGAGAACGGCGCGATTGACAAGGCCGCCATCGAAGCCATGGGCGATGTGCTGGTGGGCACGAACAAGCCGTTCATCGTCACCTCCGGAACCGGACTCGTCGCGGCCAACGTGGTGGTCACCGAAGACATGCGGCGCGAGTCGAGCGCGCATGTTCCGCGTGTGTCCGAGCAGGCCGGTCTGGCCTATGCGTCGCGCGGCGTGCGCGCGATGGCGATCCGCCTGCCGCAGGTGCACGGCGCGCCCGGAAAGGCCGGGCTGATCTCTTATCTGGTCGAACTCGCCCGACAGAAGGGCCGCGTCGCCTATGTCGGCGACGGCACCGAGCGCTGGGCCGCGGCGCATCGGTCGGATGTCGCCCGCCTGTACGGGCTTGCCCTGGAGAAGGGCGCGGCAGACGGGATCTACCACGCCGTCGGCGAGGAAGGCGTCCCCATGCGTGAGGTCATCGAGGTGATCGGTCGCGCGCTGAACGTGCCGGTCGTGCCGATCGGTCCGGAGGAGGCGGGCGATTATTATGGACCGCTGGCGGTGTTCGCGGGCCTGGATATGCCGGCCTCCAGCACCCTGACACAGCAGCGCCTGGGCTGGACGCCCGACGGGATCGGCCTGATCGCCGACATCAGCCAACCCGGCTACTTTCAGGCGTGAGCGCCGGCCGCGACCATGGGTGCACGCGGTCGCGCCTTGCCATCATCGGCGCGGCCGCAGGCCGGCCGCTGTTGGCACCCGACATGGTGCCCGTTCGCCAATGCGGGTTGACTGCAGCCACGCAGCGCCGAGACTGACGGCCATGAATGGTGAGCTCCGGGGGGATTCATGCGGTGGATGTGTCTCGTGGCGCTGGCGGCCCTGATGGCCGGGCCGGCGGCAGCCAAGGATGTCGTGTCCGGCGCGAGCCTCTATGCCGACGTCGCGCGCTACGCGTCGTTCGGCCTGCACCGCTTCGGCTCGCCCGGTGACCGCGCCACTGCCGATTGGATCGCCGGCGAGCTGTCGAACGCCGGCTTCGCGATCAAATTCCAACCTGTCGTGCTGGGCCGCCAATATGTCGTCGAGCGGGCGAGCGGCGAAGCCCTGGGCGCGACCATCGAGACCACGCCGTTCTGGTGGCCGCCGGAGGACAAAGCGAGCTTCCGCCTTTCGGCGCCGCTCGCACGCGACGGCGACGTCGCCGGCAAGATCCTCTGGCTCGAACTGCCGTTCGACGGCGGCGCCTATCTCGGCCCCAGCCATCGTGCGACGATCGCCGCGGCTGCGGCCAGGCGGCCTGCGGCCATCCTGCTGATGATCGGCAACCCGGCCGATGAACGGTTCGCCTACAACGTCACGCAGGAGGATGCGCCCTGGCCTGTGCCGGTGATGGTGGTCGGCGCCAAGGCGCGCGGCGTGCTCGAGCGGGCGGTGGCGTCGGAGGCGCCGCTGTCGTTCGACGTCGCCGGCCATTACGAGCGCAACGTCGCCGGCCGCAACGTCATCGCCGAGATCGGCAGCGATCGCGGGCCGGCCATCGTCGTCTCCACGCCGATGACCGGCTGGTACTCCTGCGTGTGCGAGCGCGGGCCGGGCATCGCCAGCTTCCTGGCGCTGGCGCGCACCGTCGCGGCCGAGCGCTGGCCGGCCCATTTCGTCTTCGTCGCCACCGCGGGCCACGAGATCGGCCATGGCGGCATGGAGCTGTTCCTCAAAGAGGGCGCACCGGCGCCGAAGGCGACGCTGGCCTGGGTCCATTTCGGATCGTCCAACGCCTGCTACGCCATGCCGGAAGGGAGCAAGTCCGAGCGGGCGGAAGAGGAGCGTTATCTCGTGCTGAGCAAATCGGCGGTGGCGCTGACCGACGAAACCTTTGCGGCGGTCGCGGCCAAGCGCCTGGTGACGGAGCAGCGGGCGGTCGGCGAGCTCCGCGACGTGCACGCGGCGGGCTACGCCAATTTCCTCGGCATGGCCGGCCGCCACCATGCCTTCCACACGCCGGCCGACGATCTCGGTGCAACCGGCCCCGACATCCTCGCGCCGGTCGCCTCGGCCTTCATCCAGTCCGTGCGCACCATCGTCGACCGCGGCGACGCGGCGTTCAAATGAGGCCGGACGTGGTCGTCGATGCGTGCAGCGGATTTGAGTTCGAGTGTCTCTTGCTGCATCCGCGACTTGCCGTCCTGTCGTAACGCAGCAGGATCAGAGCAGGATGGATCAGTGCGAAAATCGAAACCGCGGTCTTCAACTGCGTCACCTTGCGGAACGACGTTTATTGAAGCGAAGGGTCTGGACATCCATTGAGGAGGTGCACCGGCTGGAACTGGATCGTGGCGTGACCGCCTTCGGATCCATGGGCAGCGTCCTCTGGATTTTGAGCAGAAAGCGGCATCGCGATGAGTCGCGTCACTTCGAGAAGCACCGAATCGCGGAGGCTGAACAAGAAGCGGACGCTGGTTTGAGCTGGTGTCTGCCGTGACGATGGCGGATCGCGGAATTCGATCTGAACATAGTGGGGCATGATCGTCTCGTCATGATACCATGAGCCCGTCACATACAATGGGCGAAGAGAGGCCTTGGCAATCAGCCGCAGCAGACATGGTTGGACACGGGTCTCTCGCCCGGACGAAAGGAAGCTCAATTCCTGAACGACTCCCGCGCTGCCTTCCGAGAAGACAAGGTGGAGACGGGTCGTCTGATAAGCAGGTGGCAGCCCGGGGATCGTGCCATCCGTGCCGAGGGAAAGGATGCTGTCCTGATGCGCGAAAGCTGCTGTGGTGCCGAGCACGACGGTCGCGACAAGAGCCATCATGCGTGTCATGGCGAGGCGCTCATCTCAAGGAGGTGACAAGTCCGCGGCTCTTATAGCACGAGACGTCGTTCTCGCCGATCCCGAGTCGATCAGCCTGACAAGAGCCACTATGGAGAAGAGTCGCTCGAATCTTGACGCCGAAGTGTACGGGGGTGTTGCACTTCAATTTGGAATCCGCCCGAATTCCTTGCCAATTTGGTGACAGTGCACTCAACAACAGCGGACGGGATGGCAGACACAAAAGACGCCACCATCCGCGCTGAGTGAGTAGTTTGTCACCGTAACTCACCGAAACTGGAATGGTCGGCCAGGTCCCACCAGGACGAGCCCCGACCAACGGCGAATCAATTCTCCATCGTCGATGAAAGAAATCATGGCTTTGCGTAGCGCACCCGCTGGCCCTAGTTCGCCGACGTGCTCGTAGAATCTTGCCGCGACTTGTCTTCCGAAATCATCTTCAATCGGCCATAGCGTTCCCAGAACGTTGGTCGCTCCCGCAATCAGGAATGCCGGCATCAGTCCGTAAGGTTCGTCCGAGGGGCCAACATTGTATAGTCCACCATTGCAGACCACGAGTACCACCAGACCGGTGCGCGACAGGTCGAGTGTGCGAACGAATTGGGCAGACAACCGCCCCTTGGCGGCGCCGTCCTGGCTGAGCAGGACGGCGTGCTCGTCTATCGCGTATAGCTCGGGAAAGTCGCCATGGGTCGAAAGATGGAGTATATCCGCCCGCGGCGCGATGGAGCGCAGCCGTCGTTCGGTCGACTCCGGACCGCTGAACATCAGGCTTCTGCTGGCAGGAAAGTGAGTAAGAATGGCCGATACTTCCCGGTCCGGCGCAGGGAGCGGAGGCAGGGACGGATCAGTGATGATGGGGGAGAACAGTGCCGCGATACTCACGGGCTGAGTTCGATTTGCAGATTGTTCGTGCAGCCAAACGGCTGCGCTTGGGCTTGTGCTCAACGCGACTTTCTGAATCAAGAACTTTCCAGTTGCGTCCGTCAGGGCGGAGAACGGGACGTAATGGAGCGGGCCATGCGGCACGATGATCCACTGCCGAAAGTTTTCGGGCGTGAAACCAGCCTTGATGATCGGCTCGATGAGCAGCTGGTAGAAATCTCTTAGATATTCATCTGCCTTCCGTTCATCAGTAGTCTGCAACGCAACTCTGAGGCCGGCAACGACGTTCCCGATCGGGCTCGCATCGAGCGGTGGGCACCCGTCTATTGAAATGGAACCAATGATGCCGTCCCTGTTGGGAAGCAATCGTTCGATTGGCACGTGCACAACGGCGCGCTGCGTATGGGTCAGAACAACGATCCAAAGGTCGATCGCCGGGTGTAATTCATAGTAGGGGATGAAGTACTCGACGATGACTTCGTCCGTCTTGAGCGCTGACTGCACGGCCGCAGCCGAAGCCGGCGTCGCGACGCCCTCAAAGCCCGCATTCTCCGACCGGTAGATGCTCTCAATTTCGGTGACGCGCTGCCAATCCTGCTTTCGATTGAACTCGGTGGCCAGTGACATTCGGCTAAGTAGCAAAAGTTCACGCGTGAACATGTCATCGTGGCGATGGGGGCAGGACAGAAAGCCCAGAAGCTCTCGCTCAATTTCTGCCGCCTTCCTGATGTCCTTGTCATCACGGAGCGGCGTCGGTCGAAAGCTGACTTGGTCGAGCAACAACCGGCTCTTGAGGGTTTCGATTTCACTGAAAACGTCGTCGAAATTGGCGCCAGCTGAAAGCTCATCGCGGGTCAGCTGCCCGAGAAGTCGATCTGCGCGCGCCGCGCTCCAAAGGCGACCGGCCCGCGTTTTATATCCAGCGCGCAGGAGGGCGGTCGCGTTGCGCACTTCGGCACGCAGTGCGGCCAGCCGCCCCGGATCGAACGTCCTCGGCTTCTCCGACTCGTAGAGTTGCGAAATTGAGCTTGCCAGTTGGTCCGCGTCGCCGTGGGACCGCGCAATATCGGCTGCATGTCGGAGGCGACCAGCGCCGATACGCGCATCGCCATACTCGTAGGAAAGGCCGGCCAGCAGTTGTGCGAGCCTGATATCGCCCGCCCAATCTTTGTCCGCGCGAAGCTTGAAGGAAAAATCGGTCGGAACGACGGTCTGCAAGGCAGCGGCCATCGCTTTCAACGACGCGACCCGTGCTTCGTCATTGCCACCATAGCCGTAGCGGCTATAGGCCTCGCCGAGAACGGCTCCCGAAAGACTTATGAACCGTTCGAGCCATGCAGGGTCTGCAATTGAGCCTGCCACGTTGGCGGCGCTAACAAGATCAGTCAGCGTGTCATGTTCCCATTTTTGGACTCTCTTGTCATCCATGCCCTGGAGTAGACTTGCTTGATAACTGGCATCGGCAGCGAGCACGCGTGCTCGAAAGGTCAGTTCCCGAGCGTCCAGCGCTGCAGCTTTGTTGGCGGAGTCCAGGGCGGTTTGTCGGACATGTTGATAAGTGTCACTCGAATCGGCAAGCATGAATTCCACGTCGGTCGCGCCGATAAAGATGCGGAGCGAAGTGGGCATGTCGCCCTGTTGCAGAAATGCAGTCGCAGCGAGTAATTTTGCGATCTGCGCAAAGCGAAGCATTTCAGCCTTGCCTGTCTGACTCCCGCGCGTTGCGACTTCATCGGAGATCCGTAACACCGCAGCTAGGAAGTCGGGCGTGAGCCGGCTCTGGTTGGCCGAAATCCACCCCCTGGGGTCTTTGGCCTGCGCGAAGTCCTTGATCGCGGCGATCACTGCTGCATCAATTGGCACTTGCGCATCTGCGTGCCTGCAGGAGATTGTCGCCGCGGCAAGATGCGCGAATGCAGCCACCAGGCCGAAAAAGCACAATCTACGAAGCTTGTTTATCGTCATGATGGGTCCCCGCAGTCTCCGGTTGTTTGACTTCAGGCCGCTCAAACAGCGAGAATACCAGCTGGCCGACATACACGCCGAAAATGGTTTCGGTGGTGCCCAGCATGATCTTGAAGTCCTCGAAAGATCGCAGGCCGATATTGAACCCTTTCAATAATATGGCGGCGATGAGCAAGAGAGTGAATGCCCCGGGCAAGCAGAAGGACATGAAAGCAAAGATGGTGGTGACCGGCTTGCCGCGTGCCGAGATCTTGTTCTTCGTCTCTACGATGTACTTGAGTATGGCAGTCGTATAGGAGGCGAGGAATGGTGCGATGATCGCGATCGTCGTCGTCATCTCATCCGTCAGAAAGCCGCCAAGCAGCCAGATGACGACGACCAGCACGAGCATGCCGAAATGCGAGACGACGATGAAGATCCCTAACTTGTTCTTCAACTCGATTTCGTTCATTTCACCAGCTCCGTAAATCGTCCCTGCAATTCTTGCAGGAGCAGAGTGCTATACTCGGCGAGCTGCTTGGCATAGCGGGGTTCCAAGTCACGGAAGGCGTCCGATGATGGCGGCGTGTCTCCCAATCCGGCGGCCGCGTATTGACCGCCGATCTCGAGGAACAGAAGTATGCGGTCGCCCTCCTGATTCATAAAAAGTGTGCCTTCAATTTTCTCCCACATCTTGGAGTCAGTGACGATTTCACCTCGCAGCCTGTCGACGCGGAACGGTACGATCCCTGGAAATACCGGGTCGCGAACGAAGCGAGCTTTGCGCGCTGCAAAGCGCTGATCGAGGAAGTCCATTATCTTGTCGCTGTTTGGCAGTTGATTTCCGCGCCAGATCGCTGACGGCGGCTCGGCTGGTATCGTCACGTTTGCCCGCGCCATATGTTGGACGCCGACATGGGTCGCCGGCCTGCCATCTGCTGCGATGTAGGCGGCAATGTCGGTGTCTACGACGTTGATGTGAACGACCGCCTCGCGCAACGGAACAGCGCAGAGCTGGGAGAATTTCAGCAGTAGCTTGTGCTGTAGGCTATGGCCGGACGTCCGGAGAAAATCGCCTGCGAAGCGGGAAAAATCGACCAGTGCATCATCTCGAGATCGTATTGGTAGCTTCCAACGAGTCAAAAGATGAATGACGGAAACCTGGTCTTGGGCTGGATGCGGGCCGCGACGCGGCCGGATCACTTCAATCGTATTGTCCAGGCGAGTGTCGTGCAGCCACGCTTGCAGTACCGGTATCCTGTCCCGAACAGCTTCGAGCGTAGGCGCAGCGTCAACAGATTCGGCAGAGTATGTGTAGGGAATGCCCAGCCAAGCGGTCGCCAGCACAACACATACCGCTCGTCGATCGATCGAATACTTCGAGAGTCTCTGGGCGTGCCACATTGCAAGAGCGCCCGATCGGGTTGGATTAACGTGCTACTCAAGCGTGTCTTTGCATTGATAGCACGCACCCCGGCGATTGACAATGGCTAACGGATTGTCCGGGCTCCCGCCAAAGGCAACTACGCTCGCCGTGCCGCGCGCCGCAGATATGCAACAGTCTTTCGGCACCGAAGGTCGCTGCGCCCATTCGTGCTACAATTGCAACGATGGCGATACCTCGGCCTCCTAGGCCAGGCGCAGAAGGTTCCGCCTCCGGTCTGTGCGGCGAGTTTACGGTCCTCAGCCGGGCTTCGCAGGTAAAACGACTTCCTTTCCTCCCGACATATGGTCGTGCCAAGTTCGACGCATTCGCCGCAGTTGGCGACGCCCGGACCAAGGATCAATTCACGGATGTCGCGAAGATGCTTTCCGCAAAAGGAGCAGTGTTGACCGGGGCGTGGGTCACTGTTGGACATTGGCGCTCTCGGGTCGAACCTTGGAAAGTGGACTCGGCATTCCTGCTGCCTCGATCGTCCCGGCGCCTCTGCCAAGTGTGCTTGTCGGGCGTCATCTTGATCGCCGGCCGACGTGCAGTCAAAGCCGCCGCTGTCGACGATCCAGATCTGTGAGCTTGTCGGGTTGGCTACCTACCCGACTCTCGCGCTTCGCCCCGGGCAGTTGAACGGCGGGTCGGAAGCCGGCGCATGCAGGAGAGGATCATGGCGCCAAGCAGCATGCTCCAGAAGACGAATTTTCCCCGCAATTTCAAAGCGAACCACCCTGTCCAGTCCTTCCGTTAAAAATAATTATCTTTCTTATTTTCAAAATTCGTGTTTCAATCCCTTCGTCCCGCCTCGGCACGAGGGGCGTATCGCGATCGTCATGACACGCGGGGTGGGATGCGGTGGGCGCTTGGGGTCGCAGCATGGCTTGGCCGTGCGGACGAACGGCTTAAGGCGCACGTTGAAAACGTATGGTCCTGGCATCTCGACGCTGATGCTACGCCGGTGGTGACGATGATCCGCCGGTCACGGGGGCAAGACAGCCCGATCCCCGGGGAGAGTACGCATAAGGCGTAAAGCCATCGCGCAGGGAATGCCGGTTGACCGGCTGGACCTGTGGTGACTGCCGCCTGCTTTTTTTCTGCAGGCGGGCCATGGGTTGCGGCCAGCACCCGGCATTCCCTGCGCCCTCGCTTTGAAAGAGGGTGACAACGAGATGCAGACCTCGGGCGTTTCATGCCGCGAGAACGAGAAGGCATGGGCGAAAACGCATATCCGCGGCAGCGCGCGTTGTCCCAACCGTGTGGTGATATCCATCCACCCGTCATTGCGAGCGCAGCGAAGCAATCCAGAGTGGTGTGCGGGACTCTGGATTGCTTCGCTGCGCTCGCAATGACGCTGTGGAGGCAGGCGTGTGCATATCACGCGAAGTGTGTCGCAGGCGCAGAGTGTTGTCGCGGCGCGATCAGCTCTCCGCTTTCGCCGCACCGCCCTTATAGATGCGATGGTAGCGCCGGCCGAGATTGGTCAGGACTTCGTAGCCGATGGTGCCGAAATGATGCGCGAGCTCGTCGACTGTGATGCCTTCGCCGAGCAGAGTGGCGAAGTGGCCGCGGCGGGCAGCCTTGGGCGGCAGGTCTGTCACGTCGACGGCGATCAGGTCCATCGAGACGCGGCCGGCGATCGGACAGCGCTGGCCGGCGATGATGACGTCGGCGCCGCGGGTGCCGTCGTTGGACGAGGCGGCGCGGAAATAGCCGTCGGCATAGCCGGCGGAGAGGATCGCGATCCTGGTCGGCCGGCGCGCGCTCCAGGTGCCGCCATAGCCGACGGTGTCGCCGCGGGCGAGATCGCGCAGCTGCACGATGCGCGCCTTGATCTCGGCGACCGGCTGCATCGGATTGTCGGCCTCCGGCGTCGGGTTGACGCCGTAGAGCGCGGCGCCCGGGCGCACCATGTCGAACTGGAAGGACGCGCCGAGGAAAATTCCGGAGGAGGCGGCCAGCGCCGCCGGCACGCCGGTGAAGACGCTGGTGACCTCACGGAAGAGGCCGAGCTGGCGCGCATTCGCGGGGCTGTTGACCTGCTCGGCCGAGGCCAGATGGCTCATGACGAGCGTGATGCCGTGGTCGCCGGTCTGGATGCGCGGGATCATGCCCTGCGCATCGATCGGGTTGAGGCCGAGCCGGTTCATGCCGGTGTCGACATGAATGGCGGCGCCGCCCTTCCACCCGGTGCGGCGGCAGAACATGTCCCATTCGGCGAGCTCGTTGAGGTCGCCGATGACGGGGCGGCAGTTGATCGCGGCGTAGTCGTCGCCGGTGTTCTGGAAGAAGCCGTCGAGCACGTAGAGCGCCGCGGTGTCGGGCAGGGCGGCGCGGGCGACCTTGGCCTCGCCGAGCGTGGCCACGAAGAAGGTCTTGCAGCCAGCGGCGGCGAGCGTCCGCGCCACCTGGGGAATGCCGCAGCCATAGGCGTCGGCCTTGATGACCCCGGCGCATTCGGCCGGCACCGCGGTCTTTTCCAGCTTGCGCCAGTTGGCGGCGAGTGCGTCGAGATCGATCGTCAGCACGCCGGTGGCGCCGGCGGGGACCTGGCTGTCGTCGACCGCCGATGCAGGCTGCGCAGGGGCGGGCTGCTCGGTGGGTTTCAGATCGGGAACGCTCATGCCGCGCTTTTACGCGCTGCAGCGTCCCGGTTCAACAGCATGCGGTCAATAGTCGTGGTTCTGCTGCACCGTGCCGTCATGCGCGAGATCGCCGAAGCGGGTGACCGAGGCGTCGAAGTGCAGCTCGACCGTGCCCGTCGGGCCGTGACGCTGCTTGCCGATGATGACCTCGGCCTTGCCGAGCGCCAGATCCATTTCCATCTGCCACTTCTGGTGCTCCTCGGTGCCGGGGCGCGGCTCCTTGGCGGCCAGATAGTACTCGCCGCGATACACGAACAGCACCACGTCGGCGTCCTGCTCGATCGAGCCCGATTCACGCAGGTCCGACAGCTGCGGCCGCTTGTCCTCGCGGTTTTCGACCTGGCGCGACAGCTGCGACAGCGCGATGATGGGAACGCTGAGCTCCTTGGCCAGCGCCTTCAGGCTGGTGGTGATCTCGGTGATTTCCTGGACGCGGTTGTCGTTGCCGCGCTTGCCCGAGCCGGAAAGCAGCTGGATGTAGTCGATCACCAGCAGGTCGAGGCCCTTCTGCCGCTTCAGCCGGCGGGCGCGCGCCATCACCTGCGAGATCGAGATGCCGCCGGTTTCGTCGACATAGAACGGCAGCGATTGCAGCTCGATCGAGCACTCGCGCAGCTTCTCGAAATCGGCCTCGGTGATGCCGCCGCGGCGGATCATGCTGGACGGAATGCCGCTGCGCTCGGCGATGATACGGGTGGCGAGCTGCTCGCCGCTCATTTCGCACGAGAAGAACCCGACCACGCCGCCCTGGGCGGCCCGATAGGTGCCGTCAGGCTGCAGTTCCGGAACATAGGCCTGGGCGACGTTATAGGCTATGTTGGTGGCGAGCGAGGTCTTGCCCATGCCGGGACGGCCGGCGAGAATGATCAAGTCGGAGTGTTGCAGGCCGCCCATCTTGGCGTCGAGATCGCGCAGGCCGGTGGAGATGCCCGACAGCTTGCCGTCGCGCTGGAACGCTTTCGCAGCCATGTCGAGCGCGGTGGTCAGCGCCTGTGAGAATTTCTGGAAGCCGCCGTCATAGCGGCCGGACTCGGCGAGCTCGTACAGCCTTCGCTCGGCGTCCTCGATCTGGTTGCGCGGGGCGAAGTCGACCGGCGCGTCATAGGCGACGTTGACCATGTCCTCGCCGATGCCGATCAGGTCTCGGCGCAACGACAGGTCGTAGATGGTGCGGCCATAGTCCTGCGCGTTGATGATCGTGGTCGCTTCCGCCGCGAGCCGCGCCAGATATTGGCCGACCGTCATGCCGCCGAGGTCGACATCGGCCGGCAGAAACGTCTTGAGCGTGACCGGCGTGGCGATCTTGCCCATCCGGATCAGGCTCGAGGTGGTCTCGAAGATGGTCTGATGCAGCGGCTCGAAGAAGTGCTTCGGCTCGAGGAAGTCGGAGACGCGATAGAACGCGTCGTTGTTGACCAGGATGGCGCCGAGCAGACCCTGCTCCGCCTCGATGTTGTGAGGGGCGCTGCGATAGGTCGGCGCCGCGGTGTCGGGCGTCAGCTTGAGAACGTTCGAATCGGTCAATGCCATGGATGCGGGTTTAGCAGCTTTGAAGGGGAGGGGATAAAGCGCCAGTCGCGTGCGAAGCGGAAGCGAAACGTGGCGGCTATTCACCGTCCGGTAAATCTGGTGGATGAATCCGGACTCGCCAGATGCCGTGCTTGACGGGAACCGGCAGACTCGACGCCGCACGGAGAGAAATGGAACTCCGCTGCAATCACGCCGCGCGACGCGGCAACGTCATACGGTGGCTGGCGAGGCGGTGGCGCCCGGGCATGCAGCTGCGGAATGCGGCCTCACGCGTCCAGTCAGATCAGCAGCAGATAGAGCAGGGCAATGAGCGATGCGCCCACGCCGGCGGCAATCAGCGCGTAATCGGTGCTGAAGTCGGTCTTGGGGTCCAGCATGGCTCGGGTGTGGCTCTGGTTCATGCCGGGACTCTACGGCCGGGCTGCCACGGGGTCTGTGAGCCAGTTCACAGATCGAACCATTTGTTTGATGAAAATTTGAGACGGCTGCGCAGAGGTTTTCATATCGAGGCTGTGCGGCCCATCAGCGACGTGCGTGACCAGTGCGGGGATGTCGCCACCGGAGGAGACGTATTGGGCGATCCACGGATCGGTGGCGTCCGATCCCTCGGAGCGTCCGATCGAATGCAGCTCCATC
Organism: Bradyrhizobium sp. SSBR45G; assembly: GCF_030159255.1. Lineage (GTDB taxonomy): Bacteria > Pseudomonadota > Alphaproteobacteria > Rhizobiales > Xanthobacteraceae > Bradyrhizobium. Next base: position 51,797 of record NZ_BSCT01000043.1, on the reverse strand, counting down.
ACGCCGTCGTTCTCGAGCAGCCCGGCGCAGCGGAGCAAGAGCGTGTCGTGGAAGGCGACGCCGAGATGCTCGCAGACCACTCAGCGAGCGATCCTCGTGAGATGCTGATTTGCCCTGACGTCGCACACGATGCGTTGAGAACCGTTTGGTTCCCGTCGAACCACTACTATGTTAGTTGCGAGGCATAAGCCGTGCCACACCCATGGGTACAAGGCCGTCATTCGCAATCCACATGGAAGGATGGACATCTGTGCGCTCCGCCATCTGTGCGCTTTCATTCCCTCTCCGATCAGCTAAAAAGGTGGCGGCCGCCGGTGCTTAGCCGGTGTCCGGCATGTCGTGGCCGGATTTGGCCTCGAAGGATCGCGGTCGAGGACACGGCGCGGCCCCGCGATGCGGGCGTCATGTTCGTCCGATGGCGAGGGGAAGCACGGCGGCTGCTGCTGCGGTTGGCACCGTGTGGGCAAAACCATAGCTGGAGAATGAGGATGGTGGGCCGAGCGCTCAATTTGGCGACGGTGGTGGCGGTGTTCTGCGTGAGCCTGGCCGGCGCCGCGATGGCGCAGGAAAATCTCGATGCCGGCAAGTCGCCGGCGCAGATCTACAACGGGACCTGCGTGGTCTGCCACAAGTCGCCGCGCGGTCTTGCCAAGAACACGTCGGCGGGATCGCTGCCTGGATTCCTGCGGCAGCATTATACGACGAGCCCGGAGATGGCCGGCGTGCTCGCCAACTATCTGATCGCCAACGGCGTGGCCGATGTCCGCTCCGGCGGCCATTCGGGCAAGGACGGTAACAAGGACGGCAAGGAGACGCGATCCGAGCGGCGCGCGCGGGCGGCCGCCACCGAGCCCGCCGAGGCGAAGCCTGCGGCTGCCGCTGACAGCGCCGGCCAAAGCGAGCCGCGCCGCCGCGGCCGTCATTCCAAACGTTCCGAGCCGGTCGAGCCGAAGCCTGAGGCCGGCGCCGAGTCCAAGGAGCCCGCGGCCGGGCCGGCTGATGGCGAAGGCGGCGCGCCGGGCAAGAAGGGCAGGCATGGCAAGCGCAAGAAGCCGGCCCAGGACGGCGCGGCCTCCGAGGAGATTCGCGGCGAGCAGACCGGCGCGACGACCCGGCCGGCGCCGTCGCGTGACGACAGTGCCCGTTCCGAGCCGCCGCGGGTCGAGACGCCGAAGTCGAGCGACGCGGCGCCATCGCTGCGCGCCGATCCGGTGCCGCCGGTGACGCCGGCGCCGGCGACGACTCAGTCGGTTCCGGCGGATCCCGCGGTGCCGTCGTCGCCATCGCGGTGAGACAAGGAAAAAGCCCGGCTCGATGAGCCGGGCTTTGTTTTTGGTGCAAGGTCGTTGGAGCAAGGCGCGAGACGCGCCGCTTACTCCGCCGTCGCTTCGGCAGCGCCCTCGTCCTGGGCCTCCGGATCGAAGAACTCGCCGGCGGCGGCGATGGCCTCGGCGGCGGCGTCGCGGTCCTCCTGGCGGGTCGAGATGTCCTCGCCGCGCTTGATGCGCTCGGCCTCGTCGGCGCTGCGGGCCACCGTCACGGTCACCGAGGTCTCGACCTCCGGGTGGATCGCAATGGTGATCTTCTGCTTGCCGATCGTCTTGATCGGCGCGTCGAGCCAGACCTGCGGACGGCTGACGGAGATGCCGTCGGCGGCGAGCGCGATGACGATGTCACGCACCGAGACCGAGCCGAACAGCTGGCCGGATTCCGAGGCCTGGCGGATGATGACGATGTCGCGGCCGTCGATCTTCTCGGCGACCTTGGCAGCCTCGCCCTTCGCCTTGATGTTGTTGGCCTCGAGATCGGCCTTCATGCCCTCGTACTTGGCCTTGTTCTCGGCGGTGGCCCGCAGCGCCTTCTTGCGCTTGAGCAGGAAGTTGCGGGCGAACCCGTCCCTGACCTTCACGATCTCGCCCATCTGGCCGAGCTTTGCGACACGTTCCAGCAGAATGACTTCCATCGATGTTCTCCTTGTGATGTTCGGAAGCGGTTGGTGTGGGGTTGAACTTTTACGGCACCGGCAACGGCGGCGGCTGCCGCGGCCCGAAGCGGTGGCGCAGGTCGAAGGCGGCGTCGGCGAGGCCGAGCACGGTCATGGCCAGCATCGGCAACGGCCAGACGAAGGTCAGCAGCGGGGCATAGGCAAGGCCGAGCCAGAGCGGACGGGTTCGCATCAGCAGCGTCAGCGTGTGGAGGACGGCGAAGCCGGTGAGCGCATAGGCCGTCAGCAGCGCCGCGGCGGTCATCCTGGCCAGCAGGCCGACCGGCTCGCTCATGAAGCACAAGCCGATGATCGCGACGAGGGCCGGAATCGTCATCAGCGGCAGCTTGGTGTCTCGCAAGCGGGGCCAGGGACGGATCAGCCGGCCGGAAATCGATGTGATCTTCGCGGCGACCGCCAGGTTGACGCTGAGGACGACGGTCATGATGATGGTCATCATCGGCGGAGCCAGGAACACCGTCAGCTCGACCAGCCGCTGGACGTCGACGGCGTCAGATACACCTGCCTGGGCGAGCGCGCGCGGCAAAAGCTGGCGCATGCCCTGTTCCAGTTGCGACATGTCCGTGCCCAGGAAAATCGCGACGGTCAGCGCCGCGAGCATCGCGATCCAGAGCAGGATGTTGTCCGTCGGATACCATTCCGTCCCGGCGTGGCCTGCGGGATCGGACACCGGGCGGCCCAGCAGCACGAGGTGGCCGAGCCACCATGCGGGCAGCGCCACCGCGAGGGCGAAGAGCTCGCCGCGAGCGGCCCCGAAGATCATGAACACGCAAGCTGTCGCTGCCAAGCCGCCGATCGCGGCGCAGAGGCGCCCCCAGGCGATGGCGGCGACCATCAGCGGAACGGGAGCGAACGAGGCGAGGACGAGCGACATCATCACGCCCGACATGGTCGAGGCGAACATGACGGCGGAGGCAGCGCCTGCCGCAATGGCGATGAGAAGCGATCCGATCATCAGCTGTCCCGCTCCCTTCGAGCGGTTAGAGGCTCACTGGCCCCAACCATCGGCGACCGGACGACCCGGAAGCCTTATGAGAATTCCGAAGAACGAATCGGCGGCGCGAGGCCGCCGATTCGGGGCCGCCAATCAGCGGATGACGTAGGGCAGCAGGCCGAGGAAGCGGGCGCGCTTGATGGCGCGCGCCAGCTCGCGCTGCTTCTTAGCGGACACGGCCGTGATACGGCTCGGCACGATCTTGCCGCGCTCAGACACGTAGCGCATCAGCAGCTTCGAATCCTTGTAGTCGATCTTCGGCGCGTTCGGGCCGGTGAACGGGCAGGTCTTGCGACGGCGGAAGAACGGGCGGCGGGCGGGGGCTTCAGCCATCTATCTCACTCCTCTTCCGTCGTTTCTTCTTCACGCGGCCGGCGCGGGCCGCGATCGCCGCGGAATCCGCCGCCACCTTCGCGATCGCCGCGGAAGCCACCGCCTTCGCGCTCGCCACGGAAACCACCGCCGCGGTCGTCGCGCTCACGGTCGCGATCCGCCTTGCGCATCATCGCCGACGGACCTTCCTCGAGCTCGTCGACGCGAACGCTGAGGTAACGGATGACGTCCTCGCTGATCCGCTCCTGGCGCTCGATCTCGGCGATCGCCGCGGACGGCGCGTCGATGTTGAGCAGAACGAAGTGCGCCTTGCGGTTCTTGTTCATGCGGTAGGTGAGGGAGCGAACGCCCCAATTCTCGGTCTTGGTGATCTTGCCGCCCAGACCTTCGACGATGCCGGTCATCTGGGCCGTCAGTTCTTCCACCTGCTGGGTGCTCGCGTCCTGACGCGCGAGAAAAACATGCTCATAAAGAGGCATGGCTGTCCTTTCCATGTTGGCGCAAACCCCGGCGTCAAGCCCTTCGAGCCCTTTTGGAAAGGACTCGCAGACGTCAGCTCAGAAGGCGGGAACACGGGACGACGGGCCGACTGGCCCTGCCACATCAAAGTCGCCTGGATCTCGTTGAGATTAGACAGGGAGAATTTGCTGAGACCGTCCGTTCAGCTCCCGGCTCGGGATCCACGGATGGCGGGCCTTATACCGATTTTCGGCCCCAAGGCAAGGGAAAGTGGTCGAATTGCGCCTGTCACGCGCTTGACATCACCGCCCTGGCCAGTGTCTTTCCGGCCAAAGTTACTCAATTCCAGGGATTTTGGAACGTTCAGGGGGCGGCCATGACGGCAGCATTTACTTTTCCGGGGCAGGGGTCCCAGGCCGTCGGCATGGGCAAGGCGCTCGCGGATGCCTTTCCGGCGGCGCGCGCGGTGTTCGACGAGGTCGACGCCGCCCTCGGCGAGAAGCTGACCGCCATCATCTGGGAAGGTCCGGCCGAAACCCTGCAGCTCACCGAGAATGCCCAGCCGGCCCTGATGGCGGTGTCCATGGCGACGTTGCGGGTGCTGGAGGCCGAGGCGGGGTTCTCGGTCGGAGCTGACGCCGCCTTCGTCGCCGGTCACTCGCTTGGAGAGTATTCTGCTTTGGCTGCCGCCGGCAGCCTGACGATTGCCGACACCGCCCGCCTGCTGCGGACGCGCGGGCTCGCCATGCAGAAGGCCGTTCCGGTCGGCGTGGGCGCCATGGCGGCGCTGCTCGGGATGGATTACGAGGCCGCGGTGGCGGTAGCCGAAGAAGCGGCTCAGGGCGAGGTGTGCCAGGCCGCCAATGACAATGGCGGTGGCCAGGTCGTCGTTTCCGGCAACAAGGCCGCCGTAGACCGCGCCGTCGAAATCGCGCGCGCCAAGGGCGCCAAGCGGGCCATGCTGCTGCCGGTCTCCGCGCCGTTCCACTGCCAGCTGATGCAGCCGGCCGCCGACGTGATGGCGGAGGCGCTGTCGAAGGTCATGATCAAGGCGCCGGCCGCGCCTGTCGTCTCGAACGTTCTGGCCGCGCCGATCAGCGATCCCGACGAGATTCGCCGTCGTCTGGTCGAGCAGGTCACCGGGACGGTGCGCTGGCGCGAATCGATTGCCTATATGGCAAGCCAGGGCGTGACGCGGTTCTTCGAGATCGGCGCCGGCAAGGTGCTGAGCGGGCTGGTCAAGCGGATTGCGGATGGCGCGGTCGGCGTCGCCGTTGGCGGGCCGGCGGATATCGCGGCTGCCAAGGATGCACTGGCCGCGGCCAAGACGTCGTAAAGCGCTGCGTTATAGGCGGCATTGAGGAGAGTTGAATGTTCGATCTGAGTGGCAGGACCGCGCTGGTTACCGGCGCGACCGGTGGCATCGGCAATGCGATCGCCAAGGCCATGCATGCCCAGGGGGCGACGGTGGCGATTTCCGGTACGCGCCGCGAGGTGCTGGAGACCCTGGCAGCCGAGCTGGGCAGCCGCGTGCATGTGCTGCCCTGCAACCTGTCGGACGCCACCGAGGTCGAGGCGCTCGTGCCGGCTGCAGAGCAGGCGATGGGGCAGGTCGACATTCTCGTCGCCAACGCCGGAATCACGCGGGACAACCTGTTCGTGCAGCTGCGCGACGAGGATTGGGACGAGGTCATCAGGGTCAACCTGACCGCGACCTTCCGCCTGTCGCGGGCCGCCACCAAGCTGATGATGCGCAAGCGGTTCGGCCGCATCATCGCGATCACCTCGATCGTCGGCGTCACCGGCAATCCGGGGCAGGGCAATTACACGGCGTCCAAGGCCGGCCTCATCGGCATGATCAAGACGCTCGGCGCCGAATATGCCAAGCGCGGCGTGACCGCCAACTGCATCGCGCCCGGCTTCATCAAGACGCCGATGACCGACGCGCTCAACGACAAGCAGCGCGAGAGCATCCTGGCGAAGGTGCCGGCGGCGCGGTTGGGCACGCCCGAGGATATTGCTGCAGCTGCGGTGTATCTTGCGTCCAACGAAGCCGCCTATGTCACCGGCCAGACCATCCACGTCAACGGCGGGATGGCGATGATCTAGCCTGCGTCCGCGGGGCGGAATGCGGCGAAAAGACGTCGCATCGGCCGCCCCGGGCGTTGTGGTCAATGATTCGCGTGTATGGTAACGGGGCCGCCCACGAGGGCACGAAGAACGCCATTGCAGGATTTCCAAACCCTGTATATTGGCGGGGCGAGCTGCCATCGTTCGCCGGGCCTCCGTCGGCTGGTGCTTCCTGATCCGGGTTCCTGTTTGAGCGCTCTGGGTCGGAGGCGTATCGGACCCACGGAGTCCTTGAGGATTGGAGTTTGTGAGTGGCCCCGTTTCCGAAGTTTTCGGACCGCAAGTCGTCCGCCAGATTTCGGTAAAGGGGCGCTGCGGGGCAAATCTGGTTTTGCGCGATTGCGAAGGAAGTTTAGCGGCCGGGATGACGCGGATCATCCGGGGGTCGGGTCTTAAAGGAACAAGCACGAGGTTGAACGATGAGTGAGATTGGCGAGCGGGTTAAGAAGATCGTGGTCGAGCACCTTGGTGTCGAGCCCGAGAAAGTGGTCGACAACGCGAGCTTCATTGACGACCTCGGTGCTGACAGCCTCGACACGGTCGAGCTCGTCATGGCCTTCGAGGAAGAGTTCGGTTGCGAGATCCCGGACGACGCCGCAGAGACGATCCTGACGGTTGGCGACGCCACCAAGTTTCTCGAGAAGAACGCCAAGAGCTGACGCTCCGGCGAGCGTTGCGCGAAACCGGCCGATCCGTGTTGTGCGGTCGACCGGTTTCTTGCTGTTGGCGGCGTCGCGATGAGCCGTCATCCGGCGTCAGGCGATGCCTGATTCGAACGCGCTGCCATGTCAGACATTGTTGCTGGAATAATTGACCTCGAGGTGCCGCGACGGCCATGAGCCGATCCGCTCGCGCCGAAGGGGCGGGTCTGGAGAAACGAACATGAGGCGGGTTGTCGTCACTGGCCTGGGCATGGTGTCGCCGCTTGGCTGTGGTGTTGAAACGACCTGGCAGCGCATTCTTCAGGGCAAGAGCGGTGCGCGCGTCATCGAGTCGTTCGACGTTTCCGATCTGCCCGCCAAGGTGGCCTGCCAGGTGCCCCGCGGCGATGGTTCCGACGGCACCTTCAATGCCGACCAGTGGATGGAGCCGAAGGACCAGCGCAAGGTTGATGATTTCATCATTTTCGCGATGGCCGCGGCGCGTCAGGCGCTCGATGACGCCAATTGGCACCCCGCGACCGAAGAGGATCGCTGTGCGACCGGCACGCTGATCGGCTCGGGCATCGGCGGCCTGTCGGGCATCGCCGACACCGCGATCCTGCTCAAGGAGCGCGGTCCGCGAAAGGTCTCCCCCTTCTTCATTCCCGGACGACTGATCAATCTCGCCTCCGGCTATGTCTCGATCGAGCATGGCCTGAAGGGGCCCAATCATTCGGTGGTCACCGCCTGTTCGACCGGCGCACATGCCATCGGCGATGCCAGCCGGCTGATTGCGCTTGGCGATGCCGACGTGATGGTGGCCGGTGGAACCGAATCGCCGATCTGCCGCATCGGCATGGCGGGCTTCTGCGCAGCGCGCGCGCTCTCGACCGGCTTCAATGAGATGCCCGAGCGCGCATCGCGTCCCTATGACAAGGATCGCGACGGCTTCGTCATGGGCGAGGGCGCCGGCGTCGTCGTGCTCGAGGAATACGAGCACGCCAAGGCGCGCGGCGCGCGGATCTATGCCGAGGTCAGCGGCTATGGCCTGTCGGGTGACGCCTATCACATCACCTCGCCGTCGCCCGATGGCGACGGTGGCTTCCGCAGCATGAGCGCGGCAATGAAGCGCGCCGGCATCACGGCCGCGGACATCGACTACATCAACGCCCACGGCACCTCGACGCAGGTCGGCGACGAGATCGAACTCGGTGCGGTCGAACGGCTGCTCGGCAATGCCGCCCCGAAGATCTCGATGTCGTCGACCAAATCGTCGATCGGTCATCTGCTCGGCGCCGCCGGCGCCGTCGAAGCAATCTTCAGCATTCTCGCGATTCGGGATAACATCGCGCCGCCGACGATCAATCTGGAGAACCCGTCGGTGGAAACAGCGATCGACCTCGTCCCGCATGCGCCTCGCAAGCGCGAGATCAACGTGGCGTTGTCGAACTCGTTTGGTTTTGGCGGCACCAATGCGTCGGTGATCCTGCGGCGCGTGGTGAACTAGTGCGGAAGGGCGGAATACCGCGTGGACATGTTGCTACTTTGTCACGCGGATATCCGACTGCAGCCACACTAGAACCCAACAGTTCGCGTGTCTTTCGCAGGTCGGCCGAGCGCCGGCGCGGTAAGCGGATGCGCAGAGGAGCGAGACTCGGCGAAAACACCTTTTCGCCGCATTCGATGACGATTCGTTAGCATGGGCGTGGAGTTCAGGTCGCTTGCGTGGGGGTGCGCACGGCCACGACGAGAGCGACAGGACTGAAGGTTGCATCGATGAGTGAACGGCCGCCCATCTCGCCCCGTAGTCCGCGCGCAGCGCTGGAGCCCGAACGGGTGCCACCACCGCCACGCCGGTCCGAACGCGCACGTAATCCTTTCGTGGTGGTCGGCAACGCGATCATCACCTTGCTCATCCTGGCCATGATCGGCGGCGGCGCGACCTATTACTACGGCCGCCAGATCCTCGAGGCGCCAGGACCGCTGCAGGACGACAAGATCGTCAACATCCCGCAGCGCGCGGGCAAGCGCGACATCGCCGACGTGCTCGCGCGCGAAGGCGTCATCGACGTCAATCCCTGGATCTTCATCGGCGGCGTCTACGCGCTGAAGGCCAGTTCAGATCTGAAACCCGGCGAATATTCGTTCCAGAAGAATGCATCTCTGCGCGACGTGATCGGTGTGATCGTCGAAGGCAAGGTGGTGCAGCATGGCGTCACGATTCCTGAAGGCCTGACCTCCGAGCAGATCGTCGCCCGCCTGTCGGACAACGACATCTTCACCGGCAGCGTCCGCGAGATTCCGCGCGAAGGCACGTTGTTGCCCGAGACCTACAAATTCCCGCGCGGCACCAGCCGCGATCAGGTCATCCAGCGCATGCAGCAGGCGCAGAAGCGTGTGCTCGCCGAGATCTGGGAACGGCGCAGTCCCGATCTGCCGGTGAAGACGCCCGAGCAGCTGGTCACCCTGGCCTCGATCGTCGAGAAGGAGACCGGCAAGCCGGACGAGCGCAGCCGCGTGGCTGCCGTGTTCGTGAACCGGCTGAAGCAGCGGATCAAGCTGCAGTCGGACCCGACCATCATCTATGGCCTGGTCGGCGGCAAGGGCACCTTGGGACGTCCGATCAAGCGCAGCGAGATCACCCAGCCCTCGCCCTACAATACCTATGTGATCGAGGGGCTGCCGCCGGGGCCGATCTCCAATCCTGGCCGCGCCTCGCTGGAAGCAACCGCGAGTCCGGCGCGGACGCGCGATCTGTATTTTGTCGCGGACGGCACCGGCGGACACGCCTTCACCGAGACCTACGACCTGCATCAGAAGAACGTCGCCAAGCTCAGGGCGATGGAGCGGCAGACTCAGAACGACACCGTCGAGCCGGAGGAGGCACCGCCTGCCGTTGCCGGCGGAGCGGCGGATCCGGCGGCCATGGCGCCTCGTGCGCCAGTGGGGGCCAAGAAGCCGCCGGCCAACCGCGCCACCGGAGCTCCACCGGCCAATGGGCCCCGCCAGGGCGCGGCGCAGCCGAGCCCCCCGGTCGTTCAGCAATAATTTCCCACGCATGCCGGCCGCGCAGAACCGGGCTTAACATTTGCGCAAAAGGCCGTAAGGTTCGCGCACTTTTGGCGGGGCTGAGTCTGCCCCGTTCCTGATGTGCCGGAGATATTGACGAAATGGCGCTGTCGAGCATGACCGGCTTTGCCCGTAGTCACGGGGCGAGCGGTCCCTACTCGTTCGAGTGGGAATTGAAGTCGGTCAACGCCAAGGGATTGGACGTCCGGGTGCGGCTGCCGCAGGGCTGGGATGAGGTCGAGGCCTTCGCCAAGAAGCGCGCCACCGAAATCCTGTCGCGCGGCACCGTCTATGCGAACCTCACCGTCAAGCGCACCGAGACCGGGTCCACGGTGCGCATCAATGAGGACGTGCTGGCCGCGGTGCTGAAGGTGGCGAGCTCGCTGGCTGGCCGGATCGATGCCGTCGCGCCGAGCATCGACGGCCTGCTGTCGATCAAGGGCGTGATCGAGGTGGCCGAGCCGGAGAGCGACGAGGACGAGGACAAGGCCGCCAAGGACGGAGCCATCGCGGCGTTCGAGACGGCGCTGACAGATCTCGTCGAGATGCGCCGGCGCGAAGGCGACACGCTCGGCCAGATCCTCAACCAGCGCGTCGACGAGATCGAGAAACTGGCAGCGAAGGCCGAGGCATCGCCGGGCCGCAAGCCCGAGGCGATCAAGGCCAGGCTCGCCGAGCAGGTCGCGGCCTTGCTCGACACCTCCGATCGCTTCGATCCCGATCGCCTCGCGCAGGAGGCGCTGCTGATCGCGGCCAAGGCTGACGTGCGCGAGGAGCTCGATCGCATCGCCTCGCACATCGCGCAGGCGCGCGAGATGCTTGGCAAGGGCGGACCGGTCGGCCGCCGGCTCGACTTCCTGGCCCAGGAGTTCCACCGCGAGGTCAACACCTGCTGCTCGAAGGCGAACGACATCGAGCTCACGAATACGGGCCTGGAAATGAAGACCGTGGTCGAGCAGTTCCGCGAACAGGTTCAGAATCTGGAGTGATCCATGGCGGCTCACGACGGAAGCTTCGATGGCGTCGAGCGGCGCGGCCTGATGTTCGTGCTGTCGTCGCCATCCGGCGCAGGCAAGACGACGCTGTCGCGCCTGCTGATCGAGCGCATGCCGGGCCTGCAGATGTCGGTGTCGGCAACCACGCGTCCGATGCGCCCGGGTGAGGTCGACGGCCGCGACTATCACTTCGTCGATCGCGCCCGCTTCGAGGAGATGGCGAAGCGCAACGAGCTGCTCGAATGGGCGACCGTGTTCGACAACCGCTACGGCACGCCGCGTGCGCCGGTCGAAGCTGCGCTCTCGGCCGGCCAGGACGTGCTGTTCGACATCGACTGGCAGGGCACGCAGCAATTGCGCGAGAAGGCGCGGCAGGACGTGGTCAGCGTGTTCATCCTGCCGCCGTCCGCCGCCGATCTCGAGAAGCGCCTGCATACGCGCGCGCAGGATTCCGATGCGGTCATCCGCGGCCGCATGAGCCGCGCCAGCCACGAGATGAGCCACTGGGCGGAGTACGACTACATCGTCATCAACCGGAACATCGACGATGCCTTCGCCGAGGTGCAGTCGATCCTCAAGGCGGAGCGCCTGAAGCGCGAGCGCCGCACCGGTCTGACGAACTTCGTGCGTGAGCTGCAGCGACAGCTCGAGGGCTGAAGCCGAAAACGTCGCCTTACGCCCTGCGGCCAAGACGCGCCAGAATGTCCTGGATCCCGTCGAGCGACTCGTCCTGCTGAATGTTGCGCGGCCGCGGCCGCAGCGCCGGAGGCCGCGGAATGAAGTCGAGCGGCGGGCTCGCCGGATCCTCGAACGAGGTCGGGACGAAAGGCGGCCGTTGTTGCTGTGGCGCGCGCTGCTGTTGCTGCGGAGGCCGCTGCGGCGCCTGCTGCTGACGGAGCTGGGGCTGCAGGTGCTGCTGCTGCGGTGGCTGCTGACGGGGCTGCAGGTGCTGCTGCGGCTGCACGTGATGCTGCTGCGGCGGCGGCGCTTGCGGCCTGTCGATCACAGGTGGTGCCGGCGGGATTGAGGACCGCGACTCCAGCATGCTCATCAGCTGCGCGGCAGGATCGTCCTGCAAGCGTGCGAGGTTTTGCGGCGCCTCGGCTGCTGCAAATTCCTCCTCCTCGTCCTGAGCCGGCTCCGGCTCGTCTTCGGGCAACGAAAATCGCGATTGCAGCAGATTGATCAGCGCCGCCGCGGGGTCGTCGAGCTCGTCGTCAGCGGCTGTGCTCTCGACCCTCGCCGCCGGCTCGGCCGCGGCGATGTCATCATCTTCATCGTCCTGATAGGCCGGCTGCCGCGCCGCATGCGCGCGAAGTGTCTCGATCAGCGCGGCCGCCGGATCGGCTGACCGTGCGTGTTCGGGTTGAGCGGCCGGCTGGCCGTTGCGCAGACGTTCCATCAGCTGCTGCGCGGCCGTGGCCGTCTGAGATGCGGCGGCCTCGGCCACGGGCGGAGCCGTCGCGGCGGGGACGGCTGCGACCGGGGTTTCGCCGGTCTCGCCAGCCGCGGCCTGGGGCACGCGTCGCTTGGCCGCGCGCGATACCAGCAGTGCGGCGATCACCTTGGCGGCGTCGAGCGGCGCGCCGCCGCCGGACGACGCGGCGTCACCGGTGCGGGCCTTGCGCAGGGCCGAGACGATTTCGCCAACGTCGACAGGGGCGGGCGGCGCGGCAGTGGAGGTAGCTGCGGGAGCGGCTGGTGCCGCCGCCTGGGGGGGCGGCGACCAGGATTGTGGCGGCGCCTCGACCGGGGCCGCGCGGGGCGGCGCCTGGGCCGCCAGAGAGGTCGCGGCAGCGTTGGCCTTGGCGGCCGCGATGCTCGCGGCAGCGGCCTGCGCCGCAGCCATCTGCGCTGCTGCCAACTGGGGCGTGAGTTGCTGTTGCGGCGCCGGGGGCGCTGCAGGCGGCATCATGGCAGCGGCCGGTGGCTGTGCGACAGCCGCAGCCATCTGCTGGCTGTTGGCTGCGGGAGCCCGTTGCGCCGAAGCGCGATCAGCGAGCTGATCGATCGCCTGCCACACCGCGTCGGTGTTTTGCGGCCGCTGCATATCCGAGGCGGCGTCAAGCTCGCGCCGGCGCGCCGAGACGGGCTGATGATCCTGGTGCTGGGGCGCTGGGGCCTGCGCCTGACGGTACGCGCGGGACTCCATGTGCTCCGGCTGCGAGCTGCCCAATCGCGCACCCGCCAGCTCGAGCGCCGAAACCGGCTGTGCGCCCCGACCGCTATCGGCATAAGAGGGGCCCGGCATCCCACCGCGGCCTGCACGCGAGCCGGCGGGCTGTGGCGCCTTGGTGCGTGCCTTCATGCGTCCGCGGCGTGACCGCGCATCCTCGTGCCAACTGCCGTTGCGCTTGCGGCGCCGTCCCATGCGGCTGAGCCGGTAGAGGGCGCTTGCCAGCAGGCCCGAGATCGCGAGCGCGCCGATCACCACCAGCATCAGCACATGGATCGGTGCTTCGGGCTTGGTCGCCTTGGAGGCGACGGCAGCCTGGCTGTCGCTCCCGGCAGCGGCATTGGCGTCGGTATCGGCATTGCCGTCACCGGCCATCGCTGCCGGCGACGTATCGGTCGTGGTCGTGTCGACCTGCTGCGGCGGTGCCGATGTCCAAGGCGAGGCATCGAGGCTGCGCGGCAGGCTGGCATCGGACGCCGTCAACGTCGTCGGCGTGATCGCCAGATTTTGGGGCTTGGGCGTCCCTCTCGCGTCGACGCCGGTCCGCAGACGGGTCTGCGGCAGCTCTGCCATGGCGTCAGCGTTCGAGCGCTGTGCCGGGCCATCCGTCCGTCGCGGCGTCAGCTTGGGCGGTGTGGGCTGGGCAAAGTCCCAGGCGGCCGGCTGCTGCGTGGCGCGGGCGGGCACAGCCATCTCGCGCCCATTCGCATCCTTCAGATACCAGCAGCGTCGATTGGTCCCGCGGTCGAAACGATAGTACCAGTGCTGGGCGTCCGACTTGTCGCCGCTCGGTTCGGTCAGGCACTCCTCCGCCGTCATGGCGGTGCGCGGCAGCGCGATCAGGAGCAGGCCTGCAATGCCGGCGGCAATGGCAAATGCAACTCCTGCCGTTCGGCCTGCCATTGACGACTCCGGATACGCTTACGCAACGGCGCGTTCTCGGAGACAAGTTGGGTGGCAATGAGCCGCAATTCCGGATTAATTCTGGCCCGGTCTTTTCATCACCGAGTGCGGCTTTTTTCCCACAAGAGGATCTTGGCGCGTCGCGTTTTTTTGCCGCGATCTCGCGGCAAATCGGCCGCAACGGTGAAGATCGGCTGCCCGTTTCGTCGCAGGGCAATCAGGACGTGTGCAACGACAACCCTTGCGTTCGTAGGCGAATGATCTGCGGCGCAAGCCGCACGGCAGGGCGCGTGACGACCAAGCGCCGTCGAAGCTTCCGCTCCCCCCCATGATCGCGCGCGACGGCTCGCTCCGGCGCGACGAGGGCCGCGCCCGTTCGACCGACCGTGGCTCGGAGCGCGTTGCGGAAAGCGCCTTGTCGTCATTGCCGATGGTGCCGCCGGCACTGCCGGCTTGCGTCGGGGTCACCGTCGGCGACAGCATGATCAGGACAGTGCGATCGCGAGGGGAGGGGGGCGAGGATCACCGTCCGTCCTATCGCTCCGTCCAAGCGATCGTGCCGAGTGGCAGCAAGCGGCCGTTGTGCACGCACCACAGTCGCCTGCGATATCCGATGGGACAACTAATCAGTTGGTCAGCACCACCCGTCCGACCACGTGGCCGGCGCGCAGCTCATCGATCCATTTCTGGACGTCGGCCATCGGCTCCTCGCGCATCGGTGGCGGCTTGATCTTGCCGGCGCGTGCCAGCGCCATCAGTTCCTGGCCTTCCGCGAGAGTGCCGACCATGAAGCCCTCGATGGTCATGCGCTTGTAGACCCATTGAACCATCGGCAGGGTGAACTGGCCGCCCATCAGTCCGGACACCACGATCTTGCCGCCGCGCGCCACGACGGCGACCGCAAACGCCATCGACTTTTCGTTGCCGGCGAAATCGACCACCTCATCGAAGCCGCCGCCGGTCTCCTTGAGGATGCGCTTGATCACGTCAGGCTCAGAGGGATCATAGGCCGTGGTGGCGCCATTCTGCAGCGCCGTGTCGCGGGCGGCGGCGGAGAGATCGGCCACCGAGACCGGCTGCCTGAACATCGCCTGCGCGAACGACAGGCCCATCATGCCGACGCCGCCGAGGCCGATCAGCAGCAGATTGCGCTGCCGCGGCCGATCCACGAGGCGCTTCAGCGCGCCATAGGCTGTCACGCCAGAACACATCAGGGTCGCCGCCTGATTGACCGGCAGCGGATCATATTCGAGCAGGTACTTCGCGTCGGGCACCAGCACGTGAGTGGCGAAGCCGCCGTCGATCGAGACGCCGAGGAAGCGCTGCTTGGCGCACAGGTTCTCATCACCATTGGCACAATCGCGGCATTGGCCGCAGCCGATCCACGGAAACACCGCGCGCTTCGCGCCGATCAGCTCCTTCGGCACATCCGGCCCGACCTCGTCGACGACGCCGGCAATCTCATGTCCGAGCGTGAAGGGCAGGGTCATGCCGCGGGTGGTGTCGAGACGCTTGCCGCCGCCGAGATCAGCATAGCCGTCCTGGATGTGCAGGTCGGAATGGCACAGGCCGCAGCGCTCGATGCGCACGAGAACTTCGCGGCCTTGCGGCCTCGGCGTTTCGACGATGGTTTCGCACAGCGGCGCATCGAACTTGACGAGCGACTGACGGCGCATCAACGCCATGATGAATCTCCCTGAAAGGCTTGTTGTTAGGTCTTGTTATCGTCACGACTATTGGTCAATTCGCGCGCCATGGCAATAAAGCCCGAGACGGGAATGGTCTCGGCGCGGCGCGTGGGATCGACGCCGGCCGCGGCAGCCAGGCGCGCAGGATCTGATGGCAGCGACTTCAGGCTCTGCCGCAGCATTTTGCGGCGCTGGCCGAAGGCGGCGGCGGCGACCTGTTCGAGCGCGCGGCGCTCGCACGGCTCGGGCGCCAGGCGCGGCACGAGCCGCACCACGGATGACGTCACCTTCGGCGGCGGCACGAAGGCCGACGGCGAAATGTCGAACAGGATCCTGGTCTCGCAGCGCCAGTTGGCGAGCACGCCGAGCCGGCCATAGGCCTCGTCGTTCTCGGTTGCCACGATGCGCTCGGCGACCTCGCGCTGGAACATCAGCACCATCATGTCGTACCAGGGCGGCCACGGCTCGGCGGACAGCCAGCCGATCAACAGATGCGTAGCGATGTTGTAGGGCAGGTTGGCGACGATCTTCGCTTTGGTCGTACCAAGATAGGGCCTGACATCGAAGGTGCGGGCGTCGGTGCAGACGATCTCGAGACGTCCGGGATAGCGGTCGGCGATCGCCCGCAGCGCGGGAATCGCGCGCTGATCATGCTCGACCGCGATGACGTGGCGTGCGCCGAGCGCGAGCAGGGCCCGTGTCAGGCCTCCAGGCCCGGGGCCGATCTCCACCACGGTGGCGTCCTCGAGGGGACCTGCGGCGCGCGCGATCCGGGCGGTGAGATTGAGATCGAGCAGGAAGTTCTGGCCGAGCGCCTTGCGCGCCGACAGCTGATGTTCACGGATGACCTCGCGCAATGGCGGGAGGTCGTCGATCGCGCTCATGACGATTGGCTGGCCATGCGCGCCGCCAGCTGCAAGGCCGCAATCAGGCTGGCCGGATTGGCGATGCCCTTGCCGGCGATCGCGAAGGCCGTGCCGTGATCCGGCGACGTGCGGATGAAGGGTAGGCCGAGCGTGACGTTGACGCCCTCGTCGAAGGCCAGCGTCTTGATCGGGATCAACGCCTGGTCGTGGTACATGCAGACGGCGCAATCATAGCTGTTGCGGGCCGCGGCGTGGAACATGGTGTCGGCGGGCAGCGGCCCCTGCACGTCCAGCCCGGCGTTGCGCAAGGTCGCGATCGCCGGCGCGATGATCGTGTCCTCCTCGGTGCCGAGCGTGCCGTCCTCGCCGGCGTGCGGATTGAGGCCCGACATCGCGATGCGCGGCCGCGACAGGCCAAAATAGCGCCGCAGGCCGGCGGCCACGATGCGCGTCGTCGAGGTGATCAGCGGGCTCGTCAGCTGCGCGATCGCATCGCGCAAGGCGACGTGAATGGTCACGGGCACCACGGCCAGCGTCGGCGACCACAGCATCATCACGGGCTGCGGCGCCGGGCCGCCATCGGCTGCGAGCTCGGCAAGAAACTCGGTGTGGCCGGGATGCGAGAAGCCGGCGCGATAGAGCACGGCCTTGGCGATCGGGTTGGTGACGACGGCGCTGGCATGGCCGGCCTTGACGTCGGCGACCGCATGACGGATCGAGCCGATGGCGGCTTCGGCGCTGGTCGCGTCGGGGCGGCCGGGCAGGGCGGTCACGCGATGGCCTGTGGCGACCACGGGGAGCGCGGTTGCGAAGGCCTCCGTCGCCTCGCCGGAGCGCACCTCGGCCACCGGAATCGGAAGCCCAAGCAGCTTGGCCCGCTGCGCCATGAAGGCGGGATCGCCGAGCACGTAGAAGGCCGGAAGCCCGAGTTCAGTGCGGCGCAGCCAGGCCTGCAGGGTGATGTCGGGTCCGATGCCGGCCGGTTCCCCCAGAGAAAGCGCGAGGGGCTTCGTCATCAGCGATATTCGATCATCGCCGCCTTGCGGACTTCCTGCAGATAGGCCTTCGACGTCGCTTCATATTTCTTGGCGTACATCTGTTCCTTGATCTCACGCTTCTTCGGCGTGTCGATCGTGGTCGGCGTGCGCGCGCAGAGAGCGACCATCTGGATGCCCTGCTTGGTCGCTTCCGGCGGAGTCAGGTGGCCGATCGGGGTGTCATCGAGCAGCTTGCGCAGATTGGGCGGAATGTCGGCCGAGGTCTTGACCACGATCTCCTTGATGACG
Organism: Bradyrhizobium sp. SSBR45G; assembly: GCF_030159255.1. Classification (GTDB taxonomy): domain Bacteria; phylum Pseudomonadota; class Alphaproteobacteria; order Rhizobiales; family Xanthobacteraceae; genus Bradyrhizobium. The sequence goes on along the minus strand of NZ_BSCT01000043.1, from coordinate 34,252 downwards.
GCGTTGGCTGTCGTCTTGAAGATTGTGTTGGCGTCGGCGCAGCTCTGCACCCGCGTGCGCAGCGCCTCCGCCTCCTTCTGCCGGATCTCCATCGCGCCCTGGTTCGAGGAGTTGCCGACGATCAGGACGATCGGCTGCATCTTGTATTCGAAGGCCTGCCCCTGTTGGTCGGAGTCGCCGCCGGAAGCCGCAACGGCTGCGGCCACGTCCTTGTCGGAGACGATCAGGCGCTCCTTGTAGCGGCCGCGCACGAGGCTGGTCCAGACGATCTCAGCCTTGATGCGGGACTTGAGCGTCTCCGGTCGTATGCCCTGGCTCTCCAGCGATTTCGCCAGCTGTTCGGCGTTCAGGCGCATGCGCGATCCCATCGCGGCAAACGACTGGTCGACGTCGGAAGAGGTGGGCTCGACTCCGAACTTCTTGCCCTCCTTGATCTTCACCTTCTCGTCGATCAGCTCGTTGAGCACATCCTGGCGGCTCTGCTGCTTGTGGGTGCTCAGAAAGTTCAGCTTGGTTCGCTGCTCGATGTCGTAATCGGTGATCGGATCGCCATTGACCATGACGGCGATGCTCTGGGCTCGAGCCGACATGATGCCGGCCCCCCAGACCAGCGCAGCCGCGGCGCAGATGGTCAGGATCCTGAGACGGGGAAGGAGCGCAATCGTCATGACTAGGCTTCGCTGTTCGCAATCGGTCCAACTGGGGAGCGGCGCCACGGCTCTCGACAGCATGGATCTCAACACTTGGATCTCAACACATGGCCCTCGACGCGGTCATTTCGGACCCAGGGAGCGCCGGTCGGAGACTGGCGCGCGCTACTGAAGGCCTCCGGTCCCGGTTCCCGTCGTCGAGGAATTGGCAAGGGTCCGGAGTCCGATCTGGAGCATATAGGCATGGCTCAGAACGGGCGTCGTTGTGCCTGTCGTATAATTATAGGACGTTACATAGTTGGCGGCCAGCACGAAACAATCGTCCACGTAGCCCGCCCCGATCACATACTGGTTGATCTTGTTGGCCACGAGATCCCAGCGCGCAGCACCCGTCGCGACCCAGTTCGGCGCGAACTTGACCGAGCCGCTGGCCAGAACGCCTTCACGCCGGTTGAGGTAGCCGATCGCCGGATCGGCGGCATAGTTGCCGTAGGTCAGGGCCACCGACCAGCGATCGAAATTGGCCTTGGCCTCCGCCTCGAAGCGCTGGATGTTCAGCGTCTGCTGATCGAAGCGGCTGCGCATGCTGAAGGTGTAGGTCCGGTTCGGCGAATAATCCACCCGCGCCACGTAATCGGACACGGTCTTGTCGAGGCCGGACCCGATGCCGGTGTTGTTCATGTCCTGAACCGCGAAGGAGTTCAGGCCGAACAGATGGTAGGACTGGCCGAACAGCACGTTGATGGTGCCGCCGCGGTCGAACTGCGTGGTGGCCTGGACGCCGACATTGGCGCGGCCGCCGCCCTCGACGCGGTCGTAGCCGGAGAACTTGTCGACGCTGAACAGGTTGCTGGCGTCGAACACCATGCTCTGGGCGTCCTCGTTCGGCAGCCGGCCAGCATAGGTCTCGTTGGGCCGGATGATCACTTGCGCGATCGGCTCGATCGTCGTGGTGCCCCACGGCTGCACGTTGATGAACGGGTAGCGGTATTCGAGGCCGACGGTCGGCATCAGCCGCAGCGCCTGGGTGTCGCCGGTCGGCAGGAAGTTGCCGACGCCCGGCTGGTTCGTCACGTTGGCGTTGATCGCATCCGCACGCAGGATCGCGAACGGTGTCCAGATCTGGCCGTAGGGATCCGTGAACGAGCGCCGCCACTCCGCCTGTGCGGTCAGGCGGGTGTAGGTGCCGGGCGTGGCGCGCAGCAGGCACTGCGTCGGCAGGCGCGCAAGCGGGTCAGCCGATGTCGTCGTGCACAGACCGTTGGTGTTGGCCGTGGTGGTGATCGGATCGAACACCGCCTGCTCGCGGGTCAGATTGACGAAGTTGGTCTTGTAGCTGAACTCGCCGCCAAACACCGGGTAGTTGAGCACGTTCGAGTAGTCCAGCACCGGATACACGATCGGCACGGTCTGCTGGTTGCCCGAGAAGCTCAGATAGTGGATCGCCCGGACGTCGAAGAAGCTGCGGCTGCCGACACCGGTCAGGTACAGCTGCGAGATCGCCTCCGTCGGCAGGCTCATGAACGAGTTGAACGGATCGCGGTACTGGGCCAGCCGGTAGTCCGACAGGAACATGTAGTCGGACAGCAGGATGCCGTCCCAGCCGAACACCCATTTGTCGTTAAGCGCGAACTGACCCTTGGTGTCGACGCCGCCGCGGAACTGGCGATCCCCGGGCTGGTTGGCAAACGCATTCCGGTTCAGCTGGTCGATGCCGTAGAGGCGCACCTGATAGCTGCCATTGCTCAGGCGCTGGCGAAACTCGGCCTGCGCCAGCACGCCCTGCTTGGAGGTGATGCGCGGCGTGAAGGTCGCGTCGTAATCGGGCGCGATCGCCCAGTAATACGGGATGTCGACGCCGAAGCCGTAGCCACCGGTCTGGGTGAAGCCCGGCATCAGGAAGCCGCTCTTGCGCTTGACCGTCGGGTCAGGCGTCGAGAAATACGGGATGTAGGCCAGGGGGACGCCGAAGAATTCGAGCTGGGCGTTCTCGAAATACAGCATCTTCTCGGTCTGGTCGTGGATGATGCGCGCACCCTTGACCTGCCACAGCGGCGGCTTCTTCGGATCGTCCTTGCACGGTGCGCAGGCCGTATAAACACCGTTTTCGAAGACGGTATAATTTCCCTTGGAGCGGTCGGCGCGGGTTGCCGCCATCCGCGTCTGGTCCTCGGTCTCGACCCGCAGCGAATCGACGAAGCCGTCGCGATAATTGTCCGACAGATCGAGGCTGTTGGCGTAGGTGATCTTGCCGTCGGCGTCGGTCATGCGGATGTTGCCTTCCGCATGCAGGCGCTTGGTCTTCTGGTCGTAGATGATCCGGTCGGCCTCGACCGAGGTGCCGTTGTAGAACAGCTGCACGTTGCCGACCGCCGACACGCGCGAGTTGTTGTAGTCGTAGTCGACCTCGGTCGCCTGGACCAGCATCTGGTTGTCGTTGGCGACGCGCGGCGGCGGCGGCTTGGGCGGGCGCGGATTGTAGGTGAAGCCCTGCGCCGCAGCCGGCGACAGCAGCGCGGCGTCGAGGGCGGCCGCGAGGCCGAGCGCAAGCACGCAAGCGAGTACGACAGACCCGGCGCAACGGGCGCGCGAAGACGCTACGCGCGCACCAGCAAGCAGCCGGAGCGCGGCGAGCGCGGTCTGACGGACGGCAACGAACGACACTAGCCGTCCTCCTGGTAGAGCAAAGCCATGAAGCCGGTGAGGCCGCCGACGAACACCGGCAGCCACGCCGCAACAATCGGTTCCATCAACGCAGCCTTGCTCAAATCTTCCGTTACTTTCGACAGGACATAGAGCAGAAAGCCGGCGCCCACGCCACTCAAAACCATTTTTTGAACGCCACCCATACGGAAGAACCTGAGGGACACGGACGCAGCCAGCATGACCATCGCAGCCAGCAAAAACGGCTGTGCGATGAGCTTATGATACTGCAGTCGGTACCCTGCGGTCGCGAACCCCGAACTCTCCGACGAACGGATGTAGCTCGGCAGTTGCCAAAACGACACAGTTTCGGGGGTGGAGAAGCTGTTGCGGACCTGCGCCGGCGTCAGACTCGTCGGCAAAATGAACGTCGGTTCGTCGACCGGCGGCGCATCGAGCGAGAATCGGCGGACCGATTTGAACACCCATTGGCCCTCTTCGAGGGTCGCCTCGCGGGCCTCGATTCGATCCTTGAAGTGATTCTTCGCGTCAGGAGTCTTCGTCTCAAAACGAAACAGCGTCAGGCCGGTCAGCCGGACGCCCTGCTGCTCGCTGCGCGCGGCGTTGATGATGACCGCGCCGTCGGGGGTGACCTGGTTGAGCCAGAAGCCGGACGCGTCCTGAACGCCGCCGCCGGGCGCGTTGCCGAACAGCTCGGCTTCCATGCGCTTCGACAGCTCGCGCAGATTGGCCGACATCGGATTGTACAGCGTGGTGGCCATCAGCCCGAGCAGGATCGCGCTCGCTAGCGCCGGCGCGATGAACTGCCAGGCCGACACGCCGGCGGCGCGGGCGACCACAAGCTCGAGCCGGCGCGACAGCGCGAGGTAGCAGGTCATGGCGCCGATCAGCACGCAGAACGGCATCATCTTCTCGAGCAGCTGCGGCACCCGGAACAGCGAGGTCTCGGCCACCATCAGCGCCGAGGCCGAGGCCAGCCCCGAAGTGCGGCGGACCATCTCGATGTAGTCGACCAGCACCAAGAGCAGGAAAATGCTCGCGAACACGCCGATCGCAGAGACCAGGAAACGGCCGGCGAAATAGCGCCCGAGCGTGTTGGTGACCATGCTCATGCGGTGGCCGGCCTCCTGAACAGCCGCGCGATCCGCGCATTGGAGCGGTTGATCGCCTCCATGAGCCGGGCAGGCGGCTCGACCACGACGCCGCCGACAATGATCCACAGGCTGAGGCCGAGCGTGCCGAACAGCATCAGGTACTGGACCAGCGCCGCGATCGGCGTCTTCACGGTCATGACCGAGCAGGCAAAGCCGGCCATGCGCACGCCGAACACGGCCAGAATGGCGCTGCCGAACGAGAAGTTGCGGCTCTGCCGGGTGGTGCGCGGCGCCCCCAGAAACGCGAAGGTGAGGGCGGCGAAAGCGAACGGGTAGATCGGCGCCAGGAAGCGGTCGTGCAATTCCTGCCGGAATTGTCCGGGGATCTGCTTGTAGATCGGATCATCCTCGGCGGGCGCCATCAGCTCCCACACATAGCGCTCGCGAATGCCGAGCGTGACATCGCGGCCCTGATTCGAGAACTTCGACATGTCGAAGGCGTAGCGGGCGAACGCGACCATCGCCGGCTCGCGCTTGCCGATCTCGAAACGCTCCAGGTTGCCGTCCTCCAGCACCAGGAACGAGCCGTCGGTGTTCTTTACCACGGTGCCCTTCTCGGCGATGATGGTGATTCGCTCCTTGGGATCGCGGCGGTCGTCGATCAGGATGCTCTTCAACTCGCCGCCGGGCTGGCGTTCGCCGATCCTGATCGTCAGGTTCTGGTCGAGCTGCGCAAAGCGGCCGGGCTGCAGGATGTTGGTGAGGACGTCGGCCGTGATCTCGGCGTCCCATTGCTTGATCCGGCGCAGCCCGTCGGGCGCGATGAAGGACGCCAGCACGGTGACCAGCACGGCGACCACGCAGGTCGCATAGGCGAACGGCAGGAACAGCCGGATCGGCGACATGCCGGCGGCGTTCATCACGATGATCTCGGAGTCGGTGGCGAGCTTGTTCAGCGTGTGCGAGACCGCGATCATCAGCGCGATCGGCGCGATGACGCCGAGCAGCGACGGAATCACCAGCCCGGTGATGCCGAGGAAGGTGAGGATGGTCTGGCCCTGGCTGGTCATCAGGTCGATGCCGCGCAGCGCCTGGGTGATCCAGATCACCCCGGTGAGGCTGACCAGCACCAACGCAAACGACGCGAGCGTCGTGCGAAAGATGTACCTGTCGATGGACCCCATCGTGCGCGCTCGATCCCAAATCAGCAGTCCCGGAACGAGCGCTGCAGCCCCCCTTGAAACGGGTCCCTGGGCTGCTTGCGCCGTGTCGTTCCAAGAGCGGTGAGTATCTTTACCATCCCTTTGATCCGTCGACAAAATGGCTGTGGCGTGGCGCCACGAAAATACGTTCAAAATTTCACTGTTGTGGCCGCCCCGCCACGGGAAGGCTTGGCAGCCCTGGCCAAGGCAGGCCATACTGTTGCCAAGTTGGGTTCCGAACTGCCGCCATCCCCGTCTGTCCGCTCGGATTTTGACCCGGTCGCGGCGGCTCTCACGTCGAAAATCTGGAGGATTGCTTGATGTCCGACACCGTCAAGGTCGGCTTCGTTCCGCTGTCGACCGCTTCCCGCGGTATCGCGGTGGCGTTTTGCGATGACTCGCTGCGGCTAGGAGCCGCGACCGACAAGGCGCTCGGGGGAGCCTCGGACCTGATCAAGCGGGCGGCCGCAGCGGCGCGGTTCAAGGGCAAGGACGGCGCGGTGCTGGACCTGCTGGCCCCTGAAGGAATCAAGATTCAGCGCTTGATCGTGATCGGGACCGGCAAGGGCAGCGATCATAAGGAAAAGGATTTCCTCAAATATGGCGGGGTCTTAACCGGAAAACTCAACGCCGGGACTGAAGCGGTCACGGTGCTGGCCGAGCTTCCGGCCGGGCCGATGACGCCGGACCAGGTCAGCTCGCTGGCTGCCGGGATCAGGCTGCGCGCGTATCAGTTCGACCGCTACAAGACGAAGAAGAAGGACGACGATGGCAGCGTCAGCGCCACCGTCTCGATCGCCGTCTCCGACGTCGCCGCCGCCAAGAAGGCGTTCGCGCCGCGCACCCATGTGACCGACGGCGTGATTCTCGCGCGCGATCTCGTCAACGAGCCGCCGAACGTGCTCTATCCGGAGGAGTTCGCCAAGCGCGCCGCCGCGCTGCGCAAGCTCGGCGTCACCGTCGAGATTCTCGACGTTCCGGCGATGAAGAAGCTCGGCATGGGGGCGCTGCTCGGCGTCGGCCAGGGCTCGGCGCGGCCGAGCCGCACCGTTGTGATGCGCTACAATGGCGGCAAGAAGGGCGAGCAGCCGGTGGCCTTCATCGGCAAGGGCGTGTGCTTCGACACCGGCGGCATCTCGATCAAGCCGGCCGGCTCGATGGAGGACATGAAGGGCGACATGGGCGGCGCCGCCTGCGTCGTCGGCCTGATGCACGCGCTGGCGGCCCGCAAGGCCAAGGCCAATGTGATCGGTGCGATCGGCCTCGTCGAGAACATGCCGGACGGCAATGCCCAGCGTCCGGGCGACATCGTCACCTCGATGTCCGGCCAGACCATCGAGATCATCAACACCGACGCCGAAGGGCGGCTCGTGCTCGCCGATGTGCTCTGGTATGTCGCGACCAAGTTCAAGCCGAAATTCATGATCGATCTGGCGACCCTCACCGGAGCGATCATGGTCGCGCTCGGCACCGAGCATGCCGGCCTGTTCGCCAATGATGACGATCTGGCCGACAAGCTGATCAAGGCCGGGCAGGAGACCGGCGAGAAGGTCTGGCGCATGCCGCTCGGATCCGAATACGACAAGCTGATCGATTCGCAGTTCGCCGACATGAAGAACACCGGCGGCCGCCACGGCGGCTCGATCACCGCCGCGCAGTTCCTGCAGCGCTTCGTCGATGGCACGCCATGGGCGCATCTGGACATCGCGGGCACCGCGATGGGTGCGCCGAAATCGGAAATCAACCAGAGCTGGGGATCAGGCTATGGCGTCCGCCTGCTTGATCGCCTGGTCTGGGACTCCTACGAAGCGAAAGCGTAACCGGGTCCTGAGCGGATGACCGAAGTCCTGTTCTATCATCTGCAGAACATGACGCTGGAAGGCGTGCTGCCGCCGCTGCTCGAGAAATCGCTCGAGCGCGGCTGGCGGGTGGTGGTGCAGTCGACCTCGGAGGAGCGTGCCGATGCGCTCGACGCGCATCTGTGGACCTATCGTGACGATTCGTTTCTGCCGCACGCGACCTGGCGGGTGCCCGATGTCGCCGATCAGCCGATCGTGCTGGCGGTGGAGGAGAGCAATCCGAACGGCGCGACGGTCAGATTCCTGGTCGACAACGCGGCGCTGCCGTCCGATTCGCAGAACTACGAGCGCGTGGTGCTGGTCTTCAACGGCGATGATACGGACGCGCTCGCTGCAGCGCGGTCGGCGTGGACCGATTGCAAAAATCGTGGATTCGATGTCACCTACTGGCAGGCCGATGAGCGCGGGCGCTGGCAACGTCGGCAATGATGGCGTAAGCCCTGACAACATGCACGGGCGCGTGATGGCAGCGCCGGGCGATTAATGGTAAACAGCCGATTTGCCGGCTAGAGCGTTGGCAAAGTCACGAACGTGCCGCAAAGTGATGGTGGGACAACACCTTAGAGTGTCCACAGGTTGCAATTCAGCAAGGTTCATCGTGCGAGACCACAACAAACAACTGACGCGCGTTCTGCCGTTCCTCTTGCTTGCAACGGTCGTGTCCGGATGCTCGAGCACGCCCGACTTCCTGTCCAAGGATGCCGAGTGGTTCAACCGGCCGCAGCGCCTGTTCATCAAGAGCATCTCGATCGACGCGCCGCCGCTGTCGCCTGAAAAGCCGGTCAACGCGGAAGATCTCGTCAGCACGGATGGGGCCTGTCCCGGAATGGCGCCGACCGGTGCTGCTGCGGGTGCGAATGCGCTGTCCAGCGATGCGGCCGCTGCGCCGCCGCCAAACGCCGGTGGCACCGTGGCGCTTGGCCATACCGAGTGTGACGTCGTGCGGGGTATCGGTGCGCCCGACAGCGTCAACATCGGCAACAATGGCGGCGACCGCGTTGCGACCGTCACTTGGCTGCGCGGTGCGCGTGCCGGCGTCTACACCTTTACGGGGGGGCGCCTGACCTCGGTGGAGCGCGCGCCCGATCCGGGTCCGGCTCCGAAGATGGCCAAGCCGGCGAAAGCGAAGAAGCGCGCCACCTGAGCGCGCTTCGATCTGATTTGTTCAGCTGACGAATACAGGTTCGTCAGCCGGCTGCCTCGTCATACAGCGTGCTCGCCTCCAGCCACTGCTCCTCGGCACGCACCAGCGCTTCGGTCGCGTTGGCGCGTGCTTTCGAGAGTTGCGCCGCCTGCTTCGGGTCGCGCGTGAAGATGTCCGGCAGCGACAGCGCGCCGTCGATCTTGGCGATGATCTCGGTGATGCGGGCAATCTCGGCTTCGGCCGCAGTGATCTTCTGCTTCAGCGCGCCACGCCGGTTGTCGCGCGGCCGCTCGGCTTTTTCGATGGCCTGCGGACGTTCCGTCTCTCGCGCGGCTGCGCCGCTGCGCGACGACAGGATCATGCGCCTGTAGTCATCGAGATCACCGTCATACGTCTTCACGGTGCGGTCGCCGACGACCCACAGCCGGTCGGCGCAGGCCTCGATCAGATAGCGATCGTGCGACACCATGATCACCGCGCCCGGAAACTCGTTGATCGCCTCGGCCAGCGCGGCGCGGCTGTCGATGTCGAGATGGTTGGTCGGCTCGTCCAGGATGATCATGTTCGGGCCGTAGAAGGTGGCGAGGCCGAGCAGCAGCCGCGCCTTCTCGCCGCCCGACAGGCTCTTCACCAGCGTGTCCGCCGCCTTGCCGGAAAAGCCGATCGCGCCGGCGCGGGCACGCACCTTCGATTCCGGCGCTTCGCCCATCAGCTTGCGCACATGCGTGTAGGGCGATCCGAGCTCGTCGAGCTCGTCGAGCTGGTGTTGGGCGAAATAGGCAATCGACAGCTTGTCGGCGCGGGTGATCTTGCCGGAGAACGGCGCGAGCCGCCCGGCGAGCAGCTTCACCAGCGTCGATTTGCCGTTGCCGTTGGCGCCGAGCAATGCGACGCGGTCGTCATTGTCGATGCGCAAGGTGACGCGGTTGAGCACGGGCTGCGCCGGATCGTAGCCGACCGTTGCGTTGTCGACGGCGATGATCGGCGGCGACAGCAGCTTCTCCGGCGCGGGGAAGGTGATCTCGTGCACGTCCTGGGTGACGAGCGCGGTGATCGGCTTCATCCGCTCCAGCATCTTGACGCGGGATTGCGCCTGGCGCGCCTTCGAGGCCTTGGCCTTGAAGCGTTCGACGAAGGCCTGCAACCGGGCGCGCTCGGCCTCCTGGCGCTTGACCGCCTTGGCGTCGAGCATCTCGCGGGTTGCCCGCTGCTCCTCGAACGACGAATAGCCGCCGCGGTACAGCGTGAGCTTGTTGCGCTCGAGATGCAGGATCTGGTCGACCGACGTCTCCAGCAGGTCGCGGTCGTGGCTGATCACGATCACGGTGCGCGGATAATGCGCGAGGTGATCCTCGAGCCACAGCGTGCCTTCGAGGTCGAGATAGTTGGTCGGCTCGTCCAGCAGCAGCAGGTCGGGCGCGGCGAACAGGGTGGCCGCGAGCGCGACGCGCATCCGCCAGCCGCCGGAGAATTCGGAGCAGGCGCGGGCCTGGTCGGCGGCGGAGAAGCCGAGGCCGCTGAGGATGGCGGCGGCGCGCGCCGGCGCCGAATGCGCGTCGATGTCGACGAGCCGCATCTGGATCTCGGCGATGCGGTCGGGATCGACGGCGGTCTCGGATTCGCGCAGCAGGGCGTCGCGCTCGAGATCGGCGCGCAGCACCACCTCGATCAGGCTTTCGGGCCCGCTTGGAGCTTCTTGGGCCAGGCTGCCGATCCGCCACCGCGGCGGCAGGCTGATGCTGCCGTTCTCCAGCGACAGTTCGCCGCGGATGGCCTTGAAGAGGGTCGACTTGCCGGTGCCGTTGCGGCCGACCAGACCGACGCGCGCGCCGGGCGGGATCTGCACCGAGCTCTGGTCGATGAGAAGCCGTCCGGCCAGGCGGATGGAGATGTCGGTGATGGAAAGCATGCGCGCCTTGTCACCGCGCGCGCGGCCAAACGCAACCGGTTTGTGCCGGCTTCAGCTGATCGAAGGCTCAGTCAAAGCGCGCGAGCGGCTCGTCACGCTTGCGCAGCTCGTTCATCAGATGGGCGAGCGGATCCGGCAGATGCGAGTCCTCGGGCGGCAGGCTGCGCTGCAGCCGTTCGCCCACGGCGTCGCAGATCGATCGGCTCATCTTGCGATCGAGCGCCTCGCTGAATTCGGCGGTGCGGCCTGTCATGACGAAGTTCCAAGGGCATGTTCAATACGATGCCTTGACAAGTCATGGCTGGCCGTTTGGTTTCCGGGCAGCGGCCGGAATAGGTCGAATTGGGTTGAAATCGCATGAAAAAAGCCCCGGCGTGGGGGAGACGCCGGGGCGAGGCGAGTTCGGTGCGGCGGGGGGCGGATGCCGCGCCGAAGCTCGTATCAATAGCAGCGGTTGATCAGGCGCCAGCGCGGTCCCCACGGGGTCGGAACGACGCGGCGTACGTAGCAGCCGCCATAACCGTAGCTGTACACCGGGCCGCCGACGAAGACGCGCGGGCCATAGAACGGACGATGCCAGCCATAGCCGCCGCCATGCCATCCCCCGTGCCAGCCGCCATGCCAATGGGCGGAGGCGGCGGTGGGGGCGAGAGCGGCTGCGCCCAAGGCAACGGCGGCCGCCACGGTGAGGGAGAGTTTGCGCAACATGATCGTCTCCTGGATGACAGCGCTGGTGGCGCGGAAATTGTCCGACGGATGAGGCTGGGAGAAGGCGGCCAGCGGTCGGCTGCTTGCTCGTCCTCGCCCGATACGAAACACTCTAGGGCATCGGAGCTGAACGCTGGTGTCACGGACCCTTCAGCCTATGTTCACAATCGTGAAATTGTCGTAAGGCGTCGTCCCTCCGGCGGGGTCCCGATCGCTTGCCGTCGACCGATCGCGTCGATATAAGCCCGCAACCCACCCAAATCCCGCACCTCCAAGGACGACATCATGGCGATTGAGCGCACCTTTTCGATTATCAAGCCCGACGCGACCGAGCGTAACCTCACCGGCGCGATCAACGCGCTGATCGAGAAGGCCGGCCTGCGGATCGTGGCCCAGAAGCGGATCCGCATGACCCGCGACCAGGCCGAGACCTTCTATGCCGTGCACAAGGCGCGCCCGTTCTTCGGCGAGCTGGTCGACTTCATGATCTCCGGCCCGGTCGTGGTCCAGGTCCTGGAAGGCGAGGGCGCCATCCTGAAGTACCGCGACGTAATGGGCGCCACCGATCCGTCCAAGGCGGCCGAGGGCACCATCCGCAAGTCGCATGCGAAGTCGATCGGCGAGAACTCCGTGCACGGCTCGGATGCGCCGGAGACCGCCGCGATCGAGATCGCGCAGTTCTTCTCCGGCAACGAGATCGTCGGCTAAGCGACGACGGCTGCGGTGAAGCCTTGCTTCGCCGCAGCTTGCCCGCATGTGCAAGCCCGTTGAACGCTTCTGAAAGGTCCGGCCGTGAACTGGCTGTCGCAGCTCGCTGATCCCGCCACCTACGGCCATCTCCTCGCTCAATTCGAAGCCGACCTGCAGAGCCCCGGCTTCTGGCTGGCGCTGGGCAAGATCATCTGGATCAACGTGCTGTTGTCGGGCGACAACGCGCTGGTCATCGCGCTCGCCTGTCGCGGCCTGCATGGCAAGCATCGCTTCTGGGGCATGGTGGCGGGCTCCGGCATCGCCGTCGCGCTCCGGATCGCCTTCACCGGCATCGTCGCCACGCTGATGGCGCTGCCTTATCTGAAGCTGATCGGCGGCCTTGCGCTGCTCGTGATCGCTGCCAAGCTCTTGGTTCCGGAGGACGAGAACGACGACATCGCCGCCGGCACCACGCTGTGGCACGCGGTCCGGATCGTTGCGCTCGCCGACCTCGTGATGAGCCTCGACAACGTGATCGCGGTGGCGGCTGCCGCGAACGGACAGGCCTCGCTCCTGATCATCGGTCTGGCGATGAGCATCCCGCTGATCATCGCCGGCGCCGCGCTGATCATGCTCGTGCTCGACAGTTTCCCGCTCCTGGTATGGCTCGGCGCCATGCTGCTCGGCTGGGTCGCCGGCGAGGTGATCGCGACCGACCCCGCTATCGAGCCGCTGCTGCATCATCTCCTCGACGGCACGGTTGTCATCAACATCGAGGCCGTCTCGGCCCTGTTCGCCGGCAAGACCAATCTCTCCAGCCATATCGACGTCATGGAGACGCTGATGGCGCTGCTCGGTGCCGCGGTGGTGCTGATCGCCGGCTCGATCTGGCGCGGCCGCGCCCTGCAGCACCAGGGCAAGGACGAGCTCGAGGCCGTTCCGGCCCGCGGTGTCGAGCTGCCCTAGCGCTCAGGCGGGCGTCGGCGCCATGCGTGCCGACCGCCCTCTCGCACCTCAGCAAGGCTCGTCAGGCTTCCGCGTCCAGCCGGTCCAGGAATTCCTTGATGGTGTGAACCGAGCCGGTTTCTGCCGGCTGATAGCCGGGCAGGGCGGCGATGGCGCGATGGAATTCCTCGCCCTTCATGACCGCGAGCACGCGCCGCATCGGATCGGTTTCCAGAAACGACTGGTGACAGGCGAAGAAATAGTCCTCGGTGAGGATGCGGATGAAGTCGAGCCCGAACTGCCGCGCGGCGGCCTCGACGCCGAAGCAGACGTCGGCCATGCCGCTCGCGACATAGGCCGCGACGGCCGCATGGGTGAACTCGATCTGCTGCGCGCCGTTGATGCTGGCCTCATCGATGCCATGTGCCGCGAGCAACTGATCGAACAGCAGCCGGGTGCCGGAATCATGATCGCGGTTGACGAACCGCGCTCTGCCGTCGGCAATGTCCGCCAATGACTGGATCGATAGCGGATTGCCGCGCTTGACCATCAATCCCATCTCCCGCGTCACGAAGCTGATGACGCAGTCGTGCTTGGGGTCGAGCCACTCGCGGCAGGCCTGGATGCTCTGCGCGCGCAATTCGCCACGCGGCAGGTGCAGGCCCGAAAGGTCGCAGGCGTCCTGCGCGAGCGAGACCAGTGAATGCTGGCTGCTGACATAGCGGAGATCGACGCCGACCCCACGCTCGCGATCCAGCAGTTCGCGCAGCTTGGCGACCGCAAAGCCATGGCTGGCATGAACGCGGATGACGGTCGGATGCGGCTGCAGGAATGGCTTGATCTCGGTCACCAGCTCCTGCGCCAGATTGTCGAGTTGCGGGCCGAGGCGGGCGTGCATGCGCTCGCCGGCCCAGACCAGCTTGTCGCCGAACGGCGTCAGCTTCGAGCCCTTGCCGCGCTGGGTCTCCACCAGCGGCACGCCGAAGAAGGCGGACCACTGCTCGATCAGATTCCAGACATGACGATAGGAGAGATGCGCGTCGCTGGCGGCGCTGGTGATCTTGCCGGTTCGCCTGATTTCGCTGAGCACGCTGAGCATCACGACGATGCTCTGCGGACCGTCGTCCTTGGAAAAGCGCCAGACGGGTTCGATCGCGATCCGCAACATCAGGGCCTGCTTGTGAAGTCGGCTTCATATGATCCGCCGGTCATAGGCAAAACATATCATATTTACGAACGGAGGTTTGCTCTTACGTTTGTTGGCATACAACAAACGGAGGAAATATGATGTCGATTGCATATGACTACGAGCGCAGCTCGAGCACGGCGTCCTACCTGTCGAAGCCGCTGCAGCTCCTGATCGGCGGCCGGCACGTTCCCTCGATCTCCGGGCGCACCTTCACCTCGCTCAATCCCGCAACCGAGCAGGTAATCGCGACGGTCGCCGAGGGCAATGCCGAGGATGTCGATCTCGCGGTCGCCGCGGCCCGCAAGGCCTTCGAGGGCCCGTGGCGGACGATGCGCGCGTCCGAGCGCGGCGCGATCCTGCTGAAATGGGCGCAGCTGCTGCGCGACCATGCCGACGAGATCGTCGAGCTCGAAAGCCTCGATGCGGGCAAGCCGGTGTCGGGGATCCAGCGCCAGGATCTTCCCGCCGCGATCGATACGCTGACCTATTACGCCGGCTGGGCCGACAAGATCAGCGGTGACGTCGTGTCCACGCGCGATGATGCGTTGACCTACACGATGCGCGAGCCCGTCGGCGTGGTCGCCGCGATCGTGCCGTGGAACTTCCCGCTGATGATCGGGATGTGGAAGCTCGCCCCGGCGCTGGCCTGCGGCTGCACCGTCGTGATGAAGCCCGCCGAGCTGACGTCGTTGTCGGCGCTGCGGATCGGCGAGCTCGCGCTCGACGCCGGACTGCCGCCCGGCGTTCTCAACATCGTCACCGGCCCCGGACGGATCGTCGGCGAGGCGCTGGTCAATCATCCCGACGTTGACAAGGTCACGTTCACCGGCTCGCCCGGCGTCGGCCGCGGTATCATGAAGGCGGCCGCCGGCAACTTCAAACGCGTCTCGCTCGAGCTTGGTGGCAAGTCGGCCAACATCATCTTCGATGATGCGAACATCGAGGCGGCCGCAAAGGCTGCGGCCAGCGGCATCTTCTTCAATGCGGGACAGGTGTGCTCGGCCGGCTCGCGCGTGCTGGTGCAGGAGCGCGTGTATGACGAGGTGGTCGAGCGTCTGGCGGCGCGGGCGCAGGCGCTGCGGATCGGCGATCCGCTCGATCGCGCGACCTCGCTCGGGCCGGTCATCTCCGAACGGCAGATGAAGTCGATCCTCGACTATGTCGACATCGGCCGCAACGAAGGCGCCACGCTCGTCACCGGCGGCGAGCGCGCCGCGGCCCGCGGCTATTTCATCAGCCCCGCCGTCTTCGCCGGCGTCACGCATGAGATGCGGATTTCGCAGGAGGAGATCTTCGGACCCGTGGTCAGCGTGATCAAGTTCAGGGACGAGGCCGAGGCGCTGCGGATGGCCAACGGCACCGCCTACAGCTTGGCCGCCGGCGTCTGGAGCCGCGACATCGGCCGCGTCCAGCGCTTCGCCAAGCGCCTGCGCGCCGGCACGGTGTGGATCAACACCTACGGCTATACCGACGTAAGGCTGCCCTGGGGCGGCGATCGTGACTCCGGCCTCGGCCGCGAGCACGGCACCGCCGCGCTGGATAACTTCACCGAGCCGAAGGCGGTGTGGATGAATCTCGCGGTCTGATCCGACGAGGCAGCTCAAGCGGGCGGCTGCGATATCGCATCATCCGCCGCCCGCAGGCTTGGGCCGATCAATCGGTCTTGGCACCCGTCTTGATGATTGTTCCAACGTGGTTGCCGCGGTTGCTTCGTGGCCCGGCGTCAAAACGCAAATGAAGTATTCTTCGTATTCCCAAAAGCTATATTCAATCCAATATAGATGGCGTCCTGCTCGCGTGTCGTCTTTGCGACAATGCGGGAGCGATGCATAGATGATCGTCGCCGGACGTTGAGCGCCGGAGCGACCTTCACGCCGCCGTCTCCGTAGGCCGGTGGCCAATCGCTGAGCTGGTCGAGCGTGCTTCGTGATCCGCTGGGACATTGCGCCCGCGAGTCGGCCATCTCGTGGTACTTGCGTGCTCCCCCGATACGCCGAGATCCTGATAGATGTTGATCGCGCTGCGGCACGGTGCCGCGCCGGGGACAAATACCGCGGGGCACGGCGATCGGGCTCTCATAGTCTTGAACCGGATCGTGACGCCGCGACACCACCACGTCGTGACTCATCGCTCGACCCGCCCATTGGAATTATTCGAAATTGGACTTTGTGAATGTTGACCTCCGAGGAGATCGGCCACGTCCGGTCGTCGTTCGACATGGTGTTTGCAAATGCCACGGACATGACGACCACGTTCTACGACCGGATCTTTGAGCTTGCGCCGGAATGCCGTTCGATGTTTCGCGACGACATCGACGTGCTGAAGCGGGACTTCATCGCGACGCTGGCGGTGCTGGTCGGCAGCCTCGACCAGATGACCGGCCTGCTGTCGAGCTCCGACATCCTCGGCCGCAACCACGCGCGCTACGGCGTCAGGCCGGAGCACTATCCCGTGGTCTGCGAAGCGCTGATGTGGAGCCTTGCCAAAGGGCTCGGTCCGCACTGGACCGACGAGGTGGAGCAGGCCTGGCGCAAGGTCTACGGCGTCATTGCCCAGCGCATGATCGCGATTTCGGCAGGCCACCCGCGGTCCTAGGCCCGCGCTAGCTCCGCACGATCGAGCCGGAGCGGCCGACGAGGCGCGCCAGCTGCTTGAAGCGGCCGCCGACGCGGTCGGCGACGAGGTCGACCATCTGATGCTCGAACACCAGCATCAGCTTGCGGTCCTGGGTCCGGAAATGCGTGGCCGGCAGCACGCCCGGCCGCGCCGCCGAGATCATATGCGCGACCCGAAACGCGGTGCCCAGCAGGCGCGCCCGATCGATCTCGGCCGGGCTGAGCTGCTCCGTGAGGGCCGGCGGCGCCGCCTCGTCGCGCAGGCCCTCGTAGCGGAAGAACACCGACAGGGCGACGAAGATGCGGCCGTCGTGACTGATCGAGCCGAAATTGCCGTTGAGGATGATGCCGTAGGTCTGCTCGCCGCGGTGGTCGGGATGCATGCGCCAGCCGATGTCGGACATCAGGCAGGCCGCGTGGCGCAGCCGGCGCTCCTCCTCGGTCTCGCGGATGTGGACGACGCGGAACAGGCGGTCGGTCCAGTCGATCAGCTCGCGCGCATGCTGCGCCGAGCGCGACAGCAGCTCGTTCAGTCCCTGGGCGGCGCAGAGCAGGCCGTCCTTGGCGCGCTCGGTGTCGGGCAGCTTGGAGTACAGCAGGCCCTCGCGCACGCCGAAGGTCGAGAACACCACCGTGGTCGGCCTGGCGACGCGGATGATGTGCTCGAGCACGAGCGCGGCATAGGCGAGCAGCGGGCGCCGCGCCTCGGCGATCGCCTCGATGTCGGCCAGCATGTCGGCGGCGACGAGGCGGCGGAGGCGGCGGACAAAGGCCAGCGCATCCGCGGCCGGGATCGCATAGCCGTGCATCACGGCGAGCGGATAGCCGCTCTGGATGATGTGGATGCGCGCCAGCGCGCGCCAGGTGCCGCCGACCGCATAGAAGGTCCGGCCCTGGCCGGCGAGCAGCTGCGGCAGGTCGGTCAGCGCTTCGCTGGCGATCCGCTGCGCCTTCTTCAGCGACTTCTCGGCGAGGTCCTGCAGCGCCAGGCTGCCCAGCGGCAGCGTGACGCCGCTGCGCACCTGGTGGCCGCGCACGTCGATCAGCTCCAGCGAGCCGCCGCCGAGGTCGCCGACGATGCCGTCGGGCTTGTGGATGCCGGAGATGACGCCGAGCGCGGAATAGCGGGCCTCCTCCGGACCGGTGAGGATCTGGATCGGAGCGCCGCAGATCTTCTCCGCCTTGGCGATGAAATCGGGGCCGTTCGAGGCGTCGCGGCAGGCCGCCGTCGCGATGGCATGGACCTCGCCGACCTGCTGCACCTTGCACAGCGCGCGAAACCGCGTCAGCGCCGTCAGCGCCTTGTCGACGGCATCGGCGGCAAGCAGGCCGGTGGTCTGGACCTCGCGGCCGAGCCCGCACAGCGCCTTCTCGTTGAACACGGTGACGAGGCTGCGTTCCATCGCCTGGTAGACGACGAGGCGGACCGAGTTCGAGCCGATGTCGATGACACCGACGCTCGCGGCCCTTGGGGCGGGCCGCTTCACCGCGTCATTCCCTTGGGAAGCAGGTCGCTACGACAGATGGCGTTCGTTCCGGCGGGTGAGCCGGCGCGGTGATGATTCCTTGAGCGACTTTCCACGGCCGGACAGACTCGGATTCGTCATGAAGTAATTGTGCAGGTTGAACGGCTCCTCGCCCTTCGCCGCCTTCATACGCGTTGACGACCCATCCGGCAACAATTGCCAGCTCTGCTCGGTATCCTTCAGGTTGGCGACCATGATCTGCTCCAGAACCTGCTGGTGCACCGTCGGATTCTGCAGCGGACACAGCACCTCGACGCGGCGGTCGAGATTGCGCGGCATCATGTCGGCCGAGGAGATGTAGACGGCCGCCTTGGCGCTCGGCAGGCCCTGGCCCATGCCGAAGCAGTAGATGCGGCCATGCTCGAGGAAGCGGCCGATGACCGATTTGACCCGGATGTTGTCGGAGAGGCCGGGAATCCCCGGGCGCAGGCAGCAGATGCCGCGCACGATCAGCTCGATCGAGACGCCGGCCTGGGAGGCCTCGTAGAGCGCGTCGATGATGTCAGGGTCGACCAGCGAGTTCATCTTCATCCAGATCACCGCCGGCTTGCCCTGGCGGGCAAAGCTGGTCTCGCCGTGGATGTGCTCGATCATGCGCTTGCGAAGCGTGAGCGGCGACACCGCCATCTTCTCGATGTCGATCGGCTCGGCATAGCCGGTGATGTAGTTGAACACGCGCGTGACGTCGCGGCCGATCACCGGATCGGAGGTGAAGTAGGACAAATCGGTGTAGATGCGCGCCGTCACCGGATGATAGTTGCCGGTGCCGGTGTGGACATAGGTCGTGAGGCCGCCGCCCTCGCGGCGCACCACCATCGACAGCTTGGCATGCGTCTTCAGCTCCAGGAAGCCGTAGACCACCTGCACGCCAGCGCGCTCGAGGTCGCGTGCCCAGCGGATGTTGGCCTCCTCGTCGAAGCGCGCCTTGAGCTCGACCAGCGCCGTCACCGACTTGCCGGCTTCGGCGGCTTCCACCAGCGTGCGCACGATCGGCGAGTTGTTGGAGGTGCGGTACAGCGTCTGCTTGATCGCGACGACGTCGGGGTCGCGCGCCGCCTGCTGCAGGAACTGCACGACGACGTCGAACGACTCGTACGGATGGTGGACGATCAGGTCCTTCTGCCGGATCGCGGCGAAGATGTCGCCGCCATGGTCGCGGACCCGTTCGGGGTGGCGCGGCACGTAAGGCGCGAATTCGAGGTCGGGCCGGTCGACGCGCGTCAGCTGCGACAGCTCGTTCATCGCCAGCACGCCGTCGACCATGAACACCTCGTCGTCGGTGGTCGACAGCGCGTTCTGCACGAAGGCGCGCAGCTGCTGCGGCATGTTGGCCTCGATCTCGAGCCTGATCACCGAGCCGCGGCGCCGCCGCTTGAGCGCCGTCTCGAACAGCCGCACCAGATCCTCGGCCTCTTCCTCGATCTCGATCTCGCTGTCGCGGATGATCCGGAAGGCGCCCTGGCCCTTCACCGTATAGCCGGGGAACAGGCGCCCGATGAACAGGCCGGTGGCCTGCTCGAGCGTGATGAGGCGGATCACGCCGTCCTTGGCGCCGGGGAAGCGGATGAAGCGGTCGATCTTGCCGGGCATGCGGATCAGCGCGTTCATCGGCCGGCCGTCGGCGGTGCGCGTCAGCTGCAGCGCGACCGTGAAGCCGAGGCTCGGAATGAACGGGAACGGATGCGCCGGATCGATCGCCAGCGGCGTCAGCAGCGGGAAGATGTTGGCGAGGAAGTGGTCCTCGATCCAGGCGCGCTCGCTCTTGGTGACATCCTGGCCGTCGACCAGCACGATGCCGAGCTCGGCGAGAAACTTGCGCAGGTCGCGCCAGATCGCCTGCTGGTCGATCGCGAGCTGCGACACGGTCTCGTTGATCAGCTTCAGCTGCTCGATCGGCGTCAGACCGTCGGGGCTGCGCTCGGCGATGCCTTCGCGCACCTGGGCGCGGATGCCGGCAACGCGGACCATGAAGAATTCATCGAGGTTGTTGGCCGAGATCGACAGGAAGCGCACGCGCTCCAGCGCCGGATGGCGCGGATTGACCGATTCCTCCAACACGCGGCGGTTGAAATGCAGCCAGGACAGTTCCCGGTTGATGAAACGCTCGGGGCTGGAGGCAATCTCGATCGATGGCGCAGCAACCGGCTCTTGCTGTACGATTTCAGTAACTTGCTCGGTATCCATCAGAAATCCGTCCAATCCGCTTGCGGCATGAAATGAGGCCGCTCAGGCCGACCGTAGACCAATCCGTATGACCAGGGGATGACGTTCCCGACACCATTGAGGTTCCGCTGTGGACCGGCGTCAAGATGGCCGGCGGTCACACCGGGCGGAGCACCTCCGCCGCGAGCGCTCGGGTCACCGGCCGCCCGAGCCTCAGGGATTCATCGTCCAGCAATGCGATGGTGTGGCGGGCGGCGGCGTAGGACCGCTCGATGCGGGTCGCGAGGTAGCTGACGACCGTCTCGTCGATCGCCAGCTGCCGGTCCGCGGCCAGCTTGACGATCAGCGCGCGGAACAACTGGTCATCCGGCGGCAACAGCGTGATCGCCGGGACGGCGCGCAGCCGCGACCGGAGGTCGGCCAGGACGATCGGCAGGGCCGCCGGCGCCTCGCGTGCGGTGATCAGGATGAAGGCCTCGTCCTGCCGCGCCAGGTTGAGCAGGTGGAACAGGGCCCGCTCGTCGAGATCGGTGGCCGTGAGGTCTTCGAGCACCAGCGCGCCGGTGGCCAGTGCTCCGGGAACGGCGCTCGCCTCCAGCGCATGGGCCGACAGCGACCGGGCGCCCGAGCGCTCGGCCCAGATCGCGGCAAGATGGCTCTTGCCGGAGCCGTCGGGGCCGACCAGGAACATCGTCCTCGCCGGCCATTCCGGCCAGGCGTCGACCAGCGCCAGCCCGGCCGCATTGCCAGGGCCTTCGAGGAAGTTGTCCCGCGTCAGGCTTTCCGCGTGCGGCAGCGCGAGGGCCAGTTGACGAGGGGGAATATGGCCGGCCAAGTTCGACGTGCTCCGTACAGTGTCGTCCGCGGAGGCGGTGCAGGGCCCGCCCACTAAGCTCATTGCGCCTCGAGGGTGCTCATGTGGCGCACCCAGTCGACGAGATACAGCCCGACCGACGTGAGCGTAAAGACCGTGACCAGCACCATCAGCACGGTGGCATAGGGCTTGGGCTCGAAGCCGAACGCAAGTGCTGCGAGCACCAGCCCCGCGAATCCCACCTGCGCGGCCGTGTTCAGCTTCGAGACCATCAATGGCTTCATTGCGACCGGGCGGTCGAACAGCCAGGACACGATCACGGCGGCGACGATCATGATGTCGCGAGAGACCACGAGGATGACGATCCAGCGCGGGATGGCGCCCCAGATGCCGAGCGTGACGAAGATCGAGACCAGCAGGGCCTTGTCGGCCAGCGGGTCGAGCAGCGCGCCGAGCTCGGAACGCAGGTTGAACCGCCTGGCCAGAAACCCGTCCACGGCATCGCTCACGCCGGCGATGACGAACACGAAGAACGCGATTTCCATCTCGCTGGCCGCGATGGCCCAGACCACGATCGGAACCAGCAGGATCCGGCCAAGCGTAATCAGATTGGGGATAGAGTGGGGGATGGTCACGCAGCTGGTCCCGACGACAACTCGATCAAAATACAATCCGATTCCGAAGCGTGGCAAACCGGTCCGGCTCCTAGATAGGGTGGGGACGAGCCTCTTGCGAGCCATTGCGCGCCGCCAGATTCCGACGTAACCAGCGGCCAGATTAGGGGTTTTGACCATGACCGAGCGCAAGAACGGGCTCACTTATGCAGATTCGGGCGTCGATATCGATGCCGGCAACCGTCTGGTCGATCTGATCAAGCCCATGGTGCGCGCGACCGCGCGCCCCGGCGCAGATGCCGAGATCGGCGGCTTCGGCGGCCTGTTCGATCTCAAGGCCGCCGGCTTCAAGGATCCGGTCCTGGTGGCGGCCACCGACGGCGTCGGCACCAAGGTGAAGATCGCGATCGAGACCGGGCTGCATGGCGGGATCGGCATCGATCTGGTGGCGATGTCGGTCAACGATCTGGTGGTGCAGGGCGCCGAGCCGCTGTTCTTCCTCGACTACTTCGCCTGCGGCAAGCTCGATCCGGAGGCGACCGCCTCGATCGTCGCGGGCGTCGCCGAGGGCTGCCGCGAATCCGGCTGCGCGCTGATCGGCGGCGAGACGGCGGAGATGCCCGGCCTCTACAAGGATGGCGACTACGATCTCGCCGGCTTTGCCGTCGGCGCGGCCGAGCGCGGCACCTTGCTGCCATCGCCCGACATTGCGGCCGGCGATGTCGTGCTCGGCCTGGCCTCGTCCGGTGTGCACTCCAATGGTTATTCGCTGGTGCGTAAGATCGTCGCCCAGTCCGGCCTCGGCTTCGAGGCGCCGGCGCCGTTCGCGCCAGTGCTGACCCTGGGCGCGGCGCTGCTCACCCCGACACGGCTCTATGTGAAATCGTGCCTGCGCGCCATCCGCGAGACCGGCGCGGTGAAGGGACTGGCGCACATCACCGGCGGCGGCTTCACCGACAACATTCCGCGCGTGCTGCCGAAGCATCTCGGCGTCTCGATCGACCTCACGCACCTGCCGGTGCTGCCGGTGTTCAAATGGCTGGCGGAGCAGGGCGGCATTGCCGAGCGCGAGCTGCTCCGCACCTTCAATTGCGGGATCGGCATGATCGTGATCGTCAAGGCCGAGGCGGTCGACGCCGTTATTGAGGTGTTCAAGGCGAATGGCGAGCACGTCGCCCGCCTCGGCGAGGTCGTCGAGGCCGCGGGCGAGGAGCGCGTGATCTATAGCGGCGCGCTCGATCTGTCGCTGTGAGACGGGTTGTCACGATGAAGCGCCGCGTCGCGATCCTGATTTCTGGCCGCGGGTCCAACATGGCCGCGCTGATCCGTGCGGCGGGCGCGCCTGATTTTCCGGCGGAGATCGCGGTCGTCATCTCCAACCGTGCCGATGCGGCCGGCCTGCAGAAGGCCGCGGAGAGCGGCATCGCCGTCGAAATCATCGAGAGCAAGCCGTTCGGCAAGGACCGCGCGGGCTTCGAGGCGAAGCTGCAGGCAGCGCTCGATGCGCGCGGCATCGAGATCATCTGCCTCGCCGGCTTCATGCGGCTGTTCACGGCGGAGTTCGTCCAGCGCTGGTACGGCCGGATGCTGAACATCCATCCGTCGCTGCTGCCGTCGTTTCCCGGGCTCGATCCGCACGGCCAAGCCCTGCGCGCCGGCGTGAAGCTCTCCGGCGCGACGGTGCACTTCGTCATCCCGGAGACGGATGCCGGCCCGATCGTGATGCAGGGCGCCGTCGTGGTCAATGACGGCGATACGGCAGACACGCTGTCGGAGCGCATCCTCGGTGTCGAGCATCGCATCTATCCCGAAGCCCTCCGGCTGCTGGCGAAGGATCTGGTGCGGCTCGAGGGCGATCTCTGCAGGACGTCCGCGGTGGCGCAGGCCGATCAGGTGCTGATCTGGCCGATGGTTTCGTAGCTCCGCAACCTGACAAAAAAATCCCCGGCAAGGGCCGGGGGCGCATCAAGGCTGACGAAGTCTGATCATCCGCGCGGAGTGAACGTTGCGCGGACCTCGTTGGTTGAGAGCGGCCGGCGCGCGGTGGCGCCTTTTGCCAGGAGCCTGCTCAAGAGAGCTTGAGATTCTCGGCTGACGTCTTGCCGCGACTCTCGACGAGATCGTATTCGATCGTCTGGTTTTCGTTGAGCGTGGTCAGACCCGCACGCTCGACGGCCGAGATGTGGACGAACACGTCCTTGTCTCCACCGGTTGGTTTGATGAAGCCATATCCCTTGGTCGGGTTGAACCATTTCACGCTGCCTTTGTAGGTCGGCATCGCTGTCTCCTCGTCTAGACGAAAAAAAGACGCGGCCACGCTCGTCGCGTGCCACGCCACAAGCGGGCTCCCGAGATCTGCTCAATTTCCGTAGTCACGAAACGCACAGTCGAACGGCCAATCCGATTGTAGACGAGATTGCAACACGATTTTTCTGCGATAGCAAGTTTGGCGAACTGATGAGAACGCGTCGCGGAGTCGCAACGCCATTGCTGCTGCAGCTGCGAGGGCTGTGGCGCTGGAACCACAAGGCCCTGCCGCGCGGCCGCGCGACGGCGATGTTGATTGACCGGCGTCAGGAACTGAGGGCTAATCGTCGCCACATTTTAGGCAAATGTGAGCTGGCGGCGGACGGGCATCGATGCGCGGGGTATCTCGAACCAGACGAGGCGGACGGCCGTGCCCGGCGCGACCGGGAGCGCTGCTGCTCGTCGCAGCTCTCGCGGGAACGGCGCTCGCACCCTGCGCGGCCCAGACCGCGGGCCAGCCCAGCATCGCTGCAAGCCCGACGCCGACACCGACACCAACGCCGACACCAACACCAACACCGACGCCGACACCGAGCCCATCGCCCAGCCCGGCTCCGGGCGCGATCAGTTCCAATCTTTCGTCCGGCCGATCCGTGCTCGACCTGGGGTCGCAGTTCCTGCAGCGGCTGGGCAGCGAGGCCACCTCCGGCGGCAGCCGGCTGCTGCGCAGCAATCCCGGCGGCGGCGGAGCGTCGGAGGCGGCGGAGCAGCCCCGCTTCCGCAGCTGGGGTGAAGCCTACGGCGTGACCGCACGCTCCAACGCGCAAGGTGACTTCGTTGGAGACAAGAGGACGACGTGGGGCGGTGTCGCCGGTATCGGCATGCGCCTCGCGCCTGGCATAAACGTCGGCCTGTCGGTAGATCAGAGCCGAACCCAGGTCGATGTGCCGCTGGCGCTGCAGTCCGCCACGCTGGATCTGACCCAGCTTGGCTTCAACGCCTCTATCGATCACGGACCCTGGACCTGGGCGGTGGCCGTGGTGCACGGGTCCGGCGGCATCAATGCGCGGCGTGACACCAGCCTGGGAGCCACGCGCGCGGCCTATGGAGCCCATCTCACCGGCGTGCTGAGCGAGCTCGACTATTACTGGAGCTTCGGTGAGAGCCGCGTGGTTCCGAAGCTCGCCTTCGAGTATGCGCGTGCCACCACTGCGGCGTTCCAGGAGACCGGCGGTCTCGATCCGCTGTCGGTCAGCGGCACGTCGCTGGAGCGTGGCCGCGTTCTGGCGGGCGCCGAGATCGGCCGTTATTTCGTCATCGACGGCAGGATCCTCGACGTCTCGGCCTACGGCAAGTTTGTCGACAATCTGACGCAGAATCTCGGTGCCGTGACCGTCAGTCTCGGCGCGCAGAGCATTACGCTGCAGGGCCTTGGCGAGGGACGCTATGGCGCCGACGCCGGTGCGGCGTTGTCGCTGTCCCTGAGCAGCACCGCGCGCCTCTATCTGAACTATGATGCGAAGCTGCGCTCTGCGCTGCAATCGCATCAGGGCACGCTCGGCGTCGAGCTCAAATGGTAGCTGATCAGACCGGAATCGGCGCAACGTAGCCGCCGAAGCCGACGACGTCCCGCGCTGCGGTCATCAGCGGCACCAGATCCAGCGGATGGATGAACTCGTCGCGGAAGCAGGCGTGGATCTTCGCATCGAAGATGTGCTTCAGCCAGTCGATCACGACCTTGTGCCGATCGGAATTGCGGAACTCCTTGTGATAGGTCAGCCACAGATCCATGTGATAGTGGACGCCGAGATCGACCGGAACGAGCGGCGCACCGAGCGCGACCACCGATGTCGGCAGGAAGCCGATGCCGGCGCTGCGCTCGACGGCGTAGAGGACCGCCACGCTCGAATTGGTGGAAATGCCGACGATACCCTCGAGCGAGTCCAATCCCAGGATTCGTGCATAGCCCGTCTCGTCGAGCTGCACGCCATGCTGCTTGATGATCCGGTGGTTCCTGAGGTCTGCCAGCGATGTCGGCAGGCCGTGCGCATCGCGGTAGGCTTCCGACACGAAGCCGTAGATGTGCAGGCGCCCGAGCCTGGTCACGATCACGTCCGGATTGGTTGGCCGTTCGAACTGAATCGAAATGTCTGCCTCGAGGCGCGAGACGTCCGCCTGCTGCATCGCGCAGCTCAGATCGACCGTGATCTTGCGATAAGTCCGCTGGAAATCGATTAGTCGCGGCAGAATCCAGAAATTTCCGGGACCTTCGGTCACGGCGACGCGTACCGATCCGCGCGTGTCGGTCGAGAGTGCGGCGCGTCGGAAGATGTTGAAGCTCAGTCGTTCCATCTGCTCGACGTCGAACAGCAGAGCGCGTCCTTCATCGCTGAGCGACAGCCCGGACTGATCACGGATGAAAAGCTTGAACCCCAGCTCGTTCTCGAGCCGGTCGATCTTGCGCATCAGCGTGGTGCCGGTCAGTCCGAGAACCTCCGCCGCGTTTCTGAAGCTCTGGTGCCGCGTACAAAGGAGAAATGCTCTTAAATCTTCCCATGAGGCATTAAGCGTTTCGTCAGATTTCCCGCGCTGCGTAGATGCAGCACCCCGATGCAAATGTTGCCGCATACACTCGAGCCCCGACTAGTATGATGACGTCATCAAAGCCAAGCTGGAAACATAGATGCAGAAACAGCAGCGCGGAAGCACAGAATTCACAGAGCGACATCAGCTTGACGCATTGCCGCGGACTCATCTGATCACGGCGCAAGCCGTCGGCTCCGATCGGCTCGGCGAGCTCGCAGCGTTGGCGAGGCGGGAAATTCCTGGTGTGCGTGCATCCGAGCACGAGCTTGCGGAGTTCTTGCGTCATGATCCGGCCTCGATTTTCGTGCTGTGCCGCGGCAGCCGGCTGCTCGGCGGCATCGCGTTCCTCTATTTGAACTGTGAGGGTCTGGATGCGCTGCTGCTGGATGATTTCAATTTGAACAATCCGCCGCGCGGATTTCTGGCGCGGCCCGACGAGGAGCCTGCGGCGATCTACGTCTGGGCGCTGGTGGCTCAGGGACGGGGCGCGCTCGGGCTCGGCAATGTCGCAGAGGTGCTGCGCGGACCGAGATACCGGGCTGCAGATTACTACGCGCAACCTTCGAGCGACGAGGGGCGTGCCTTTCTCAGTGCACTCGGCTTCACGCCGCGCGCAAGCTTTCAGCCGGATCTCTGGTGGTATCAGCGGCCGTGGAACCGGCTGCCCGAGATGACGGCCCCCCCGATTCAATCGACGACGCATTTCGACAAAGGGAGTCTTGCAGATGTACGGCAGTAGTTCAGCCAAGATGACGAAATCGAATCCACGCGCGATCACGGTGCGCATCGCGCGTGATCCGAACGATCTGATGCTCGTTACGGCGATCCGCTCGGCCGTCTATCTCACCGAGCAGGATTGTCCGATGGAGGAGGAGTTCGACGGCAATGATCTCGTCGCGGCCCACTTCCTCGGCTTTGTCGGCAAGGAGCCGGCCGGATGCGTACGCGTGCGCTTCTTCGGCGAGTTCGCCAAGGTCGAGCGGCTTGCGGTCCGCCACCAGTATCGCCGCTCGCGGCTGTCGTTCAAGCTGGTGCGTGATGCGCTCGACTATTGCAGGCGCAAGGGTTTCAAGAAGGCCTATGGCCATGCGCAGGATCGCCTCATCGACTTCTGGGCGCATTTCGGCGCCAAGCCGCTCGGCCACAATCGCAAGCTCACCTTCTCCGACTTTTCCTACACCGAGATGGTGCTGGATCTCGAGCCGTGCGACGATGCCATCACGCTCGACAGCGATCCCTACATGATCATCCGGCCCGAGGGCGATTGGGATCGGCCCGGCGTGCTTGACCTCTCGGCCGGCCGGCCGGCGTCATCGCCGTTGCGCGACTTCGCTGCAGCGAGACCGTGATGTCGAGCGGCGATCTGTTCGTCGCGACCGAGACGGATCCGCCCGTCCTGCTATGCGCCGATCTGCAGTGCGAATATCTCGCCGAGGGACGCAAGCACCTGATCGCCGACGGCGACGTCGTCACGGCCCGGTGCCGGCAGCTGATCGCGCTCTGGCGCGACAATCTGTGGCCCGTCGTCCACCTCAAGCGGATCGCGCAGGCGGCCTGGTTCAACCCGGCCTCCAACCTGACCAACTGGCTCGATGACTTCAAGCCGAGGCCCGGCGAGATTGCGTTCGAGCATCCGCTGCCCTCGGCCTACAGTTCGGCCCGGTTCGCCGACTACATGTCGAACATGCGCAGCATCCGCTGCATCGTGCTCGGGTTCTCGCTGGACGAGACGATCCTTTCCACGGTCGTCGATGGCTTCCATCGCAGCCATCGTTATCAGGTGATCGGGGACGCGGTGGCGTGCCGCAAGGCCTGCGCCGGCGATGCCGACTCCTACAAGCAGGTCGTCACCCGTGTGATCGGCAATTTTGCCGGGGTGCTCGACAGTGCGGAGCTGACCGGGGCGAGCGGCCGGCTCGCGGCCCGGGCAGGGCGGCGGCGCTGACCTCACCGCCCCGCGAGCCGTTCGGCCAGGTTGATCACCATGCGGCGGTCGGACGGGTCGATGATCTTGTTGAATGCAACCACGAGGCGCAACGCCTCGACGACGTGCAAATCAACAGGATTTTCGCTCAGCAGCCGCAGCAGCTTCTGTTCTGGCGGTTCGCAATCGTCTTTGCTCACGCGGCAGCTCCAGGAACGAGAACGCGACATGACCCGAGAGGAAGAGCTCAAGGAGCTGGCGAGCAGCCTCCAGGTGGCCATTGCGAAAGCCCGCCAGCTCAACCTGCCGACCAGCGTCTACATTCTTTCGTTGGCCCTGGTCGAGGTATCCCAGACAATCGAGGCGGAGTTGAGGGGGCGGCCCGGCCCTGAATGACGTGCGGTGACCATGGCCGTGCGGAACCCGATCCGCAATCAACTGGGTGACTCTCGGCCGGGTGACGCCCCGGGCAAGTAACGCGCGGACCGGTAACGCGTTAAGCCGATAGCGTTTGGGACCGGTAACTCTCGGGCGCAGCAACCTGAACGCTGTCGACCGGTCAGTCCCGGTCGACCCTGATGACCCGGCCCTTGTCGATGGCGAGTGCGAGCTTGCCGTGCTTCAAGGCCAGCGCGGCGTCGCCGAACAGCTCGCGCCGCCAGCCCTGCAGCGCGGCAACATCGGCCTCGTCGTCGGCCGCGATCTGCTCGAGGTCGTCGACCGTCGCGATCACCTTGCTGGCGACGGCATGACGCTCCGAGGTCATGCGCAGCAGCACCTTGAGCAGCTCGACGATCGCCGCGCCGTTGGAATTGTTGCGCGGCTTTTCCAGCTTCGGCAGTGCTGCGGGATCGCGCGCCAGCCCGCGCTGCACGGCGGCAACGATGTCGGCGCCCCATTTGGAGCGCTCGAAGCCCTTTGGTAGCGAGCGCAGGCTGCCGAGCTTCTCGATCGTGGTTGGCGCGTGGGTGGCGATGTCGCCGACCGCATCGTCCTTCATGACGCGGCTGCGCGGGACGTCGCGGCTCTGCGCCTCCTGCTCGCGCCAGGCGGCGACCTCGATCAGCACCGCGAGCTCCTTCGGCTTGCGGACGCGCGTCTTCAGCCGTTCCCAGGCGCGCTCGGGATGGAAGTCGTAGGTCTTCGGCGAGGTCAGGATTTCCATCTCCTCGCTGACCCAGTCGCTGCGCTTGCGCTTCTTCAGGTCGGCATCCAGCGCTGCGAACACGTCGCGGAGATGGGTGACGTCCGCCTCGGCGTAGTGCGCCTGCTCCTTGGTCAGCGGCCGGCGCGACCAGTCGGTGAAGCGGTGGGTCTTGTCGGGGCGGTGGCCGGTGATGCGTTCGACCAGCTGGTCATAGGCGATGCTGTCGCCGTATCCGAGCACCATCGCAGCGACCTGGGTGTCGAAGATCGGATGCGGCACGATGCCGGCCTGATGCCAGATGATCTCGATGTCCTGGCGTGCGGCGTGGAAGACCTTGAGCACCTTCTCGTTCGCCATCAGCTCGAAGAACGGCTTGAGATCGATGCCCTCGGCCAGCGCGTCGATGACCAGCGCTTCGTCCGGGCTCGCCATCTGCACGACGCAGAGCAGGGGGTAATAGGTGGTCTCCCGCAGGAACTCGGTATCGACGGTGATGACCGGGTGCTGGGC
This sequence comes from Bradyrhizobium sp. SSBR45G, assembly GCF_030159255.1. GTDB lineage: Bacteria > Pseudomonadota > Alphaproteobacteria > Rhizobiales > Xanthobacteraceae > Bradyrhizobium. The sequence goes on along the minus strand of NZ_BSCT01000043.1, from coordinate 4,052 downwards.
GAGGCGGGCGCAGGCGGCTGCAAGATCCGCAGTGGTGGTGATCAAGTCCATGAACGATCCATGACGGGGCACTTACGCCGTCGTCCGAAAACGCTGACAAGTCAAGGGTGTCGGCAAAGGATGGGGAACGAAATTCGTCTCCGCTTGTCGGCCCAATCAGGCCGGAACGCAAGCGCCACCGTACCGCTTGATCGCTCTATGGTTGACGATGCCGGGCCACCGGCCGGCCGGGCGAGCCGCTCAGTGGTGCCGGACCCGGCCCGAAGAGCGGCGTGCGGAGGGGACAGCCAGCACGATCAGACACAGGGCGATCATCGCCAGACCCATGAATTCGAACACCAGCGCGTCCACGTTTGCGACCTCCCCGAGTTGTTGCTTCAACTTGTCGGGGCTGCGTTGATGGTTTCTTAAGGACCCGATCGCTGTCAGGGCGATGGTGGACGCGAGGTTAAGACCGCGTGCTACGTGCCGCAGAAGGTCTGCATCACGCGCTCCTCGGGCTGGGGCGGCTCGGCGTAGGCGACGAACTCCGGCTGGTCGTCATAGGGCTTCGTCAGCACCGCATGCAGCTCCTCGAACGGCTTGTAATCGTCGTTCTCCACCGCCGCCGTGATCACAGCCTCGATGCGGTGGTTGCGCGGGATGAAGGCCGGATTGACCTTGCGCATGGCCTCGCGGCGCTCGGCCGGCGTCTGCGGCTCCTCGGCGAGGCGCTGCTGCCAGCGTGCCGCCCATTCGTCGAAACCAGTGGGATCCTCGAACAAGGCGCGGACCTCGCTGAGATCGCCAGTTCCGGCCGCCTCGCTGAGCCGGCGGAAAGTCAGGGTGAAATCGGCCCTGCCAGCTGCCATCGCGTCGAACAGCGTCTGGGCCAGCGGCTGGTCGCCCTCGCGGGTCGCGAACAGGCCGAGCTTGCGGCGCAGCCCCGCCTGGTGCGCGTCGGTGAACTGGGCGGCGAAGCCGTCGAGCGCCGCCTCGGCCTCCTTGACCGCCTGGTCCTTGTCACTGCCGAACAGCGGCAGCAGGCATTCGGCGAGCCGGGTCAGGTTCCACATGCCGATGCGCGGCTGATTGGCGAAGGCGTAGCGGCCGAACTCGTCGATCGAGGAGAACACCTGCTTGGGGTCGTAGGCGTCCATGAAGGCGCAGGGACCGTAATCGATGGTCTCCCCCGACACCGAGCTGTTGTCGGTGTTCATCACGCCATGGATGAAGCCGATCAGCAGCCAGTCGGCGATCAGCCGGGCCTGGCGTGCGATCACCGCATCGAGCAGCGCGTGATAGGGCCGCTCGGTGCCGGCGAGGTCCGGATAGTGCCGGCTGATGACGTGGTCGGCGAGCCGGCGTACCGCCTCGGTGTCCTGGCGGGCCGCAAAATACTGGAACGTGCCGACCCGGATATGGCTGGTCGCGACCCGCGTCAGCACCGCGCCGGGCAGCGCCGTGCCGCGATAGACCTGCTCGCCGGTAACCACCGCCGCAAGCGACCGGGTGGTTGGAATGCCCAGCGCGGCCATCGCCTCGCTGACGATGTATTCGCGCAACACCGGCCCGAGCGCCGCGCGGCCGTCGCCGCGGCGCGAAAACGGGGTCGGGCCGGAGCCCTTGAGCTGGATGTCGCGGCGGACGCCGTTCTTGTCGACCACCTCGCCGAGCAGGATTGCCCGGCCGTCGCCGAGCTGCGGGACGAAATGCCCGAACTGGTGCCCGGCATAGGCCATCGCGATCGGCTCGGCGCCCTCGGGCACGGTCTTGCCGGCCAGGATCGCGGCGCCCTCGGCGGTCTCCAGCTCGGCCGGATCGAGGCCCAGCTCCTCGGCCAGCGGCCGGTTCAGCTTGATCAGCCGCGGCGCGGCGACGGGCGTGGGGGCCACCCGGGCAAAGAAATTGTCCGGCAGCGCAGCGTAGGAGTTCTGGAAGGGGAAATGCACGGTCATACCGTCCAAGATAAGCCCGCGGGCGTCGCTTTTCGAGCCCAAACGACCGTCAGATGAGCGCTTCGGCGCCAGCTCATTTCGGCGGCAGGGCGCCCGGCCGGCGCAGCGGATGGGGATCAGCGGCTTTTGCCGCCTTGGGGCGGAAAAGGCCCGACGCGTCGGTTGCCGCGCCGGGGCGGCTCGGCTAAACCCTGCGCGCATTCGGAACGCGCCTTCGAGGCTGCACCGATTCCTTTTCCTCACGACGACCATTCAGGACGACCATGCATCGCTACCGGACCCATACCTGCGGCGCGCTCCGCGACAGCAACATCGGAGAGACGGTCCGGCTGTCCGGCTGGTGCCATCGCATCCGCGACCATGGCGGCGTGCTGTTCGTCGATTTGCGCGACCATTACGGCCTCACCCAGTGCGTCGTCGATCCCGACTCCAAGGCGTTCGGCCTCGCCGAGAAGCTGCGCTCGGAGTGGGTCGTGCGCATGGAAGGCAAGGTCCGCCGCCGTCCCGAGGGCACCGACAATGCCGAGCTGCCGACCGGGCAGGTCGAGCTCTATGTCGCCGACATCGAGGTGCTGGGCCCCGCGGCCGAGCTGCCGCTGCCGGTGTTCGGCGAGCAGGAATACCCCGAGGACATCCGGCTGAAATACCGCTTCCTCGACCTGCGCCGCGACAAGCTGCACCAGAACATCATGACCCGCGGCGCGATCATCGATTCGATGCGCCGGCGCATGAAGGAGCAGGGCTTCTTCGAATTCCAGACGCCGATCCTGACCGCGTCCTCGCCGGAGGGCGCGCGCGACTTCCTGGTGCCGTCGCGCATCCATCCCGGCAAGTTCTACGCGCTGCCTCAGGCGCCGCAGCAGTACAAGCAGCTGCTGATGATGTCGGGCTTCGACCGCTATTTCCAGATCGCGCCATGCTTCCGCGACGAGGATCCGCGCGCCGACCGCCTGCCGGGCGAGTTCTATCAGCTCGACGTCGAGATGAGCTTCGTCGAGCAGGAGGACGTGTTCGCGGCGCTGGAGCCGGTCGTCACCGGCGTGTTCGAGGAGTTCGCCAAGGGCAAGCCGGTCACCAAGGGCTGGCCGCGCATTCCGTTCGCGCAGGCGCTGCGCAAATACGGCACCGACAAGCCGGACCTGCGCAACCCGATCGAGATGCAGGACGTCTCCGAGCACTTCCGCGGCTCCGGCTTCAAGGTGTTTGCGCGCATGCTCGAAGACCCGAAGAACCAGGTCTGGGCGATTCCCGCGCCATCGGGCGGCAGCCGCGCGTTCTGCGACCGCATGAATTCGTGGGCGCAGGGCGAAGGCCAGCCCGGCCTCGGCTACATCATGTGGCGCGAGGGCGGCGAGGGCGCGGGTCCGCTCGCCAACAACATCGGCCCCGAGCGCACGGCGGCGATCAGGACGCAACTCGGCACCAAGGAGGGCGATGCCGCCTTCTTCGTCGCCGGCGATCCCGACAAGTTCTGGAAGTTCGCAGGCCTCGCCCGCACCCGGGTCGGCGAGGAGCTGAACCTGATCGACAAGGACCGCTTCGCGCTGGCCTGGATCGTCGACTTCCCGATGTACGAGTACAATGAGGACGACAAGAAGGTCGACTTCTCGCACAACCCGTTCTCGATGCCGCAGGGCGGCCTCGACGCGCTGAAGTCACAGGACCCGCTGACCATCAAGGCGTTCCAGTACGACATCGCCTGCAACGGCTATGAGATCGCCTCCGGCGGCATCCGCAACCACAAGCCGGAAGCGATGGTGAAGGCGTTCGAGATCGCTGGCTATGGCGAGCAGGAAGTGGTCGACCGCTTCGGCGGCATGTACCGCGCCTTCCAGTACGGCGCGCCGCCGCATGGCGGCATGGCCGCCGGCGTCGACCGCATCGTGATGCTGCTCTGTGGCACCAACAATCTGCGCGAGATCTCGCTGTTCCCGATGAACCAGCAGGCCATGGACCTCTTGATGGGCGCGCCGTCGGAAGCTTCGACCAAGCAGCTGCGCGAGCTGCACATCAAGACCAACCTGCCGAACAAGTAGTTCGGCAGCAGGAACATGTAGAAACGTAGAGCTTGTGAGCCAATTTGAGTTCGCAGCTGAGCTTACGCCGCGGGGGCTG
>NZ_BSCT01000042.1 GCF_030159255.1 Bradyrhizobium sp. SSBR45G | reverse complement strand
CGTGAAGTCGCAGCGTCCTGACACCCCGAAGCTGGTGTTACGTTCGCGACGGCGCTTGAGGCGCCGCGCGGATCATGGTGGCCAGACAGCCCGGCGCACCAGGGAGACTGCGTATAAGCGTAAGCCCATCGCGCAGGGAATGCCGGCGTGTTCGGCTTTGCCTGTGGTACCTGCCGCCTGCATTTTTTTCGCAGGCGGGCCATGGGTGAGGCCCTCACCCGGCATTCCCTGCGCCCTCTGCATTTGAGGAGGGACGAACTGATCGCAGACCTCGGGCATGATGTGCCGCGGGAGTGCGTCGACATGTCCCTTCGCTCACATTTTGCTTGCCCACCTCGCTGTTTGAACCGTGAATCCGTCCTCTGGCTCCGCTGTCGTCCCGGACAAGCCGCGCCGCGCGTCAGCGCGGCGTGGCGCCGATCCGGGATCCATACTCCGCGGCGGATGGAGAGGGCAAAGCGCTAACCAAGCGCCTGCCTCAAACTGCTCCCCGTGGTTATGGATCCCGGCGTACGCCGGGATGACAGCGGAGTTTGTTGAGCCAGCGCGCCATCCGGGGGACTAAGAAACTCAGCGTTGCTGTGCAATACAGCGCCCTCTCCCCTTGCGGGAGAGGGCATCTCCGGCCCATCCACGCGTTCGATTGGGTGAGGGGTATCTGTCCGCTGCCGACACTCGTGGAGCCATACCCCTCACCCAACCGAGCTTACCGCGCTTTCCTACATGCCCTCTCCCGCAAGGGGCGAGGGCGCATTCATGAGCACCGATTCGTCGTCCAACCTTCAAGTGCGGCGATAATGGGTTTAAGGTTGCTACAGACTAATAACTCACGGCACGCCCTGGACGAACAGCGCGAACGGCTCCTCGATCGTCTTGCGCAGATGCGCGCGATACAACGCATAGTGCCGATCATCCGCGCCCAGCCGGCCGAAGCTCGGCTCGTCGATGCTCGGCAGCGGCAGCAGCGCGATCGGGGCCGCGATCGGCGTCAGCAGCGAGCCGCGGCCGGCGAGCAGCGTCGTGATGATGCCGTACATCTCGCCGGTGATGGTCGGGCGCGACACCGTGATCAGGCGGTGCTGGCCGTGGCGGTTGGTGACGAGGTAGACGAAGCCGGACTGGTTGGGCACGGCGACCTCGCCGAACTGCGTGAAGGCGGCATCCAGCCGCGCGCCCTCGCGAAACACCAGCGACGAGGCCGCATCATCCCAGACGATGTCGGTGCGATAGGCGTAGATCGCCTGCTGGTCGCCGAACGACGGCCGCAGCGTGACATAGGTGCCCTCGATCCATTCCACCGCGCGCCGCGAATAGGAGCCGAGGCTGTCCGGCGCGATCCCGCCGCTCGGGGCCGGCGCCGCAACGGGCGTGCTCGGCACCTTGCGCAGGGAGATGCCCAGCGCCTGCTCGAGCCGGACGATGGTCGCGAGCGTGAACGGCCGGCGGCCGCCAAGCGCCTTCTCCAAGGTCGACAGGCTCAGTCTGGCCTGCTCCGCCAGCGCCTGCCGCGACATCCGCCGCCGCGCGATCTCCTCGCGGACGGTCTCCGCGACCTGCCGGCTCTGCTCGTCCGATAGCTCATTGTCCGGGTTCGACATCCTGTCCCCTGCGCGTGGCACGTGCCTCTTCTAGCAGACGGACAAATCAGCACAAACCCGGACAGATCAGCCTGGACCTCGCGCACCACCGGACGGGGCGCGGCGGACCGCGGCCGAACAAGCCCGACCATTCCGCTCGCGACCACGGGGCGACGCGCTCAGTCTCAGCCTGCCCCATTCTGTCCCTTGCGGAGCCCATCGATGAGCGAGACGATCGACTACGACATCCGCAGCAGCGCCCATCCGGTCCGATCGTGGGTCGTGACCATGCTGCTGTTCCTGCTGCTGGAAGCCGCCGCCGTGCTGCTGGTCGGCTTCGCGGCGCTGTTTCTCAGCCTCACGCCAAGCTGGTCGGCGGAAGGGCCGCTGGCCCCGCTGACCAAGCCGGGCGACGCCCGCTCCGGCGCATTGCTGTTCAAGAGCGACAGCGGCTACGCCGAGGCGCCGCGGCTCGGCATCGATGTCGACGTGGTCGTGTCCGGTCCGACGGCGCGGGCACGCGTGACGCAGCTGTTCAAGAACACCAGCGCGCAATGGCTGGAAGCCGTCTATGTCTATCCGCTGCCGCCGGACAGCGCCGTCGATACGCTGAAGATGATCGTCGGCGACCGCGTGGTGGTCGGCGATATCAAGCCGCGCCAGCAGGCCAAGGTGATCTATGAGCAGGCCAAGCGCGAGGGCAAGACCGCCGCGCTCACCGAGCAGGAGCGGCCGAACATCTTCACCAACTCGCTCGCCAATATCGGCCCCGGCGAGACCGTGCTGGTGCAGATCGAGTATCAGCAGCAGGTCTCGCAGGAGGCCGGTGCGTTCTCGCTGCGGGTGCCGCTGGTGGTGGCGCCGCGCTACAATCCCAAGCCGATCGTGCAGAGCGTTGACCTTCGCCCGGACAGCAATGGCTGGGGCGCGGCCAGCAATGATCCGGTGCCGGACCGCGACCGCATCTCGTCCGAGGTGCTGGATCCCGCCAAATCTGATCCGGTCAACCCGACGAAGATCACGGTGCGGCTGCAGGCCGGCTTCATCATCGGCGAGGTCAAGAGCCACCATCACCAGGTTACGGTCGACAGCCCCGATACAAAGACGCGAATCGTCACCCTGGCCGAGGGCGTGGTGCCGGCCGATCGCGATTTCGAGCTGACCTGGAAACCGGCGGCTGCGGCGATGCCATCGGTCGGGCTGTTCCACGAGCAGGTCGGCGATGCCGACTATCTGCTCGCCTTCGTCACCCCGCCTACGGTGGCTGCGACGGCACAACGCCCGCAGCCGCGCGATGTGATCTTCGTGATCGACAATTCCGGCTCGATGGGCGGCACCTCGATCCGCCAGGCCAAGGCCAGCCTGCTCTATGCGCTGGGGCGGCTGCAGCCGGGCGACCGCTTCAACGTGATCCGCTTCGACGACACGATGACGGTGCTGTTTCCCGGCTCGGTGCCTGCCGATGCCGAGCATGTCGGCAGCGCCACCAGCTTCGTCAGCGCGCTGGATGCGCGCGGCGGCACCGAGATGGTGCCGGCGATGCGCGCGGCGCTGACCGACGACGGCAGCGACTCCGAGCGCGTGCGGCAGGTCGTGTTCCTGACCGACGGCGCCATCGGCAATGAGCAGCAGCTGTTCGAGACCATCACCGCGATGCGCGGCCGCTCGCGCATCTTCATGGTCGGCATCGGCTCGGCACCGAACACCTATCTGATGAGCCGCGCCGCCGAGCTCGGCCGCGGCGCCTTCACCCATATCGGCTCGGTCGAGCAGGTCGAGGAGCGCATGCGTGATCTGTTCGCCAAGCTGGAGAATCCGGTCGTGACCGGGCTGAGCGCCACGTTCTCGGAAGCGTCTGCCGACCTCACGCCGGCCGTGCTGCCGGACGTCTATCGCAATGAACCGCTGGTGCTTGCAGCCAAGATCGACCGGCTCGCCGGATCGCTGCAGCTCAAGGGCCGCATCGGCGACCAGCCCTGGACCATCACCTTGCCGCTGGCAGGTGCCGCCGAGGGCAAGGGTCTCTCCAAGCTCTGGGCGCGGCGCAAGATCGGCGATGCCGAGGTGGCCAGGACGATGCGGCAGATGACGCCGGAGGAAGCCGACGGCGCCATCCTCAAGCTGGCGATGGAGCATCAACTGGTGACCCGCCTGACCAGCCTCGTCGCCGTCGACAAGACGCCGCGCCGTCCCGATGGAGAGCCGCTGAAGCTCGCCGAGCTGCCGATCAACCTGCCCGCCGGCTGGGATTTCGAGAAGGTGTTCGGCGAGCGCAACCGTCTGCCCGCGATGCAGAAGGACCGCCGCGCCGAGGCGGAGGGCGAGGTCCAACTCGCCGCGCTGAAGCGGCCCGTGGTGCCGGCGGCACCGGCGACCATCACGCTGCCGAAGACGGCGACCGACGCGGAGCTGAGCATGCTGCTCGGGCTCGGCATCCTGCTACTCGAGCTGATCTGGCTCGCCGCCATCCGGCGGCGGGCTGCCAACTAAGGAGCACCGTCATTGCGAGCGCAGCGAAGCAATCCAGGGGCTGCGTCCACGACTCTGGATTGCTTCGTCGCTTCGCTCCTCGCAATGACGAGAGGAGAGAGAATGCCCCGCTTCGTCATCCCACTCGTAATCGCCCTGGTTGGCCTCGCCCTGTTCGGCCACGGCGCCCTGATCCACGCCAAGGCGATCGTCGCGCAAGTGCTGCTCGACCGGGCCTTCAACCAAACCATTGCAACGGGTCATCCGGTCAAGCCGTGGTCCTGGGCCGACACCGTCCCGGTGGCGCGCATCGTCGTGAAGCGCCTCGGTGTCTCCACCATCGCCCTGGCCGGCTCCAGCGGCCAGGCGCTCGCCTTCGGCGCGGGTCATGTCGAGGGGACGGCCGAGCCGGGCGAGCCCGGCATCGCGGTCTACTCCGCGCATCGCGACACGCACTTCCGCTTCCTGCGCGACGTCAGGATCGGCGACGAGATCGAAATGGTCAGGCGCGACGGCCGGACCTTCCGCTACCGCGCCGATGCCGCCCACGTCGTCCGCTTCGATGCCTCCGGCATCGATCCGGCGGCCGGAGGCCCGGAGCTGGTGCTGTCGACCTGCTGGCCATTCGACGCACTGACCGAGGGGCCGGAGCGCTATGTGCTGCATGCCACGCTGATCGCGGGTGAATGATGACTGGCCTTGGGAACCAGGCCGCGAATGCCCATTTGTCACCCTGTCGCTCGCGTGGGATGCTCCGGCGGCGACAGCCCGGTCAACGTTTCAAGCGCTTTCGACATGCATTCACAGGTTCAATATCTGCCGATCACGCCAGCCTTCTTCGCCATCCTGGTGCTGGCTTTCGGCGTCCTGATCGTCCTGATCCAGCTCGGCATCCTGCGCTACGCCTACATGAAGCTCGGCGTCAGCTCAGGGACCGCGATGCTGCTGCTGCTCGGTTCGCTGATCGGCAGCTATTTCAACATTCCGATCACCATGCTGCCTGGGCAGGTCGCCAGATCCGGCGAGATCATCGACTTCTTCGGCATGCAATATGTCGTGCCGCTGGTGCATCAATGGCCGGGCACCGTGCTCGCCGTGAATGTCGGCGGTGCCGTGATTCCGACGGTGATGTCGACCTATCTCGTGCTGCGCTACCAATTGTGGCTGCGCGCTGCGATCGCGGTGCTGGTCATCGCCGTGATCATCCACGCCATGGCGACACCGGTGCGCGGCGTCGGCATCGCGGTGCCGGTGTTCGCACCGGTCGTCGTGACCGCGATCCTGGCCTTCCTGCTGTCGCGGGAGTATGCCGCGCCGCTGGCCTATATCGGCGGCTCGATGGGGACGCTGGTCGGCGCCGATTTGATGAATCTGGACAAAATCGGCAGCCTCGGCGCCCCCGTGGCCTCGATCGGCGGCGCCGGAACCTTCGACGGCATTTTTCTCACGGGAATCCTGGCGGTGCTGCTGGCCGGCCTCGCCGCCCCATCCCGGCCCGGCCTGGCGCGCTGAGCTTTCAACCGGGAGACATAACGGCTAAAATCGAGCAGAGGCAGCGGCGGACACGGAATGCGCGCGATCAATCTCATTGTGGGAACCCTGACGATCGCGGCCGTCGCGGCCGGGATCAGCGGCGTCCTGATCAAGCAGAAGAGCCGCATCGCGCAGCAGCGCAGCATCATGCGCGTCGTGTTCGACGGCGGCTCGGCGGCCGGCCTGCGCAAGGGCGGTCCGGTGAATTTCGACGGCGTGCAGGCCGGGCAGATCCTGTCGATCAATCTCGAGAGCCCGCGCAAGATCGTCGCCATGATCACGCTGGAGAACTCCGCGCCGATCCGCAAGGACACCACCGCCGGCATCGAGTTCCAGGGCCTGACCGGGATCGCCGCGATCTCGCTGGTCGGCGGCGCACCGACGGCGCCGCCGGTGCCGCTGGATCACGATGGCGTTCCCGTGCTGACCGCGGATCTCAAGGACCAGGAGACGATGGTCGAGACGGTGCACAACATCGACAAATACGTCGTCAGCAATGCCCCGGCCATCAAGGACGCGCTGCAGACGTTCCAATCCGAGACTGCATCGCTCAAGGACAAGACGGCGGCGATCGATGCGGCGGTCGAGAAGGCCGAGGACATCTTCAAGGGTTTTGACACCCTCGTGACCAAGATCGACGGCGCCATTCCCGGCTTCGCGGACGGCAATCCCGGACAGCTGTTCGACCAGATCAAATCGATGCGCGAGCTCGTCGACAGCTTCAAGCGCAAGTCGGCCAAGGTCATCGACGACGGCCGCAAGACGCTGGTCGACATCAGCGAGGGCGCCAACGCGATGAACGTGAAGTTCGGCGGCCAGCCGGCCGGGCCCGGCCCGCGCCGGGTGCCGGCGTCACGCTGAGGGACGGCGCGGCCGCCGCCCCTCGCGTTCGTTCAGTGACTGATCATCCAGGGACGCGCGGTGGGAAAGCCCTTGGCACCGCTCTTGGACTTGGTCATCAGCCGCGGCGACTTCTTAGGCCCGCAGCAGCCGCAGCCCGGCCCGTGCTTCGCCTTGTATTCCGCGACCGTCTGCGGCGCGTGGCGGCTCCGCTCGTTGGTCGCATGCGCCGTGCGCCGCTCCGCCGGCATGCAGGCGAAGGCCGGCGCGGTGAGGATCACGCGCGGCGCCATGTCCTGGCATTGCGGGCAGACCTGCGGCTCATCACATTCCGCCATCGGGCGCATGTCGGTGAAGGGGCCGCATGCATCACAGAGATATTCATAGACCGGCATCGTCTCGTCTCCTGCGCAACATCGTCTTCCTGCTCTGGCGCGGCGGATGCGGGGCGGCGAAACCACTGCCGTCCCGCACCCATCGCGCAGGGAGGAGAATTACTTGTCCGGCGAGATCGGCATCTGGATGTCGCCCTTGATGTGCTTGATCGGCCCCGCCGACGACGGCATCACGTCGAAGTCGAAGATCTCGGTCGGCAGCCACAGGGTGGCGCAGGCGTTGGGCACGTCGACCACGCCGGAGATGTGGCCCTGCACCGGCGCGGTGCCGAGGATCGAATACGCCTGGGCGCCGGAGTAGCCGAACTTCTTCAGGTACTCGATGGCGTTGAGGCAGGCCTGGCGATAGGCGATGTGCACGTCGAGATAGTGCTGCTTGCCGGCCTCGTCGACCGAGATGCCCTCGAAGATCAGATAGTCCTTGTAGTTCGGCGTGATCGGCGACGGCTTGAAGACCGGGTTCTTGATGCCGTACTTGGCGACGCCGTCCTTGATGATGTCGACCTTCAGATGCAGCCAGCCGGCCATCTCGATGGCGCCGCAGAAGGTGATCTCGCCGTCGCCCTGGCTGAAGTGCAGGTCGCCCATCGAAAGGCCGCCGCCGGGCACGTAGACCGGGAAGTAGATCTTCGAGCCGCGCGACAAATCCTTGATGTCGCAATTGCCGCCATGCTCGCGCGGCGGCACGGTGCGGGCGCCCTCGGCGCCGATCTTGGCCTTGACGTCGCCCTTGGCCTGGCCGGCATGCGCAGTCGGCGCGAACGGCGGGTTGGCGAGGCCGGGCACGCGGGTCGGGTTGGTCGCGATCAGCGCATTCTCGCGCTCGTTCCAGGTCGCGAGCAGCTTCGGATCGGGCAGGCAGCCGATCAGGCCGGGATGGATCAGGCCGGCGAAGTTCACGCCCGGCACGTGGCGCGACGAGGTGTAGAGGCCCTTGATGTCCCAGATCGACTTCTGCGCCAGCGGGAAGTGGTCGGTCAGGAAGCCGCCACCATTCTGCTTGGAGAAGAAGCCGTTGAAGCCCCACAGGCTCTCCTTCATCGGACCGACGTCGAGCAGGTCGACGACCAGGAGGTCGCCGGGCTCGGCGCCCTTGACGCCGATCGGGCCGGACAGGAAGTGCACGATCGACAGATCGATGTCGCGGACGTCGTCGGCGGAGTCGTTGTTCTTGATGAAGCCGCCGGTCCAGTCATAGGTCTCGATGATGAAGTCATCGCCCGGGTTGACCCACTCCACCATCGGAATATCCGGGTGCCAGCGGTTGTGGACCTTGTCGTTCTCATAGGCCGACTTGGTCAGATCGACCTTGATCAGTGTGTCAGGCATCAAGAGCTCCCCTTTACCTTTGCTTGGACGGAGTGGTTAGACGGACAGATATTTCGAGACCTGCGCGGCATCGACCTGGTCGCGCGGATCGTCGCGGACGATCTCGCCGTTCTCGATCACCAGCACGCGGTCGGCGATGTCGAGCGCGAAGCTCAGCACCTGCTCGGAGACGACGATCGACAGCCCCTTCTCGTCGCGGATGCGCTTGAGCGTGCGCGCCATGTCCTTGATGATCGACGGCTGGATGCCCTCGGTCGGCTCGTCGAGCAGCAGCACCTTGGGCTTGGTGGCGAGTGCGCGGGCGATGGCGAGCTGCTGCTGCTGGCCGCCGGAGAGATTGCCGCCGCGGCGGCCCTTCATCTCGAGCAGCACCGGAAACAGCTCGTAGATGTCGCTGGGCACCTCCGATTCGCCGGAGACGACGAGGCCGGTCTCGATGTTCTCCTTGACCGTCATGGTCGAGAAGATCATGCGGCCCTGCGGAACATAGGCAAGGCCCTTCGCCACGCGCTCGTAGCTCTTCAGGCCGGACAGCTCAGTGCCGTTCATGTCGATGGAGCCGCTCTTGGCCGGCAGGATGCCCATCAGCGACTTCATCAGCGTGGTCTTGCCCATGCCGTTGCGGCCCATGATCGCAACGATCTCGTTGGGCGCGACCTTGACGTTCAGGCCATGCAGCACCTCGCTCTGGCCATAGGCGACATGGAGATCGGAGATTGCCAACATCACGCCTGTTCCCTGTTCGTTGCTTCGACGAGCTGTCTGTTCTCCCCTCCCCCTTGCGGGCAGGGGTTGGGGGTGGGGGTGGCTCCAAGCGAGACCGCCGTTGTGGACCCCCACCCCCGACCCCTCCCCGCAAGGGGGAGGGGGGCGCAGCGAGAGCGTGGATGGAGTGATTTCTCGAACATCGGATTAGTGCCCCAGATAGACTTCGACGACCTTGGGGTCGTTCTTGACCCGCTCCATCGTGCCCTCGGACAGGATCTGTCCCTGGTGCAGCACGGTGACCTTGTGGGCGATGTCCTCGACGAACTTCATGTCGTGCTCGATGACCAGCACCGAGCGGTCCTTGATGATGCGGTTGAGCAGCTCGGCGGTCTTGGCGCGCTCGCTGACGCTCATGCCGGCGACGGGCTCGTCGAGCATCAGCAGGTCCGGATTCTGGATCAGCAGCATGCCGATCTCGAGCCACTGCTTCTGGCCATGGCTGAGCTCGGCCGCGGAGGTCTTCAGTCGATCCTTGAGGAAGATCATCTCGGCGACCTCCTCGACGCGGTCCTTGACCACCGAGTCGCGCTGGAACGTCAGCGACCCGAACACGGTGCGGCCGCGCGGAAACGAGATCTCGAGGTTCTCGAACACGCTGAGATCCTCGAACACCGAGGGCGTCTGGAACTTGCGGCCCACACCTGCCTTGACGATCTCGTTCTCGCGCAGCTTCGTCAGCTCCTTGCCGCGGAACTGGATCGAGCCGGAGGTCGCTTTGGTCTTGCCGCAGATCAGGTCGAGCACCGTGGTCTTGCCGGCGCCGTTCGGGCCGATGATGACGCGGATCTCGTTCTCCTCGACATAGAAGGAGAGATCGTTGACCGCCTTGAAGCCGTCGAAGGAGACGGTGAGCGCTTCGACCGCGAGCAGGAATTCCTTGGGCTGATGACCGATGAGCATCGCTGTCTCCTCACTCTGCGGGGGCGCCGTTGGCGACGAGGCCGCCATTGCCGGATTTCTTGGTGCGCGACGCCAGCAGGCGATCGATGCGCGGCTGCACGTAGTCACCCCAGATGCCGGCGAGACCATTCGGGAAGGCGAGCACCACGGCGATGAAGAGAGCACCGAGGCCGAACAGCCAGAGCTGCGGGAAGGTCTCCGACAGGCTGGTCTTGGCGAAGTTGACCAGGATGGTTCCGTAGACCGCGCCGAAGATCGAGAGTCGGCCGCCGACCGCGGTGTAGATCACCATCTCGATCGACGGCACGATGCCGACGAAGGACGGCGACATGAACCCGACTTCCAGCGTGAACAGCGCTCCACCGACCGCGGCGAAGACGGCCGCTGCACAGAAGGCGAAGATCTTGAAGTTGGCGACGCTGTAGCCGGAGAAGCGCACCCGGTCCTCCTGCTCACGCATCGCCACCAGGATGCGGCCGAGCTTGGTCAGGCGGATGAACTGCGCCACCAGGATGGCGACGAACAGCAGGAACACTTCGACGAAGTACAGGATGAGCTTGGCGTGATCGGTGCGGATGTCCCAGCCGTGCAGGGTGCGCAAATCGGTGATGCCGTTGATGCCGCCGGTGTAGCCCTGCTGGCCCACGATCAGGATCGTCAGGATGGCCGCGACCGCCTGGGTGATGATCGCGAAGTAGACGCCGCCGACGCGCCGCTTGAACATCGCCGCGCCGATGATGAAGGCGAAGATCGCCGGCACCAGAATGATCGCCGCCAGCGCGAACGGGAAGCTCTGGAACGGCTTCCAGAAGAACGGCAGCTGCGTCAGCTGATTCCAGTCCATGAAGTCGGGGATGCCCGGCGTCGACTGGATCTTGGTGTTCGCGACGCTGGAGGCCTCGAGCTTCAGGAACATCGCCATGCAATAGCCGCCGAGGCCGAAGAACACGCCCTGGCCCAGGCTGAGAATGCCGCCATAGCCCCAGCACAGCACGAGCCCGATCGCGACGAAGGCGTAGGTGAGATATTTCGCGACCAGGTTGAGGCGGAACACATCCAGCGCCAGCGGCAGGATGACGACGAGCAGCAGCAGCAGCGAGACGAAGCCGATGAGTTCTGATCGGTTGAAAAAGCGCGAGTTGATGATCATGACCGTGCCTTCTTGTTGGGCTGTCGGAGCTCAATCACTTGCGGACCTTGAGGGCGAACAGGCCCTGCGGGCGCATCATCAGGATGGCGACGATCGCAAGCAGCGTGAGCACCTTGGCCATCGAGCCGGACATGAAGAACTCCATGGTCGACTGCGCCTGGGAGATGGTGAATGCGGAGGCGATGGTGCCGACCAGGCTGGCGGCGCCGCCGAATACGACGACCAGAAAGGTGTCGACGATGTAGAGCTGACCGGCGGTCGGACCGGTCGAGCCGATCATGGTGAAGGCGGAGCCGGCAACGCCCGCAATGCCGCAGCCGAGGCCGAAGGTGTAGCGGTCGACCTTTTCGGTGTTGATGCCGACGGCACCGGCCATCACGCGGTTCTGCACCACGGCGCGGACCTGCTTGCCCCAGCGCGACAGGAACAGGACATAGGCGACCACCAGCGTGATCAGGATGGTCAGGCACATCACGAACATGCCGTTGATCGGGATCTGGATGGCGTCGGTCGCCTGCCAAGAGCCCATCATCCAGTCGGGCAGTTCGACGCCGACCTCGCGCGCGCCGAACACCGAGCGATAGGCCTGCTGCAGGATCAGGCTGAGGCCCCAGGTGGCGAGCAGCGTATCGAGCGGCCGCTTGTAGAGGCGGCGTATCATCGCCCATTCAACCAGCATGCCGAGGGACCCGGACGCGATGAACGCGAAGATCATCGCAACGAAGAAGTAGCCGGGAAACAGCGCGGGGAGGAAATGCTGGAAGGCGTTCGACGTCATCCAGGTGACGTAGGCGCCGAGGATCATGAACTCGCCATGCGCCATGTTGATGACGCCCATCTGGCCGAAGATGATGGCAAGGCCCAACGCCATCAGCACGTAGACCGAAAACAGGATGAGGCCCGCGAAGCCCTGCATCGCGAATATGGCCCCGAGGTCGCCGATGGAATAGTCACCGAACATGATCCGTCCTCTCGTGATGCCCTGCTGGCAATTGGATTGGCGCGCGGACAGGGTGTGTCCGCGGCCGAGGTCGTCCGCTCGGTCGAGCGGGAGAGAGCGCGAGAGACTCAACTCTTTCCGAGTATGCGGACCCCCACCCCCAACCCCTCCCCGCAAGGGGGAGGGGAGCAGCAACGCGACTGCAGCAGCAGCGTCCCCCAACGCTGCGAGCTGGCCGCTTACTGGTAGCCCTTCGGGAACGGATCGGGCTCGACGAGGTCCGCGGTCTCGTAGATCAGCTCATACTGACCGTCCGCCTTGGCGCGGCCGACGCGAGTCTTGGACCAGAGATGATGGTTCTCGTGGATCCGGACATAGCCTTCCGGCGCGCCCTTGAACTCGATGCCTGGTGAGGCGGCCGCGATCTTGTCGATGTCGAAGCTGCCGGCCTTCTCCACCGTCAACTTCCACAGCCATGGGCCGAGATAGGCCGCTTGCGTCACGTCGCCGATCACGGTCTTCTCGCCCCACATCTTCTTGAAGGCGGAGACGAAGGCCTTGTTGTTGGCGTTGTCGAGCGACTGGAAGTACTTCATGCAGGCATAGGCGCCCGCGATGTTCTCACCGCCGATGCCGTCGATCTCATCCTCGGTCACGGAGATGGTGAGCAAGGTCTGCTTCGACATGTCGATGCCGGCCGCCTTGAGCTGCTTGTAGAATGCGACGTTCGAGCCGCCGACGATGATCGCGTAGATCACGTCCGGCTTGGTCAGCTTGATCTTGTTGATGACCGAGTTGAACTGGGTGTGGCCGAGCGGGAAGTATTCCTCGCCGACGACCTTGGCGCCCTGTAGATGGCCCTCGATGTGCTTGCGGGCGATCTTGTTCGAGGTGCGCGGCCAGATGTAGTCGGAGCCGAGCAGATAGAAGGTCTTGGCGCCCTTGGTCTTGTTGACCCAGTCGAGGCCGGCGATGATCTGCTGGGTGGCTTCCTGGCCAGTGTAGATGACGTTCTTCGACTGCTCGAGGCCCTCGTAGAAGGTCGGATAATACAGCATGCCGTTGTACTGCTCGAACACCGGCAGCACCGCCTTGCGCGAGGCCGAGGTCCAGCAGCCCATCACGGCGGCGCACTTGTCGTTGACGAGGAGCTTCTTGGCCTTCTCGGCGAAGGTCGGCCAATCCGAGGCGCCGTCCTCCTGGATGAACTTGATCTTGCGGCCGAGCACGCCGCCGGAGGCATTGATCTGCTCGATCGCGAGCTTCTCGGCCTGCACCGAGCCGGTCTCGGAGATCGCCATCGTACCGGTCACCGAATGCAGAATGCCGACGGTCACTTCGCTATCAGTGACTGCAAGCCCGGTGGTGTTGACAGCAGAGGTTGCGGGACCAGCGCCGAAGGATGGCCGCGGCATCATCGCGAGTGCCGGAATTGCGGCCATTCCCATCAGCAATTGGCGCCGAAGTGGCGACTTCAGGCCTTTTTCAGTTTCGTCTGACATGAGCACCCCATTCATTGGTTCGAGGACACGCTTTGGGTCGGACGAAGGATGGCGCGCTTTGTGCACTGCACGGATACGCAAGATTGCGTATACTGCACCGCAAAAGCGCGACGTAGGCTCTACGCAGGTCTTACGAGGGGCAGGACGAGCAGGCGGGAGACCCGCTTCGCGGTCAGGAGTTCGAGAGTGGCAGGGCGGCAGCGGATCGACCGCGTCAGGCGCCAATATAATCAGTGGGTCGCCAACCAGACGTTGGAGGACTATGCGCTCCGCTTCACGGCCAAGAGTGCGCGGCGCTGGTCTGCCGCGCGCGTCGCCAATACGGCGCTGGGCGCGATCTCGTTCCTGGCGCTGGAGGCGATCGGCGGCACCATCACGCTCAACTACGGCGTCACCAACGCAACAGCCGCGATTCTGGTCGCCAGCGTCATCATCTTCTGCTGCGGCCTGCCGATCGCCTATCATGCGGCCAAATGCGGGATCGACATCGACCTGCTGACGCGCGGCGCGGGCTTCGGCTATATCGGCTCGACCGTCACCTCGCTGATCTATGCGTCGTTCACCTTCATCTTCTTCGCCATCGAAGCGGTCATCCTGGCCTCGGCGCTCGAGATGTGCTTCGGCATTCCGCGCCCGATCGGCTACCTCATCAGCGCCGTCGTCATCATCCCGCTCGTCACCTACGGCATCACGCTGATCAGCCGGTTTCAGCTCTGGACGCAGCCATTGTGGGTTGTGCTGCACATCCTGCCGTTTGCAGCGATTGCCTATGCGAGCCCGCACTCGTTCGCCGAATGGCAGCAGTTCCCAGGCGAGCATGGCGACCTCTCGGGCCATCTCGACCTGGCGCTGTTCGGCACCGCTGCGGCGGTAGTCTTCTCGCTGGTGGCCCAGATCGGCGAGCAGGTCGACTTCCTGCGCTTCCTGCCGCGCGACCGGCGGACGTCGAAGCGCTCGTGGTGGATCGCGCTGTTGTCGGCCGGCCCCGGCTGGATCGTGCTCGGTGCGCTCAAGCTGCTGGCGGGATCGTTCCTCGCCTTCTTCGCGCTGAGCCATGGCGTCTCCGCCGACCACGCCGCCGAGCCGGCGCACATGTATCTGGAGGCGTTCCGCTACGTGCTGGCCAGGCCGGACCTGGCGCTGGCCCTGACCGGCACCTTCGTGATCATCTCCCAGATCAAGATCAACGTCACCAATGCCTATGCCGGCTCGATCGCGTGGTCGAACTTCTTCTCGCGCCTGACGCATAGCCATCCCGGCCGCGTCGTGTGGCTGGTGTTCAACGTCGTCGTCGCGCTGCTGCTGATGGAAATCGGCGTCTACAAGGCGCTGGAGCAGACGCTGGCGCTCTATTCCAACATCGCGATCTCCTGGGTCGGCGCGCTGGTCGCCGATCTCGTGATCAACAAGCCGCTCGGCTTGCGGCCACAGCAGATGGAGTTCAAGCGCGCTCATCTCTACGACATCAACCCGGTCGGCGTCGGCGCCATGACGATCGCGACCATCGTGTCGATCAGCGCGTTCTATGGCCTGTTCGGACCCACCGGCAAGGCGCTGTCGA
This sequence comes from Bradyrhizobium sp. SSBR45G, assembly GCF_030159255.1. Classification (GTDB taxonomy): domain Bacteria; phylum Pseudomonadota; class Alphaproteobacteria; order Rhizobiales; family Xanthobacteraceae; genus Bradyrhizobium. The sequence goes on along the minus strand of NZ_BSCT01000042.1, from coordinate 53,303 downwards.
CCTTCGTCGCGCTCGGGGTTGCGCTCGTCACCGCACCCGCGATCGCCTATCTCACCGACGGCAAATATTACCTGGCGCGCAAGCCGAAGCGCAGCTGGCAGAACATCGAGCAGATCCAGTGCTGCATCTGCGAGCATCATTTCGAGCCGGAGGACATGGCCTCCTGCCCCGCCTATGCCGGCCCGATCTGCTCGCTGTGCTGCTCGCTCGATGCGCGCTGCCACGATCTCTGCAAGCCCCATGCACGGGCGCAGGCCCAGGTCTCGGCGGCGCTGAGCGGCATGCTGCCGCAATCGGTGCTGGCGAAGATCAACTCGCAGCTCGGGCATTATGTCGGGGTGTTCCTGACATCCGCGGGGCTCGTCGCGCTGACGCTCGGCATGATCTATCTGGAGACATCGGCGGCGCTGCCCGGATACAGGGGCATCATCTCCGATGTGCTGTGGAAGGTGTTCTTCGCGCTCTCCATCATCATCGGCGTGGTGACCTGGCTGTTCGTGCTGGCGCAGCAGAGCCGCCGCGCCGCCGAGGCCGAGACGCGGCGTCAGACTCAGCTGCTGATCCAGGAGATTGAGGCGCACAAGCGCACCGATGCGGAGCTGCAGCGCGCCAAGGAAGTCGCGGAATCCGCCAATCTCGCCAAGAGCCGCTACGTCGTCGGTCTCAGTCACGAATTGCGCTCGCCGCTCAACGCGATCTCCGGCTATGCGCAGCTGCTCGAGCAGGATACCAGTCTCGCGCCGAAGCCGCGCGACCAAGTCCGCGTCGTCCGCCGCAGCGCCGACCACCTGTCGGGCCTGATCGACGGCATCCTCGACATCTCGAAGATCGAGGCCGGCCGGCTGTATCTGTCGCGCGACGAGGTGCGGCTCAGCGAATTCCTCGACCAGCTCGTCGGCATGTTCCGGCTTCAGGCCGCCGCCAAGGGCGTCGACTTCGTGTTCAAGCGGCCAGCCGTTCTGCCGCTGGTCGTCTATGCCGACGAGAAGCGGCTGCGCCAGATCCTGATCAACCTGCTGTCGAACGCGATCAAGTTCACCCAGGAAGGCAGCGTCCAGTTCGTCGTCCACTATCGTAGCCCGGTGGCCGAGTTCGAGGTGATCGACACCGGTCCGGGCATCCAGCCGGACGATCTCGAGCGCATCTTCGCGCCGTTCGAGCGCGGCGCGCTCGGGGTCGCGCAACCGCAGACCGGCACCGGGCTTGGCCTGACGATCAGCCGTCTGCTCGCCGGCGTGATGGGCGGCGACATCAAGGTCGAGAGCAAAGTCGGCGGGGGAAGCACCTTCAAGGTCAAGATCCTGCTGTCCGAGGTGACCAACCCGACGCGGCATCCGCCGGTGAAGGCGCCGGTCGCGGGCTACCTCGGTCCGCGCAAGACGATCCTGATCACCGACGACGATCCGGTGCATCGCGACCTGCTGCGCGAAGTGCTGACGCCGCTCGGCTTCATCCTCCTGAGCGCCCCCGATGGTCCGGCCTGCCTCGCGCTGGCGCAGCACTGCCAGCCGGACCTGTTCATCCTCGACATTTCGATGCCGGGCATGGATGGCTGGACGGTGGCCGAAACCCTGCGCAGCAGCGGCCATCATCACGCGCGCATCCTGATGACGTCGGCGAGCGCGCTCGAAGCCCATGGCCGGCCGCTGGCACAGCCGTTCCACGACAGCTATCTGATGAAGCCGATCGACATTCCCCGGCTGCTGGAGGCCATCCGCCAATTGCTGAAGCTTGAGTGGAGCTACCAGACCGACATTCCCGTGGCGCAGCCGCGATGGCGGCCGGAAACCGGATCACGGCCGCCGCTTAGATATGTCGAAGAGCTGATGGGCCTTGGCCAGATCGGATACATCAGGGCGATTCAGCTCAAGCTCGACGAGATCGGCAGCGCGCATCCCGAACATGCGGACTTTGTCGCCCAGATGCGCACGCTGATCGATCGTTTCGACCTCGATCAGTACATGGCCACCTTGAAGACCCTGCACGCCTATGAGCACTGAAAGCAAGAAGCGCGACGTCGCGCTGGTCGTCGACGACTCTCCGGAAACGCTTCGGCTGCTCACCGACGCGCTGGACGGCGCCGGCATGACCGTGATGGTCGCGCTCGACGGCGCGGCAGCGATGCGCATCGTCGACCAGATCACGCCGGACATCATCCTGCTCGATGCCGTGATGCCCGGCATTGACGGCTTCGAAACCTGCCGCAAGCTCAAGCGCGACGCCGGCCTCTCCAACGTGCCCGTCATCTTCATGACCGGACTGGCCGATACCGAGCATATCGTGCAAGGCCTCGAGGCCGGCGGTGTCGACTACGTGACCAAGCCGATTGCGGTCGAGGAGATGCTGGCGCGCATTCGGGTGCATCTCGCCAATGCCAGAATGACGCAGAGCGCGCGCGCCGCGCTCGACGTCTCCGGCCGCTTTCTGCTCGCGGTCAACCGCGAGGGACGACTGATGTGGGCGACGCCCCAGGCGCAGAAGCTGTTGTCGGACAGCTTCGGCGTCGCCGAGGAGCTCGTGCTGCCGGATGCGCTGCGGCAGTGGCTGGACCAGGCGCAGACTGGCAAGGGCGGCATCAAGGCCGCGGCTTCGATCCCCGATCATCCCGAGCTGCGCCTCTACTACATGGGCGGCGCGGGACCGAACGAATTTCTGCTGCGGCTCGCCAAGGAATCATCCGGCGAGCTGCCAAAGCAATTCTCCAGCGAGTTCGGGTTGACATCGCGCGAAGGCGAAGTGCTGTCCTGGCTCTCCAAGGGCAAGACCAATCGCGACATCGCCCAGATCCTGGGACTGAGCCCGCGCACCGTCGACAAGCATCTCGAGCAGATCTACGCCAAGCTCGGCGTCGAGAACCGCACCGCGGCCGCCGCGATAGCCACCGGCGTGACGCGGCGGGAGAGCTGATCCGAACTGCCAACTCGGAACAAGCTGTCGTCCCGGGCAAGCCCACTGACGCACGGCGTCAGTGGGCGCCGACCCGGGACCCATACCGCGTGATTTACCTCGAGGCTGGGTATCAGTTGCCTTCGTGCCCGACACACCCGCCTGTGGTTATGGATCCCCGCGTTCGCGGGATGACACCGTTGGTAGAGCGGCAGCGTTGTCTCTGCGCAATCACCCATACACGAACGCCGGATCATCCAGGTCAATCGCAGGGATCTGGTCCTTCTCGCTCCAGTAATCCTGGCTGTGCTGCCATTCCGGCTTGTCGCCGCGCTTGGGCAGCAGGTGCATGTTGCGCATCATGTAGCCCGGATTGAAGTTCTCCGGATCGATCCACGGCAGCAGCGGCATGTCGTGATCCTGCGGGCGCAGCGCCGGCGTGACCTTGTCGACCCCCTTCTGCTTCATGTGCGCAAGCAGCCGACAGACGAACTCCGCGACCAGATCCGTGCGCAAGGTCCAGCTGGCGCGGAAATAGCCGAACACCCAGGCGAGGTTCGGCACGCCCGTGAACATCATGCCACGGTAGGTCACGGTGTCGGCGAAATCGAGCGGCTTGCCATCGATCGAGAACGCGATGTCGCCGAGCACGCAGAGATCGAAGCCGGTGGCAGTGACGATGATGTCGGCCTTGAGCTCGGCGCCCGACTTCAGCCTGATGCCGCCTTCCGTGAAGCGCTCGATCTCGTCAGTGACCACCGAGGCCTTGCCGCTCTTGATGCCTTCGAACAGGTCGGCATCGGGCACGAACGCGATGCGCTGCTGCCACGGGCGGTAGCTCGGCGTGAAGTGCCTGGCCGTCTCTTCGGGGCCGATGATGGCGCTGATCTGCCCGATCAGCTCCGTCTTGACCTGGTCAGGCTCCGTCAGGCACCGTTTGGTGAACCAGTCCTGCTCGAACAGGATCTTGCGCCTGACGATCTCGTGGATCCACTCTTCCTTGACCTGCAGCCGGCGCAGCTCCTCGGCCAGTTCGATGGCGTTGCGACCGATGCGGAAGTAGGTCGGCGAGCGCTGCAACATCGTGACATGCGCGCACTTGCCGGCGATCGACGGCAGGATCGTTGCCGCGGTTGCACCGGAGCCAATGACGACGACCTGCTTGCCGGTGAGATCGAGATCCTCGGGCCAGACTTGCGGATGCACGATGCGGCCCTTGAACGTCGCCATGTCAGGCCACTCCGGCGTATAGCCCTTCGAATGGCGGTAGTAGCCCTGGCACATCCAGAGGAAGTTCGCCGTGATGGTGACGTGCTCTTGATGCTCGCCCTTCACGGCATGAATGGTCCAGAGACTGGTCGCGCTCGACCAGCTCGCAGAGAGAATGCGATGGCCGTAGCGGATGTGGCGGCCGAGATCATTCTCCTCGATCACGGCGCCCATGTAGTTGAGGATCTCCTCCGCGGTCGCGATCGGCGGCCCGACCCACGGCTTGAAGCTGTAGCCGAACGTATGAAGGTCGCTGTCGGAGCGGATGCCGGGATAGCGATGCGTGCGCCAGGTGCCGCCGAAGCTGTCCTGGCTCTCCAGGATCACGAAGCGCGTGTCGGGCATCTGCTTCGCCAGCTGATAGGCGCTGCCGATGCCGGAGATGCCGGCGCCGACGATCAGCACATCGAAATGTTCGGTCGCGTGCGAGGACGCGGCCTCCCGGATGGGCGCGATGACGTTCATGGGAGTCCTTGGGCTTTGATCTTGATGTTGTTTGCTCGCCGGACAGGCTGAACCTGATCCCGACGATGGTCAACCCGCGACGCGCGGCAGCCACCCTGCCTTGAACGATCTCAATTTCCGCCGAGCGGCATGCCCCATTGCCGCGCGGTCTGCACGATCCAGTCGCGATACAGCGTGAGCGGCGTGACGCCGGTCATGCCGCCGCAGCCATCCGCCAGATCAGGTCCGGTCGACCACGAGATGACGCCGATCAGCACCTGCGCTTGCGCCTGCGTCTCGAAGGCAGGCCCGCCGGAATCACCGGTGCAGCCGCCGAGCCCGGGCTTGGCGCCTTGCGTCGCCGGATCGACGAGGCGGATCTGCAGCGTGCCGGGCTTGCCGGTCGCGACCAGTGATGCGGCGCGCACCACGCCCCCGCTCTTGCCGTCGCCCGGCAGTGCGACGCCGATGCCTGCGACCGTGAACGCATTGCCCGCCGCCAATGGCGGCTGCGGCACGCCGAGCGCAGCCGGGACGCGCTCTTTCGGCGCCGCCTCCAGCTCCAGCAATGCGACATCGGCGGTGGCGCGGTGGGCCTGAATGGATTGCGCGCTGAAGCTCGGATGCACGGCCACGCGCCGGACCGTCTTGAGAACAGGCTTGCGATCGCGATCGTATTCCACGATGCGGTAATCGACACCCGGCTGCACGCAATGACCGGCGGTCAACACCAGTTTCGGGGCGATCAGCGCACCGCTGCAGAAATTGCCGCGCGAGCCGACGATGGTGACGACGGAGCGTCCGATACCGTCATTCAGCGCAGGCGCGTTGCCGACGATGGCAACGGCCGGCGACGAGAGCAGCAAGGCGGCAGTGATGGTCGCAGGAAGCAGCTTCATCGCGGCAGCAATAGCGGCTGCCGGCGATATCGCCAAGTGCGGCGTCTCGTGTTAGCGATCACTCAGGGGATCGAGCGAAGGATGAGACTGACATGGTCGAGGCGGTGATCTTTGATTTCGGTGGCGTGATGACGACATCGCCGTTCGAGGCCTTCGCGCGGTTCGAAAAAGAGCGCGGCCTTCCCGTCGACATCATCCGCAACACCAACGCCGCCAACCATCTCGAAAACGCCTGGGCGAAATTCGAGCGCGCCGAGATTGATCTCGACACGTTCGATCGCCTGTTCGCCGAGGAGTCGCTGGCGCTCGGTGGCGCCGCCGTCAACGGCCGCGAGGTGCTGCCACTGCTCGCGGGCGACCTCCGCCCCGACATGGTCGAGGCGCTGCGTCGTATCAAGTCGGAGTGCAAGACCGGCTGCATCACCAACAATCTGCCGGCCAACGCGATCGGCAGCCAGGGTGGACGCTCGTTCTACGTCGCGGAGGTAATGGCGCTGTTCGACCACGTCATCGAGTCCGCCAAGATCGGCCTACGCAAGCCCGATCCGCGGATCTATCAGATGATGACCGAGGCCCTCGGCGTCAGCCCAGCCGACTGCGTCTATCTCGACGATCTCGGCGTCAACCTGAAGCCGGCGCGCGAGATGGGCATGACCACGATCAAGGTGGTCAGCGCGCAGCAGGCGCTGACCGAGCTCGAAGCAGCGACAGGACTCACCCTGCGCTAATCGTCACTGCGCGGCGCTCCTGCGCCGAAGCAATCCAGGCTTGTTGCATGGCCCTGGATTGCCTCGCTTCGCTCGCAATGACAGAAACACTGCTAATCGGTGATTGGCTTCGTCCGCTCCGGAAACGCCGCCGCCAGCGCCGCGCCGTCAGCCTGCAGCACGCCACGCTCGGTGATCAGCCCCGTCACCAGCCGTGCCGGCGTCACGTCGAATCCGTAGTTCGCGACCGCTGACCCCGGCGGCACGATGCGCACGGTCTCGATGCGGCCATCAGCGGTGCGGCCGGTCATCTCCGTGACCTCCTGGGCGCTGCGCTGCTCGATCGGAATCTGCCGTCCTTCGGCAACGGCAAAATCGATCGTCGGCGACGGCAGCGCGACATAGAACGGCACGCCATTGTCGTGCGCCGCCAGCGCCTTCAGATAGGTGCCGATCTTGTTGCAGACGTCGCCATTGGCGGCGACGCGGTCGGTGCCGACGATGGCGAGATCGACCATGCCGTGCTGCATCAGGTGGCCACCGGTGTTGTCCGGGATCACCGTATGCGCGACGCCGTGGTGCCCGAGTTCCCAGGCGGTGAGCGAGGCGCCCTGGTTGCGCGGCCGCGTCTCGTCGACCCAGACATGGACCGGAATCCCGCTGTTGTGCGCGAGATAGATCGGCGCCGTCGCGGTGCCCCAGTCGACGGTGGCCAGCCAGCCGGCGTTGCAATGGGTCAGCACGTTCACCGTTTCGCCGGGCTTCTTGCGGGCCGCGGCGGCCTCGATCAACGCGAGCCCGTGCGCGGCGATGCCCTGGTTGATGGTGACGTCCTCGCCTGCGATGTCGACAGCGCGTGCATAGGCGGCATCCCGCCGCTCCGACGGCGCCAGCCGACGCAGCATCGTGCTCATCGTATCGAGCGCCCATTTCAGGTTGATCGCGGTCGGCCGCGTCGCGATCAGCATCTCGTAGGCGCGGTCGATGCCCGGATCGGAGCGGTCGTCGCGCATCGCCAGCGCCATGCCGAAGGCGGCGGTGGCGCCGATCAGGGGCGCGCCGCGGACCAGCATGCTGCGGATCGCATCCGCGGCCTCCTCGCAGGTGGTGATCTTTGCCACCACGAGCTCATGCGGCAGCCGCCGCTGGTCGATCGCCGCGACCGACCAGCCGTCGGCATCGAGCCAGATGCTGCGGTAATGCTTGCCGTCAACCTTCATCCTCCGCCTCCAGGCTCAATGACGCAGAATGCGGCTGGCAACCGCATCGAGCTTCTTCAGAAGCTCGGGATCGCGCGCCTCGGGCGCCGTGATCAAGGCGGTGTCGAGCGCGCGGTCGGAGCCGATCGGGCACGGCTCATGCTCCCGCGGAAATTCGCGGGCGAGCCGCGCCACCAGCGCCTTCGCCTTGTCGGCATTGGTGGTGAGCACCCGGATGATGTCCTGCACCGTCACGGCGTCATGATCCGGATGCCAGCAGTCGAAGTCGGTCACCATCGCGACCGTCGCGTAGCAGATCTCGGCTTCGCGGGCGAGCTTGGCCTCGGGCATGTTGGTCATGCCGATCACGGAATAGCCCGATGTCTTGTAGGTCATGCTCTCGGCATAGGTCGAGAACTGCGGCCCCTCCATGCAGAGATAGGTGCCGCCACGGGCGACTGCGATGCCCTCGGCCTCGGCCGCAGCAGCGAGATGAATGCGCAGCCGCGGCGACACCGGATGCGCCATCGAGACATGGGCAACGCAGCCCTTGCCGAAGAACGAGCTCTCGCGCCTGTAGGTGCGATCGACGAACTGATCGACCAGCACGAAGGTGCCGGGCGGCAGCTCTTCCTTGAACGAGCCACAGGCCGACAGCGACACCAGGTCGGTCACGCCCGCGCGCTTGAGGACGTCGATATTGGCGCGGTAGTTGATGTCCGACGGCGACAGCCGATGGCCCCTGTCATGGCGCGGCAGGAACACGATCGGCAGCCCGGCAATGGTTCCACGGCGCAACGGCGCCGACGGCTCGCCCCAGGGGCTCGCGATCACCTCTTCGCGGGCCTCTTCCAATCCCGGCAGGTCATAGATGCCCGAACCGCCGATAATGCCAAGCACAGCCTTCGTCATGACGTCCCCATCTCCAACGGGGACGAGAATGCCAGTTTTGCGGCGGATTGAAAACAGCGGTGCCTGGGCCCAACGAGGCCTGTGACGGCCTAAGCCGCCTTGGCCGCCGCCAACTGACCGCTCACGAGGCGCTCGAGCGTCGCGACGGACTGGAAGTTCTCCGGCGTGATCAGCTCCTGCGGAATGGTGAAGTCGAACTCCGCCTCGATCCCCAGCATCAGATTGACCATGTCCATCGACGTCAGGCCGATGTCGACGAGCTTCACGTCCGTCGTCACATCGGCGGAAATCGAATTCTGCGCGAGAATGTCACGCACCAGCGTGACGATCCGCTTGCTGATATCGGCTTCGAAACTCGACATGCCCACCTCTCTTCCTTGCGACGTCAGGATCATCCGCCGACGCATCGGCAGAACGCGCAAGGAGACCTAACGCACGCAGTTGCCGAAAGGGTTACGCGGCGCCTCCTTTCGATTGGTGAATTCACTTTAACGCTAACGCGGTGCAGAGAATCCTCCTGATCAGAACAACTCGGAATTAACCCCTGCCCCGGGATTCCACGGCGTTTACCCTGAATTTCGTCGACGCATTTGAATCAAATCCATACCCTGCGTTGTGGTGCAGGGCATCGATGCACGCGACGACGTTCACGTGCCGATCTCTCAACAAGGCAACATCCGGAGCACAGATCGGTCATGACGCTTCAGGGAACCGCGCTTCGCAACCTGACCTCCGACGACGGTGAGAACCTTTTGCTCGATCGCAGCTCCTTGTTTGTGAAGCGGAGCAACGCCGTTGCCGCCCAGGCCGCAGCCGAGGCCGACGAGGTCGACCGCGAAGGCCGCTTCCCCAAGGCTGCGATCGATGCGGCACGCGAGCACAAGCTGCTCGGCATGCAGATTCCGGTCGAGTTCGGCGGCTTCGGTGCCTCGGTCCACGACGTCGCCGACGTCTGCTACGCGCTCGGCCGCGCCTGTGCGTCCAGCGCCATGATCTTCGCCATGCACCAGACCAAGGTCGCCTGCCTGGTCCGTCATGGCCGCGGCAATCCCTACATGGAATCCCTGATGCGCCGGATCGCAGCCGAGCAGCTGCTGATGGCGTCCTCCACCACGGAGGGGCAGAATGGCGGCAATATCCGCGCCAGCGCGGCTGCGGTCGGCCATGACGGCGACCGCATCACGCTGCTTCGCGATGCCACCGTGATTTCCTACGGCGCCGAAGCCGACGGCCTCGTCACGATTGCGCGGCGCGCCGACGGCGCCGCCGCGTCCGACCAGGTTCTCCTGGCGCTGACCAGGGACGACTACACGATCTCGCGCACGCAGGGCTGGGAGACGCTGGGCATGCGCGGCACCTGTTCGACCGGCTTCGCGCTCGAGGTGAACTGTCCGTCCGACCGGATGTTCACCGAATCCTACGACCGCATCCACGGCCAGACGATGACGCCGTTCGCGCATCTCAGCTGGTCGTCGGCTTGGGCCGGCATCGCCGCCGCTGCCGTGCAGCGCGCGCAGCGCTTCCTGCGCAAGGCAGCACGCGGCGCTGGCGGACAGATGCCGCCGGCCGCGGCGCACTACACCGCGGCGAAGATGGCGCTGGCGCGGCTGCGCGCGATGATCGTCACCAACATGGATGCCTTCGTCGCGCACGAATATGACGAGCGGGCGCTCTCGTCGCTCGATTTCCAATCCTCGATCACGCTTCTCAAGGTGCAGGCCTCGGAGCTCGCGGTCGAGACCGTCATGCATGCGATGCGCGCCTGCGGCCTGTCCGGCTATCGCAACGACGGCGAGTTTTCGATCGGCCGTCACCTCCGCGACGTGCTGTCGGCGCCGATCATGATCAACAACGACCGCATTCTGTCGAATATCGCGACCGCGAACCTGATGAGCGCGGTGCCCGCCTCGCTGTTCGAATGATCGTGCCGATTGCCGCCAGTTCCCATTAGGATTTGAACAATGACGATTCCCGTTCTTCCGCAGTCGCCCGAGATTGCCCCCCAGCCGGTCGACGCCCTCGATCATCTCACCGATGCGTTGTTCCACCGCATGGGCGCGGACGGCGTCTATGCGCGCACCGCGCTCTATGAAGGCGTGGTGGAGCAGCTCACCGCGCTGATCACCCGTCATCGCGAGAGGGGCACCGAGGTGATGCGCTTTCCGCCGGTCATGAGCCGGGCGCAGCTGGAGAAGTCCGGCTACCTCAAGAGCTTTCCCAATCTGCTCGGCTGCGTCTGCGGCCTGCATGGCACCGAGCGCGACATCCACGACGCCGTCGCCCGCTTCGACAGAGGCGGAGACTGGACGACGTCGCTGTCGCCGGCCGATCTCGTGCTGTCGCCCGCGGCCTGTTATCCGGTCTATCCGATCGCGGCGAGCCGCGGCGCGCTGCCGGTCGGCGGCCTGCGCTTCGACGTCGCCGCCGACTGCTTTCGTCGCGAGCCGTCGCGCCATCTCGACCGGCTGCAGTCGTTCCGGATGCGCGAATATGTCTGCATCGGCACACCGGACGACGTCTCGGCGTTCCGCGATCGCTGGATGACGAAGGCGCAGGCGATCGCGCGCGACCTCGGCCTGGCGTTCCGCGTCGATCATGCCAGCGATCCGTTTTTCGGCCGCGTCGGCCAGATGAAGGCGGTGAGCCAGAAGCAGCAGTCGCTGAAGTTCGAGCTGCTGGTGCCGTTGCGCTCGGAGGAGCAGCCGACGGCCTGCATGAGTTTCAACTATCATCGCGAGCATTTCGGCACGACCTGGGACATTGCTGACGCCGAAGGCGCGCCCGCCCACACCGGCTGCGTCGCCTTCGGCATGGACCGCCTTGCCGTGGCGCTGTTCCACACCCACGGCATCGACGTCGCGCGCTGGCCATCGGGCGTCCGCGAGGCGCTGCGGATGGAGCGCCAGCCCGACGTCGTCGGCTGACGTAACAGCAGCCGGGCGGGAATTGCGCAGGACATCTCATGACAGCGCTCAAGCCGCTGATCCGGTGCCGCGAGATCGAAGGCCACGATCTGGACGCGGTGGCCGATCTGCTCGCCCGCGGCTTTCCCCGGCGATCCCGCGACTACTGGTCCGGCGGCCTGCAGCGCCAGGCGACGCGGGCGGTGCCTGACGGCTACCCTCGCTACGGCTACCTGCTCGAGAATGATGGCAGCCCGGTCGGCGTGCTGCTGACGATCTATCGCGACCGCGGCACCGCCGCGCGACCGCAGATCTGGTGCAACCTGTCGAGCTGGTATGTCGAGCCGGCCTTTCGCAACTATGCGACGATGCTGACCCGGATCGCACAACGGCGGCCCGAGGCGACCTACGTCAACATCAGCGCCGCTCGCCAGACCTGGCCGATCATCGAGGCGCAGGGCTTCCGCGCCTATTGCAGCGGCCTGTTGTTTTCCGTGCCGGCGATCTCGCTCGCGGGCCTGGGCGCGCGGGTCGAGCAGGTTGCGGCAGACATGCAGTCCGTGGCTGGCGTCCCGCCTCACGAAGCCGAGCTGCTGATCCGCCACGCGCGCCATGGCTGCCTGAGCCTCGTCGTCAGGTCGACACAGGGCGACATTCCCCTGGTGCTGCAGCAGGTCCGCATCCGCCAGGGACGTTTCGCGCTGCCGGTCATGCAGCTGATCTACTGCCGCGACATGTCCGACTACGTCGCTTGCGCCGGCGCGATCGGCCGCTTCCTGCTGCGGCGCGGATATCTGTCGATCATGATCGACGCCAACGGGCCTGTGGCCGGCCTCATCGGCATCTACACCGACCGCCGCGGCCGGAAATACATCAAGGGGCCTCAGCAGGCGCGGCTCGGCGATCTCAGCGACACCGAGCTTCCGCTCTATGGAGCCTGAGCTACGCGGCGGCCCTCGCTGCATGCGCATAGTCCCAATACAGCCGGCGCGCCCGGCTGAACACCGGGCCGATCGGCAGCACGCGATCGTCGATGCGAATGACCGGGGCGAGCTTGGCGAAATTGCCCGACGAAAAGATCTCGTCGGCGGTCAGGAAGTCGTCGTAACGCAGCGTGGCCTCAACCACGCTGACGCCGTCCCCGCGCAGCAGCTCGATCACGCGCTGCCGGGTGATGCCGTTGAGGAACGTGCCGTTCGGCACCGGCGTAAACACGACGCCATCCTTGACCATGAACACGTTGGAGTTGCCGAACTCGGCGACGTTGCCGAGCAGATCGAGCATCAGGCAATTGTTGAAGCCGCGCGAGGCCGCTTCGATCAGCGCGCGCGAATTGTTGGGATAGAGGCAGGCGGCCTTGGCGTCGACCGGGGCACATTCAGCCGTCGGCCGCCGGAACGGCGACAAGGTGATGGCATTGCCCGTCGGCTGCGGCATCGGCGCCTCGTAGATGCACAGGCACCAGTTCGTGGTCTCGGGATCGAACAGCACGCCGCCGCCAGCCCCGTGCTGCGCCCAATACATCGGACGGATGTAGAGTTCCGCCTTCGCGCCGAAACGCGCGATGCCTTCCCGTGCCAGCCCCATCCAGCTCTCGACGTCGACCACCGGCTTGAGCCGGAAATTGAGCGCGGACTGATTGACCCGCGCGCAGTGGCGATCGAGATCCGGCGTGACGCCTTCGAAGGCGCGAGCGCCGTCGAACACGGTGGACGCCAGCCAGGTCGCATGGGTCCGAACGCCCATGATCGGCGCGTTGCCCTCACGCCATTGCCCGTCGAAGAACGTCCAGGTCTGCGAGTAGCTGACAGGCTTGACGATAGGGGTCATGGCGAAGCTCCGTTCGGCAGAGATCGGTGTCTGCACTTCTGGCGTGGAGATTTTAAGGATCCCCTTGCCGCGCGCCTGCTCATCATCGATTCACGCTTGGCTGACACAATAGCCGACACCTTGGTTAACCTGGAACCCTGATGCCGCTCGACCCCCGCGCCCAGCGCCTGCTTTCGATGGTGGCCGCGGCTGCACCGGGAGGGCGGGAACGTCCGAGCCCCGAACAGCGACGTCAGTCGCTCGCGAAGCTGATGCAGCTCGCGCGCAACGATGTCGGCCCGGTCACGACCCGTGACGGCCGATGCGATGGGCCGGCCGGGGCCTTGCATTACCGGATGTATACGCCTGATCCAGGCGACAATATCGTCCACCGAGCCGCCGACGCCCATCTCCCCGGCTTCGTGTATTTCCACGGCGGCGGGCTGGTGGCGGGCGGCATCGACACCCATGACAAGGTCGCCGCGGCACTCGCTGTGGCCTCCGGATGCCGGCTGATCTCGTTCGACTACCGTCTCGCGCCGGAACACAAGTTCCCTGCAGCCGCGGACGATGCGCTTGCCGCGGTTGAGTTCGTCGTCCGTCACGGGGCTCTGCTCGGCATCGACAGCGACCGGGTCGTGGTCGGCGGCGACTCCGCCGGTGCGACGCTCGCCGCATTCCTCTGCCAGCACGCGGCAGCGGCCGGTGCCCCCGCGATCGCCGCGCAATGCCTGATCTGTCCCGTGCTCGACTTCTCCGCAGCCCGGCCTTCGCGCGAGCAGTTCGGAACCGGCTATCTGCTCGACAAGGTCACGTGGGAGGCGGATCTCGCCGACTATCTGTCCGCTGACGTTCCGCTCGACGATCCGGCCATTTCGCCGTTGTGCAATCCGAACCTCGCGGGGCTGCCACCCGCCGTCATCCACACCGCGGAGTTCGATCCCATGCGCGACGAAGGCAATGCCTATGCGGCGCGGCTCGCGACAGCGGGCGTCACCGTGGCGCATGTCTGCCACGGCGGCATGGTTCATAACTTCCATGCGCTGGGCGCCTTGCTGCCGCAGGCCAAACCGGCGCTTGAACTGATCGGACATCAACTCCGGTCTCTCCTGCAGAGCCCCGCATCGCGTTAATTCGAAGTTCATCGACCACATATCGTTAGGGTTATTTCGTCGTTCTTGTCGCGAATTATTGCCCGCTTTACGCCTGCCCTCCTACAACATCGGTACTCGCGGAATACGTGCAGCTCGCTTCGTCACTTGAAGCGGGCGTGGAGATCGCCGATGCGCAACGAGACGATTGCAATCCACGCCGGCTATGAGCCGGAGGCGACCACCAAGGCCGTTGCGGTTCCGATCTACCAGACGGCAGCCTACGCGTTCGACAGCGCCGATCACGGCGCAGCGCTCTTCAATCTCGAAGTCGAGGGCTACCGCTACAGCCGCATCTCCAATCCCACCACGGCCGTGCTCGAGAAGCGTGTCGCCGAGCTCGAAGGCGGCGTCGGCGCGCTTGCGGTCGGCACCGGGCAGGCGGCGCTGCACTTCGCCTTCGTCAATCTCGCCGACGGCGGCGGCAACATCGTCTCGGTGCCGCAGCTCTATGGCACGACGCACACGCTGCTCGGCCACATCCTGCCGCGGCAAGGCATCACGGGCCGCTTTGCCGACAGCGACCAGGCGGACGCGATCGAGCGCCTCATCGACGACAACACCAAGGCCGTTTTCGCCGAGACGATCGGCAATCCCGCCGGCAACGTCTGCGACATCGAGGCACTGGCGAAGGTCGCGCATCGCAACGGCGTGCCGCTGATCGTCGACAACACGGTGGCGACGCCGATCCTGCTGCGGCCGTTCGACTACGGCGCCGACATCGCGGTGCATTCGCTGACGAAATTCCTCGGCGGTCACGGTACCACGCTGGGCGGCATGCTGGTCGACAGCGGCAACTTCCCCTGGAAGGATCATGCCGACCGATTTCCTGCGTTCAGCCAGCCCGACGCGTCCTATCACGGCATGGTCTACGCCGATCATTTCGGTCGCAGCGCCTACATCCAGCGTGCCCGCAGCGTCTATCAGCGGACGATGGGCGCGGTGCTGTCGCCATTCAATGCCTTCCTGCTGCTGCAGGGCATCGAGACGGTGGCGCTGCGCATGGAGCGCCATGTCGAGAACGCGCGCAAGGTCGCCGAATTTCTCCGCAATGATCCGCGCGTGGCCTGGGTCAACTACACCGGATTTCCCGACAGCCCCTATTACACGCTGGTGCAGAAATATCTCGACGGCCGCGCCTCGTCGCTGTTCACCTTCGGGATCAAGGGCGGCATGGAGGCCGGCAAGGCGTTCTATGACGCCCTCAAGCTGATCACGCGGCTGGTCAACATCGGCGATGCCAAGTCGCTGGCCTGCCACCCGGCCTCGACCACGCACCGGCAGATGCCGCCGGACGACCAGCGCAAGGCTGGCGTGCTGCCCGAGACGATCCGCCTCTCGATCGGCATCGAGCATGTCAGCGACATCATCGAGGACCTCGACCAGGCGCTCGCGCAAGCCTGTCCTCGTCCGCACCAGCTGGATGCAGCCGAGTAGAGCCGTCAGCCGATGACCCTGCTGTTCGACCGACATCGCAGGATCACCAGCCCTGCCCTCGCGCCCGTGGACCATGACGGACGCGCGCGGCGATCGATCGAGCTCGCGATCGGTCTCGTCAACAACATGCCCGACAGCGCGCTGAAGGCGACTGACCTGCAGATCGCGCGCCTCCTGCAGCAATCCGCGCCGCGGCACGTCCGCATCCGCCTGCACTGCTTCTCGCTGCCGTCGATCGCGCGCTCGCAGACGGCCAGGAGCCATGTCGCCCAGAGCTACACCGACATCGACCGTCTCGACGGCCTCGGCCTCGACGGGCTGATCGTGACCGGGGCCGAGCCCATGGCAGCGACGCTGCGCGACGAGCCCTATTGGTCGGACCTGACCTCGGTCATCGACTGGGCCAGGACGAACACCCGCACGACGATCTGGTCGTGTCTCGCGGCGCACGCCGCGGTGCTGCATCTCGACGACATCGAGCGGCAGCGGCTCGCCGGCAAATGCTCCGGCATCTTCGACTGCGTTAAGGTTCAGGACGACTGGCTCACGCACGGCATCCACGCGCCGCTACAGGTGCCGCACTCCCGCCTCAACGCCGTCAACGAGCCGCTGCTGGCGGCGCGCGGCTACGACATTCTGACCCGGTCCGACCAGGTCGGCGTCGACATCTTCGCACGTTCGATGCCGAGCCGGTTCGTGTTCTTCCAGGGCCACCCGGAATATGACGCACTGTCCCTGCAGCGCGAATACATGCGCGATATCGCACGGTTTCTCGCCGGCCAGCGCGACGACTATCCTCGCCTGCCGGCCTCCTATTTCAGCACCGAGACCGAGGCGGTCCTCGACGCGTTCGAGAGGCGCGCCAGGGAAAAGCGGGACCCGACGATCGCGGCCGAGCTTCCCGGGCTGACGCTTCGTCCCGACCTCGCCGCCGAAAGCGCGGCGCGCGTGCTGTTCGGGAACTGGATCGGCCATCTCGCACAAACCGGATAGCGTCAAGGACCAAGGGCCACGCCCGGATGCATCGCACTTTGGCGCGCCATCTGTTAGATTGGCGCGACGCATTCGCTTTGCAAGGATCGCATGGCCCGACGCACCGGCAGCGCTGATCTTCCGCTCCATTCCGGGCGCGTCCCGGCGTGGCTCGGCACGCGCATGGCCTCGCTTGGCGCCATCATCACCCAGGCGATCGTGCACCATTACGGCCGCGACGAATTCCTGAGCCGGCTGTCGCATCCGTTCTGGTTCCAGTCGTTCGGCGCCGTCATGGGCATGGACTGGCATTCCTCGGGCATTACCACCAGCGTGATCGGCGCCCTGAAGCGCGGGCTGAAGCCGCTGTCCGGCGAGCTCGGCATCTTCGTCTGCGGCGGCCGCGGCGAGCATTCGCGCAAGACACCGGACGAGCTGCGGCTGCTCAGCGATCGGCTCGGCCTCGACGGCGAGGATCTGGTGCGGACCAGCAAGCTCGTCGCCAAGGTCGACAGCGCCGCCGTGCAGGACGGCTTCGATCTCTATCTGCACGGCTTCTTCGTCACCGCCGATGGCAAGTGGACCGTCGTGCAGCAGGGCATGAATGGCGAGGCGCGCCAGGCGCGGCGCTATCACTGGCATTCGCGCGATCTGGCGAACTTCGTCGATGCTCCACACAGCGCGATCGACGGTCCCGCCCAGGGCGAGATCGTCAACCTCACCGACAGGCGCGCCGCGCCGTCGCGCAACGCCCAGCTCGAGCTGCTGACCGAGCTCGGCCCCGACCGCGTCGTCACCGAGTTCGAGCGGCTGAGCGCGCCGGAGCCGGCGCAGGGCCTGCTCCCGCATCTGATCATGCCGGATCATCATGACGTCAGGCCGAAGGACGTGTTCGCCCGCAGGCTGCACGGCACGCTCGCAGCGGCGGCCGAGCGCGGCCCGGTGGATTTCCCCGAGCTGCTGCTGACGCCCGGTGTCGGCGCCCGCACCGTGCGCTCGCTCGCCATGGTCGCCGAAGTCGTGCACGGCGCGCCGTATCGGTTCACGGATCCGGCGCGGTTCTCGCTGGCGCATGGCGGCAAGGATCGGCATCCCTATCCGGTGCCGATCAAGGTCTATGACGAGACCATCCGCGTGCTCAAATCGGCGGTCGGACAGGCCAGGCTCGGCCGCGACGAGGCGATGTCGGCGCTGAAGCGGCTCGACGACCAGGCGCGCCGGCTGGAGCGCAGCGCGACCGGTCCGTCGCTCGACGCCTTCATCGCCACCGAGCGCGCGGCCTCGCCCGAGCTCGACGGACGCTCGGTGTTCGGCTGGGAGCGCGATCTCATCCAGCGCACCGGCGAGGCGTGAGGTCATGCCGGCGCGCAGCGCGGGCGTGCTCGCCTTTCGCCGAACGGCTGGCTCCCTCGAGGTGTTGCTGGTGCATCCTGGCGGACCGTTCTGGCGCAACAAGGATCTCGGCGCCTGGTCGATCCCGAAGGGCGAGTTCGGCGCGGGCGAGGACGCCGAGGCGGTGGCGCGGCGCGAATTCGCCGAGGAGCTCGGCACCAAGTTGAGCGCCGCTTTGATCCCGCTCGGCGCGATCCGGCAGCGCGGTGGGAAGGTTGTCGAGGCCTTTGCCGCCGAGATCGATCTTGATGCCGAGGCGATCACCAGCAACACGTTCGAGCTCGAATGGCCGCCGCGCAGCGGCCGCATCCAACGCATTCCAGAAGTGGACCGCGCCGCGTGGTTCGATCTCGCCGAGGCGAGGCGCCGCATCAATCCGGCGCAGGCCACGCTGCTCGATCGGCTCACTCAGATCGGCGGCTGAGCCACGCCCATCCGCCGCACACCTCACGCCGCCCGGACGTTGCCGAGGAAGTGGCCGGTCTGGTTCTTCAGCTCCTTCGACTGATGGCCGAGCTCGGCCGCCGCGCTCAGCACCTGGGCCGCGGCGGCGCCGACCTGGCCTGACGCCTCGCGGACGCCGGCGATGTGCTGCATCACGCCCTTGGTGCCCTGCGCCGCCTGCTGGACACTGCGCGCAATCTCCTGGGTGGCAGCGCCCTGCTCCTCGACCGCGGAGGCGATCGCCTCGGTGATCTCGTTCATCTGCCCGATCGTCGCGCCGATGTCGCGGATCGCGGTCACCGTCGAGCCGGTGGCATCGCGGATCGCCTCGATCTGGCTGGTGATTTCCTCGGTGGCCTTGGCGGTCTGCGCCGACAGCGCCTTGACCTCGTTGGCGACCACGGCGAAGCCCTTGCCGGCCTCGCCCGCACGCGCCGATTCGATCGTCGCGTTCAACGCCAGCAGGTTGGTCTGGCCGGCAATGGTCTGGATCAGCGCCATGACCTCGCCGATCTTCTGCGTGGCATGCACCAGCTTCTCGACCATGGCCTCGGTCTTGCTCGCCTGCTCGACCGCATTCTGGGCAATCGACGAGGACTGCGTGACCTGCTTGGCGATCTCCTGGATCGACGACGACAGCTGCTCGGCCGAACTCGACACCGTCTGCACGTTCTTCGAGGTCTGCTCGGCGGCGGACGCGACCTTCGCCGTCTGATCGGACGTACCGGAGACGATGCCGGACATCGACTGCGCCGATGACTGCAACTCGCCGGCGGCTTTCGTCGTGGTCTGGATCACGCCACCGATCGAGCGCTCGAACTCGTCGGCGATGCGCGCCAGCACCGCGCGCCGCTCCTCGGCCGCGCGCTGCTTCGACTGCTCCTGCTCGGCCCTCATGCGCTCGCTCTCAGCGAGATGATCCTTGAAGATCTGCAGGCTGCGCGCCATGCGGCCGATCTCGTTCCTGCGGCCGGTGTACGGCACCTCGAATCCGAGATTGCCCCGGGTCAGCTCGTCCATGACCGCGCAGGTTCGATCGAGCGGCGCGACGATGCCGCGACCAAGCCAGAACGCCACCATGCCGGCGACGATCAGGCCCGCCAGCCCGCCGAGGCCGGCCCACAACGCGCGCTGATAGACGACCGCGTCGATGTCGTCGACATAGACGCCGGCCTGGATCGCCAGCATCTTGTCGCCGCTGCCATAGGCGCCGACATACGACATCTTCGGCAGCTCGGTGGTTCCCCCGGCGCGCGGCACCCGATATTCGACGAAGCCACCGCCGGCGCGCGCCGCGCGCACGATGTCCTGGATCAGCAGCTTGCCGGTCGAATCCTTGAAGTCCCAGCGATTGACGTTGATGTATTTGGGGTTGGCGTGGACATAGGTCACGCCGGCATCCGACGTACCCGTTCCATAGACGCCGAGATAGTCCGAATACTGCCCCCAGCGCATCGCGCCGATCGCGGCGAAGGCCTGCTGCCGCGCCTGTTCCGGCGCGAGCTTGCCGGACGTCGCCGCAGCGTCATAGTAGCTGAGGACCTTCGTGGCGGAATCCACCAGATTGCGCACCATGGCCTGTCGTTCCTCGAGAACGGTTCCCCGCAGCATCAGGATCTGCATGGCGGAGACGGCGAACAGTGCAATCGACATCACGGCGATGATCGCCGCCAGACGCTGATAGACAGTCAGGTGTCGCATTTTCTGATTCTCATTGCATGGGCCGTATGCACGATACCAAGCGCACATTAATTGTTTGCTATCCGTGCTCACGGCGGCCCACGAACTAATTAGTCTTTGGAATGAGAAACATTCGTTTGCGCGAACCCTCACTAGGGGACAACCGACGCTTCGATCGCCGAAAAAGTAACATGTGATAGTGTCGACGCGATCACGCGGTCCGTTCGGCGGCCCGGCCTCGATCGACGGGCCCCCAGCCGATGGCAGACGCCGGTCGAGTTTCCCCCCGCCGAGTTCCACGAGGTCTTTGCATAGCTGCGCGTTGTCGCGACGCGCCGAGCGCCCGAGCTTTGTGCAATTCGGCCCTCGTGTCATCGAGGGCGCAGGGAAGACCAGGCATCGACTGATTCCTGCGGCCCCCGTGCGAAAGGAATGCACGGGGCAGGAACCACAGGTTCAGCCGAAATGACCCGGCCTTCCCTGCGCAATGGTGTTCCGGCTTATACGCGCTCTCCTCGGTGCACCGGGCTTGTTGGCCACCGTGCGCGACAGCACGCCTCAGGCTTGCTGCCGCGGGGATACCAGCTTCGGGGTATCAGGACCACGCGACTTCGCCGTCCGCACCGGCACCGCTCGTCAGTCGGCACCTGCACGTCCATCGCATCCCACCCCAACGCTCCTGACGATGCGCAGCGCCCCTCGTCGATGAGGCGGGACGACGCTAGACAATCACATTTTCCGATAAAGCGAAAGCCCGGATTTTGGGCGGCCGCATCTGGATGAGTCGATGTGCCTGCAGCTGCAGATGAACTTCCTGTCCTGGCGCAGGGGAATGTCTTGCGACGAGGCTGCCCGTCGCGCCGTTCGCAGGAGCCCCCTGGCCCGACGGGCGACTCAACCGGTCGTCTGGGGCGACACTGCCGCGGGCGCCGGCCGCCGCTGCCGCAGCAGCAGCAGCATCGCGACGGCGGCACAGGAGCACACCAGGCTCAGCGCCAGCGGCGCGTTGCTGCCGTAGCGCGTCAGCAGCTCGACCAGGATCGGCGCCGAGACCGCCGACAGCACGTTCATCGGCAGCCCGATCTGGGCGGAGGCCTTGGCGAACGCCGCCTTGTCGTAGAACACCAGCGGCATGGTCGCGCGCGCCACCGCCAAGGCGCCGGTGCCGAGACCATAGACCAGCATGAACATGGCGATCGCGGCATGCGAGCCGTGGCTCAGCATCAGCAGCAGCATCGCCACCGGCAGCGCCAACCCGGCGACGATCGCGGTGGTGATGCCGTCCCAGCGGCCGCCGCCGAGGAAATCGATCACGCGCGCGCTGATCTGGATCACGCCCAGCATCGAGCCGAAGCCGATCGCCTCCGCCGCCGACAGGCCCTCGGCCTTCAACAGCTCGATCAGCACCGCGCCCATGCCGAAGGCGACGAAGGCGTTGAGGCCGGAGGCGCCGACCAGCAGGTAGAACGTGCTGCGCGCCGGCCTGGACGCAGGCACTGAGGCCGCCGCGTCCGACGCGGGCGGCAGATGATCATGGACGCGCCGGGGCAGCAGGAACACGAACAGCGGCAGCGACACCAGCAGCAGCAGGCCGGCATAGACGAGGCAGGTGCTGCGCCAGCCGATATAGGCCGACAGCGCTGAGGTGACCGGCCAGAAGATGCTGCTCGACAGGCCGGTGACCAGCATCAGCGCCCCGATGGCGCTGCGCGCACGCAGGCCCGCGACCTCGTTGAGCACGATGTAGGAGGCGGTCGAAAGCGTCGCGCTGCCGGCGATACCGAGCAGCAGCCACGCCGCGTAATAGGACAGCGGCCCCTGCGCGACCGACAGCAGCGCATAGCCGGGCGCGGCGAGCACCGTGCCGGCGATCATCACCCGGCGGCCGCCCTGCTTGACGAAGGGGCGCGCCAGCAGGGGCGAGCACAGTCCCATCGCCATGTAGAGCACCGTGGTGCTGGCGAAGATCGCCGTCAGGTCCATCTCCAGGTCCGCCGCCATGGCCCGTCCGATCACCGCCGGCAGGCTGAGCGTGCCCCAGGCGATCAGCTGGGTGATGGCCAGGACGATGAGGACGCGCAGAATGGAGGGATCGGCGATGACGGGCGGCATGCGGCGGATTTTGGCACTGCAGGAGCTGGGGCGCCGGACGCGACGCACGGCGCGATGATGCTTTTAGAGCATTCCGGCCGCGCCAGCCCCGCTGTTTCGGAATTGCGGCCCGCCGCGGATGGGGGGCTGGGAAGCAGGGCTATCGCATTTGAGGTTCGCAGTTTTGCACTCGTCTCCCTCCCAGGCGTCATGGCCGGGCCTGTCCCGGCCATCCACGTCGTTCGGCATGCCGGGAACGACGTGGATGCCCGGGACAAGCCCGGGCATGACGGAGCAACAAATTGGCATGCATTGCTGCCGCAATGGCCCGATGTCTTCAAATGCGATAGCCCTGGGCTGGGGAAGGGAGCCACCTTTGGCGGCCACTTCCACCGAACCGGGGGACACCTGCCCGAGACAATGGACAGGCGCAGATCACATGCCTACCGTGCAGGATGGTTCGATGACCTGACCGAGGGCTGAGGGCCAACGGATCTGCGATTGAAGCTTTGAGACCGTTGCATGTTCGTCGCCTTCATCAGGGACAATTCGTCAGCATTCCCCGGTGTCGACAATCCCGAGTCCGTCTCTGCGCTGAAGATATGGAGCTGCAGTTTCGGGAGTTTCAGCTTTCTGTCATCTTTCAGAAATCTGAGAGAGCTGGCTATTCTTGCGTATCCCGATGCAGGCTTCGATCACCTTGCCCAATGTACGCAGCTCGTAAGCCTCAGCATCTGCCACTTTCCAAACGCGCATGATCTTGCGCCGCTCGGCCGCCTGCCGAACCTCGCCGCCTTGTCGCTGGCGACTTTGCCAAGCTGGGATTCGAGCGGCAAGGTTCAGACCGTCGAGTCCCTGGAGCCGCTTGCCGGGATCGCGTCGCTGCAGCATCTGGAATTGTTCGGCGTCCGGCCGCGCGACAGATCATTGGAACCGCTGAAATCCTGCAAGAATCTCAAATCGCTGCGCTGCTCCAAATATCCCAAGCGGGACGTCGCGCGCTTTTACGCGGAGACGGGATGCTCGGACGCGTTTTGTCCGCCGCCCACAATGATCCGCTAGCGCGCCTCCAACAGGTCGAGCGGAAACTCTGGCCACCAAGAAAGATTCAACGGCCGCAGCGGGCCGTATCATAGAGCGCAAACAGCTGGACCAAGGTCCAACGGCGGCTTCGGTGGCACGGC
The DNA here is from genome assembly GCF_030159255.1 of Bradyrhizobium sp. SSBR45G. GTDB lineage: Bacteria > Pseudomonadota > Alphaproteobacteria > Rhizobiales > Xanthobacteraceae > Bradyrhizobium. Next base: position 29,924 of record NZ_BSCT01000042.1, on the reverse strand, counting down.
CAGACCGTAACTAAACGAAATGGCCCTTTCCTTTAATCAGGCAGACGCCCAATTAAAGGCTTGGAGAACATGAGCGGAACATGATGGGCCGTTTGGGCATTTTCTGGAGACGATCGGCGGGGCGAGCGCGTGCGCGCGTTTTGGCCTGCTCCGCGGCGGCGATCGCGGATGCGCAGGCTCAGCCCGCTGCCAGGTCCCGCGCCGGCTCGGCGAGCCACGCCACCTCGGGCAGCGTCATCAGCGCCGGTCTTGCGAAGTAATAGCCCTGGAACAGGTTGATGCCCGCAGAGCGCAGCACGGTGAACTCCGCCTCGCTCTCGACGCCCTCGGCCAGCACCTCGATGTCGAGCTGGCGCGCCATGGCGGCGACGCCCGACACGATCACCTGCTTGGCGGGATGGCGATGGATGTCGCGGAGCAGCTCCATGTCGATCTTGATCAGGTTCGGCTGCAGCCGCGCCAGCAGATTGAGGCCGGCATAGCCGGCGCCGAAATCGTCGAGCGCGGTCCAGAAGCCGAGCTCCTTGTAGCTCTTGACGATGCGCTCGACATGATCGGGGCTCGCCATGCGCTCGTTCTCGGTGAACTCGAACATCAGGTTCTCAGCCGGAAAGCTGGCGCGCTTCGCCGCCGCCAGCGACTTCTGGATGCAGGCGCGCGGCTCGTAGACCGCGTTGGGCATGAAGTTGATCGACAGCCGCGCGCTCGGGTCGTCGAACAGGCGGCCGGCGGTCTCGATCGCCAGCACCCGCGCCGACTGGTCGAACTTGTAAAGCTGCATCTCGGTGAGCTGGCTGAGCACGCTGTGGGCGCTCTCGCCGTTGGGCCCGCGCACCAGCGCCTCGTAGCCCCAGATCCTGTGCGCGCCGACATCGACGATCGGCTGGAACGCCATCTTGAAGGCAAACGGCAGCTCGGTTCCGTCGGCACAGCCTGCGCATGCGCCAGCCATGATCTTCTCCGTGGTGATCTCCGGGAGACTACGGACACCGCCTTAACAAACCGAGAAGGATCGCACGCCTTCCGCGCCGCATCGATCTCCGCTTCCGCGCGCCGCGACGGCCATGTCCGTCATCGCTCGCCGAGCTCCACGGGATGGACGAAGCCCGGTGAAGATGCAAATTTCGGCCGACACAGCAGCTATGCCCGACGTCGCACGACCCAATCATGACCGTATCGGCCATGCCTGCACGGATCACTCGACTCCAGGATGACGTCATGTCCACAATGCCCGTTCTCGCGCTCCATGGTGGGGCCGGCACCATCCGCCGCGATCTGATGACAGCGGAGCGAAAGGCCGCCTATCATGCCGGCCTGCGCGCCGCCCTGGAGGCCGGGCACGCGATCCTGCGCGATGGCGGTACGGCGCTCGATGCAGTCACCGCGACAGTGATGGCGCTCGAGGACGATCCGCTGTTCAATGCCGGACGGGGCGCCGTCTACACCTCTGACGGCACCCATGAGATGGATGCGGCCATCATGTCGGGCACAGATCGCGCCTGCGGTGCCGTGGCCGGCATCTGTGGCCCTCGCCATCCCGTGCTCGCCGCGCGCGCGGTGATGGAGACGACCGGGCACGTGCTGCTCACCGGCGAGGGCGCGCGCCGCTTCTGCCGCGAAGCCGGTCTCGAGCACGCCGACCCCAGCTGGTTCGCCACGCCCGAGCGCCGCGCCTCGCTCGAGGCGGAGATGGCGCGCCGCGCATCCGGCATTCCCGACGACGGCGACGACGCGCGCAGGCACGGCACAGTCGGCGCCGTCGCCCTCGACATCCATGGCCATCTCGCCGCGGCGACCTCGACCGGCGGCATGACGGCGAAGAAGCCCGGCCGCGTCGGCGACAGTCCCATCTTCGGGGCCGGCACCTGGGCGGATGATCGCACCTGTGCGATCTCGGCAACCGGCCATGGCGAGATCTTCATCCGTCATGCGGTGGCGCATGAGATCGATGCGCGCATGCGTCTCGCAGGGCAATCGCTCGCGACGGCGGCCCACGATGTCGTGGCGGAGATCGCCCCCTTCGGCGGCTCGGGCGGACTCGTTGCGATCGACGCCAAGGGAAACGTCGCCCTGCCCTTCAACTGCAGCGGCATGTACCGCGCCTGGACCGGTCCGGACGGACGCATCCACACCGCCATCTACAGCGACGAGGACTGAGGGTCGACGGCATTCGTCTCGGATCGGCGGGGCCGTTTTCAACAACAGCTGTTGGCGAAGGTGTTCGTCCGCGTCGATGGACGCATCATGCAGGACATGCCGGCCGCTGCTGGCTCCGGGGCGAGACTGAGCAGAATTGCTCAGTTTCCATGACGATGATCACGGCGCGCCGTCGTTTCATCCCGTCAGCGTGCTTGCGCACTCACGCCGGCGAGCATGGATTCAACCGGTTCCTGCGCATCTAATGAGTTGGTTGCTCGCCCCGGGAACCAGCGTTCGCAACGCCGTCCTACAGATCCATTTGAGCATCCGTCGCGAAATGCAGGCGACTTCGCTTTCAAACGGTCCTCCAAGACGCTATGCTGACCGGCGCATACGCCAGTCGCGAGACCGGGTTCCGGTTGTTTCGGCTCTCGCGCGTCAGCCGGGAGACCCCATGGCAAAGCAGGTCCTCGCAAAGCAGCCGGCAAGCAGAAAGCGACCATTCGATCCGTCCGTGTTCCTGAGAACCGCAGGCGCTGGACGGACGATCGGAAAATATCGAAAAGATCAGCAGATCTTTTCGCAAGGCAGTGCGGCAGATGTCCTGTTCTATATCATATCCGGAACGGTCAAGATCGTCGTCCATTCCGAGCAGGGCAAAGAGGCCGTCATTGCAATCCTCGGCCCCGACGACTTTTTCGGCGAGGGCTGCCTGGCCGGACAGACGAACCGGCTGTCTGCGGCGTCTGCCATCACCGAAAGCGAGATTTTGCGGATCACCAGATCGGCGGCGCTCAGCGTGCTGCGCGAGCAGCCGGCGTTCTCTGAAATATTCGTCTCGCATATCCTGGCACGGACGATCCGCGTCGAGGCCGACCTCATCGATCAGCTGTTCAATTCGAGCGAGAAGCGGCTGGCGCGGGCATTGCTGCTGCTGGCGAATTTCGGGAATGATGGAAAACCGCAGCGCGTCATCGCGAAGGTCAGCCAGGAAATGCTCGCGGACATGATCGGCACGACGCGCTCACGCGTCAGCCATTTCATGAACAAGTTCCGCAAGCTTGGGTTCATCGACTACAATGGCCACCTCGAGATCCACAGCTCTCTGCTGAACGTCGTTCTGCACGATCAGCCGCATATCTCAGGCGTCAAGTCGGCCGGGGGCAAGACTCAGGAAAATATCGACTGACTTTCCGAGACGGCCGCCGCGTGCGGGCTCGGATCATTCCGACCGACTATGCAGCGCCGTCGCAGGCGGCTTGAGGAACGCATCGAACCGCTCCTTGACGATCGCGTAGCACTCGCACGACGTCGCTTCCAATGCCGCCCGATCGACGACCTGGATGGTGCCCCGGCGATAGCTGATGAGGCCGGCTGCCTGCATCGATTGGGCCGCAAGCGTCACGGACTTGCGGTGGGACCCCAGGATCTGCGACAGGAACTCATGGGTGTAGGGGAGAGACTCCCCCTCGGCACGGTCATGCATCATCAGAAGCCACCGGCACATGCGCTCTTGCGTCGAATGCATGGCGTTGCAGGCGACGGTCTGCTGAACCTGTGACAGCAAGGTCTCGGAGTAGCTGACGAGAAGATTTCGGACCCGGCCGCTGGCATCGAACTCATGCTGCAGCAACTCGATAGGACAACGGACGGTGTGCCCCTCCAGCTGCACGATGCACCGATTGAAGGACACCCTGCTGTACATCGCGGCAAACAGGCCAAAAGCCCCTTCACGACCGATGTTGGCGGTCTCGATGGCCGCACCGTTTTCCAGCACTGTCAGCAGCGACAGCACCGACCCTCTGGGAAAGTAGGCATGCCTGAGCTGGCCGCCGGCCTCGCACACCACGGCACCCAGCTTGAAATCGATGGCTTCGAGATGCGGTTCGATTCGGCTTCTGCTGTCCGGCGGCAGGGCGTCGAGCAATTGATTGTTGCGCAGATCCTGGTCGGTTTGCGCTTTGATCATCCGAGCTGTGCCAATCGACCCTCAAGTGCTGGAAAGCGCGCGGCAAGTTACAAAGCGCTGCCCATGATGACGCCGCCTGAGTCTCGTGCACGCTTTGCACCAGAGAAGCTGAGCAGAATTGCACAGCTGGCTTTTCCGCCGAGCGCCAGCTGTGGCGGACCGCGTGCGCCAATTCCAGCCCGTCGATGTCACCGGGCATGTTGATGTCGGTCAACAGGGCTGCAATGTCCGCTCTCGCTCCGAGCAGGTCCAGAGCCTCCTGGCGTTCCCGGCCTGCAGCACCAGAAAGCCGGCGCTCTCGACCGATTGGACCGCGAGGTCGCGCAGCAATTCGTCGTCCGCGACGATCAGGACGAGCGCAAAGGCCCCGCTCGGCAACCGAACGGCCATATCATTCATCGACGCGATCTGAACTCGGCGGCTCGGTCTCCGGACCCTGGGCGGCCCGCTCGGTCCAGAAGGTCGCCATCCGCTCGCAATGAGCCTGGACGTCCGGATCACGGGTCTCTTGGGCGAGCTGCGTGAAATCCGACGCCAATCGAAGACATTCGCGGCTATATTCGAGGTCGCTGGCGGAATGAGACACGACATATCCTCTCGACTGGATACATCTGTCACACAGCCCGCAACGTGCTGTCGGTGGTCCATGCCACGAAGCGGCACAAAAAGCCGCCAAACGACGAACCGTTCGACATTTCCTCCAACGACCATCCAAGATCGGCCCGGTCGTCCGCCGCTCCGCGACGGATCGCCCCACGGTGCGGGCATCGCACCCGATGTCCTGTTTTGCTCAGACTCCGAATGGCGATTGCCGCAGGCTCGGCCCTGGGATGCACAGGGCGGCGGGGCGTGGATCGTCAGGCTGCGTCCCCAGCCTGGAGCATCATCATCATGCTGAGAACATTGGACGAAACGGCGCCGTTCCCGATCTTTCTGCGGCGGGCGGGCGTTCGCAACGAACTGCGCTATCGACTCAAGCAGCAGTCGCTGCTTGCCGAATTCAGCCGCGCCGCGCTGCAGTCCCGGGACCTCCAGATCATTCTCCAGCGCGCCACCGAACTCTGCGCCGAAGGCCTCGATGCTCCCTTCGCGGCGGCCATGGAGTTCGCTCCGGACGTGCGGCGCCTGATCGTCCGCGCGGGGGTGGGGTGGGCACCGAACACGATCGACCATGCATCGTTGCCGACGGACGCCGGTTCGCCGGCCGGATATGCCTTCCAAAACGGTCAAACCGTCATCTGCAACGATCTGTCGTCGGAACCCCGCTTCCAGCGTCTGCGCGTGCTCGCAGACCACGGCATCCAGCGATCGATCAACGTCCCGATCAAGCGCGGTGCGAACGGCAGCGCATTCTTTGGCGTACTCGAAGTCGACAGTCCGGAACCCGGGCGCTTCGACGAGGCCGACGCCACCTTCCTCGCCGGCTTCGCCGGGCTCGTTGGAATCGCAGTCGAGCGTCACAACGCTGATGCGCGGCTGCAGGAAGCTTTCGACTATCAGGCGATGCTGACACGCGAAATGAGCCACCGCGTCAAGAACAGTCTCTCCTCTGTCGTCGCGATGCTCCACATTCAATCGCGCAGCACACAATCGGATGATGTCAGGCGCGGGCTCCAAGAGGCGGGATCACGCGTCGCGACCATCGCCCAGGTCCATGATCATCTTTCTCGCGGCACGCGGCTCGGCTTCATCGACCTCGCCGTCTTCATGGACGATTTCTGCAGCAGAATGCATGGCGCAGCGGGAACGAATGTCCTGTGTTGCCATGCCGACGCGATCCAGCTGTCAGCCGATCATGCCCTTCCCCTGGGCCTTCTGATCAACGAGCTCGTCACCAATGCGGTCAAACACGCCTATCCCGGTGGTCACGGCGCGATCGACGTCTCGGCGCACGAAACGAATGGATGCCTGCACGTTGAGGTCTCCGACCACGGCATCGGCCTCCCGGCGGGCTTCGACATCGATCAGCCGCGCGCGAGCCTGGGATTTCGGATCATCAAGGGGCTGGTGCGGCAGCTCCGCAGCCATTTGACGATCCTGTCGAATACGCCAAGCGGGACGCGCTTCCTGTTCGAGCTGCCACTCACCTCAGGCGAGGGAGCGCCAACGCCGAACAAGGCCACACCGACCGCGCCGGTCTGATCAAAGCTTCTTCATTGACCATCTTCCGTTTGCCGAGCTGTCCCGCTGTCCGACCAATAGCTCGACGCGACATCGCGAGGCCTGCGCTCAGCGCCGGACTAGCAGCCTCGCGGTCGCCCGACCCTTCCAAGCCAATGCATTCGCCGGCGCTGCTCGCAGACGACGCAAGATGCACGACGTCGCGTCAGCCTGATAATGGTGCGGACCGATCAACCGTATGGTCGGCCCCGGCCCTTTCCGGCAAGATTGTCACGGCGGTCGATGAGCCCGCGATGTCCCGTGTATTGCGGACCGCCTCTGCCAGCATCTCGCGCAGCTCAGCCTTCGTTCTGGGAGGAGCCCGCGTGGTGGATGGTTGCCAGTTTGCCATAGAGCCTTATGTGGGGACTCTCGAGGTCGAATGCCCGGCCGGACGTGATCGTGGCGAAAATCCCGACACGCCGCGGCCAGGACGCAACCGACGCTCGACGAAGCCTATCGATGCCGCATCAATCGATCCGAAGCAATCGCCGGAACCAATACGGCCCTGGACGCTTGATCAGAACGACCGGATGCGATTTCCCCATAGCATCCGATGAAGGGCGGTCCCAGCTCCCCCGGTTGGGGCCGTCTTCGTTCGCCGGCGCTTTTCCATCATCCGTTGCCTCGATCTGGGCCTTCGCAGATTCGTCGGGCGTCGCTCGGAGGGCGCTCTTCAACGGATGACCGCCGCCGAACAGCCCGCTCCATGAAGCTGTCCTTGTGCGCAACAACGATGCGTTCGCGACCGTCCCGATGGACCCCGATCGTGCAACTCTCGTCGTCACGGCCTGTCGTGTGACCGACCGAGCCGCCGAGATGTCCATCAATCTGCCGCAGCATCAGATTGCCGGAGGCCGAAATGCTCGACTGATCAATATTGCTCAGTCATGTCCGGTGAGAATGCTCACCATGTGCGCGCCTTCCGCTTTTCAAGCTGAACCGGAGATGGATGATGGATGGTCCAATCACGTTTCGGTGCCCCCAAACGGGGGCTGACGTGGACGCCTTCGTCCAACAGCCGAAGGGCCTCTCGCGATTCGAGACCGTGAACTGCCCGGCCTGCATGAGATTTCATTTCATCGACGGCATGACTGGCGCGGTGCTTCCTCCGACCTTGTTGGGCCCGGCAAACTGGACGCCCTGACAGGACCATGACGAGAGCGAGGGCGCCCGGTTACACGAGCGTCTTGGCGCGACGACCAGTGATAGCAACCAGGATCCCCGGCAGCAGGACAACGCACCGACCGAGGCGTTGCCGCTTCAGTGGCCCCAAGGTTGGACCATCTTTCGGCAGACGGGGGATCGGACCCGGCTAAATCACCCGCACCTTGTTCGGATTGCGGGCGGGATCGCGCCAGAACGCGTCGTTCTCGTATTTGCGCCAGAGATCGCCGGGCAGCACCGTCTTGCGGCCCGCGGCCTCGGCGCGGCGGCCGACCTTGTGCAGGCCGGGCGTGCCGAGCCTGCGGTCGAACTCCTCGGCGTCGAACTCGATGTTGTCGAAATCATGCGCGAACGGCTTCTCGCTGATGAAGTCGTAGACTGCGGCGATCGCCTGCTGGGGTCGCTGCGTCAGCGTCTCATAGGTGAGCGCCAGCAGGCAGTCGGCCTGCTCGCCGCAGAACGCCTCGCGCAGCGCATTCCAGGCGAAGCCGACCATGCCGTTGGGCGCGGCCAACCCGTCGACGCGCGAATACACCGTGCCGCCCGGCTCGAAGCTGAAGATGCCCGACGGCTGGTACTTGTTCCTGCGGATCAGCCGCTCGACCGAGTCGAGGATCCAGGGAATGTCGCGCACGCAGCAGATCACCGTGGCGCGCGGAGACAGCTCGGTCAGCTCAGCCGGCGACGCTCTCAATGCCCTCCTCCCATCGCTGTGCCGGCCTTCGGCGCGCGCAGCAGCAGCACGACCGGGATGATCGCGATCAGGCAGATGCCGAGCAGACAGAAAGCGTCGTCGTAGGTCATCACCAGCGCCTGCTTCTCGATCAGGCCGGAGAGTTGTGCGATGGCGCGTAGCCGCGCCGTCATCGCATCGATGCCCTGAGCGACGCCATCGGCCGCAAGCCGCGCCTGCCCGAGCAGGGAATTGGCGCTGATCGCCTCGCGGATGGTGTCGGAGTGCAAGGCGCTGCGCTGGTCGATGAAGACGCCGCACAACGCGAGCCCGATCGAGCCGCCGAGGTTGCGGGCCATGTTGTAGATGCCGGCGCCGTCAGCCGCGTTCTCGCGCCCGATCGCCGCCATCGAAGCCTGGTTGAGCGGCATCATGGTCAGGATCTGGCCGACACCGCGCATCAGCTGCGACAGCGTGAAATCGCTGCCATCGCTGTCGGGACCGAGATGGATGTCGGTGAAGCAGCTCGCGGCGAAGCATGCCAGGCCAAGCGCCACCATCAGACGGGTATCGAGCCGGCCAAGAATGCGTGGCAGAACCGGCATCAGCACGAACACGGGGATCGCCGCCAGCGCCATGATGCCGCCGGCCTGGCGCGGATTGTAGCCGGCGATGCTGGCGAGGAACTGCGGCACGACGAAGGTCGTGCCGTACACAGCCGCGCCAACCACCAGCGTGATCAAGGTGGCGCTGGCGAAGGCGCTGCTCCGCAGCAGGGCCAGCTTGATGACCGGATCGGGGCTGGTCTTTTGCGCAGCCGCCATCGCGATGAAGCCGGCGAGCGCGACGAGGCTGAGATCGATGATCATGGACGATTCGAACCAGCGCTCGCGCTGCCCTTCCTCCAGCACGACAGTCAGGCAGCCGAAGGCGATCGCCATGCCGATGATGCCGAGCCAATCGGCCTTCGCCACAAGGCCAAGATCTGCCTTTTGCACCGGAAGCCCGAGGGTCAGCAGCGTAACCAGCGCGATGCCGACGGGCAGGTTGAGGAAGAAGCACCAGCGCCAGGAGATCTCTTCGGCGAGATAGCCGCCGATCACGGGACCGAGCACCGGGCCAAGCAGCACGATGACGCCGAAGATGCTCATGCCGATCGGCATCTGCCGCGGCGGCAGCCGGGTGCGGACGATGACCTGCGCGGTCGGGATCAGCGCACCCCCGAAGAAGCCTTGCCCGGCGCGGCCGAGGATCATCTCGAGCAGGCCGTGGCTGAGGCCGCACAGCATCGAGAACAGCACGAAGGCGATCGTCGTGGTCAGCAGCAGGCGCCGCAGGCCGAGCACGCGGGTCAGCCACGCCGTCAACGGGATCATGACGACCTCGGCCACCAGATAGCCGGTGCCGATCCAGGTGCCTTCGGTGCCGCTGGCGCCGACCTCGCCCTGGATCTGCGGCAGCGCCGTGTTGGTGATGGAGATATCGAGCGTGGCCATCAATGCGCCGAGGGCACCGGCGACCACTGCGATCCAGTCGACCAGGGCCGCGCTGTCGTCGGCCGGCTTCGCGGCAAGGCTGCCAGCCGGATCCCGGCTGTCCCCGGCTGCGCTCATCGGGCGACCTCGGCGGCACGCAGCACCGGCGCGGCCTTTGTGTCGACGGAGACCTCGATCGACAGGCCCGGCACGAACGCCGGCGCGGCATTTTCCGGCGCGTTCACGCGGATACGGACCGGCACGCGCTGCACGATCTTGGTGAAGTTGCCGGTGGCATTCTCGGGCGGCAGCAGCGCGAACCGGGCGCCGGTGCCGGGTGCAAAGCTCTCGACCGTCCCGGTCAGCGCGAGGTCCGGATAGGCATCGACGCTGATGTGCGCCAGCTGGCCTGGACGCATGCGCTGCACTTGCGTCTCCTTGAAATTGGCCACCAGGTACAGCTGCTGCGTCGGAACGACGGTGAGCAGCCGCGTGCCCGGCTGCGCAAACTGGCCGAGCTGCACGGTGCGGTCGCCGACCCGGCCAGCGATCGGGCTCTTCAGCACGGTGTCGTTGAGGTCGATCTCGGCCTGGCTGAGACTCTCCTTTGCCGCATCGAGTTGCGCCCTCGCCTGCGCCAGTTGCGCCCTCAACGTCGCGACCTTCTGGCGCGCGGCATCGAGAACGGCCTGCTTGAGGCTCACGGTCGACCGCGCCTGCGTCAGCGCGCTCTCGGTCTGCTCGTTCTTCTGCTGGGTGGCGAATCCCCGAACCGCCAGCGCGGCCGCGCGCTCGAACTCCTTGTCGGCGAGATTGGAGTTCGCCTGCGCCGCCGTCACGTCGGCCTGCGCCTGTGCGATCACGGCGTCCTGCTGGCTCAGATCCGCCTCGCTCTTGGCGACATCGGCCTCGCGCGCATCGACCGTCGCCTTGGCCTGCCGCACCGTCATCTCGTAGCGGCGCGCATCGATCTTCAGGAGCGGCTGCCCGGCCGCGACGTCCTCATTGTCCTTCACATAGATCTCGGCGATCTGGCCGGACACGCGGGGCGCCATCGCGACCTGGTCGGCGCGCAGATAGGCGTTGTTGGTGCTCTCGATGTAGCGCCCGACCATGTACCAATAACGCCCGTAGGCGCCGCCACTGGCCACTGCAAGGGCCGCGAGCACGCCCAACAGGATGCGCGAGCGGCTGCGCTTGCGCGGCGCTGCTGCGGTTTCGGCGCCACCCCGCGGCCCGCCGTCAGCGTTCTTCAGGACCGCCACGCTCATGCGCCCATCTCCAATTTATTCCACTTGTAACATTTATTCCATTCGATAAAAATGTGTCAACTGGAATATTTTCGATGCCGTGCTATGAGGGAGAACCTTGGAGAGAGGGGCAATGACAGGCGCCAGACGGAAGACGGACAGCGGCTACGCACGCGGCGAGGAAACGCGGGCGCGGATCATCCAGGTCGCATTGGCGCTATTCGGGGAGCACGGCTTCGACGGCGTCTCGACCCGCGACATTGCGGCCCAGGCCGGCGTGCCGGCGCCGTCGTTGCAATATTATTTCGACAACAAGGAAGGCCTCTACGCAGCCTGCATCGCCGACGTCCAGGCCTCGGCGATGAACGCGGTAGGCCCCGCGCTGGACAACCTCGAACGGCTGCTCGCGTCCGAGGCGAGCGACAATCAACTCATCGACGGCTATTGCGCGGTGCTGGAAAGCTTTGCCGACTTCCTATTCGCCTCCCCCGATGCGGCCCGGCGCGCACTTTTCATCAAGCGCCGCATCATGCCGATGAAATCCGCGCTGATGCCCAGGGAGCAATGGGCGAAGGGCCCGGGAGCCCGCCTGCACAATTGCTGCATCGGCATTATCGCCCGCCTGTCGGGCGGGTCGACGTCGGAGGAAGAAAGCCGGATGACGGCCGTGGCCATCAACGGCCAATTGCTGACATTCCATTTCTCACGCGACCACCTCGACTATGTCCTCGGCTACGACGAGATCACGGGTGACCGGCTCGCCATGCTCAAACGAATCGTTCGCCGACAGACCACGCTGGTATTCAAGGGACTCAAGCGGCCTTCCAAGCCTCAACGGTAGGCCAAGGCAGACAAACCTTCGCCCGGCGGTGGGATGGAAGGGACTGCGCTCGACAATCACCCAGCATCGGCACCAAGCCGGCCAAGTGCAGGACCATTTCAGCTGGAACGGGCGAAGGGAATCGAACCGTCGCATGCAGCTTGGCCGCGAACGCTGGACTGGCGGAGAGAGTGACCACCACATCTGAAAGCCCAAATTGCTGAAATTCAGACCTCATTTTTCTTGTCTTTCCATCCAGTACCCTGATTCCGGTGTACGAGGTCGCATCCTTGAGATGGTGCGGATTTCGTTCGGGTTATCTCCGTGTTGAGCCCTCCTTCGGCTTCGGTGGTTGCGGGAAGGCGCGACCACCGATGCCGACATTCGGTGGCGGTGGCGATCTGACGCGAGTTTCGACGCCGCAGTCGGTCGACCAGCATGTCGAGCGCTCAGTGGGTCGGAACATGCCGTGCGTTGTTGCTCGTCGCCCGAACTTTCGGTGCTGCCACGAACCGGCAGCAATGCTCGCTCTTCGGGCGCCACCTTGCGACAGAGCAAGGGCTGCTGCGCAGCAGCCTGTGGCTTTTTGAGTTCGAACTCCACTGGCGACAGGCAGCCAAGTGGCAGGAAATAAGGCATGACGTTGCGTCTGCCGTCAGACAAAGTCGATGTGCTTGCTCAGGGGGAGTTCGCGGATACGCTTTCCGGTGGCATTGAAGATCGCGTTGGCCAGCGCCGGGGCCGCGGGCGGCACGCCGGTTTCGCCCACGCCTCGGATCGTGCCGCCGCTCTCCAGCACCTCGACCACAATCTGCGGCGCCTGCTGTATGCGCAGCACCTGGTAGCTGTCGAAGTTGGTCTGGTTGGCGGCCCCCTTGGCGAAGGTGATCTCGCCATAGAGCGCAGCGCTGAGCCCGAAGATCACGCCCGATTGCTGTTGCGCTTCGATGTTGCGCGGGTCCAGCGCCGTGCCCACGTCAACGGCGACGAACACCTTGTCGATCTTCACGCCCTGCTTGCTCGTCGTGATCTCGATCACCTGGGCCACCGGCACCCCGCGGCACATATGGAAGGCCACTCCCCGGCCGCGGCCGGCGGCCAATTGCTGGCCCCAGCCCGATTTGGCCGCCACTGCCGACAACACCTTGCGCGACGGCTCGTGGCTGAGCAGCGCCAGGCGCATGTTCATCGGGTCGGCGCCGGCTTGCGCGGCCAGCTCGTCGATGAAACTCTCGATGAAGAAGCCGTTGTACGAATTGCCCACCGAGCGCGCGTAGCTTACCGGGCGGCCGGCCGGCGTGCGGTAGGCCGTGGCGCGGTAGTTGGCGATGGCGTAGGGCTGGTCGAAGGCTCCTTCGATGATTAGTTTGTCCGGGCCCAGGGCCGGCAGCCCCAAGCGGCCAAGGTTCGACTCGGCCACCGACGGCGAGGCCACCTGCACGTCGAGCGCAAGCACCTGCTTCGCGGCCGTCGTGCCGCGGAAATGTGCCACGGCCGCTGGGCGGTAGAAGTCCAGCGTCATGTCTTCTTCGCGGCGCCACGTCATCTTCACCGGCTTGCCGGCCATGGCCACGGCCAGCTTCACGGCCTGCACCACGTAGTCCGACTCGAGGCGCCGGCCAAAGCCACCGCCCATCAGCGTGGTATGCAAGCGCACCTTGGTTGCGTCGAGGCCTGCAATCTTGGCCGCCTGGTCACGCGCCGCCGTGGGGTTCTGCACGCCGGCCCAGATGTCGAGCTGGCCGTCATGCAGAAACGCAACGGCGTTCATCGGCTCCATCGTCGCGTGTGCCAGGAAGGGAACGCGGTACTCCGCCTCGAGCCGCGTCCCCTCGGCCAGTGACTTGTCGACGCTCCCGTCGTCGCGCAGCCGGCTGTCGCGGTTCTCCTCGCTCATCGAGGCAACGATGCTATCCATCATTGCCGTCGTGCTGGCCGGGTAGCCGGGCCCCGCCCAGTTGCACTGCACCGCCTGCGCCGCCTGGAAAGCGCGCCAGGTGTTGTCCGCAATGACGGCGATACCGCCGCGCAGGTCGACCACGTTCAACACGCCGCGCATCGCCTTGGCGGCGGTGGCGTCGAAGCTGACGAGCCTAGCGCCAATCGCCGGATTCATGCGCACGGTGGCAAACACCATGTCGGGTAACCGCACGTCGATGCCGAAGGTTGCCGTGCCCGTGCATTTGGCCACCATGTCGACCCGCGGCATCGACTTGCCGAGGTAGCGCCACTGCTCGCGCGGCTTCAGCGGCGGGCTGGCCGGCAGGTCGATCGCGGCCGCTGCCGGCGCCAATTCCAGGTAAGTCAGGCGCCGGCCATCGGGGGCAAGCACGCTGCCATTTTCGGTCTTCAGTTGCGCCGCCGGCAGACCGAGCTTCTGCGCCGCGGCTGCAACCAGCGCGAACCGCGCCGCCGCGCCGGCGATCCGCATCCGATCGAACAGGTCCTCGATGCTGGAGGATCCGCCGGTAATCTGCATGGGCATCAGCTTGGCCATCACGCCCAGGGCGCCGCGCATGGCTTCGGCCGCATTGCCGTGGTCCAGGTCGGCAAACGGGACGTTGTGTTGCACCAGGGCGCGGTTGTAGTAGGCCGCGCCCGGCGGGCCGTGTTCGACGCGGATGCTGTCCCACGCCACGTCCAGTTCTTCGGCGACAAGCGCCGCGAGCGTGGTGTGGTTGCCTTGGCCCATCTCGGCGCGCGGGGTGATCAGCGTCACGCCCTGGCCATCGATGCGCACATGGGGCGTGAGTGCGGTGGCGCCCTGTGGCAGGTCGTCCAGCAGCGGATTGGGTGCTACCTGCTTGACCTTGTAGACGCCGAAGGCGACGCCGCCGGCGACGGCAGCCGAGCCGATCAGGAACGCACGGCGAGCGATCGTTGCAAGCTTGCCCATGGTCACGCTCCCCGGATGCGCTTGGCGGCGTCGTGGACGGCCGCGCGAATGCGCGGATAGGCACCGCAGCGGCAGAGGTTGCCCGACATGGCTTCGTCGATGTCGGCGTCGGTGGGCGCTGGGTTCGTCTTCAGCAGAGCCGCAGCGCTCATGATCTGGCCGGACTGGCAGTAGCCGCACTGAGCGACCTGGCGCTCGACCCAGGCGGCCTGCACCGCGTGCAAGGTGGCCGGCGTGCCGAGGCCCTCGATCGTGGTGACGACACCGCTGACGGAGCCGACCGGCGTCACGCACGAGCGCACCGCTGTACCGTCCACATGGACGGTGTACGCGCCGCACTGCGCAATGCCACAGCCGAACTTGGTACCAGGCAGGTCCAGTTCATCCCGGAGCACCCACAGCAGGGGCATCTCGGGCTCGACATTGATCTCGTGGGACGTCCCGTTGACGGTCAGCTTCATGTTGCTTGCTCTGCAGGTGCAATGAAGCCACTGTACTGACGGCTTTGCGTGCGAGCACTCGCTGAGGGCGCCAGAATGGCCGCCAAACGCGCCAACGAGCCCTCGCGTGCGTGGCGCGATCCGCCACCTATATTGGCGCGATGCGTAAACGAGATCCTACCCATGAAATCCGCGCGTACTGACGACCTGACGGCCCCCAACGACCGCCTCGTGCACGCCCGTACCTTCCCGGTCTGGCCCGCCTGGAAGGCGCTGCTCCAGGACGCCGGGCTGAGTGGCGCCAACGTCCTGCGCCGGGCGGGCTTGCCCGGAGATCTATTGTCACTTGAAGGCATGCGGCTCGATTCCGCGACCTACTACCGGCTCTGGGAGGCCATCGATGAAGAGGCCGGGGATGCGGCCGGCCCCACGCCGTTGCGCTTTGCGCAGAAGATGTCGACCGACTGGTTCAATCCGGAACTCTTCGTCGCCTTGTGCAGCGAAGACATGAACAATGCGCTGGAGCGCCTCGCCAAATACAAGAGCGGACCGATGGCGATGAAGGTCGAGCACAATGCTTGGCGCACCAATGTCGCGCTGGAGTTCCTCGACCGCACGCCGAGCCCGCCGCGCGTGCTCATGGCGTTCAAGCTGGTGTTCTTGGTGCAGCTCGCACGCCTGGCCACGCGCAGCCCGATTGACCCACTCCGCATCGGATGGCCGGTCTCCGATCTGTCGGCCAGCGATGCGGGCGCCTACGCCACATGGTTCGGCGTTTCGGTGGAAGACCTGCCGGAGCCCACCATCGTGTTTGCGCAGGACGACATGCAGCGTCCCTTCCTCACGGCGAACCATGGCATGTGGAAGTTCTTCGAACCGGTCCTGCGCCAGCGCCTGGCCGAACTGGAGAAACACGCGACCACCGTCGAACGCCTGCGCAGTGCTCTGCTGGAGGCTCTGCCCGCAGGCGAATTGTCCATGGCGGCCATATGCAGAAGGCTTGGCATCAGCACGCGCACCCTGCAGCGCAGGTTGCGCGAGGAAGGGAGCACTTTTCAGCAGACGCTCGACGCCGTACGCAATTCACTTGCGCATCACTACCTGCACAATTCGTCACTCTCCAGCACGGAGATATCCTTCCTGCTCGGCTTCGAGGATCCCAACTCCTTCGTGCGAGCATTCCAGACATGGACCGGATCGACGCCGCAGACAGTCCGATTGGCCCACGCGAACGGCCGTGGCGCGTCGAGCCGTCAGGCTTGACGCTTGTCGGACATGCATCCGCGGCGCGCTGTCATGACGGGCCTCCTTGCCGCCGTGCCCGCTGGCTTGCGGCACTTGACCGATCTCGAGCGAGGCTGTCCCGCGCCGGCATCTGGCCGCTGAGCGGCGGCTATGTTGCGGGCAATCGCTGAGCCGGTGCGTCAGCGTCTTGCCCATCGCCACCAATAGACAGCCAGCACCGTTGCGATGCCGTAGGCCGCCAATGCAGAGCCGGTCACGCCCGGCATGCTGCGGTCGCCCCTGACGCGAAGGGGCGCCGCATCACGTGCGAGCTGGGCCTCTTTGAGCGAGAGATCCTTGAGCGAGCCCAGGCCGAGCCAGCGCTGCTTGCCGTTCTTCCAGTATCGGTAGCTCCAGTTCTTCGATGTCGCGCTCGCGACGACCAGGTAGAGAGCGCCGCCGTCCGGGTGCTTCCCGGGCAGCGTTTCGCGCTCGACGTGGAGCGGCTTGAGCTTGCCGGCCATGTGTTCTCCCTCGCGAAAATCCGACCTCCGAACCCACGGGCGTAACCTACGGTCTGCGTGGTGACTGGGGGTAACATCGCGGAACTAGCCGCGACAGCCTTCGTCACGCAAAGCGTTGGTTTTGCTGTCGATTCGTACAATCGGATACAGAGGAGAACAATTTCTGGCGGAGAGAGTGGGATTCGAACCCACGGTACGGTTTCCCGCACACACGCTTTCCAAGCGTGCGCCTTAAGCCACTCGGCCATCTCTCCGGCGGCCCTCTCTTGGCGGGGTCGGCGGCGTTTTGCAAGACGGGTGGCGCCTTCCGGGGCAAATTTCCTCCAAACTGCTGATGAAAATCACCAATCTGACGTCACGGCAGGCCGATTCGGAGCGGTTGCCGGGGCTTGCGGAGAGGCCGGTGAACCGCCCGGCCGGGCGGCACGACCACTGATTTGCGCCCGCCGCTCGGCGGCGACCCACGAGAGAGCTGTGCCATGCCCCCATTCGCGCCTGCCCGCCTCGCCATCATGCTGACGGTCATCCTTGGCAGCCTTGCCGCAGCCGGCGCCGCTCGCGCCGATCAGTGCACCCGGCAGGGCGTCGACGTCACCTGCGACGACGGCCGCAAGGGCATCTGGCAGGGCGACGCCATCCTGTGGCCGGACGGCACCAGGTCCAGCCTCAAGCCGCACCCGTCCGTCATCGTCGGCAACAAGGCCTCGGTCGTGGTCGGGCCCGGCGTGTTCGTCGGCCAGGGCAACGGCATGGTCCCGATGGACAATCCGAGCTCGCCGAACAAGCTGCGCTGTGCCGTGCTGGAGGGCGTGTCGTACTGCCACTGATCCACGGCGGCGCTGGACGCGGCGCGGGCGCCCTAATGATAGCGCGCCCCCGGTGAAGCCAGCCGGCTGCTCAGAAATCCCGCCGGCGCGGCCGGCAGGGGCTCGGTCTCGGCGGCATCCTGCGCACCGTCGTCCTGCAGCGCCTCGATGAAGTCGGCAAACCACTGCTGGATCGAATGGCGGCGCAGCTTCGTCATCAGGATCTGGTGCCGCATGCGTCGCTCGTTGAGCGGCATCGCCAGCGCCATCGCGATCGTGCGCGCCATGCCGTCGATGTCGTGCGGATTGACCAGCAGCGCCGCATCGAGCTCCTGGGCGGCGCCGGCGAATTTCGACAGCACGAGCACGCCGGGATCGACCGCGCTCTGGGCGGCCACATATTCCTTCGCCACCAGATTCATGCCGTCGTGCAGCGGCGTCACGACGCCGACCTGCGCGCTGCGATAGAGACCTGCGAGCACACCTTGGCCATAGCCCTTGTTGAGGTAGCGGATCGGCGTCCAGTCGACCTCGCCGTGGCGGCCGTTGACGTCGCTGACGAGACGCGCCACCTCGCTCTGAAGATTGCCATAGGCCTCGATCGATTCGCGCGACGGCGTTGCGATCTGCAGCAGCGACACCGCGCGCAGCAGCGCCGGATGCATCGTCCACATCCGATCGAAGGCGTTGATGCGGTTGACGAGCCCCTTGGAATAATCGAGCCGGTCGACACCGATCGCGAGCTTCTCACCGTGCAGGCTGCGGCGCAGCCGCGACACGTCGGGGTGCGATGCCGCCTTGGCGGCGGCGACGGCGAACTTGTCGGCGTCGATGCCGATCGGGAACACCGCCAGCCGCGTGCGGCCATGACGCGATTTGACGACGCCGTCACGCACCTGAAGGGCGAGATCGGAACGCAGACAGGCGATGAAGTTCTCGCGATCGTCCTCGGTCTGAAACCCGATGAGATCGTAGGCGAGCATGGCGGTCACGAGATCGCTGTGATTCGGCACGCTGTCGATGACGCTGCGCGAGGGCCATGGCGTGTGCAGGAAGAACCCGATCGGACTCTTGATACCGAGCGCGCGCAGCTCCGCACCGAGCGACAGGAAATGATAGTCCTGGATCCAGAACAGCGTATCCGGCTTGTGGAACCGCAGCAGCGCGCGCGCCACGAAGGCGTTGACCTCGCGATAGGAGCGATAGTCGTCATGCGAGACGCTGATCAGATCGCTGCGCGAATGCAAAGCCGGCCACAGCGCGGAATTGGCGAAGCCTTCATAATAGCCGGCATAATGCGCCGCCGGCAGATCCAGCAGCGCCAGCGCGCCTTGTCCGAGTTGTTCGATCTGCGCAATCGGTTCCGTCTGTGCGCCATCCCGCACACGGCCCGACGAACCTACCCACACTGCCCCAGAGTTCTCAACAACGGGCAGCAAGGCTGCCGCAAGTCCGCCGGTCATTGGCTCGTTGGCCTTGCCACGCGCCACCCGATTCGAAACCACGACGAGGTTCACAGCTCCCCTCCTGTTGGTCATATCGGTTAACAGCTGTTCATCAATATGGTTCCAGGCCACCCTTTCAACCAATTGAAACCAAATTCGGGCGGCCGCGCGGTGTAATCACAGCGTCGCGCAAGCCAGAGCATTTCTAATCAATGACAATGCGTCCAAGCTGCGACTGCCGCGCTGATGGAACTATCAACGGAACTACCAGCGACGGAGCCGTGATTACCTGCTCGACGTCGAATTAGTTCCAGATCCTGCAAGCTGCGCCAGGAAGGCGCGCACGTCGTCCGGTGCGTCGAAATGTCCGTCGACTCCGAGCGCGCGGCGGCCAACCGAGAACGACAGGCCGGCAAAGTCCGGCATGATCGCGAACACGGTTTCATCGGTGACATCGTCGCCGATGAAGAGCGGCTTGCGTCCCACGAACGGCTCCCGCTGCATCAGTTCGCGCACGCCGCTCGCCTTGGTGAAGCCGGCATGCTTGATCTCGCAGACGCATTTGCCGGGCAGCACCTCGATCGCCGCGCCCGGCAGCTCGGCGCGGATGTGCGACACCTCCTCGTAGATCGCCTGCTCCGCCTGCGGCGCGAGACGATAGTGCAGCGCCAGCGAATAGCCCTTGTCCTCGACCAGAATGCCCGGGCTCAGTCTCGCGATCGCCGCCAGCCTGCGCTTGATCTCCTTGTCCAGCGGCGGCGCCTTGACGGCATTCGCCTCGTTGCCGCCGGCGAGCCGCATCTCCGCGCCGTGGCCGCCGATGGCGGGATAGATCTCGGGCGCGAAGATCAGATCGATGTCGTTGAGCGAGCGGCCGGAGACCAGCGCCAGCGCGCCCGAGGTCCGCTGCAGCAGAAGCTTCAGCGTCTCGGCGAGGCCCGGCGGCACCCACACCTCGCGCGGCGTCGGCGCGAGATCGAGCAGCGTGCCGTCGATGTCGAGCAGGATCGCGACCTCGCGCAGATGCGGCACCAGGCTCGCAGGCGCCGGAACGATGTCGGCGGGCTGCGACAGGACGGGCACGGTCAGGTCGGAATGCTCGGACATCATCAACTACTCCATTGCGGCGAGCGGGCGCGCGACCTGCTCGAGCGATTTGCGCTCGGCTGCAACAGCATAACGCCAGGCGACGAGTGCTGCCACGCCCATCAGCGCCGCGCCGAACAGATAGCCGGCAAACACGGCGCTGCGTGCGCCGCTGTCGAGCAGGACACCAAACAGCGCCGGTCCCGCAACGCCGCCGATGCCGGTGCCGATCGCGTAGAACAGCGCGATCGCGAGCGCCCGCACCTCGAGCGGAAAATTCTCCGACACGGTGAGATAGGCGGCGCTTGCCGCGGGCGAGGCAAAGAAGAAGATCACCATCCAGGCCGCAGTCTGCGTCTCGGCGCTCAGCGCGCCGATCGAGAACAGATAGCCGGTGATCGCGAGCAGCACGCCGGAGGCGCTATAGGTGAAGGTGATCATCGTGCGGCGGCCGAGCGTGTCGAACAGGCGGCCGAGCAGCAGCGGGCCCAGCACGTTGCCGGCGGCGAACGGCAGGATGTACCAGCCGACATGGTCGGACTTGATGCCGTAGAAGTCGGTCAGCACCAGCGCGAAGGTGAAGAAAATGGCGTTGTAGAAGAACGCCTGCGCGATCATCAAGGTGAGGCCGACCAGGGAGCGCTGGCGGTAGACCGAGAACAGCGTGTGCGCCACCTCTCGCAACGGGGTGTGGTCGCGCATGCGCAGGCGCATCGTCGGTAATTCCCTGGCGCGCGCCTCACGGTCGTGTCCGGTGACGTCGCGTTCGATCTCGGTGACGATCCGATGCGCCTGTTCGGGGCGGCCGTGAATCATCAGCCAGCGCGGGCTTTCCGGAATCCACATCCGCATCACCAGCACGACGAGACCGAGACAGGCGCCGATGCCGTAAGCCAGCCGCCAGCCGACATCAGGGCCTGCGACCTCGGGATCGAGCAGCACGATGGCGCCGACCGCGCCAAGCGCCGCGCCCAGCCAGAAGCTGCCGTTGATCATCAGGTCGGTCCAGCCACGGTAGCGTGCCGGAACCAGCTCCTGGATGGTCGAGTTGATCGCGGTGTACTCGCCGCCGATTCCGGCGCCGGTGAGGAAGCGAAACAGCGCGTAGGTCGCGACGTTCCACGACAGAGCGGTCGCCGCGGTCGCGGACAGATACAGCGCGAGCGTGATGAAGAACAGCTTTCTGCGGCCGATGCGGTCCGTGAGCCAGCCGAAGCCGAGCGCGCCGAGCACGGCGCCGGCGAGATAGGCGCTGTTGGCAAGACCGATATCGAGGTTGGAGAAGTGCAGGCTCGGGCTCTGCTTCAGCGCGCCCGACAAGGCACCGGCGAGCGTTACCTCCAGCCCGTCGAGCACCCAGGTGATGCCCAGCGCCAGCACGACGCGGGTGTGGAACGGACTCCAGCGGAGATCGTCGAGCCGGGCGGGAATGTTGGTCTCGATGATGCGGCTCTCGTCGGCCAGCGGCTCGCGCGGAACCTTGCCGGATTGTGGCGACGAGGTGATCACGCGGAGATTGGGGAATGATGCCTGCCGGGGTGCCATGGAATCCCATTACGACGGCGCGAGACGGCACAGTCAGCTTGACCGGAGAGGATGAAGCAAATGCGGCAGCGATGTCCTGCCGCTGCGACCCAACGTCTCGGCGGGCGCGGGGTTCCGGCAGCGGGTGAGGGAACCCGCGACGCCTCCTGCTCGGCCTAAAAGGCTCGTGGGACCCGGGTGGGCGCCCCATTTTCACACGTCGTCCCGGGCAAGCGAGCAAAGCGAGCGCGACCCGGGATCCATACCGCGTGATGTAAGATTGGGCCCCACGACGAATACCACCCGCCCTACGCTCGGCACGGCGTATGGATCCCGGCGTTCGCCGGGACGACAGCGGAGGGTTTGGCCGCGAGCTCGCAAACGCATTTGCCAGTCGATTGAGGAAAGCCGAACCGCAGCGCCCTCTCACGCCGCGCGGATGTTCGCCATGAAGCGGTTGAGCTCCTCGCGCAGCCTTGCGCTCTCCGACGACAGCGACTGGGCCGAGCGCAGCACCGCCTCCGAGGCGTTCCCGGTCTGGGTCGCGCCGCGATTGACCTCGGTGATGTCGGTGGCCGCGGCCTGCGTGCCCGCGGACACGCTCTGCACGTTCCTGGCGATCTCCTGGGTCGCCCCGCCCTGCTGCTCGACCGCGGTCGCGATCGACGAGGCGATGGTCGAGATCTGGCGGATCGTGCCGCCGATCTGCTTGATCGCCGTGACCGACTCCTGGGTGGCGGCCTGCATGCCGGAGATGTGGTTGGAGATGTCGTCGGTCGCCTTGGCGGTCTGCTCGGCCAGCGACTTGACCTCCGAGGCGACGACCGCGAAGCCGCGGCCGGCATCGCCGGCCCGCGCCGCCTCGATGGTCGCATTCAGCGCCAGCAGATTGGTCTGCTCGGCGATGGCGGTGATCAGCTTGACGACGTCGCCGATCTCCTGCGCCGCACGCGACAGCTTGCCGATGCGCCCGTCGGTCTCCTCGGCCTGCGACACCGCCGATTCGGCGATCCGATTGGACTCGCGGACCTGGCGGCCGATCTCGTTGACCGACGCCGACAGCTCGTCGGTCGCACTGGCGACGGACTGAATGCGGCCCGTCGCCTGGTCGGAGGTGCCGCTGACACGGCTCGCCAGCGACTGCGTGGTTTCCGCGGTGCGGGTCAAGGTCGAGGCGGCATGTTCGAGCTGCTCGGCAGAGGTCGAGACATTCGAGACGATCGAGCCGACGGCCGTCTCGAACTCGTTGGCGAAACGAATCAGCTCGGCCCGGCGGGCTTCGCCGGCCGCCTTGTTCTGGGCGTCCTGTGTCGCCGCGTCTCGCTCGGCCTTGGCAACCGCTTGAACCTTGAACTCCTCGACGGCCGCCGCCATCTCCCCGATCTCGTCGGCACGGCCGAGGCCGGGCAGCCTGACGTCAAAATTGCCGGACGCGAGCTCGCGCATCGCCTTGCACATCGAGATCATCGGTTTGGAAATGCCGTTGCCGAGCATCAGGGCCAACGCCGCGCCCAGCGCAAGACCGCCGACGGCCAGGATCGCGATCAACCGCTCGATCTCGGCAATGGTGGCATTGGTGGACGCCTCGATGCGCTGCTGGTCGGCCGCGAGATCGGACCGCAGCCCGTTCGAGAGGGCGAGGATCTCGGTGGCCGCGCTGCCCATGTCCTGCACCAGCTTCGCCAGCGCCTTGGAATTGTCCGAGAACTTGATGAAGGCGGCGCGATACTGCTTGATCAGGTCACCGAGCTCGGTGACGCGCTGCGTGATTTTCTCGTCATTGGCATAGATCGTGACCAGCGACGTCTCGAGGAATCGCGTCCTGGCAATGGCGCCGTCCGCCGTCTTGGGGTCCGGCTTGGCCAGGAAGGTGCCGACCAGGGCAGAGGCGGTGAGATACTGGCCGGTCAGGTCCTTGGCAGTGGTCTGCACCGTCGGCAGGCCCGCCAGCGCGGCCGTATCGGCGAGGTCGTCGAACTTGAAGCGGATCTTGTTGCCGATGATTCCGATCTGGTCGGTTGCCAGCTTGGCATTGTCACGAGTCAGGGCGACGATGTCGGAGAAGATCTTGGCGAAGGTCTGAAACTGCGCCTGAAGCTTGCCGAGCTGCGCCCGCCGGTCGGCCGCGCTGGTCGCCGCCATCGATTTGTCGATCGCGGCCTGCAATGACTGCTGGGCGGCGGTCGCGGCCGCCTCGTCCTCCGGCTTGCCGGTCAATGCAAAATAGCGGGCGAGCGCCTGGTACGAGATGAGCTCCCGATCGATCGCCCTGGCCGTGTCGGCCTCGGTCACGCTCACCCGATAGGACGCCACGGCAGCGGCGACCTTCTCGAAGCCGACATAGGCGAAGCCGATGCTGGCAGCCGAGATGGCCAGAACGACCGCAAAACCGAGAAAGATCTTGGCGCGGAAGCGAAGGGTCAGAAAATTGCCACGCCGCGACTGCGGCGCCAGATGCGCAGACATTCCCACCCCCGAAACGCCAGTCTTTATATGAGCCAGGATATGAGCCAAGCCATCCGGCCCGGCGACCACCCACCGGGCCGTGATCAAAACTACGTCACAATGGCTAAGGGGCGGTAAATGGCGCGCATCGGCACACCGCCTGCCGTCGGTGCTGCTGCCGGCGATGCGCCGGCGCACGCACGACACCGTCAGATGCGACCGAATCGCCGATGCCGCGCGCAAGACGTCGCAATGACAGCCGAGACGAAAATTCGAGTTGCAAAGTCCTGAGGGCGCTGTTTCTAATCAGAATAAGAATAATTCATCGGGAGGTTACTCGTGTCGACAGTCAAACTGACAGTGAACGGCAAGGCGGTCTCGGTCGAGGCCGAGGATCGCACCCTGCTCGTTCACCTCTTGCGGGATCATCTGAACCTCACCGGCACCCATGTCGGCTGTGACACCAGCCAATGCGGCGCCTGCGTCGTCCATATCGACGGCCGCGCCGTGAAGTCCTGCACCGTGCTGGCCGGCCAGGCCGCCGGCGCCAACGTCACCACCATCGAAGGCATTGCCAAGGGCGACGAGCTGCACCCGATGCAGGCCGCCTTCCGCGACAATCACGGCCTGCAATGTGGCTATTGCACGCCGGGCATGATCATGTCGGCGATCGATATTGTGCACCGCCACGGAGGCGAGCTCGACGAGGCCACGGTGCGTGAGGAGCTGGAAGGCAACATCTGCCGCTGCACCGGCTATCACAACATCGTCAAGGCCGTGCTCGACGCCGCTAGCCGCATGAAGGTCGCCCAGGCTGCTGAGTAAGGCCGCCGCGTAAAGCCGCCGGATCAGCCGGCCGCAGACGTCTTTCAATCAAATACCGAGACGACCGCTGCGCGCGATGGCCGCCGCGGGACAACAGAACTCCGGTAGGGAGAGATTCGCATGGGTATGGAAGGCATTGGCGCGAGCGTCGTCCGCAAGGAAGACAAGCGTTTCATCACCGGCAAAGGCCGGTATGTCGACGACATCAAGCTTCTGGGCATGACCTATGCCCATTTCATCCGCAGCCCGCACGCCCACGCCAAGGTCAAGAGCATCGACTCCTCGGCCGCCGAGGCGATGCCGGGCGTCGTCGCGGTGCTGACCGGCAAGCAGATCGTCGACGACAAGGTCGGCAACCTGATCTGCGGCTGGGCCATCACCTCCAAGGACGGCTCGCCGATGAAGATGGGCGCATGGCCGGCGATGGCGCCGGAGACCGTGCGCTTCGTCGGCCAGGCCGTGGCCGTCGTGATCGCCGAAAGCAAGAATGTGGCGCGCGATGCCGCCGAGGCGGTCGTGGTCGAGTATGAGGAATTGCAGGCCGTCGCCGACATGCCGTCGGCGCTGAAGCCCGGCGCGCCGCAGCTGCACCCGGAAGCGCCCGGCAACGTCGTCTATGACTGGCATATCGGTGACGAGGCCGCGGTCAACGCCGCCTTCTCCAAGGCCGCCAATGTCGTCACCCTTGAACTCACCAACAACCGGCTGGCCCCCAACGCGATGGAGCCGCGAGCGGCGATCGCCGACTATGACGCCGCCGAGGAGCACTTCACGCTCTATACAACGTCGCAGAACCCGCACGTCGCCCGCCTCGTGCTGTCGGCGTTCTACAACATCGCGCCCGAGCACAAGCTGCGCGTGATCGCCCCCGACGTCGGCGGCGGCTTCGGCTCCAAGATCTTCATCTATCCGGAAGAGATGGTGGCGCTGTGGGCCTCCAAGAAGGTCGGCCGTCCGGTGAAGTGGACCGGCGACCGCACCGAGGCGTTCCTGACCGATGCCCACGGCCGCGACCACATCTCCAAGGCCGAGATGGCGTTCGACGCCGACCACAAGATCCTGGGCCTGCGGGTCAAGACCCACGCCAATTTCGGCGCCTACATGTCGCTGTTCTCGTCGTCGGTGCCGACCTATCTGTACGCGACCCTGCTTTCGGGCCAGTACAACATCCCGGCGATCTATGCCGAGGTGATGGGCGTCTACACCAACACCACGCCGGTCGATGCCTATCGTGGCGCCGGACGTCCCGAGGCGAGCTATCTGCTGGAGCGGCTGGTCGAGACCGCGGCGCGTCAGTTCAAGGTCGATCCAGCCGAGCTGCGCCGCAAGAACTTCATCACCCAGTTCCCGCACCAGACCCCGGTGATCATGGCGTACGACACCGGTGACTTCAACGCCTCGCTCGACTCGGCGATGAAGGCCATCGACTATGCCGGCTTCCCGGCCCGCAAGGCAGCCGCCAAGGCGCAGGGCAAGCTGCGCGGCATCGGCCTGTCCTGCTACATCGAGGCCTGCGGCATCGCGCCGTCGAAGGCGGTCGGCAGTCTCGGCGCCGGCGTCGGCCTGTGGGAATCGGCTGAAATCCGCGTCAACCCGGTCGGCACCATCGAGGTGCTCACGGGATCGCACAGCCACGGCCAGGGCCACGAGACCACCTTCTGCCAGCTGATCGCCGAACGCCTGGGCGTGCCGATCAGCCAGGTCTCGATCGTCCATGGCGACACCGACAAGGTGCAGTTCGGCATGGGCACCTACGGCTCGCGTTCGGCCGCCGTCGGCCTGACCGCGATCCTGAAGGCGATGGAGAAGGTCGAGGCCAAGGCCAAGAAGATCGCCGCCCATGCGCTCGAAGCCTCGGAAGGCGACATCGTCATCGAGAACGGCGAGTTCAAGGTGACCGGCACCGACAAGTCGATCGCGCTGCCGATGGTGGCGCTCGCCGCCTACACCGCGCACAATCTGCCGGACGGAATGGAGCCCGGATTGAAGGAGACCGCCTTCTACGATCCGACCAACTTCACCTTCCCGGCCGGCACCTACATCTGCGAGCTCGAGGTCGATGAGGCCACCGGCAAGACGTCGTTCGTCAACTTCGTGGCGGCGGACGATTTCGGCCGGCTGATCAACCCGATGATCGTCGAAGGTCAGGTCCATGGCGGCCTCGTCCAGGGCATCGGCCAGGCGCTGCTCGAGCACGCGATCTACGACAGCAACGGCCAGCCGGTCACGGCGTCCTTCATGGACTACGCGATGCCGCGCGCCGACGACGTGCCGTCGTTCAAGCTCAGCCACACCACGACCCTCTGCCCGGGTAATCCGCTCGGCGTGAAGGGCTGCGGCGAGGCTGGCGCGATCGGCGCATCCGCCGCCGTGATCAACGCGATCACGGATGCGATCGGCAACAACAAGCTGGAAATGCCGGCCACGCCCGACCGCGTCTGGCACGCGATCCACGGCTGATCGTCAGTCCGGGGCACGCGCTCGCGCGCCCCGGACATCGAAGCACGGTTTGAACCTCGAGAGTCCCGGGCGGCGCGCTGGAGGCGCGCTGCCCTGAGGACCTCGGACAAAAATTCAGGGAGCTTCCCATGTATGAGACGACCTATCACCGCGCCTCCTCGGTCGACGAAGCGGCGGCGCTGTTTGCCAAGGGCAGCGAAGCCAAGTTCCTTGCCGGCGGCCACACGCTGCTTCCGGTCATGAAGCAGCGCCTCGCCGGCCCGTCGGATGTGATCGACATCGGCAAGATCAAGGACCTGATCGGCGTGCAGTTGTCCGGCGACACGCTCGTGATCAAGGCGGCGACCACCTACTACGACATCATGACCAATACCGACGTGAAGAAGGCGATCCCCGCGATTTCCTACCTCACCTCGGTGCTCGGCGACCCCGCCGTGCGACACCGCGGCACCATCGGCGGCTCGATCGCCAATAACGATCCGGCCGCGGATTTCCCGGCCGCGCTGATCTCGCTCGGCGCCACCGTGAAGACCAACAAGCGGTCGATCGCGGCGGAGGATTTCTTCAAGGGCCTGTTCACGACGGCGCTCGAGGACGGTGAGATCATCACCGAAGTTGCGTTCCCGGTTCCTGAGAAGGCCGGCTACGCCAAGATGCGCCACCCGGCCTCGCGCTTCGCACTGACCGGCGTGTTCGTCACCAAAACCAAGAGCGGCGATGTCCGCGTCGCGGCCACCGGCGCGTCGCAGAGCGGCGTGATGCGCGTCTCGGCGATCGAGGCAGCGCTGAAGTCGAACTGGTCCGCCTCGGCGATCGATGGCGTGACGGTGTCGGCGGCGGGCCTGCTCAGCGACATCCATGGCTCGTCCGATTACCGCGCCAATCTGGTGAAGGTGATGGCGCAGCGCGCGGTGCAAGCTGCAGGCTGAGTGCGACGCGGATCATTCCGCAGCACGGCACGACAAATTCCACACGGCGCGCAGCGATGCGCGCCGTTTTGCTTTGCGGCATACGGCGCGCTTGCGTTGGCCTGATACAAGCGGGACAATCGCAGCTCAGGAAACGCCGAACGATCCGTCGTGGCGCTTGAATGAGGTAGGCAGCGGCCGCGCATTCCCACCCTCCCCTGAAGGGGGAGGGTCGGCTCACATGAGCGTAGCGATGTGAGCCGGGGTGGGGTGATCGATTGAAGCACCGGCCGTGGGGCATCACCCCACCCCGATCGCTTCGCGATCGACCCCCCCCCCTCCAGGGGAGGGTGTCGTGCGTAGCTGGCGTCTGTCTCATCAACTAAGCAACGCGGAACCGCAACAAGGACACAACGACGTGCTCGACAAGACCGCCCCAAAGACCGAGACCCGCGCCACCGGCCCGCTTGCCGGCTTCCGCATCGTCGAGTTCGCGGGCATCGGGCCGGGACCGTTCGCCTGCATGCTGCTGGCCGACATGGGCGCGGAGGTCGTGACGCTCGATCGCGTCGGCGCGCGCAAGACGATGAAGTCGGTCGCCGGCCGCGGCCGCAAGGTGATCGAGCTCGATCTCAAGGACAAGACGGTGATCGGCGAGGTGCTCGACCTGCTCGCCGGCGCCGATGCGCTGATTGAAGGGTTCCGCCCCGGCGTGATGGAGCGCCTCGGCCTCGGTCCCGATGTCGTGCTCGCGCGCAATCCAAGACTGGTCTACGGCCGCATGACCGGATGGGGCCAGGAGGGGCCGCTGGCGCAGGCGGCCGGCCACGACATCAACTACATCTCGATCACAGGCGCGCTCGCCGCGATCGGCCCGAAGGAGCGGCCGGTGCCGCCGCTCAACCTCGTCGGCGATTTCGGCGGCGGCGCGCTCTATCTCGTCGTCGGCGTGCTCGCAGCACTCCTGGAAGCGTCGAGATCCGGCAAGGGCCAGGTGGTGGACACGGCGATGTGCGACGGCGCGGCCTCGCTGCTCGCGATGTTCTTCGATCTCACCGCGATGGGCCGCTGGACCGAAGGGCGCGAGCGCAACTTCCTCGACGGCGGCGCGCATTTCTACGGCGTCTACGAATGCGCCTGCGGCAACTTCATCTCGATCGGCTCCATCGAGCCGCAGTTCTACGCGCTGCTGCGCCAGCATGCCGACCTCTCCGATCCCGCCTTCGAGGCGCAGATGGATCCGCGCGCCTGGCCGGCGCTGAAGGAGAAGCTGGTGACGGTGTTCAAGAGCAAGACGCGCGAGGAGTGGTGCGCCATCATGGAGGGCACCGACATCTGCTTCGCGCCGGTGCTGACGATGTCCGAAGCGCCGAAGCACGCCCACATGGCCGCCCGCGGCGTGTTCGTCGAGCGCCACGGCATCACCCAGCCTGCGCCTGCGCCGCGGTTCTCGCGCACGCCGTCGAATATCCGCGAGCCGGAGGTGGTGGAGATCGGCGCCGTGGTGAATGCGTGGAGGGCTCGCGGGTAAGCGATAGCGGCGCGGTCGTGCCGATCAAGCGCTGCCCTAATCCCGATGCCAGTGAGTTGACGACGCTCGCGCCTCACCCTCGGTGTCGTCCCCGCGAACGCGGGGAGATGGACTCACGGTTGAAGTGCAACGGTTGATTTGAGTTTTGAGAATGCCT
>NZ_BSCT01000041.1 GCF_030159255.1 Bradyrhizobium sp. SSBR45G | reverse complement strand
ATGGCGAGAAGGCGACCGGCGTCGGCGAGCCCGCGGTGACCGTGGTCGCGCCGGCGCTCGGCAACGCCATCTACAACGCCTGCGGCGCACGGCTGCGCTCGCTGCCGATCACCGCCGAGGCGGTCAAGGCGGCGATGAAGGCGTAGCACGACCAAGCAGGGTGGGGCGGTCCGCCGCTCCACCCCTTTTGTCTATTTTCATTGTTCCCCGTTCGGCCATGGTTTCCGCGCGACTTGTGCCCATCAATTAACGGGCTTGGATTTCGGCTTATTAGTTTTAGTTGGGCGAGCCTTGGCTCGTTGATTGCTCCACCACCCTCCGCTGTCGTCCCGGACAAGCGCGCAAAGCGCGCGCCGATCCGGGACCCATAACCACAGGGAGACGTGCGAGGCACGATGGCCGACCGATCTTGCCAAGCCACGAGCGCCGCGGAGTATGGGTCCCGGGTCGGCGCCCGCCAACGCTGACGCGTTGTCGGACTTGCCCGGGACGACATCTTTCGGGTTGCACGAGAGAGGTATTTAGATCCGCTTTCTCTGAAGCCGCTCCAGCTTCAGCCAATACTAGAATCCACTTGATTTGAATTCGAATTCGGAATACGAATTCTTTCAGAAGTCGCGAAAATGCGACCCATCATGGGAGAGAGGCCATGCTCAAGGTGAGCCGTCGTGCGTTGTTGACATCCGCTGCCGGCGCCGCCGCCGCTGGCTATCTCGTGAAGAGCCCGGCCGTGCTGGCACAGGCCGCGCCGCTCAAGCTCAAATTCGGAAATGACTTGCCGGCGACGCATTCGGTGAATGTGCGGCTGCGCGAGGCGGTCGACGCGATCACGACCGAGACCAAGGGGCAGGTCGAGATCAGCCTGTTTCCGAACAATCAGCTCGGCAGCGACAGCGACATGATCACCCAGTTGCGCTCCGGCGCGCTCGAGCTCGCGACCATGCCGGGCACCGTGCTGTCGACCCTGATCCCGACGGCGTCGCTGACGGGGGTCGGCTTCGCCTTCACCAGCTACGACAAGGTGTGGGCGGCGATGGACGGCGAGGTCGGCGGATTCATCCGCCGCAACATCGAGAAGGTCGGGCTGTTTCCATTCGAGAGCGTCTGGGACAACGGCTTTCGCCAGATCACGACCAGCACCAAGCCGGTCAACACGCCGACTGATCTTGCCAACTTCAAGATCCGCGTGCCGGTGGTGCCGCTGTGGGTCGCGATGTTCTCCGCCCTTGGCGCCTCGCCGATCAGCGTGCCGCTGAGCGAGGCGTATTCGGCGCTGCAGACCAGGATCGCCGACGGCCAGGAGAACCCGCTGGCGCTGATCGAGTCGGCGAAGTTCTACGAGGTGCAGAAATTCTGCTCGCTCACCAATCACAGCTGGGACGGGTTCTGGCTGCTGTCGAGCGGCAAGATCTGGAAGACGATTCCGCAGGACGTGCAGAAACTGCTGCAGACGACATTCAATGCGGCTGCCAAAAAACAGCGCGCCGATATCGTCCAGGCCAATGCCGACCTGCAGAAGAGCCTGGAGGGCAAGGGCCTGACCTTCAACAGGACCGATGCCGAGCTGTTCCAGGCGACGCTGGCCAAGACCAGCTTCTACAAGGATGCGAAGGCCAAGTTCGGCGACGAGGCCTGGACCTTGCTGCAGCGCTACGCCGGCAACATCAGCTGAACCTCAGTCCCGGTTACGGGTGTCGGGCCATGGCCATGCAACTCGCTGAACAGTCCAGTGTATCCGTCCTGCCCGCAACCGGATTGGCATCCGTCGCGCGCGCGTTCGAGCGGACGCTCGGCGCGATCGTCTCGACCGCTGCGGCGCTGCTCGTCGTCGCCGAGATCGCGGTGCTGTTCGCGGGCGTCTGCGCCCGCTACGTGTTCCACAGGCCGCTGATCTGGTCGGACGAGCTGGCCGGCATCCTGTTCCTCTGGCTCGCGATGCTCGGCGCCGCCGTTGCCTTCCAGCGCGGCGAGCACATGCGCATGACGGCGGTGGTCGGACGCCTATCGCCGCGCATGCGATCGTTCCTCGATGTGCTCGCGATCGCCGCGCCGCTGGCCTTCCTGATCCTCGTGATCGATCCAGCCTACGAGTTCGCCGCCGACGAGGCGATCATCACCACGCCGGCGCTGGAGCTGTCCAATCTCTGGCGCGCCGCCGCGCTGCCGACCGGCCTCGGCTTGATGCTGGTCATCGCCGTGCTGCGGCTGTGCGCGCTTGGTGAGTGGAAGCTGATCGGCAGCGCAGCGCTGCTGATCGGCGCGAGCGGTGTCGGGCTCAATCTTCTCGGACCCGCATTGGTCCCGCTCGGCAACCTCAATCTGCTGATCTTCTTCGTCGGGCTCGTCGCGATCCTGGTGTTCGCGGCCGTGCCGATCGCCTTCGCCTTCGGCCTCGCCACCTTCGCCTACATCACCTTGACCACGACCACGCCGTCGACGGTGGTGATCGGCCGCATGGACGAGGGCATGAGCCACCTGATCCTGCTGTCGGTGCCGCTTTTCGTCTTTCTCGGCCTGTTGATCGAGATGACCGGCATGGCGCGGGCGATGGTCGGCTTTCTCGCAAGCCTCTTGGGCCACGTCCGCGGTGGCCTGCAATATGTGCTGGTCGCCGCGATGTATCTCGTCTCCGGCATCTCCGGCTCCAAGGCCGCTGACATGGCCGCGGTGGCGCCGGTGCTGTTTCCCGAGATGGTCAAGCGCGGCGCCAAGCCCGGCGATCTCGTCGCGCTTTTGTCCGCGACCGGCGCGCAGACCGAGACCATCCCGCCGAGCCTGGTTCTGATCACCATCGGCTCGGTCACCGGCGTGTCGATCGCGGCGCTGTTCACCGGCGGGCTGCTGCCGGGCCTGGTGCTGGCCTTCATGCTGTGCGTCGTGGTCTGGCAGCGCTATCGCGGCGAGGATCTGTCGCATGTCAGCAAGGCGAGCCTCGGCGTGATCGCCAGGAGCTTTGTCATCGCGCTGCCGGCCGTCGCGCTGCCCTTCATCATCCGTGCCGCGGTCGTCGGTGGCGTCGCCACGGCCACCGAAGTCTCCACCATCGGCATCGTCTATTCCGCGCTGTGCGGTTTGCTGCTCTATCGCCGCTTCGACTGGCGCCGGCTGTCGCCGATGCTGATCGAGACCGCGGCGCTGTCCGGCGCCATCCTGCTGATCATCGGCGCCGCCACCGGCATGGCCTGGGCGCTGACGCAGTCGGGCTTCTCGACCGCGCTGGCGCGCTTCATGACCAATTTGCCGGGCGGCGTGCCGATGTTCCTGGCCGTGACCATCGCAGCCTTCATCGTGCTCGGCAGCGTGCTCGAAGGCATTCCGGCCATCGTGCTGTTCGGCCCGTTGCTGTTTCCGATCGCCAAGCAGATCGGCATCCACGAGGTGCACTATGCGATGGTCGTGATCCTGGCGATGGGTATCGGCCTGTTCGCGCCGCCATTCGGCGTCGGCTACTACGCCGCCTGCGCGATCAGCCGCATTCATCCGGACTTGGGCATCCGGCCGATGCTCGGCTACACACTGGCGCTATTGATCGGGACCATCGTGATCGCGGCGGTGCCGTGGTTCTCGATCGGGTTGCTGCGATGATCGTTCGGCCGCAAACGAAGAGATGAAGGGGGAACGACGATGATGGACCTCTTGAATTTCGGGCAGATGCTGTCGGCCCATGCCCGCATGTCGCCGGACCGCGTGGGCGCTCGCGATCTCGAACGGGCGATGACGTTCTCGCTCTGGAATGAGCGCGCCCGCCGGCTCGCCAATGCGCTGCTCGGACTTGGTCTCGCCAAGGGCGATCGCGTCGCGGTGCTGGCTTATAATTGCGTCGAGTGGTGCGAGATCTATGCCGCCACCGCCAAGGCCGGGCTCATCGCGCTGCCGATCAATTTCCGCCTCACCGCGCCCGAGGTGCAGTTCATCGTCCAGAACGCCGAGGCGGCTGCTGTCATTGTTCAGGATGAGCTCATCGGCCTGGTCGAAGAGACTCGCAAGGATCTCGGCATCGCCGACGACCGCTTCATCCATTTCGGCTCCAGGCCGCGCCCGGCCGGCTATCGCGGCTATGAGGACATCATCGCGGCGGCCGCCGATCGCGAGCCGGACCAGCAGGTGGCGCTGTCCGATCCCTGGACGCTGATGTACACGTCGGGAACGACCGGCAAGCCGAAGGGCGTGCTTCGCAGCCACCGCAGCGCGGTCCTGTTGTCGATGGTCACCGAGATCGAGCTGAAGCTCAGCCGCAACGACGGCGCGCTGCTGGTGATGCCGATGTGCCATGCCAACTCGCTGAACTTCTTCGGCGCCTTCGGCTATGTCGGCGGCGTCAATTCGATCTATTCGCGCAAGAGTTTTGATCCCGAGCATGCGGTGACGACGCTCGCCGATGGCGGCTCGACCTTCACCTCGCTGGTGCCGACGCACTACATCATGATGCTCGACCTGCCGCGCACGCTGCGGGCGCAGCATGATTTCAGCGCGGTCACCAAGCTGATGATCTCGTCGGCGCCGGCGCGTCCCGAGACCAAGCGCGAGGTGATGGAGATGTTTCCGAAGTCGGGCCTCTATGAGCTCTACGGCGCGACCGAGACCGGCTGGGTCACCATGCTGCATCCGCATGAGCAGTTCACCAAGCTCGGCTCGGTGGGCCGCGAATGCGTCGGCGCCGCCCCCATCCGCATCCTCAACGAAGCCGGCAACGAGGTGCCGGACGGCGAGGCGGGCGAACTCTATTCCTCCAACGCCCACACCTTCGACTGCTATTGGCGGTTGCCCGAAAAGACGAAGGAGGCGTTCCGCGGCGATTACTGCTCGGTCGGCGACATGGCCCGCCGCGATGCCGACGGCTACATCCATCTGGCCGACCGCAAAAGCAACATGATCATTTCGGGCGGCGAGAACATCTATCCGTCCGAGGTCGAGGCGCTGGTCGGTGCCCATCCCAGCGTCAAGGATATCGCGGTGATCGGCCTGCCCGACGACAAATGGGGCGAGCGGGTGCACGCCGTGATCGTGCCGCGCGACGGCATGGCGGTGAAGGAATGCGAGCTGGCCGACTGGGCCAAGGAGCGTCTCGCCGGCTTCAAGCGGCCGCGCACCTATGCCTTCATCACCGACAGCGAGATGCCGCGCAACGCCACCGGCAAGATTCTGCACCGCGAGCTGAAGAAGAGATTTTCCTAAGGTGAGTGGCTGCGATGTGCTGCGGCCTGATATGTAGCTGCGATGCAGGCCGTTCTCAATTCCGCCCTTCCGATCTTCGCGCTGATCCTGACCGGGTTTCTGTGCGGCAGATTCGGTGTGTTCGATCGCACCGCGACCGACAACCTCAACCGCTTCGCGGTGTATCTTGCGCTGCCGGCGCTGATCTTCAGCGCGATGTCCAAGATCGGCGTCGAGCAGGTCAGCCAGTTCGGCTTCATCGGCGCCTTCTGCGGCGGCATTGCCGCGACGTTCGCGACCGGCTTCATCATCAGCCGGCTGCGCGGCCGTCGCGTTGCGAACGCCAGCATCGAGGGGCTCGACGCCGGCTACAGCAATGTCGGCTTCATGGGCATTCCGATGTGCCTCTTGGTGTTCGGCCCCGACAGCGCGCCGGCCTCGATCATCGCGACCCTGTTCACGGCCTGCGTGCTGTTCTTGTTCGCCATCGTCGTCGTCGAGATGGATCTTCAGAAGGGCGCGACCTTGGGCGCCACGGTGGCCAAGGTCGCGCGCTCGCTGCTGACGAGCCCGCTGTTCATCGCGCCCGTCGCCGGGCTTGCGGTTGGCCTCAGCGGCTTCGCGCTGCCGGCGCCGTTCCTGAGCTTCACGACCTTGCTCGGCGGCGCCGCCTCGCCGGCCGCATTGGTCTGCATCGGTCTGTTCCTGGCGCAGGAGCGCGTGGTCACGCACGATGCAGCCTCGATCGGCATCCTCGTGTCGCTGAAGCTCGTGATGCAGCCGGCGATCACGGCGCTGCTTGCTTTCCATGTGTTCTCAATGCCGCCGCTGTGGTCGCATTCGGCCGTCATCCTGAGCGCGCTGCCGATCGGCTCCGGGCCGTTCACCATCGCCAAGCTCTATGGCCTCGAGGCCGGCGTCACCTCGGGCGCGATTCTCGTCTCGCACATCTTCGCCGTTCTCACCGTCTCGCTGCTCGTCGCCTGGCTCGCGCCGGGCTGATCCCATTCACACGCGCCGGAGTAGTCCAATGAAAGTCTCTCCCGACAGTGCCGCCGACCTGATCGCCCGCCTGCTCAAGCGCCGCGGCGTTGCCCGCGTGTTCGCGCTGTGCGGCGGCCACATCATGCCGATCTGGATGCGGCTCGACGCCGAGGGCATCCGCATCATCGACGTGCGCGACGAGCGCGCCGCCGTGCACATGGCGCAGGCGCATGCGGAGCTGACCGGCGAGCTCGGCGTCGCGCTGGTCACGGCCGGACCCGGCATGACCAATGCCATCACCGGCATCGCCAACGCCCACGTCTCGCGCGCGCCGGTGCTGGTGATCTCAGGCGGCAATCCGCGGCCGCAGGAGAATCGCGGCGGCCTGCAGGACATGGATCACACCCAGCTGGTGCGCTCGATCACGCGCTATGCGCGCACCGTGCGCGAGCCGTCGCTGGTGCTGCAGGAGCTCGACGAGGCGATCTCCCGCGCCTTCGGTGACGGCGGCGAGCCGGGACCGGTCTTCATCGATTTCCCCGTCGATACTTTGCGCGGCCTCGTGCCGAAGGCGATGCAGCTCGAGGAGCATCTCGCGCCGAAGCCGCGCGCGGCGACGCGGCCGGACCCGGTTGAGGTCGAGAAAGCCGTCGAGCTGCTGTGGTCGGCGCGCCGCGTGCTCGTCATCTCCGGCCGCGGCGCGCGCGGCGCCGGCCCCGAGCTGATCGGGCTGCTCGACCGGCTCGGCGCGGTCTATCTCGACACCGGCGAGAGCAGGGGCCTCGTGCCCGACGATCATCCGTCGGTGGTCGGCGCGATGCGCGGCGCGGTCATGGGTGATGCCGATGTCGTGCTGACGGTGGGCCGGAAGCTCGACTTCCAGCTCGCCTATGGTTCGCCGGCCGTCTTCAAGGACGCCAAGTTCGTGCGCATCAGCGACACCGCGAGCGAACTGCGCGACAACCGCCGCGGCGCTGCAGAGATTCTGGCCTCCCCCGCCGAGAGCTTGCGCGCGATGGTGGCGCTGGCGGGCAATCGCGAATCCGCCGTCGATCGGCAGTGGGCGGGCAAGCTGCGCGCGGCGCATCAGGAGCGCGCCGCCAAGCTGAAGCAGAGCATGGCGGCAGCCCCGGCCGGCGCCGACGGGCGGCTGCATCCCAATCGCGTGCTCTCGGCATTGCAGGAGGCGATCGGCAACGATGCCGTGGTCATCACCGATGGCGGTGATTTCCTGTCCTTCGCCCGCGTGGGCTTAAGCGCGCCGATGATGCTCGATCCCGGCCCGTTCGGCTGCATCGGCATCGGCGTGCCCTATGGCATCGCGGCGAGCCTTGCCTTTCCCGACAAGCCCGTGGTGGTCGCGACGGGCGACGGCGCGTTCGGCTTCAATGCGATCGAAGTCGACACCGCCGTGCGCCACAAGGCGCCGGTGCTGATCGTGGTCGCCAACAACGGCGCCTGGCAGATCGAGGTCCACGACCAGACGGTGACGCATGGCAAGGTCGTCGGCACCAGGCTGCAATTCGCCGATCACGCCGCGATGGCCCGCGCCT
The DNA here is from genome assembly GCF_030159255.1 of Bradyrhizobium sp. SSBR45G. Classification (GTDB taxonomy): domain Bacteria; phylum Pseudomonadota; class Alphaproteobacteria; order Rhizobiales; family Xanthobacteraceae; genus Bradyrhizobium. The sequence goes on along the minus strand of NZ_BSCT01000041.1, from coordinate 62,225 downwards.
TCGGCATGCATGCCGAGCGCGTCGAGACCGCCGAGCAGCTCGGACCTGCCATCAAGCGCGCGCTGGCAAATCGTCCCGCGCTGCTCGACATGGTGGTCACGCCGGAGGCGGTGTCGTCGGACGCCAAGACCGGCCTCGCCTGGGTCCCGGATTTGCAGCCGCTGGCGGCGTGGGACGAGGCGGAGCGCAAGTGGCGCGGAACGTGAGTCGTCTTTGACATGCAACGGCGGCGCCAGAGCTTAACCCTCATGGTGAGGAGCGCCGCCCTTGCGGCGCGTCTCGAACCATGAGGCCCGAGCCGGGCCTCGCCCTTCGAGACGCCCGCCTCTGGCGGGCTCCTCAGGGTGAGGGGCGAGGTGTTTGCTGGGAAGGTTAAGCGCACAACTTGGAGCAAAGCTCTCGATCCTCTCCATGAGCACGCTGCTCATCGTCAAATGCGCAAGGCCGGCTTCCGGACCCAACCCTCATGGTGAGGAGCGTCGCCCTCGCGACGCGTCTCGAACCATGAGGCCCAGCTAAAAAGCAACGCGTCGCGCCGCCTCACACCTGCTGAATCTGCCGTGACGTGCTGAGCCACAGCGCGAGCAGGGTGCACACGGCGCCTGACAGCAGATAGCCACCCGCTGAGATCAGCCCGAGATACGCCGCCAGCACCAGGGCGGCGAGCGGGGCGAAGCCGGCGCCGAACAGCCAGGCGAGGTCGGCAGTCAGCGCCGAGGCCGTGTAGCGATAGGTCGGCGCGAAGTTCGAGGCGATCGCGCCGGAGGATTGGCCGAACGACAGGCCGAGCAGGATGAAGCCGAGCACCATGTAGACGGTCTCGCCGACCGGTCCGGCGTCGAGCATCTGCGGCGCGAAGCCGGAGAACACCGCGATGGCGATCGCCGAACCGATCAGCAGCGACCTTCGCCCGATGCGGTCGGCAAGCATGCCCGAGGCCACGATCGCGACGACGCCGAACACGGCGCCGACGGCTTCGATCACCAGGAAGCGCGCCGGCGTTTCCTTGGTGAACAGGAACACCCAGGACAGCGGGAACACCGTCACCATGTGGAACAGCGCAAAACTCGCCAGCGGCGCAAACGCGCCGATCACGATGTTGCGGCCCTCATGGCGGATGGTGTTGACGACGCTGGCCGGCTGCAGTTCACGGGAGTGGAACAACTCGTCATATTCCGGCGTCACCACCATGCGCAGCCGCGCGAACAGCGCCACGACGTTGATGGCGAAGGCGACGAAGAACGGATAGCGCCAGCCCCAGTCGAAGAAGTCGGCCGCCGAGAGATTGCCGACGAAGAAGGCAAACAGCACGCTGGCGACGATCAGGCCCAGCGGTGCGCCGAGCTGCGGGATCATCGCATACCAGCCGCGCTGATGCTCCGGCGCGTTCAGCGCGAGCAGCGAGGCGAGGCCATCCCAGGCGCCGCCCCAGGCGAGGCCCTGGCCGATTCGTGCCAGCGCCAGCAGCCAGATCGCGGCGGCGCCGACGGTGTGATAGCTCGGCAGGAAGGCGATCGCGACGGTGGACGTGCCCAGCAGAAACAGGGCGGTGATCAGCTTGGCGCTCTTGCCGTAGCGGCGGTCGACCGCCATGAAGATCACGCTGCCGACCGGGCGCGCAAGGAACGCCAGCGCGAACAGCGCGAACGAATACAGTGTCTGCGTCAGCTCGTCGGCGAACGGAAACACCAGGCGCGGAAACACGATCACCGAGGCGATGGCGTAGACAAAGAAGTCGAAGAACTCCGACGTGCGCCCGATGACGACGCCGATCGCGATCTCGCCCGGATGCGCCTCGTGCCTGCGGGAGAGATTCGTTTCGCCGTCGGCGGTCGCCGCTGCCTGTGTCATCGTGCTGCCTGCAGTCCTCTCGCACTCTATTCCGCGCCGTATTGTCTGTCCCCGCGTCGCTGCGGTATTGGACAAATTGTCCAATGTTGGGCACGCCGCGCGATCGCTACCTCAGACCTCGATCAGAGATCCGCCTTGAACGAGGTTAAGCGTGCGTTACTGGAAACTGTTGGCTCTGCTGCCGCTGGGATTCGCGCTCGGTGGCTGCAATCTGGTGGTGCTCGCGCCCTCCGGTGATGTCGCTGCCCAGCAGCGCGATCTGGTGATCATCGCCACCGTGCTGATGCTGCTGATCGTGGTGCCGGTCATGGCCGCGACCGCCGTTGTGGCCTGGCGCTACCGCCAGTCGAACGCCTCGGCGACGTACACGCCGGATTGGGATCACTCGACGCAGCTCGAGCTGCTGATCTGGGCGGCGCCGCTGCTCATCATCATCTGCCTCGGCGCGGTCACCTGGATGGGCACGCATCTGCTCGATCCCTATCGCACGCTCGGCCGAATCGCCGCCGATCGTCCGGTGACGCCGCAGGACAAGCCGCTCGAGGTCAACGTCGTCGCGCTCGATTGGAAGTGGCTGTTCATCTATCCCGAATATGGCGTCGCCAGCGTCAACGAGCTGGCCGCACCGGTCAACCGCCCGCTCGATTTCAAGATCACCTCGTCGTCGGTGATGAACTCGTTCTACATTCCGGCACTCGCCGGCCAGATCTATGCGATGCCGGGCATGCAGAGCCGGCTGCACGCGGTCATCAACAAGCCCGGCCTCTATCGCGGTTTCTCGGCGAACTACAGCGGTGCCGGCTTCTCCAGCATGCGCTTCGCCTTTCATGGCCTGTCGGATGCCGAGTTCGCCGGCTGGATCGAGAAGGCCAAGGCCAGCGGCAGTCAGCTAGGCAAGCCCGAGTACCTGACGCTGGAGCGCCCGAGCGCCAACGAGCCGGTCCGCTATTACTCGTCCGTCGACAGCGACCTGTTCCGCGCCATCCTCAACATGTGCGTCGAGACCGGCAAGATGTGCATGAGCGAGATGATGGCGATCGATGCCCAGGGCGGCATGGGCATGGCCGGCGTCCGCAACACGCTGCCGCTTGCCTATGACAAGTTTGCCGCACGCGGCGCGGTGTTCGGCGCCGAGCCGAGCTTCGTCGTGGGTGGCGTCTGCCTGCCGGGCGACCAGGTCACGCGCATGGCGGCTGATTCGTCGCCCACCGTGCTGGCGCCGCTCGACTGGACGCCGCTGCAGGGACGCGGGCTGGAGCGGCCCGGCCTGATGCGGCCGTCCAAGGCATCGTTCATCACGAGCCCCAACCCCAAGTCGAATTCGTGACGTCGGATTTGTGAGGATCACATCATGTTCGACACAGCCAATCTCACCAAGCTCATCTTCGGCCGGCTGACCCTGGAGTCGCTGCCGCTGCACGAGCCCATCATCATCGGCACCTTCGCGATGGTCGCGCTCGGCGGCGCGGCGCTGTTCGGCGCGCTCACCTATTTTCGCCTCTGGGGCTATCTGTGGAAGGAATGGTTCACCACTGTCGACCACAAGCGCATCGGCATCATGTACATGGTGCTGGGCATCGTCATGCTGCTGCGCGGCTTCGCCGACGCGCTGATGATGCGGCTGCAGCAGGCGATCGCCTTCAACGGCTCCGAGGGCTATCTCAATTCGCACCACTATGATCAGGTGTTCACGGCGCATGGCGTGATCATGATCTTCTTCGTGGCGATGCCGCTGGTCACGGGCCTGATGAACTATGTCGTGCCGCTGCAGATCGGCGCCCGCGACGTGTCGTTCCCCTTCCTCAACAATTTCAGCTTCTGGATGACCACGGCCGGCGCCGTGCTGGTGATGTGCTCGCTGTTCGTCGGCGAGTTCGCCCGCACCGGCTGGCTGGCCTATCCGCCGCTGTCGAACATCTCCTACAGTCCGGATGTCGGCGTCGACTATTACATCTGGGCGCTGCAGGTCGCCGGCGTCGGCACGCTGCTGTCCGGCGTCAACCTGATCTGCACCATCGTGAAGATGCGAGCGCCCGGCATGACCATGATGAAGATGCCGGTGTTCACCTGGACCTCGCTGTGCACCAACGTGCTGATCGTCGCCTCCTTCCCGGTGCTGACGGCCGTGCTGGCGCTGCTGTCGCTCGACCGCTACGTCGGCACCAACTTCTTCACCAATGATTTCGGCGGCGATCCGATGATGTATGTCAACCTCATCTGGATCTGGGGCCATCCGGAGGTCTACATCCTGATCCTGCCGGCGTTCGGCATCTTCTCGGAGGTCACGTCGACCTTCTCGGGCAAGCGCCTGTTCGGCTACACCTCGATGGTCTACGCCACCGTCGTCATCACCATCCTGTCCTACCTGGTCTGGCTGCACCATTTCTTCACGATGGGGTCGGGGGCCAGCGTCAACTCGTTCTTCGGCATCACCACGATGATCATCTCGATCCCGACGGGCGCGAAGATGTTCAACTGGCTGTTCACGATGTATCGCGGCCGCATCCGCTTCGAGCTGCCGATGATGTGGACGGTCGCGTTCATGCTGACCTTCGTGATCGGCGGCATGACCGGCGTGCTGCTGGCGGTGCCGCCGGCCGACTTCGTGCTGCACAACAGCCTGTTCCTGGTCGCGCATTTCCACAACGTGATCATCGGCGGCGTGCTGTTCGGCCTGTTCGCCGGCATCGCCTACTGGTTCCCGAAGGCGTTCGGCTTCAAGCTCGATGTGTTCTGGGGCAAGATGTCGTTCTGGTTCTGGACGGTGGGGTTCTACTTCGCCTTCATGCCGCTCTATGTGCTCGGCCTGATGGGCGTGACCCGTCGGCTGCGCACCTTCGACGATCCGAGCCTGCAGATCTGGTTCGTGATCGCCGGCATCGGCGCCGTCATGATCCTCCTGGGCATCGCGAGCTTCCTGATCCAGATCGCGGTGAGTATCCTGCGCCGCGAGCAGCTCGCCGACGTCACCGGCGATCCCTGGGATGCGCGCACCCTGGAGTGGGCGACGTCGTCTCCGCCGCCCGCCTACAACTTCGCGTTCACGCCCGTCGTGCACGACAATGACGCGTGGTGGGACATGAAGCGTCGCGGCTATGCGCGTCCGCTGGCTGGCTTCAAGGCGATCCACATGCCGAGCAACACCGGCACCGGCGTGATCCTCGCGGGCCTCAGCACCACCATGGCGTTCGGCCTGATCTGGTACATGTGGTGGATGGCGGCGGGCAGCTTCGTCGCGCTGCTGGCGGTCGCGATCGGCCACACCTTCAACTATCACCGCAGCTTCCATATCCCGGCCGATGAGGTCGTCAGCGTCGAGCGGGCGCGGACCGAGCTGCTCGCAGCAGGAGCCAAGTCATGACCGTTGCGATGGGCACCCTGAAGGCCGGCGAGCCGGTCTTCTACGTCGTCGACGAGCACGAGCACCCCGAGGGGAGCAGCACGATGCTCGGCTTCTGGATCTATCTGATGAGCGACTGTCTCATCTTTGCGATCCTGTTTGCCGTCTATGGCGTGCTCGGCGCCAAATATGCCGCCGGCCCGGCGCCGAAGGACCTGTTCGACCTGTCGCTGGTCGCGGTCAACACCGCGTTCCTGCTGCTGTCGTCGCTCACCTACGGCTTTGCGATGCTGTCGATGCAGCAGAACCGCCTCAAGGCGATGCAGGCGTGGCTGGTCGTCACCGGCTTGTTCGGTCTCGCCTTCCTCGGCATCGAGCTGACCGAGTTTGCCCACATGATCCATGAGGGCGCAACGCCGCAGCGCAGCGCCTTCCTGTCGTCGTTCTTCACGCTGGTCGGAACCCACGGCCTGCACGTGACCTTCGGTCTGATCTGGCTGGTCACTCTGATGGTGCAGGTCAAGCGCTTCGGCCTGATCGAGGCCAACCGGCGCCGGCTGGTCTGCCTCAGCATGTTCTGGCACTTCCTCGACGTGATCTGGATCGGGGTCTTCACCTTCGTCTATCTGATGGGGATGCTTCGATGAGCTCTGATGTCCACGCTCACGCTCACGCGCACGATTCGGCCGATGCCCATGCCGGCACGCGTTCCGGCCAGCTGATCGGCTTCGGCGCCTCGGTCGTCCTCACCGCGATCCCGTTCCTGCTGGTGATGACCGGCTCGCTCGACAAGCAGGCCACGGCGCTGATCATCATGGCGTTCGCGGCCGTGCAGGTCGTCGTCCACATGGTCTTCTTCCTGCACATGAACACCAAGGCCGAAGGCGGCTGGACCATGATGGCGCTGATCTTCACCATCATCATGGTGGTGATCGCGCTATCAGGCTCGCTGTGGGTCATGCATCATCTGACCACCAACATGATGCCAGTTCACGAGATGGGCCAGACGCCGTGATGTCAGCACCTGCCAGCGGGGCAGGGGAGAGAGGCGAGCCGGGCCGCACGCGGCCTGGCGCGCTGCGGCCGGCGGCGCTCGCGATTCGCGTGGCGTGGGTCGCCAGCGTCGCCATTCTGCTGGCGCTCGGCGTCTGGCAGGTCGAGCGCCGGGCCTGGAAGCTCGATCTGATCGACCGGGTCGAGCGCCGCGCGCATGCCGAGCCGGTGCCTGCCCCGGGACCGGCCGCGTGGCCCGCGATCAATCGGAGCGATGACGAATACCGGCGCGTGACCATCAGCGGTCGCTTCCTCAACGATCGCGAGACGCTGGTTCAGGCCGTGACGGTCGCCGGCCCCGGCTATTGGGTCGTGACGCCGCTGCAGACCGCCGACGGCACCATGCTGGTGAACCGCGGCTTCGTGCCGGCAGAGCGCCGCGAGCCGGCCACCCGTACTGCGGGGAACCCCGATGGCGCCGTCACCATCAGCGGCCTGCTACGCATCTCGGAACCGGGCGGCGGCTTCCTGCGCCACAATGATCCCGCCGGGAATCGCTGGTATTCACGTGACGTTGCCGCGATTGCCGTTGCGCGCGGCCTGTCGGGCGTCGCACCGTTCTTCGTCGATGCCGATGCAAGGCCGAATCCGGGCGGCTTTCCGGTCGGCGGACTGACCGTGATCGCGTTTCCGAACAACCATCTGGTTTACGCGCTGACCTGGTTTACATTGGCCTTGATGCTGGCCGGCGCCGGGCTGCAGCGGCTGCGCCGCCCGCGCCGCGACGCCGGCGCTTCGGCAGCGCAGGACACGGAATGGGATCATCGTCAGCAGGACATGCGGTCGTAGGCTCTGCCATCTTGAGCAGATGCGCCTCGCTGCAGGTCTGCACGCCAATCGCGGATGCCGCCGCATGAGGAATGAGGCGCCGAACCTGCCGATCGGCGCGGTGGCCGCGCTCGCGACACCCGAGATCAACGCCCCGCTGCCGACCAAGGATGCGACCAACCGCAAGAACATGGTGCTGCTGATCCAGCTGCGCTGGATCGCCGTGGTCGGGCAGATCGTCACCATCGCCTTCGTCACCTCCTGGTTCGGCATCGCGCTGCCGCTGGTGCCGATGGCGGCGATCATCTGCGCGCTGGTGGCGCTGAACGTCGCCAGCCACATCTGGCTGCGCTACAGGGACGACGTCAGCAATCGCGACCTGCTGCTTGCCTTGATGCTCGACGTGGTCGCCCTGACGGCCGAACTCTATCTCACCGGCGGCGCGTCCAATCCGTTTACCTGTCTCTATCTGCTGCAGGTGACGCTGGGCGCGGTGCTGCTGGACGCGCGCTCGTCCTGGTCGCTGGTTGCGCTCACGGTGCTCAGCTTCGCCTGGCTCACCATCGAGTACCGGCCGCTGGCGCTGCCGCAGCATCACGTGAGCGATCCGTTCAGCCTGCACATCACCGGCATGTTCGTCGGCTTCGTGCTCGACGCGGTGCTGCTCGTCGTGTTCGTGACGCGCATCAACCGGAACCTGCGCGAGCGCGACGCCAAGCTCGCCGACCTGCGCCAGCATGCCGCCGAGCAAGATCACATCATCCGCATGGGCCTCTTGGCCTCAGGCGCCGCGCATGAGCTCGGCACGCCGCTGGCGTCGATCTCGGTGATCCTGAACGACTGGCGGCGCATGACCGCCATCTCGGCCGATCCGGCGCTCGCGGAGGATTTCACCGAGATGCAAGCGGCCGTGCAGCGCTGCAAGTCGATCGTCACCGACATCCTGGTCTCCGCCGGGCAGGCGCGCGGCGAGGGCTCGGCGCCGACGACCTTGACGGCGTTCCTGACCACGCTGGTGGCCGAATGGAGCACGGCGCGCTCGGCGCGCAATCTGATGTTCCGCAACGAGTTCGGCTCGGATCCCGCGATCGTCTCCGACGTCGCCCTGAAGCAGGCCATCGTCAACGTGCTCGACAATGCCTTCGAGGTGTCGCGCGAGTGGGTCGAGTTCGTCGCCGAGCGCGACGGTGACCAGCTGCTGCTCAGCGTCAGCGATCGCGGGCCGGGGTTCGATCCGGCCATGCTGGCGCAGATCGGGCGCCCCTATCAGTCGAGCAAGGGCCGTCCTGGCCGCGGCCTCGGCCTGTTCCTGGTTGTCAACGTGATCCGCAAGCTCGGCGGCGGCGTTTCGGCCTGGAACCACCGGGGACGCGGGGCAACCGTGCGGCTGTCGCTGCCGCTGTCGATGCTTGCGATTGGAGAGCCCAGTGGAGATTGAACGCTCTCTTCTCATCGTCGAGGATGACGATGGCTTTGCCCGCACGTTGAAGCGCTCATTCGAGCGGCGTGGCTACGACGCGGTCATCGCCAGCGCGCTCGAGCAGGTCGACGAGATCATCAAGGACAAGACGTTCGGCTATGCCGTCGTCGACCTCAAGCTCGGCGGGGCCTCAGGCCTCGTCTGCGTCGAGAAACTGCATGCGCATGATCCCGAGATGCTGATCGTCGTCCTCACCGGCTTCGCCAGCATCGCCACAGCGGTCGAGGCGATCAAGCTCGGCGCCTGCCACTATCTCGCCAAGCCGTCGAACACCGACGACATCGAGGAGGCCTTCCGCAAGGCCGAAGGCAATGCGCAGGTCGCACTCCCCGAGCGCTCCACCTCGATCAAGACGCTCGAATGGGAGCGCATCCACCAGACGCTGATCGAGACCGACTTCAACATCTCGGAAGCGGCGCGGAGGCTCGGCATGCATCGGCGGACGCTCGCACGCAAGCTGGAAAAGCGGCCGGTAAAGTAGTCGCCTCGTCTTGTTTTTCAGTGATGGAAGTTACTGCCTCGGCATGAACGGTCTGCTCCCTCTCCCCGTTCTTACGGGGAGAGGGTTTGGGTGAGGGGCAGCCACGCGCACCGACCGTGCGGAGAGTCCCCCTCACCCGGATTGCATCTGACGATGCAATCCGACCTCTCAGCGCGACCGAAGCTCGTCGCGCCCCCGCAGGCGGGGCGAGGTGCACCGAGCAAGCCGTGAGATATTGGATTACTTCAGCGTAGCGGCCGATGGCTCACATCGGATGATGCGACATGTAGGCAGCGGTTTTCAGGATGACCAGCAACGTCAGCAGGCCGCTGGCGCCGGTCAGCACCAGGGTGAAGCGTGCGATCTGGCCGAGCAGGGCACGCGTCCGGTCCTCAGTCCGCTGGTCGCGACGCGACCATGACGCGCGGTGAAGGTGTTCGTTGGGAGCAGTGAGAAGCGACATCTGATCCATCCACCGGAGAGGGCCGGCGATCCGGCCGTTGATGGAATGGATATGCCTCGGCGAACCATAGGAATGCGAGACGCGGCCGCGTGCGGCCGCATAGGAAAACCATAAAGGCGTGACGGTGCAGGGCTACTGCGCGAGCGCGCGGTGCGCCGCGCTACTCCGCCGCCTCGCTCTTGCCCTCGATCAGCAGGATGTCGAGGCTCTCGATCTCCTGCATGGCGCGGCCGGCGATGCCCTGCAGATCGCCATACAAGCCCGCCGTCGAATCCAGCACGCCGCGCAGCTGCTCCTCGCGCTTCGCCCACAGACGCATCATGGTCTTGCGCTCACGGTCGAGGTCGGTCTGCATCTCGGTGAAGCGCTCGACGATGGCGTCGATGCGATGGCGGAAGCGGGGCCCGGTGAGATAGGCGTAGACCAACTCCATCTTGGTCTGCTGGCCCTTCTGCGCGAGCTTGCTCGAGGCGACGTCGATCAGCGACTGCCGCAGCGCGAGCGACAGGGGCAGCGCGAAGCGCGGCTCGGCGACCCAGACGCCGTCGATCAGGTCGAAGCCGTCGACGCCCTTGGGTAGCGCGGTGGAGACGATCAGCGCGATGTCGGCCTTGGCCGCGCGCAAATCGTCGCGCAGCTTCACGAGCCAGCCATCGCTCCAGTTCTTGGTGCGCTTGGATTCCCACAGGATCGCGCCGCAGACCTGGCCGCTGGGGGCCACGACCCGATGGATCACGTCGCCACCGAACTCGCCCTTCGGCACCGGCTCGACCAGGTCGCGCGGAAAGCGCGCGCGCAATTGCGACTCCAGCTCGATCTCGAGCGCCTCGCCCTGCAGCTGCTGCGAACCCTGCTCGGCCTTGCGGCGGAGCTCCTCGATCTGGCGCTGCATCCCGGCGATCTGGGTCTCCTTCTCGGCGACCTTGGCCTTCAGCGATTCCTCGCCTTCCAGCCGCGCCTTGTCACGCACGGCGACGAGACTCTCCTGCACCTTCTTCTCGATCGTGAGATCGATCTCGCGGCGGGCCTCGTCGAGCTCGCGCTGCTTGCGCATCATCTCGGCCTGCGCCTTCTGTGCATCGGCGAGCTTGGCGTCCTTGCTGACGATGGCCTGATGCAGCTCGGCGAGCTGCCGGTCGCGATTGCCCATCTCATCGGCGACGGCCTGGCGCGCCTTCGCCGCCTCGGCCTGCGCGATTCCGGCGCGCTCGGCCCTCAGCTTGGCGGCCACCTGCTGGTCGATGTCGGCCTTGGCCTGCGCGATCTGCTCCTGCGCCGCCTTGAGCTGCGCTTCGCGACGGCCGAAATCGGCCTCCTTCGCCTGGAGCTGCTTCTCGAACTGCCGGCGCGTCTCCGCAATCAGGGGCGCTGCGAGCTGCTCGGTCAGCTTGATCTCGGTGCGGCAGGAGGGGCAGACGATCTGAGGATCGGTCATGATTCGCATCCTTGCATGGGATGTGAATCTAACCGGCCGCCGCGTGGTGTTGAACCCACGCGAGCGGCTTATCCCGCGCAATTATCTGCGATTCCCGCCATTCGACGCCTCACGCGCCGTGCGGCGTGGCCTGCGGAGCCGCAGTCTTCTCCGGTGCCTTGATCCGGAACCAGGCGACGTAGAGCGCCGGCAGGAACAGGAGCGTGAGCACGGTGCCGACGATGATGCCGCCCATCATCGCATAGGCCATCGGGCCCCAGAACACCTCGCGCGCGATCGGGATCAGCGCGAGCGAGGCCGCCGCCGCCGTCAGCATGATCGGCCGCATGCGGTGCTCGGTCGCTTCCATCACGGCCTCCCATGGCGGCCGTCCCTCTTCGCGCAGATGCTCGATCTGCACGATCAGGATGACGGAGTTGCGGATCAGGATGCCGATCAGGGCGAGCACGCCGAGGATGGCGACGAAGCCCAGCGGCGCGCCGCTCGGCAGCAGCGCCGCGACGACGCCGATCAAAGCGAGCGGCGCCACCGCGAACACCAGGAACAGACGCTGGAAGCTCTGCAGCTGCAGCATCAGGATGGTGGCCATCGTGAACAGCATGATCGGCACGACGGCGACGATCGGCGCCTGGCTCTTGGCGCTCTCCTCGACGCTGCCGCCGGTGACGACCTTGAAGCCGGCCGGGAGCTTGGCGTTGAAGTCTGACATCGCGGGCTTCAGCTGATCGACCACCGTGTTCGGCTGCACCTGATCTTTCACGCTGGCCTTCAGGGTCAATGTCGGCAGCCGCGAGCGACGCCAGATCTCGGGCTGCTCGATCTGGTAGCGAAGGGTCGCCAGCGCTGCGAGCGGGATCGACTGGCCGTTCGATCCCGACAGCTGCAGGTCGCGCAGCGTCTCCAGCGATTGCCGCTCCGTGGCCTGGGCGCGGCCGCGGACGTCGATCAAATAGATGTCGTCGCGCACCTGGGTGATCGAGGTGCCGTCGAGCACGCTGTTCAGGGCGTTGGCGATGTCGGAGGAGGTGACGCCGAGCTGGCGCGCCTTGTCCTGCAGCACGTCGACCTTGACCACGCGCGCCGGCTCCATCCAGTCGAACACGACGGCGCCGAGATGGCTGTTGCCGCGCATGATGCCGGCGAACTCCTGGGCGATCTCGCGCACCTTGGCGGTGTCGGGGCCGCTGACGCGGTACTGCACGGGACGGCCGACCGGCGGGCCGATGTCGAGCAGATGCACATAGGCGTCGGTGCCGGGGAAGGTCTTGGTGAGATAGGCCTGCAGCCTGGCGCGGGCGCGGTCGCGCGCCTCCAGGCTCTTGGTCACGATGATGATCTGGCCGAACGACACGTCGGCCGGCTGCACGTCGAACGACAGCACGAAGCGCTGCGCGCCCGAGCCGACATAGGTCGACCAATGGTCGATGTCGGGATCGCCCTTCAACGCCTCCTGCTCGAACTTCGCCATCTGCGCATTGGTCTCGGCGATCGACGAGTTCTGCGGCAGGTTGAAGTCGATCACCAGTTCGTTGCGGTCGGAGGAGGGGAAGAACTGCTGCTGCACGAAGCGCATGCCGAACACCGACAGCGCGAAGATCAGGACGGTCGCGACGATGGTCGTCCAGCGATGCCGCATGCAGGCGTTCAGCATGCTGCGGAAGATGCGCGCCAGCCTGCCGCCCTCGGCGTGATGGCTGGGCAGCGAGGCGGGCAGGATGGTGACGCCGAGCAGCGGCGTGAACAGCACCGCCACGATCCACGACACCACCAGCGACACCGCGATCACCACGAACAGCGTGAAGGTGAACTCGCCGGCGGCGCTGTTGTTGAGGCCGATCGGAATGAAGCCGGCCACCGTGACCAGCGTGCCCGTCAGCATCGGGAACGCCGTGGAGGTGTAGACATAGGTCGCGGCCTTGCGCAGGGAGTCGCCGACCTCGAGCCGCGCCACCATCATCTCGACGGCGATCATGGCGTCGTCGACCAGCAGGCCGAGCGCGATGATCAGCGCGCCCAGCGAGATGCGCTGCAGCGAGATGCCGCTATAGGCCATGACCAGGAAGGTGATCGCGAGCACCAGCGGGATCGAGATCGCGACGACGAGGCCGGCGCGGACGCCGAGGCTGACGAAGCTGATCGCGAGCACGATGATCACGGCCTCATACAGCGCCTTGGTGAAGCCGCCGACCGCCTCCTCGACGATCTTGGGCTGGTCCGAGACGAGGTGCACGCCGACGCCGACCGGCAGATCGGCGATGACCTTGGTCATCTCCTCCTTCAGCGCCTCGCCGAAATCGAGCAGATTGGCGCCGGCCTTCATGCCGATGGCAAGCCCGATCGCCGGCTGGCCGTTGAAGCGGAACAGCGACGTCGGCGGATCCTCGTAGCCGCGGGTGATGGTGGCGACGTCGGTCAGCGGGAAGAAGCGGTCGTTGATGCGCAGGTTGATCGCCTTGACGCTCTCCTCCGAGGTGAACTGGCCGGAGACGCGCACCGCGATCCGCTCCGGGCCGGCCTGCAGCACTCCGGATGGCGACACCGCGTTCTGCGCCTGCAGCGCGTTGAGGATGGTGCGCTGGTCGATGCCGAGCGCGGCCACCTTGCGCGGTGAGAATTCGAGATAGATCACCTCGTTCTGGGCGCCGACGATGTCGACGCGGCCGACATTGGGAACGGTCAGCACCTTGGCGCGGACCTCCTCGACGCGGTCGCGCAGCTGGCGCTGGCTCAATCCGTCGCTGGTGAAGGCGTAGATGTTGCCGAACACGTCGCCGAAGCGGTCGTTGAAGCCGGGCCCGACCACGCCCGACGGGAAGTCGCCCTTGATGTCGTTGATCAGGTTGCGCACCTGCAGCCAGGTCGGCACCACGTCGCGCGCCTTGGTGGTGTCGCGCAAATTGACGAACACGGTGGTCTGGCCGGGCACGGTCAGGCTCTTGGTGTAGTCGAGCGCCGGCAGCTCCTCGAGCTTCTTCTCGATGCGGTCGGTGACCTGCCGCGTCATCTCCTCGGCCGAGGCGCCCGGCCATTTGGCCTGGATCAGCATCGTCTTGATGGTGAAGGAGGGATCCTCCTCGCGTCCGAGATGCAGGTAGGAGTAGAAGCCCGCCAGCATGAAGGCGATCATGAAATACCAGACGAGCGAGCGGTGCTCGAGCGCCCAGTCGGAGAGGTTGAAGGACTTCACGGCTGAGATTCCTGATCGATGCGGACGGACTGGCCATCCTTGAGACTGTTCACGCCGGCGGTGACGACGCGCTGTCCGGCTTCGAGGCCGCCGGTGACGCGGACGCTGCCGTCCTCGTTGGTGGCGATCGTGATCTGCTGTCGCTTGACGGTCTTGCCGGCGTCATCGACCAGCCACACGAAGCTCTTGTCGTTGTCAGTGAGGATCGCCGAGCGCGGCAGCCGGATGACGGTCTTCTGTTCGGTATCCAGCGTCGCGGCCACCGTGGTGCCGAGGCGCATGATCTCGGGCGGATTGTCGAGCGTGATGCGGATGCGGCGCGTGCGCGTCGTGGCATCGGCACGTGGTGCGATCTCGCGCACCCTGCCGGCCACGGCGACAGCGGGATCGACCTGCGGCCGCACCGTGAATGGCGTGCCGGCCTGCAGCCCGCCGGCGATGTCGTCGCCGACATCGATGACCGCCTCGCGGATGTCGGGCCGCGCGACGGTGACGACGCTCACGCCCGGCGAGACGACCTGTCCGACCTCCGCGCCGACGGCCGTGACGATGCCGGCGAAATCCGCCTTCAGCTGGGCGTAGCCGAGCTGCTCGCGCGCCTTGGCGAGATTGGCCTGCGCCTTGATGACGGAGGCCTGCGCGGCCGCGCGCGATTGCTCGGCGCTCTCCAGGGTGGCCTTGGTGGTGGCCTCGGTCTCCAGCAGGGTGCGCTGCCGGCCCTCGGTCCCGGTCGCATTGGTCAGCTGCGCCTGGCTGCGCGAGACCTCCGCGGCCGAGGCGCGGACCGCAAGCTCGAGGGCGGCCGGATCGATGGCGGCCACGACCTGACCCTGCTTGACCATGTCGCCGACATAGACCGGCCGCGCGATCAGCCGCCCCAGCACCCGGAAGCTCAGGTCGGCCTTGAACCGCGGCTCGATGGTGCCGGTCACGGTCGAGCCGTTGGCCGCCTGCGGCTCCACCTTCATCGACAGCACCGGCCGGACCGGATCGGGAGCGGCGGCCTTCTCGTTGCAGCCTGCGAGCACAGCGAGCGGAACAAGCGGAAGGATACAACGCATCGGCGTCATCACGACCGGGCCTCCTCGTTGAAAGTGATCTGTTGTCCGACGCTCAGCAGCTTGCCGCCCTCGGTCACGACGCGGTCGCCCGGCTTCAGCCCGGCGGAGACGACGATCGCGCCGGTTTCGTAGTCCTCGATCGTGACCGGCTGGAGCGAGACGGTCTTGTCGGCGGCATTCACCAGCCAGACGGCGGGCGCTTTCCCTGCGGCCGTCAGCGCACTCCATGGCAGCACGATGCGCTGCTCCGGCTTGATGAAGCCGGTGGCACTGACGGCGCTGCCGAGCGTCATCTCCGGCGGCGGATTTTCGATCGCGATCTTGATGCGGACGGTGCCGGACTTGGCATCGATGGTCGGCGAGACCTCGCGCACCGTGCCCTTGGCGGTCACCGAAGGATCTGACAGCAGCGCCAGCGCGACCTTGACGTCGTCGAACTTGAACGACAGCGCCCTCTCGTAGACGTCGAGCACGGCATCGCGGTCGCCATCATGCGCGAGCGTGAACACCGATTGCGCCGCCTGGGCGACCTGGCCGGCTTCGACGTTGCGCGCGGTGATGGTGCCGTCGGCGTCGGCGCGCAGCTCGGTGAAGGTCAGCGCGTCCTTGGCGGTGTCGCGCTGGGCCTTGGCGGACTCCAGCGATCCTTCCGCGGTCCGCAGGTTCTCCTGCGCCTGGTCGAAGGTCGCGCGGGTGGTGAAGCCGCTCGACAGCAGGGTCTGCTGCCGGTTGAAATTGGAGGTCGCGACCCTGACCTGGGACTCGGCTGCCGTGACGGCAGCCTCCGCCGAATCCAGATCGGCCTGCTGCTCGGCCGGATCGATCCTGGCAAGCAACTGGCCTGTCTTCACATGGGCGCCGACCTCGACAAGCCGCTCGGTGACGCGGCCGCTGACGCGGAATGACAGCTCGGCGAGGACGCGTGCCTGCACGTCTCCGGTCAGCGTGATCGATTGCCGCCGCTCCGACAGCTTCACGATCTGGGTCTGCACCAGCCGCGCCGGCTGTGCGGTCACGGCCGCCTTCTGGTCACAGCCCGCAAGCAGCAGCCCGATCGCGGTGCAGCCGGCCAGCGTCAGCAGGCGCGCGCCGGACGCGCGGGCAGGAGGTGGAGATCGCATGAGTGAGATCATGGTTGCACGTTCGAGCCCAAAGGAATGGTTCACGGATCGTCAATCCGACCGGGATCGAGAGCCGCCGGTCGTCTCTCGCGTCCGAAATTGCGGGGGACGGTGGCTGTCAGTCAGCCGTGAACCCGGCCGGCGGTCGCCGGTTGGAAGGATCACGGCCGTTGGGACCAGCACAGCATGTTCCCCTTGACAGCACCTGAACTAGACAATCATGTCTAGAAAAAAATGTCTAGTAACATTCGCGTTGGCGCGGTTAGAATTCCGTATGCCAGGAGTTGGCGTCGGCGGCCCGGCGTCCGGCGTCGTCTTTCGGCGTCGTCCCCGGACAACAGAACATGAGCTTGAGCGAGACGTGCGACGGAAAGATGTGACCAGCCGGGAAGCTGCTGCGCGGGCAACGGCTCGCGCGCCGCGCCAGGCGCGCGGGCGCGAGCGCCGCGAGCAGCTGCTCGACGCGGCTGCCGCCCTGATTGCGGAGTCCGGCCTCGGTGCCGTGAGCATGCATGCCGCCGCCGAGCGCGCCGGCGCATCGATCGGCTCGGTCTATCACTTCTTTCGCGACAAGAAGCAGATGCTCGATGCGCTCGCCGAGCGCCACGATGCCGAGCTGCAGCCGGCGTTCGATCGCGTGCTGCAGCGGAGCGATGCGGAGTGGGCGGACTTGTCGGCACCTGAGATCATCGAGCAGCTGATCGGCTGGGCGATCCGCTACTTCGTTCGTCATCCCGATGCGCTGGCCACGCTCGATCTGAGCGACCAGACCGTGCATGCCGAGTTCAAGGCCGTCATCTGTCGCGTCATGCGCGCCAGGCTCGGCGACGAGCTGGGTCCGCAGGCGGCCGCCACCTTCGATGCCGTCGTGCTCGGAACCTTGCTGTTCACGCGCGAGCAGGACCCGCGCAGCCGCGACGTGGTCGTTGCCGCTTTGCCGGAGATGATGGCCACCTATCTGATGGCGCTGGAGGCGAAGCGGAGGCCGGCGAAGCGGTGAGGTATGGGCGCCGGATCGACGCGATCAGTGCGGCTATTTGAACAGCCACTCGCTCTTCTTCCGATGGATCGCCACCGGGCGCGGTGGTGCCGTGTCCTCGAGGGGCTTCGCCGAGAGCACGATCTGGTCCTCGCTGTCCCAGCGGTCGAACTCGTAGCGCCATTTGCCATCCTCCGGCGTGCGATAGTGCCAGTCCTTCAGCGTCCGATCACGTTTGGCAGGAATGATGTCGATGCCGTCGGGCAGGCTCGACCCATCGAGGCGGGATGCGACCGACACCAGCCAGCGCCTCTCGGGTGAGTAGTGCGGCGGAGCGACGATGCCGATCTCGTCGCCCATGTCGGCGCGGACCAGGAGCCAGTCGATGCCTTCGGGACGGCCGCGCTCGAGCAGCAAGAGGTCATGATCGGGGAAGTATCCCGTCAGCTGATATTTGACGCAGGCTTTGTCGTCGCTGGCGCATTTGGCGTCCTGATTGCGATAGACGCGTGTGCGGCCGTTGCGGAACGTCAGTTTGAGTGCGCCGTCGCGGCGTTGCGCCAGATCCGGGATCTGCTCGAGGCAGGCGGCCTCCGATCGATCGAGGTCGCCCTTTCCGTTGTCACCGTTGCAGCGTCCATCCTGCGAGGGCTGATCGACGACCGCGAAGGCCGGCCGTTCAGCATGGGCCGCGCTGCCGAGCAGACAGCAGAGCGATGCCAGTCCGAGTGCAAGCGGCTTGCGCATTACAAGCTTCCCGCTGCCGTCGGCGCGTCGGGGCGATCCACTGTCGTCATCGACAGCTGCTGACTGCCATCGATGAGAGACGGACAGCGGCGACGACGGCCCCGGCGTCTTTCAGGCCCGCGGTGGCGTTTGCGGGCGAGCCTTTCCACCAGCCATGCCACGACGCCGACCACGGCAAAACTGAGCAGCAGCGAGATGCACAGCAGTCCCAGATACAGCTTGAGTACCGAGCCTGCGAAACAGGCAAGCGCGATGAGCGCGACAATGGCCAGCCGGCCTTTGACGGAGATCGACATTATGAGTGCGTTTCGCTGAGAGCTGATTGTGAGGTCACTCTAGCGTGAACTTCTGTGCGGCCAAGCCGCGTCCAGATCGGTGGTAAATTTTGCCGCAAGGACCTGCCGACAATCGAACGCGCTGGAACTCGATCGTATTCGTCGGTGCGAATGCTCAACTACACGTTGCGGATGTGCGGTTGTCCGGCCGGGTGCTTCACGCGTGCGGGATGAGATTTGTTCGATGATAGAACATTGCACTCGCGTGAACGCCGTCTCTGTCCACAACGTCATCGCGCGCGAAGCGACGCGAGCCAGTCGGTCGTCCACGAAACACTCTCAAGCGCTGCGGCGCAGCAGCGCCTCGCAGGGGCGACTTCGTCTGCCTGCGCGCAGCGACGGCGCGCCCGCGCCAGACCGCGAATATCGCGAATGCTTTCAAGCTGATTTGGCCTGTCCAGTCCCTCGCGAAAAAATAAATAGCTTTCGCTTTATCGGAAATCATGATTGTATCTCCACAGCCCGCCTCATGCAGAGGGACGTACGCGTCGTCACGATACGTGGAGGTGGGGAGCGGTGGCCGTGAACGGCAGGGCGTGACGAGCGCTGTCGGCGCGGACATGAAAGCGCGTGGTCCTGGCGCCCCGAAGCTGGCGCCAAGTCTTCGGGGGATGATGATCCCGAAGGCGACGGTGGCTCAAAAGCCGGACACCGGGGAGAGCGCGCCATAAATGTGAAAACCATCGCGCAGGGAGGGCCGGGTCTGTCCGGCTGTACCTGTGGTTCCTGCCCCGTGCATTTCTTTCGCACGGGGGCCACGGGCCTCAGCCGAGGTCCGGCCTTCCCTGCGCCCTCTGCATTTGAGAGAGGGACAAAATCGATGCATCACCCGGGCGCTGAGCGTCGCGGGACGACGAAGTCATGTCACGTGCTGAATGGCCAGGCTTGCGCTCTTTGAGATGTGAATCGACTGTTCCTCCATCGTCGTCCCGGGCAAGCCGCGACGCGCGCCAGCGCGGTGCGGCGCCGACCCGGGACCCATACGCCGCAGCAGTCGTGATGGGCAAAATGCCAAAGACCAGCGTGCCTCAAATCGCTCTCGGGGGGTATGGGTCCCGGCTCGGAGACCGGGACGACAGCGAGTTCGTAGCTGCGTCCGTTCAAGCAAAGCAGCAGCCTCCTGGACAGCTGCAACGGTCGCTCTTATTGCCCGCCGGCCCAGGCCGCGAGCACGGCGCGTTCGTCGGCGGTGATCTCGGTGATGTTGCCGGGCGGCATGGCGCTCGACCATGCCGCGTTGCGCGCGATCAGCCGCGCATTGCGCTGGATGTTGTCGGCATTGTCGAGCAGCACGCCCTTGGGCGCGGTGACGATGCCGTCCCACACCGGTTCGGCGGCATGGCACATGCTGCAGCGGGAGGTCACGATCTCCTCGACCTGCGCGAACGCCGGCTGCGCGCTCGCGGCCGCCGTCTTGGCGTCGCGCGGACCGGCGGCCGACAAGAGCAGGATCGCGATCATGCCGGCGGCGGCGACGCCCCACACCCACCACGGCGAGGCGTTGCCCTTGTGGCCCTCGTTGAAGAAGTGGCGGATGACAGGACCGAGCGCCAGCACGATGGCGACGATGGCCCAATTGTAGCGGGTGCCGAACAGCAGCGGATAATGATTGCTGATCATCAGCACCACGACCGGAAGGGTGAGGTAGTTGTTGTGGACCGAGCGCTCCTTGCCGGCCTTGCCGAGCTTGGGGTCGGGCGCCTCGCCCGCCAGCAGCGCGGCGACAATCTTCTTCTGGTTGGGGATGATCACCGTGAACACGTTGGCGACCATGATGGTGCCGATGATGGCGCCGATCTGGTTGAACGCGCCGCGGCCGCTCAGCACATGGGTGAAGGCGAAGGTCAGCGCGACCAGAAAGATGTAACCGCCGATCGCGAACGGCAGCTCATGTCTGGCAAGACCGCTGCGGCAGGCCGCCTCGTAGAGCAGCCACGCGAGCGCGAGCGAGCCCAGGCTGAACAGGCCGGCCTGGACGGGGCTGAGATCGAGGATCGACTTGTCGACCAGGAACAGGTCGGCGTTGAGATAATACACCACGATCATCAGCACGAAGCCGGACAGCCAGGTGGTGTAGGCCTCCCATTTGAACCAGGTCAGCTCGCTCGGCATCTGCGCCGGCGCCACCAGATATTTGACGATGTGGTAGAAGCCGCCGCCATGGACCTGCCAGGCCTCGCCCATCACGCCCTTCGGCAGACCCTCGCGCGGCTTCAGGCTGAGGTCGAGCGCGATGAAGTAGAACGAGCTGCCGATCCAGGCGACCGCGGCGATCACGTGCAGCCAGCGGAAGATCAGGCTCAGCCATTCCGATATGATCGAAGCCCACATCGCGCGCTCATCTCCTTACTTTGTTTGTTCGAGCCCACATCGCCCGGCCGGCGCGGTGCTCACCTCCCCCCGCTTGCGGGGAGAGGTCGGATTGCATCGCCAGATGCAATCCGGGTGAGGGGGATTCGCCGCGAGGTCGGTGTGCGTGGCTGCCCCTCACCCCAGCCCTCTCCCCGTAAGAACGGGGAGAGGGAGCGCACCGTCCGCGTGGCGCAGGACGCAGATCTTCAGAAATGTTCGTTGCGGTGGACTTCCGCAAAGCGATTGCGTTCAATGAGTTTGAAAGCAAAGCGGGACGGTAGTGATGAAGAGACTGGGTCTGATGATTCTCGTAGCGGCACAGGTGGCCCTGGCACAAGCCGCATTGGCCCAGACCGCTCCGAAGGGAGGCGCCAAGCGCGCCGATGCCTGCGCGCCGATCGGGCGCACCGAGGACGGCAAGCTGGTCTATTCGATGAAGTGCGAGAGCATTCCCAAGCCGGTCGCGCCCGCCGCGCCACAGGCGGCTGCGCAGCCGGCGCAGGCCGCGCCGGCCGCCGAGCCGGAGCCCGAGACCGAGCGCAGCGGGCTGTTTGGATGGTCCTACGACCGCCGGTCCAAGCAATAGCTCGGCCATCCGCCGCCTCAGACGTGCTGCGCGGACGACGCGGCGGCCGCAGCATCCGCTTCCGCGGCCTTGCCGCTGCCGAGGCCGTTGAAGAAGGCGTTCAGCAGCACGGCGACGACCGCGCACAGCAGGATGCCGGATTCCAGCAGCGGCTGCAGGTCATGCGGCAGGTTGGCGAAGAAGCGGGGCGCAACGAGCGGGATCAGGCCGAAGCCGACCGAGATCGCGACGATGAACAGGTTGAAGCGGTTGGTCTTGAAGTCGACATTGGCGAGAATGCGCGCGCCGGTCGCCGCCACCATGCCGAACATCACGAGACCGGCGCCGCCGAGCACGACCTGCGGTACGGCCTCCACCAGCGCCGCCATCTTCGGCAGCAGCCCGAGCAGCAGCATGATGCAGCCGCCGGTGATCGTGACCCAGCGCGTGCGCACGCCGGTGACCGAGACGAGACCGACATTCTGCGAGAACGAGGTGTAGGGGAAGGTGTTGAAGATGCCGCCGATCAGGGTGCCGACGCCGTCGGCGCGCAGGCCACGCGACAGCGCCTCGCGATCGACGGTCTTGCCGGTCATCTCGCCGAGCGCCAGGAACATGCCGAGCGATTCGATCATGACCACGATCATGACGATGCACATCGTGACGATCGGCACGAACTGGAATTGCGGCACGCCGAACTTGAACGGGATCACCAGCGCGCCCCAGGACGCGGCCGCGACCTTGTCGAAATGCATCACGCCGAGCACGGTCGCGAGCACCGCGCCGGCGACGATGCCGAGCAGCACCGAGACATTGGCGACGAAGCCGGTGCCCCATTTGATGAGGCCGAGGATGAACAGCAGCACGAACAGCGCGATGCCGAGGCCCTGCAGCTGGCCGTAGTTCGGATTGGGGAAGGCGCCGGGCACGCCGTCGACCACCTTGGTGATCGTCGGCAGGCCGCCGCCGGCCCAGTTGATGCCGACGCGCATCAGCGAGATGCCGATGATCATGATGATGGTGCCGGTCACCACGGGCGGAAACAGCGGCAGCAGCCGGCTGATGAAGGGTGCGACGATGATACCGAAAACGCCGGCGGCGATCACCGAGCCGTAGATGCCGAGCAGGCCGATCTCGGGCGAGGCCGCCATCGACAGCATCGGGCTGACCGAGGCGAAGGTGACGCCCATCATGACCGGCAGGCGGATGCCGACGCCGGGGAAGCCGATGCACTGCACGAGCGTGGCGAGGCCGCAGGCGAACAGATCGGCGCTGATCAGGAAGGCGACATCCTCGGGCGGCAGCTTCAGCGCGCGGCCGATGATCAGCGGCACCGCGACGGCACCCGCATACATCACCAGCACATGCTGCAGCCCGAGTGCCAGCAGCTTCGGGACCGGCAGCATCTCGTCGACCGGATGAATCTTGTCGCTCATGGTTCCCCCCACTTGATCCCCAGATTGTCGTCAGTCGCCGAACGTCTCCTGCAGGAGCGGAAACAGCCGGTCCGGCTTGAACGGCACGGCCGTGAAGCGAATGCCGGTTGCCGCGCGCAGCGCGTTGCCGAGCGCGGCGGCGACCGGATTGTACGGGCTCTCGCTCATGGACTTCGCCCCCAGCGGGCCGATGGCGTCATTGGTCTCAGCGAACAGCACCTCGGTGCGCGGCACGTCGGCATAGGACGGCAGATGATAGTCGCGGAAGCGCGGATTGACCACGCGTCCTGCATCATCGATCACAACCTCTTCGTAGAGGGCGGCGCCCAGCGATTGCGCCACGCCGCCCTCGATCTGGCCGCGGCACTGCATCGGGTTGGCGACGCGGCCGGCATCCGCCGCCTGCACGCTCTTGAGGATCCTGACCACGCCGGTGTGCTTGTTTACCGCGACGCGAAAGCCCTGGACGTTGAACGCCACCGAGCGCGGCGTCCCTTGCGAATTGCCGCTGGCGACGAGTGTCGCACCGCTCGTCTTGGCGAGGTCGGTGAAGGAGAGGCGGTGTGTGCCGCAGCTGATCGTATCGTCGGCGATCATGCAGTCGGCCGGAGCGACGTTCCAGCGCGCTGCGACGAACTGCTTGATGGTCTCCGCCAGGGCCTCGGCCGCGGCCTGCGTGGCGCGGCCGGCGACGAAGGTGCCGGTCGAGCCATAGGCACCGGTGTCGTGGCCGCCATGCGCGGTGTCGGATTGTCGGAGGGCAATGCGATCGACCGTCGTTCCGAGCACGGTGGCGGCGATCTGGCGATGCACGGTGCTGGTGCCATTGCCGAACTCGGCGGTGCCGACGGTGAGTGTGAAGCCGCCGTCGTCGCGCAGGCTGATCACGGCATCGGCGAAGTGGCCGTCGGGCGGCACGGTATCGATCATCGTCAGCGCGATGCCGTCGCCTGTGAGCCACTCCGCCGACAGCTCCGGCGCCGGCGTCGCCGCGGCCATGGCGCGCTCGACCAGATCGAGGCACTGGTCGAGGCCGTAGGAGCCGTACAGCACGTCGCTGTGCTCCGCGCCCGGCGGCGCCAGCATGGGATCCCCGGGCCTGACGATGTTGCGGCGGCGCATCTCAAAGGGATCGATGCCGAGCTGCAGCGCGAGCTCGTCGATCGCGGCTTCGACCGCGAAGGTCGTCTGCGGCAGGCCGTAGCCGCGGAAGGCACCGGCCGGCACCGTGTTGGTGTAGGCGACGACGGCGTCGACCTTCTTGTTCGGACAATTGTAGACCGAGATCGACTCGCCGCAGGCATGAAACAGCACGGGACCGGCGTGATTGCCATAGGCGCCGGTGTTGGAGAGCACGTCGAGCTGCAAGGCGGTGAGCTTGCCGTCGCTGTCGGCGGCGGCCTTGACCGTGACGCGCATCGGATGCCGCGTCGAGGTCGCGATGAACTGCTCCTCGCGAGTGAATTCGAGCTTGACCGGCCGCTTCGTCTTCAGGGCCGCGAGCGCCAGAATGTCCTCGACGAACATCTCCTGCTTGCCGCCGAAGCCGCCGCCGACGCGCTCGCAGAACACGCGGACCTTGTCAGAGGGAAGTTCGAAGATCTCGCTCAGCGCCCGCCGCGTCAGGAACGGCACCTGGGTGCTGGAGCGGACAGTGAGAACGCCGGCCTCATTGACCCAGGCGAGACCGCCATGCGTTTCCAGCGCGGCGTGCTGGACGCGCTGCGTGGTGAAGGTGCCTTCATAGGTCGCTGCGGCGGAGCCGAGCGCGGCCGCGACGTCGCCGAACTCGCCATGGGTCTCGGCGACGATGTTGCGGCTGACGTCGGCGATGCGATGCTCGCTGCCGCGGCCGGCGTGGATAACCGGTGCGCCGGGCACGATCGCCTCAGCGGGATCGACCACGGCCGGCAGGATCTCGTAGTCGACGCGGAGACGCCGGCAGCCTTCCTCGGCCGCGGCTTCGCTATCCGCGACGATGGCGGCGACCTTCTGGCCGATGAAGCGGACGACATCGTCGAGCACGCGGGTATCGGCCGGGTCCATCCAGGCCTGCTCGTGGCGCGCCGTCGAGAACAGCACGCTCGGTGCATCCTCGTGAGTCAGCACCGCGTGCACGCCGGGGACGGCCAGCGCCGCCGCCTTGTCGATCCCGGTGATGCGCGCATGCGCATGCGGGGAGCGCACCAGCTTGACGTGCAGCAGGCCCTCGATCGCGGTATCGAACGTGTAGCGGGCCCGGCCTCGCACGACGTCAGGGCCTGCAGGCGCGGGAAGGCTGCGGCCGAAGGCTTCGCCGGCTGCGACCTCCTCGACATTGGTGCGGCCGAGCAGCGCGTCCTCGATCGCGCGATAGCCGGTGCAGCGGCACAGATTGCCCTTCAGCGCCGCGCCGAGATCCTTCTTCTGCGCCTGGTTCAGCGAGGCGCAGGTGACGATCATGCCGGCGGTGCAGAAGCCGCACTGAAAGGCCTGCGCATCGAGGAAGGCCTGCTGCATCGGATGCAGGCCGTCGTCGGTGGCGAGACCTTCGACCGTCGTGACCGCCTTGCCGTCGGCGCGGAACGCGGGGATCAGGCAGCTATGCACCGGCTCGCCGTCGAGCAGCACGGTGCAGGCGCCGCAATCGCCGGCGTCGCAGCCCTTCTTGACACCGAAATGGCTGGTGTCGCGCAGGAACGTGCGCAGGCATTGTCCCGGGCGCGGCGCGGCATCGACCGCTTTGCCGTTGACGATCACGCTCATGGCCGGATGCCACCTGCGAGCTCGGCGCGGATCTCCTCGGCGAGGCGCAGCGTCATCGCCTTGCGCCAGACAGGCTTGCCATGGACGTCGTCATGATAGAGCGCATCGGGGATCGTGCTCTGAATAGCAGAGCGAAGCGTGGCCGCGTCGGGCATCGTGGCGAAGCGCAGCTGCAGCGGTTTCACGGTCGATCCTGTGACCGTCAGCAGCAGGTCTCCGTCGCGCCCTGCAGTGCCGATCAGCAGCGCGCCGGAGCGACCGACCGGAGTCAGCGCAATCTGGCGGAACGCCGTGCGCCGTCTCAGCGCGGAAAGCGGGACGTCGATCTGGCGCAGCAGGTCGCCGGGCGCGAGCACATTGCTGTTGTTGCCGGTGACGAAGTCCGCCACCGCGATCCGCTGCTCGCTGCCGTCGGTCTTCCAGATCGTGCAGAGGCCTTCGAGCGCGGCGAGCAGCGAGATCATCGGCCCGGCCGGCAGCGACATGCAGAGATTGCCGCCGACGGTGGCGGTCTTCCAGATCTTGAACGAGGCCAGGAACGCGCGGCAGCATTGATCGATCAGCGGCGCTGCGACCCAGTCGGCCGGGCATGGCAGCGCATCGAGTTCGGCGACGCTGCAGGTCGCAGCGATGGACAGGCCCTGATCGTTGATCGCGAGCGGTGGCCAGGCGAGATCGCTGAGATCGATGAGGCGCGACAGCCGCGCCTGCGGTTCCGAGAACAGCCAGGTGCCGCCAGCCAGCCAGGCATCGCCTGCCTTCCAGCTGGGCAGATCGGCCCTTGTCCGTGGGCGCACGACCTCGGTGATGGTGTTCAGGTCCATGGTGACGCAAGCTCTTCGGCAAGGACTATCGCCGGTGAAATCCTTGCAAGACCGGCGCCAACTGGCAATAGGATGACGTTGGCCTTTCGCTTGCAAGTTACTTTCACATGCGAACGCCCCAGCACCGAGACGAGACCGCCATGAGCAATACGCCGATCTGGATCAAGGACCCGCTCGCCATCCTGGCCGAGGGCGCCGCGCGCGGTGTCGTGGTCAAGGATGGCCGCATCGTCGAGCTTGTGCCAGCCGGCGCCGAGCCGGCGACCGAAGGCGCGCTCGCCTATGATGCGAGCGGCCATGTCGTGATTCCCGGGCTGATCAACACACATCACCACTTCTATCAGACGCTGACACGGGCGCTGCCCGCGGCCATGGACCGCGAGCTGTTCCCATGGCTGAAGGCGCTCTATCCGGTCTGGGCGAAGCTGACGCCGGAGGCGCTGGATGCGTCCGTCACGCTCGCCATGGCCGAGCTGATGCTGTCGGGCTGCACCACGACGACCGATCATCACTACGTCTTTCCGGCAGGCCTCGAGGATGCCGTCGGCATCGAGGTCGCGGCGGCGAAGCGGCTCGGCATCCGGGTGCTGCTGACCCGCGGCTCGATGAACCTGTCGGAGCGCGACGGCGGCCTGCCGCCGGACAGCGTGGTGCAGGACGAGGACACGATCCTGGCCGACAGCGAGCGGGTGGTCGCGACCTATCATGAGCGCGGACCGGACGCGATGGTGCAGATCGCGCTGGCGCCGTGCTCGCCGTTCTCGGTGACGGGATCGCTGATGCAGAAGACGGCCGATCTCGCCGACAAGCTCGACGTGCGGCTGCACACCCATCTGGCGGAGACCGAGGACGAGAACCGCTTCTGCGAGCAGATGTTTGGCTGCCGTCCGCTCGACTATCTCGAGAAGAACGGCTGGCTCGGCCCGCGCACCTGGCTCGCGCACGGCATCTTCTTCAACGCCGAGGAGATGAAGCGGCTCGGCAGGGCCAAGACCACGATCAGCCATTGCGCCTGCTCGAACCAGCTGCTCGCCTCGGGCTGCTGTCCGGTCTGCGAGATGGAGGAGGCGGGCGTCGGCATCGGTCTCGGCGTCGACGGCTCAGCCTCGAACGACGGCTCCAATCTGATGCAGGAGGTGCGCGCCGCCTTCCTGCTGCAGCGGGCACGCTATGGCGTCGGCCGCATCAGCCACAAGGATGCGTTGCGCTGGGCGACGAAGGGCTCCGCGGCGTGTGTCGGCCGGCCGGAGCTCGGCGAGATCAGGGCCGGCAATGCCGCTGATCTGGCGCTGTTCAAGCTGGATGAGTTGCGCTTCTCGGGGGCCGGCGATCCGATCGCGGCGCTGGTGCTGTGCGGTGCGCATCGCGCCGATCGCGTGATGGTCGGCGGCCGCTGGACCGTGATCGACGGTGCCATTCCGGGGCTGGATGTCGCGGGCCTGATCGGCCGTCACAGCGCCGCGGCCAAGGCGATGCGGGGAGGGTGATACGCGGACGAATGTCAGTCGTTGGGATCGAAAGCTCTCTCCCTCTGGCGAGGGAGAGAGCTGAGCTCAGAGAGAGGCGCCTACTTGCCCGGCAGCTTGTCGTCGACGCCCTTGACGTAGAAGTTCATGCCGAGAATCTGACCATCGGCGAGATTGGCGCCGCCCTTGCACTCGACCTCCTTGCCGTCCTGGCCGACCACCGGGCATTTGAACGGGTGCAGCTTGCCGGCGGTGATCGCAGCCTGGGTCTCCTCGGCCATCTTCTTCACGTCGTCAGGCATGTTGGTGTAGGGCGCCATCTCGAACATCTTGGAGTCGAGGCCGCCCCAGGTGTCCTCGGACTTCCAGGTGCCGTCGAGCTCGGCCTTGACGCGGGCGATGTAGTAGGGGCCCCAGGTGTCGAGGATCGAGGTCAGCTGCGCCTTGGGGCCGAACTTGATCATCTCGGAATCCTGGCCGAAGGCGAGCTTGCCGCGCTCGGCCGCGACCTGCATCGCCGCCGGGCTGTCGGTGTGCTGCATGATGATGTCGGCGCCCTGGTCGAGCAGCGCCTTGGCGGCGTCGGCCTCCTTGCCGGGGTCGAACCAGGTGTTGACCCAGATGATCTTGACCTTGATGTTCGGGTTGACCGACTGCGCGCCGAGCATCGTCGCATTGATGCCCGAGATGACCTCCGGGATCGGGAACGAGCCGATATAGCCGAGCACGCCGGCCTTCGACATCTTCGCTGCGATCTGGCCCTGGATGTAGCGGCCCTGGTACCAGCGCCCCGAATAGGTCGACATGTTCTTGTCGCGCTTGTAGCCGGTAGAGTGCTCGAAATGCACGTTCGGATACTTCTTGGCGACCTTCAGCGTCGGATCCATGTAGCCGAACGACGTCGTGAAGATCAGCTTGTTGCCGGCGCGGACCAATTGCTCGATGGCGCGCTCGGAG
Organism: Bradyrhizobium sp. SSBR45G; assembly: GCF_030159255.1. GTDB lineage: Bacteria > Pseudomonadota > Alphaproteobacteria > Rhizobiales > Xanthobacteraceae > Bradyrhizobium. The sequence continues at coordinate 33,579 of NZ_BSCT01000041.1, read as the reverse complement.
TCCGGGCCTTCCGGCACGTTCTCCAGATAGGTCGTCTCGATCTTGTCGCCGAGCTCCTTGACCAGCGCCTGACGGCCGAGCTCGTGCTGATAGGTCCAGCCGAGGTCGCCGATCGGGCCGAGATAGATGAAGCCGACCTTCAGCTTGTCAGCGGCATGCGCCACACCGGCGATGCTGCCCGCCAGCACCAGCGCGGCGGCAGCGCTCAGAAGCCTTTTCATCATCGTCAATATCTCCAAACAGTGAGGGGAAAACGTGGTGATCCAGAGCGTCGCGCCCCATCGCAGGCGCTCCGGATGAAATCGTCAGCGGTCCGGCACGAACACAGTTCCGAGCGCCGCCGGTGCGGTCGAGCCGCCGGTGCGGGCGCGCGACAGCAGCACCAGCACGATCACGGTGGCGAGATAGGGCAGCGCCGACATGAACTGCGAGGGGATGCCGACGCCGGCGCCTTGTGCGTGCAGCTGCAGGATCGTCACCGCTCCGAACAGATAGGCGCCGATCACGAGCCGGCCCGGCCGCCACGATGCGAACACGACGAGCGCCAGCGCGATCCAGCCGCGACCGGCCGTCATGCCGGGGATGAAGAAGGGCGTATAGGCGAGCGGCAGATAGGCGCCGGCGAGCCCGGCGCAGCCGCCGCCGAACAGCACCGCCAGCATCCGGATGCGCAGCACGGGATAGCCGAGCGCGTGCGCGGAGACGTGATTGTCGCCGCAGGCGCGCAGCACGAGGCCGGCGCGGGTGCGGTAGAGGAACCACCAGACGGCGACGATCAGGGCCAGCGACAGATAGACGAAGGCGTCCTCGCCGAACAGGATGCGGCCGACCAGCGGGATGTCGCTCAGCCCAGGAATGTACAGATGCGGCGCGGTGGTGATGCGCTCGCCGACGAAGCGCGCACCGATCAGGCCCGACAGCCCGATGCCGAGGATGGTCAGGGCGAGCCCGGTTGCGACCTGGTTCACGGCAAGGCCCAGGGTCATGAACGCGAAGATCAGCGACAGCAGCATGCCGGCGATGATGCCGCACAGCGCGCCGACGATGATCGAGCCCGACAGCCAGGCTGCACCGAAGCCGCACGCGGCGCCGACGATCATCATGCCCTCGACGCCGAGGTTGAGAACGCCCGCGCGCTCGGTGACGAGCTCACCGGTTGCTGCGAGCAGCAGCGGCGTCGATGCGGCGAGCACCGACAGGATGATTGCTTCAACCAGCACCACTTTGCACCTGCCGCGAGGCGAAGACGAGCTTGAAACGATAGAGGATGAGGGAGTCGCAGGCGAGCACGTAGAACAGCAGGATGCCCTGGAACACCTTGGTCACATCGAGCGGAATCTTCATCGTGATCTGGGCCTGCTCACCCCCAATGAACGTCAGCGCGAGAAACAATCCTGCAATTAATATTCCAACCGGATTGAGCCGTCCGAGGAAGGCCACGATGATCGCGGTGAAGCCGTAGCCGGGCGAGATGCCAGGCTGCAGATGTCCGATCGGTCCCGCCACCTCGATGATGCCGGCGAGGCCCGCCAACGCGCCAGACACGGCGAAGGTCAGAAGGACGAGCTGGTTGGAATTGAAGCCGCCGAAGCGGGCGGCCCGAGGGGCAACGCCGACGACGCGGATCTCGAAGCCCTTGATGGTCCGGTCGAGCAGCACGAAGGCGCAGGCGACGACAACCAGCGCGATGATGCTGCCGAGATGCAGACGGCCGCCTTCAATGAGGACCGGCACGGTCGCGACGGGATCGAACTCCGCCGTGGTGGGAAAGTTGAAGCCGGCGGGATCACGCCACGGGCCGCGCACCAGATAGTCGAGAATGAGATCTGCGACATAGACCAGCATCAGGCTGGTGAGGATCTCGCTGGCGCCGAACTTCACGCGGCAGAGTGCCGGGATCAGCGCATACAGCGCGCCGGCGACGGCGCCCGCGACCAGCATCGCCGGCAGCACCCAGTGCCCGGCCTCGGTGCCTTGCGTCTTCACCGCGATCCAGCTCCCGGCGACGGCGCCGATCAGGAACTGGCCCTCGGCGCCGATATTCCAGGCGTTGGCGAGGTAGCACAGCGACAAGCCGATCGCGATCATCACCAGCGGCGTCGCCTTGACCGCGATCTCCTGCAGCGAATAGCTGTCGGTGAGCGGCGCGATGAAGTAGACGCCGAGTGCCGTGATCGGGTTCTTGCCGAGCACGGCGAACAGCACGCTCATGGTGACGAGCGTCAGCCCGATCGCGATCAGCGGCGAGATCAGCGCGATGGTGCGCGAGCGCTCGGCGCGTTTCTCAAGCACCAGCTGCATGCGCGGCCTCCTTCTGGTCGAGACTGGCGCCGCCCATCAGCAGGCCCAGCTTCTCGCGCGTCGCCTCGGCACGCGGCAGCGCTTCAGAGAGATGGCCGTGAAACATTACCGCGATGCGGTCGGCGATCTCGATCAGCTCGTCGAGATCCTGGCTGGTGACGAGCACGGCCGCGCCGGCGCTGGCGAGATCGATCAGCGCCTGGCGAATGATCGCGGCAGCCCCCGCGTCGACGCCCCAGGTCGGCTGGTTGACGACGAGCACGGCCGGCGTGCGCAGGATTTCGCGGCCAACGACGAATTTCTGCAGATTGCCGCCGGACAGGCTCGCAGCTTCCGGGTCGCGCTTGGCCTTGCGGACGTCGAAGGTTTCCGTGGTGCGATCGACGGTCCGCAGCGTCGCTGCGGCGTTGATGAAGCCGTGGCGGACCATGTCGCTGGCCGCGTGTCCGGTCAGCAGCGCATTCTCCGACAATCGCATCCGCGGCGCGGTGCCGTGACCCAGCCGTTCCTCCGGCACGAAGGCCGCGCCCATCTTGCGCCGCTGGGTGATCGAGAGGTTGCCGCAGGCGAGCCCGTCGATGATGATCGTGCCAGGCTCCTTGACGAGGCGTTCGCCGGAGAGCGCGGCGAACAGCTCGTCCTGCCCATTGCCGGCGACGCCGGCAATGCCGAGGATCTCGCCGCCCTTCAGCTCGAAAGAAACATTCTGCAAGCGCACGCCGTGCAATTCGGCGGGCGCGACCGTGAGATCGTTGACCACGAGCCGCGGCACGGTGGTGCGCCGCTCGGCCGGCGGCTTCACCTCCTTGATCTCGGTGCCGACCATCATGCGGGCGAGCGAGGCGGCCGTCTCCAGCTTCGGATTGCAGGTCGATATCTTTTTGCCGCCGCGCAGGATGGTGGCGGTGTCGCACAGCCGCTTCACCTCATCGAGCTTGTGGCTGATGTAGAGGATGGCGCGGCCTTCGGCCTTCAGACGCTCGAGCACCACGAACAGCTGATCGGCCTCCTGCGGCGTCAGCACGGCCGTGGGCTCATCCAGGATGAGGAATTTCGGATTCTGCATCAGGGCGCGGACGATCTCGATGCGCTGCCGCTCGCCGACCGACAATTGCCAGACCTCGCGATTGGGATCGAGCGGCAGGCCGTAGTCCTGGGCCACCTTTGCCAGGCGGGCCGACATCGCCTTGAAAGGCTCTTTGCCGTCCAGCCCGAGCGCGACGTTCTCGGCCACCGTGAGATTGTCGAACAGTGAGAAATGCTGGAACACCATGCCGATGCCGAGCGAGCGCGCTTCGGAAGGTCCCGATAGCTTCACAGGAGCGCCTTGCCAGCGCAGTTCGCCGGCACTCGGCTGCACCAGGCCATAGATGGTCTTGACCAGGGTCGACTTGCCGGCCCCGTTCTCACCCAACAGCGCATGGATCTCGCGCGGGAAGATCTCGATGTCGATCTTGTCGTTGGCCAGGAAATCGCCATAGCGCTTGGTCAATCCGACCGTCTGCAGGAGCGGTTGGGTGGTGCGAGGAGCGGCCGGGCCGGGGTCAAGCATTGTGCTGCGTCATGAGCAGTGATTGGAATGGGCAGTGAATGGAACTGCCTCAATTGTGAGCTAATTTGCGGCGGCACGTAAGAGCCGAAAAGCGCCATCCTCTGCCCAACTCTTGCTCAGCAGCCGATCAGTTGACAACAAAACACGTGGCCGAGTGGCGAGTTGCAGAATGCCGCGTTGCAACGAGACCTCGAAATGAGCGTGTGGCACTTTTGCGACAGTCGCCGGAAATACGCCGCTTGAGGCAGCCTGCCCGTTGAATGAGCAGCATCATTCCATGCGGACGTCGCGCTTCGATCGCGCAACGGAATGAAGCTGAAAATCCATCGCATGTTGCGTCGTGCCGTTTCGAAAAATGTCAGCAATCTGAAGCGGCAACATCGGATTGAGTGCTCCACTGGCCGCGACCGATCGTCCCACGCCCTGGAACCCGATGACCGCAGCCGTCGCCGCAATCGGGCGGAACCTTGATCAAACTACGTGCAACATCTGGAGAAAGTTGAGGCTTCTCGTGCCGGGAGAACGGCGCAAGTGTGCATGCAAGTCGGGAATCGGCGCTTGTTAACTGGGGGTGTTTGAGATGTCGTTCTATAAAACCATTATGGCTGCCATCGCGCTCGGCGCGGCGGCGCTTACGTCGGCCGGGGTCGCCGGCGCGGCTGATCTGCCGGCCAAGGCGATCGCCAAGAAGGCGCCGGCGGACCTGCCGTTCTTCCTCGTGGTCGATAACCGCGTCAGCTTCTCCTACATCTTCAATGCCCGACAGCCGGGCGCCTGGACCGCCAACGCCAACGGCACCTTCAACCCAAACACCGCCAAGCAGGTCTATTCGTTCACTCACTTCGACGTGTGGGGTTACGGCACCAACTTCTTCACGATCTCGCTGTTCAAGTCGGACCATAACGATCCGGCCGGGCCGTGCACGCAGACCGGCGGCATCGTGTCGCCGAACGCGGGCTTTGCGTTCACGCCGGCAAGCTGCGCCGGTGCGACCGAGATCTACGGCCTGTTCCGCTCGACCTTCGGCTGGAACCAGATCTTCAACACCAAGGCCTTCACGATGGGCCCGCTGCAGAACATCTCGTTCGAAGTGGGCATGGATGCCAACACCGAGAACCGCTATTTCGGTGCGGCCAAGCGTGACGTCGTTGCCGGTCTGCAGTTCGCGTTCAATCTGCCCTACAAGGGCTATTTCAACGTCGCTCCCCTGATGTACTGGGAGTTCGCCAACCACAACTCGTTCTCGCAGTGCGGCGCCGGCTGGTCGAACCCCTGTATCGCCGACGGCAATACATCGTTCAAGCCGACCTGGGCGGTCGAGACGAACTACTACATGGATCTCGGCTTCCTGCCCGAGAACATGCAGTTCTTCTCGATCTCGGGCCGCGCCGGCTGGTATGGCAAGAAGGGCACCGACACCGAGCCGCTCCCGGCCAGCGTCGCGAACGGCGTGTATCCGACCAAGATCGAGTTCAACTCGGAGCCGATCCGTCTGACCTTCGACGCATCGAAGGCGATGTGGGGTGAAAAGCAGAGCCACATGATCGACGTCTGGGTGGCCTATCGCTACTGGCAGAACAAGTTCGGCCTCGACCACAACAACGCAGTTGGCTGCTCCGTTGCCGGAGCCGGCGGCACCCGCGTCTCCACCGGCGCCTGCACCGAGTCGTCGCTGTACTCGGGTGTGACCGTCAAGTTCTGATCGGTTGATCACGATCCAGGGCGCCGCGGCTTCGTCGCGGCGCCCTTTTCATTTGAAGACGATTACTTGTGCCAGACGCCGACGTGAAGCATGGCCGCTTCGTCCTCCAGCAGCGGCCCTACGACCTCGGTCGCGCGCTGACCGCTCGCAAAGACGTCGCGGCAGGGCAGGTCAAGCGTCGGATTCTCGGGATGGTTGCCGGTGAAGTCGCGCAGCCGCCGTTCGCTCAGGCCGTAGACCACGCGCCCGATGCCGGCCCAGTAGATCGCGCCGGCGCACATCGCGCAGGGCTCGGCGGATGAATAGAGCGTCGCCGCCGTCCTGATTTCGGGTGAAATCGTCGTGCTGGCCTGTGTTGCAACCAGTCGTTCCGCATGGGCCGTGGCATCGTGCGCCGGCATGTAGCCGTTCTCGGCCTCGATCAGCACCTGGCCGTCGGCGTCGACGAGGATGGCGGCAAACGGATGATTGCCGTGCGCCATCGAGCGGCGGGCGACTGCGAAGCTGTGGCGCAGGAAATGCGTATCACGCGCTTGCCCATGGGCCAAATGTCCATCACTTGCCTGGGTCTCGCCGTCCTTCATCATCGCGCTGCTCCATTGCCGTCGGGTGATCCTGAGCCCTCTGGCTGAGCTTCGCAAGGGAACCGATCCTTGCAGGATGCGTTGCCCGGCGCACAATGAATGCAACCGTGCGGGCAGGGGCGATGGCGGCGAGCACGGATTCCAAGATTGCCGTCTATGCCGCGCTCGCCGGCAATCTGCTCGTCGCCTGCACCAAGATTGCAGCTGCGGCCTGGACGGGCAGCTCGGCGATGATGAGCGAGGCGATCCACTCGGTCGTCGATACCGCGAACGAGCTCGTTCTGCTCTACGGCTTCCACCGGGCCAGTCGTCCGCCCGACCGCCAGCATCCCCTGGGCCACGGCCGCGAGCTCTACTTCTGGAGCTTCATCGTCGCAGTGCTGCTGTTCGCGTTCGGGGCCGGCGTGTCGCTGTACGAGGGCGTCCTGCACCTGATGGAGCCGCGGCCGATCGAGGACCCGACGGTGAACTTCATCGTGCTCGGCCTGTCGTTCGTCTTCGAGGCAGCTTCCTGGTGGGTGGCGGTCCGGCAGTTTCGCAGGGCCGCCCCAGGCCTCTCTTATGTCGAGGCGTTCCGGCGCAGCAAGGATCCGCCGGCCTTCATGGTCGTGTTCGAGGACAGCGCCGCGCTGGTCGGCATCGTCATCGCGGCCGCAGCCACAGCGGCGGCCGTCGTGTTCGAGCAGCCGGCGTGGGATGGCATCGGCTCGATCCTGATCGGGCTGCTGCTCGCAGCCACGTCGATGGTGCTGGCGCGCGAGAGCAAGAGCCTTCTGATCGGCGAGCCGGCGGACCCGGAGCTTGCGAGCTCCATTCTCGAGATTGCCCGGACATCGGAAGGCGTGCTCGCCGCCAACGGCCTGCTCACGGTACAGCTGTCACCGCAGCAGGTCGTGGTCGCCCTCAGCATCGAGTTCAGCGATCATTTGCGGGCCGACGACATCGAGCGCACCGTCGTCGCGATCGAGGCCGCGTTGCGCGCCCGTCATCCGGTCATCGCCGCGCTGTTCGTGAAGCCGCAGACCAACGTTCGCTATCAGGACGTGCGCGCGCGCCAGCTGCAGGGCGGTCCGGCTCCCGCGTAGGCCTATCGCGGTGCCCTCGCCACCAGCGGGGCGCTCGCGAGGACGATGACGAGCAGTCCGGCGAGGATCCAGAACGCGGTCGGCAGGCTGGTTGCTGCGGCGACGAAGCCGATGCCGGCGGGCCCGAGCAGCACGCCGGAATAGCCGGCGGTGGTGACCGCGGCGACCGCAAGACCAACGGGCATGGTGGTCTGGGCGCCGGCTCCACGGAACAGGACGGGGACGAGATTGGACGCGCCGATGCCGATCAGGGCAAAGCCGGCCATGGCGGCCACCACGAAAGGAACGGTCAGCAGCACCACGAAGCCGATGATGGCGATCGCGCTGCCCCACAGCAAGGTCGCGCGGTCGCCGATCCGTGCGACGACCGTGTCACCGACCAGGCGGCCAGCCGTCATCGCGATCGAGAACATGATGTAGCCAAGCCCCGCCTGTGCGGCGGGCAGGCGGCCGGAGCCGGTCAGCAGCAAGGCGCTCCAGTCGAGCATGGCGCCTTCGACGAGAAACATGATCGCCGCGAGCGCGGCCAGCAGCAGCACGGCGCCGTGGGGCAGCACGAGCAGGGGCCCGGACTGAGCCGGTCGGCTCGCGATCAGTCGCGGCGCAGCGATGAACATCGCGACGAAAGCGAGTGCGCAGCAGGCCAGCGTGCCGAGCAGCGGTGCAACGTCGACGGCGAGCAGCAAAGTCATCACGCCCGAGCCCGCAAAGCCGCCGATGCTGAATTGGGCGTGAAAGCCGGACATCAGCGGCCGCTCGCTCAGCCGCTCGACCTCGATGGCCTGGATGTTCACGGCGACGTCGAGCGAGCCGAGCGCTGCACCGAACGCGAACAGGGCCAGCGCAAGGGCGAGCGGCGTTGCCGCGATCGTCAGCGGCGGCAGCAGCAGGCTGAGGGCGATGCCACTGACGACGACGACGGGCTTGCTGCCGAAGCGGGCGCTCAGCAGGCCGGCGGCCAGCATCGACGCGACCGAGCCGACGCCGAGCGAGAGCAGCAGGAGCCCGAGCGTGGCGTCGTCCACCGCCAGACGCTGCTTGGCGAACGGCACCAGCGGTGCCCAGCAGGCGATGCCGAAGCCGGCAACGAAGAAGGCCAGGCGTGTCGCGAGCTGCGCCGCGCGGTGATCGGTCATCTGGATGATTCCTGAAACTCGGGGAGGGGCGCCGCTCATGCGGGCGGGTCGGCCATGACGATCGCGGCGCCTGCCCGCTTGAGCAGGGCCAGCCGCGCTGCCGGGGCATCATGCTCGACGGTCATCTGGCTGATGGCCTTGACATTGGCGATGCGGTGCGGCGCCCGTGTCTCGAGCTTCTCGCTGGTCACCATTGCGACGCTCACCCGGCTCAGCGACAGCAGGGTTCGCTTGAAGGCGGCGTCCGCCGGATCCACCGCGCTGACGCCGGCCTGAGCCGACACCGCGCAGGCGCCGATGAAGCAGCGGTCGATGTTCAACCGCTGGACCTGCAGCAGGGCGTCGGCATCGACGCAGCCACCGACCGCGGCATCAACGCAGCCGCCGATCATGATCAGGCGCAGATCCTGCCGGTGCAGCACCGCCGCGGCAATGTCGATGGCATTGGTTGCGATCCTGAGGTCGAGGTCCTCGGGCAGGAATCCGGTCAGCGCCAGATTGGTGCTGCCGCTGTCGAGGAACAGCAATTCGCCGCGCATGATGCTGCGGGCTGCCGTCCGGGCGAGCGCCAGCTTGCGCTCGCGATCCTTTCCGATCCGCGACGCCATCGGGGTGACGCCGCCGGCGATAGGCAAGGCGCCGCCATAGACGCGGCGGCAGCGTCCCTCGGCGGCAAGCGCGCGCAGATCGCGCCGGATCGCATCCTCGGAGACGCCGAACTCGGCCGCCAGGGCGGCGGCGATCACCGCCTGCCCCGACGACAGACGACCGGCGATTTCGTCGCGACGGGCCAGTGGAAGTTCATCCGACATGTCTCCGGGTATCATGCATAAACAAGAATAATAACGTGCATAATCGTGCATCATCCAGTTTTTGGTTTGCGCCACGCGCCGGGCATGCCATTGCGGAGCTGTCGAACTGTTCGGGAGCAGGATGTGTCCGCCGCCAACGCCGCAACGCCGGCCTTTGTTGCCGTCGACTGGGGAACCTCGAGCTTCCGCGCCTGGCTGATGGCTGCCGACGGGACGGAGCTGGCCGAGAGTCGCGGCGGCGAGGGCATGTTGCACTGTGCGACATCGGGCTTTGCGCCGGTGCTGCGCGATCATCTCGGCAAGCTCGGTGCGTCGGCCGATCTGCCCGTGCTGATCTGCGGCATGGCCGGCGCGCGGCAGGGCTGGGTCGAGGCACCCTATCTGCACACGCCGACCCGCCTCGATGCGCTGCATGCCGGTGCCGTCAGCGTCGAAACGGACGGCGATGTTCGGATCCTGCCGGGGCTGGCACAGGCGCGTAGCCATCAGCCGGACGTGATGCGCGGTGAGGAGACCCAGCTGCTCGGCGTGACCGAGTCGGACTTCTCCGGACTCGTCTGCATCCCCGGCACCCACAGCAAATGGATCCGGATCGACGCCGGCGCCGTGATCGATTTCGCCACCTACATGACTGGCGAGCTGTTTGCCGTCATCTCTCAGCACAGCATCCTGATGCATGCGGTCGAGCCGGGAGCTGCTGCCGAGGACGGCGCGCCGTTCCGGGCGGGCCTCGCTTCAGCGTTGGGCGCGCCGACCGCCTTGACCAACGCGCTGTTCCGGCTGCGCGCGGCGCAACTGCTCGGCTTCTCGCAGCGCGCCGATGGGGCTGCGCACTTGTCCGGGCTCTTGATCGGCAGCGAGATTGCCGATGCCCGCGCGCAGTTCGGTGATCACCTTCCGCTCCGCTTGATCGGCGCGGGCCGGCTCGGCAGTCTCTATCGCGAGGCGCTCGTCGCGAGCGGTTTCAATCTAAGTGAATGCGATGCCGAGCAGGCGTCACGCCGCGGGCTGTTCAAAGCCGCGCGGCAGATCTGGGGAGCGCGTTTCTGACATGACACAGTCCGTTGCCTGGCCCTCCGTGAAGCGGTCGCTCGTTGCGATCCTGCGCGGCATCAAGCCTGACGAGGCCGAGCCGATCGTCGATGTCCTGATCGAGGCCGGCTTCGAGATGATCGAGGTCCCGCTCAACTCGCCCGACCCGTTCGTCTCCATCGAACGACTGGCGACGCGGTTCGGCGGGACCTGCCTGATCGGCGCGGGCACGGTCGTCAACGCCGCGGACTGCGTGCGGGTCGCCGAGGCCGGCGGGCGGCTGATGGTCAGCCCGAACGTCGATGCGGAGGTGCTGGCGACGGCGCAGGCCTATGACATGGTGACCATGCCCGGCGTGCTCACGCCGACCGAAGCGTTCCTTGCTTTGCGCTGCGGCGCGTCGGCGTTGAAGTACTTTCCCGCCTCGGTGCTCGGCCCCTCGGGAATTGCCGCGCAACTGGCCGTGCTGCCGAAGGGCGTGGTGGTCGGCGCCGTCGGCGGTGTGTCGGACAAGAATCTCGCTACCTACGTCGCGGCGGGCGTGCGCGCGTTCGGACTCGGCTCGAGCCTGTACAAGCCGGGCATGACGGCCAGCGACGTGCGCGAGACCGCATGGGCCTCGGTGCATGCCTACGACGCCGCGGTGGCGGCCGCAGGCTGAAGGTCGGCGGTCTTCTGGGACCGCCGACCGTTGCTCGTCAGCTCGCCGCGGCGTTGATCTCCGGCGAGCCGCTCTCTTCGGCGGGCTGCGTGAACGCCTGCAGCGCCTCCGCCATCTGGATGCGGCCACCGACGCCGGTGATGACGACATCGACCATTGTCAGCGATGAGTGGAAGTGGCCGCGGGCCTTCAACTGGCCCACCGGTACGCCGGCCGCAGCCAAGGCCTCCGCATAGGCTACGCCCTCATCGCGCAGCGGATCGAACTCGCAGGTGGCGATATAGGCGGGCGGCAGCCCTTTGAGCTGGCCGCGCAGGGGCGACACCCGCGGATCGGTGCGATCCGCCGGCGAGCAGTAGATGTCCCAGAACCAAAACATCAGCCCGCGCGTCAGGAAGTAGCCGGCCGCATTTTCCACGTAGGACGGCCGATCGAAGCTGCAATCGGTCACTGGGCAGACAAGCAATTGGCCGCCGATCGCGGGCCCGCCGCGGTCACGCGCCAGCTGGCAGGTGACGGCCGCGATGTTGCCGCCCGCGCTCCAGCCGGCGACCAGCACGGGGCCTTCGCGACCGCCCAACTCGGCGGCGTGCTCGGACACCCACTTCGCTGCGGCATAGCCGTCCTCGGCCGCAGCCGGGAAACGGTGCTCCGGCGCGTGGCGATAGTTCACGCTGACGAAGATCATGTTGGAGCGGCGGCACATGTCGCGGCAGAACGGATCGTCGGACTGCTCGTCGCCGAGCACCCAGCCGCCGCCATGGAAGTACACGACGATCGGATGCGGCCCGGGCGTCGCCGGACGGTAGAGCCGATAGGCGAGGGGCCCATCGGCGCCCTGCAGGGTGCCGTCCTTGACCTCGCCCACGGGGCGCCCCGGCGGCCGGGCCTTGTTGAACTCGGCGATGAAGTCGCGCGCGCCTTGCGCGCCCATCGATTCGATCGGCGGCAGGTTCATCTCGGCGAGCATGTTCAGCACCAGCCGGACATCCGGCTGCAGCTTCACGATCTCGCCGTCATTGCACTGTGTCGCGCCATTCGGGCCCGTCAGCTTGAAGCCGAGCATGCCGCGGCTGACGATCTCGTTGCAGATGCCGCGATAGGGCCCGACGCCGCCCGTATATGGCATCAGCGTCTGCGGCTTGCCGGGCACGTTGGCTCCCGTGTACCAGGTGTTGGCGAGCCGGTGCAGCGTGACAGTGGAGCAATCCGCCATGTGACGCATCCAGCCGGCCTGGGCGGTCTCCGTCGGCTCGATGGTCGTGAAGCCGGCGTCGCGCATCTCGGCCAACCGATCGACCACGAAGTCGACATGCTGCTCGATCGACACGGCCATGTTCGACAGCACTGACGGGCTGCCGGGGCCGGTGATGAGGAACAGGTTCGGGAAGCCGGCAACGGTCAGTCCGAGATAGCTCTCCGGGCCGCTCGCCCAGGTATCATCGAGCGATTTGCCATCGCGCCCCTTGATCGGATGCACGGCGCGGATCGCGCCGGTCATCGCATCGAAGCCGGTCGCGAACACGATGACGTCGATGTCGAAGCTGCGCTTGTCGGTCTTGATGCCGTTCGCGGTGATCGATGCGATCGGCTCCTTGCGCAAATTGACCAGGGTGACGTTCGGGCGGTTGAACGTCGCATAGTAGTTGGTGTCGAGACACGGACGCTTGGCGCCAAACGGATGGTCGTGGGGCGTGAGCGCCTCGGCCGTCTCGGGGTCCTTGACGATCTCGCGGATCTTCTCGCGGATGAGATCGGCGAGCACGGCGTTGCCGTCAGCGTCGACGCCCTGGTCGGCCCAGAGCTGCGTCAGCATGCCGACGAGATCGCCCGACGCCCACATTTTTTCGAAGCGCTCGCGGCGCTCGGCCTCGCTCAACGCCCAGCTGAACTCGGTCGCCGGCGGGATCGGCACGCCCGTCAGCGACCAGCGGGCCTGCTCGCGGACGGCCTTGCGATCCTGCGCGAGCTGTGCGGCCCGCTCCGCCGGGACGGGGCCGTTATGCGCCGGCAGCGCGAAGTTCGGCGTCCGCTGGAATACTGTCAGCTGCGCCGCCTGCTCGGCGATGATCGGGATCGACTGGATGGCGGAGGAGCCGGTGCCGATCACCGCGACACGCTTGCCGCGGAGGTCGACGCCGTCATGCGGCCAGCGGCTGGTAAAATAGATCGCGCCCTTGAAGTCGTGGACGCCGTCGATTTCCGGCGGCTTCGGCTGCGACAGGCAGCCGGTCGCCATGATGTAGTGGCGGCAGGAGACGGCAGGGCCGTTGTCCGTCGTCAGCAGCCAGCGCTCTTTCGCCTCGTCCCAGGCGGCGCCGAGGACACGGGTGCCGAATCGGATGTCGCGGCGCAGGTCGTAGCGATCGGCCACGAAGCCGAGATAACGCAGAATCTCGGGCTGGGTGGCGTATTTCTCCGACCACTGCCAGGCGGTCTCGAGCTCGGGATCGAAGGTGTAGCTGTAGTCGATGGTCTGGATGTCGCAGCGTGCGCCGGGATAACGGTTCCAATACCAGGTTCCGCCGACATCGTTCGCTGTATCCAGCGCGACTGTCGAAAATCCGGCCTTGCGCAGCCGATGCAGCAGGTACAATCCCGCAAACCCGGCGCCGACGACGGCGACATCGACCGTCTGGGTTTCGCCGCGAGTCGATTCCGATGCGCGTGCCTCGACCAACCCGTCTGACATGCTGACCTCCCGATGATTTTGTGATTGCCGGGAAGGCTAGCCCTGCTCGCGTGGTTTGTCATTAGGTCAAATGACCATCTGCGGTTGCTGCAGTGCAGAGGTTGCGCCGCACCGCCGACTCGAGGCGCTGTTTTTGCATCGCCGGTCAAAATGCCGGTACGGAGTGGACAAGACCCTGAGAAAGCGACAGAAAGCGCTCCTGCCGCGTCGCATTCACCAAGTTTCAACCGATCGCGACTGTAACAACCGCTACACTACGACACACCCCGACTGATTCAGGCCAGGCCCATGCCGTTATCGCTGCCCAAGCAAAAGATCCGCGTTCTGCTCCTGGAGGGCGTGAACGACTCGGCCGTCCGCATGTTCGAGGCCAACGGCTATACGGAAATCGAGCGACTGCCGAAGGCGCTCGGCTCGGCGGAGCTGAAGCGGATGCTCTCCGGCGTGCACATGCTCGGCATTCGCTCGCGCACGCATCTGACCGAGGACGTGCTGCAGGCGGCGGACCGCCTGATGGCGGTCGGCTGCTTCTCGGTCGGCACCAACCAGGTGGAGCTCGACGCGGCGCGGCGGCTTGGCATTCCCGTCTTCAACGCGCCCTATTCGAACACCCGCAGCGTCGCCGAGCTGACCATCGCCGAAGTCGTGATGCTGATGCGCCGCATCTTCCCGCGCTCGGTGTCGGCGCATGCCGGCGGCTGGGACAAATCGGCCAATGGCAGCCGCGAGGTGCGCGGCAAGACGCTCGGCATCATCGGCTACGGCAACATCGGCTCGCAGCTGTCGAACCTCGCCGAGGCCATGGGCATGCGGGTGATCTTCTTCGATCTCACCGACAAGCTGCGCCACGGCAATACCGAGCCGGTCGAGAGCCTCGACGAGCTGCTCGCCAGCAGCGACGTCGTGTCGCTGCACGTGCCGGAGACGCCGGCCACCGCCAACATGATCGGCGAGCGCCAGATCCGCCAGATGAAGGACGGCGCCTATCTGATCAACAATTCGCGCGGCACCGTCGTCGACATCGAGGCGCTGGCCAGCGCGCTGCGCGAGGGCAAGCTCTCGGGCGCGGCGGTCGACGTGTTCCCGGTCGAGCCCGCCTCGAACGCCGACCCGTTCGTCTCGCCGCTGCAGGGCCTGCCCAACGTGATCCTGACCCCGCATGTCGGCGGCTCGACCGAGGAGGCGCAGGACCGCATCGGCGGCGAGGTGGCGCGCAAGCTGATCGATTATTCCGACGTCGGCTCGACCTTCGGCGCGGTCAACTTCCCGCAGGTGCAGTTGCCGGCGCGCCCGACCGGCACGCGCTTCATCCACGTCCACCGCAACGTCCCGGGCGTGCTGCGCCAGGTCAACGAGGCGGTGGCGCGGCACAACATCAACATCCTCGCGCAATATCTCCAGACCGATCCCGAGGTCGGCTATGTCGTGCTCGAGACCGACGTCGTCGGTGGCGAGGGCGAGGAGCTGCTGGCGGAACTGCGCGCCGTCGAAGGCACGATCCGCGTCCGCGTGCTGTACGACCACGACCGTCCCTGAGGCGGTGGAGGCTGCTTGCGCGATGACGGCCCAACCTCCATCGTCTCCAGCCTCGTCCGTCGTGCTCAGCACGACGGTTCCGGCACGCGTGCTGCGCCATGATCCGCAATACGGCCTGTCGACGCTGTTCTTTGCCGATGGCGAATTGCGCGTTCCGATGGTCGATGCCGCCGTTGATGCCGGCGTGTCCGTGACCATCGAGGCGCGCGACGTCTCGATCGCGCTATCGCGGCCGATGGACGTGTCGATCACCAACCGGCTGCCGGGACGGATCGAGGAGATCCTGCCGCTCGATCCGCCTTACGTGCGCGTCACCTTTGATCTCGGCGCGACGAAGCTGCACGCGCTGGTGACGCTGGAATCCGTCGAGCGTCTGGCGCTGGAGCCGGACCTGACGGCCTGGGCCATGATCAAGAGCGTCGCGATCGGGCCCGGCGCGGTTCGGCCTTCGGAGCTGCCTCGGCCGCGCCACTGGCCCGCTTCTGATAGCGGGAATCGGTAGCGTTCTGCAGCTCGCCGAGCGCGGCCGCCGTCGCCGTGCGCGTGCGCCGCTCCATCGAGCGATACAGCGCGATCAGCCGCTCGCCGAACGGCGTGATCTCGGCGCCGCCGCCGCGGCGGCCGGGATGCGTCTCGAAGACAGGCGTCTCGAAGGTGCGGTTCAGCGCATCGACCATCAGCCAGCACTTGCGGTAGGAAATGCCGCTCGCCCGCGCCGCGCCCAGGATCGAGCGCTCCTTGCGGATGTATTCGATCAGCAGCAGATCCTCGGGCGACAGGCTGCCGCCGTTGCCGAAGTTGATGGTCAGCTCGATCTGCGCCGTGCCCTTCATGCTATTCCGATCCGCTCGCGACTGCGGGCGATCATGTCATGGGCGTGCTGCGATGTCACCCTGCGGCCCGCCCACGCCTCGATCCAGCCCGGGCTGCGCGCGGTATCCGCGTGCACGCATTCAGCGTACGGACCAGCGAAGCCTCTCCAAGCCTCCATCATCGCCGGCGACACGGCGGTGATGATCGGTATCCCCGCGGCGATGGCCGAGCCGAAGGCATCGGCCAGGCCACCTCCCGCGGCTTCCTGCTTGCCGAACTTGCTGAGGATCACGACATCGGTGCCGCTGATGATCGACTGCTGCACGGCGGCGCAGGCGAGCACCAGGCCTTCGGGATCGAGGTTGCAGGCCTGTGACCCCGGGCCGAGGTCCTGCGAGATCGAGAACAGCCTGTCGTCATCCAGACTGCGCAGCATCATGGCTTTGCACGGCTTGGCCTTGTCGGCGCTGCTCTCGATCACGCCGGACACGCGCAAGCCGGCGCCTGCGAGCCGTACGGCGAAATCCGCGAGCAGCTCCTGGATCACGGTGGACGCCGCACCTTGCAGCGCCACGATCTGGCACGTTCCGACCTCGGCGACACCCATGGCAGTCCTCCTCACACGATGGCGGAGACGCGGCCCGCCTTCCGACCGGTTTGCATGATCTCGTGAACGGCCGACGCGACGCTCGCCGCGATCGCCTGGCCGCGCTCATCGGTGCCGGTCCAGGCGGCGTGACGGCCGCGCGGATCGATCTCGAGCAGCTTGACATTGGTGGGCACGCGCACGCCGTCGCGCGCGATGCCGCGCAACGCGCCGTCGAGCGGCGCGAGCACCGGCATGCCGCCGAGCGAGCCCAACTGCATCCCCTTGTAGACGCGGGTGCCGATGTCGAGCGGCGTGTGCCACACGGCCTCTTGATCCGAATAGACGAAGCGCTCGCGCCCGGCGCCGCCGAGATCGCGCGCCTTGCCGTCGGCGTTGCGCGTGGTGCCGTGCGCGAGGATTGCGCCGGTCTCGCAAGGATGTGTCTCGATCGCGATGTCGCAATTGTGCCCGATCGCAAAGCGAGGGCCGACGCCGACGGCGATGCCCGCCACGCCGCGCAGATCGGGCGTGACGACATGCTTCTGCATGCGTGCGTCGACGATGACAGCAGGATAGCGGAAGGCGATGATGTCGGTGAGATGCATTCCGGTGACGGCGACCTGGCCGGGCTCGCGATGAATCCGAACGACGTCGGCGATGCTCTCGGCGCGGCAGCCGATCACACCGTCGACGTCGCGGGCCTCACCGAACAGGACGTCATGGAACGCCATGCCACGACGGATCACCGGCGGGAATGCGTCGTGACAGAGCACGATCGCGAAACGGGCGTCGCTCAGCTTCGCCGCAACGGCGGAGGCGATCTCATTGGTGCCCAGCACCAGCGCAAGCGGTCTAGGTGCGTTAGGATGCCAGGTGACGGCGGCGGCGTTCATGCTGATGACCTCGTGTTGCCAAACCGAATGAGCAAGCGGCGGGCCAGTCGGCTGTTCGCCGGTCAACTGCTTCATTACCTTCAGGAATCCAAGGCAGGCCGTATTCCGAACGATCCGAACCTGTATTGTTTAAGATATAACATCAGGCGCTATATTGTCGCGTATACAACATCGTCCGATTTTGCGGATGCCGTCGGGGCCGATCAGGCGGCGGGCTCTTCGCGGCGGACCAGCGCGACGCCCTTGACCTGGGCGTAGACGGAAAGTCCCGCCTGCAGGCCGAGCTCGTTCCACGAGCGCTGGGTGACGCGCGACAGCAGCCGAGCGCCTTCGCCGTCCTCGCCGAGGCCGAGCAGGGCGGTGACGCGGTGGTCCGACTGGCTGCGGATCTCCAGGATCTTCGCCCTGAGCACGTTGACGATGGTGCTGCGGCTCGGCGTTTCCAGCGCGAGGCTGACGTCATCGGCGAGGACGCGCAGGCGGCGCTTGGTCCCGGACGCGAGCGGCTCCGCCGGCAGCAGGAACTGCCCGCCCGGCACCGCCAGCGTCGCCATGCCGTCCACCGCGTCCTGCGCCATGACGGTTGCATCGAGGCTGACGGCGGCATCGCGCGACAGCGCGAGCGGCAGCGACAGGTCGGCCTGGAGCTCCGACAGCGGGCCGCAGGCCAGCACCATGCCGCTGCGCATCAGCACCAGCTCATCGGCGAGCCGCTCGACCTCGGCGATGTCGTGGCTGATGTAGAGGATCGGCAGATCGAGCGCGGCATGCAGCCGCTCCAGATAGGGCAGGATCTCGTCCTTCGTCATCTGGTCGAGCGCCGACAGCGGCTCGTCCATCAGCAGGAGCTTTGGCTGGCTGAGCAGGGCGCGGCCGATCGCGACGCGCTGCCGCTCGCCGCCGGAGAGATGGCGCGGGGAACGATCGAGCAGCTTGGTGATGCCGAGCAGAGCTACGATCTCATCGAAGCTGATCGCGGCTGCGCTGCTTTGACCGGGATGGCCGTACATCAGATTGCGGCGGACCGAGAGGTGCGGAAACAGATTGGCTTCCTGAAACACGTAGCCGATCGGGCGCTGGTGCACGGGGCGGAAGGTCTTGTCGTCCTGCCAGACGTCGCCGGCGACGGAGCACAGCCCGTCCAGGCGGTTCAGCCCGGCAATGCAGCGCATGACGGCGGTCTTGCCGCAGCCGGATGGGCCGAAGATCGCGGTCACCCCGCGCGCCGGCACTTCAAAGCGCGCATTCAGCTCGAAGCGTCCGAGCGTGCCGCGGAAATCGACCTTGACGCTGCTCATGACGCGCTTTTCGTCATCTTCTTCTCGATCAGCATCATCGTGAGAATGACCGAGAACGAGAACACGACCATGCCGAGCGCGAGCACGGAGGCTTCGGTCCATTGCGAGGTCTCGACATAGTCGTAGATCGCAACCGACAGCACCTTGGTCTTGCCGGGAATGTTGCCGCCGATCATCAGCACGACGCCGAACTCGCCCACCGTGTGGGCGAAGCCGAGGATCGCGCCGGTGAGGAAACCCGGGCTCGCCAGCGGCACGGCGATGGTCCAGAACGCGCGCCACGGCGAGGCCCGCAGGGTGGCCGCTGCCTCCATCGGCTTCTCGCCCATCGCCTCGAACGCATTGCGGATCGGCTGCACCACGAACGGCATCGAGAACAGCACCGAGCCGATCACGAGGCCGGGGAATGTGAAGGCCAGCGTGCGCGCGCCCCACAGCGAGGCCAGCGCCCCGCCGGGGCCGCTGGGGCCGAGTGCCACCAGCAGATAGAACCCGAGCACGGTCGGTGGCAGCACCAGCGGGATCGCCACCAGCGCCGCGACGGCCTCCTTCCACCACGCCCGTGACCGCGCCAGCCACCACGCGATCGGCGTGCCCACGATCATCAGGATGACGGTCGTGAGCGCCGCGAGTTCGAGGGTCAGCCGGACCGGTTGCCAGATGTCGGCCGAGACGTGGAGGTTCATCCTTGGCGCTTCATCGATGCGAGAGCTCAGGTGCCCGACTTGGGATCCAGAGCATAGCCGAACTTCTCGATGACGGCACGGGCTTCCGGGCTCTTGAGGAAGGTCAGGAACGCGATGGCCGCCTCGTTGCTGGCGGACGCCTTCAGCAGCACGGCATCCTGACGGATCTCCGTATAGAGACTCTGCGGCACCAGCCAGCGCGAGCCGCCCGCATTCGGCATCAGCTGCGACAGCGCCACGAAGCCCACCTCGGCATTGCCGGTGTCGACGAACTGGAACGCCTGCGAGATGGTGTTGCCCTGGACGATCTTGGGCTGGATCGCCTCATAGAGCTTCAGCGCCTTGAGTGCTTCGATCGCGGCGGCGCCATAGGGGGCGGCGGTCGGATTGGCGATCGACAGCTTGTTGAACGCATTCGCCTTCAGGGTCTCCTCACCCTTGACCATGCTTGGATCCTTGCTCCACAGCACGAGCTTGCCGATCGCATAGGTGAAGCGGCTGTCGGCGACGCCGAGTCCGTCGTCGACCAGCTTCTTCGGCCGCTCGTCGTCAGCGGAGAGCAGGATCGCGAAGGGCGCGTTCTCCTTGATCTGGGTGTAGAACTGCCCGGACGAGCCGAAGCTCAGCACCACTTCGTGTCCGGTCTTGGCCTTGAACAGGCTCGCGATCTCCTTCGCCGGCTCAGTGAAATTGGCGGCGACGGCGACGTTGGCGCTGGCTGCGAACGCATTCGCGACGCTCAATAGGGCAACGGCCGCGCACAGAGCGGCGGTGGCGAAGCGCATCGATCTCATCACATTGTCCTTGTTCATATCCACCTCGAGGGGGCTCGGATCGGTGAATTGCAAGTCCTATTCCGTCGCATCGGCCAGGGCCGAGGTCATGCTATATCCATTCGTATATATCAGAATAGACAGCTCGGCCCGTTCCCGTCAACACGATGGCCGCTTCGTGCCAGCGCGATGCGTGTGAATGTTCGACTTTGGACAATCGATGCGGCGCGGTGTCGCAAACGCGACGGCCCGAGGCGCTTGATCCTCGGGCCGTCGTGAGACTAGGCCATCCGTTCCCAGAGCTGCCGTACCAGCATTCCCGCGCGCTTCTCGATCGCTGCGGCGGCATCGAGCGCGAGGTCCTCGCGGTAGCGGCCGGCGATCAGCTGCACGCCGATCGGCTGCCCATTGTGAACCGCGACCGGCACGACGGCGCCGGGCAGGCCGAGCACGTTGATCGCCGAGATGAAGCGGATCTCGTTGAAGAAGATCTCGCGCACGCGCTCGGCGCTCACCGCATCGTCGCGCGGACCCGGCGTCGGCTTGACCGTGGTCGGCGCCAGCACCACCGGGTACTCCTCGAAGAACAGCTGCCAGGCGCGGATATGCGTCGAACGCTGCGCCGTCGCGTTCATCCAGCCGGCGAGATCAAGGATCTCGGCCTTCGCCCGCATGCCGCCCCAGGCCTTGTGGAAGTCCTCGGAGGTGACGGCCAGCATCTTGGCCTCCTGCATCACGACGACTTCCGTGGTGATGACATCGCACCAGGTCTGCCAAACGCCGGAGATGTCGGGGACCTCGACTTCGCTGACCCGGTAGCCCGAGCGCTCCAGATGATCGGCTGCCTGCCGAAGTGCCGCGTTCACGGCGGGATCGACCTCCATGTCATCCGGGATTTTGGCGAGCGCAACCTTGATCGGCCGCCTCGGTTTCTCGCCTTCGAGCGGGGCCGGCACCCACCAGGGATCGCGCGGATCGCGCCGGCTCATCACGTCGAGCGCCAGCCTCACATCGGCGACGCTGCGCGCCAGCGGGCCCTGCGACGACATCAGATGCGCCAGCATCGGCCGCTCGGTCGCGGCGCTTTCATTATAGGCCGGGATGCGACCCTGCGTCGGCTTGATCGTCACGATGCCGTTGCAATGCGCCGGCCAGCGCAGCGAACCGCCGATGTCGTTGCCGTGCGCGATGGTGCCGATACCTGCTGCAACGGCGCTGCCGGCGCCGCCCGACGAGCCGCCGCAGGTGATCTCCGGATCCCAAGGATTCAACGTCAGTCCGTGCAGCGGGTTGTCGGTGAAGCCGCGGAACGAGAATTCCGGCGTGTTGGTGAGGCCGAGCACGATCGCGCCGGCCTTCCTGAGGTTGCGCACGACGGGCGCGTCCGACGGCGCGATGATGCCCATCTGCGCCGGAACGCCGTTGGGATTCGGCCGTCCCTCGTAGTCGACATTCTCCTTGATCGTCACGGGCACGCCATGCAGCAGGCCGCTCTTGTCGCGCGCCTTGTCGGCCGCGCGCGCCGCCTTCAGGGCGTCCTCGGAGAGATCGACGACGACGGCGTTGAGCTTCGGATTGACCTGATGCATGCGCGCGATATGCGCTTGCGTCACCTCGACCGATGAGATCGCGCCGGAGCGGATCGCGACCGCCGTGTCGACCGCGGACCACTGCCAGACCGGCCCCTTCGGCAGCCGCGGCTTGGGGGCCGCGGCTTTTGGCCGGGTCTTGGACTTTGCGCCGGCGTTCGCCGCCGCCTTCTTCTTGCCCGCCTTGCTCGCGGCCGCACGTGTCGTCTTCGGCTTGGCCGCCTTTGCAGGCGGCCGCTTCGCTGTTGTCTTCGCCACGATCTGATTCCCCCGTTCGTCGTTCTCAGGCCACCGACATCAGCAGCGGCGGCTCGACATCGTCAGGCAGCGGGCTGACATAGGGCGTGCGCGACGTCCGCTTCTTCAGGTCCGCCTTTGCGGCCGCGATCAGTTCCGGCTCGTTGAGCGCCTTGATGCCGAGACCGGCCATCGCCTTGGCGGCCTGAACCATGGCCTTGTGCGCACCCGGGGACTTGCCCTGGGCGACCACCTGCCAGGTGTGGAACGGCGTTCCGATCGCCACCGTCGGTGCATGGACCTGCACGGTCGGCACCACCCAGCTGACGTCGCCCACATCGGTCGAGCCGATCTGCGGATTGCGCTTGGCGTCGAGCGGCACCAGGAAGTCGGCAAGCGGCTTGCTCGTCGGCTCCATGCCGATGCTGTAGTAGACGGATTCGATGTCCTTGTCGGTCAGAGTCCCCTGGATCTGACCGGCGAAGCTCTTGTCGGTCTCGTCGAAATGCGGCGGTCCGAGCTCTTCCATGATGCCGTACAGCGCCTCTTCGAGCGGTGTGTTGGGGAGAATGTTCGAGACCGCGGAGATGATCTTCATCTCGACCTTGGTCTCGGTCATCATCGCGGCACCTTGCGCGATCTTGTGCACGCGCCCGACCAGTTCGTTCATGCCGGGCAGGTCGCGGGCGCGGATCGAGTAGCGTACGCGCGCATGCGCCTGAACGACGTTGGGCGCGATGCCGCCGGTGTCGAGCAGCGCGTAGTGCACGCGGGCATCGCTCGGCATGTGCTCGCGCATGTAGTTGACGCCGACATTCATCAGCTCGACGGCGTCGAGCGCGCTGCGGCCGAGATGCGGCGAGGCCGCGGCGTGCGACGTGCGGCCGGTGAAGATGAAGTCGGCGCGGGTGTTGGCGAGCGACGGCGTCATCACCACTTCCCAGAAGCTCGACGGGTGCCAGGTGATGGCGATGTCGGCATCCTCGAATGCGCCGGAGCGGACCATGAAGGCCTTCGCCGCGCCGCCCTCTTCGGCCGGGCAGCCGTAGTAGCGCACGCGCCCCGGCACCTTGTTGGCCGCGAGCCAGTCTTTCACGGCGGTGGCGGCGAGCAATGCAGCCGAGCCCAGGAGATTGTGACCGCAGCCGTGGCCATGGCCTCCGGTCTCGATGGGACGGTGCTCGGCGACGCCGGCTTCCTGGCTGAGGCCGGGCAGCGCGTCGTATTCGCCCATGAACGCGATCACCGGACCGCCGTCGCCCCACTCGCCCATCAGCGCGGTGGGGATACCGGCAACTTTTTCGGTGATTCGAAAACCCTGATGCTTCAGCTCGGCGAGATGTTCGGCAGATGAGCGGGCCTCGGTGTAGCAGACCTCGGGCATGCCCCACACCCGGTTGCTGAGCTCGATGAAACGGGTCTTGATCGCGTCGACGCCGCGCCAGATCTCGCTGCGGTTATCCATCTCCGGTCCTTGTCCTCTGCTGCCGATAGGAAGCCGCTATGGTTATCAGCTAAGTTCCACCGCGCCTAGCGATCCCCGGCGGGAGCAGCCATGCGGCCCGTGCCAAGTCGCGGGGCGCGCGCGTCATCCGTTGGGCAGATGATGCCGCGATTGAATGCAGTGCGGTGCTTTCGGCGGCGCAACGTGATGGCGGCGGCCGGGGACGTCTCATATTTCGGAACAGTCGCTCCGGATTGCGCGGGCGCCGGAGATGGCGCTGCTCGTCCGTCCCAATTGCTTAGGCGAGGCGCTTCGGCCGCAGCTAGGGCCGACGATCGTTGCTATTGGACGGTCTCAAGCCGGGCGTGGCGGGTGCTGCGTGCGCGGGTGACGGTCATGCAACAATTTCGCAAGGCTGTGGCGCAGATCGTCGTGCTCGCGGACTGCGGTCTCGAACAACGCTTCCTGGATATCGCGCGGCATGTCGCCCCAGACGCTGATGGCAGCGGCGCCGAGCAGTTCGGCAAATCGGTTCTCGTCCATGAGGCATCTCCCGACAAGGTGACGTTCGGGGATGGCGAAGGTTCCAAAGCCTGCGGCGGCCCGGTGACGGCAGGGCCCGCAATCGCGACGGAGCGCGATCGCGATTGGGCCCCGTGTCCCACCGATGGGCCTGCCGCAGTGCTCCGGACGTCAGCCGCTCACGTCGCCGGCTCGCGCAGATTCCGCAATGGCACCGGCAGATGGCCCATCAGCTTGTCGAACTCGCCGGGGTCGAGCTTCTCCCAGAGGATTTCGAAGATGCCGCGCGCCGCCCTGAGCGGATCGACCGGGAATTGCGGCGGCAGCTGGCGGAAGATGTCGTCGACGAATTCTTCGAGATGGCGGTCCTTGGTCGGCGTCGCCGCGTGATGCCAGCCTTCGTAGTAGATGCCGCGGATGAGCATCGGCAGCTGGGCGCCCAGGTTCACTGCGGTGGCCAGCGGCACGCGGTCACGCAGCACATGCAGGACGGCGCGCAGCGCGTTGTAGGCCTGCTGCCGGCTTGCCAGCGCCAGCCTCTGCTCGATCGCCTTCAGCCAGATGTTGGTTTCCTGGACGGTGTGATCCAGGGCCGTCACGCCGATCTCGCTCATATGATTCTCCATGACAATGCACAGGACCGTTCGCGGGACGCCGAACGAGGCAACAGAAACGCGTGATTCGCTTGGACGTTGGTCGAATAGGTGGCGCCCCCGCCTCGACGATGTTGATCTGCATCAACGTCACGCCATTATGCGCGCCTGAGAGGTAAACAACGGGTCAATCGCCCGCGTCGGCGCGTGTCGCCGCCGCAAGGGATACCAGCGGAACCGATCTTACCCGGCCCCTTGCGCTGGCGGCGCGATGGCATCGCACGCAGATCGTGCGGCCCGTGATCACCAGCTTCACCTGCGAAAACACCAGGACGGCCTGTTGCTGCGCGCTCGCGCCCGAGGCTTGCAAGACGTGCCCCTTGTTCGAAAACGAGGGGCGCAGGAAAGGCCGGAACTCGCCGCCCGCAGTGGTTTGTTTTCGACCGACGGGCACGACGGGCAATTCGCGCATGCGGCCATGTTGTTTAGCAGGCGTGATTCGGTGCGACACCCTCGAGTGATCGTGCGGCATTGGCACGCTGCCCGGTTGAACCGTTATCGCTCCGCTTGTGCAGAACGCGTCTTCGCTTGCTCCGCGCGACAGACTCACCTTACATCGGAGTCGTTCGAGGCGGAGAGATCACGCACTCGGCGCTCCCTCAACTCACGAATCGACGTCGGCTCGCAATGCTCAAGTCTGCCCAAGAGAAGTCTGTTCACAACAAGCCTGCTCAAGACAAATCCGGCAACGACCTGCCGCTGACCGGCTACGCCGTCGTGGTCGATGGTCAGATCAAGACCGAGTTCAAGACCAAGGAGGGTGCGCATAACGGTGCGCATGATCTCAAGCGACGCTTCCCGATGCTGCAGATCAAGGTGTACGACGCGGAGACGAAGCAGACGCATGATATCGAGCTGGCCCGGGCGTGATCGGCGCTACAAGGGGCAATCGCTGCTAACGAGACTCCGGCTCGCATTCCGCAACTCGCCGCGAAACGTCTTCGCCAGATTCGATAGCGGCCGTGCTTCCGACCACAGCACATAGGCGGAGACCGTCGTGCTCGGCGTGAACGGGCGGACCACGAGATCGTGGCCGCCCTGGCGCGGTGAGAACGGATCGACCACAGCGACGCCGACGCCGGTGGCGGCGAGCACGCAGGCCGTGTTGCAATAGCGGACCTCGACGGTCGGCTGGAAATCCGCATCGGCCTCGCGAAAGCTGTCGCGCACGGCCTCGCCGAGCCGCGTGCCGCGCTCCAGCCCGATCAGCGGGAAACCGGCGAGATCCCGCGCCGAAATCACCTCGCGGTCCGCCAGCGGATGCTGCGGCGGCATCACACACACCATCTCGCCGGTGTGCACGACCTCATGGGCGATGCCGGGATGATCGGACAGGCCGAGCGCGAAGCCGAGCTCGGCAACATTGCCGAGCACGCCCTCGATGACGCCCTCATAGCGCCGGACGTCGAAGAACATCCGCGTCTGCGGCCGCCGTCGCAGGAAGCCCGACAAGGTCGGCGGAATGATGCTGTAGGCGAGCGGCGGCGTGGCGACGATCGACAGATGGCCGGTCTTCTGCTCGCGCAGGTCGCGCACGCGATTTTCCAGGCGCGCATGCAGGGTGAAGATCGCCTCGCTCTCCTCGTACAGCGTCATCGCCTCCGGTGTCGGAAACAGCCGGTTGTTGACGCGCTCGAACAGCGTGAAGCCGGCCTGCGCCTCCATCGCCTTCAGCGCGTTGCTGATCGCCGGCTGCGACAGCGCCAGTTCCTCGGCCGCGGCGACGGTGGTGTGATGGCGGATGACGGCCCGCAGGATCTCCAGCTGGCGCAGGTTCATGTGAACGCCCTATAAGCCCGGGTGATGGTCTCGGCCAAAATATCATAGCGCAGGCCGGCATCGGCAGATTGCAATTCCCGCGCCGCTTTCGCCTAATGAGCCCTTGTTTCGGTGCGCGCATCCAGGCGAGTTTCGCCTGATCATTCGGCATGGCGCACAGATCGGAGGCAATGTTGAGCCGTCAATTCCGCGCCGCCGCCGCCCAGATGGGACCGACCCAGCGCGCCGACAGTCGGGCGCACACGCTGTCCCGCCTGATAGAACTCCTGGAGCAGGCCGCTCGCCAGGGCGCCAAGCTGGTGGTGTTTCCCGAGCTCGCCTTCACGACCTTCTTTCCACGCTGGGTTCTCGAGGGCGACGCGCTCGACAGCTATTTCGAGCGGTCGATGCCGAACCCGTCCGTCGCCGCGCTGTTCGATCGCGCGCGCACGCTGAGGGTCGGTTTCTATGTCGGCTATGCCGAGCTGACGCCGGACGGGCGGCGCTTCAACAGCTCGATCCTGGTCGATCCCGATGGTGAGATCATCAGCAAGTACCGCAAGGTTCATCTCCCGGGCTCGGTCGAGCCGCGCGAGGGCGCCAAGTACCAGCAGCTGGAGAAGCGCTATTTCGGTTACGGTGATCTCGGCTTTCCCGCGGTGCGCGCTGGCGGTGACTGGGGCGGCGCCATCATGGGCATGATGATCTGCAACGACCGCCGCTGGCCGGAATCCTGGCGGGTGCTCGGGATGCAGGGCGTCGAGCTGGTCTGCGTCGGCTACAACTCCGCGGCCTATGATCCGAACGGCGGCACCACCGAGGATGCGTCGCTGCGCACCTTTCACTCCACCTTGGTCGCGCAGGCCAATGCCTACATGAACGCGACCTGGGCGATCGCGGTGGCCAAGGCGGGCGACGAGGATGGCAGCGGGCTGATCGGCGGCTCCTGCATCGTCGATCCCAATGGCGTCATCGTCGCGCAGGCGACGACGCTCGCGGATGAAGTCATCGTTGCCGACATCGATCTCGATCTGTGTCGCCAGGGCAAGGATAAGATGTTCAACTTCGCCGCACACCGCCGGCCCGATCAGTACAGGGTCATCACCGAGCGCGCCGGCGTCGTCGAGCCGGTCGCGATCGATTAGCGGAGCCGCGATGAGCCGCAGCGAGACACTGGCCGACGGCTTCCCGGATCTCTCCGGGCATAAGATTGCGCGCGAGGCGTATTGGGGCCGCTGGCTGACGGCTGCGATCATCGTCGTCATTCTCCTCGCGATCGGCCGCGCCTTCGCGCGCGGCCAGATCGAGTGGGTGTTCGTCGAGCGCTTCATCACCGCGCCAGTGATCCTGCGCGGCATCGTCAACACCATGATCATGGCGGCGGCGGCGATGGCCTTGGGCATCGCGCTCGGCGTCGTCGTCGCGATCATGCGGCTGTCGCCCAATCCGGTGCTGCGGTCGGTCGCAGGCGGGTACACGTGGCTGTTCCGCGGCACGCCGCTGATCCTGCAGCTGCTGCTGTGGTTCAACCTGGCGCTGGTGTTCCCGACCATCGGCATCCCCGGCCTGTGGAGCGCGCGCGCCGTCGACGTGATGACGCCGTTCCTGGCGGCGCTGCTCGGCCTCGGCATCAACCAGGGTGCGTACACCTCGGAGGTGATGCGTGCCGGGCTGCTGTCGGTCGACATCGGCCAATACGAGGCGGCGCAGGCGATCGGCATGAACAGGCTGCAGGCGCTGCGCCGGATCATCCTGCCGCAGGCGATGCGGGTGGTGATCCCGCCGCTCGGCAACGAGTTCATCGGCCTGGTCAAGGCCACCTCGCTCGCCAGCGTGATCCAGTATCCGGAGGTGCTGCACTCCGCCGAGAACATCTACTACGCCAACTCCCGTGTCATCGAGCTGCTGATCGTCGCCGGACTCTGGTATCTACTTGTGGTGTCAATCCTGACGCCGCTGCAGATGCTGCTCGAACGCCGCTTTGCCCGCGGCATCGCGCGGGGCCGCTGATGAGGCCGCTGGTCGCGATCCGCCAAGTCAGCAAGCGTTTTGGCGAATTCCAGGCGCTGAAGCAGGTCTCGCTCGACGTGTTCGAAGGCGAGGTGGTCTGCCTGATCGGGCAGTCCGGCTCCGGCAAGACCACGTTGCTCCGCTGCGTCAACCAGCTCACCAGCGCCGACAGCGGTGGCATCTGGCTCGATGGCGAGCTGCTCGGCTTTCGCGAGCAGGATGGCCGGCTGCATCGGCTGTCCGAGCGCGAGATCGCGCGGCAGCGGCTCGCCTGCGGCATGGTGTTCCAGCGCTTCAACCTGTTTCCGCACATGACGGCGCTGGAGAACGTCATCGAGGGCCCGGTGCAGGTGCAGAGGCGTGCCGTTGCCGAGGCGAAGGACGAGGCCATGGCGCTCCTGCGCCGCGTTGGCCTTGCCGACAAGGCCGGCTCCTATCCGTCGCAATTGTCCGGCGGCCAGCAACAGCGCGTCGCCATTGCACGCGCGCTCGCCATGAAGCCGAAGCTCGTGCTGTTCGACGAGCCGACCTCGGCGCTCGATCCGGAGCTGGTCGGCGAGGTGCTCGGCGTCATGAGAGAGCTCGCGACATCCGGCATGACGATGCTGGTGGTCACGCATGAGCTCGGCTTCGCGCGCGAAGTCGCCGACCGCGTGGTCTATATGGACCAGGGCGTCATCGTGGAGAGCGGTCCGGCCGGCGAGGTGCTGCGTGCGCCGCGCGAGGCGAGGACGAAAGCATTTCTGGCAGCTGAAGTGGGGTGAGATCATGGACTTCAAGTCAATCATGTTAGCCGCCGTCGTGAGCACGGCCATGGTGGGCGGGGCAGCCGCCGCCGAGCCGCCGGCCGATATCAAGCAGAACGGGTTGCGTATCGCCGTCGTGCCGAACTATCCGCCGATGGAGTTCAAGGATCCGGCCACCGCCACGCTGACCGGCTTCGACGTCGAACTCGGCGAGGCGCTGGCCAAGAAGCTGGGCGTCAAGGCCGTGTGGCAGGAGACCAGCTTCGACCAGCTGATGCCCGGCCTTGCCACGCAGCGCTTCGACATCATCCTCACCGGCATGACCGACTACAAGAGCCGGCAGGAGACTGCGACCTTCATCGACTATCTGCGCAGCGGCCCGCGCTTCTTCGTGCAGGCCTCGCGCGCGGCCGAGTTCAAGGAGCCGGCGGCGCTGTGCGGCAAGAAGGTCGGCGCGTCCAGGCGCACGATGTTCCCGAAGGACATCGCCGCCTGGAGCGAGAAGAACTGCGGCGCGAGCGGAATCGAGTTCGTCGGCACCGAAGGCTCGGCCGATGCGCGCACGCAGCTCAAGCAGGGCCGCATCGACGCCGCCGTGCAGGGCAACGAGACCTTGCCCTACATCATGGACCTCGAGCCGAACACCTATGTTCCGGTCGGCACGCCGATCGCGTATCAATATACGGGGCTGGCAACGCCGGTGAAGGCGGAGGAGCTGCGCGAGGCGCTGCGCGGCGCGCTGGAGGCGCTGGTCGCCGACGGCAGCTACACGGCGCTGCTGGCGAAGTGGAAGCTCAGCGACAACGGAATCGAGAAGGTGCTGATCAATGCCGGACAGTAAGGCGCTCGCGGGCATTCCCCTCATTCCCTCCAACACGGCGCCGCCGGCGCCGGACTATCCCTGGCCTGCGCCGTACAAGGCGGCGATGTTCCTGTCGTTCGACATCGACGCCGAGAGTGCCTGGACATCGAAGGATCCGGCGCATGCCGCGCGCCTGGTGACGATGAGTTTCGGTGGCTTCGAGGCCCGCGTCGGCACCCCGAAGCTGCTCGAGCTGCTCGCCGACCTCGATCTCAAGGCGACGTTCTTCATCACCGGATGGGCGGTCGATGCGCATCCGGCCATGGCGGAAGCCGTGCTGAAGGCGGGCCATGAGATCGGCCATCACGGCTATCACCATCTGCTGCCCGATCCCGGCGATCCCTTCATCATCGAGGAGATCGAGCGCGGCTTCGAGACGCTTCAGCGCCGGCTCGGAGTCCGGCCCATCGGCTATCGCGCGCCGTTCGGCGAGTTCTGCGAGGAGCTGCGGGTAGCGCTCGTGCGCCAGGGCATCGTCTACACCTCGTCGTTCCGCGACGACGTCCGCCCCTATCGCCACCGTCTCGCCGACGGCAAGCCGGGCACGATCGAGATCCCGGTGACCGCGAGCTATGACGACTGGATGCACGGCCTGTCGGCGCGCTTCTCGCCGCGGTCGATCTTCCCAAGGGAGCACGTGCTCTCGATGTGGAAGGACGAGCTCGACGAGGTCCGCGACTGGGGCGCCATGGTCACCACCGTGCTGCATCCGCAGGTCTCCGGGCGGCCGATGCGCTTCCGGCTGCTGCGCGAGTTCCTGACCTATGCCAAGTCGTGCCAGGACGTCTGGATCACGACTGGGGCTGAGATTGCCGCGAACTATCAGCATCACGAGGCGGCGGAAGCGAAGGGCGCATGAGCACGACCGCGATCTTCGGCAGCTATGTGCTGACGCGCAAGGACGGTGCGCAGGACGTGCTGCGCGATCACTGGGTGCTTGTCGAGGGCAGTCGTATCGCCGCGGTCACGCCGAGCAGGCCGGCGGCCGACGAGGTGTTCGACCGTCCCGGCCGCTTCGTGCTGCCGGGCCTCTTGAACCTGCACAACCACATCTTCAGCGAGGCCATCGCGCGCACCCTGACCGAGGACGGCAACGGCCGCCGCAACAACAAGAGCATCGTCTACACGGTGCTCTTGCCGCTCTCCAAGCGTGGCGCTGAGATCCTGACGCCTGAGGAGCGGCTCGCGATCGGCCGCATGGGCGTGCTGCAGCTCTTGAAGGGCGGTGCGACCACGGTGATGGAGCCGTTCCGCAACACGATCCCCGAGCTGTTCGACGCGGCCAGCGAAATGGGTTTGCGCTTCTATGGCGCGCCCTATCTGTTCTCGACGTCGGATGCCAAGGCGGATGCCTCGGGTGTCGTGCATTATGCCGGCGATGACGGCGAGGCCGACATGGCGATCTGGAACGCGCTGCATCAGCGTTGGCACGGGCAGGGCGATGGCCGCATTCGTCTCGCGATGAGCCCGCATGCGACCGACACCTGCGGTCCTGACCTGCTGCGCGCGGCCGCAAGCCGGGCGCGCGAGCTCGACGTTCCCATCACGACGCACATGGCGCAGAGCGCAGGCGAGGTCGCGACCATCGCGCAGCGTTACGGCGGCCGAACGCCGGCCGAATATCTCGACTGGCTCGGCCTGCTCGGTCCCGACCTCCTCGCCGCGCATTGCCATGCCTCGACCGATGCGGACCTCGCGCTGATGGCAGCGCGCGGCGCCGGTGTGCTGAACTGCCCGCGGGTGTTCGCCCGCGCCGGCGTCACCGCCGCGTTCGGCCGCTTCGCCGCGCATGGCGTGCGCACGGCGGTCGGCACGGACGGCTACAACATGGACCTGCTCGGCGAGCTCAACGCGGCATCGTTGATTTCCAAGATCGCGCTCGGCAGCGCCGAGACGGCGAGCGCGCCGGAGCTGATCGACGCGGTCACCTCGACCGCGGCCGCGATGATCAAGCGCGACGATCTCGGCGTGATCGCGCCGGGCGCGACCGCCGATCTCACCATCGTCGACATGACCCATCCGCATCTCCAGCCGTTGCACGATCCCCGCCGCGGCCTGATCGCGCTCGCCAACCGCGCCAACATCGACCAGGTGATGGTCGACGGCCGGCTGCTGATCCACGACGGGCGCTATCTGCATGACGACGAGGCGGCGATCACGGCGGCAGGCGCGGCGGCGATCGAAAAGATCTGGGCGCTGCCGGAGGCGCAGGCTGCGTTCGCGGGCTGAACGCAGGCCTCGGTGCTTCATCTCATCGAGCCTTGTCAAACAACTGGGCATACCGCGTCGTTGCCGCGGCACTGAGTGTGCCCGGGTGATGCTGCAGTTTCGCCCTCTCAATTGATGAGGGCGCAGGGAAGGCCGGGTGCCGATCGCACCCATGGTCCGCGTGCAGAAAAAAAGCACGCGGCAGAACCACAGGTACGGACCGGAGCATCCGGCCTTCCCTGCGCGATGGTTTACGGGCTTATACGCGCTCTCCCCGGTGCCCGGCTTGTTGGCCACCGTCATCGGCACGATGCATGGCAACGGCCGATTTGATACCAGCTTCGGGATATCAGGACCACGCGACTTCGCCGTCCGCAGAACACCGCTCGTCCGCGCAAGCGCTTTACGATGCTCCGACGTCCACCGCATTGCCGATCCAACGTTTCGTGACGACGCGTACGCCCCTCATCCGGACCGGAACGGGGGGAGCATAGATCAGGTATTCTGATTTGCGGAAATGATTTATTTTTCCCGGAAGGTCTTGAAATCGGACTTGTCGTTGAACCTGCTAGCGAAAACAGCTTTTCGGCGCACGGCAACGTCGTTGGTCCACGAGGCAATGTCGGTGCCGGCGCACCGTAGATTCCGCCCGTCGGGCAAATCAGTGTATGTGGACGAGGCGCTTGCCTCTCGCTGGGCATCGCGTCGCTTGAGGCTGCAATGAGCACTGAACGCTATTTCGAAGGACAGATCGACATGCTGCTCGCGGATGGCTCGCGGGTGCGCGCCATGGTGACGGCGGACGAAATCATGACCGAGGGACGGGAGGTCTACTGCATCTCGCTTGTTCAGGGCAGCGAGGTCGAGACGGCGCAGTCCGACGTCGACTTCTTCGAAGCCTTGATCGAACTCAGGCTGGAGTTGGAAAAGCGCGGCGCGCTGCTGTGCTGCTTCGGTGCGAGCGAGAACGTCTATCCGTCGGGAATGCAGCGCGACATGGGACCGGCGATCCTAGCCTACAAGATGCGTCTCGGCGAGCCGAGTCGGACGAAGGACATGGTCAACATCTTCCAGGCCGACGAGACGGTGGTGCCCGCCACGGTGGAGCAGCAGGCGCGCTTTCATCGGCAGTGGGCCGATGGCTTCAGGCGGCGATGATCAGGCGGCATCGGGGCCTCATGGTTCGAGACGCGTCGCAAGGGCGACGCTCTTCACCATGAGGAGGGACAGCCGGGATCGGCACTGCACATTGGCCACGAGGTCGCTGCCGGCTTCCGACAGCAACTTCATAGAGAGGGGCTGGGCTCTCGCATATGGCGTCTTCCGTATTGCGCTCGTCTGTTTCCACGCCGTCATGGCCGGGCTTGTCCCACGGCTGTCCGGTTGAGGCTTTTAACATATACTG